>NZ_JACOGA010000021.1 GCF_014284175.1 Affinundibacterium flavidum
AACCTCCCATGGTCATTATTGGTGCCATGATGAGAAAACTCATTCATGTCGCATTTGGCGTACTAAAATCCGGCAAGCCTTTCGATTCAAGCTTGCATTCTGCTTGACTCGGATAACAGTATCTACTTGACCTCATTTATTCTTGACGCCAATACGATTGCGCCTTGCAAACAACCTCAACGATAAGTCCTATTATTTAATTACCTATTTACTCAATGCGTTTTCAAAAACGCTTCTAACATCACAGCCAATTCTTCAGGCTGATCGTGATGCAGCATGTGACCGGCATCCATCACGACTTTAGTTTGCATGTTCGGTATAAACTTCATGCGTCGATCTATCTCTACACGAGCTTCTTCTTTCGAACCTATCATGCGCCAGATGTCAGTATCATTGGCCTCGACCCAAAGTACGGGTGCTGCGATGTTTTGCCAACATTGCAAAACTTCATCGACGTGATACAGCAAGGGACTAGAATTTTTATGCGCCGGATCGGCTAACAATTCCCATTGACCTTGCGCATTTTCCTTAGCCCAATGCTGCGCCAAGAATGTTGCACGTGCATCTGACAAGCGTGGATTAGTTTTCTGCAAGCGTCCGGCGACTTCTGCCGCACTCGCATACGGACGCAAAGTCGGTACTTCGCGCAATTCATCCAACCATTTACGATAACGCCCTGGTGCTTGTTTTGCCTGCGTCATTGGCATCCCAAAACCTTCCAGGTTAATCAACTTGGTGATGCGTTCTGGGCGTACTCCAGCATAAATCATGGCAATATTCCCCCCCATGCTGTGGCCTAATAAATTGACTGGTTGTTCAGGTGAATAATGATGCAAGATCGCATCAAGGTCAGCAACATAATCGGGGAACCAATAGCTCTCGACTGCTGGGGATTCAGTCAAACCAAAACCACGCCAATCAGGAGCAATCACATGCCAGTCTTGCGCCAGGCGATCCACCACAAATTGAAATGATGCGGCGACATCCATCCAGCCATGCACCATGAACAACTTCGGTGCATCGGGACTACCCCAATGGCGTACGTGCATATTCAAACCACGCAGAGCGACGAATTCAGAACGGCTGGATTTCATGATGTTAACCTTTAGATAAAAATAGTACGACCGTTCGATTATTATAACCTATCATGAATAAATTGCTGCAACACACAAAAAAAGCCTTGTGAGATTTCTCTTCACAAGGCTTCTTTAATTCTCAGCATATTTTTTTAATGCATCTTTCCGTACATCATGGCAAAGTACAATTTCAGGGTTTGGCGCCATCAAACCGTACATAGTCACCAACTTTGACCTTCACTGCACCGACTACGGCTTCACCTTCCAGCTCACCCACCGCAAGTTGCAATTGCGTTTGCTGTATTTTGATTCGCCCCATACTTGCTTGTGGCGTTCCATAAGTCAGCGGTCGCGCCTGTAAAGAACTCATGCCGATCACAGGTAATTCATCAAAATCAGACACGACCAGTCCCATATCTTCCACGACCAGATTCGATGACACCCCGACATCTAATGCCAAACGCTTACCGTTTACTTGAACGATCTTCGCAATCATAGGAAAACTAGACAGATCTTTTCTAATCCAGCCGACTGATTCTTCTAACACCGCATCGATGGCCTTACCATAGTTGGTTGCATAAAATGCGACACTACCGAATGGTATATCTCTACCGATCTTGCTATCGTCTTCTGCTGGGCGATATAAATGGTGGCGCTGTAAAAAAGCGCCTGTCACACCATCGTAAATCACCAATTCAATTTCAATGTGACGACTACGACTTTCCCATAATCCAAAATATTTTTTGTCGCTGCGCACACCAGCATTACGGATTTCGCCAGAGATCACAAATTGCGCATCATTTTCTGCTGCGACTTGTTTAACCAATTTTGCAGACGGTGCCTCTTGTTTCAAATCGTAGGACAACAAATCCTTAGATTGACGTACCAAGAAATTGCCAGAGCGTTCCAAGCGACTCAATAATTCACGTGGCAAGCCCTGCGCAACGTCGTCCAGATCCTGTACCTGAGCCGGTACATTGACCGCAAACCCCGTCATCACGACTTTCTTTTTTAAGACACGCTGCTCTGACAAGGGCGCAGGCGCTGGCTTAGAAAACAAACCACAAGCGGTCTGGCTCAACGACAAAATCATGACCACAGCCAACACACCCCAGGCACGGTACTTAGTCTGAAATAAGTTTAGCCCAGCACCACGTCCTGATAGTTTTCCTTGCTGCATAGTCTCGTCCTTTTTATTCAATTTTCATTGCATGCAATTCTTCTTGGGTAAAACCCGCCGCCAGCCGTGCTGGTACATTAAACGGTGCACGTAGTTGTGGTGCTCTAAATTCCGTAGCCAATGCAGCAAAGCAAGCGATAGGCTCTAATTGACGTTGTTCACATAGATAGGCGAACCAGCGATTCCCTATCGCAACGTGACCAATTTCATCACGCAAAATAATATCCAAAATCTCCGCAGCGGCTTGGTCTTTCACTTGCGCCAACTTTGCGCGCAAGGCTGGCGTCGCATCTAGGCCGCGTGCTTCCATCGTACGTGGCACTAAAGCCATACGCGCCAATACGTCAGCTTGTGTCTTTTCGGCTAACTCCCATAAGCTATTATGCGCAGAAAAATCGCCGTATTGATAGTTCAGCGTCAGTAAATGATCGGCCAACAAACCAAAGTGATACGCTTCTTCTTGCGCTACCTGCAGCCAATCGACGTAATATGCTTCCGGCATGTTGGGAAAACGCCAAACAGCATCCAAAGCCAGATTAATCGCATTAAATTCTATGTGCGCAAGTGCATGGATCAGGCTGGCGCGCCCTTCAGGTGTCGCCATCGAACGACGTTTAACTTCTAAAGGAGCGACCAGATCAGGTTTATCTGGTCGTCCGGGGATAGCCATTGACGCCAACAAATCTGCTTGCATGTCGAGTTGCAAATCGCCAGCCAACCAAGCTTGTCGCATCGCGATCACACCAGCAGCTTTCGCTCTGGCATCAGATTCAGCCAGCCAATGCAAGGCGAGCTGACGTAAATCAAGAATGTTTGAACTTATTGAAACGACATCAGAAAAAGTACTAAGTATCGGTGAATTCATGCGTTGGGCGGTAAAATGACGGCTAATTGTTAATCTCACTTAATCCCTCTATTTTACGGAAGAATCATGGCTATTTATCAGTTAGGCGACATTTCTCCTGAAATTGATTCCAGCGCCTACATTACCGATAGCGCAAAAGTCATAGGCAAAGTTCAAATTGACGCATATGCCAGTGTCTGGTTTGGCACCGTCATTCGTGGCGACAATGAATTAATTCATATCGGCGAAAACAGCAATTTACAAGAATCTTGCACATTACATACTGATCCCGGCTATCCCTTAACTGTCGGCAAAAATGTCACGGTCGGCCACCAAGCGATGTTGCACGGCTGCAGTATCGGTGAAGGCAGTCTGATTGGCATTCAAGCGGTGATACTCAACGGTGCCAAAATAGGCAAGAATTGTTTAGTCGGTGCAGGTGCATTGGTCACGGAAGGTAAAGAGTTCCCGGATAATAGCCTTATCGTTGGCTCACCTGCCAAAATTATCCGCACTTTGAGCGACGAAGCGATCGCCAACATGCAAGCCAACACCCACAATTATGTGCGTCGGGCGCAAGAGTATAAGACTCAATTGAAACGAATCGATACGGATTGATGCAGAGTAATCATCGGCATCAATTTCAAATCCACTACTAACATCATCGTTAAAGAAATTCAAGGAAATACAGTGAAAGACAATCTACAAAAATTTATGTTTGAGCATGCCGGCGTTCGCGGTGAATTAGTCGAACTGCCAAACACCTGGCAAGAAATTTTGTCGCATCAAGCCTATCCTCAAGCAGTCAAAGCGATCTTAGGTGAACTGTTAGCGGCGGCAGCCTTGCTCAGCGCCAATTTGAAGTTTAATGGCACGATGGTGATGCAGATCCACGGTGACGGCCCTATTAAATTATTGGTCGTTGAATGTGATTCACAATTACGTTTGCGTGCCACTGCTAAACTTGCAGCCAACGCCGTGATCGCTGACGATGCGACTTTAAGTGACTTAGTCCATAGCCATGGTCAGGGACGTTTCGTGATCACTTTAGATCCAAACGACAAAATGCCGGGGCAGCAAGCTTATCAAGGCATCGTCCCACTCGACGGCGAATCAATTTCTACCATCATCGAAAATTATATGATGCGTTCCGAACAGCTTGATACCAAACTCTGGTTAGCAGCTGATGGCACGGTCACACGCGGCCTCTTACTGCAAAAGCTACCAAAGCATGGTGGTACTGAAAGCAGTGTCGAAGATGAAACCGAAGCCTGGAATCGCGCTGTGATTTTGGGAAGCACACTCAAGCAAGAAGAACTCTTGAGCACCGACATAGAAACCCTGATGACGCGCTTATTCTGGGAAGAAACTTTACGCGTTTTTGAACCCGTGCATCCAGAATTCCACTGCAATTGCACACGCGAAAAAGTAGGTGACATGCTGAAGATGCTAGGTGAAGTTGAAGTTAGTACCGCGATTGCGGAGTTAAACCAACTCGATATCAATTGTGATTTTTGTGGCAAACACTATAGTTTTGATCAGGTAGATTGTGCGCAGTTATTTACGGCGCAGACTTTGACAGAGGGAATTATCAAGCCTAGTCATAGCAAACACTAATTGAGATTAGTGAAGAGTTTTCGATTAGAATAGTTTTAATATCTTGATTTTCTTTTTTACGTTTTCTTTTTTTATTTTTTATTCACTTGTTTCCGGCTTGGGCCATCAATAAAAAACATCAACAAGAAAAGTGAAACGTCTCAAAGAAAATCAAATTCAGTTCACATGTGCTTCACAATTCACCTTACTGAAAACAACATGAACGACACTAATTCTTCCAATGCCAACACTAACACCGGCACCAACGCCAACGTCGGTGCAACTCTCAAACAATTACGCATCGACCGCAGCTCGCCACTTACCAGCAAGAAAAAGAATTGGGGTAAATGGCTGATGATCCTTGTAGCGATCATCGCTGCAGGCGCGTTCATGCTGCGCCCGCGCCCACAAGAAGTTCAAGTCAGTTCAGTAATTACCACTTACCCTTCACAACAATATGCACAATTAACGGCATCCGGTTACGTCGTCGCACAACGGCGCGCCGCGGTCGCGAGTAAAGCGACAGGACGCCTGATCTGGCTCAACGTGCGTGAAGGTAGCAAAGTCAAGCAAGGTGAAATCATCGCCAAGCTCGATGCCAGCGATGTACAAGCAGCGATTGCGGCAGTGCAAGCCAATGTACGCCAAACCGAAGCTGTAGTAGCACAATCCAATGTGGAATTAGTGAATGCAGAAGCTGATTTGAAACGGGCGCAAGGTTTACAAACTCAAGGTTTTATTTCCAGTCAAGCGATGGATGCAGCGCTCAAACGTGTGAATGCAGCTAAAGCGGCTATTACTTCAGCGCAGGCAAGCGTAGCGGTGGCACGTTCCCAATTACGCATACAACAAGTCAATCAAGACTTCACAGAAATTCGTGCGCCATTTGATGGCGTAGTCTTAAATAAGAATGCGAATGTCGGCGACATCATCACACCGTTCTCCAACGCCGCTGGCAGTCAAGGTGCCGTCGTCACGATGGCAGATATGACGACCTTAGAGGTTGAAGCAGATGTATCCGAAAGCAACCTCGCGAAAGCCGCCATTGGTCAACCAGTCGAAATCACATTAGACGCTTTACCAGATAGTCGGTTTCGCGGAAATATTGTCGGCATAGTTCCCACCGTTGACCGGGCAAAAGCGACTGTCATGACCAAGATACGTTTTGAAAAACTCGATCCACGCATCTTGCCCGAAATGAGCGCCAAGGTCACGATCTTGTCACAAGCCGCCACTGACACAGAACAAAAACCAGTATTAGCAATCAACCCTAAAACAGTGATTGAACATCAAGGGAAAAAAGTCGTGTTTCGGGTGAAAGACGATCAATTGGAAATGCTTACGGTGAGCTTGGGCAGAAAAATTGGCGACAACCAAGAAGTCACGGCAAATTTGCAATCGGGTGACAAACTCGTTCTACAACCCAATGACAAATTGGAGGCTGGCAAAAAAGTCAGCGTTGCGACCAAATGAGTGCGAATTCCACCTTGCCACCCATCATTCGCATCCGCGATTTAGATAAATCCTATACGCGTGGCGGGCAAATCATTCCAGTCTTGGAAGGTGTGAATCTGGATGTAGAGACAGCCGAATTTCTCGCATTGATGGGACCGAGTGGATCGGGAAAAAGTACGCTATTAAACCTGATCGCTGGCATAGATAAACCGACCTCAGGCACAATAGAAATTGCAGGCGTCAACATTGCTAACCTCAGTGAAGGTCAACTCGCAGACTGGCGTGCTGCCAATGTTGGCTTCATTTTCCAGTTCTACAATTTAATGCCCGTATTAAATGCTTTCGAAAATGTTGAACTTCCCTTATTGCTAACCAATCTCTCTCGTTCACAACGCAAAGCCCACGTCAATGCTGCGCTGGAAATGGTGAGCCTAACGGATCGCATGGATCACTATCCAAATGAACTTTCTGGCGGTCAGCAGCAGCGGGTGGCAATCGCCCGCGCTTTAGTTACTGATCCTGCCTTGATCGTAGCAGATGAACCGACAGGTGATTTAGATCGTGTAACGGCGAGCGAAGTATTAGATTTACTCGAGAACTTACATCGCGATCTCGGCAAGACCATCATTATGGTGACACATGATCCAAAAGCAGCTTCACGTGCACATCGCTTAGTGCACTTAGAAAAAGGTTTACTAGTGCCTGACGAAAACATTGTCAGTGCAATGCCTCCATCCCCGGCAAGTTTGTCGCTGTAGTCTACACAATCACGCGCAAACCATGTTCATCTTCCGACTCCTACTTAAGAACGCCTTTCGTCACAAACTACGCACTGTGTTGACCATGGTCGGTCTGGTCGTAGCGATCTGTGCATTTGGGCTCCTGCGTACGATTATCGATGCGTGGTATGCGGGCGTTGATGGCACCTCTAGCGTGCGCTTAATTACGCGCAACTCTATTTCACTGACCTTCCCTTTGCCACTTAACTACGCTGAGCGTCTACGCAATGTCGAAGGTGTAACAGGCGTTAGCTGGTCAAATTGGTTCGGCGGAATTTACATTACCGAGCGTAATTTTTTCCCTCAATTTGCAGTAGAACCTGCCAGTTATTTGGCGCTGTATCCTGAATATATTTTGAAAGAAGAAGAAAAGAAAGCCTTCATCTTAGATCGGCAAGGCGCGATTGTCGGACGTAAATTGGCTAACCAATATGGCTGGAAAATCGGCGACCAGATTCCCATTCGCGGCACGATATTTCCGGGCACCTGGACATTTACCCTGCGCGGAATCTGGGACGGCGTCGATGCTAAAACAGATGAATCTCAATTACTCTTTCATTGGCAACTACTAGCGGAATCAAATCGAAAACGTCTGAAACGCAGCGCTGATTATGTCGGAGTGTATGTGGTGCGCATCAACGAACCGGACAACGCACCTATCGTGTCTGAACGTATTGACGCTTTGTTTAAAAACTCTCTAGGTGAAACCCTAACCGAAACTGAGAAAGCATTCCAACTCGGATTTGTGTCTATGAGCGAAGCGATTTTGGTGGCTGTCAATGCGGTTAGCTTCGTCATCATCATTATCATCATGGCGGTGATGGCCAATACCATGACCATGACGGCACGCGAACGCTTGGCAGAATATGCAACGCTGAAAGCATTGGGATTTTCACCTAGCTTTGTCGTCAAACTCTTATTTGGTGAAAGCTTGGTCATTGCCTTAATCGGTGGAGGTACGGGACTTTTATTGACGCTCCCAATTGCCGCTGCCTTTGCTAAATCGGTGGGAACGCTGTTTCCGGTGTTCAGAGTTTCCGATACCACGATGGCGCTACAATTATTCGCCGCCGTCATCGTCGGTGTAGTCGCAGCAGCTTGGCCTGCATGGAAGATGAGCCGCATCGATATCGTCAATGGTTTGAGGCACGTCGCATGAAGGCAATTCCTTTCTCTTATATTGCGCGTAATCTCTGGGTCAGACGGGTCACCACACTGCTCACGGCTGGCGGTATGGCCTTAGTCATTTTCGTGTTCACCGTCGTCTTAATGATGAGTGAAGGAATACGTGCGACCTTAGTCGCTACTGGGCAAGCCGATAATATTTTGGTGCTGCGCAAAGGTGCCGGTGCCGAAATCAATAGTGGTATCACGCGGGATCAAGCCGCCATCATTGCCAGTTTGCCTGGCATCGCCACTAATCGACAAGGCCAGCCTTTAGTCAGTAAAGAACCAGTAGTCTTAAACAATCTACCTAAACGTAGTAATGGCAAACCCAGCAATGTCACGGTGCGTGGCACCTCCGAATTAGGCCTAGAGTTACGACCACAGGTGAAAATGGTGCAAGGTAGAATGTTTCGCCCTGGCACTTCGGAGATCATCGCTGGACGTTCGATTGCGCAAGGTTTTCGCGGTACGGGCTTAGGTGAAACCCTACACTTCGCACAAAGAGACTGGGTGGTAGTCGGAATTTTCGATTCTGGCAAAACTGGATTTGATAGCGAAATTTGGGGCGACAATGAACAAATGATGGCAGCCTTCCGGCGCAATGCGTATTCGACTATGGTATTCCGCCTAAGCGATGCAGCTGCCGCCGAAACCTTACAAAAAGCCATTAGCAATGATCCACGTCTGCAAATCGATGCGAAACCGGAAGTACAATTTTATGCGGAACAAAGTGAAGCCCTGACCACATTTATTCGTATTTTAGGATTAAGCCTATCGATCATTTTCTCCATAGGTGCCATCGTTGGTGCGATGATCACCATGTTTGCTGCGGTAGCGCAACGGATAGGTGAAATCGGTAGCCTACGTGCTTTAGGATTCAGACGCAGTGCTGTGCTTATTGCCTTCTTGGCCGAATCCCTATTGCTATCCCTAGTGGGCGGCGTTATCGGTTTGTTTGCGGCATCCTGGATGCAAACCGTCGATATTTCCACGACTAATTTCCAAACATTTAGCGAATTAGCATTTCAATTCAAAATGACCCCAGCAATCGTTTTGCAAACTTTGCTGTTTTCACTAGGAATGGGCTTTATTGGCGGCTTCATTCCTGCTTGGCGCGCTGCCAGAATGAAGATTGTTGATTGTTTGCGTGAATCTTAAGATTAACGACTAAGAATTGTAAGTAGGCGTAAAAGCCTTCGCTAGTACTCATGTAATTCACTAAAATTAAGCTTAAAGTACGCTCGCCATAGGCTCAGAGCGGACTCAGAGCAGACTCAGAGCAGGCACAAACCGAGCTCAAACAAGGCGGCAGGTCGGCCTAAACCAAATTCAAATTATTTTTTGTTTTTGTAAATTTTTGTGACATCCAAAACCACCCTCACCGCGTTAAGTCATGACAGGTACCGCGAATCTCTCTTTCAATTTATTCAAATGTCTGAAAGAAACATCATGAATATGCTTAGACCCAGCAAAACGAATTTTCAATCAATTTTTCAACCGAGCTTTCAATTATCGGCCTTGGCATTGAGCGCGCTCATGCTGGCAAATCCAGTATGGGCACAAAGCCCTCCTCCAATAAACCAAGCCGTCAACGAACAAAATGCAGATCAATACGAACCTCCAGGCAGAATTGCTCGCGTTGGTTATTCCTTTGGCAATATTAGTTTTGCAGATGCTGGCAGCAATGTATGGGGACCGTTGATCCCCAATCGTCCAATTTCTAGTGGTGATAGCGTATTCGTTGCAGATAATGGTCGTGCCGAACTACAAATTGGTGCGAACGCCTTGCGCTTGCATGAGCGCACACGTCTCAGCTTAATTAACCTCACCGATGACAATACGCAACTCCAGCTCTCACAGGGCACTTTAGTGTTCCGCGTACGTGCTATGCAAGAACGCGAAAATATCGAGGTGAATACGCCGAATTTGCGTTTTTCTATCCAAGAACCTGGCGAATACCGGATTAATGTGAACGATGACAACACGACGACTGTCATCGTGCGTCATGGCCTCGGTGTTGCGCAAGGGGATCGCGATGTCGTGAGCTTACGCAGTAGTGAACAAACCCGCTTTGCCGGCACCAATCTAAATCACACACAAATTGTGCGTGTGCCACCATTTGATACTTTTGATCAATGGGCGGCAGATCGTGATCGCGCTGAAGACAACTCGCTTTCTGCACGCTTCGTTCCGCGCGATATGGTTGGTTACCAGCAATTAGATGAATACGGTGGCTGGGAAACACATCTGGAATTTGGTGCAATCTGGTATCCACGCGGCGTTTCTGTGGGTTGGGCACCTTATCGAGACGGTCAGTGGGTTTGGGTAGCGCCTTGGGGTTGGACATGGGTGGATCGTTCGCCTTGGGGTTTTGCACCGTATCACTATGGTCGTTGGGCTTTTGTTGGCAAACGCTGGGGTTGGATACCAGGCCGCTTTGAACGCCATCAACGCCCTATCTATGCGCCCGCTTTAGTCGCTTTTGTCGGCGTGGGCAGCGGTGGCCTCAGTGCAGGTATAAGCTTACAAAGCCGCACCAGTTTTGGACCTTCAGTCGCTTGGTTCCCTTTAGGTCCTGGCGAAGTTTATCGTCCTTATTACACTCGCAATACCCGTTACATTCAAAACTTAAATCAAACTGTCATCATCAATAAGACGACGGTAATCAATCGCGGTGGCCGAAATGAGCGCAATCAGTTTGATAACGAACATCATGCCTATCGCAATCAGTTTGTACACAACGCAGTCACTTCTGTGCCAACACAGACCTTTGTTCGTGGAGAACATGTGTTTCCTGCAGCATCGTCCGTCAGGCAAGCCGATGTAAAAAATATGCGGGTGCATGATGAAGGACCGAATTTAACACCCGACCGAAATAATCGTTTTGGTGACGCACGTCCACGCAATTGGCAGGAGAACGATCAGTTCCGCGGACGCCCTGTGGTGACTGGTTCCAATCGCAACGACTTGACTCAATCCAACGATGGAGCCCCAAATAATCGCCCGACGAATGTACCGAATCAGAGACAGAACCCGCGTGCGAACAATAGCGGCCTAAATAATGGCTTAAATAATGGTGCAAATAACGGCACAAATAACGCGACGAATGATCGCTACAACGGTAATCCTAGTCGCTTCGACCGACCTGCTCAGATCGAATCACGGAATCCAACAAACAACCTACCTGCACAAACTACACAGGCTGCACAAGCAGTACAAACACCCGTTCCAGTGACGAGTTCTTCTGGCATTCGCACGACGGAAGAAATGAACGCAGACCGGGGTCGTGATAGAAATGAAAATCGGATTCGCACCGATCGTTTTGATCCTACGAATCAAGCACAACGTGAACGCTCAATTGAACGACAAATTGAGCGCCCAGTTGAACGGCCGATTGAGCGCACAAATGAACGCACCATAGACCGTGCAGATGATTCAAGTCGTGCAGTGATCAATCAACCGCGCCAAGACCCGATACGCGAGTACCGGACTATGCCTGTTCCATCAAATACGCCAGCTAATCCAAGTGCGGCTGTGCCTGTCAGTCGCCCGGTAGAAACCATGAACGAACGTAGTGTGGAGCGTCGCCCTGAACGTAGCTTTGAACGTCCTGAACGCATCGAACGAGCAGAGCGTGCGGAACGTGGAATTGAACGCCAAATCGAGCGCCCACAAGCACAACAGCGCGAAATGCCACAGCCACGTCAAGAAGTCAGAGCGGTTGAGCCTCGATTTGTTGCGCCAGAAGTCAGACGTGAAGCAGCGCAGCCAGTCAAAGCTGAACGGCAAGAACGCGAAAAAGGCGCTGAAAATAAGAAAGAAAACAAAAAAGAAAACAATGAACGATAGTTTCGTCTGCTAGTTTGTCGGCTAATTTGTCGGCTAATTTGTCGACTCATTTGCTAACACAATAAAAAAGGGACTCAACAACAATTGTTGAGTCCCTTTTTTACGTCCTGTAAACGATCACTACCGAATCAATCACTCGGCAGATTAATATTTCGCAGCCTGTCCATTCGCTGGCGTTGCTTTCTTAATGAACTCACGAATATGCTCGTTCGAGCTTGCCAAATCTTCTGAGCGCAAATACATCATGTGCCCACTACGATAGCCTTTGAATTCCATACGATCTTTCATTTTGCCGCTAGGATCAATCTGCCACATCGTATATTTCGCGTCGAAATAATTCGTTGCACCATCATAATAGCCGGACTGCACCATCAGACGCATATACGGATTTTCTGCCATCGCCAGACGCAAGTTGTCACCGGTTCGATCATTGCTGTTATCCCACGGATGTACAGGGCCAAACATGTTGTACTTCACATCGGTTTTGTATTTCAACACGTCACGCAAATAGTGATTGATCGCAGGCGTAAAGGAATGCAACCAAGAAGTTAACTCAGCGTTGTAATCTGGACCTGTACCTGCGTCCATGCGGTCAATGCCGAGATAACGAGAATCGAGACGCCCAACAGTCTGACCACGTCCACGCAAGAGTTCCTTCCAGAAGAAAGATGGTGGCATTGCCAAATTATGTTGCATGATCACCGTTTCAGACACCCCTGCATAACGCGCGACTTTGGCGGCAATATGTTGTCTCTGTACCGGATCAATAAAGCCACCTTTAGACAAAGCCGGGATAAATTCATTCAAGGTGAAATTTTCAACTTCAGGCAACAAATCGTTCAGATCGCGCTTCTGCAAATCTGCTGGTAATACTTTGTGATGCCATGCGGTCGCCGTGTAGTACGGCAAACTCAAAGCATCATTCACGGGCCCTTCACGCTTAATGCCTAAGCCGGTGGGCGATACCAAAATCACGCCATTCAAATACATCCAATGATTATTTTGCAGCTCTTTGGCCAAACCAGACACACGTGCCGTGCCATAGCTTTCACCAATCAAATACTTCGGTGAATTCCAACGGCTATTACGTGAAACAAAAGTATTGAGCCACTCTGCCAGATAAGCGATATCAGCGTTCACGCCGAAGAATTGTGCACGATCTGCCTTAGCATCTAAGATGCGCGAAAAACCCGTATTCACAGGATCGATATACACGATGTCAGCAACGTCTAAAATCGAATGCGGATTATCGCGCACACCATACGGCTGTAACGGGTAGCCTTCGTCATCAATATTTAACATCTTAGGGCCGGTATAAGCAACGTGCATCCACACAGATGCCGAGCCCGGACCGCCGTTAAATGAAATCACCAAAGGGCGTTTGTCTTTATTACTGACATCGCTACGCTGATAGTAAGTGTAAAACAAAGACGCGATGACTTTGCCATCTTTATCCCATACTGGCTGTGTACCTGCAGTCGCTTTGTAAGGCACAGCCTTGCCTTTGATCGTCACCTGACCAGTGGAATGCACTGCCGATTCCGCTGGCAATACGCGTTCATTTTGGGCAGCGACTGCTTTCGCTTTTTCAGGCGCAGCGCCGCTTGCAGCCGGACTTGCAGGATTGCTAGCCTCTTGTGCGTAGGCACTCGCAACACAAAGTGTCATGCTGGCGAGTAGTAATTTTGTGGTCTTCATAGTCTCGGTATTCCCTTGTTTTATTTTGCTTGTTAATTAATTAGCTTGTTATGTTGGGCAAAGATCTCAAGATGCGCACACGACTACGAACATCTTGAGCGACGATTCTACGGGCATTTTCAATGAATTTAATTCAACTCAATTTCACATCGCCGCTATCAGAATCTAGTAATTGGAAGTTAAATCGCTTGATTAGTTCCCTGCGACAAGTACAAATTGAAAATCGTCCACACAAAGTGAACACTAGGGCCTGTTGACATATATTTTAGTCAAGCGTTTCAATCAAAATGCAGGATGGCAAGGCACATCTCGCCGCTGCGGCTGGCCGCCACAGCAAGAGATGCAACGCTGTCCATCGTGCGTTTTGATTGAAACCCTTCGGGAATGGCTCAAATGGGCACATGGCGTTGTTGCAATCTGCTTATAGTGCATAGTGTTCAAAACCCGCTACTGCGCAGCTTGCGGTGCAGTCAGGGTTTCGGACAGCATGCTGTCCGCTGACGTCACGAAGATCCCTTGCAAGGGATCTTTCCCAAAGCGATAGCCTAGCCCTGTGCCCATTTGCACGCATTCGCTTGCCTAAAATATATGTCAACAGGCCCTAGGATAGAGGCAAATTTCTTTAGATTGAAGACTATCGGTATAATCTTGAATTCCTGCCAATGGCAATTACTCCGTACATTTTCATAAGACATACAATAGGAAATACCCAGATGAGCAACGATACCGATATCCAAATCTGCGGCAGCTTTAAAGCCAATGATTCCAATGGTAAAGAACACGCCATCAAAGGCATACGTATTTACGATGAGGGTTATGGAATAATTGATGTATTTGTCGATTTTGCTGTCGCGATAGAGGCAGGTAGTTTCCGCGACAAAGTGTTGGTTCAACAAATCATGGAGCAGCTACGCGCGGTAGGCTATGTTGGTCCTGACTTTGAAGCCACTGACCCAATTTTGCAAGAACGAAAAATGATCGTATTGGAAGCGCCCGAAGAATTCTGTCAATTCGCTAAAACCAAGGGATGGAAAAACTTAGCGGAAGAATTTGAATAAGCTTTCGTTCAGTTCAAGACAAAAAAGCGCAAAAATCTGCGCTTTTTTTTGAACTACAAAAACTACAACTAGCTGTTAATGATGCAGATCCAATCATAAACCCCACTGACGGAAGCTGACGGACACTAACGCATATCCCCAAGCAGCTAAGTAGGATCAACCACACCCATCGCAATCATTCGCAATGCAGTTAAGCTTGGGATGAAGAAGTATTCACCGCCACGCGTTTCTACCAAGCGCGGAATCTTGCTCAGGAAGTAAGGTGCCTGATCACTATCGGGATCTACTTGCAATACCGCTTTACTCGGAAATTTTTCATCCGCGCTGTGATTGCCGAGCAAAATTTCTTTATCACTACCCGCCTGAAAATCATTTCCGTAATTAATCCATTGCTGTTGTACAAACTCAAACTGGCGATTGATATCTGCATTAAGCATCATGATGATAATGCCATGATTGCCATCATCACGCGTACGATCTTTGACATGACCATAAGGAAGTCCACGACGCAGCAAGCGACGGCGATTTGTAAGCGCGCCGGGCGTATCAAAAGCACCTTCGTTAAAAATCATACTGCCTGGCTTAGATCCCTTCACCATTTCCAAAGAAGCACGTGGATTAATCCGACGTATATGCGAGCTGAACGGACACTTCGCGCCGCTCATATCATCGTCGTAAGTAAAGTCGCTCAACAACTTGTCTTTACCATCTTTATCCGAACCCATCAAAGCCATATCAAACTTGGCCTTACTTTCTGCATCTGGCGCTTTCACTAAAGGCGCGCCGTTGTCGCGCCAGCGTCCAACAAATTTCGCAGCAAGTAGTTCTTTACCACCCGGGTATTTCTTGCCATGCTCTTCTAGGTAGGAATCGAAAGTCGCAACGTTTTCATGCAACTTACGATACACCATATAAGTACCGTTTCGCGATAACAAGACTGGCTGTGGCGCTGGTGGATATTCATGCGCTTCGTCAATATGACCAAGCAAAAATTCACCAGTCGCTAACGGTGCCCAACTACCGTCTTCCATTTGCTTACCACGGCCTTCAACATTCAAATCATAGCTCGGCGTTCCTTCGAACACAGGATCACTAATGCCATCGGTATAGCCAAAATGTTCTTTCGAGGTTGGCTTGCCATCTTCCATCACCACATTGACATCCTGGTAGTCGAGCAACACACCATCATCACCTCGATTACCACCAAGGATGACGACACCGTCTTTGTGCTCGGCGACCAAGGCCTTTAACCAAGCGTAACTTTCTTCCAGTAAAGCTGGCAAGCGGGCATTGAGTGAAATGAAGATATGCACATCCTGCTCACGCGTTTGACGATTGCCCACCCAAATTGGATCCCAGTTTTCTGGTGAACTTGGTCCATCATCGCCCAAAATGTCACGCCGATCTTTCATCCCTGCGACGAACTCATGTGAGAATCCGATTAAAGAAGACCGTGGCAAATCAAGTTCTTTCAAACCTTGATAGGCGAAGGCGATATTGACCGTCCAATTCGGTTGTTTAATTTGTCCGGGACCATCGCCCCACTCGACCGAACTGGTGACGCGCTTAGTGACAGCGCCGACAAAATCACGTGCGATTTCAGAATCACGAATATTCAAGAACACATAACGTGCGACGGGATAGCCAAAACGTCCATAGGCGCGAATCACATTTCCCTGGATATCGGTCAGATCTAATTGTTTAGTCACAGAATCACCTATTTAAATTCGATATTTACCAGCAGCCCAAGTCGGTGCGGTTAAATTAGTTGGCGCAACACGTTGCATGAATGCCTGAAGATTGACTTTGATGTGCGAGGCATCTAAGCCTTGGTTATCAATCACAAACTTGGCGAATTCCTGTTTCAGATACAAGGCTTTTAATTGCTCAGGCAAAGACTCATCATTTGAACCGTTAAAAAATAAAGATGCCTCCAACTGGCATTGCTTCATGTAGCGAATAAAAGACTCCGCATCATGTACTTTTTCGAAGCCGTAACAATAATGCCAAAGCTCCTTGATACGATCACTGATCGCATTCCACATGCCGCGCAAATAACCATCTAAATCGGCATTTTCACCCCCATGAAAGTTACAAGAAAACACCAGGTAACGATTTTTCAGATGATCTTCTTTTGGTACCGTATTGCGTCGTACGGAATCGGGAACTGCCGGTAAAAAATCGCTGAAAGTATCCAATGCTCCACCAGTTGGTTGCGACTCGGTGTACACATCATCGAGCACAAAGAATCGGCACAAATAGGTCTGAGGAACTTTCGCCATCGGACTATTATTTTCGAAATTCCAATTTTGAAGATGATCACGAATCACATCTGCGTAGGCAATTTCTTCTTGCGTGTATGCATTCTTAATTGGTGACAATATTGTTAAGGCATAGGCCTTGCCGCTGACGTTACCGCCCATGTTGTTCTCCCTCAATTACCGTAACATTTCTCTCTTTCAAAGCCTGTTCAGCGATTTCTTTTTTCAGACGACCATCATGCCAACGCTCGCGACGCTGCACTTGATATGCAGACATACTAATAATTGGCGTTGGATGCATATCACCCAAATCGTGTTGTAGACCACGCACGAGTGCGTTGTAACGCTTCATGAAATCTTCGTCACTTGCATCCAGTGCCTGCTTCTGAAAGGCTATTAAGGCATCCTTCACGGCTTTCGCACTTTTCACATCATTTGACGCAGCCAACGGATAAGCGTTGTAGTAATGAATCGTCTCAATCTGGTTATAGCGAATGTAGTTATGAAATGGAGTCAAAGGTACTGACTTGGGGTAACGAATATTCCACTTCCAAAACAAATCAAGTCCACCAGGTATCGCGAATGTGAAGGAGTCAACATATTGATCCCAGCTACCATTGAAGTTACTGAAAAACAGCATGTACGAGTAATTCAATTGTTCTTTGGGTTGCTGTGGATCCAGATGCGGAAACTTATCTTTGCCGATAATCACCCATCGTGCGTAATGAATTAGCGACAAAGTAATCAAGCCACGTAAGGTCGATGGCTTTTTTAAGGCGATCCAGAAAATCAATTTGTTCAGCCAGACTGTGTACCAACGGATTGGTGTAATCACATTCATGGCATAGGCTTTACCCGCGATATTGGACATGCTTATCCCCGTGCTTAATTAGTTAAATTACTCGGCTTGTTACTTAGCTACTCACTTAGCTACTCACTTAGCTACTCACTTAGCTACTCACTTAGCTACTTAATTTGCTACTTACTTAGTTAGATCAAAAAGTTAAAAATTGGGTGCAAAACAATCTCATTCGACTGAGTCAATTGCTTCAATTACCTCAATTGCTTCAGATCATGAAGTTCAAAAATCATTTTTCACTCATGCCTACGCATATTGAAAAAGTAGTATTTTTACTTATGAATAGAGAAATATTTTGCTATTTTGAATTGATAAAGTCAAATAATAGAAAACTTATTTCTTGTATTCGTCGCATTTCTGATGAACAAGATTTTAGTAAGCAAAATGAATGCCATTTCTATCTTTTGCGGTTTTATGCGACAAAGATTGAAAACACCGTTCAAAACACCATGCGCCAGAACTTTAAGAAATTCGAAACCACAATAAGTGAACTAGACACACAAATTTTGTAAAGGAGACTTGACATCGCCAATAATTCAATTATGATGTCAAACATGCTTTACATATCGAATCAGTTTCAGCGATGCAAAGCAATGCTGCAAATGCTGCAGATACCGGGCAAACTCGTTGCTTTTGCTCTTCTGTTGTTCTGTTTTTTTGAACTAAGAGCTTAAGTAAATTTGACTAATAATTGGCCACAAAATTGGCTATAAAGGACGTTCCATGTTCAACAAAGAATTCTCCAAAAAAGACAAAGCTGACGCCAAGAAATATGGCAACGAACTAGGACTCAGTGTACTGGCCTATATCCTCGTGCTTTTCATCTCAATTTACTTTGCAAAAAAAATGGAAGATGGATTGCTACGCACACTGCTCGTTCTTACGCCCACGATTCCTGCGCTAGGTGCGTTTTGGGCGATCATTCGCCACTTTCAAAGGATGGATGAATATCTACGGGTTTGGGTATTGGAAGTGGTGGCAATTGCGGGTGGCATTACGGCCTTCTTTAGCTTTAGTTATGGCTTTTTAGAAGGCATAGACTATCCCAAGTTAAGTGGCTTCATTATCTATGGGATCTTTATGGGTAGTTGGCTAGTCGTCAGCATGATTCGCAAAATTCTGCTGGAGCGTGAATCATGAGAAATATCGTCAAGGAACTACGCACACAAAGGGAATGGAGCCAAGCAACTTTAGCTGATCACTTGGAGGTATCACGGCAAACCGTGAATGCGATCGAAACTGGGCGCTATGATCCAAGTTTGCCACTCGCTTTTACGATCAGCAAATTATTCGAGAAGCCGATAGAACACATCTTTTTTGTCGACTAAGCTGAGGAAAATTATTAGCGTCACCCCGAGACAACATTACACGTAACCGACGCACACTGAGAAAAATTTACGCGTAATTGGCAGCTCAATTTTCAACTTCAACTTCAACTTCAAACTCGCAAAGAAACTTTGATGATCAAAAAAAATCCACCGAATATTTTGGTGGATTTTTTTTAAAATATTAGTCTGCAAACTTCACTAGCAAGCCTAGCAAAAGTGAAATCAGCACACCAAAGCTGAAGCTTTATTTATCGTCACCAATAGCAATAAAACGATAAACTGTCGCACCTAACACTGCACCGACTATCGGTGCCAACCAGAACATCCATAATTGTGCGACCGCCCAATCACCGACAAAAATCGCTACCGCCGTACTGCGAGCAGGATTCACAGAAGTGTTGGTAACAGGAATACTGATCAAATGAATCAAAGTCAGGCATAAACCAATCGCAATCGGTGCAAAACCTGCTGGAGCACGCTTATCTGTCGCCCCCAAAATCACAATCAAGAAGAACATCGTTAATACGACTTCGATCAAAAATGCGGCCATCATCGAATACCCGCCAGGCGAATGCATACCGTAACCGTTCGAGGCAAATCCCTTGCTGACATCAAATCCTGGCGCACCGCTGGCAACTAGATACAAAATCGCGGCAGCAGCGATACCACCCGCAACTTGTGCCACGATATAGGGCAACAATTGATTAACCGGGAAACGACCACCCACCCACAAACCGATTGATACCGCTGGATTCAAATGACAACCAGAAATATGACCAATCGCATAAGCCATCGTCAACACCGTTAAACCAAAGGCTAGCGAAACACCGACAAAGCCGATACCAAGACCAGGAAAACCGGCAGCCAATACTGCGCTACCGCAGCCACCAAATACCAACCAAAACGTCCCGAAAAATTCTGCGCCATATTGCTTCATTATTTCCCCCCTTGAATTGAATCAAATTAAATTGAATTAAGCTAAACTAAGCTAAATTCAGTTAAGTGTTTATCGATCTTGATTTCCGATAGGCTGATCTAAATAAGCAGGTCTAACGAAGCATATTCAGAAATCAACAAATGACATCTTGGGGCGAGTATGGGTTTGGGTCAAGCAACATAAACTTAATTTAACATTAATTCGCTTTTCTTGATTTACTAACAATCACCAATCCCAAAAAATGATGTCCATCAAGAGAACGCTCCTATATCACCCTTTGTAGTCGCCTTGGCCAGCAATTCACTTTAGTCTTATTGCAGTTGTTCGACGTTAGAAATTTTCAGCCTCAAATCACGGTGACATTTCTACACGACGACAAAGTCGCTTTCATCATGCAATATTATTTAAAGAGAGAACACTATGTCACACGATTGCTCACGCCCGATTGGCGATGCTGGAACCTATGCTTTTGATGCGCGAGGCGTTGCGAAACGTTTTCGTCACGCTGCTATTTTTGGCGCTTTGTCGGCTCTAATGCCAGGAGAGACTATGCGTTTTTGCAATGACCATGATCCTATTCCCTTACTGCATCAAATTGGCGATCACTTTGGCGACAAAATTAAGATGGCTTATATTTCACGTGAGCCGGGTGAGATTGTGATTGATTTCTTAGTCGCTGCCTGAGCAAAATTTGCACTAAGAAATTAATTAAGAATTGAAGCAAAAAAAATAGCCAGTGGTTTGACACACTGGCTAATTTCTAAGATTTTCGCTGGCCACTGGCTGCCTGATTGCGGCATATCATCAAATTACTTCACCACCCCACAGGAAACACGCGCGCCACCACCACCTAACATAGCAGGATGGTCTGCATGATTATCGCCACCTGCGTGGATCATGATAGAACGTCCAGCTAAATCGCTCAATTTCAATCTTGGCGCAAGCACTGCATGTGTCGCAGAGCCATTTTCGTCCACGAACAAAGCTGGCATATCACCCAGGTGTCCGTCACCCCACGGCGTGCCATGGACATTGCTGCCAGCTGGGTCATAATGTCCGCCAGCAGCGCCAGCAGGAACCATCTTGCCATCTTTTTCTTTAGGCTCACAACTGCCCGTTTGATGAACGTGAAAGCCGTGCAAACCTGGCTTTAAACCCTGCATTGCTGGCGTCAATACCAGTCCATACTTTGACTCAGTCACTGTGATTTTCCCCACACTGACGCCAACTCCTTTTTCATCGACTAAATGCATGGGTACAACCAGATCAGCTGCCATACTGGTGGCAGATGTCAATAACAACACTAGCGCCAAACTTTTCATATTTTTCTCCCTGTTGATCGAACTAGCACACCAATGTGAACAAATGGATCCTTACCCGTATGTACAAGGTAGTTACGCACTGTAACAGAAGCATACTGCCTAAGCAGACAATTGCAATATCAAAGTTTTTTTACTGCGCTAAGGTGTTGGAGCGCCCTTCAACTCGATCACATTTCCTTCAGGATCAGCAATATAAATAGAAGGTCCTTCACCCTCGGCTCCGTAGCGTGAAGCGGTGGGACCGGCTTCTATGCCGTGCATGGACAAATGCTGGCGTATACTTTGTTCATCAAAAGGCTCGACCCGCAGGCATAAGTGATCAAGATTGCGTCCTTCTTTGCCCGCGGCCGCACCGCCCATGCTGCCTAATTTTCCGTCAACCGGAACCAAATCAATCAAAGAACGCCCCGCGCGCAATTGCACCAGGCCGATCTCATCTTGACGACGTTCGATAGTACAACTAAGAACTTGGCAATAAAAATGCAACATGCGATCAAGATCAACGACACGTAGTACTAAATGGTCAATTTCACGGATGGGTATCATGGCAAATTTTCGCTGAATTTTCTAAAGTAACAGAAGTCAATTTAGCACAATCATTCATATTTTCTAAAAATACTAAATTACATCTCAATCGCTCTTTGTCACGCCTCATTACCTGCCATCACATTACTTTACAACTCTCACCGGAATCGGCACGTTACACAACTCAATATGGTTTGCTGCGAATTTGTACCAATCGCCGCCACGGTTTCTTTGCGCTTCTACCAGTGCTTTAAAGCTCGTGGTATTAGTACGAAACACTTCCAACTTAGACCGCTCAGCTTCAGGCACGTCCGCAGCGAGACGCACGGTCTTGATCGGTGTCCGCTCCTCTGCTTTTTCATAAAATCCTAAAGCGCCTGTGCCACGTGGTAAGCTGGAAAGTAATTCTATACCGTACATCACGCGACCAACCACCGTGATATTTCTATCCAGATTACGCGGAGCGTGACCAGTCACCGCATACAAAGAACTGCCATTGCCACTATCGGTTTCATTCCCACGTGCTACCCCGATCGCACCGTAACAATGCGTGAGCCAAGTGGTTTGAGTTTTGGGATCGCGCGCAGCGGCAAAACTATTGGCATGTCCAACTTGCGGCGCATAGCCATCAGCATCAGGTAAGCGAGTGAACTCGGTGTCCTTCTGATATTTGATCGTAAATTCGCCTTCCACTTTCTTTGCCGCTGTTTTAAATTCGCGCTTTTCACTGGCATCACCCCATTGCGCAACATAGTTATCGTGCGAACGTATCATGGCTAAGCCGTCAAAGTAGCCTTCTTTGACCAGGGCTTTGATGTTAGCCACATTCTTAGGCGCGAACTCAGGAGCCAGTTCTATCACTACCCGGCCCTTATCCATCTCCAGATACAAAGTATTTTCTGGATTTAATGAGCGCCAATCACTTGCTTGTGAAGCTTTCAACACGTCCGCCATGGTCGCTTTTAGCATTGTTGAAGACTTTGCTTGGGTCGCGGTTGAAGACTTAACTGCTGGCGCTTTTGTTTGCGCCGCGACAAAACCAGAACTGACTGAGATACCAACTACCGCGACAGCAACTGCAATTTGATTGACAGATTTCATGATAAATTTCTTTCCTATTATTTTTGTAAGCAATGTCCAAAGGACTAAGAAAATATTCCAAGGCAAAAGTTCCGCAATTCCATCTTTGCACTAACTACTGCGCCTTTTCGGGGTACATCACTATCTGAATGTAATTATTCGTATCCAAGTAAATTTTTGCGGCCTCTTGTATGTCTTTTGGCGTCAGATGTTTGACACGGTCTTCGTAAGTAAAAATATGCGCAGGATCTTCACGCTGTTGTAGTGCACTACTTAACATCGATAGCCAGAAAGTATTTGTCTTCAAATCCTCTTTACGATTTTTTAGCCAATTCTCTTTGACTTTGTTTAGTTCTTCCTCGCTTACCGGAGCCGCCTTCATTTGCGCAATCAAAGCAAAACTACTGCGCAACAATTTATCGACGTGTTCAGGTCCACTCGGCAAAGCCAATACGACGGAATAGCCTTGATAGGGAATTAATCTGGTGGAGGATGTCACGCGTGGACTATACACCGCACCTAATTCTTCACGCATCTTGGCAGTCAAACGTAATTGCAGGACTTCTATCATGGCAGAAAAACGCATACGCTCAGGAATGCTCATCGTGCGCTCACCATGCATTTGTAAGGTCACCATACTTTGCTGTTCTTTGCCCACATAGACGTCTTTCTTGATGATACCGGTATGGGGACGCAAGCCATGATCCTTCACGCCGACAGCGACATCCGAGGTCGGTAAGCTTGCAAGATAAGTGAGTAACAGCGGTTTGATTTTTTCTATCTCAAAGCTGCCGACCAAGAAAAAAGCGAAACCTTTGGCACTGGAAAAACGTGACTGGTAAATCGCCATCAAGCGATCTAAATCGAGTTGTGCGATATGCTCAGGTTTTGCTAACACTGGTACGCGCGGATGTGCTGGATAAGTCGCCTGAATAAACTGTTCTTGAAAAACAGCAAACGGCGATGCCATCTGATTACGCAAAGCATCTTGCTGCTTGCCAACGAAAGACTGAAACAAAGCCGGATCGCGACGCGGCGCCGTCATTGCTAAGTACATGACTTGCAGCATTGTTTCTAAGTCTGCCTTATTTGAAGAGCCAGAAACACCTTCTGAATTTTCGCCAAAATTGGTCGACACGCTGGCACTCTTTCCCGCCAGGTATTTGCTCAACTCTATAGGTGAGAGATCTTTGACACCCATCGCTCCCACTACCGTTGTTGCATAGCGCGCCTGCAAGAAATCTGCATCAGGGATCAGTGATGTTCCTCCGGCGCGCGTGGCGCTCAACAATATTTGATCGCTCTGAAAATCAGTCGGTTTCAATACAACTTTGACGCCATTGCTCAGTGTCCATTCTGTCGTACCTAAAGGAACATTCTTAATTTCACTGACGATACTGCCCGCTTGTGGCGGGCTTTCAAATAAGGACTTCGTCACCGCTTTTTCGGTATACGCCAACACCTCTTTTTGCTCTGCTTGTTTGACCATCGCCAACAATTGTTCAGTGCTTGGAATTGGATGTTCTGGCTGATCACTACCTTGATAGACGATTAATTTGGGAGCCTGATTAATCAACACTGTTTTCGTAAACTGATTGATTTCTTCCAGACTGATGCCATTCACAATCTCTTTATGAAAAACATATTCTGCTTCGATACCCGGGATAGCTTCGCCTGCTAAGAAATTACGAATAAATTCTGCCGCCAAATCGGCCGACTGCGCTTTATCACGTTCGTTATAAACATTTTCCAGATTGCGTAGCGAATTCGATTTAGCGCGTGCAAACTCGGCTGCGCTAAATCCATAAAGCGCAGCACGCTTATTTTCTTGCAGCAAAGCGTCAATCGCCGCCTGCACACCAGCCTTGCCTATTGCCGCAGTAGAATTTAATTCGTAATAATCGGCCACTAAAGGATTGATACCACTGCCACCACCCAAAAATGGCGGTTCGGGCAATTGTGCTAATTCACGCAAACGATTACTCAACATCACGTTAAAAAAACTCTGTATGCGACGCTCGCGATAGCTACCAAACTTACCGTCATTCTTTTGTAAGTAGCGTGACTGCGAAATACTTACAGTGGAAAGATTGGCTTCTTTATCGGTGGCAATGACTACTTCTGCAATATTTTGCAAAGGAATGGTCGCCACCGCTCTTGGTCGTGGTTTTACTGGATTTTTTAATGTGGAAAAATTTTTCTCGATCAGCGCTTTTGTTTTGACTGGATCAACATCCCCCACGACCACGACTGCCATTAAGTCAGGCCGATACCAATCACGATAAAAGCGCTTGAGCGCATCGTAAGAAAAAGTCTTGAGCGTCTGCTCTTTACCGATAGGCAGACGATCAGCATACAAAGATCCGTGCAAAATCTTCGGTAAAATTTGCTTCTGTAATCTGTCTACAGCGCCTTTACCTAAACGCGCTTCTTCCAATACCACACCACGTTCACGATCAATCTCAGCGTGATCCAATTGCAGGCCATTTGCCCAATCCGCCAAGACCAACATGGCCTTACTTAAATTGTCTGGTTTATCAGTAGGGATCGGCAAGATATAGACGGTTTCATCGAAACTCGTATAAGCATTTAAATCCGCACCGAATTTCACGCCTATCGACTCCAGATAAGAAATCAAGGCGTTCTTATGAAAGTGTTTGCTGCCATTAAATGCCATGTGTTCGGTGAAATGCGCAAGCCCGAGCTGATCCTCGTCTTCCAAAATCGATCCCGCCTTGATGACCAGACGCAATTCGGCTTTTTGTTCAGGCTTAGTATTTTTTTGAATATAGTAAGTCAAGCCATTTGCCAAGCGCCCTTTGCTTAACTTAGGCGAATAAGGAATCAAGTTCTGCGCTGCAAATTGATTTACGCTGGTATCAGCACTAGCGACATGCGGCGTAGTCGGAACTGCAGAAATTGCGTAGGTGGAAAACGTAAGAGAAGACAACAAGCATACAGCGGAGAAACGAGACATCAATGCACGCATACAATTTCCACATAAATAAACAAGAATAGCGGGCAAATTACTCTCATTTTGCAAATAAAACAAATCCTATCGTCGCGAACCTAGCCCGTATCTGCAACAGATCAAATTCTAAGCACGCGAACTGACTTTTTACACTGTGAAAAACTCTTAATGCACCCGCAACTTGTGTCGAAATGACCACCAAAAAAATACAACAGCGATCACAGAAAAAGTCCAGTAATCCTGTGGCGCGCCCCACCACCAGTGTTTATGCCAAAACACCACTTGCGGATTAAAGCGCGCCCAGCCAAAAGCCGGATTCAAGATAAACCACAAAAAATCTTCCACTATCCAAAACCACATAATGCAGGCCAAAGCCCGTGCTTGCAATTTCCAGCTCCAGGTTTGCAGAAAGAAGAACGGCAAGTGAAAGATCATCGCGATGAATGGAAACACCCAGGCATGGTAGCCCGTCATGGCACGTCCGCCCCAAAAGATATCGAGTAGCCAGTGTTGCTCGATACGCCAGGTTGGCAAACTAGTCGCCCAACCGGCTCCACCTTCGATCTGTATTTCTACCTCGGCAAAAAAAACTGCCATCAAGCTAACCCACAGTATCGTTAGTAACAGGCCTTTAAAATTGAATGCTGCATTGACGTTTCCATTGACTGCCTCATCAAGTTTTGCGCCACGATTCCCACTGATCTGCATGAATTTTTCCTGTTAGATACGCTACATGATTACAAATTTGCGCTGACAATATCAAAGACCGATTGTGCTGCATTTGCTTTCCCAAGACGCCTTGCCTGTTCTCGCATCGTGTTGAGTCGTTGGGGATGTGCAATCAATTCTCTGATACGAAATTCCAACGCCAGATTATCAATTGCCTTGAGCGCAGCCCCCTGCTCCATCACATAATCTGCATTACGTTCTTCTTGCCCTGGTATCGGCGCATTCACAATCATGGGCAAAGCCATCGCCAGACATTCTGAGGTAGTCAAGCCACCAGGTTTTGTGACGATCAAATCAGCGCAAGCCATCAGTCGCTCAACTTGAGAAGTGAAGCCAATCGGAAATAAGCGCCGCGGGCAAGTCAACGCCAAATTTTGCAGTGCTTGCAAAGCTTTAGTATTTTTTCCGCACAAGACAATTAATTGAAATGGAATCGCCTCATCCATCTGCTCAAATCGCATCTGCAATAACTGCGCTGCTAACTGATCTAACTGACCTAAACCAGCGCCGCCCGCCATTAGCATGATGGTCAATTTGGAGGGATCGAGTCCGAACTCAGACGCACAAATTGCACGTGTGGGTGCTTGCGCGAAAGCGGGCATGATGGGGATGCCTGTGACATGAATACGTTCAGCAGCTATTCCCTGCGAACGCATGCGAAACGCCACTTCTTGATTCGCTGCAAAGTAGCCCGCCATGCCCTCATGTATCCACATTCTATGCAAATCAAAATCTGTCACTTGCACCCACACTGGGCAATTTAATTCTTGCCGCGCAATCAGACGGGATAACATTTCGGCAGGCAAGAAATGCGTACAGATGATGGCATCCGCTTGGAAGGATTGAATTTCACGCAAGAGCTTTTTGGCATTCCAACGTTCTAGTCCGCGCCGCCATTTCTCTATCGAACTATCGCGCTTCACTTCATTCGTAAAGTTATACAGATAGCCCCATAGAGTCGGTGCATGATTTACCAACTTGAGATAAAAATCAGTGTAAATCTGACGAAATCCGCTGGTCACATAATCCATCACATCCAGATGAATCACCGTGCTTGCGGGATCTGCGATAGCGGCATAAGCGCGTATCGCTTCGGCGGCGCGCGCATGCCCGGCGCCAGCGGAAACACTTAAGAGGAGAATTTTTTTACCGGAATGTTGAGTATTGTCTGCCATAGTCGGCAGATTGTAGAGATCTTAGATGTCAAGATGGTGACAAATAAGGTGACAAATGAGGTGACAAATAAAGTGACAAAACATGAAAGCAAAATTTAATCAATAGACTGCAAATAAAAAACGCAGAGAGATTTATCAATCACTCTGCATTTTAATCAAGCATATCTGGTGTTGACACCAAGGTGAACGTAGCTAAATAAAGCTAATCGAAGCTAATTATTTTTTCTCAAACACTAAATCCCACACACCATGTCCTAACTTCAAACCGCGGTTTTCAAACTTAGTAACTGGGCGATAATCTGGTCGCGGTGCATAGCCTTCCGCCGTGTTTTTCAAACTAGGTTCCGCACCTAATACTTCTAACATTTGCACTGCATATTCTTCCCAATCCGTCGCGCAATGAATATAGCCACCAGACCGAATACGCGACGCCAATAAAGCGACCAAAGGACCTTGAATCAAACGACGTTTATTATGTCGTGCTTTGTGCCATGGATCAGGGAAAAACACATGCACGCCAGCTAAGGATTCTGGCGCAATCATATTCGTCAAAACTTCGTAAGCATCATGTTGAATAATGCGCTGATTTTGCAAACCTTCGGCATCCACCAGTTTCAATAAGTTGCCAACCCCCGGCGTGTGCACTTCGACACCGATGAAATTCTTCTCAGGCATCAGGCCAGAAATTTTCGCACTAGTTTCGCCCATACCAAAACCAATTTCAAAAATAGTTGGTGCTTGGCGACCAAATGCAGTGTCAATATCGAGAATCGCTTTTTGATAAGGGATCATGAACTTCGGTCCCAGATTCTCAATCGCTTTGGATTGCGCCTCTGACACACGTCCAGCGCGAGTCACGAAACTACGAATCCTATATTCGGTCGGATCGTAAAACATTTGTTTGCGCGGTTCATCACTTGACACAGGCGTGTCATCTTGCGGGGATTGATCTGTAGACATGAGTATATTTTGAAGAGCTAAAACAGGAATTAGCGCGCACGGCCTTTGCTGGAGGCAAGTGCATAGCGACTAAATTCGGGAAGGCGCCATTTTACGTGGCTTACGCCGTAATTGGCAAACTCAATTGGCAGACGCAATCAGCAAACTCAAAATAAAAAAGCCAAACCTGAAGTGGGCTTGGCTTTCGCATTAATGACTATTTTAATAATTCAATAAAGCAAGTTCATTTATTCGCAGTAACGGCTTTTACATCATTGTTTGGAAAAACTCCGGTCATCACTTGTTTTTTAAACCAGTCATTGAGCATTTTTTCTTCATATTCAAACGATGTTCTGCCAGAGGGAATTCGAACTCTATGCAAGTAATCCATGTCACGCAGTTCTTCTTTTGCTTGAGCAATCACTTCTTGTTGAGAATTTTTCAACTCATAACTGAAATTCATACGCGGCCAATAAATTTCTCGCATGATACGAATCTGACTCACACTGAAGGAAGCACCAGGGCGAATATCGCCTGCTAAATCGATATCACTGACATTGACCGTCAATTGATAACCATCAGGTAATTTTTTTGCCAAAGCAGCAAAAACATCTTCAAACTCTTTCGTCAGACGTTCGCGAAAATGTTCTTTAGTCTCATGTCCTGGATTTATTTCAGTAAAGTCGTCTAATTTACCCCAGTTAACTTTCACTTCGCCTGCCGCCGCAAAGCTTGAATAACAAGTCAACGCGAATAATGTTAATAAGAATTTTTTCATGATGTCACCTCGCTTACAAAATCAATTATCTTGCATTGTAGAGCAAAAAAAGTCGGCAACAAGGCTTATTACATTTACTTAATATTTTGAGACAAAATTAGACAAACTACGCAGTACGAAGTTATTGATAAGAATCAACAAAATTTTGAGCCAAAACAAAATGCCGCTCAACAATTTGCTGAGCGGCATCATGACTTGATGTAAGCCTAAACTTGGTCTTAATTAAATACTGAGAAGTTCAAATCTCGGCACTAAGATTTCAAAATTAAGACTTCAGTATTAAGACTTCAGTATTAGAACTTATGACGGATACCGAAGTTGAACAAGCGTGCAGTTGCACCGTTCACGTCAGCCAAAGTTTTGATCGACTTTTCATTTTTCACGTTTGCAACAGAAGCGTACAAGTTCGTGCGCTTAGACAAATCGTAGGTATAGCCCAAAGCGATACGATTTGAATTTGCGTTCACGCTAGTTTTAACATTAGAGTCTGTGTAGCTAACGATGAATGTGTTTGCACCTTCTTTGATAGAAGCACCAACAACGTATAACTGTTCTTTGGTTTCTTTCAAGTTAGTCAAACTTGTCGTACCTTTGATTTCTTCATACATCGCATTCAATTTAATGCCGTAGAAATCTTTGCCGAAGTCATAGGATGCACCAGCCAATAATTTTTCGCCACCAACTGCTGTATTACCATTGGCATCTTTCATTTGATCCCAAACGATGTTCGCGTTCAACGGACCATTGATGTAAGAAGCAGCAACGCTAGTCACACGGTTTGCTGTTGCATCGCCCGCTTTTTCACCGAAACCGTATTGAGCAGCAACTGAGAAACCGCTGAAGCTATTTGATGTGTAAGTGACGGAGTTGTCACGTACATTATTGATCTTGAACATCAGATCTGTCTTACCCAACAAACCATCCATGAACGGATCGATTTGTGCGCCGTAGATGTAAGTCAAAGATTTATGACGACCCAAATTCACAGAACCAAAATCATCACCAGACAAACCTACCCATGCGCCACGTGCGAACAATGCTGCATCGTTTGCGCCTGTGTCAGATTTCAAACCCATTTCCAAATTGAAGTTTGCTTTCAAGCCACCATTCAACACTTCAGTACCTTTAAAGCCCAGGCGTGATGTGGAATTCAAACCACTATCCAAAGAAGTGAGCTTGCCTGCACCTGCATCTTTGTAAGCTACGCCAGCGTCAACGATACCGTAGACAGTGACAGATGTTTGCGCCATAGCTGCGCTGGAAAATGCACCTAATGTAGACAAAGCGGCCAGTGCAAGAATTGATTTTTTCATAGTTTTAGTTCCTGAAAATTAAAAAATTGTTTTTTGCTGCAACAGATAAAAACTTGCCGCAAAAACGGTATACAAGTCTATTTAAACCCAGATATTCCATTAGGATTTGTGATGATGGCGGATGCACTTTTTGAGACAATTTTGTTGCGAATGAGGCGTCAATAGCGAGCTATTGACAACGAAGAGCAGCAAAAGTGACCGAAAATGCACCGTCAACTCACAAATAGCACAGCAGGTGCGCCTAATGGAATATCTGGGTTAAAGCCTTGAACCAACACAGCGATCCAACGACAGCACGCAGTGTAGTCAGCAAAAATGACAACTTGATGACGTAACAATTTTTCTGCAGGGGAATTTTGATTGTCACTAATTGACCACAAACCATGTGGTCATTTAGTGCGTGAGAGTGGAGGTAGCGAGTACGTGAATTGAATACGAAATGTTAAGTTCAATGATGTCCAGCATCACTGTGCGAACGGGAATACGAACGACCGGCGTACCATAAACATAAACCAAGCACAGCGAACGTAAACTGTCCGAGCGCTAATGACAACACCGAATGATCAAGTGCCGGCGCCAATACACCTGCGACAAATGCACTTAACAAAGTCACTGAAGCAGACTGACAAGAAGCCACGATGCCGCGAATATGGGGAAACAATTCCAACACCATCAAAGTCGCACCAGGAAACACGATGGACATACCAAAAGCATATAAGAACATTGGCACTACTGACCATGGCAGCATCGGTGGAAAGAAGAAGTGAAATACTAAATTGACGCTGGCAGCACTAATGATGAACATAAAACCTATCGCCACTTGCCGTGCAATTTTAAGCCGCCCTGCCAAACGATTTGCGGCCAATGACCCGAGAAAAATTCCACTGACCATAGGAATAAATTGCCAGCCAAAACTTTGTGCATCGAGTTTTAAATGCTGCGTAATAAACGCGGGCGCAGATGAAATAAACAAAAATAAACCCGCAAAATTACACGCAATCGTACCTGCCATAAAATGGAAGCCGGGCGATTTAAACACAGAGCGATAACTGGTCCATAAAAAATCCACATTAAATGCCTGACGTTTTTCTACTGGCAATGATTCCGGCAAATAACGGTAACAGCCGATAAAGAGCAAGATGGTATAAATAAACAATAATAAGAAAATCGTGCGCCAATCAGAGTGATAAACAACCCAACCACCAATAATCGGCGCGATCGCTGGTGCAATTGAAAAGATCATCGTTACCATAGAAAGCAGGCGCTCAGCAGGCGCACCTTCATACAAGTCACGCACAATCGCGCGACCAATCACCATCCCTGCCCCCGCGGCCACACCTTGCATGATGCGGAACACCCACAAATAATGCACGGTATGCGCAGACGCACACCCAAACGATGCAATCGCAAAAACCACCAAAGCAATTAGCACCACATTACGACGCCCAAACGAATCCGACAAAGCACCATGCCACAAGGTCATCACAGCAAATGACAACATATACGCCGTCAAAGTCTGCTGCACCTCGATGGGAGAAGCATGCAGACTGGCCTGAATAGAACCAAACGCAGGCAAATAGGTATCAATAGAAAATGGCCCCAGCATAGACAATGCTGCCAGCAGAGTCGCTAGTCCAGCATTACTGAGTTTAATTTTGGAACGCATGAAATTCCTTCACTTACTTACAAGCTAACATTTACAAACGAACATTTACAAACCAACACTTACAAACTAATGTTGCGCGGTAGGGTGCGCCGTGCGCACCAAACATCAACCGACAAGGTTCAAAACGGTGCGCATAGCGCACCCTACTAAGGAACACCTTTTCAAGCCATAACAACAAAAGCCATTAAAGCACGTAGGGTGCGCCGTGCGCACCGCAAATCAATTGACAACAAACGATCTCCCAAGATTGGCGCTCAACATCCTAAAGACCACCCATACAAACATACTTCATTTCCAAATACTCATCCATCCCGTACTTAGAACCCTCGCGCCCCAACCCCGATTGCTTCACACCACCAAACGGCGTCACTTCATTCGCGATCAATCCGGTATTCACACCGACCATACCGTATTCCAATCTCTCAGCAACACGCCAAACGCGACCAATGTCACGCGAATAAAAATACGCCGCCAAACCAAAATCCGTATCGTTCGCCGCGGCGATTACTTCTTCTTCACTACTAAAACGCATCACGGCTGCTACCGGACCGAAAGTTTCTTCACGCATGACTAGCATTTGATGATTGACGTCAGCGATGATGGTTGGTTCAAAAAATAATCCCGCTTTTTCATGCGGCTTACCACCTGCCATCAAACGAGCGCCATGTACAATCGCATCGGCAACATGTGCCTCCACTTTTTCCAAGGCTTGCTGATCAATCAAAGGTCCTTGTTTAACGCCAACCTCAGTACCATCGCCGACTTTCACTTTCTTACTTGCCAGTGCAAATTTTTCTAAAAATTGTTCATACAGAGACTCGTGTACATAGAAGCGATTGGTGCAGACACAGGTTTGTCCAGCGTTGCGAAACTTCGATTGCAAGGCACCTTCTACCGCTGCATCAACATCCGCATCTTCAAACACAATAAACGGCGCATGGCCACCCAACTCCAAAGCGAGCTTCTTCAAAGTCGGCGCGCACTGCAGCATCAAAATACGACCGACTGGCGTCGAACCAGTAAACGATAAATGCCGCACCACCGAGCTACCACACAGCACGCGGCCTATTGCGATCGACTGCTCAGCATCACCAGTCACCACATTCAACACACCAGCAGGCATGCCCGCACGCAAAGCCAAATCCGCCAAAGCCAGCGCCGACAAAGGTGTCTGCTCAGCAGGCTTGATCACTATCGTGCAACCCGCCGCCAAAGCCGGTGCGACCTTACGTGTGATCATCGCCAAAGGAAAATTCCAAGGCGTAATCGCCGCACACACACCGATAGGCTGCTTCAACACCAAAGTGCGCTTATCCGCCCAGGTCGATGCCAGCACATCACCAGAAACTCGCTTCGCTTCCTCGGCAAACCATTCAACAAAACTCGCGCCATACAAAACCTCGCCCTTCGCCTCCGCCAAAGGCTTACCCTGCTCCGCGGTCATGATGGCGGCAAGATCATCCGCATTCGCCACGATTAAATCGAACCACTTACGCAAAATATTCGCGCGCTCTTTGCCTGTTAAACCCGACCAGGCTGGTAAGGCAGTTTGCGCGGCGTGGATCGCGTCTTGTGCATGTGAGATGTCTAGGTTCGCTACTTCGGCGATTAAGGCTCCAGTTGCTGGGTTATTGACGGTGAATTTTGTGGAAGTTTCTATCCAGTTGTTTTGGATAAAAGCTTGGTCATGGATTAGTGCGCTGTCTTTGAGTCGAGGACGTGTGTAGGAAGTCATGGTGTTCAGTCAATGAAGCGAATTTGAGAGTGATGAGATGGCAAGCAAAAAGAATAGTCGCGCTTTGGAGAAACGCCTAACTTTCATGCTGTATGGAAAGATGTAAGGATACGCCAAAAGTGTTTGGCTTGCTTGTTTTAGGCTAAGAGCTATCGACAGCTTCAGGCGATTGATTGATGGATCGGCGTTAGGAACCAGGTTATTCGTAACTTTCTTTTTTATAGTTTCAGACAAAGCTAATTCTCGCGGAACTTAGCAAAAGCTTTTTGCATATGCCCTCATTCACGCATAAGGAAACATGGCTCGTCCAAGAAACGACTCAAATCGTGACGCTTTTTCATGATCTAACCTTATTCGATTGGTATCATTCGGAATGTGACAGAGTGATTTCATATGACTCAACTACAACGGGATTCTGTAGTGATATATCCCAAAGTTTCGCTTCTCCCATTGGATCATTGAATTGAATAGGCCCCAACATGTCTGTCTGTAGTTTCAATGATAATGTGGTGTTCGTGTTTGAGTCTCTGATTAACGCGAAAATATCTGGCGTTACTTTTGCAAAGAAAGAAATGCTTGGAGGGTAAACAGTTCCAGTATCAATGTCTTCTGATGCATCTATGAAATAAATTTTTTCGGTTTCGTATTCCGTTTTTTCAAAAACTATTTCAACATATCCAGTTTTCACTTGCTTGCCTTCTTGTGTAGACAAGCTGTCTCCTTTAGGAAATCTGGCTTCAAACGACAATTTCTCGGTAAACCTACCTTCCAGCGCAGACACTTTGAGCGTTTTTCTATGTAGCGTAAATGTGAGAATAGACACTGTGACACCTTAAGTTAAACAGATTAGACGAAGTTTTCGTCGATTGTAAGGCTATATTTGGATGTTGTTAGGTAGGTGAGGCGGCGCTAGCCGCCTCACTTTACACTAGGAGGAAAGCCAATTAATGAGCACTTGTAAAATTGCTGTAATTGCCCAAAGATTGATTTCCACCTTTACTGCTTTGGTTTTTATCTTAATCATGATTTTCTCACGAATAAGCGATCGAACCAGGCCTGATCGACCGCCATGAATGGTGGCCGTTCTTTGGTAGTTACTGGACTTGCTGGTGTCGTTGCCCACACGAGAATATGGATCGGCCAGCGCCATTGGCTACCTAACGGTGTGATTGCCATCGCACCGGGGATAAAAAGGGGCGGGTTCTACTATTCTCGCAGCGGATTATCCGTATCCCTTACCATCCCAAAACTTAATAAAACATAACACTAAACTTCCCAGCACCGTAGATGTGATTAGTGAAACGTAGTCGCACGTATATTCGGTGTTCGCATTGTTCGATGTGCAGATAATTGGCTACGCTTTAACATGCCCCATTTCGATGAGTCCATACGTGCGAATACGCTAAGCTATTCGCACCTACGAAACATCAAAATTACTCAGCGTCTTTTGGCTTAGCCGCCTCTCTACGATTAAACCCAGCCACCATATCAAAACGGAACAAACGACATTCCAATGCACCGTTAAAAAACGGTGTTTTGCGAGATTCTTTTAAGCGCAACAGTTTTGGCAAACCCAAATCCGCGGTGAATAGAAACACGCTCCAGCCTGAAAAACGCTGTTTGAGTGTGCTGCTGAACGCAGAGAAAAATTCGCGTGCTAAATCGTCGGGTTCAAAGCTTTGATCACCTCGCACACCGATACGTTCGCCGTACGGTGGATTGGTTAAAAGAATACCTGGTGTTTCAGTCGGTGCTTTGATTTCTTGCGCTTCAATTTGCTTCAATGGGACTTCAAATTTGATGCCCGCTTTGTTCAAATTATTGCGCGTCATGATAACCATGTCGCCAGAAATATCGCTACCAAAAATCGTAGGTTCAGTTGGTAATGGATTGGCACGTATGCTGTTTTTGATGTCTTGCCATTCTTCTTCGACAAAGCTGCCGAATTTTTCAAAGGCGAATTCGCGGCGCATGCCTGGTGGAATGCCTGCGACCATTTGTGCCGCTTCGATCAGAATGGTACCTGAGCCGCACATAGGGTCGAATAAAGGTACGCCTGGTTTCCAACCTGAAGTGCGGAGCAAACCTGCTGCCAAGTTTTCGCGCAATGGAGCATCCCCTGTTTCTAAACGCCAGCCGCGTTTGAATAGCGCTTCGCCTGAGGTGTCAAGATAAACCGTGAAGTTGTGCGCGTCTAAAAAGCCAACGATACGCATGTCCGGTTGTTTGGTATCGACCGATGGGCGTTGGGTGAATTGGTCGCGGAAACGGTCGCAGATCGCATCTTTAATTTTGAGTGTAGTGAACTCTAAACTCTTGAGTGGAGACTTAACTGCGGTGACATCGACGCGGATGGTGTGGTGATAGCCAAACCAATCTTCCCACGGTTGTTCTAGCGTCATATCGTAGATATCGTTCTCGTTGCTGTAACCGCCATGCGCCATGCGCAGCAGCACGCGGGAAGCGATACGAGAATGCAAATTGACGCGATAGGCATCAGTGATTTCGCCAGAAAAATGCACACCACCCGGCACTTGCGTGTGCACGTGGATAGTCTTAGGGGATTTGAGATCAGCGATCTCGTTGAGTTCTTCTGCTAAGGCAGTTTCCAAGCCGCGTGGGCATGGGCAAAAATAGGAATAACGTGTTTTCATGGGGGACCTTTTTTCCGTCATGGTTTTAAAAACTCTGAACACGCTGCGTGTCCTGAGGGCTTGCTAAAAATTACTACAAAATCTTTTTTCTGGCGCAGCGTATATAGAGAATCATTTGAACCAGTAGGGTGTGCCATGCGCACCGTCTTTTTGTTCTGCCACATAAAACATACGGTGATGTGCAATGATCTGGTGCGCATGGCGCACCCTACAAGTGCTCTATGTACGCTGCGCTTCTGCAGCTAATACCTTTCAATCTATCTAGCAAATTCACGCTCTAAAAAATCTAGTCTATCCTGTCCCCAAAAACCTTCATCCTTATACACATACCAAGGGGCGCCGAAGACATTGGCGGCAATCGCGTCATTCGTATTGCGATCGTAGTCGGCTTGAACGGCTGAAGTCTCCGCCGATTTTACTAATTGCTTCCCATCTAAATCGGCATCGCAAGCCAAGCCAATCAGAGTCGCTTCATCCGCGATATTTTTTTGTTCTGACCACATAGCTCGCATGATCGCAGTCGATAAAGTCAATGCGACTTCATTGCCATGCGCGATTTGGGCGGCAATAATCAAACGCGCTGCTGGATCAGGCGTTACCGGAAAAAACTGCGGTTGCACATGCAGTGGCACTTGCAAAAAATCACTCCAGCGTTGCAGCTCAATCAAGCGATATGCTTGTCTTTGTGGTGCACGTTTGGCTAATGGCAAACCACCTGATGCAGCAAAAACCCTACTGAGATCACAGGGTTTTATCGCTACTTTAACTTTATGTTTTGTTGCGATGTCGATGAAGCGTTGATGTCCTAAATAAGACCAAGGTGAATGTGGGGCGAAATAGTAATCACAAACTTTGCTCATGCAAGATACTCCACAGATTAGTCAATCAATGCATCCACTTACCATCGTTGGCGGCTTACGCCCGCCCTACTTTCAAACCACGATTTTTAAAACGGCTTAAAATGGTTTAACCACCACCAAAATCACCGCAACAATCATCATCAACACGGGCACTTCATTAAAGAAACGGAACCATTTATGGCTGCGTTTGTTCTGACCATTTTCAAATTTTTTCAGAATACTACCGCAAGCGTGGTGATAGCCAATCAGCAAAACGACGATGGCTAACTTCGCATGCATCCAGCCGTTGCCTGGTCCTTTTCCGATACCGTAGCCCAACCACAGCCATAGCCCCAAAATCAAAGCTGGGATCATTAACAAACTCATAAATCGATAGAGTTTACGTGCCATCATTAATAAGCGCTCTGTGGTGGATGGCTCTGTCTCCATCGCCAAATTCACGAATATTCTTGGTAAATAAAATAAGCCTGCAAACCAAGAGGCGATGAACACAATGTGAAATGCTTTCACGTATAGCATAGGGGACTTTCTAATTGTTGTATCTTATTTGCTTGTCTTACTTACTTGCGAACTTCACCATGACCAAACACGACATACTTCAACGAGGTTAAACCTTCCAGACCAACCGGCCCACGTGCGTGCAGTTTATCATTAGAAATACCAATCTCTGCGCCGAGCCCGTATTCAAAACCATCGGCAAAGCGGGTTGAAGCATTCACCATAACCGACGCTGAGTCGACTTCGCGCAAAAATGCCATGGCGCGACTGTAGTCTTCAGTAATGATGGATTCCGTGTGTTTGGATGAATAATGATTAATATGCTCGATTGCCGCCGTCATATCTGCGACAACTTTGACGGACAAGATCGGTGCCAAATATTCGGTGGACCAATCTGCCGCTTGTGCAGTCGCTAAATGCGGATAAGCATGCAAAATTTGTGCAGCTTTTTCATCGCAACGCAATTCGACCTGTTCAGTTAAATAGCGCTCGGCCAACAATGGCAATACCTGTGCGGCGATACCCTCTGCCACCAGTAAAGTTTCCATCGTATTGCAAGTACCGTAGCGATGGCATTTTGCATTGAATCCTATATTAACGGCTTTTTGAATATCCGCTTTATCATCAATGTAGACGTGACAAATACCATCCAGATGCTTGATCATCGGTACTGTCGCCTCACGCATCAGGCGTTCAATCAAACCCTTGCCACCGCGTGGCACGATCACATCGACGTATTCGGGCATGGTAATCAGTGCCCCCACCGCTGCACGATCTGTAGTGTCGACGACTTGCACCGCTTGCTCCGGCAAACCGGCTGTGCGCAAACCTTCTTTAACTAAATTGGCTAGAGCACGATTGCAGTTAATCGCTTCGGAACCGCCACGCAAGATGGTTGCATTACCGCTCTTAATACACAATCCAGCAGCATCGACAGTCACGTTAGGACGTGCTTCATAGATGATGCCAATCACTCCGAGTGGTACACGCATTTGTCCCACTTGTATGCCGGATGGGCGATATTTCATGTTCGAGATTTCACCAATTGGATCTGGCAAACGCGCAATTTGCTCTAAGCCTTCAGCCATCGTAGCAATCGCTTTATCGCTAAGTGCCAGGCGATCTAGCATCGCCGCTTCCATACCTGCAGCTTTGGCGGCAGCCAAGTCTAGTTCATTTGCTGCACGCAGAGCTGGTGCTTCACGACGTATCGCTGTTGCAATTGCCAGTAAGGCTTGATTCTTGGTGGCAGTGTCTGCTTTCGCCATGGCGCGCGATGCTTGGCGCGCTTTTTGACCTAGCGTTTGCATGTAATGTTGGATGCTATCCGCATCAGTTACCGTATTCATTTTTTATTCACTTTGAAATCTGTTTTGCGTAATCTATTTTACGTAGGGTGCGCCGTGCGCACCGTTTTTTTGCATAATGGTGACGAAGAAGTGTAGAGATTTTTCAGCGTTTTGGTGCGCATGGCGCACCCTACAAAATCACTGCGATCTCTGCGCCTCTGCGGCTAAGCGTTTCTTTTGAAAACCTTATGCCTTCGCTACACGCAAGCCTAAATGTAAAAGCGCATCCCAGGCATCTCCGGCGAACTTCGGTGCGCGTAAACCTTTGACCATTTTGTCGATTTGCGCAGCGTCTTGTAGTGCTGCTTGCAAGGTCGCTAAACTGACGCGACGTAGTGCTGGCTCCATGAGTTTTTCTCTTGGCCCCCAGATACGGTACTCTTTTAAGAGTGCCCCTAATGGGCGCCCTTGTGCGACGCCGGATTTTAATTTGAGTAGTGTGCGCAGCTCTTCTGCCATCGCCCACAAGACTAAAGGCAGGGCTTCGCCCTCGCCTTTGAGTCCATCTAACATTCTGACTAGGCGTGCCACATCGCCAACCAACATTGCTTCATTTAATTTGAAGACATCGTAACGAGCGACATTTAAGACCGCATCATGGATCACTTCAAAACTGAGCTTGCCTTGTGGATGCAGTAATCCTAATTTTTGTATTTCTTGATGTGCAGCCAGTAAATTACCTTCGACACGATCCGCGATAAATTCCAGACTTTGACGATCGGCGCTTTGTCCTTGTGCTGCCAGCCGTTGTCCTATCCAATTCGGTAAAGCAAGGCGCTCGATCAGCGGGATGTCGATATACACCGCCGCTTGTTGCAGCATCGTGACCCAGGCCGCTTTTTGCGTTGCCCAATCGAGTTTGGGTAAGGTAATTAAAGTGATGTTATCAGGCGACAGATCACGTACATATTCTTGTAAAGCCGCGCCGCCGTCTTTGCCTGGCTTACCCGTTGGGATGCGCAGGTCTATCAGTTTTTTATCGCCGAATAGGGATTGTGATTGATTCGCTGCCAGTAGTTCGCCCCATTTAAAATAGCGTTCAACTGTGAGAATCTCACGTTCTAAAAAACCCTGCGCCTTGGTGATTTTGCGTATCTTGTCAGCAGTCTCTTGCACTAGCAAATGCTCGTCGCTAGAGATGACATAGATCGCCGCCAAGCCTTTGGCGAGATGAGCATCAATAGCGTCGTAGCGTAATTGCATTTCTGATTGGCCTTAATCTGATTTAGCTGGCGCATCCATCTTAACGACGGCTAGGCGACGCATAATTTGCTGCACCAATTCGGATTGCATATCGCGATAGAGCAAAGCTTCTTCCGCTTCTTTCGCTAAGACTTCGTTTTCTTTAAAGCTGAGATTACGTTTCAAACTGATTGTCGTAGGTTCTAAGACTTCACGTCCGGCTTTGTCGCGCAAACGGAATTTTAAATTGTAAATCAAATTAAATTCACGGACACGACCTTGGCTGTTCAAGGACAAAATCACTTTGTCGCGCGTTTCGCCGAGTACATCCAAAATCACTTCTGCATTGGTGGCTTGTGCCGTCACTTCGGTTTTTCCGTTAGCGCGCAGATTGCGTTTGAGCTCACCTCCTAAAGCTGAGCTTTCTGGCAGGCCTACGTAAATACTTTGAAATGGAAACACGACTGCGCCGCGCAGAGCAAAACCGCAAGCACTGATGCTCGTTGCGAGAACGAGATAAGTAACAATTTTCAGAAAACGATTTATGCTCATGGAGGCTTTCACTCTTTCTACAACAGGAATTTCAAACTCCCTTCTCCCGCAAGCGGGAGAAGGGTCGGGGATGAGGGGGGGTCAGTTTTGGATAAAATTACTGAAGGCGACAGGCGGTATTCCACACTGTTTTTCGCCTCTGAATAATTCCATCGTTCCTGAACCACCCTCCCTTGCAGGGCGCATACTCGCTATCACGCGAGTATCGCTACGCAGGCGATCAGCATGCTGATCGAAACCCCTGCTTCGCCCCTAGCCCTCTCCCGCTTGCGGGAGAGGGGATTAGACTTACAATGTCTCTGCGTACTCTGCGGCAATGCAGTTGAATCTCAAACTCAAACTCAAACAACAATATTCACCAACTTACCCGGCACAACAATAATCTTCTTCGGCGCACCTTCAATAAAACGTGCAGCGCTTTCATTCGCCACCGCAGCCGCTTCGATAGTCGCTTTGTCGGCATCTTTCGCCACCTTGATACTACCGCGCAATTTGCCGTTCACTTGTACCATCAATTCGATTTCATCTTGCACCAAGGCAGCCGCATCAACTTGTGGCCACGGTGCATCGATGATGCCGCCCAAGTCTTGTACGTAGCCAAGTTCATTCCACAAAGCATGCGTAATATGCGGGCAGACTGGATACAAGCCACGTAACAAAATACCGAAGGCTTCGCGTACTGCAGCGGCAGAACCTTCTGCTTCAGATTTGAACGATTCAATGGTGTTCAATAATTTCATCGCACCAGATACGACCGTGTTGTACTGCAAACGGTCGTAATCGCTATCGATTTGTTTCAGCGTGCTGTGTACCTCAAAGCGCAATGCTTTCACATCCGCCGCATAATTCGCTGCTGGAGTTACACCTGCTGCAATGCTTGGGGAAAATTTCAAAGCTGTTGCCCACAAACGGCGCAAGTAACGTGATGCACCTTCCACACCACTACTGCTCCACGCAGCACTTTGATCTGGCGGACCTGCGAACATCGTGAACAGACGTGCCGTATCTGCACCAAACTGGCTGATAATGTCTTTTGGTTCCACCACGTTATTTTTGGACTTAGACATCTTCTCGACGCCACCCATTTGCACAGGCTGACCATCGCTCTTCAAACTGGCAGAAATCGGACGGCCTTTTTCGTCATGTTGCACTTCAACTTCATTTGGATAGAACCAAATCTTTTTACCACTTGCTTCTTCGCGATAGTAAGACTCGTTGAGCAACATACCTTGCGTGAACAAGTTTTTAAATGGTTCATCAATTTTCACCAAGCCCATATCGCGCATGGCTTTAGTCCAGAAACGTGCATACAGCAAATGCAAAACCGCATGTTCCACACCGCCGATGTATTGATCCATCGCCATCCAATAGTCATTGCGCTCATCGACCATCGTTGTTGCATCTGGACAGGTATAACGCATGAAGTACCAGCTGGAATCCACGAAGGTATCCATCGTGTCGGTTTCGCGGTGCGCTGGCTTGCCGCATTTCGGGCAAGGCACGTTCAAGAAAGCGGCATGCGTTTTCAAAGGATTGCCAGAACCGTCAGGGATGCATTCGGTAGGCAATACCACCGGCAAATCTTCATAAGGTACAGGCACGTCACCGCAATCATCGCAATGAATGATAGGGATAGGTGTGCCCCAATAACGTTGACGAGAAATACCCCAATCACGCAAACGCCAGGTGGTTTTCTTTTCGCCTACGCCTTTAGCGACGAGGTCAGCGGCAACAGCATCAACTGCTGCTTTGTAGCTCAAGCCATCGTACTTGCCGGAATTTACCGTCACGCATTTTTGTTTGTCGCCATACCATTCCGCCCAAGCGTCAGTCGTGAATGTTTCACCTTCGACAGCAACGACTTGTTTGATCGCGATGTCATACTTTTTCGCAAACGCAAAATCACGTTCATCATGCGCTGGCACGCCCATCACTGCGCCGTCGCCATAGGTCATCAAAACATAATTACCAACCCAGACTTCAACTTGTTCGCCGGTCAATGGATGGGTGACGAATAAACCTGTAGGCAAACCTTCTTTTTCTTTGGTCGCCATTTCAGCTTCGGTGGTGCCACCGGCTTTGCATTCTTCAATGAACGCGGCTAATTTAGTGTTATTTTTTGCAGCGACTGTGGCGAGTGGATGTTCTGCCGCGACTGCGCAGAAAGTGACGCCCATAATCGTGTCAGGACGGGTCGTGAACACATACATCTTACCGTCTTGCACCAGTGCGCCAGAATCATCTTTGATCTCATGACTGAAGGCGAAACGCACGCCTTCGCTCTTACCGATCCAGTTGCGCTGCATAGTGCGCACCTGATCTGGCCAGCCATCGAGTTGATCGATGCTGGACAAAAGCTCTTCTGCATATTGCGTGATACCGAAGTAATAGCCTGGAATTTCGCGTTTCTCTACCACGGCGCCTGAACGCCAGCCTTTACCATCAATCACTTGCTCGTTCGCCAATACAGTTTGATCAACCGGATCCCAGTTCACGACTTGCGTTTTTTTGTAGGCGACGCCTTTTTCCAGCATCTTCAAAAACAACCACTGATTCCAACGATAGTAATCTGGATCACAAGTCGCGACTTCGCGTGACCAGTCAAATGCCAAGCCCAAAGGCTGCATTTGTGATTTCATGTCTTCGATATTCGCGTAAGTCCATTCAGCCGGTGATTTTTTGTAGGCAATCGCTGCATTTTCTGCAGGCAAACCAAACGCATCCCAGCCCATAGGCATCAAGACGTTATAACCCTTCATGCGTAATTGACGCGCCAGCATGTCGTTGATGGTGTAGTTACGCACGTGACCCATATGCAACTTACCAGATGGGTAAGGCAACATAGAACAGGCGTAGTATTTACCTTTTGGGAAACGTGGATCGTTTTCTACCGTTTTAAACGCATTTGACTCGGTCCAATGCTGCTGGGCGGCTTGTTCAACTTCTGCTGGGCTGTATTTTTCTTGCATGACGATTCTATTGAAGAAATAAATTAAATTTTGAGGAAATGCGATACTTACTAGAACCTTAGATTATAAGGCTAAAGCACTGTTATTTGAGGGAGCAAGAGGAGAAAAAGCCAGCTTTCGCTTACTTTTTAGGGGTATTTGCAAGTAATTTCGCAGATGATTTTGCGGATGCTGTAGATGTTTTCGGTTCTGTGGCAAAACCTATCTTGGTCAATCCCTGGGATTGCGCTGCTGCCATCACTTCCGCGATTAATTCGAATCGCGTTGATTTATCTGCTCGCAGCAAAATTTCTGGCTGCGGCTTTTGTTTTGCGCTCAAAGCCAGGCGCTGCTCGATATCATCTATCGTAGTCAATTCAGTATCCCAAAATAACTTACCATTACCATCAAAAGACAGTGTGATAGTTTTTGCATCTTGAGGTAAAGCTTGCGTTTGTGCTTGCGGCAAATCAAGGCGAATCGCGTGATTCAATAGCGGCGCCGCGAGAATAAAAATCACCAGCAACACCAACATCACGTCAACCATAGGCGTCACATTAATGTCGGACATCGACGTCATAGGTTTACCAGAACGTCCACCTAAGCTTTTGAATTGACCAAACCCCATAGCAAGATACTCAGTTCACCTTCGTCAAATGAGCGTGCAAATCAAATGCAAACCCATCTAACTCGGCAAAAGTAATGCGATTGATACGATTGAAAGCGTTGTACGCCAATACGGCGGGGATCGCAACGATCAATCCCAGTCCGGTCATGACCAGAGCTTCGCCAACAGGGCCAGCTACCAAATCTATTTGAATTGCCGTTGATCCTGCAACCGCAGTCAGAGCATGATAAATGCCCCAAACTGTGCCAAGTAAACCGACGAATGGCGCAGTAGCACCGATTGACGCTAGCAATGTCAAACCTGACTCCAAACGCACTGTTACACGATTTAATTCTTCGCGCAAAACGCGTGTCATCACGTCGCTCAGATCAGTTTTGGCCATAATGGATCTGGCTCTGGCTTGCGGATTAGCAGCTGCCAATCCTAGCTTTGCCATCGGTGTATAGATACTCTCTACGTCAAGTGCATCTAACACGGTCACCGCGTCTTCTATCGTAGGCGCACTCCAAAAAGCGTGCAAAGCAGAGGTACTGCGGCGTATCCGCCAGAAAGACCAAGACTTAGCAAATATAGTGAACCAGCTTACTAGTGACATCAAAATCAGAAATACCGCCACTGAGCGACTTAAATCGTCCAGTTGCATCCAATATTGACTCAAGGTGATAGGCATCGATAACTCTCTTGCTTAACTTTAACGCAGTTTTCTGCAGTTTTGATTTGGTTTGTGCTTAGTTTGGTAGGGCTTAATTCAATCCCAATACATCGTACATATCGTACAAGCCAGTCGTTTTATCTACCAAAAAACGCGCAGCACGCAAACTACCATGCGCATAGGTCACACGACTCGACGACTTGTGCGTTATTTCAACGCGTTCGCCAATCCCAGCAAATAAAACGGTATGATCGCCGACGATGTCGCCACCGCGAATAGTTGCAAAACCTATCGATGATGGATCGCGTTCACCCGTCACGCCTTCGCGTGCAAACACACCAACTTCTTTCAAATCACGACCCAGCGTATCGGCTATGACTTCACCCATTTTGAGCGCAGTACCGGATGGCGCATCTACTTTATGCCGGTGGTGAGCTTCGATGATTTCTATATCGTAGCCATGGGAAAAACTCTTCGCCGCCATTTCTAACAATTTGAGTGTGACGTTGACACCAACACTCATATTTGGCGCGAACACGATGGCAGTCTTTTTCGCAGCTTCAGCGATCGCCGCTTTGCCCGCATCGTCAAAACCGGTCGTGCCGATGATCATTTTGATGCCATGTTCGGCGCAGTATTTCAGATGCTCCAGCGTGCCTTCAGGGCGGGTAAAATCGATAAGAAATTCCGCATTAGCCAAAGCTGTTGCGAACTCAGATTCAATGTTGACACCTGTATGCTTACCGAGCGACATTCCCGCATCTGTGCCCAAAAAGGCAGATTGTGGAATATCCAAAGCACCTGCGAGACTTGCATCATCCGCAGCAACGATAGTTTCAATCAACATTTTACCCATGCGACCAGATGCACCGGCCACAGCGATTTTCATACCTGACATAATTAACTCAACTTATTTTTTCTTAGGGGTTTCGACTGGCAAACCTTCATTACGCGATGTAATTGCCGCGTTTGTAATATGCGCCAGATATTCTTTTTCGTTAGGTAAATTGCCACCTTCAAATTTGGCGACGGTATTATCTTTGAAGAAAATCGCCAAACGGCTAGAAATGACTTCGCCATTCGGTTTAATCATGCGGAAAGGATAATCCCAACGATCTTCGTGAAACATATCTGTCAACAAAGCCGTTCCCAACAAAAACCTAACTTGCTCGCGCGTCATACCTTCTTTTAACTGCGACACCATTTCCTGTGAGACAAAATTACCTTGCTGAATCGAGATACGGTACGGAGAAATAAAACCAAATAACTTATCAACTCCAGTTGGCTTGACAATTTGCGTGCCTTTAACGGCATTCGCGTCAGCTTCAGCCACAACGGCTTGCTGGGTCGCGCAGCCAGAGAGCAATACGAATAAAGATGTTGCACTGAGCAATGCCAATTGCTTAGGAATTTTTGTAAACGGAGTGAATCGCATAAACTACCTCAAATTTTCAAGCAAGAATGTCGAACTGGGAAACTTCAGATAAGATAACAGAAATTTCTTACCAAGCTCTAAAACCCTATATCATAAAGCACTTAGCCTTCTTTTGACTGAAAACATGACAAATAACACGCCCGATCTGAAAGCTAGCGGACTGAAAGCTACCCTGCCTCGCCTGAAAATCTTAGAAATTTTCCAAAATAGTACCGTCCGTCATCTGACTGCTGAAGATGTGTACAAGATTTTACTGACTGAAAATATGGATGTCGGCTTGGCGACGGTGTATCGCGTCTTAACGCAATTTGAACAAGCTGGGCTGCTGCATCGCAATCATTTTGAAACCGGCAAAGCGATTTTCGAATTAAATGAAGGATCGCACCACGATCATTTGGTGTGTCTGGATTGCGGTCGAGTGGAAGAATTTTTTGACGATCAAATTGAAAAACGCCAGCACGCTATTGCAGAGGAACGTGGATTTGCGATTGCCGAACATTCATTGGCATTGTATGGAAATTGCACTAAAGTCAATTGCACCAATAAGAAATAAACCTCTTACATAAAAATATGGCGAGCGCAACTTAACTTGCCTCGCCTGCAGTCTAAATCACACGCCACTTTCTCCGCCTAGTCCCCAATCCTCTATTGACGTTTTGCCCGCACTTTAAGCGCAACTGCCTGCACTGTATCTAATACCTTTTTAGCATTGAATGGTTTGATAATATAACCACTAATGCCACTTTTCACTACCTCGGAAACCGTATCCTGGTCTTTATTCGCAGTCACCATTAGCACAAAAACATCCTGCATGATCATACGTATGCTTTTTAATGCCTCGATACCGCTAACTTTTGGCATCACTACATCCAACAAAATAATATCCGGCTTTAATCGAGTTGCAGCCTCCAAAGCACTGTCCCCATCATGCGCTTCGCCTACAACGTTATACCCATCGTGACGCAAAATTACACGTAGAGTCTCACGTGTCATGTCATTGTCGTCCACAATTAACACTGAAATATCTTTATTGTCTGACATATTTTCAAATATTTAAATAAGTGTTTATTTAGCTTACTTTTGACGATTTCATTAATGATTCAAAGGATTAGGATTTAAAGCATTTGACAAAAGTTTGGCAGTTATATCGACAATTGGGATCACTCTCTCATAAGCCATGCGAGTAGGCCCTATCACCCCCAGAGTACCGACAATTTTGCCATTGACTTCATACGGCGCCGTCACCACACTCATTTCTTCCATAGGAACTAGTTGAGATTCGCCGCCAATAAAAATCCGGACGCCCGATGCATTACTCGACACGTCCAATAATTGCATTAAACCGCTCTTTTGCTCAAACAAATCAAACAGACGTCGTAATGAACTCATATTGGATGACAAATCGCTCACATTCAATAGATTACGTTCGCCAGAAATGACCATATCTTCTACATTCTCTTCCATCGCCTCACCACCCGCCTGCAGCGCAGCGTGCATCAAGCGATTCATATCTCCTTGCAATTCCCGCAATTCCCGATTGATATTCATTCTAGCCTGATCGAAACTTTGGCCGCCAAAATGCTGATTCAGATAATTGGCGGCCTGTATCAATTGGGTTGGCGTGTAATCAACGTCGGTCAACAATAAACGGTTATGCACTTCATCATTCGGCGCAACTACCACTAACAGTATGCGTTTTTCGGACAAACGCAGGAACTCGACCTGCTTAAATATCGACTCCTGACGCGCAGTCATTACCACACCCGCAAATTGCGACAATGACGATAACACTTGTGCCGCATTTGCAATAATTTTCTGTGGCGAACCCGTAATAATCGAAGATTGCAGTCTGACACCTAAGGCTGACTCCAAAGCAGATTCATCTAACTCTTGAACCGTCAATAATTGATCGACAAACACGCGGTAACCGCGTGGCGTAGGAATTCTGCCCGAGGATGTATGCGGGCTAGTAACGAAGCCCATCTCTTCCAGATCAGACATCACGTTGCGGATCGTCGCAGGTGATAATTCCAGACCAGAAATTTTAGAAAGTTCACGTGAGCCAACAGGCTGGCCGTCGGCTATATACCGTTCTACCAGGGCTTTTAATAAGGTTTGGGCGCGATTATCGAGTTGCATAGTTTTATTTTAGGCTAGCTTAGGCAGAAACGCATCGTTTTTGTCGCGTCCCAACAATCACTTTGGGACTTATTTAAGATGACGCAACAGTTCTTGCAAGTCTTTAACAATGAAATCAGGCTTAAATTCCAAAGGCATCGAATCTGCATTCGTGGCATCTCGCCGATTAACCCAAGCAGTTGCCATACCAACTTGCTGCGCACCACCGACGTCTAAACGCAAATCATCGCCGATGTACATGACCTCTGCAGCAGGCAATTTCAAGTGATCAAGCATTGCCAGAAATATTTTTGAGTCTGGCTTAGCGCATCCAAACGTATGTGCAGCCAGCGACACAGAGAAATGCTGATCGAGGCCAATTGCCTTGATATCGGCAAATCCATTTGAAATCGAACCTAAAATATACTGATCTTTCAATACATCAAGAACGGGTATTACGTCAGGGAAAAAAGTCACCCGATTACGTGCTTCGGCAAACACTTGCATTGCTTCATCAGCAAAAGCTGGCGCGGCGCCGTGCTCAGCAAAAACTTGCTGCAACAAAGTATGACGCAATGCCCACAGATCATAACTAAAACGTGGATCAGTCGATACCAATGCTTGTCGGCGCTCACGCAAATCTGCAATTGAATAAGACGCCGTCACTGAAGGTAGCTGCGTCGTTATCCAGTCATGCAAAGTCGCTTCTGCATGTTGGATCACAGGTACGACGGGCCACAATGTATCGTCGAGGTCAAATATTAATGCTTTGATTTTCATAGGGACGAAGTGTTCCGAGCGATAAAGCATTTAGTGTAAACGAAAACCCTAAGCCGCTTAGCGACAGGCGTTAGAAACACTATAAATCGGCAATTTCAGCCCGCAAATCCCAAGTCCCTTGTTTTGCGCCACACAAGGTCAGCATGTATTGCCGATACACGGCTGGCAAATGGCGACCTACCACAGTACCGACATCTCGCAACCATCCCAAGGAATAACGGGATTGATACAAAGGTGTCATGATACGGCTGGCCATTTGATAATAAGCAATATGCTTGCTTCGTCGATGCGAATATTGCGCGAATGCTTGAGCGATGTTTGGACAATAAGAGTTGTCCACCGCGGCACTAGCAAGATGATCGCGCTTATCAAAATCAGAAGTCGGCATTAAACATTGCGCCAAGATAGTTGCGTCGATCAAAGCCATGTTCGCGCCCTGCCCTAGTTGCGGACTCATCGCATGTGCAGCGTCGCCGAGCACGACCACATTTTGCTGATGATACGTCGCCAATCTGACGTCCGCATATTCGGCAATCGCAATTGATGTGTCAGATGAAGCACTTGCCAACCACTCTGCCACTTCTGGCCAGACGGCACGTATGCGCTCTATTAATCCGGGCATGCCAGCAGTTTGATAATCGGCAAACGAGGATTTAGGCAGGCTCCAAAACAGGGAGTAACAAGTTTTATTGGTCGATGGATTTATCCCGGTTGGCAAGATTCCCAGCATGATATGCGCGCCACGATAGCGCTGCATCAAGATATGAGGAAATGGCCAATCGTCTCTATCTAACACTGCCCAATAAGCTCCCCACGGGTAAGGCTTATGAATTCGCTTAATCGCCAAACGATCACGTAATTGCGAGCGAGTGCCATTCGCAATAATCAAGCCATCCGCTAAGGACTCTCCATGTTGATGCTTGACCACAACTTGTTGCTGGTCTTGCGCAAAATCGACAATGCCATTTCCCAGTTGTATATTCACGCCGGATTCACAAGCACAGTTCCACAAAATACTATGCAATTGCGCACGATGTATGCCCAATCCATGCCACTCTTGTTGTACTGCACTGTAATGCAAATCCAAAGTTTTCCAAGAGCCGGAATAACCTTCTAAACTATGCACGATTGCCGCTTTATCGCGCACCAGATCTAGCAATCCCAAGTTTTGTAACATCATCTGCCCGCTTGGTTGCAACAATAAACCTGCACCAACCGGCGTCGGATCTGCGACCTGTTCAAACACAGTTACCTGCTGTCCCTGACGTGTGAGTAAAATAGCGGATGCAAGTCCGGCGATACCGGCTCCAGCGATAGCAATATGAGGCATAAAAAAGTATGAACGAAAGTGTTAAATGCGGTGTTAAATGAGGTATTCAATTAAATTGTTTCGATTATACGATTTTATAGACTATGTACTCGCTTCAACCCACCGCCCGCTTCAACACACCACCATTTTCACAACTTCTGAGAGCATCTCGCATGACCATCACAATTCAACGAGCCACTGTCAATGAGCTTGCCATTGTCGCGCCACTTTTTAATGCATATCGTGTGTTTTATCAGCAAAACGATGACTTGAATTTGGCGACCAAATTTCTCAATGAACGCTTGCAAAGAGAGGAATCGGTCATTTTTTTTGCGATCGACAATCATGGAAACGGATTAGGTTTTGTCCAGCTCTATCCGAGTTTTTCGTCAGTATCTGCCCGACGACTATGGATTTTAAACGACTTGTTTGTCAGTGAATCTGCCAGACGTGGCGGGGTTGCCAGAGCATTGATGAACCAAGCGCGTCGGTTTGCCATGGAGACCGGAGCGAAAGGACTATTCTTGGAAACCGGACGCGACAACTTCCAAGGACAAGCTTTATATGAGTCCTTAGGTTATCGAAAAAATTCTGAATTTTTCTATTTTCTAGATCTGCAAAATGTCACCGTACACCAAGAATAATCGCGGTATGGTGTTAGGCCTTATTGTGAATACTTTGTGTGTGCCGCTTGTTTTACAAATGCCTACTTGCATTTCTCTACAACAAAGCGCGGACTTTAATCTCGCAGACACCGCCAATTACCTAAGAATAGTGTAATCTAAAGCCTTCACTCACCCCCAACGTCTGCCCTATGACAACATCACCCAAAACCATTGCTTTGATCGGTAAATATAATGCCCTAGGCATGGGTGAGTCATTGACTGAGTTGGCAAATTCTTTAGCTGCTGCCGGGCATGTCGTGATATTCGACACGGACTCAGCACAGAATCTGGCACTCAATCATTTTCCAGCCTTATCTGTCACAGACATTGGCCGCACTGCGGATGTCGCGATTGTGCTAGGTGGTGATGGCACTATGCTGGGGATTGCCCGTCAATTAGCGCCATACGATGTGCCCTTAATCGGCATTAACCAAGGAAGACTGGGTTTTATCACCGATATTCCGCGCGACCAGATGATCCCTGCGGTAACGCAAATTTTGGATGGTCGACATATTGCCGAACAGCGCTGCATGTTAGAAGCCATCGTAATTCGGGATGGCGAACAAATTTTTAGCGGAGTGGCGTTTAACGACATCGTACTGTCACGCGGTGCCGGTTCGGGCATGATTGAATTGCGGGTCGAAGTCGATCAGCATTTCATGTATAACCAGCGTTCGGACGGCTTGATCGTCTCAACACCCACTGGCTCGACTGCTTATGCTTTGTCAGCTGGCGGCCCTTTATTACATCCTAGTTTGGGTGGGATCGCGATGGTGCCAATTGCCCCTCATGCTTTGTCTAACCGCCCGATCGTCTTGCCCGAAACCAGTGTCATCAGTGTTGAAATTGTCGCGGGACGCGATGCCAGTGTGAATTTTGATATGCAATCTTTTGCGAATCTCAATCACAAAGACAAAATTATCATTAGCCGCTCTACCCATCACATTACTTTCTTACATCCCGAGGACTGGAACTATTACCATACCTTGCGTGAAAAACTCCATTGGAATGAATACCCATCGGTAGAAGGCGCGCTCAATTAATGTGCCTTCGCCGACTTTTGTCCCGCAAAGACCTGTGAATTAATACAGTATTTTGTCGTACTCAGCTTAATTCCCTGAGGTAAAATACGCAAACCTGTGCTGGAGCGCATTTATGCCAAGCGCGCTTCAACTCATTTCACCTCATTTCATCTCAATTCATTTATACATAGATCAAAACCTATGCTGCGTACGCTTGCTATTCGTGATTTTGTTATCGTTGATGCGATAGAACTTGAATTTTCTGCTGGCTTTACCGTGTTCACCGGAGAAACTGGTGCAGGTAAGTCTATCTTGATTGATGCGCTCGCATTAACTTTGGGTGGGCGTGGTGATGCCAGCATGGTCAGGGAAGGCGCGCAAAAAGCTGATATTTCCGCCGAATTTTCCTGCAATCTTGCGACCACGAATTGGTTAGCGGAACATGACTTTAGCGCCGAAGATGATCAACTTTTGATCCGTCGGGTCATCGATAATGCCGGACGTTCTAAAGCCTACATCAATGGCATCAACGCGACCGCAGCACAGCTCCGAGAGTTGGGTGAATTGTTGGTCGACATCCACGGCCAACACGCCCATCAATCTTTATTGAAAAGTGAAGCGCAAAGAAATCTATTGGATATGCAAGGTGGTCTACAAACCCTGACTAGCGAACTTGGTCGCAAATATAAGCACTGGCGCAATCTGGCAAAACAAAGAGAAGAATTTGAACAGAATGCCAAAAACATTTTGCAAGAACGTCAGCGCCTGGAATGGCAAGTTGGTGAACTCGACAAATTGCAACTCAAAAAAGGTGAATGGGACGAAATTACCCAAGAACACAGCCGTTTAGCACATGCCGCGAGCTTATTAGAAGGCGCGCAAGAGGCTGCGGATACGATTTCCGAATCAGACCATCCTGTGTTGTCACAAGTCTCTGCGCTCTTGCAAAAATTGAGCAGATTAGAAGAATTTGATAGCAAACTCAAACCGATTATCGAGTCTTTGGAATCCGCCCGAATTAATTTACAAGAATGTGCTTATGCCCTAAATGATTATTTAGGTCGAGTCGAACTCGATCCAGCCCGGTTACGACAGGTGGAACAGCGGGTCGAAACTCTGCACAGCACAGCGCGACGTTTTCATGTAGAACCAGAAGGCTTGATCAGTGAGCTAGAAAATTTGCAGCAGCAACTTGAACAATTATCTGGCGCATCCGACATAGATTCTCTCAAAAAACAAGAAGAACTGGCACTGCAAGCCTATCTGAAAGACGCACATACTCTCGGCGAAAAACGTCAGACTATTGCTCGCGATTTGGGCAATGCGGTAAGTACTGCGATGCAAGATCTAAGTATGGCAGGTGGACGTTTTGCAATTGACTTAGTCGCATGCGAACCAAGTTCAACTGGGTTAGAAAATATAGAATTCATGGTCGCCGGCCATGCGGGTGTGCAATTACGCCCACTCGCCAAAGTCGCATCAGGTGGCGAATTAGCACGAATTTCCTTAGCGATTTCTGTCATTACTTCCTGTGCAACGGCGACCCCAACTTTAATTTTTGACGAAGTCGATAGTGGCATCGGCGGCGGTGTCGCCGAAGTAGTCGGACGATTGCTTAAACGTTTGGGACAAGACCGCCAAGTATTGTGCGTGACCCATTTACCGCAGGTCGCGAGTCAAGGTAATCAACATTTTGAAGTCAGCAAGACGCAAGAAAACAACCAGACATTTTCACAAATTAACGCACTCGACAATAAGCAACGCGTGGAAGAAATCGCCCGTATGTTGGGTGGTTTAGAAATAACGGCGACCACCCGCAAACATGCGCGTGAGTTACTTGCCCTATGAAGTTATGAAGTTGCGAAGTCATGAAGTTATGAAGTCGCACTTACTAAATTTAAAGACTGAAAGAACAGCATGGCATTTCTCAAAGAACCTGATTATTCACACGGTAAATTAGTAAAAACAGCGGTCGTCTTAATTAACCTTGGTACACCTGATGCGCCAACCGCTAGTGCTGTCAAACGTTACCTCAAACAATTTTTGTGGGATCAACGCGTCGTTGAAATTCCGCGTGCAGTCTGGTGGTTAATTTTAAACCTGATCATTCTGCCTTTTCGCTCCAAGAAATCAGCTGAGAAATATGCTTCTATCTGGACGAATGATGGCTCGCCTTTGCTGGTTCATACGCGTAAGCAAGCACTGTTACTGAAGGGCTATCTGGGTGAACGCGGGCACGAAGTCAATGTTGTGCACGCAATGCGTTATGGCTCCCCATCTATTCCTGACGTATTAAATCAACTCAAAACGGAGGGCTATGATCGCATCTTAATTTTGCCAGCCTATCCACAATATTCTGCGACCACTACGGCATCGAACTTCGACGCCATTACACAGCACTATCAACAAACGCGAAATATACCTGAGCTCCGTTTTATCAAGCATTACCATGATCACCCAGCGTATATACAAGCGCTGAAAAATTCTATTTTGCACGCATGGGAAAGAAATGGCCGGCCAGAAAAATTAGTCATGAGTTTTCATGGCTTGCCAAAAGCGTTTTTATTGCGCGGCGACCCTTATCATTGCGAATGCTATAAGACGGCACGCCTGCTCGCAGAACAATTAGGTTTGGGCAAGGACGACTACGTTGTGACTTTCCAATCGCGTTTGGGTCGAGCAGAATGGTTGCAGCCTTATACCGAACCAACTGTACAAGCATTAGCAAAGCAAGGCATCAAACGTATTGATGTCGTTTGCCCTGGCTTTTTGGCAGATTGTTTAGAAACCTTAGAAGAAATCGCGATGGAGGTTCGACAAGCCTTCTTAACCGCTGGCGGCCAAACTTTTAACTACATTCCCTGCCTAAATGAATCACCTGACGGCTTGCGCGCATTAGCAGAAATCAGTGAGCAACATTTAATAGGCTGGCCAACTATGATAACTGCCAGCATGCGTGAACAAGAAAAACAGCAAGCACTGCTCAGTCGTGCTGAAGCCAAACGCGTGGGCGCGGAACAATAAATTCAATATGCAGAACACTTTTGTTATCGGCGACGTCCAAGGTTGCTACGATCAATTAGTCGAGTTGATTGCTCAAATCGATGCCATCGATCCACAGGCACGATTACTATTTGCCGGTGATCTGGTAAATCGCGGACCTCAATCTTTACAAACGCTGCGTCTGGTAAAAAATCTGGGTGCACGTGCCGACACCGTATTGGGCAATCACGACTTACATTTGCTAGCAGTCGCCAATCACATTCGAACTTCGCATCGCAGTGACACGCTAGAGGCAATACTCGCAGCGGATGACTGCGCCGATTTATTAGATTGGTTGCGTCATCGACCACTAGCCATAGAAATCGGTCAGCATTTATTGGTTCACGCTGGCGTGTTCGCCAATTGGACTAAGTCCACCACTCTGCAATTTGCACATGAAGTTGAAACCCAATTGCGCAGTGACGACTATGTCTCAATACTCAACACGATGTATGGCAACACACCAACGCAGTGGAACAAGGACTTAGAAGGTGCAGAACGTCTGCGCTGCATCATCAATGGTTTAACCCGTATGCGCTTTTGCCACGCCGATGGCAGTATGGATTTTGATTTAAAAGAAGGTGCAGCGAATGCGCCTGAACATCTGACACCTTGGTTCGATGTAGAGTCACGCGAAACGCAAGATTGCATAGTGATCTTTGGGCATTGGTCAACCTTGGGACTGCTGCTGCGCGACAATCTGATCAGTCTGGATACTGGATGTGTGTGGGGTGGAAAACTGACGGCAGTGCGTTTAGAAGATCGTTTAGTCGTGCAAGTCGATAGCCCGCAACATCAATCTCCATTTTAATTCTCGACGATTATAATTCTCGACGATCATAATTTAACGCCCAAAGCATCCGCCACTGCCTCTCTTGCAACTTGCGCGACTTCTCTGCGATGTGCACCATCAGTGGAAATCATTGGCAGTTGTATCAATTCAGCGATCATTGCTTCTGATTGCAAAATCAATCGCATACTTTCTGCAAATGTCATCTCACCGATGAAGTCTGCCGCGGGATGCAATTCTCCTTTTGCGTCAACGTAACGCACAGCAAATGGCAAAATCGGCACCTGAGCTTCAATCGCAGCTTCGAACAAGTTCGCATGAAATGGCAATACGCCGCCCTGTGCACCCGTGGTGCCTTCTGGAAAAAAAGCAATGCGCTTATTGTCTCGCAATTGATGCACCAGACCTTCATAAATACGGCGCACTTCTCGTTGCTTGCCGCGAGCCAAGAAGATGGTTCCGGCTTGAGCACTGAGCCAACCTGCAATAGGCCAGCTGCGGATATCGGCTTTAGCCACGAAGTGACAAGCTTGCCACGAGTTAATTACAAAAATATCCAGCCACGATACGTGATTGGCAATAATTAATGCATGTTCAGGAATTTGCCCGCCACTTTGATCAAGCAATTTCACTTTGACTTTGCATAAAGCGAGCAACTGAAATGACCAACGTTTAACCAAAGCCTCGCGCTTCGCCGCAGCAATAAATGGAAAGATAAACGCACAGGTCAAAACACCAACAAATACATGCAAAAGTACACGGGCAAATCGCAATTTAGGCATGCATCACCAAACAGAAGAATAATAAAAATAAATACGCAAATTCGGGCAATAAAAATCCCTCAAGCTATTCAACTTGAGGGATGAGAGCGAACACAATTACAGAGAGCTATATGCAAGGCGACCATGCACGATCGTCGCTTTTACGACTGCTGGCAATTCATAACCTAGGAATGGCGTATGTTTGCCTTGACTGACTAAAGCATCTGCCCGCACTGCCCAGCGTGCAGTCGGATCAAACACGCATATGTCAGCAGCTTCACCGACTTTGATCTGACCACATGGCAATCCCACTAAAGCCGCCGGGTCACGCGTAATTTTAGCAAGGGCTTGTCCCAGGCTGATCGCACCACGACTGTCATCTGACCATTTCACCGCCAATGACAACAATAATTCTAGACCAGTTGCACCTGCTGAAGCCTCTGCAAACGGCAGCGCTTTCTCATCATCGTCAACTGGGGTGTGATCGGAGCAAATCGCATCTACCGTACCATCGGCCAAGGCTGCCAAAATCGCATCTCTATCACGCTGACTACGTAATGGAGGGGTTAAACGCGCGTTTGAATCAAAGTAACCAATATCAGTATCGGTCAAATGAACGTGGTGAATGCCTACATCACACGTTAACGGCAGGCCTTCCTTTTTCGCCTGACGAATTAACTCCAAACCAGCGGCAGAAGAAATTCGGCATAAATGAACACGAGCGCCAGTCGCCCGCATCAATTCAAACAAGGTGTGCATCGCGATGGTTTCTGCCATCACTGGCACACCCGATAAGCCAAGACGCGACGCTAACGGACCACTATGGGCAACTCCACCTTTACCGACAAAAGCATCTTGTGGACGCAGCCAGACTGTGTAACCGAAAGTCGCTGCATAAGACAGCGCACGTTGCAGTACATTTGTGTCGACGATGGGTTCTTCGGCTTGCGAGAAACCGACGCAACCCGCTTCCGTCAATGCTGCCATTTCCGTCAGATTTTGACCATGCAGGCCGACTGTCAATGCGCCTAATGGATAAACATTGGCCTTGTGCTGCATCTTGGCTCGCTGCTTTAACATTTCGACCAAACCAGCTTCATCGAGCACGGGATCAGTATCTGGCGGACACACCAAACTGGTCACACCACCACGCATCGCTGCCTGCAATTCTGATTCCAAAGTCGCTTTATATTCAAACCCAGGTTCGCGCAATCGTGCGCTCAAATCGACTAAGCCTGGAGTCACGACTAAACCGCTGGCATCAATCATATGTGCCGCGACAAAGTCCGCAGGCGCATTTCCAATTGCTGCAATTTTCCCTGCGCTGACAAACACATCCTTAACTTCATCCAAGCCACTCGCCGGATCGATCACACGGCCGTTTTTAATATGAAGATTCATTTAAGTTCTTTCCGAAATTTCTATTCTTAACTTGAGCTGGTGGGATTGCTAATTCAGGCATTGCTGCCAGAAACAATACTCATCACCGCCATCCGCACTGCAATCCCAAACGTCACTTGTGACAGGATCACCGCTTGTGGCCCATCGGCGACAGCGGAATCAATTTCTACACCACGGTTCATCGGTCCCGGATGCATGACGATCGCATCTGGCTTGGCTAAAGCTAAGCGCTCTGGCGTCAAGCCATATTGTTTGAAATATTCCTGTGTGGAAGGCAATAAGGCACCGTTCATACGTTCATTTTGCAAACGCAACATGATGACTACATCGACGCCCTTTAAGCCTTCGTTCATGTTCGTGAAAACACGCACACCCATTTGCTCCAAACCACCCGGCAATAATGTACGTGGACCGATCACGCGCACTTCAGCCGCACCTAAAGTCGTCAATGCGTGGATATCAGAACGGGCAACACGGCTATGTAAAACGTCACCCACAATTGCCACGGTCAGATTACTGAAGTCCTTTTTATAGTGACGTATCGTGTACATATCCAACAAACCTTGCGTTGGATGTTCGTGGCGTCCGTCACCGGCATTTACCACGTGGACGTGATGTTGCTTGGTATCGTTTAAATGTTGTGCAAGCAGGAATGGTGCACCAGAAGTCGCATGACGAACGACAAACATGTCGGCATGCATCGCCGCCAAATTGTCTATCGTATCGAGTAAAGATTCACCTTTGCTGGCGCTCGATGCTGCGATGTTCAAATTGATGACATCGGCAGACAAGCGCTTGGCTGCAATTTCGAAGGTAGTGCGAGTACGGGTAGAGTTTTCAAAAAACAGATTGAACACACTCTTACCATGCATCAAAGGCACTTTCTTAAGTTCGCGTTCACCTATGCTGACGAACGAAGAAGCTGTATCCAGAATGTGGTTGATGATCGATTTTGGTAAACCATCAATACCTAATAAGTGTTGTAATTCGCCGTTCTTATTTAACTGTGGATTTTTCATCATTACTCTTCAAATTGTTTTAGAAGTTTCACATTGAATATTGGGGTTGTATGCTCGCTGCCTGTGCACAAGCATTTCACACGACCATTTCATGTCTGATCAAAATACTGCTGCAAAATCACTGCTGCCGCTTGATCATCAATTCTTTCACCCTGCTTGGCATGCAATACCGCTGACGAATAACGTTCGTCCACCAGAGCAATCTTGACGCCATAACGTCCATGTAATTGATTCGCAAATCGTTGGCAGCGCACCGTCATTTCGTGCGCTACGCCGTCCTGGTGCATAGGCAAGCCGACCACACATAATGCCGGTTGCCATTCCTGAATCAAGCGCGCAATCACTTCAAATTTGCCATCATTACTCGGTGCATTAATGATAGACAATGGCTGTGCTTGTCGAATCAAGGTATTGCCTACCGCAACACCTATGCGTTTCAAACCGAAATCAAAAGCTAATATGGTTCCGCTTATAGTGACCGTATCCACGCTCGTCATTAAGCATGCCCTGCAACTGATGCTAGCATCAAGGGATCAAATCCCAGCAATTTCATCGCTGCATCAAAACGCTCTTCTACTGGCGTATCGAACATCACGCTCAAATCCGCAGGCACGGTCAGCCAGCCATTTGCTAAAATTTCTTGTTCTAGTTGCCCGGCATCCCAACCGGCATAACCTATGCTGAGCAACAGGCGTTGCGGTGCTTCACCAGCAGCAAGAGACTCTAAGATATCGCGCGAGGTAGTAAAAGAAATGTCCTCACTAACTTTCAGCGATGATGTAAATTTCCCTGCATTCGCATGCAGGACAAAACCACGATCACTTTGCACTGGACCACCAAACAATACCGGGCGTTGTCCTAATGGATGGGAATTAGGGATAATCTCTAGTTGTAAATCGATACGATCAAACAACTCGGCAATCGTCATATCGGTAGGACGGTTAATCACCATACCCATCGCGCCACGCGAATTATGCTCACACATATAAATCACGGTGCCGCCAAAAATAGGGTCAAGCATGCCGGGCATCGCAATGAGAAAATGATTGCTGAGATTGAGAGATTGCTCAGCAACTCCTGAACCTGAGTCTGAACCTGAATCTGAGTCTGAGGAGCTCATTTTGCGTTTAAGTGCGCGTTCTAAAGTTTCAGAAAAATCATCGCTGACGAGTTCAATTTCTTCATCATCAAAGTCGTCAACTGGGGAATGTAGGTTTTTTTGCTTCTTCATACCCGTATTTTATCAGTTTTAGTGTGGTTTTATGATCTGTGATATGGTCTCGGGCTACCGAAAAAACCGATGTAAGAAGCGTTATTCCAAGTATATTGCAAAGATCTTACAAGCAAATACATCTAATTTTCACCACAAAATTTGAAAATATGACCTACACCAAAAGTTTAGTCTGGTTTCGCCGCGATTTACGCCATTTTGACAATGCCGCTTTGTATCAAGCCTTAAAACAATCAAATTCTTGCTACTGCGTATTTATTTTTGACAAAGTCATCCTGCAAGGACTGCCGAAACGCGATCGCCGGGTGCAATTTATTCATCAAAGCATTCAGGAATTACGGGCTGAATTACAAGCATTAGGCACGCATTTGATCGTCCGCTACGGCGATCCCGTCGAAGAAATCCCTCGTTTGGCGGCCGAACTGCAAATCAATGCAGTGTTTGTCAATCGTGATTACGAACCGGCTGCGATACAGCGCGACCACACCGTGCAACAACACTTACTGAGTTTCAATTGTGACTTCATCGACTGTAAGGATCAGGTTATTTTTGATAAAGATGAAGTCCTAAGTTTGGCTGGCAAGCCATTTTCTGTCTTCACGCCCTACAAAAATGCCTGGTTAAAAAAACTTGCCTCTGAAACCGAAGGGGAAGCAGATTTCTATTTCAAACCCTATCCTGTAAAAAAATATGCGGGTCATTTTGCACCACATACTGAAACGACGATGCCTAGCCTGGCCAGCATGGGATTCGAAGAACTCAGCGAACAAGACTTAAAACTGCACGGTGGCATGAGTGCCGGTGCTGCGCTGTTGGAAGATTTTCTAGAGCGAATTGATCACTATGGCCATGCGCGAGACTTTCCTGCCATTAAGGGACCATCTTACCTGTCCGTTCATTTGCGTTTTGGTACCGTCTCTATTCGTTACCTAGTAAGTCAAGCGATGCGGCAAATACGCACGGCAAACGCGATGGAAGGTGCTAGTGTGTGGCTATCAGAACTGGTGTGGCGCGACTTCTACTTCATGATTTTGTACCACAATCCGCGCGTCGTTGGACATGCATACAAACCTGAGTACGACGCCATTCAATGGGAAAGCGGAAGCTCAGCACAGGAACTGTTTCAAGCTTGGTGTGATGGCAAGACAGGCTATCCTTTGGTTGACGCAGCAATGCTGCAATTAAATCAAACTGGCTATATGCATAATCGACTACGCATGGTGGTCGCCAGCTTTTTGGTCAAAGATTTGGGCATAGACTGGCGTTGGGGGGAAGCCTATTTTGCCTTACACCTGAACGATTTTGATTTATCCGCCAACAATGGCGGCTGGCAATGGGCGGCATCAACTGGTTGTGATGCGCAACCGTACTTTCGAATTTTCAATCCGATTACACAGTCTGAAAAGTTTGATAGTGAGGGGAAATTTATACGTCGTTATTTGCCACAATTAGCCAAACTGAACGCTAAACAAATTCATGCTCCCTGGAAGCTTAGTCCAATCGAGTTAGCTGCAATGAATTTGCAATTGGGACGCGATTATCCCTATCCAATTGTGGCGCATGATGTCGCCCGTCTGCGGACTCTAGAACGATACAGTGTCGTGAAGAAAATCAGCTAAATCGATACTACGCAAATAAAAACGCCTCGATATTTCGAGGCGTTTTTATTACTGAAGTTGACTACGATTTTTCATGTCGAACTTAAAACGATCACACAGCTTCGATTTGCTTATTCACGAAACCGCTAATTGCCGTCAACAAATCATCTTCACGATAAGGTTTACCAAAATACTCATTCACACCGAGTTCTGCCGCATAGTTACGGTGTTTATCGGCCGTACGTGAAGTAATCATGATGATAGGAATATGATGGGTTCTAGAGTCGCTACGCACGTTACGTGTCAAATCGAAACCATCCATGCGTGGCATTTCAATATCGACCAACATCACATCTGGCGTAATCGACTGCAATTGTTCCAGCGCATCAATACCATCTTTCGCCAACACAACCTGATAACCTTCACGCACCAGCAAACGCTGCGTCACACGACGTACAGTCAGTGAGTCATCTACGACCATCACGATATGATGCGTGCGCAAGCCTTGAACTGGCGCGACTTGAGTTGGAGCAGCTTGTTTTTCAACCATTTCAGCCACTGCACCCAATTCTGGGGCACCACTTTCCACGTGCGACTCAGGTAATTTAGCACGTTCGTGTTCAATTTTCTGTGCCAAAGGAACAGGGTTCAAAATCAAAACAATATTGCCCGAGCCCAGTACCGTTGCACCTGCGATACCGATCATACGTGCCAATTGCGGGCCAACGTTTTTAACAACGACCTCGCGGTTACCAATAATCTGATCGACGTGAATTGCCACACGTTCGTTATCGCTCTTCATGATCAGGATAGGCGTGTATTGCTGTGTGTCTGGAGTTGCATCGCGCTCACCCAACATGCTTGGTAAGTAATGCAATGGTACTCGATTGCCCTGCCACATAATTGCACCGTCGTTATAAGCGGTTGCCAATGCGGCGGACTTCAATTGTTGCACCTGCTCTACCAAGACTGAAGGCACGGCGAATGTTTTGCCACCTGCATTCAAGATCACAACCTGCGTCACCGCCAACGTCAACGGCAAGTGAATCGTGAAATGCGCGCCTTTGCCTTCCACGGTGCTAACTGAAACACGTCCGCCCAATGAGGCAGCTTCGGAACGCACGACGTCCATACCAACACCACGACCAGCCAATTCTGTCACTTCACTAGCAGTCGAGAAGCCAGGCTCGAAAATCAGGTTGACGACATCAGATTCATTGACAAAACTCTCGTCAGTCAACAAGCCCACGTTTTTCGCTTTTTCACGAATGCGATTGATATTCAATCCTTGACCATCGTCCGTAAAGTGAATAACAACTTCGTTACCCTCTTGGCGAATCTCAATCAGTAATTCACCCACTTCATTTTTACCACGGGCGACACGATCCTGACGTGCTTCGATACCATGCACAATAGCATTACGCAGCATGTGTTCGAATGGGCCAACCATTTTTTCCAAAACGCTACGGTCAATCTCAACTGAAGTACCACGAATATCTAAGTTGACTCGTTTATCCATTTCCTTCGCGGTCTGACGCGCAATCCGGTACAGACGCTCAGAAACACTGGAGAACGGAATCATACGCACGCGCATCAAATCTTGTTGCAATTCACGAGTTAAACGTGCTTGTGCATTCAAGTCGATGGTCGCGCCTTCGATCGTGCGGTTCAACGCAGTTTGCACGGTGGCGACGTCACTGACGCTCTCAGCCATCATCCGTGTCAATTCTTGCAGACGCGTAAATCGATCAAATTCCAGAGGATCAAATTCACGATCACCAGAGAACGCCATACGCGAAGTAATTTGCGTTTCAGCTTGAATTTCAACTTCACGCAATTGGTCGCGCAAACGACTAACGTTTTCAGTTAATTCCGACAAGGAAGCTTTTAAAGTATCAACCTCATTTTCCAACTTAGAACGTGAAATAGAAACTTCACCAGCCTGATTGACCAAACGATCCAAAATATCAGCACGCACACGCACCAACGGCACGGGTGCAGTATTGGCCGCAGCCACTACTTGTGGCGCCACCTGTCTCAAAGCACGTGACACAATTGCGGGTTTAGCGGAAGTACTAGTCGCATCTGTTGCAGGAACATTCGCGGCTAAAGAAGGCACTTCAACCGCCGCAACGGCATTGCTCAACTCTGAGGATTCGACGGACGATTCTTGCGCCACCAAGGATTCATCCGATGCCGAGATTGAAGCTTCAACTTCATGCATCGCAGGCTGCTCTAGAGCTTCCTGGAACTGATTCATCTCTTCAGTAGCAGACAGCTCAGCAAGATTTTCTACAGGAGCCGCTTGCATTGCCAAATCAGGATTTTGCAAACGTTCAAACAGGTGCATTGCATAATCATGACGGGACAACAAATCTTCCAACAACGGTTGACGAATTGTGCTACCGGTGTGCATCAGATTTTCAATGCGTGTTTCCATGTCATGCGTATGCTGCCCAAGCTGCATCGCCCCCGCCATCCGCGCACTGCCTTTTACCGTATGCATCAAACGCAAAATAGATTGCGGAATCGCATCATCTTCAGGACTTTGCTGCCATGAACGTAATAATTGTCCTATCATTGGCAACAGATCATTACCCTCTTCCAAGAATACTGGGAGCAAGTCATGATCAATCTCGTCGCTGACTTTGAGTTCAATTTCTGAACTGCTGCGGTCAACTGGGATTTCTTGCATGACTGGCGCTGGCTGCTCAACGATAGGCTGCGCAACTAGAGCTTGTTCGACTGCGGCTTGCTCGACTATGGCTTGCTCAAGCACAGCCGGTTCGATAATTTCAACTATCGCTGTTTCGTCTACAACCGCCTCAGTTTCAACAAGAGCTGTCACCGGCGCAGGCAATGAATCTTGACCACCACCAGACAAATCAATCTCCAATTCTGGAGCTAATTCTGTTGAGAAAACCGCCTCTGGAATTGTCATCGTTTGCAACAATTCTGTAGAAATATCCTCAGAGACATTCACGGACAAATCGGATGAGACGTCCGCTAATTCCAGATGGTCTGGAGCTGCTAACTCAGCAGATGTCAAAGAAATGGAGGCATCGACACCTTCAATATCTAACGGGGCTACAAATGAGGCTACAACTTCCTCGTCAAGATCCGTTCCAAGATCTGTTGCGGATATCGATGCAGTGGCAAGCGACTCGTCTTCCACCACCAACATGTCGTCCAACTCAGGCAACTCAGAAGCGACTGGCTCTAATAACACTGGATCCAGACGTTCATTAGTAGAAGTGATGAACTCCCCGTCATCTCCAATATTGGAGCGAGAAATTACCGTTTCTAACAATTGACTTAAACGCAGGTTTTCTTCAGGAACTCTGTCCGCCATTTCCGACAAAGCAAACTTCTGCAACATTGCTTTGACGCAGTCGACAGAATGATCCAGCAAATCAAACTCTGCATTTTCCAAACTGACTGGATGACGCTCCAAACGCTGCAACACATTTTCCAAGCTGTGCGCCAATTCTTGCGCGGCAAACAAGCCTACCGTCGCCGAGCTACCCGCTAAGGAATGCGCTGCATGGACTGCATGACGTGACACAGGTCTGGTGGGCTCATGCCTCCACTCAGAGAAATCTTGCGCGAGGAAGCGTACAATTTCATCTGTCTCTGCCATGTAAATCGTATGCAAAGGCAAACTAATTTCTATCTCACCAATACGTTTGGTATTGTCGGACTCCTTGGCAACAGGCATGGAGAAATCAGGAAACTCAATGATTTGTGCCGACTGTTGAACCGCAATTGCATCATCTGATGGAGTCAACAATGTTGGAGCTTCCGTCAAGTCAGCAAACTCTGCCGCTTCAGGTGCTGCAATCACTGGGGTCAAGGCGACCACATTATCGGCCAAATCATGAGCAACAGCGTCAAGACCATCCACAGACTCATCTAAAGTAACTGTTTCAATTAAATCTAACGGCTGTTGTTCTTCCTGCAGTTCTTGTGGTTCTTGCAGTGATACGATCTCAGGAAAATCTAATGTAAGTTCTGCTGTCGGCTCTGTTGTTGACGCTGTTGCTGACTCCGTATTGAGCTCAGTCATTTCCTGCACTTCAAGTTCAGGGATGCTTAAGCTAAATTCAGGAGCACTTTCTTCAACAATGTCAGAAGCCACCAAAATTTCAGTAGATTCCGCTTCTGGTTCAATGTCGAATCCAGTTAAGGACAACTCAGCCTCAGCTGTTGTATCGACGCTTAGGCTTACTCCGCTCTCTATTGCCTGAGCGGGGGAGTCGACTGCCAATTCAGCAACTGCCAACGCGGGGGCTTGAACTGAGAATTTCACATCAAGTTCTGCAGTCTGAGGCTCGCTGGCTGCCAGCTCCAATGTTTCAACTGGTTCGAGTACAACTGGTTCGAGCACAACTGATACTGGCTCTGCAGCATCGACGCTAAATTTCTCGCCGTCACGCACCCTTATGGCTGCGGCAATAATCGCGTTAGAATTTCGCCCAGAACTACCCTTCGTTTTAAGTTCTTCTACCCAAGCAAACATCTCTTCTGCCGCATATTCCAGCAATTGATAGAGGGATTCAGTACCGGCACGGGTTTCTGACAACCACAGATTCATGACTTGCTCGATGTTCCAGGCACCTTCACCAAACACCATTAATCCCACCATACGCCCACTACCTTTGAGTGTATGGAATGAGCGACGCAAGCGAATCAAGTATTCTTGATTATTTGTATCATGACGTGACAGAGGAATATTTTCGCGAACCGCGCCCAGCACTTCATCGGCCTCAGTCAGGAATATTTCCAACAATTCAGCGTCAATCTCCTCTTCGGTTTCCGGCAACTCTTGGCTCAATTGAATCTCTGGCGCAGCTTCACCATGAGAAGTCGCAGCAACGATTTCATCTAACGCAGCAGCTTGGCTGAGATCAGCATGGGCGAGCAAATCAATGGCTGTTTTTGCCCTTGCACTAGCGTCGCTATCGTCGAGCAAAGCGGCGTATGAGCGTTCATGATCCAAGGAGTCTTTGAGTTTCGCCTGCAAATCTGAATCTTCTGGCGCGTCGACCAATGACGCTAATAAACGCTCAGATTCTTTTTGCTGTTCGATCAAATCTTGTTCAGCAGTAGCGGCTGGCATTGCCTCTGGATTTGCTTCCAAAGGCGTTGATGGAAGTAATTCTTTCTCAGGCGCTTTTTCCAACAATTTAGATTGGAAAGTGCCCGCAGCTGCATCAAAGACAAAACGCTTCTTAGCAAATTCAGGCTGGCTTTGCAAAGTCTCGATAAAAAATGACAGTGCGCCCACATTCTGCGCGACTTTTTGATGCAAATTATCTAGTTCTGCCGGAGTTAACGATGAATTTCCATCGGCAAACGAATTTACCAAAGTACGCGTATGGCTCACCGCTGCGAGGGCATCATCTTGATCCAACATCGCCAAGGCGCCACCCAGTTGCGCCAAAATTCCATCAACAGGTGCTAATGTGGCGGTATTTGAAATATCACGGAAATGTTCATCTAAGGCTTTTTCGGCTTGCTTTAAGCTCAACTGCATTTCGCCAACCAGCACGCCCATGGTCTGGCGTTGCTGTGCTTCGCGAGAAATCTCACCGATCCAAGTAACATGGCCATCCGGCACTTCGCCGCTGACTACGGACAATAAACGAGCGGAAATCTCATCCGCACGCGCAGAGAAATTAGCCGGCAAATGTGTGATTTGTTCCAGCGCATTTTCCAAAAACAAAAGGCAAGTCGCCAACTCCAATCCCATCCGCTCTTTGTCTTTTGCGCGGACAGCATGACTCGCAATACCATTCAATTCGCGCAATAATTTGGTCAATGGAGCAGATTGCAGACTCACACCTAAGTCCGCCAAATCTTTCATCTTTTGCGTAAACTTATCTACCAAGCTGTTATCGCCGTTTGAGATACGTCCCCACAAATTCTTAATATTAGTGAGTAATTCTTTTGCGTTAGCTAAGACATTTGGCGCAATCAAACCATAACGTTTTTGGTCATAATCGTCTGGGACGTGATCATCAAGCTGGTAAGCGCGGCGGATTTGTGCGACAAAAGCGGAAGGCTCACGAACTTGTGCGATAAAAAACAAAGCATCCCGCAATAAGCGTTCTGGCACACTGGTATTGCCCTCGACCAAGCGGCGGATTTGCAAATTAATCCGACCCCAGATTTGCTTAATATGACGTTCATCACGCGCATCGATTGAGGCAGTTGACTCAGCAAATGCACGCATCACTAGCCAGAATGCCTTCGTCTGCGAACTTGTCTGTGCTTGTTCAATTTCACGAATCAAGACACTCATTTGATTCGACGCATCTAATTTTGCATCAGCATTTTTGCTCGTGAGTACAGTCAGTAATAATTTTTCAAAGCGTAGGCGAATCGCACCATAGTTGATATTTGTTGGGTGAGCCGACAATGCCAACTCTGGAATTTTTTCCTGAACAGACAATGACGGAAAAAACAGATCGGCAGGATGGATGCGCTCGGCGCCTTTCAATTCCAACAAAGCACGATATTCAGGGAACAATCGCACTGGCTGTTGAGAATTCCCCGCCAATAAATCTTCTAGGTAACGTAAGACCGCGTAAAACGCCTCGGTAATACGCTGTACAACGTCAGTAGAAATAACCAGCTTACCCGCCTGAATTCGCTCGATTAACTCCTCGACCGTTTCAGTCACAATGGAGACACCTTCTACCTCCACGATTTGCAAAGCTCCGTGAGCTTGATGCAAGTAGGTCTTCGCCTGTAATAAAGATGTGGCTTGCGTTTCGGCCTCTTGGCCAATCGCATCATTCAACAACTTACCAGCACTCGAAAGTGCTTCCCGCAATTCCGTCATGACCCAAGACAAGGGAGCAATATCAAATTGCTCCTGTCCAGAATCCAACGTTTTAGAAGAACCTGATGTCATTCTTAAACCCCGCAAACTCTAAGGGCGGAAAACTGAGTTTCCCGCGTTGCATACATAAGCAAGCTAACAAAGAGTTAGCTTGCGGTCGAAAATCAGGCTGTAACCCGGAATCGAGACACTGAGTTCTTCAATTCTTCCGCCAACTTCGACAAGTCTTTAATGGAGAGAGAGGTTTGTTGTGTACCGTTTTGTGTTTTTTCGGTAATCGTCAAAATGTGTTGAATGTTTTGTGCAACGCCGTTCGCCGAAGTCGCTTGCTGCTCTGTAGAAAGTGAAATACCTTGAATCAGTTCCGCCAAGCGGTTTGAAACGCTACGGATTTCTGACAACGCGGTACCCGCCGCATCGGACAGTTTTGCTCCCTCAACCACACCCTGTGTTGATTTTTCCATCGCGGCTACCGCATCGTGGGTATCCGTCTGAATCGTACGAACCAAGGCACCAATCTGCTTGGTCGCTTCAGCTGAACGTTCCGCCAATCGCTGAACCTCTTCCGCAACCACGGAGAAGCCTCGACCTGCTTCACCCGCAGACGCCGCCTGAATCGCCGCGTTCAACGCCAATACGTTGGTCTGTTCAGTAATGTCGGAAATCAGTTCCGTGATCTCACCAATCTCTTGTGAAGATTCACCGAGACGTTTAATACGTTTAGAAGTTTCCTGAATTTGTTCACGAATCTCGTTCATGCCCTTGATCGTGTTTTCCACCGCTAAGGCTCCTTGCTCCGCCGCAGCAACTGATTGACGCGCAACCTCGGCCGATTCATTCGCAGAGCGGGAAACTTCGGTAATATCATTCGCCATCGTGGTAATCGCTTTACCTGCATCCACGATCTCACGCGCTTGTTGATGAGACGCTTCCAACAATTCATCGGAAATTGTCTGCGCTTGTGAAGACGCGCTAGTAACCTGTACCGCAGTTGTTGTAACGCGACCTACCAGACCGCGCAACTCTTCCACCGTGTAATTAACGGAGTCGGCAATCGCACCAGTGATGTCCTCCGAAACCGTTGCTTGAACAGTCAAGTCACCATCCGCCACTTCTTGCAACTCATTCATTAAGCGCAAAATCGCAGCCTGATTCTGTTCATTAACCGCATTCGCTTGTTCCTCTTGCTTCTGCGCCAATTGCATCTGCGCATCGGCCTCGATACGACGTTGATTCGCTTCTTTAGTACGACTACGACTGTCTTGCAACAACACGACCGCAATACCTGCCGCAGAAACCAAAGCGACCGCAGCAGACAACATCAAGAACCAGAATGAAAGATTGGTAGAATCTTGTTGCGCTGTATAAGTTTTTTCCAGCGTAGCAATTTTTTGTTTAATGTCTTCGTTTTCATTAAAGATCAATTGCTCGGATTTTTTCGCTTCAATAAATTCATTATTCTTCGCCAAAATACTGTCAACGTTCTTTTTGTAATCAACGAAAGTCTTACGCAAATCACTCAACAAGGCACGAATCGATGCATCTTTAACTGCGGCAAGTTTATTGATTTCACTACCATTCAAGAAGCCTTCAACCAGTTCGTAAAAAGTATCCGCATCTTTACCAAGCAAGAATGCTTTTTCTGGGTTAATACCTTCAGGTGTCATGAATTCACTCGCACTACGTGCCAGACGTTGTGTCAACATAACTAATTGACCGGACGCGAAAATCGCTTGAGGAGAGGCGCCGCCCTGCACTTCTTTGGTCGAGATATCGCTCGTCAAACTTTCGAGAGTTGGGGACAGCAAGTTCATGCTTTCTAAGTCTTCACGGAAACCAGCCAATTCTTTCTTGGTTTTCATGATGGTCGTCGCTGCTTTATTCGAGTTCGCCCAAGCCGCTTTGGTCGATTTCAGAATTGGCTCAACGCCTGACCCTGCTTTGGAAATGGAACGACCTTTGTAATCGCCCCCATTCAAGAGAACGTCGATATTGGCATTAATCGTTTTTTGACTTTCTTCCAACTGAGAAAACGCCGCTGGTTTGCCGTAGATCGCATTCGGCGCAGCTTTACCAATACGCTGCGAGTGCATCAAAATCTCACCGGAAATCTGCGCCTGCGTAGAAATCAAGGCCGATTGACTCGCATTCAAATAAACGAAAAGCGCACTGAGGCCCAAAGAGACGGCCATCGCGATCAACAAATAACGAATTTGTTTTTGCAGCGGCAAATGCCCAATCAAAGGCAGGCGAATATCGCGACCTTTTTCTAGTGCATCACCAATGATCGTCGCATCCACACGGTTGATGGTGCTATCGAAGTTAACTTCTTTTTCGGGTTCTACAAATGCTTGTTGTGGCAGAGGTTCTGGCTCAGCAGTTTGTACGTCATGCTCATGCAACATACGTACATTTTGTGCTTCTTCTATCGTTTCTAGCGGCAGAATCTCATTCTCAATCGACTCAATTGGTGCCTCTGAAGCTTGATTCGCAAAGTCTAGATCTTGGACTTCTTGATCTTCAGTCGAATGTGGTGGGTTATTCAATGCCATTACAAAATCTCCTAAACGATTGAAAAGCTAGGCTTTTTCTATTTTACGTATCCGTCAAACACTTATTTTTTTACAGTCCAATGTGCAAAAATTCTTGATCTTGGACCAATAACGACAGGCTTATTTGTGACCAGATCTGCCCATCTGCATCGAGAAACCGATTCAACACCCACGGCTTCTTGTGATGATTCATCGTATTCTCATCCGTCGCTTGTTCATCGATCAAATCCATTTCATCGGCATTACGCAGACCCAAAACTTTTGAGACCAACAAGCCACTATTAAATGACAATGAATTTGAAAAGGCGAGAACTCGGCACGAGGAGTCTAAGAACGTCGCTTCGTGTCCCTCGAAAAGGGAGTAATCGATCACGCTGGTCAAGCTACCACGGACGTTGGACAAGCCCAGATACCAAGGCTTGGTCAAAGGAACTTTGGTGAGATTGCCCGAAGAAACAATTTCACCAGCTTCACGCAAATCAATCAAATAGCGATACTTGCCGATTTGCACGCCTAGTTGATTTGCCCGCACATGCGCACCCGCCTTCGCGGCTTGCATACGCTCCATTAGCTGTGACTGAAAATCTCGCAAACGAGCACGTCGTCCGACCGCTGCGGAAACCACTATCTCAGGCTCTGTTACTACAAATTTGTCGCTCGAATTGTCTGCCATAAACTAACTCGCTTAACCGAGCGCTGCAATTTTTGCGAGTAACTCTTGAGGATCAATCGGTTTCACAAGATAGTCTCTTGCACCTTGACGTAAGCCCCAAATTCTATCGGTCTCTTGGTTTTTGCTAGTGCAAATGATGACCGGCACGTCTTGTGTTTCAGGATCACGTGAGATTGCGCGGGTAATTTGAAAACCATTTTGACCAGGCATGACAACGTCCATCAAGATGAGTTGTGGTTTGTCCGCCTTAATTTTGGTCAAAGCATCTTCACCATTCTCAGCTGTCGAGACCGAAAAACCGTTCTTCACCAAAATATCTGTTAAAAAATAACGTTCTGTCGGTGAGTCATCAACGATCAAAATCTTCTGTATTGCCATTTTCAACCTCGAAAAAGTTTTGAATTTAATTAGAAATAGCCTCAGACGTGTACTTACGTACGGTCTTCAGCAGGCTATCTTTTGTAAAAGGTTTAGTAAGATATTCTTCTGACCCCACCATTGCACCACGCGCCCGATCAAACAAGCCATCTTTTGAGGAGAGCATAATGACTGGGGTATCTCTGAATTTCGCACTTTTCTTGATTAATGCGCAAGTTTGATATCCATCTAATCGTGGCATTAAGATGTCACAAAAGATTAAATGAGGATGGGTATCATTTATTTTTGCCAGCGCATCGAATCCATCTTCTGCCAAAATCACTTTGTAACCAACTTGCCCTAAGAAGATTTCGGCGGATCGACGAATAGTACTACTATCGTCGATCACCATAATTCTTAAATTTTCGTTGCTGATGGATGTTGACATGAGGCTATCTCGAATTGGAAGAGTTATTACTACATCGCACTTTATCAAAGTTTATCAAGCTTGCACCAATTTTTAGTTGTTTCTACGCGATGAAACAACAATTAAGGTTTAGCTGTATATAAATACAGATCAAAAATAGAGACTTACACCTAATTTTCGGGTCAATTCAACTTCCCAAATGTACCAAGACAACATCGCACCTTGCATATCGATTTACATAGGCACCATGTCAAAATCATCTTTTCTTGCACCACATTCGGGACAAGTCCAGTTTAACGGGACATCTTCCCATTTTGTCCCAGGAGCAATTCCATCTTCCGGCATACCAGCGGCTTCGTCATAAATCCAGCCGCAAATTAGGCACATCATTGTCTTATATTCCACGAATTTCATTCCTTTTAGATAACGACTTTAAACAGGTGTTAGGTTAAGATCAGCTTTTTGTTTATTGTCCGATATATTTATATAAACAAGCATCTTTGCATGACCGAAAAAGATCGAAGAATAAACAAACTTAAGCTTTTATTCCAGTAAAAGTAGTGGACTTTCTTAGTTCAGGCACTTTTTCTGCGATTTACGAATTGTAATTACGATCGTCATACAGCATCCGATTGATTATTGATCGCGGAGCTGAGTTTTTTAACCATTATTGCAGTGAGAATATTTTTATGTCTTTCAATGAGACTTTCTTCCAGAGAGCGCAAATTACAACTCCAGGCGGTGTGAACTCACCAGTGCGTGCATTTCGCTCTGTAGGTGGCACGCCACGCTTTATCAAAAAAGCAGAAGGCGCCTACATTTGGGACGCGGATGATAAACAATATATTGATTACATTGGATCATGGGGCCCTGCCATTTTGGGACATGCACATCCTGAAGTCATTGCCGCAGTTCAACATGCGGTAACGCAAGGCCTCAGCTTCGGAGCACCGACTGAAGCTGAAATTCTGATGGCCGAAGAAATTTGCAAATTAGTGCCGTCAATTGAACAGGTGCGTCTTGTTTCGAGTGGAACAGAGGCGACGATGAGCGCCTTACGACTAGCCCGCGGCGCAACGAAGCGTGACAAAATTATCAAATTTGAAGGTTGCTATCACGGTCATGCAGATTCCTTGCTAGTCAAAGCTGGAAGCGGCTTGCTGACATTTGGCAATCCAACCTCTTCTGGTGTTCCTGCTGATTTCACCAAACACACTTTGGTTCTTGATTACAACGATTGCGCTCAATTGGAATCTGCGTTTCAACAATTTGGTAGTGAAATCGCCTGTGTCATTGTTGAACCAGTTGCTGGCAATATGAATCTCATCAAGGCGACCGAAGCTTTCCTTCAAACGATGCGCCGCTTATGTAGTGAGCACGGTAGCATATTAATTTTTGATGAAGTGATGTGCGGCTTCCGCGTTGCTCTTGGTGGAGCGCAGGCTCTGTTTGGAATCACGCCAGACTTAACCGCATTAGGAAAGGTCATCGGTGGCGGTTTGCCAGTGGCAGCCTTTGGTGGCAAAGCAGAAATTATGGCGCATCTGGCACCTTTGGGCGGTGTCTATCAAGCTGGTACCCTATCTGGAAATCCTGTAGCGGTTGCAGCAGGACTTACAACCTTGAAACTTATTCAAGCGCCAGACTTCTATACGCAACTAAGCCAACAAACGCAAAAACTGGTAGATGGATTTAATCGCATTGGAACAGAACTCAATATAGATTTCTGTGCAGATGCGATAGGCGGCATGTTTGGTATCTACTTCTGCAAAGAAGTGCCGACGAGCTTCGAACAAGTCATGCAGGCGAATGGTGAGCTCTTTAAACGTTTCTTTCATGCGATGCTCGATCATGGCATATATCTTGCTCCATCGGCGTACGAAGCAGGATTTGTGTCAGCATGCCATTTTGATCACGTGATTGAAACGACAATTAATGCGGCGCGTGAATCTTTACGTCAAATTACATGTAAATAAAGTACACGTGTGACAAAGAATTTCCATAGTGCATCGAATCTGTTAATTATTGAAAAATAGACTTTAATACATTATGGATTTCTTGGCATCGCCAATAAACTTCTGCTATCTTTCGCTTCAACTTAATCTTGACCTTTTTGAGAAAAACATGTCACTAAATCTAAAGAAAATTAGTCTCGCGATTAGCTTAGCCGTCACTACCGTATCGTCATACGCGCAAATGCAAACTCTCAAAGAGTCTGCTCAAAAAGCTATTTTGACCAATCCTGAAGTGCAGGCGAAGTGGCATAGTTTTCAATCAACAAGTTCTGGTCGGGACGCGGCTTTTGGTGCGTATCTCCCAAACGTCACATTGAGCGCAGATGCTGGACGTGACAATCGCGACAACCGTCTGGGAAAATCAGAATTAAATCGTAGCGCGACCACTCTCAGCCTGAATCAAATGATTTACGATGGTTTTCTGACCAGCAACCAAGTTAAGCAACTCGATCATTTAAAGCGCGTACGTTTCTTTGAATTACAAGATACATCTGAAAGCATCGTATTAGAAGTCGTTCGTGCGTATGCGGATGTTGCACGGTTCCGTAAATTGGTTAGTCTGGCGGAAGACAATTATGTACGTCACCGTGCAGTATTCGAGCAAATTCAAGCAAAATCCAAAGCTGGTGTCAGTCGTCGCGTCGATTTAGAACAAATTTCAGGGCGTTTAGCTTTAGCAGAAGCTAATTTAGTTACAGAAACATCGAATTTGCATGACGTGAGTGCGCGTTTTCAACGCTTGGTTGGCGTTATGCCTTCAAAAGAATTGGAGAGCTTGAGCGGTTTATCCAAAGGAATGCCAAGCTCAATTGTGGAAGGATTGAATGTAGCATTTACCAATCATCCAGCATTATTAGCCAGCATAGACAATATTGATTCAGTCAACAGTGGGTTAAACTCACGTCGCTCTGCTTATCAACCTCGCCTCGATTTTAAAGCGCGAGCGGAACGCGGCAATAACATCGACTTCGTCACGGGTCGCACTAATAATAACTCCGCAGAATTTGTGATGTCTTGGAATTTGTTTAACGGCGGTAGCGATAAGGCGCGAGTACAAGAAGCGGCTGATCAGCTCAATCTGGCGCGTGATTTGCGCGACAAAACCTGTCGTGATATCCGTCAAACTCTGGCGATTGCTTATAACGACACGCGCAAATTGACAGATCAATTGAATTTCCTCGATCAACATCAATTGTCGATTGAAAAAGCGCGCGATGCTTATCGCCAACAATTCGATATTGGACAGCGCTCGCTACTCGATTTATTAGATACAGAAAATGAGTTGTATCAGGCTAAGCGCACTTTTTCCAATGCAGAAATTGACTTATTTTTGGCCTATGCAAGAACCCAAGCTGGAATGGGTAAGCTCTATTCCGCACTGGGTTTAAACCGTCGCGATGATGACACAGGCTTACTGAAAAATAGTGAAATCAGCCCAAATGCAGCCGCTGCTAATTGTCCTATCGAGGCGCCTGAGATCTACGTCATCAACAAAGCACAACTTGATCAACGCGCAATCGAAGGCGTTACGGTACAAGAGCTCAGCAAACCAACGACTCAAGCAATTGCGCAACCAAGCCAAGCGGAAGTCGCCGTGCCTGCTGCCAAAATGCCCGAACAAAATAAAGACCATGTTATCAATTCTCGCAGTTCAATCTTGAACTCGCTCAAAGCATGGCGCGAAGCATGGGTGAGCATGAACCCAGATGCTTATTTCAATTTTTACTCTGCAAAATACACGTCCAGAGAATCTTGGAAAATTGCCCGTCGTGCACGTTTAATGAGCGCACAAAAAATCACGCTAGATTTGTCGGACATTAAGTTCACAATGCAAGATAACAAGCATGCGACGACTAGCTTCCAACAAGATTATCATTCAAGCAGTTATCAAGATACCTTGCAGAAAACTTTGCATTGGGAAGAAATCAAAGGAAAGTGGCAAATCGTCAATGAGACAGTTTCGGGGCCAAATGCAAAACAATGGTAAGACTTGCTGTGCTTAAGCATGACTAGATCCAGCAAAAAACCCGCAAGGTAACAGCCTCTGCGGGTTTTTTACAAAGAGTCATGAGAACTTATGTAAGAATCTGCAATGTTTCTCAAGAGAAGCATTTTTTTCTTGTAGAATGATTAGTAGGATTGCGATCTCACTAAATATTTTTTTACCTCGTGCACATAAGTTTCTCCGCGTAAAAGATCGGCAATCATGCTGTGTTAAAGCACTCGCCTTGCTTTACACATCCTTGAAAATTTTTGGTCGAGTCCACATTGCAATCTGCTTTTTTTGCCTTACGTTGCTATCGAATCAAAATACTAGCGATAAGCCTGTTTATCGTGACTGCGGCACTATCGCTAAATTCATTTGGAATAAACTGGGATCGCTTGCGTTTAAGTATGCGATCGCTAGGCGGTGATGAGCAAATCTTCAATGAATGGTCAAATCTAATTACCAGCAATATTGATGCTCCGATTGATGTCAAACTACAGAAGGTCAATCTTTTCTTCAATCGAAAAATTATTTACACCGATGATAATGAAGCATGGGGGCAATCCGATTATTGGGCAACTTTACTTGAGAGTCTGGCGAAAAAAAAAGGCGACTGCGAAGATTTTGTCATTGCAAAATATTTTAGTTTGCGTAATTTGAATATCCCCGATACGCAACTACGACTTGTTTACGTAAAGGCGCGAATTGGTGGTGTCAATAGTAGTATTACTCAGGCTCACATGGTGCTTGCATATTACCCGACAGCTGATGCCGAGCCACTGATTCTCGATAATTTAATTTCAGATATTCGCCCGGCTTCCAGACGCAACGATCTGGCCCCTATTTTTAGTTTTAATGGACAAGGAATTTTCGCAGGCGCTGCCAGCAATGCGAGCCTGGGTCCTGGTGGTACTAGTCGGCTATCACGCTGGCAAGATTTATTAGAACGTGCTCGTAAAGAAGGCTTTGAATAAGAAGGTTTTAGATAAGAAGGTTTTGAATAATCAGCAGTAGTGCTTGGATGATTATATCCAAGGTTCAAGAAAGAACGCACAATTTACAAAGGAAACACCATGTCGATGTACCGCCAATTATGGTTTGCCATCATCCTTAGTACCTTAATCGCTTTGGTTGGTAGCTTATTCGCGTCCACCATCAGTTCTCGCGCCTATTTAAACGAGCAACTGCGGATGAAGAATTCAGATAATGCGACAGTGCTAGCGCTCTCTTTAAGTCAAAAAAATATTGAGCCAGTTGAGTTGGAACTGATCGTTGCGTCGCTATTCGACAATGGTCATTATGCATCGATTAAAGTACTTGATCCTGCGGGGAAAACATTGGTTGAGCGCACGGCTCCAGCAGAACAATCCAATGTACCTAACTGGTTTAAGCAGTGGTTTCCGATTCAATCAATACCTGGTCAGGCGCAAATTAGCAATGGTTGGAAACAGGTAGGTACTATCTCACTAGTTAGCCAAAATGGTGATGCATACCAGACACTCTGGAGATCGGTACAAGAGATGTTTGCTGCGCTAACAATTTCAGGACTCATTGCCTGCTATCTCGGCGCTTTAATTTTACGTCGCATTAAACAACCATTGAAAGCTGTCATTGATCAGGCCAAAGGAATGACAGAACGACGCTTCATTATCACGCCAGAATCAAGCGTACCTGAACTCAAACAATTATCCACTGCGATGAATTCCACCGTAGTCTTGTTGAAATCAATGTTTGCGGAAGAAGCGGAACGACTCGAGACTTTGCGCGCGCAAGCTAATTCAGATGCCACCACAGGATTATCAAACCGCAATCACTTTATCAGCCAATTGCAAGCTTGCGTGGAAGAAGAAAATGCACCCGCAGGTAGCTTAGTCTTAATTCGCCTAGCTGAACTGGCGAGTGTTAATAAAGCTTTAGGCAGAAATAAAACCGACGATTTGCTCAAAAAAGTCGGTCAGCTACTCGCCATACATCAAAAACACTTACATGACGGCTTTGCTGCACGCCTCAACGGTACTGACTTTGCCTTATTATTCCGACGCGAAGATGCGCATACCGTATCACAAAAAATACTGGTCGAGATTCAGAAAATTTTTGCAGAAGAGACAGAGAGCTTTACGATATATATCGGTTATGGAAACTATGAATTCGGCATTACACCCGGTAGTTTATTGGCGCAAGTCGATGCTGCCGTCGCCAGTGCGGAAGCAACTGGAAGTAGTAATGTGCATGAGTCAGCACCATTAAATATTGAGCATGCACCTCGCAGTGCCGAAGAGTGGACTAAATTAATTTTACGAGCGATTGAACAAAATTGGGTAAAACTAGCCTATTTTCCCGTCACAAAATCAAATGGTGAACTGATCCATAAAGAATCCGCATTACGTCTGATGTTTGGAGGGGAATGGTTTCCAGCGGCACGCTTTTTACCGATTGCAGAACGCCTTGGATTGACAGAAAAATTAGATTTAATCGCGATTAAATTAGCTTTAGAAGAGCTCAACAAAGCTAGCTCTGATAAAGAAATTGCGGTCAATTTATCGGCACGTTCAATCCAAAGTGCAGATTTCCGCACACGCTTAAAAGCCATTTTACAAAGCAAACCTGCAGCCGCAAAACAGCTCTGGTTAGAAGTTCCTGAAAACGGTGTATTTGCCAATATTGACGCCTTCCGCATGTTTCATAGCGACATTGCACCGACCGGTTGCAAATTAGGCTTAGAACATTTTGGCCGTCAATTTGACAAGATCAATCTACTACATGACCTAAAGTTAAATTACGTCAAAATTGATGGTGGATTCATTCGCAATATTGAAAGCAATGACGGCAATCAGGCGTTTGTCAAAGGCGTATGTCACATTGTTCATCGTTTAGCCCTGCTAAGTTTTGCGGAAAGCGTCACGAGCGAAGCAGAGTTGTCCGTATTAAATCAATTAGGTTTAGATGGTGCTACAGGGCCAGAAGTTGGCCGCCAGTTTCCACTCAGTGAATAAGTTGATTTATCGGAGAGCATCGCGCGAACTGAGCACGTCCACATTTTGAATTTTCGGTGCTTGCTGCGTGCAAGCACTGATTTGCGCCTCAAGAAAAATTCTAAATAGAGCTTTGAATCATCCTGCGAGTAAAGCCACGAGCAAGGCCACGAGTAAATATTAAGCGTTCGCGATACTCGTACAAAGGTCTATAACGATCATGTTTCCATATATGAATCTGAGTTTGTAGTCGCCATAATTTTCAATAATAAACTTCAGCAAACATTTATCAATCTATCATTCACTGAAATAAGCAAACGCATGAGTTGATGCGCAAGTTAGAAAAAAAGGGGCAAATTTTCATTTGCCCCTTTTTTCTGTTTCAATGATTAATCAATTTTAATCGGTAATAATCTTACCTTTCGAAATCAAATCATTAATCAATTGCAGATCTGTGGTGAAGCCAGTCGTGAGATTGACGCCGCTAAAGACTATTTGTTGCACATCGTTGTTCGTGACATTGTTAGGATTGGTTGCCATAGAATTGCCAGCGGTAAATGCACCACTTGTACTAATAAATAAAGTGGTATTCGTGCCATCCCAATTGAAATGCATAAACTTATCTAAGGTTGCGCTAGTTTCCCCCACCAACAGATCACGCAAATCTAAACGATCACCACCAGATGCGTAAGTTCCTGTAGCAAAATCGGTGATCGTATCAGTCGCAGGCGCTGCAGTCGTACCATTGTCACTCAATGCCCACTTAAAGGTATCTGCACCTAAGCCACCTGTTAAGCTGTCATTGCCTTGTCCACCAATGATCGTGTCTGCACCAGCACCGGCATTGATTGTATCGTTACCAGCTCCGCCAGAAATGTAATCAGCACTACCATGGGTACTATTGATGACATCACCATTAATCGTATTAGCATTTGCATCGCCATAGAAATAGTCAAAGCCATCTGCACCCATTCCACCCAGTACTTTGAACGATACCGACTGCGAAGCAGTGGTCGATGCACTGCCATTTGGTTCGGTCGTCGTCGCGGTGACATTAAAAGTAATATCGCCTGTTGTCGATGCAGGAAGTTGCAACTGTGCACTAGCAAATTCTGCTGCTGGAACAGTAACAACTCCTCCAACTGCAGCAATTCCTGAAGGATGCGCTGCTGTGAAGATCGTCGCACCAGCTGGCAAGCTGGAGAAGTTATAACTGATGGATTCAGAACCATCTGTATCAGTCGTTGTCGCTGACACATATCCAGACAATGCGATGTTCGTCATCGTGCCAGAAACAGCATTACCAGCAAGAACACCTTGACTTTCAACCAGAGAGATACCATCAATCATCGCGCCACGACCGTTCGAATTAAAGGTCTCAGCATCGGTCACAATTTGAATACGCTGATTTGTGCCGTCACCGATGAAACTAAAACTCAAATTCTGCCAATTCAAGGCATTAAGCGCACTCAGATTTGAATAGCTCGCCACCTTCACGCCGCCAACATAGACCGACATGATAGTGAAGTCATTGGCAAAGCCATTACGACCAGCATAGTCAAATGAGAGTTGATACAAATGTCCTGATACTGTTGCTACGTCACGGTAAATACCGATGGTTTGAACATTGGCTGATGCATTGTTCAATTCCAACCAGTTTGTTCCATTACCAGCTTTTGCAGTAACTGTATAGGTATTGTTATCAGAACCTGTCATCACGTCGTTGGTCGACCACAATTCAAATGCATTGGTTCCGCCTGCACTCGGATCAGTACCGCCTGTCGTCGCATCCATGCGTGTCCAACCCGACAAAGTTGTGGATGCTGTGTATGCAGTTGATGTGGTATCTGGATTTAGTGTCGCTTGAGTCAAGCCAGTATCGGCAGCTTCCCATGACGTTGTGAATTTCGTCGATGCAGTGAAATTCGTCACCGTTAAGCTTGGTGCATCTGCAACTGGTCTAACATCAATTGTCAACGTTGCTGTGTTACTGACATTTCCACCATTATCTACACCTTGGAAGGTAAAGTTAGCGTAGTCAGTTTTCATATTGCCGACGCCAGCTGTCGCAAAACTACTATCACCAGATTCATTCAATGCAGGAACAAAGCGTAAATTGTTCGCCGTCACTTGAGCCTGGGTAATCGTCAAACCGACTGCGCTAACCCATGAAGCCCCATTGAAGAACTGCAGAGCACCAGAAGCCGGGCCGGTCACAATCTTGACACTTAATGTGTTGCCAGCATCAGCATCCGTGATACCAAAATCCGACCAAGCAAAACGATAAGTTGCAGTAGACACAGTTCCGCCGCCAGTAATGACTGCTGCAGCGTCTTCTGAAATAGTAATTGCATTAGAAGTCGCCACAGGTGAAGCGTCATTATCCGTAATCGTACCAGTACCTGTTGCCGAAGCATTGGTCGTGGTACCTGCCGTACGCGTTGCGGTTAATACGAAGGTTTCGTCGATCTCATCTAACAAGTCGTCCGTGACTGGTGTCCGTACCAACACACTCGTGCTACCTGCAGCAATCGTTGCGGTCGTCGCATTGCCCCACGTTGCACCACCATCGGTGGACACTTGCAGATTAGTCGCTGTGGCGCTGCCGTAATCGGTACCAC
>NZ_JACOGA010000022.1 GCF_014284175.1 Affinundibacterium flavidum
CCCCTTCAAGGGGCGGGTTAGGGTGGGGATGGGTTTGATTTGAGCAAGAAATGTCGTCAATTATCCGACTAAAACCCATCCCCATCCCGACCTTCCCCATACAATTGATAGGGGGAAGGAGAAAACCTACTCTGCCTGCAGCTTCGCACTATATCTTGATTTTGGTTTGCGCCTTTGGGGTGAAACCCGCGCTGCTCAGACGCTTGATGGACAAGCGGCGTGGGATGCACCCCCCCTACAAAGCAAACTTTAAACTCAGTCCCTAAGCGCCACCACCGGTGAAATCCGCATCGCCAACAAGGCATGACGCAAACTCGATGCCAGAGCAATCAAGAGCGCGACACTCAACGCAAATAGCAGTGTCCAGCCACCAATCGGAGCACGTTCGACAAAGCTGGCAAGGTAATATGAAATCGCCAGCGCTCCCAATGGCAAACCAATCAACGCACTTGCCAACATAATGAAACCAAACTCTTTACCGAGTAGTAGCGCAATCGACTTCGTCTTAGCCCCGTAAATCTTACGTATCGCAATTTCCTGAAACCGTCTTTGTACGCTATAAGCAGACAACACATAAATACCAAAAGCAGCAATCGCCAAGGACAAGATCGCCGCAATAATCAGGAGTTTGCTCATACGTAAATCTTCTTCGTAGTTTTGTGCGATGAGGCTGGTACTAGTTTTGATATCAACAACTTGACTAGGGAAGTACTGTCGCCATAAATTTGTGATTTGCATCGTCGCTTCGGACAAATTGCCGTCGGTCCGAATGGTAAAAGTGTGCGGCCAAAACGCGGGAATAAAAATACGTGGAACCTCAGGGTTATGTGCACTTCGGTAGCGCACGTTGGGGACGACACCGATGATTTGCACGGATCTTGGCTTATCCCTATTGTCCACAACAAATTGTCCTATTGCTGATTGTGGAGTAGAAAAACCCAAAGCACTTACTGCAGCGAGATTCAACACTATCTTGTCCGCATACTTGGGTGCATCAAGTGTAGGATCAAAAACCCGTCCTGCTAGTGATTTTATGCCATGCACAGAAAAAAAATTAAGTGAAATACCTTCCAGATTTGGCATTACGTACTGACCATTTGATGCACGTAGCGGGACAAAATCGACGCCAGTCACATCTTTTCCTACAGACCAAAACGAAACTGCAACATCCTCAACCCGAGGAAGTCGTAAGAGCGCATCACGAAATGCATTTGCCTCTGAATCTTCTATCGATTGTGCTAACGTCAGCACCAATAAATGATTCGGTTCAAACCCCAAATTCGTTTTCGTCGAATAGTAAGTTTGCCATGCAATCGCGAGAGATATCGCACCAAAGCTCATAGCACAAGCAAATTGGAGTATCGTCAAAACACGACGCAATCGTGCACCATTTAATGTTTCGCTATTTCCACGACCAACCATGGCCTGATGCGCATTGACACATAAGGCTAGCCAAGTCGGATAGATACTCATCACGAAACCAATCAGCACACTAAAGAGTAAGCTAACCACGATATTTGAAAAGGAGAACAAATCGTCTAGCTGACGATTCATCAGATCAGAAAATAGAGGCAAAATCAACCATGCTAACAATAAGCCGAGGCTGGTGGCGGCAAAACTCAAGCACAAAGATTCCGTCACAAATTGCGCAACAATACGCGCTCGACTGGCACCTAAAATTTTGTAGATGCCGACTTCTTTTTGCCTACGCAAAGTGCGCGCCACACTCAAATTGATAAAACTAGTTGCGGCCAAAAATACAAGTAAAAAAGCAGCTCCGATTAATGCAAACACTGTTCGTTCATCGCCACGAACGAGATTTTTTCGTCCCACCAGATCGCGATCAAAATACGCGTCTGCGAGACTTGTCAAACGAATCTCTATAGCTCTTTTTCGAGCTACGTTTTCCACTGTAGTGGCAACATGTTTTAGAAGCGCCTTCGAAAATGGTGATTTATCAGCCACATCTTGTAATCGATCCTCTACCATTTTCACATCCACATTCGTCGGCAATTGAATATAGGCACGACTATAGTCCTCCCTTGCGCCTCCCTTGAGTACCGCAAATGTCACCGTGGAATTATTGGGTAAATCTTTGATCAATGCACCGACATAATATGGTTTTCCCTCTATATCTACCCGATTTCCTAAGGGCGATTTAGAGCCGAAAAGTCTTGAAGCAATTTCTGCCGTCAAAGCAACGGCGTCAGGTCGTGCGAGCGTAGCCAATAAGTCGCCTTGCAATGCTTTTACAGCAAACATATTCGGAAAATTGCTATCCGCTGTAGCCACTAAAATTTTACTGGTAGAACCAGAGGCCGTAGAGACGCTCAAAGTGTCAATATCAACAAATGTAAGAGTATGTGGTATCCCGCTTTGTCCGAGTGATTGCTTGAGCGGCCAAACATTAAAATCAATCCAAGCTGGATACGCAATCACGTTCAATCTATGCTTGACCAAAAAAATCCGCTTAGCATCTGGCACATGTCCATCATATTCAAACGAATATTTGGCATAACCCAACAACAAAAAGCACACACCAAAACTCACGCTCAAGCCCAAAAATACGATGAGTGAATGAGCCGGCTGTTTTAACAAAATTCGCCAGGCGATTTTTAAGTCTCTGATTTTCATTTCTATTCAATCTCAAGGTTTGGGCATAATTCGCATTGCTTAGGAGCTCGGCAGCTTGGCGGCGCGGGTTGCACCCGTCCTACCAGATCAAACTAGCACTTAATCTCTGAGCGCCACCACAGGCGAAATCCTCATCGCTAATAAGGCATGACGCAAACTCGATGCCAAAGCAATCAAGAGCGCGACGCTTAAAGCGAATAGCAAAGTCCAGCCGCCAATGGGCGCTTGTTCAACAAAGCTCGCGAGGTAATGTGAAATCGCCAGCGCTCCCAGTGGCAGGCCTATCAAAGCACTTCCCAACATAATGAAACCGAATTCTTTGCCAAGTAGTAGCGCAATCGACTTCGTCTTCGCTCCGTAAATTTTGCGTATCGCGATTTCTTGCACGCGTCTTTGTACGCTGTACGCAGACAGCACATAAATACCAAAAGCAGCAATCGCTAAGGACAAGATCGCAGCAATGATCAAGAGTTTGCTCATACGTAAATCTTCTTCGTAGTTTTGGGCGATGAGGCTGGTGCTGGTTTTGATGTCAAAAGTCTCATTAGGGAAATGCTGCCGCCATAGGTTTGCGATATTGACCATCGCCTCAGGCAAATGTCCATCAGTCTGAATGGCTAGGGTATACGGCCACAATGAAGGAATAAAGCTGCGCGGCACCTCGCTATCATGCGCACTTCGATATCGTAGATCGGACACAACACCAACAATTTGTAATGGCTCTGGGTCATCATTCATATCGACTACAAACTGCCCAATCGCGGCTTGTGATGAAGCAAATTCAAACGCCTTAATTGCGGCAAGATTGAAAATAATTTTCTTCGATTTTTCTGGGGTATCCAGTTTTGGATCAAACCCTCGTCCGGCCAGGACTCTCACGCCATGCACGGAGAAAAAATTAGGTGAAACCCCTTCATACGTTGGCAGAACATAGTTACCTTTGGGCCCGCGAAAAGCCCCAAAACTACCCACATCATCTCGTCCAACGGGGCGAAGCGAAACCGCTACATCCCTAACCTGAGGAAGTCGTAAAAGCGCATCGCGAAAGCTACTGCTCTCAGGCTCGCGGATCGACTTCCTCAGCTTCAAAACCAATAGATTGTCAGGCTCAAATCCCAAGTTCGTTTTGGTTGAATAGTCGGTCTGCCATGCAATCGCCAGCGACACCGCTCCAAAGGCCATGGCAGTGGCGAACTGAAGTATGGTCAAACTTCGACGTAGCCGCGCGCCTCCAACACTTTCACTATTGCCGCGCCCCGCCAGCGCTTGTTGTGCATTCACTCCCAACGCGAGCCAGGTGGGGTAAATACTCATCAGAAGTCCGACTAGTAAGCTGAAAACTAAACTCAACCCCAAATTAGATAGACAAAATAAGTCTCCTAATTGACGATTCATCAGCTCAGAAAATAGCGGTAAGATCAGCCATGCCAAGAACAAACCCAAACTGGTCGCTACGAGGCTCAAAGTCAGAGACTCAGTCACAAATTGCGCGATGACACGAGCTCGACTCACTCCCAACATTTTATAGACGCCAATCTCTCTTTGTCTGCGCAAAGTGCGTGCCACACTCAAATTAATAAAACTGGTTGTCGCCAAAAATACGATCAACAACGAAACTGCACTGAAAGCAAGCACGATACGTCGATCACCTCGAACCACATATTTCAATACACCCAAGTCTTGATCAAAGTAAGCGTCGGCGAGACTGGTCAAACGAATTTCTACGGCACGTTTGTTTCCTAAACTTTGAGCGTATGTTGGAAATATCCTTTTTACGACATTCTCAAAAAAAGGAGATTTATCTGCTCTTTCCTGAATGTATTTCTCCACTATCCGTATGTCGATATTGCTTGGCACCTGAACATAGGCACGGCCCAATCCCGCGTCCGATCCTTTGAGCGCATCAAATCCAACTGTAGAATTACTCGGCACATCTTGTATGACGGCGCCGACGTAATAAGTTTTCCCATCCATTTGCAGGCGACTACCAATAGCATTCTTGGTACCAAACAATGTGGCAGCTGTTTTGACACTAATCGCCATCGCGTCGGGCTTCGTGAGTGTCAATTTCAAATCGCCTTGCAATGCTTTGACTGCAAACATATCGGGAAAATTCGCATCAACACTGGCGATCAAAACCTCGTGCTTTATGTCTGCACCGGTTGTGACATTTCGAGATTTCAGATCTATAAATGTGAGCTGATGGGGAATTCCACTTTGCCCTAACGATTCTTTGAGTGGCACAACACTAAAATCCACCCAAGCTGGATTACCAATCACATTCAACTTATGTTTCACCAAAAAAATCCGTTTGGCATCAGGCACATGCGTGTCATATTCAAACGAATATTTGGCATAGCCCAACAACAAAAAGCACACACAAAAACTCACGCTCAATCCCAAAAAAACGATGAGTGAATGAGCAGGCTGTTTTAACAAAATTCGCCAGGCGATTTTTAAGTCTCTGATTTTCATTTTTATTTTCATCTCAAAGCGTGAGTAAAATTAGCTTTGCTCAGGTGCACGATTGTTTGGCAGCGCGGGTCGCACCCGCTCTACAACGCTAACCAGCCTCACCCTCGCAGTATCTGCAACGGTGACATCGATACGGCTCTCAAGGTGTTACCCAAAGTCGCCAACACCGCAACCAAGATACCTATCACACTCGACGCCACCAAAGTCCATACGCCGATAGGCGCATGCACAACATAATCGGCTAAATAGACTTGTATATAGCGATAAGCTAACGGCAGCGCGATGAGGCATGCCAGTCCCATCAATATCGCAAACTCTCGTCCTACGAAACGTAGGATATGTCCGTTGTTCGCGCCATAGAGTTTGCGCAACACGATTTCCTTACTGCGTCTTTGTACGCTGTAGGCGGCTAATACGTAGATACCAAATGCGGCGATTGCTAGGCTCAGTATGCTGGCCAGCGTTAGTAGCCATGCCATGTTCTTTTCTGCGCGATTTTCTTCTTCAATTTCTGCGTTGACTGTTTGCATGCGCAATAAACCGTCCGGAAAGTGTCGCGTCCAGAGCTGCTCGATGGCGGCTTGCACTTTGCTGACGTCGCCGAGCGTGCGCACAATGAATTTGCTACCTGCTTGATTAAGAAAGTAAATCACTGCTTCGTCATTTTTTTTGGGATCTGTATTTCTAAAATTAGACACGACACCAATGATTTGAAGCTCTTGCTCTCCACGTTGCACAAATTGCCCTATCGCATCCTCATTGCTGGTGAACCCTAATTTTTTGACTCCGTTTTCGTTCAAAACCACGTCATGCCTGGCATCACGGTTATCGAGGTTAGCGTCGAAACCACGTCCTGCTTTGGGCAAAATACCTAGGGCGGAGAAAAATTCGGTTGTCACTTTTTGGTATTTCATATGAATGGAAGGGAAGCCTTTGCGGTCTATCGCATCGGCATTTTCCAGAGAGCGAGCTTGCGTCGTAGAGACACCAACTAGAGCGATATTCGGTACTTGTTTCAATTCGGCATGGAATGCATTGAATTGTTCTCGCGTAGTGCCAGCAGGAAGACTTAGACTGATCAAGGGCTTAGGGTCAAATCCTATACTCTGGGTAGAAAGAAAATAGCTCTGCCATGAGACCGCCAATGCACTGGCAGAAAACGCTAAAGCGGCGCTCATTTGCAGCACGGTCAGTACCCGCAGTACTTTTTGTCCACTGATGCTTTCTTGATCGCCCCTTCCTCCTAAGGCGACACTCGGCATCACTTTATAGGCTGAGTAGGCAGGCACTAAGCCAGCAATAAGCCCCAGTATCAGTGCAAGTAAAAGGCTGACACCCACACTCGCCAAGGAAAAGGATGCTGCGAGATCGATTCCCAAAAATTCAGAGAATAGCGGGAGCACTAGCCACGCTAAACCCAGCCCTATAACTGCTGCGACGAGAGTGACCAAAGCAGACTCACATAGAAATTGCATCGTTACCCGTATAGCACTCGCACCCAATATTTTTTGCAAAGCGATTTCACGCTGACGGCGTATGGCACGTACTTGCGCTAAATTGACATAGTTGCTTGCGGCCAGCGCAAGTATGAGTAGCGCCACGATCGCTAGCCCACTGAGTATCCGACTGTCTTGTGTCATTCCAGCCGCTAAATCAGGGTCGAGATTTTGCTCGCGCAGTGGCAACATTTGGTGAGTGATTATTTTTTTCTTACCGCTCTGCTGCATCATGGGTTGAAGAAACTCTCGGAAGAGTTTCGATTTTTCTAACTCGCTATCAACTCTGGCGATGATTTGTTCTGGCGCGACTAGCCCCATCGTTTTGACATAGACGTTGAAGCCGACCGCGCCCCAATTTTCCAAACGATTCTGACGCCTATCCTCATCCAACAATCTTGTTTGCATACCAGTAAGCGCCTGATATTCAATTGAGCTGGTGACTCTTGGCGTAGGTAAGATGGCTTGCACGGAATAAGCCTTCCCCATCACCAACACCGTTTTTCCCAAAGCATCTTGATGTCCAAATAGTTTTTGCGCCGTCTGTTCGGTCAACGCCAAGGCATCAGGACGAACCAAGGCAGCATTTAAATCGCCTTTAACGCCAGTGATAGAAAAAACCTTAGCGAATTCTCCAGCGACTAGGGCGACACTGATTTGATGTACGGTTTCGCCCGCTCTCATGTCCACCGTTTCATGCCCGATTGCGGTACTTATAACAGGCAATCCACTATCCGCAATGGCGCGATGAGACTGATAACTGCTTGACCCACGCCAACCGTAAAATCCTTCGCTGTCCCAATGTTCTTTGAGTAAAAATATTTTCTCATGGTCGGGAACATGGGCGTCAAAACTCATTTGATGCCTGACTAATCCCAGTAAAAGAAAACAAGCGGCGATACCTAGGGATAATCCGAAAATCACAATCGCAGAATAACTAGGTTCTTTAAGAAGTAAACGCCAGCCAATTTTAAGGTCTTTAATATTCATGTCTGTTTAAGCTTTCGACCATTGGTAATAATTCATACTCGTGATCAGGTTTGTGGTCATGTCCGTGATCAAGTGCGTGATCACGTAATAGAGAAATAGAGAAATAGAGAAATCATTTTTCGCATAAAAAACATTCGGCGATTGTTTTCACGATCACGCACTGTTTCACTGTTTCACTATTTAACAGAGGCGAGCTTCACTAGCTTTCTATTTCGCTGAAGTTTTTTCCTATGATGATTTACGCCGCCTGCAATGCATCGACCACAATGCGTCCATCAAGTAGATTGATGGTGCGTGAGGCTTGTGCAGCATGGGCGGGGGAATGAGTGACCATCACGACTGTGGTACCTTCTTCATTGATTTTTCTGAGTAAGCGCATCACTTCGTCGCCGTGCGCGGTATCGAGATTGCCGGTCGGTTCATCGGCCAGCAAAAGAGCAGGATTAGCGACTAAGGCACGGGCAATGGCAACACGTTGTTGTTGCCCGCCAGAGAGTTGAGATGGTCGATGTTTGGCTCGGTGTGTAATGCTCAATTTTTCAAGCATCGCTGCGACTTTTTCACGACGCTCTTTGCTGGGCATGCCGGTGTATTCCAATGCCAACTCTACGTTTTCAAACACAGAGAGTTCTTCGATCAAATTAAAGCTTTGAAAAATAAATCCGATCCGCCCGCGCCGTAACTGATTCAACTTCGCTTCGCTGTAACCAGCGACGTTTTCACCTTCGAAAAAGTAGTCCCCTGAAGTGGGTACGTCGAGCAAACCGATCAGTCCCAGTAACGTCGATTTACCGCAGCCAGATGGGCCGGTGATCGCGAGATATTCACCCGCATTGATGTCCAGATGTATGTTATCCAAAGCAGTGGTTTGAATGTCACCGGTGAGGTGAATTTTGCTGACTTGTTTTAGATTGAGCATGGTGGTTTCCTAAATTATTAACGAATGTTTGTGCTATTTTATATTCAGATTTTTTACGGTTTGATACTGTTCATAACTTGAAATCACGACGCTTTCGCCGACTTTGATACCGTCGAGAATTTCTACTTGTCGATTGCTGCGCTGTCCAATTTTGATCGTGCGTTTTTCTGCGCGCTGCCCACTTTTATCGACGACAAATACCCATCTTCCTCCGCTATCGTTAATATAGGTTCCCATCGGTAAAATGACTGCGGACTTCGGTGCCCCCAGGCTAATGTTGACGTCCAAACTTTGTCCGGGATTGAGTTGCTTAGGATTTTCTCCTGTGAATTTCAGCTCGACTAAAAAACGCCCTTCTTTGATTTGCGGATAGATAGCCATCACTGCGATGTCGTAACTTTGATCTATCATGCGCGCCTTACCTCGCTGCCCCAAGGTGACACGATTGAGATAATACTCATCGACTTGGGCTTGAAGTTTAAAGCTACTCGGATCATCCACTCGACCGAGGCGTTTACCAGTCACAACAGACTCGCCGACTTGCAAATGAAAATCCGTAAGTTTGCCGGCAATCGGCGCTCTGACTGCCAAACCATCCACTGCCTGTGTCACTAACTTTAAACCGGATTGCAAGCCATTGATGCCCGCCTCCATTTGCGCTAATGCCGTTTGCCTTACTGTCGCGTTTTGTGCTTGATGTTTTTCTTCTTCACTGTACACATAGCTTGCACGCTCATATTGGTCCTTGGATTCTTCAAGCGCAACCTGCGAAATAAATCCTTCTTGCGCCAGACGCTTATTGCGTTCATGTTTTTTCTTGGCCTGTTCCTTATCGAAAGCGAGTTGTGCCAACTGTCTTTTAGCTTCAGAATTCGCGGACTGAAACAAGACCTGCATGTTCGCCATATTCGCCACTTGTTGGGTATGCTCGCCTTTGCGCTGCAGGAGCTCCAAGTTGCGCTGAGAATTAGAAAGTCGGAACAAGAGTTGTCCTTGCTTGACCATCATACCGTCTTGCACATTAATTTCTTCCACCCTTCCATATTCAACCGAATCAAGTATCACGGAATTCAAAGGCTGAGCCGTTGCACGCACGATAATGTCGTCCAAAAAAATCCCTTGTTCAGCGGCTTGAATGCGAATATCGGCTTTGGTAACTTGCAGACCTTTAGGAATTGACAGCCATCCCAGAACTAGCACAGCGGTCAAAGCTGAAAGTCCCAGAGTGAGCTTCAGCACACGTCGCCTATTATTTTTCGGGACAACTTGATCCATTGCAGCACCACTGGAGGTAGCCGATGCACTATTTATTTGAATTTGAGATAGGGGTTTCATTCAGGTGAATTCATTTTTTCGTGTTTGATGAATTCCATAATTGCAAATTGTGTGCCATGTCTTTGACATGCTGAAATCAACCGATTTCAAATAAAAACTGTCCGATTCCGGACAGTTCCGCCTACACAATGTCTGAAATCGAACGCTGATATGCTACCAAGCAAAATGGATGGGGCTCGGTTCATTCACATTTTTTGTTTCGCATTACAAAGTTCGTCAGAACAAGCCGATGTCTATCCAGGTCATTTCGCTACTTGGCCACTTAGTCATTTGAGCCAGTACTTCATACGGCATTTATGTATAAGCACCACTAAAATCCGTATCAAAATATGGTCATTGCAAACGACCGCATACTCGGACTGGTTGGATAAAATTCGCCCCCATTCGTCACTAAAAAACTCACCTACAAACCATGATTTCTACCGTTGATCGTAATCCTATTTGTATTTTATGTGAGCGATTTTAGAGTAGAGCTCCGTCAAATCGAAGTCACTTTTCGCTAGCCTAAAGTGACTTCATCTTATGGAGCAAGAAATGCGATACAGATCAAATCATCACGAACAAAATCAAGCGAAGTACAAACTCAGCGTCCTACATCCATTGCGGCGATTTGTACTCAAGCTCTTCGTCTTCAGTGCTGTTCTTAGTACTGTTCTTAATGGCTTTTTGGCTTCAACTTGCTATGCACAAAACACCAACGACAATGGGGAAAATTTCACTGCGATCCCTGCATTTCAAGCACGTGCGGGTCGCGTTAAACCCATCATCGCTGTGATCGCTGAAAATCGCTTTACTGAACTGACCGATTATGTCGTCCCTTACTCCGTCCTTAAGCAGGCAAACATTGCTGATGTCTTCGCATTAGGAATGCAAGAGGGTGTCATACAAATGTTCCCCGCTTTACGTTTGAGAGCACAATTGAGCGCCCTGCAATTTGATACCTTGCATCCAACGGGAGCGGATTATGTCATCGTACCTGCCGTGCATTACAGTGATAATCCTGCCTTATTAGCTTGGGTACGAGAGCAGGCAAAAAAAGGCGCAACTATCGTCGGAATTTGTGATGGCGTGTGGGTGTTAGCCCACGCAGGCTTACTTGAAAACAAACAGGCAGTGGGACATTGGTATTCTTTTGACGACCTTACTAAACAATTTCCACGCACGCAATTCATCAAGAATAAACGTTTTCTGGCGGACGGCAAGATCATTACCAGTACGGGCGTCAGTGCTTCACTTCCAGTCTCTATGGCGCTGGTTGAAGCGATCGCAGGCAAAGCGAAGGCTAACGCAGTGGCGGCCGAACTCGGCATCACAGATTGGACGACCGCACACCGCAGTGCAGACTTTAAATTATCTGGCCAACATTTATGGACCGCGTCTTGGAATTGGTTATCGTTTTGGGGTAAGGACAAATTCATGACGCCACTCACTACGGCTGTCGATGAACTCAGGCTGGCGTTGACGGCAGATGCATTTTCTCGCACCTACCGCTCTAGCGTGTGGACTTATGCCAATGAATCTGTCAACAGCTTACGCGGATTGCAGATCCTGCCAGATATGACCCAAGCTAACTCAGAAGATGTACTACCAGATTTGCCAACTGATCTCCCGCCGGGACAAACTCTGGATTGGGCATTGCAACAAATTGCACAACGATATGGTGAGCGCTCCGCTAGTTTCGTCGCATTACAATTGGAATATCCGTATCGCGCAAAAAAATAAGCGCTCTGATGACGAAATGACTCAGACGAGCTTAGCTGACTCAAGGATAGCAATCACTTGCGTATCCTTGAGCACAGGGCATCTCACTAACTACTTCCCACCACGTGGATCAACCACATTCACCGATTCAGGCGATGGGCCGTAAGCGCGAATTTCTGGTCTGTACATATCTTCGGCATAAGTGCCTGGCACATGGAAGCGTCCAGGAGTAACTACGCGTAGCATGTAGAACAGATTGATCTTGCTATCACCCAAGCGCACCGCGGCAACGAAACGGTCGTCGCGGTATTCTTTATGCTTGATGCGCTCATCAGCCATTGCCGCCGCTAAATTCACACCTTCAATACTGAATTCACCGGCTTGCGGGCCTTGTGAGAGATTCAGATTCTCGACTTCTAAGCCAGCCGGAATATGATCAACGACCATCGCATCTTCGATGATTTGTTTGGCGCTGGCAGTGACACGGGCAATCAGCATATCGCCGACTTTTAAATTGCCACCTTTCCACGGTTTGCCATCGACGGTGAACCATTTGCGTTCCAGATTAATTTTCTCTGTACTTGGTAGTGGCAATTTCAAAGGGAAACCACTAGCCTCAATTTCTAGCCATAAAGAATTACTGCCTTTGTTTTCGATAGTGATACCTTTTAAGGCGAGTGCAGGATCGAAGTGGCGGCTGGCACTGTCTTTAGAACTCAAAGGCGTGCTGCCATCGGCAGTTTTAAGAACCACGCTCCACGGATCGGTCACCGTCCCACCGGCAGCACGCGCTGCTAAGAACAAGGCGATACGCTCTTGAGTCGAGTAATACCCACGTGCCTTGCCGAGACGATCCGCCAGACTAATCAGCAAATTCTCGCGTTGTGGATGATTAATTTTATGACGTGACAATAAGGCATACGCCATTGCCTGATCACGCACCGCAGTACCGTAATCGCCTAACCAATCCCAATCCCATCCGGCGCGTATGCCATACGGTTTACTCATCGCTTCATTGATCGCAACATCCGCACGTTTTTGATCACCCATCAGGCTCAATGCCAAGCCCAAATGCACCAGCGGCAACGATGATTTTGCACGATCACGATAACTATCATGTAGCAAGCGCAAAGACGCCAATGAGGCTTTTTGATCGCGTGCCAGCATATAGCCTATGTGCGCCAACTCGGCAAAACGCTGATGACTGTCACGCAGCAAATCGTAATCGCGCCATTCGTAGGCACCGTTCGCATCTGGTTTCAGACTTGCCGGCAATGAAGGGAACAGATTGGCAGCGCCGTTCAGTTTTTCCACCATCCATTTTTGTGCGCGCTTATTCATTTCTTCTGGCACATTAAAACCAGCGTCACGTGCATCCGCCAGGAAGCTGGTGACATACGGTGTCAGATAATTTTCGTAAGCGCCGTTATTCCCATTCCATAGACGGAAACCACCTTCTGCACCTTGCATACCGGCGATACGACTGATCGCACCTTCAATGAATTTCGCACGCTCTTCACGAGTACGTGGTGCCAGGCCGACCGCCTTTGCGCTTTCTTCATCAATAAACACATGCGGGTAAGCTGCACTGGTGGTTTGTTCCAGACAGCCATACGGATAATCAAGTAAGCCTTTGACGATACTGCGGACGTTCAAAGGCGGACGATTCCACATCGTGACACTTAATGTCGATGAGCCACGATAGAAGCGCTCTATCATATTCACATCAATTTTTTGCGTTGCGCCTGCATCGATACGTATCCGCCTTGCATCTTGTTCACGCGGCACTGGCGGTTGAATTTGCAATGCGAATTCCCTATGAATCACGACTGGTTTTTCGCCTGCTGTTTTGACATCGAGACTGATACGCGATAGGCCATACGGCTCAGTCGGTTCTATATTGAAGCGCAGAATATTACGCTGTTTTGGTGCCAGCTTGATCGTGCGTTCACCTTCGCTTACTTTCAATAATTTATCGGCAGAGAGTTTGATATTGATACTCTGTTCGCCTTGCATCATATTCGTCACATCGAGCGCCAGTGTCGACGTATCGCCAGGGCCGATAAAGCGTGGCGTCGCCAGCTCGGCAACGATAGGGGCGCTGACAAGCACTTCTTTATCAGTGCTACCGTAAGCGTCATCCGTAGAGGCAACAACCATTACGCGCAACGTGCCGTTGAAATCAGGAATATTCAATGCTACATCCGCTTCGCCCTTGTCATTGAGCTGCACTGGACCCGAGAAAATATCGACCAGCTTCACTTTTTTCGGCATGCTCTTAGTATCGCGTTTGCCTGCGTCACCACCCCATTTAATCTTGCCCGGCGTACCGTCCATGCGCTCAATTAGCTTGCCATAAATATCGGTCAACTCTGCACTGAAACGATGTTTGCCGAAGAAGAAATCGAAGGGATCAGGAGTTTTGAAACTGGTGATATTTAATATGCCCACGTCCACCGCAGACACCGTGACCATGGCTTTTTTACCCGCAGCATTCTCCACTTTAACTTTGGCAATCATGCGTTTTTCTGGTTCGACTTGCGCTGGTGTAGCAACACTCACTTTCAACTTGCGTGGCTCGCGCGCCAAAGGCAACCATGTCAGACCGACTGCACGTGCTGGCGTGACCTTATCGCCTTGATTACCAGGGCGGAAAACCACGGTAGAAACATACATATCCGAACGATTCCAATTTTTATCAATAGGAATACTGACCGTCGTGCCCTCGGTACTGACTGCCACCCGCTTACTCCACAAAACCTTATCGGCTTCGACCAGGACCAAGGCTTCGCCATCATGCGGTGGAATAATTTTGAGTTTGACGTCATTCCCAGGTTTGGCCGGCGCGCCTTCTAATTGCAGACGGACACGATCTGGGCGATTACCGACGCTTTCACTATCTTGCGCATTCCAACCAGCGTAGAAGAAATAACGTGCGACCAAATCTGTCTCAGGGTCGGTGATTTCTAAACGGTAGCGTCCCCACTTCACTGGCACGGTGAGCTTAGCGCGATTCTTTAATTCCAAGGCGCCTGCATGGATAGTTTCTTCCCCTTCCGTGTAGCCAGAATGCCAGCCACGACCCGCTTCATAACGCCAATAGTATTCTCGATCTTCACGCACCAATTTAAACGGCGCTTGTTTCAACGTCGAAAATTTCCCTGCTGTATTGACGCGGATAATTTCGAATTCAGCCATGCTGCCTTCGCGGGCCACGTCTTTTTCAAATAAGGGACGTATCCCTATCATGCTCGCAGCTGGCCACCAGACACGTTCAATCGAACGCACCACGGGACGCCCGCCCGACTCCAGCAAACTAAATGCAGCGCGCACTTTCACAGGCGACTTTGCGGTAGCGGTAAATGGCACGTTCACTTCTGCTTTGCCGCTATCGTCAAGACTCGTTTCTGCTAATTCTGCACGGCTACGTTCTTTGTCATCGGCAAAATCACCGAAGATAAAACCTGGCCATTCTTTAGCCACAGGATTCTTAAAACGCTCTTGCGCCACGCTGCCAAGCAAACGATTTCCCGCCGCTGGTGCGCCGTATAAATAGTCGCCCTGTACATCAACATCAAAGCTGGCTGCATCCGTCAACGGTGTTGTTTCCGTTTTCAAATTTAACTTCATGCGCTCAGGCAGAAATTCTTCGACTTGAAATGTATAGATAGAATCAGGCCGTTTCGCCGTTGGATCGGCACGGAACTCCAAGCTCCAGCGGCCAGTAGCAGCATCGGGTGGCAGATCGATCAGATGTTGCAGATAACCTGGCGTCTTAGGATTCGGTTGCCAAATGCTGGAACTCACCACATCGCCACTAGGTTTTTTGAGATCAACTTTAATCGGTGCAGCAGGCAAAGCGACACCTTCCGCTGAACGCACCATCAAAGAGGCAGTGAACTTTTCGCCCGGGCGATAGAGATCACGTCCAGACCAGGCAAACAATTTCGCATCACGCGGCAAATGTCCGCCGATATCAAATTCAGCCAAATCCAAACCCGGTTCTTGCAAAGCGATAATCGACGTTTCTTTATCGCGTTTGGCTAGTAATAACTTAGCGCCATTTGGCAAACCCGGCAAAATTCCGTGACCATCACTATCGGTTTTTCCGCGCAATAAGACTTTACCTTGCTCACCTAGCACTTCAATATCCACACTACCCTGCGCTTTGCCGTCTTTTAGTGAAGTGGTAAACACATCGGTTTGTTTCAATTGGCGGCGCACATGCAAGCCTATGTCACTGACATAGAAATACGTGACTTGATAATCGTAGTCATAGAAACCCGGTCGGCGCATCACTGCGACATAGATGCCGGGCTCTTTGAGTTCAGGGATTTTTTCAACCGGTAAAAAACTGACTTTACGACTATTGGCGACTTCATTGGTGACAAACCGATTTTGATAAACGCTGTCTGCGATGCCTTGTAAAGCATTTAATTGCCAACCTGAAGTCAAACCTTTTAATTTATTTCTGCTGCTGTAGTAATCGTAATAGCCTTCATCGTCCGATTCGCCGTCTCCCTCACTTTCACTGTCAGCACTTTGGTTATGACGATTTTTGCCAACCACCATGTCGATAAATTTTGGTAGTTTTTCAGGAGACACCCGTAAAAATTCCACATCCACTTCAGGAATATTCACGGTCACAACCGGCAAACCACCATTTAGGCCCGCAGGTAAGACCGTGCCTTTGCTGGCAAAAAAGTAAGACGGTGCCATTTCATCACTGATCACTTCACAGGTCTGACCTTTGTCCAACTTCTTGCCACCGCTGGCAAGCAACATGCCACTCAAATTAATCTGATATTTATGCCCTGCCTTAACGAAAGGGAATAATAAAACATGCGGATTGTCGGAAACTATCCAACCGCCTTTGACCAACTCGCTTGGTTTGGACGCGGCATTGGCACTCGCATCTTTTGACACTGGTTTCGTCGTGTCAGGCTTGGTGCTTCCCAAATCAGAAACTTCAATCAGCTTGTCTAAAGCTTGTTCGGCATCGACACTTTGCGAAAACATGACCGCCAAGGCAGGTTTATCGTCATGCAGGCGCGCCGAACAAGAACCCATGGCAAATGGCGCATCGGGGTTCACCACCAATGCATCGCCCGTCACTGGCACTTTGGTTTTCGCTTTTTTTGTCCACCAATATCCGGTACCTGCTACCGCCACCGCGGCAGTCAATAAAACGATGCCCAAGGTTTTCTTAGAAAGATTTGCCATATTGAATTCCCGAGTTTGAAGTGGAGCCAATATAGCATTTCAAACAAGAAAAAAATATGCAAAAGTACTCGCTGATTCACGTATTTTTTGCGTCACCAGTATGCTTTTCTTATATAAATTAGATTCCTAAAATAGCTTGCAAATACAACAATAAGAGTAAAAGTGCAATTTTAATTTTCAACATAATCACCCGAAAAACAACAAGACCTTTGATCATATTGCACGTACCAATTGCCTCAGGTAGTATGAATCGGCCTATTTTTTGCAGGGAAGCAGGGCATACCAGTAGCAACTAAACATTGATTGACATCCCCCTGTCGTCAATACATATATAAATCATAATGGGAGCAAGAATTGAAAAATAAATCTACAAAGCTCGGCAGTTCGTCGAACAAAGAAATTTTTGTGAAAAGCGCAGTTCAATTAGCCATCGTGTTATTAGCCTCTGGCGGTATCGTCAACGCGCAAGAAGCAACGCCAGCCAAAGCAGGTGAAAAGGCACAAGAAGTACAACAAGTCGTGGTGACTTCCACGGGTACTCGTGGTTCTAACCGTACGGTGATTGATACGCCAGTACCAGTAGACATGCTCGCTGCGTCCGATCTGACCAAAACTGCACAAACATCTCTCGATAAGGCTTTGCAATATCGTGTGCCATCATTTAACACGGTGCAAACTCCAGTCAATGATGCAACCTCTTTGCTCGATCCTTACGAAATTCGGAATATGGGTCCAAGCCGTTCATTGGTTTTGATCAACGGCAAGCGCAAAAACTCCAGCTCATTGGTGTATACCCAAACTTCTCCTGGACGTGGCGAAAGTGGTGCCGATATTTCCGCGATCCCACAAGATGCAATTAAACGAATTGAAGTCTTACGTGATGGTGCATCGGCACAATATGGCTCCGACGCGATTGCTGGTGTCGTCAATATCATTTTGAAAGATAATCCCGAAGGTGGCTCAGTCAATGGCCGACTCGGCGTCACCGATAAAGGCGACGGCAAGTCCGAAGCATTTAGCTGGAATCAAGGCTTTGCCTTAGGTGATCGTGGCTTCGTCAACTTCACTTTGGATACTTCCCATAACGCACTAGCGAACCGTCCTGGTATTCTTACCGTAGCGAATGAAGTTGATTATTGGGGAGCCGATCCAGCCTTGGTTCGTTCATTCCTAGCTAAGCGTCCTGATGGCGGTAATATCAACGGTTCGCCTGATACTCGTGCAAACAAATTCTTGATTAACTCCCGCTATGACGTATCAGGAGGCACGAGTATCTACGCCAATGCCGCTTACGTCGACAAAAAAATCGATAGTTATGCGAACTATCGCGCTCCGTATTGGCGTCCAACTGACTTCGGCTTGCTGCATGCAGCTGGCACACCGTACGAAGGCTATGTACCGGGTTTCCTAGGCGCTTTAAAAGACTACAACGCGACGGTTGGTACAAAATTTGAGGCTGCAGGATGGGATGCCGACCTCAGTTTGACTTTCGGTGGCAATGAGCAGAAGTACACCGTTACTAATTCGCTCAATCGGGCTATTGAAGACAAATTCAAAAACGGCATCACTTTGCCACAGCACGGTCAAACTCGCTTTGATGCAGGCGGATCACAATTTACCCATACAGTATTTAATGCTGACTTCTCCAAAGAACTCAGTAAAGGATTAAATGCGTACTTTGGTACTGAAATTCGCCAAGAAAAATATTCTCTGATCGCAGGTGATCCAGGTTCCTATCTCTATTCTGGTGCTGATTCTTACGCGGGCAATGCTCCTGCAGACTACGTTCAAGATGGCGTACATAAGAAAGGCCAGGCAGGTGATTGGGATCGTTCCAACTATGGTATTTATGGCGGTGCCATCATAGATGTTTCCAAAGATTTTGTCATTGATGCAACTGGTCGCTATGAGAAATATAGTGACTTCGGCAATGCTTTCATTGGAAAATTAAGTGGTAAATACAATGTAAACGATCAACTGACTTTACGTGCCTCCGTATCTTCCGGTTTCAGAGCACCATCCCTGATGCAAATCTACACAGAGAAAAATCAATATTCATTCTCTAACGGACAGATCGAAGTAACAGGTATCCTCAATAACATTTCCGACGATGCTGCACTCTTAGGTGTAAAAAAACTCAAAGCAGAAAAATCTACCAACATCACACTGGGTCTAGGATACAAGCCAACGTCAGATACCAGCATGACTTTGGACTACTATAACATTTCATTAAAAGACCGCATTATTCTTGGCGCGACCTTAAAAGCAACTGGCAATGCCAGTTCGCCTATCGACAAAGTTCTGGCAAGACGTGAATGGGTTGGTTTAAGCTTCTTCGCGAATGCTATGGATAGCAAGACTTCGGGTCTGGACTATGTCTTTAGTCAACGCAATGTGAAGTTAGGCGATGCTAAGTTGACTTTCAATTTATCGGGTAACTACACACTTCAAAATGAACGTGATGGCAACATCAATAATCCAGCTTCTGTTGTAAGCGCAGGAAAATCTGTGTTTGACGTGACACAAGATGCGTTGATGTTTACTTCCAGACCAAAATTCAAAACGATTTTGGGAATTGATGCGGACATTAGAGATTTCAACATCTCTCTGAACAACACCGTATTTGGAACAACACGCTTTAGAAACGCTGACCTGCTCGACCCAGAAAATCTCGAAGTGGTGTTCAAAACAAAAACTGTGACAGACTTTGCGATTAGCTATCAATTGAGCAAAAACCTGACCTTAGCATTTAATGTTAACAACATGTTTAACGTCACACCATCTTGGCGTGTAGAGGCAATTAACAACGTTGCCGCAGGGAATGCGATTCTCAATGACCCAGCAAAAGCTCGTGCCAATTGGCAAGGGCTCACGTTTGACGGACGCTACTCCATGGTCACCTATGACGGTTCACACTTCAGCCAATTAGGCCGTATGTACAATTTGTCTTTGAGCTACCGTTTCTAAGAGTTAGTCAGATCACTGACATAGATTTTCTATGTCAGTCAAAAAAAGACCGCAGAATTTTCGCGGTCTTTTTCATTTCTGAATCGGAATTACTAGCAACTGCACGCAGACAAGAATTACACCGACAAGTTAGCTAAATACGACAAACCTTGTATTGAACGACTGCCGTACCAAGACAACATTTCGCCGTCAACCAGCAATACTGGCTTGTGAATTTGTTGCTGCAAAGCTTCTGCATGTGCTTGTGTAAAACTATAAGGTTCCGTCGACAACAGCACGAGTTCTACGTCTTGCAAACTAGCGTCACTCCAATCAAAACTCGGATAGCGCAAAGCAGAATCCGCTTGCCATTGCTGCCAGCCTCGCAGCTTCAATAAGTTCGCTATATAGGTATCCTGGCTGACTGTCATCCATGGATCTTTCCAAATACAATACAAAACCTTTTTGGTTTGCTCCGGTGCTGGCAACAAATCAAATTGCTGCTGCAAAGCCTGGCAGAGTTCTTCAGCGCGCGCCGCAACATTGAACACGCCACCCAATAGTCGAAACAAATCAAAATTATCACTCGCTTGTAAGGGATGAGTGACGATCACATGAGGAACGAATTGCGCAAGTTGCTCCACCGTCGGCTTTTCATTTTCATCGATATTGACGATCAGGTGTGTCGGTGCCAAACGACGAATTTTTTCGATATTCACATCCTTGGTGCCACCAATTTTCGGAATGGCTTTTACTATCTCACGCGGATGTATACAAAAACCTGTACGCCCTACTAATTGATCTTGCAAACCCAAATCACACAATAACTCGGTGATCGAGGGAACCAAGCTAACGATGCGTGCGCTCTCATTTTTTGGCACGATTTGATGTTCAGTGCCAATCGCATCACGCAATAGCAACTGCTGCGATAAGTTTTGCTGCAAAGGAGTCAATTGCTTTTGCATAGTCATGATTTATCCGCATCGATATTGTTGGCATGATCGGATAGTCGCGATTTACGTGGCGCGTTCGCGAATGCCAGATCATAGACAAAATTCGGTAAAGCGCGCAGGACTTTTGCGACGACGCCCATTTGCCATGGAATCACACGATAGCTAACACCGGCCTGTATGCTACGAATTGCGCGCTTGGCAAACTCCGTTGCAGGCAACAAAAAAGGCATCGCATACGTGTTAATTTGCGTCATCGGGGTATCAATATAACCTGGTGCGATGGTCACCACCTTAATCCCGCTTGCACGCAATTCAACCCGTAAGGACTCACAATAACTGATGACCGCCGCCTTTGAGGCGCTATAGGCGCTAGCGCCGGGCAAACCACGAATCCCAGCGACACTGGCAATCCCAACTAGACGACAAGAACGTCGTCCTGCATGCGGTTTCATCTGTTCAATAAAAGGTGCGAAAGTAGCGACTGTCGCTAACACATTCGTATCCATCACGCGCCGGAATACAGCCAAATCTTCCGACAATTCTGTCAGCGTACCGACCGAGATTCCCGCACTGGCGATTACGGTATCAACCACACCAACCGTGTCGATAAAATGCTGCGCTGCCTGTTGCAATGCCTCGTGATCATTGACGTCTAGCGCATAAATCTGATGCGCGGCGGCATTTGGCAAACTGGCACGCAAGCTTTCCAAGACCTCGATCCGTCGGCCGACTAAGCCCAACAATGCGCCTTGTGCCGCATATTCTCGCGCCATCGCTTCGCCCAAGCCAGACGAAGCGCCAGTGATAAACACCGTATGTTTGAATTGCTCTGGAGTCGCCATTTATTTTCCTTATCATTCAATGCAAAACGTCAATGCAATACGTCAACGCAATACGCCCGATCAGAAAACGTGATTCTATTCGTTCACGCTTGTTTCCGCTTGTTTCTGCCTATTTCCGCTTGTTCAGCTTGAAGTCAGGCGAAAAAAAATCCGCCAGTCTGACGGATTTTTTTGGCTAAGTCAGCGACTCAGCTTACTTCTTTTTCACCGGTGCGGCAGGTACGATCGCAGGTGCAGCGCCATTTTTTTCTTTATACACTTTATCGACCAACCAATCCATCACCACCAGGCCAGCATGCGATCCATCGCGCACTTTTGCTTTGGCAAACAAGTCGGCTGGAGAAACCATAAAGCGGCCGTCGATTGCAACCGTAGGAACGCCATTAATTTTGTAATCGTTCATCAATTGCGCAGCACGATTAACTTTGGATTGAATCGAAAATGAACCGTAGATGTCAGTAAATTTTTTCTTATCCAAACCTACTTTTTCTACATACTTAAAAACTTCTGCATCGGTCGATAGGCGGTTGCGGTCAATATGGTAAGCATTAAAAGTTTTTAACTGGTAGTCATCCACTTTACCCATGGCTTCTAAAGTGAAATACAGCTTTTGTTGCGTGACCAATTCGTGAAAATTCACATGTACGCGTTTGACCACAATACGATCACCTTGTTTCTTAATCCAAGCTTCAAAATAAGGCTCAAAAGCATTACATGCCGGACAGAAGAAACCAAAGAACTCTGTGATCTCTACTTTCTTACCAGAATCCGTAGGCTGAGCACGATCCAGCACTGTGTATTCCTGACCCAAACGCGGTTCTTGCGCCACTGCAGACAGCGACAAAGTCAGAGAGATAGCAGCGACACCGGCTAATACTACGCGATGAAATAAGCGACGAAATAAATGCATGGTTTCCTCTTAAGTTTACAATTCAAATTAATTCACGAGTGACGAATTCAGTAACGGATTTAGTGGCGAATTAGCGGCACTTACTTAGCCGATCGTACCACCGCGGTCTCGACACTATTCTCAGACAACTTTGCACGCATTTTGTTCATTCCATCAAAGCTATCAAATGGACCGACCCGCACTCTGTGCAAAACACCACTATCGCTGGCCTTATCACTGACATTCGCTTCTATACCTATCATCGCCAATTTCGCACGAGCGCTTTCGGCATCAGCCACTTCTTTAAACGCACCGATTTGCAAGAAATAAATGTACTTATCGTCGGCAACGTCCGGTTTAGATGCTGCACTCACCGGGGTGGCTGGCGTTGCAGCAACTGCCGCGGGTGCAGCAGCATTAACTGCGGCACTCAAAGCATCTGCTGGTTTAGCACTTTCTGCAGCCTTGGTTGCCGCAACTTCTTTCGCAGCCTGACTTACAGCATCTTTATTCCCATATAAAGGCTTGTTAGGATCCTGCATTTGCGTGACCGGTACGTCAGCTTTGTCGCTCTTACCGTTCTTATTAGTAAAAGGCGTCGAAGCTTTATTGATCACCAAGGCTACGACCACCGCGATACTCAAGCCAATTACTAATCCAATGATAATGCCAGTTAAAGTATTGCCTGACTGACGTCCAAATTTACTTGTATTTTTCTCAGTACTAAAACGCATATTTTCCCTAAGTTCTCAGGATGTCATGATGATACGGCCTTGATGATGCAGATGGGCTCTTACATCTGATTCGGTGCAGAAACACCGATCAAACTCAAGCCATTACGCAGTACCTGACGGGTTGCCAATATTAACGCTAAGCGCGCCAATTTGGTTGGCTCGTCGTCGACTAACACGCGTTCAGCATTGTAATAGCTATGCAATTCACCTGCCAAATCGCGCAAATAAAACGCGACTTGATGTGGACCGAGCTCCTCTAAAGCTTTTTCCAACATTTCTGGATATTCGGCGAGCTTTTGCAATAAGGACGCTTCACGAGGAGCAGTCAAAGGCGACAAATCGACTTCTTTCAATCCTGCTAAATCAGCTTCAGATTCACTGTATTGCGCCAACATGCGGCAGATACGCGCATGTGCGTAGTGCACGTAGTACACAGGATTTTCATCGGATTTGGCCAAAGCCACGTCAACGTCAAACACAAATTCGGTATCTGCTTTACGTGAGATCAGGAAAAAACGCACCGCATCACGACCTTTTTGCACATCGCCGCCGCCTGACCATTCAATCAAATCGCGTACCGTTACATACGAACCCGCACGTTTCGAAATCTTTACCTCTTCACCGTCTTTCATCACGGTGACCATTTTATGCAAAACGTAATCAGGATAGCCTTGCGGTATGCCTTGATTAACCGCTTGCAGACCGGCACGCACGCGAGCAATTGTGCCGTGATGGTCGCTACCTTGTACATTAATTGCCTGGCTATAACCACGTTGCCATTTGACGATGTGATACGCAACGTCAGGTACAAAATAGGTGTAGGTGCCATCCGACTTTTTCATCACGCGATCTTTGTCATCGCCATATTCAGTCGTGCGCAACCACAAAGCACCATCTTGCTCATACGTCTTACCAGCTTCGATCAAAGCCGCCACCGCTGCTTCAACTTTACCGTCGGAGTACAGCGAAGATTCAAGATAATAATTATCAAACTTCACGCCGAAAGCTAGCAAGTCGATATCTTGTTCATTACGCAGATAAGTGACACTAAATTGACGGATGGAATCGACGTCATTGACATCGCCACTAGCGGTCACTGGAGCACCGTTGCTCGCGGCAACCGTTTTCTTGGCTAAGAAATCTTGCGCGATCTCAGCGATGTATTCGCCGTTATAAGCGGATTCTGGCCACTCTGCATCACCAGGCTTAAAACCTTTAGCACGTGCTTGTACTGACAACGCCAGATTACCAATCTGCACACCCGCATCGTTGTAATAAAATTCGCGCGTCACCTGGAAACTTTGCGCTTCCAACAGCGCAGACAGGGCATCACCAAGTGCGCCTTGACGGCCATGGCCTACATGCAAAGGGCCGGTTGGATTTGCAGACACAAATTCAACGATCACTTTCTTACCCGTGCCCTTAGTGCCTTTACCAAATTCATTTTGTTGCTGCAGGATGGTTTTCACAACAGCTTGTTTCGCAGCGGCAGTAACACGCAAATTAATAAAGCCTGGCCCTGCTAATTCTGCGCTGGCGATCAAAGGATTATTCTGCGCCAACAAAGCATCCACGATGGCCTGTGCCAATTCGCGTGGATTTTTTTTCAAAGGCTTAGCAATTTGCATCGCGATATTGCAAGCGATATCACCGTGCGAAGGATCGCGTGGGCGCTCAAGCGCAATCGTCGGATGAAGTTCAGTACCTGCAAGTATCGGCGCGACTGCGCTCTTGATGGCTTCGAGTATGTCTAGTTTTTGCTGAGCTAACATGATATTTAAATAGTATTTTTGCTGCGCGTGAAGATCACGAGACACACAAATATTTGAGAAAAATTAACACTCATTATAACCTTTGTATACGACCTAATTTACTGCAAACCAAATCAGGCCGAATAAAAAGCTCGAGATATGGGAAGTATCCGCATCCTGAGCTAGATGGCAAACTAGCATTCTTGTGCAAATCAATCGTAATTTTCTGCGCAGAAGCGTCTACAGCGCGCGAGTGAACGTGTAGAATGAGGCGCTTTTCCTCTTACTTGGATTGCACATGTGGTTTAAGAATTTACAAGTTTTCCGTCTTCCTGCACCTTGGAAAGTCGATGTTGAACAATTGAATATGCAATTGGCATCGCAATCATTTTCCAATACTGGTTCCGGCGATATGCAAAGCGAAGGCTGGGCTCCGCCTCGCAATGATGAGCGCTTGGTACATAGCGTCAATCAGCAATTATTATTGCTATTACAAACCGAAAAAAAATTATTGCCGTCCTCAGTCGTAAATCAGGTCACGAAAGCGCGCGCCAAGGAACTGGAAGAACAGCAAGGTTTCGCACCGGGTCGCAAAGCGATGAAGGACTTAAAAGAACGAGTCACGGATGAATTGTTACCCCGCGCATTTTCTATCACACGTCAAACTTGGGTCTGGATTGACCCAGTAAATGGCTGGTTAGTAATCGACAGTTCCAGTCCAAGCAAGGCTGATGAAGTTATCAAATTGCTGTTGAAGTGCGACAAAATTCCTATGGAAAGCTTACGCACCAAGGTCTCGCCGCAAACAGCTATGACAGATTGGTTAGCGGGTAATGAAGCGCCTAAGGGCTTCACCATAGATCAAGACACTGAACTCCGCGCGCACACCGAAGACAAAGCAACTGTGCGCTATGTGCGCCATTCAATTGACCCCGACGACGTGCAGCGCCACATCGCCGCAGGCAAACAATGTACGAAATTGGCGATGACTTGGGATGACAAAATTTCTTTCGTACTTTCTGAAAATCTGGCGATCAAGCGCATCAAGCCTTTGGATATTTTGAATGAAGATAAGGATCAGCGCACTGCAGACGAGAATGAACGCTTCGACGCTGATTTCTTGTTGATGGCTTCTGAATTGGCGAAGATGTTAGACGATATTGTGTATTCACTAGGTGGTCAATTGGCCGATCCTTTGGCTGCATAAAACGAGACTTGTTTGAAATATCAACAAGCAATAAATAATATGCAATAAAAAAAATGCCAGCAGATGCTGGCATTTTTTTATCTTGTACAAATTTAGCGGAAGCAGATTTATCTTTTGCTAGCACACGAACCATGCCATGAGCTTTTTACTGGGGCAACACCAGCACTGACTTTTAATTAGACGAAAAAAAACGCGCCTTAGCGCGTTTTTTCTTACAACTTGGCGGAGCGGACGGGGCTCGAACCCGCGACCCCCGGCGTGACAGGCCGGTATTCTAACCAACTGAACTACCACTCCGTTTTAGAAAGGTATCTGTACCTTGCAGCTATTTGATGGTGGGTGCTGAGAGGCTCGAACTCCCGACCTACGCCTTGTAAGGGCGCCGCTCTACCAACTGAGCTAAGCACCCATATACTACTTGCTTAGTTCAAATAACCGCTTTGCTGTGTCATCAGCAACGACAGAAACAAGATTATAGGCACATTTCTGAAATCTGTCTAGGGGGTCTTCACATTTTTCTCAAAAACCTGCTGAAGGTGCTGATTGAGATGCTATCTAAGACGCCTGTGGTCCCTGAACAATAGCAATTTCGACCATGCCTTGTTTAATCGCTGCGGAGAAGTCTCTTTCGAGCTCGGGCAATGCCTGCTCATACGGAACCAATAAACTCAATAAGCCGTAGGCGCGATTGCGACCATTAACTTTACCCATATACAAAGCCATATCTGCCAACTGCATCGCCTTTTCCCAATTACACGCGGATTCCGGTATGCCTGAGAATGGCAGGGAGATATAACCCGCGCTCACAGTTACCGGAATCACATTATTTCCTACGATAACAGGCGTCGAGCCTATCGCTTTTAAAACGCGATCGACCAATGGCATTAACAAAGATGGCTGTGTCTTCGGTGCAAAAATCAAAAATTCTTCACCGCCCCAACGTAAGGTCATATCAGTATCACGAACGGCACTGCGCAAACGTTTTGCCACTTCTATCAAGACCGCATCTCCGGCTGAATGCCCCCAAGTGTCGTTGATATGCTTGAAATGATCGATATCCATAATCATCAAACAATCGGGACTATCGCCATCGGACTCACGCCGCTCAGGTTCCACATCTTCCGCTCGGACTTTCATCAATTCCAAGAATGAACGTCGGTTATGCAAACCTGTCAGAGGGTCGCGCACGGAATGAAATTCTAGTTGCTGATTAACTTCTTCCAAACGCTCGTTCGTTTGCTTCACTTTGCGGTACAACATATAAATAAAGATACCGCCCATGATCGTTAAGATCGCGCCCAACAGCGTAATGATTTGTTGCAGGCGACTATTCTTAATGTCGGCATCTTTGATTTGATTTTCACGCGCCAGCAATTCAATTTGCTTCTTGCGCTGATCCGCATCAAATTGCTCCTGTAAAGCAGCGACAGTTTTTGAGCGATCTGCACGAAATAATTCGTTGCTGATCTTTTGTTGCTCTCGGGTGTATTCCAAGGCTTCTTTGTACATCTTTGCATGCTCATACATGCGACTGATCTCACCAACTGTTGCCTCCACGTCGGCCTTGTCGCCCTGTTCACGTGAATGCTCGAGCACAGGGATCAAATACTCCATCGCCTGCGCAATTTTTCCTTGCCCACCGAGTGCAAATCCTATGTTCGCTTTGGCATTATAAATAGACGGGTCATCTTGAATAAATTCGGCTTTTTTCAAAGCTTGACGCGCGACATTTTCGGCGCGCACAAAATTGTGCGTACGCAAGTGCAGATCGGCGATATTGCTCAAAATGAGCGCTTCCATTTTCGGCAAATTCGCTTCTTGTGCGGCTTTCAGTGCTCGCTCATAGGACACCAGCGCCTCTGGATAACGCTTGAGATCACCGAGCGCCATTGCTTGATTCTGGCGCAAAGTGGCGATGATGCGCGGCGAATCAACTTCTGCAACCAAAGCCAAAGCGTCATTTGTGACGATTAGAGTTTGCTCTGGGTTTTGCATAGTCAAATACAGGCTGGCAAGCGTTGCCAACCGTCGAATTTTTAACAAAGACTTCCGCTGTGTTAACTGATCTGTCAGACGTAAGGCTTCTAAATGATGGCTCAGAGCTTGCTCGAATTTGCTCGCAGCGTGATACACCACGCCATAGGCAATTTCAAGTCGCATCAAATTTTCAGGTCGGCTTGAACCTTTGAGCACTGAAGCAATTTCATCCAGCTTTGCAATGGCTGCGTCAAATTTACCGACTTCAAGTAACTTATACGCTTGATCGACTTGTGACAGAACAACGGTTTCCCGGTCATCGTTAGCCTTCGCCAATTTCACTATTTCAGCACGGCTTTTTTCACTCGCAGGAATATCACCTGAGTCAAAATACGCAGCCGAAAGCTCTCTTAGCGTATCGATCTTTACCTGATAGTCCGTTTCGGCATTAAATTGCGAGTAAAACTGCTTTAGTTGTACTAGCGCGGCTTGGTTGTCTTTTTCTGAAAGTAATTGTATTGACTCCAGGCGCGCCATATCCGCCTTAACATCGGCATACGCAGCACATGAAATTCCTATTGAGCAAGCAAGAACAAGCGAGGGTAATAAATGATTACGCGGGAATGCCATAGGTATGCCTTAAATCAATGAATAGGTAGGAATTTATTCAGTTACTAGATGAAGGTACGGCGCATAAAACCACATGAAAGTTTCTTTATCTTAACATTGTTTTTGGGCAAAGAAAGAATTAAAGCCCTCAGTTAATACAACACTAGTTTGATACTTGTACAGCTTGTGCTGGCAAATAAATTTTTGACATGGGGACTGCGCTTTCCATCACGATACGCAATGCCAAATCAGGTGCAATCAAGTCTTTACTAGCATATAAAATTTCTTGAATTGCTACACCAAATGCAATCGGCCAATCGCTTGGATTCTTACAAAAACTTTGCGCCAAAGGAAATAATCGTGGCCACAAAAAAATCACATAATTTAAGGGCGTTTCTTTCGCTTGATGCGCACTATCGATTCTAGGCACACCAAAATTTGTACCGCCCAAAGTATCTGTCACATGTTTGAAAATTTCGTGCAGGTCTATCAGTTGCTGTAAGCCGAGTTTTTGTGTTGCCCCGGAGGCCAATGACCAGATTGAATAGCGACTTTCTGCCAAGGGGCGATTGAGCAAGTCACCGAAATAGTATGTCGTGTCATTTTGTTTACTGTGCACGACGATAAAAACTTCTTTTTCGGGGCGCTTTAATTGCACAACATAAGCTTCCCTCACACTGATCTGACAAGCGTAACCAGCTAATGCGCCGAGCGCGCTCAATAGAGATTCTAAATGTATGCCTTTCTCGGTCGACATTGCCAAAAACAATTTGGAAGCGATTTCTTTACCAGCTCTCTTCACTGGCAACAATGGATCCGAAGAAGCATCTCCATTCTCAGGCGAAGCTGAAATTGGTGCGATGGGCAGCGTGCTCAGGGCATGCTTGGCGGGCGAAGCGGTGCTGGGAAAAATCTTACTCAACAATTTATTGAACACCAGTGCTCCCGCTAACGTAGACTCAGGTCAGATACTTTGATTTTATTTGGCGCAAGGTCGCGGGTATTTCCAGAATTATTTTAGCGACGATGTCCACTAAAAATCACATGCAATTCGCATGAAAGTCTGCGCTCTATTTGCAGGCTTGATTTTACCTGATATGAGTACCAGCTCAAATTTAGCGGTCTATTTCCGTTGCATTTTTGTGCACCAATGTGCACTGATGTCCACGGATCTACTCGACAACCTGACTGCACCAAGCTTTTCAGGGATGAAGTCAAAAACCTGCTTAAGCGGTTTCTTTAAAAGCCCACAATTTACTTCCCGCAAAGTTCCAGCACAGCACCAATCCTGTGGTAAATACTTGTGCATACCAATGCCAGATACCCCATTGATCGACTAAGAGCTTCATCAAGCCCAAATTAATTCCCCAGCCAATGGCCAACACACTAAAGTATTTACTTGCCGCCTCTACATGCGATTTGCCACTGCCAAAGGTGAAGAAGTAATTGAGTATATAGTTGACCACGGAGCCCAATAGATAACCGATGGCAGAACCAGTCACAGCCGGTGATTGTTGCAGAACCGAGGCTTGCAACATGACCGCGACTTGTATGCTGAGATATTGCACTGCGGTTCCAGATAAACCAACTGCGGCGAACCGTAAGAATTGACCTAATGCGATTTTATTCATCAAAATGACTTAATAAAGTTGGCAGATTGCATTATACCTGCGAGGTAGGCGAGATATGACAGGTCAGCGGAAGATGCAAAGATCTGTATTATGCAGCATCACCATACGGTAAAATGCGGCAGTTCGCCACAGTGGCAAACATCAATCAGGAACGACCATGAGCGTAGAAGAACGATTAGTAGATTTAGAAATTCGCTTGAGCCGACAAGATGACTTAGTCGACACCTTAAACACCCAAGTATACCGACAACAGAAGAAAATTGACGAGCTAGAGAAGCTTTGTCTGGCGCTGGCGAATCGTTTACGTGAGGTGGCGGTCAGCGTCAATCAAAGGCAGACACCTGTCGATGAGCGTCCGCCGCATTATTGATCTCAGATTGCGCATATCAGGATCAAACTATCCAGGCCCCGTCTTCATACACAATTTGCTCACCCAAGCGCACTGATTCAGTGACGGCAAAAACATCCACATGGTATTTACCATCGCCACGTTTAAAATTCGGTTTGCCGTAAATACCATGTTTTGCGCCCAATGATAAATGGATGCCGCACATGCGTTCGTAGGTGCCGATATCGCTAACCGTGCGTTCACGATTAAAACTGCGGTTAAGGCCAAAACCCAGTTCGCGTACCCATACCACTTGTTCATCAGCTTTGATCTTAGCGATCACTTCATCAAATTCTGGCGTCGAATCCACCACATCGACGACTTGCCCGCGCTCTATGATCAAAGTAATCGGTTGCGCTGGTTTATTCACCGAAAAAGAAGTGTCGCCAAAAACAAAAATCCGCACTTTGCCATTCACCGCTTCCAGATCTTTAGCCTCGGTAAACACTTCGCCAATGGGGAATTGGCCACCCCAATTTTTCATCTCGCTGTAATCGCCAATATTCAATTTTGCATCTTCAAATGGGCTGGCAAATACCAATTCAGCACCACCACTATCCACTACGCCGTACGGTGCCTGGTCTATCAAACGCTTCAAACCACGACCAACACCGCGATAATAATTTTCATCGTAGGCCAGAGAATCAATATAAATCAATGCCTGCTCGCCTGGCATACGACCTAAATGCGGATGCTCGATAACTTTGAGATCGCGCTTAAATAATTCTACCCGCACCCGATAAGCGTCCATACGGAAATTGGTTGTCTGCACCAACACGACCAGATCACCTGCTTGCAAAGCATTCAAACAAGCCATAATTTGCTCCGGCGCTTGCAGATCGAAATCGATCATTTCTGCATCCGGCAAACATTGACGATACGCATCGGTAAGCGCCATTGATAAGTCACACCGCAAGTCATACACCACCACCGCCTTATGTTCTGCGCTGTGCGAAAAGCAATTTTTCACCACGCCGCTCAGATGTTGGGCTGCAGTGGCGATAGCACTGTCTGGTAAGGCGCGTATTGGCGTTGGTGGCGCAGGTGACGTCGCTAAGTCTAAGGTGTTGGCGGGATTCATCATGAGTTAAGAGCGAAATCTGTTACTAGACAGATTACTAAGTCGATTAGTAGGCAGACTAATAAGTAGATTAAAAAAATGGAGGCTGGGTCGCCCAAGCCTCCATTTTATAGGATCGCGCTGCCTCAACGGCAAAATATCATGCGATCAGGATTTTTTCGCGCCAGGTGGTGGTGTCAATCCACCCTCAGGAATACGGCTACGCATGCGTTCTTGTCTATCATCTCGCAGACGCTCTTGGTCACGCTCTTGCAAACGATGTTGCATACGCATTTTCATTGCGCCATGCATACGTGCATGACTTTCATCAAAAATCTTTTGCTGCTCGGGTGTTAAAACAGCGTAGAAAGTTTTCAAGGCATCGAGGTGTTGTTGCATGCGTGCTAAACGGTCTTTCGCGCGCTCTAACATTTTTTCCATTCTGACTGGCGTTGACATTGTCATCATGGCCTTATGTTCGGCTTGTCTATCTGGCATTGCGGCATGGTGCGGCTGAGTTGCCTCAGTAAATGTTTTCCATGCTGGCTCTTGTTGTGCGGTTAATTTCAATTTGTCATGCAATTGAGCGCGATGTTTTTCCATACCGGCTTGCATTCGTTCGTGCATTTTTTCCATGTTTTTGCCATGTTCCATTGGTGCAGTAGAAGCGGCTACGGCAGCTGTCGCAGTTGTCGCGCTAGGAGCTGATTTGCTTGTCTGCGCATACACACCAGCACTGGTAAGCAGACAGCTTGCGGCCAAACCAACGAAGAACTTATTTTTTAAAGATTTCATGATAGCGTTTCCTTTTTCTTGGGGAGATATCGTTAATACATTAAACCGGCTAACTAACTCAATTTTCTAACTCAATATTTGAAGATTGGATAAATTTGCTATGTGCCAGGCACTCAGTATTGCGCACATGAACTACATATTGCACTCAACTTGTGATCCACAAGTGTCAATCTGTACAGACTATGTATCTCCATGTAACTGTAGTAGATAAAGTCGGCGCGCATGTTTCAGTTTGTTTCAATTGCGTCGCTTGATAACAAGTCGATACAAATATCTCTCCTTAAACCCGTGCTTTGCTTTAACGCTTGATCGATAATATACCCATGGATACGCAAAACACACTTTTAATTGTTGACGATGACCGTGACATCCGCGGCTTGCTCGCGGACTATCTGGAAACCCACGGCTACACCACCTTAACTGCCGGAGATGGTGCTGGCATGTGGGCACATCTTGAGAAAAGCGCCATAGACTTAATCGTATTGGATCTCAATTTACCGGGGGAAGATGGTCTCAGTTTATGTCGCAATTTGCGTGCTAAATCATCCATGCCAGTGATTATGTTAACGGCTCGCAGTGAACCCTTAGATCGCATACTCGGTTTAGAAATGGGTGCGGATGATTACTTACCGAAACCATTTGAACCGCGCGAATTACTCGCCAGAATACGGAGTGTATTGCGTCGCACACAAGCAAATGGCGAAGTGCATGACGGACATAAGCCGCAAAAACTCAAATTTGGTGACTGGACTCTGGATCTGGTAGCGCGCCATTTAATTAGCCCAGACAATCGAGTGATCGCTCTTTCAGGCTCTGAATACAGATTACTGAATATTTTTCTGGATCAACCAAACACCGTACTCAACCGCGACCAGTTGCTCAACATGACGCAAGGGCGCGATGCCGATCCCTTTGATCGCTCTATCGATATTCAGATCAGCCGCCTGCGCCAAAAACTTGGCGAGGATGCGCGCTCGCCACAAATCATCAAAACTGTGCGCAATGGTGGTTATGTACTGACGGTCAACGTCAATCCTGAAAATTAAATCATGTTTAAACGCTTCGACACCATTTCTGCACGCATTTTTTCTGTGCTTTTGTTCGGCATTTTGAGTTCTGCCGCGCTCACAGGCTGGCTCGCGTTTGGCGAACGCCAGCACAGTATCAGTAATGAGCGCAGTTCTTATCGTGCTGATCGCGCCAAACATGCAGAACAATTGATTCATGCCATCGATGCTTTGCCTGCGGCGAATCGCGAAGGCTTACTCAAAGCCATTCATCGCTTTGGCTTAAAAGTGGTGGCCGTACCAAGCAATGTCCCCAATTACCAAGCAAGCACACCTTACGGCATTGCATTGAGTGAACGTCTAAGCAAGTCTTTCAAAATCATTCCATTACCGCCTGCGCCAGAAAACTGCCTGATGCGCCCCGATGATCGCGGCGCCGTTGAAGCTTGTGAAGCGCTCATCTTTGTTTTAAGCGATGGCTCTGGCTTGCATCAAACTATCTTTCCCGCACGACCACCGACCAACCCGGTTCAAACCGAAACCTACTATTACCTCGCCCTCTTTCTTGCCTGCATCGCTGGACTCGCGCTATTTGTATCGCGCATGACGATACGTCCACTACAGCAATTAGCACAAGCGGCAGCCGATTTAGGGCACGACATCAATCGCCCTGCTTTAGCAGAAAGCGGCCCGAAAGAAATCCGTCAGGCGGTCTCGGCATTCAATTTTATGCAGTTGCGGATACGTGATCATATTCAGCAAAGAACACAAATGCTGGCAGCCATCACACACGACTTGCAAACACCACTGACACGCCTGCGTTTGCGGCTGGAAAAAGTGCGCGAACCCGAGCTGCACGACAAGCTAGTTGGTGACTTATCGAATATGCAGTTGATGGTGAAAGAAGGCTTGGATCTGGCGCGCAGTATGGATAGCAACGAAAGCCTGCAAGCTCTCGATATTGATTCTCTACTCGACAGTATTTGTGTGGACGCAAGTGATGCAGGACATGATGTTGCGCTGGTCGACAAATCTAAAATCACGGTAATGGCACGTCCGCAAGCTTTGCGCCGTTGCCTGAACAATCTCGTGGACAACGCCATTAAATACGGACAACGGGCTCGCATACATTTGGTTCAAAGCACTGAAGCCAAGCAAAAATGGCTGCATATTTGTGTGCGCGACGGTGGGAGCGGCATTCCACCAGACCAGCAAGAACGCGTATTTGAACCCTTCTACCGAATAGAAAGTTCACGCTCACGCGAAACGGGTGGAACGGGTTTAGGTTTAACCATCGCTATGAATATTGCACGCCAACATAACGGAAAATTAAGTCTGACGAATTTGCCAGAAGGCGGCTTGGAAGTGCGCCTGAGCTTGCCGGTAAAAAACTAAATTAGATGAAGCCAAACCAGCCTATTAATGCACCCGCCACTAACAGCCAGAGCAAATGCAATTGCGTACGCCACACCACAATTGCCGAGAGCGCAGTGACCAAATAAATCGCCCAAGGTCTGAGCGTGTTCGATGGACCACTTGCCATAATCCAACCTGTCGCAATCAGCAAACCAATCACGATAGGTGCCATGCCTAATTTAAAGCTACGCACTAAAATCAACTCGCGATTTTTATGACTCCAGTTGGCAAAACTGAAGGTCAAGGTCGCGCTCGGCAAAATGATTCCCAACATGGCAATAACTACGCCCATCAGACCCGCCCACCAACTTCCAGTGTTTGCTCCTACATGCCAGCCCATCAAGGCCACAAACAACACATTCGGGCCGGGAGCGGCCTGCGCTATCGCGACTGAAGCATTGAATTGTGCATCACTCATCCAATGTTGCTGGTTCACCAAATAGCGGTGCATATCTGGCAAGGTCGACACTGCGCCGCCCACGGACAAGAGAGATAACAACATGAAATGCAGAAAGAATTGTAGCCAATCGAGCCAGCTTAATATCAGGATAGGCGTTGGCATTAAGTACGCTCAGCGACACGTTTCAGTTGCCGATACACTAGCGCCATCGACACACTACCGAGCAGCAGCAAGACATACACAAGTGGAATCCTCAATACCGCAATTGCCACCAAGGTGAGCAGTGTAATAACCGCAGCCCCAGGCAAACCCAAAGGATGTGTGCGCAACACCGGCAATAGACGTAAACCACTGGCGATAATCATGCCCGCCGCCACCGCACTCATACCGCGTAGTGCACCCGCCACACCAGGATGGTGCGCGACTTGCGCATACAAGATCACCGCGAGCAACAGTACGATCAAGGGAAAACACAACATGCCAGCCAAGGCACTTAGTGCGCCAGCCAAACCAAAAAAACGATTACCGATGATCATCGCCAGATTCACGACATTCGGACCAGGCATGACTTGCGCTACCGCCCACTCCTCGACGAATTCCGCACGCGTCATCCATTGTTTTTTATCGACCAATTCGCGTTGCACGATGGCGACGACGCCACCAAAACCTTGCATGGCCAAAATTGTAAATGACCAAAATAAATCGGCTACAGAGCGCGGTTGAGGCTTGGCAGCAAGCGGATCTATTTCAGGCATAGTCATCTTCAAATTGTCCACGGCCAAGCAAGGAATGAAATCGTAAGTACAGGCGCTCAGGCGAAAAATCTACACGCCTTTGTGGTGTTGTCGAATACGTGCGCGCCATTCGCCTATCGCAGCTAATGCCGCCTGGAATTCACGCTCAATTAAATCTGCTTCCAGCGTGGTAATAACACGATCCATCATCGCTTCAGAAACCGCCTCTGCCGCATTGCCAACTTGGCTCATTACGCGACAAACCGTTTGCGATAAATCGTCATCCGTAAATTCTTGCGGCTCAGGTACAACAAAACCTGCCATGCCGTGCCGCGCCAACATCGCGTGCAATGGCAACAGCGCATCTTTCACGCCAGCCTCATCACACAGACTGATGATCACCGAGGTTTCTTCAAACGACGGGTAATGCGTTTCTATGCCCGGTGCCAGTTTATTGCGCAAGACATTCACAGACATTTGCATGCGCGCAGCTAATGCGTCTAAGCCGCCGGGGTAGGCCCGCGCAACTTTGTACAGAGCATCATGTTGATTCATATCAGAATAGCGGCGTGTCATAATTTAGATCTTTCGGAATGGCTTAGAGCGATTGACGTGAGACAGACAATCGCGGATTACGATTACTAAAAATTCTCGCTGGAAATACTCACCAGCGGCTCAGGCAAAGTGCCCAAGAAAAATACGAGGAAACAAGCAAAACAAGATCTAGCATTGTACCGAATCAATGTCGAAATAACTACAATATCGATCATAAGCCCGAGCGCTGACTTCCTAGATGTGCCGAAGTGTGCCTAAGTGTTCCTAATTGGGTGAGTGGCGCAATCGTTCACCAAGCAAACGCAACCAACGCTCACTTCCCGCGCCATCGCTCAGCACTAAGGCAAAATCCGTCACCGTACGTGCTGCACGCTCTAATAATTGAATATCAGCCTCGTGTTGGCGGGCTACGTGCGGATCTTCCAAAAATACGATGCGACGGATTTTTTTCTCTAAGACTAATTCCGCAATCTGCGCATCACCGCCCATAGGTCCAGACAAAAATGGCTGCACCCAATTGCGACCAGCCTGTTCCCCTTTGATTTTTTGTGCCAACTGATTCAAGAGTGACCCAGTGGTACCAGTCGCATAACGATGCGCGAATTGATCGAGCAATGAGAAATGCTGCTCGGCGATCTGCAACATGTTTTGCTTCAAGGCGTCATGCGCAATTAATGCAATACTTTCCTGCCCCAAATTGATCCCCAATTGCGCACTAAAATGCGTCACAGAGCCTTGCGCCAGAGCTTCTAACTCCAACCACTCACAAGCAGCTGCTAAGGTCGACAAGAATGGCTTGCGATGAATCACGCATTGACGCTTGAGCGCCAGCGCTTCGGGAAAAATCGAGGAGTGATCGACAGGGTCAATCAAGTAAATTACGGCGTCCACCGAATTCTGCGGATCACTGTTCACCACATGCGCGACCAGTTTCATTAAACCACCATCGCGACCATAAGGAAAGCGCACATGCGGCTGGCACAAATCGGCTACGCCATGAGTATGAATCGCATCTAAAGTGCGCCCGACCACGATCCACTCTATATTCAAAGCTTGTATTGACTTCGTGGCCCTTTGAAATAATTGTACCAAGGCAGAATCATGCGCATCCTGATGGGCGCGATTCGCAATTAAACCTATGCGCAAACGTCTTTGCGTGGGAGTTGTCAGAGCCTTATTCATCAATAATTTTTCACGAAAAAAAATACTACAAACGTTCTATAAGCGTTCAACTATATGTCGATTGAATTCTTCACACCAATTCAGCAAGTCTTGCCCTGGCATAGGTTTCGCAAAATAAAATCCCTGAATTTCGTCGCAGCCCATCAGACGCAAGGTATTCAAAGTCGATTCTTGTTCAACACCTTCTGCCACGACGGACAAGCCAAAATTATGCGCCAGGCCGATAATACTTTGCACAATTTGCTTATCCTGCTTGGAGCTGATCATGCCCTGTACAAACACTCTATCAATCTTCAATTCATCGATAGGGAAGCGGCGCAAATAGGCGAGTGAAGAATACCCAGTTCCGAAGTCATCGATCGATAAACGAAAGCCTAAATTCTTCAACTCAAATAGTAAGGCCGTCGTGTGTTCGATATCATGAATAAAAGCGCTCTCGGTCACCTCTAGGCCAATCGCAGAAGCGGGAATATTCCAGACATTGAGCAAACGTTCCAATATTTTGGGTAACTGTTCAAGAGCCAGCAAGCGTGCGGATAAATTGATCCAGACCACGACATGCAAACCCATGCTTTCCCAACTGGCGGCTTCTTGCAAAACTTTATTAAAGACTTGTATCGTCAACTGCTCAATCAAGCCATATTGTTCTGCCGTATCGATCAGTAAATTCGTTGCGACGCTTTGCGCATGATCTGCTGGCCAACGTACCAAAGCTTCGACAGACTTAATGCTTTTTGAGCGCAGATCGACTTTCGGTTGATAGCGCATTTCCAGCGCATTGTCGTCCAGCACCATCTTGATTGCTTTTGGTAAATCATCTGGGCTACTTCTTTGATCGCGCTGCACACTCGCCAGTTCAAATCGCAAATTGTTTAACTGCGCATTCTTCTGCGCCTGATCAGCGATGCGCAATAGATCTGCAGCCTTGCTGGCGTGCAGCGGAGCGCACGCGATGCCGATACTCGGATGAAAGAAAATCGTGTGTGCTTCGATTTTCAAAGGAGCACTTAAGGCATTCAATAAACGATGCCCCGCCAGAACTGCCAAGGCTTCAGACGACAACTGCGGCAAAATAAACCAACATTCATTATCGGTCGCAAACACAAATCGATCTTTTGCACGCAAACTAGGATGCAAATTTTCACAGAAGTGCGTCTGTACGATGTGCGCATACTGAGAATTCAGGAGCGCTTGCAGGCGATCGCTACGTTGCAGCGACAAGACTAGCACGGCGACCATTTGTTGCTCATTCGCGGCCTGAATTTCCGTATCGAGCATCGTCATAAACGCATCTAGCGATGGCAGCAATGCTTGTGTTTGTCGATTCGTCATGCGATTCCTTCTCCTAGATACTACTGGATACTACTGGATACTTTTGTGCTTACGATGCTTTATAAAAATCATGGCAAACCAAACCATAGGCGCCGTCCGGAAGGCCACGCAAAATACTAATGCGTTCGGTGTCGTCGACCAAATCTTGCCGCATCAAATCAAACATCATGGGTTTTTCTAACAGACTCTTATCTGCCTTTGTTAAGACCAAGACTTTAGGATCTAACCTGCGCACTTTATTGTGCTCTAATACGATTGCCACTTCACCTGTGGTTAATTGAATCAAGCTTCCGACTGGAAAGATACCGATCGCCTGCACAAACTCTTCTACCAGTGGGGCATGTAATTGCCCATCTGCCATGCGAAATAATTCTTTCATCGCATCAAACGAAGAGCGTGTTTCCCCATAAGAACGCGCAGAAGTCATGGCCGCAAAACTATCTGCAATTGCCGCCATTCTTCCGAAAATACTAATTTCAGCGCCCACTAAACCACGTGGATATCCGCTGCCGTCCATCCTTTCATGGTGCTGGTCGATTCCCAATTTCACGTTCACGCTTAAAGGCGCTTGCGCTTCCAATAAGTTGATGCTGGCATTCACATGTGTCTGAATGATTTCCGCCTCGGCTGGCGATAATTTGCTAGGTTTTTCCAACAAGGATTCAGGCATTTCTAATTTGCCGATATCAAGTAATAAACCAATAAATCCAAGTTCAATTAACTGCTGTTTAGAAAAACCAATATGTCTGCCTAAACTCAACATATACACCGACACCTTCAAGGCGTGCGACACCACTTTCATATTCTCTGAACGCATGCGTAGCAGCCACATCATCGCCGACGGATTCGAGATCACACTATCGGCCAATAACTGCACGGTTGGCAGAACCTCTTTCAATTCCAAGGACTGCATATTGCGCAAATCTTGATGCAATTTATCGATCAAAGCATCGGCTTTTTCGGCAACATCACGCGCACGGACTAGCTCTTCGGTCATTGCCACCTGATCACGATAAGTCACCAGATGAATTTCTTCAGGGATGTATTCTGGTCGCCGTAATTTATTCTTCGCGTGTTTTGGACGATTCCAGAGTGAGCGATGTAAGTGTCGCCCCTGCTCGCTCCACCGTAACCAGCGCTCCCACCAATTCAAACCAGCATTATTCGCGTCGCGCGGCTCCATGCCTTGCATCATCGCAGCGAATTGTCGGTTCGCACCTGTGTGTGTGCGACTCAAGCTATGGGCAACAGTCTCGTCCTCTTTATGCAGCGCAGCTTGTTCAAAGCGAGCGAATTCGGGCGGCGCGTGCGGCGTTGCTTTATTTTTATGGTGATGCAAAGCCTTTTTGGGATGTTGATGTTGGACGTGATGTGGGTGATGGCGCAAGCGATGCGTCGTTGCATAGTCTGACTTAGTGAATTTTCTATGCAACCAACCAACAACTCTATCGACTTGACTTTGCTGCTCATCGATTTCGACTCTATGCGCTAAGGCATTGCGGGGATTGGTCGCACCGACTTGCTTGAGCTCATACAGGCTATCAAAAGGTAAATGAACTAAGGCATGTTCGTTACTGCGGCGCGGGTCAATCACAAGTTCTTTCACCAAGCCTTGCAATGTTTGTAAATCAAGAGCTTCGCTAAGCAAAAAACCCTGAAGCATAAACGGCGTTTGCGCCCAAGGCCTATCCAAATCAGTAATGAACATTCCTAAACGCAAATCATCAATTCGGATGCGGAGTGCTTCACATAATTGATGCGTCTTATAGGCCACGAGCTAATCACTTTTTAAAATTAAATAAATCCGACGCAACAGCAAATGCTATGGTTTTTGCGTATAGCCCTAATCATAACGACTTTATGTATTCAGGCGAACGATAGATAAAAAAAAACCCGCAAATTGCGGGTTTTTTCCTACATAAATACTTAATTTATTTTGATTCCGCTTTTTCATCCAAAGCTGGCAAGACCTGAACTTGTAATCGACTCAACTTGTCAGCGCCACGATACAAACGATGATTGGCTTTTATGAAATCACTATCCTTTGCGTTATAGATATTATCGACATACTTTTGCGGATTGCGATCAATGAAAGGGAACCAGGATGATTGCACTTGAATCATGATGCGATGACCACGCTGGAAGGTATGCATGACATCATTGATTGCAAATTTCACTTGATGCACTTGATTCGGTACCATCGCCTTTGGGTGCTCAAAACTATCGCGGAAACGGGCGCGGAATGGCTCACCGCGGACTAAGGTTTGCTGCGCACCACGATTCGGTTCACCGACAGCGTTATCCATTTTATTCGGATTCACGTCAATCAACTTCACCACAAAATCGGCATCACTACCGGTTGTACTGACAAACAGCAATGCTTCTAGCGGTCCGGCGAATGTCACGTCACGTTCCAACACCTCGGTTTGATACGTCAATACATCGGGGCGGCTGCCAGCAAATCGCTGATCCATCGCGACATATTGATTACTCCAGCGATTGCCAATTTCAGTCGTGTAAGGCACAGGCTTGGCTGGATCGCTGACATATTCATCAAAGCTTAGCGCGCTATCCTTAGGCACATCAAAACTTAACTTACTATCCGCTTGAAAATACAAAGACTTCGTTTGCGTATTGGCTGGTGGCCAGCTATCAAAACCGCGCCAACGATTGGCACCCGTTTCAAAAACCCAAGCCTCTGGCAAAGCAGGTTTGTCGCCAGCTTTTAAGTGGTGTTTAAAGAATGCAAACTCGATTGGTTGATAGGTATAAGCGGTCTTGAAGCCAAAATTGGTATCACCAATTTTTTCACCTGTGGTATTCGTCCAACCACCATGTACCCAAGGTCCAATCACCAGCGTATTGCTGATACCCGGGTTATTTTTTTCTATAGCTTTATAAGTTTGCAATGGGCCATAAAGATCTTCAGTGTCATACCAACCACCCACTGTCATCACCGCCGCTTTAATATTTTTCAAATGCGGCAATAAATTTTTTGCCTGCCAATAGCTATCGTAATTTGGATGCTCCATCAATTCATTCCAGAATGGGATATCGCCTTTGAAGTGCTTGGCGTTCGCATTCGCCAACGATCCCAATTCCAAGAAAAATTGATAGGCATCGGGTACGCCCCAATCGAATCCTCTGTCGTTATTGACATCGGTGGGAACTGGTCGTGGTTTTCCGAATCCACTAAAAAAACTAAACGCCAGTTGTACATTGAATGCACCATTTCTATGCATGTCGTCACCACGGAACCAATCCGCAATTGGCGCTTGTGGCGATACTGCTTTTAATGCCGGATGCGAGTCAATCGCACCAGCGGAAGTATAAAAGCCGGGATAGGAGATTCCCCACTGCCCTACTTTGCCATTGTTCGCAGGGAGGTTCTTGATCATCCAATCGATACTGTCGTAAGTATCACTGCTTTCATCCACATCGCTCTTGCTCATCTTTTTGCTGATGTGCGGGCGCATGTTCACAAACTCACCTTCGGACATATTCTTGCCACGCACATCTTGAAACGCGAAAATGAAGCCTTCTTTTTCATATTCCGAAGTAGGGCCGAGGCGGGTCTTGTATTTATCGGTACTGTAAGGGGCGACCGTGTATGGGGTTCGCACTAGCAATATCGGATAACGCTTATTTGCGCTGGCATCATTTGGAACGTACACCGAAGTAAATAGTAATTTTCCGTCACGAGCGGGAATACGATATTCGAATTTCGTGTAATGCTTGCGTATGTACTCAGCTCGCTCCGCCGCACTTTCTTTTTCATCCAAAGTGGCATTGGCATTTGTTGCAGCGGCTGTCGCTGCGCTTGCAGACAAGCTGAGGCTGCTAAGACCCAGAAAACCGCACAATAAGGCGGCGAATAAATTGCTAGCGATACGACATTTCATATAACAAATCTTTCATTGGAAAATGTACAGCAAAAAGTTTGACACGTAGTAAAGCAACTGAACGAGCTGATCCTAGTCTGACCATACATTAGTCAATTTAGTTCAGGCTATCAGTCCAGACTTTTCGTGACAACCGTGAACAGTGGCTAATCTCAAGTCGCGGCAGCTATTCCAATTTAAAGTCTGGCAAGTCGGCTTCAATCTGTACGACGGAGTTGCGTCCCTGTTGTCGCGCCTGTTGCAAAGCTTGGTTCGCACGTTCCAACACTTTTTCCGTGTTATCACCAGCGGCATTGGTTGTTAATCCAGTGCAAAAATTGACTAGTAAATCGTCTGCGATATCGTTCCACGCATAAGCATCCAAACATGCTTTCAAACGATTGATCGCAATAAGACTCTGGTCTAGCCAGGTAGTTGGCATCACAATCGCAAATTCGGTCGCGGCATATCGCCCAAATGAATCCAAGCTACGTAATACCTGCGAGGACTCTGCGGTTAATACTTGCAAAATGCGCTTGGTTACATCTTGCCCATGGCGCTCCATGATTTCTGGCAAATCATCGACGCCAATCAACGCCACAGTAAAAGTGTGCCCAGTACGCTGTGAGCGCTGTAACTCTCCGTCTAAACGCTCAATCAAGGTATGTCGGGTCAAGGCACCTGTAAGGTGATCATGTGTGACTAAAGTTTGCAACTGTGCCATGACGGCTTCTAACTTTGGCACGACATCATCGCGATTATTGCCTTCTTTGATGTGTGCTATTGCCTCCAGCAATTGTTGCTGAGCAAAGGGGATGGTCTGCTTAGTATTTCTTGGCATGGGTAGAGTGTTCAATAAAGAGTGAATCAGCCATCAAGGTAAAAATACCACCATATTTCAGCATGGCAATAGGGCTTGCAATAAGCTTACAATAGCTACTTTAGAGCTGTTCAGCAAGCCTGTATGAATTTTCTGTCGCATTCCTCGCCCTTACAAAATATCCAAAGCCCCTTGTTTCCAGGCATAGACCTCTGGGTCAAACGCGACGACTTGTTGCAACCGCAGGTTTCTGGAAATAAGTTTCGCAAACTCAAACATACACTGTTAGCGGCAGACCCTAGGCTAACGACATTGGTATCTATGGGCGGCGCTTGGTCAAATCACTTACATGCATTGGCACATGCGGGTCACATCTTGGGTTTTCGCACCATCGGTCTGGTACGAGGCATCCCTGGAGAGGCACAAGCACTGACCGCGACACTGGAAGACTGTCGCCAGTTAGGAATGGAATTGCATTTTGTCTCGCGCGCCGATTATCGTGAATTGCGCGATCAGATAGATCATTGGCGTCTATGGGTGCCACCAGAAAGCAACAACTATTTGTGGCTGCCAGAAGGCGGTAGCAGTGTTGAAGCGGTGCGAGGTATGGCGGAATTGGTCGATGAAGTCAGGCATGAACTTGGCGAGCACCCCAGCAACATGATCGTGGCCTGCGGTACTGGCACAAGTTTAGCTGGCATTGTCGCGGGAATGCAAGACCGAGGTCGCGTGATTGGGATCGCTGCAGTACAAAATAGCCAATATTTACGGGCGCAGATTCAAGAATTATTGGTACGTGCCGAACATCCCGCCTACGACAATTTCGATATTTTGCATGAGTTCACGCACGGTGGCTTCGCCAAAACCTCTCCCCAACTGCTGGCGTTTTGCGATAGATTTTTTGCAGATACACATATTCCAGTTGAACCGATTTATACTGGAAAAATGTTTTATGCATTGCATCAGCTATGCCATGCTGGAAAATTTTCCGCTGGGGAGCGTGTGGTAGCCGTACACACAGGCGGTTTACAAGGAAACCGCGGATTCCTTCAGTCTTAATTCAGAATCGATGCAATTAAAGGTGGATTTTGGCTAGTCTTAGCAGAACCTAAAAACGATGTTCATCGACCAAATGTTTATTAAAACTATACTTACTCCCACCTTGTAAGATATCCACTAATTTGCGCGGATTCGCGGCCGAAATAAAGACATCCGCAACGCCATCTTTCACTCGAAATTTTGTGGCTGGGCTCAAAATGCAATTGGGTTTTAGCATGATATGCCGGATTATTTTAGCTTTTTCGCTGCACAGCAGAAAATGATTTTCCTTACGAAAATTTGCCAAGGGAATATTTAACCACCATCCCTCATCGCTGACATAGCGCACCAATTGAGAAAATTGCGTATTGCCTTCGTTAAGTGCATTGGCTCGTAAGGATTCATTCGCGATTTGTATAGCTTCAGCTTTATTCATAACTCGTTTCCCAAATAAAAAAGGGCGAATCATTCGCCCTTTTTGCTATGACATGGTCAGTTTATTTTCCCCAATAGGAAAGATATTTTGCACGGAAATCACTGGATGGATCAAACACATCTTTTGGTCCACCATCGTAAGTGATGTTCTGCAAAGTGACCAAGTGCAAGGGTGTATGATAACCGCTAGGTGCAACTTTGGACATAGCACGATTCAACTCGTCTACCAATTGCCAGCCGTGTAAGAGCAAAGGTTCAGGCACAGTACCAATTTGTATATCACTTTTACGAATTCGCTTGAAGGCAGTAGGAGAACCATCACCAGCAGAAATTCCACGCAATTTGTTGCCCGCGATCAGTTGCTCAATCTCTGGTTTATCCAACATATCAAAATAGACATCGTTGACTGCAATGATATGGGTCCATTTAGAACCATGGCGCTTAACCAAACCCTCAATGACGCTAGGGAATTTCTTACGCGCATCGACCAATGGCAAATCTTCTGTACTCAAAATACGGCAAGCTTCACATTGACGTAATACTTCCACAATCGCACCAGACTTGGTTGCCATATACGGTGTTGATGTATCGGTAAAAACGACGATGCCCGCTTTATTGCTGGCTTCAGCAGCTCCGAACAGGGCTGCAATTTGCGCTGCATCTTTTGGATCGGTCGTGATATTAGTGAACAAGCCCGGCACTGCACCAGCTTTAAAGCTCGCATGCCAACCAACGACTGGTACTTTTGCGTCAGCCGCTGCAGTTAAACCTTTGGCTTGACTTGCTGCATCGACACCAGCTAATACGATACCTTGCGGCTTCATATCCAAAGCTTGCTTGACGACACCCGCGCCTTGATTACATTGTCCGCGGCAGTCCAAAGGAAGAACCTGCCAGCCTGTTCCGACCGCTGCTTCTTTCATGCCATTAAAGACACCATAAGTACCCGCATCACTCATATCGTGCGCGATAAATATGATCTTTTTATCTTTTAGAATTTGTGGCCCTGAAGTAGGGCCGTCCCATTTTGATTTGAGTGCTGAGGCTTTCGCCACTTTGGCATTAGCCGCACTCGTAAACTGCATGGAATTTTGTTGAGCTTGTGCTCCGGAGAATACGCAAGACACAAACAACATGACAAGTAAGCTTTTACTGTGGAAAGTAGTCATAAATCCAGATCAATCAGGGTGAACGATAAATCGCATAATTTCAGTTTCAATTTTAAATTGCTTACATGAAATTTCGCAAACGCTCAAAGATTATCGCAGAACGACCACAAGCGCAATTGTGTCAACAAAAGTCAACACGCTTATGTGGCAAAAGTGTGTTTTTAAGGCACTAGAGTGCCGCTGGAGATCATACGCTGAGAAAACATCGCCCGATCTGCACTGATTGGGGTTGAGAAATTGGGACAGTTTTAACACAGAAAAATAGCCCGTCGGGGTCACCTCAAGAAGGTACGGGCTATTTTTAATCCACAAAATGTCAGCTCAAGACTTAGGAACAGAACTGACCACGGCTGGGTTGGTGGGATTGGTAGGATTGGTGGTACTTGTCGCAGGCGCAGGCACTGTCGTCGGTGTCTTAGACACGGCTTCTGATGCCGGTTCGGGCACCGCATGCGCCCGGACAATCACAACACCGACCATACTCAAGACGAGGCCAAAGCTAAGTAAGACTGCACCAAATTTTAATAAAGATTTCATTTCTATCTCCAACTATATTCATCAATAAGGGTGTGGCACGCTGTAGCGACTGATTGCGCAGCTAATTTAGTAACTAAGCCTGCGCTGGCGAGCTGCGAACGGTGGCGCGAATCAGACTCAGATTCCACATGAAATACTTGCCGAAACCAACAACGGTCAACCGTGTCATCCAGATACACAACAACAGCAAGGCTGTACCACCTATTAACAAACCTAAACCATAAAAAATATGTTTGCGTTGCATGTTATTTTTAATACTCAAGGTATTTGCATGGCGCTCCTGTACACTGAATTTATCAACGTCGCTTACGCCATTGTTGCCAACTCTGTGTCCGCCCTTATCTACCTCGACTCCGCTCTCACTCAAATTCACAGTAACCGCGCCTTCACGATGCTGCATTTGGGAGTAAATATGATTGCCGTGCAAACGCTGATGCTGGTGTGGCAACTTGAATTCCATTTGCGGCACGCCGGAAACACTCGCTGCAAAGACCACTATACCAGCACCATATACGATCAACGATCCGAGATAGGCTGCGAATAAGAATGCGCCATAAATAAACGCTGGAATCAACATAAAGAAATTAAATACCACTACACCTATCATTGCGACAAACAGGGTAAAAATATTGCCCGCGCTGAAGTCATTTTTTAGGTGCTGGAATCGCACATTCGCTCGATTCTGCGCTGCGACTAAACGCGGATTTGCTAATTTTTCTGCGATGCCTACTTCGGTCAATCCAGCCGCCGCACCATCGGTAAATTGTTTGTCGTAATAAGCCATCGTCTCAGCCACAACTGCTTCAGGCAAGCCTTGCAATTCTTGTTGCAAGGTATTCATGTATTCGGTCCTATTCATTTTTCTCTCCCTATCTAACATTTCAGATGTCTTCAATTCATCAATGATGTCACTGTAAATGCAAGTTGTGAGCAAGGACATCAAAGAGCGACACATTGCTAAACAATGGGGATAAAAGGCAGATTTCAGGGATGAATGAAACCAAAGAGTGGCAGACGATCAGTGATTTGGAATATCGAACGTTATATCTGCCGACAGCGCCGATCGAGTGCTGTGACGTGCAATCCATTCGTCTAGGATGGACTCAGCAGACGCGGGCAAATGCAATCCAAGTTTTGAACGGCGCCATAAAATATCGTGCGCCGAAGCCGCAAATTCCACATCTAATAGATAGCGCACTTCGACCGCATACAGGCCATTCAGAATCTGTTCCCCCATGTCCGCTTCCTTCGTGCAATCTGCCAAGAGTTTATGTAGTCGACTTCCATACGCATGAGCCATACGACGCACGGTGGCAGACGACAACCAATCATATTGTTGCTGACATCTTTGCACGAACTGAGGTAGATGCTCGACATTTTGGTTATCGACATGCGCTGAAAAAACATCGCCTCCGGGTAAGCAAACCGTCTTAGTCCAAGAGCTCGTATCCTTGTTGAAATAGGGTGCTATTTTTTGCATAGCATCTTCCGCCAGTCGTCGGTACGTGGTGATCTTGCCACCGAACACGTGCAGAATTGGCGCCCCCTCTTGCACCCAATCCAGACGATAGTCTCGCGTGATTGATTTTGCATCCGCATGCCCGTCATCGACGAGTGGACGTACTCCTGAATAACTATGCAATACATCTGCAGCTGAAATCTGTTGCAAAAAATACTGATTGCTCAGGCCACACAAATAAGCGATTTCTTGTTCCGAAATTTGTAGACTGTCCAGATTCCCTTGGTACTCAAAGTCCGTTGTGCCTATCAAGGTGAACTCAGATTCATAAGGAATCGCAAATACAATGCGACCATCTGCGTGTTGAAAGATATAAGCGTGGTCATGGTCAAACAGCTTACGCACCACAATATGACTGCCCTTAATTAATCGTAGCTTTTTCGCCGGCATAGCCGGATCTGACTGATGTTGTATCTGTGCCGCCCAGGCCCCAGTCGCATTCACCACGCAAGCGGCATCAACATTTATTTGCTGTGTGCCTTGGGCTGTCTTACGCCTTAGTTGTAGCTTCCAACGACCATTATCTTGAGTCAAATGTGTACATTCAGTTCGAGTCAAAATCTTGGCCCCGCGCTCTTGTGCGTCCAAGGCATTTAACACAACCAAGCGAGCATCATCAACCCAGGCATCCGAATACAAGAATCCTTTTTTCAGATTTGGCTGTAGGCAAGCACCACTTACATGTTGGTTAAACGAGATGCTCTGCGTCCCAGGCAGTAGTTGTCGCTCGGCGAGATGGTCGTATATAAATAAGCCAGCGCGCAACAGCCATCCCGGGCGCAAGCCAGGCGTGCGCGGCATCACAAAGCGCAAAGGTGAAATCAAATGTGGTGCAATACGCAGTAAATCCTCGCGCTCAATCAAAGCTTTTCGCACCAAAGAGAATTCGTAATATTCCAGATAACGCAAACCTCCATGTATTAACTTGGACGATGCGGAAGAAGTATGTGCGGCCAAGTCATCTTTTTCACACAAAATAACCGATAGCCCTCTCCCTGCCGCGTCACGGGCAATACCTGCGCCATTAATTCCACCTCCAACAATCAACAAATCGCATTGATATTGATGCGTACCCACTTGCATAGTTTGTCCACTCTTTTGTTTGATATAAGTCAAAATTGATGACGACCAGGATTTCTAACAATCCGTTTCGTGGGAGGATATCCGAAAGACTGTAAGACATTTAGCAAAGATTGTATGCAGAAAGTTATTTAAATTTGTTGTCGTACAACGAGTACGAATTTTGTGAGTTTTTTTGCAGTTACGGGAAAATACTGATTGTCATTCTTAACCAAAATTGATAGTTTATTAGTTGATTAAATCAATATATGAGGAATTGCAGCACGACTACAGAGTAGCATTACAACAACCACAAGAGGAGACACTATATGGGTAACCCGAATGTTGCATCGCAAAGCATGACGAAAGAAGAGCGAAAAGTCATTTTCGCCTCTTCACTAGGAACAGTTTTTGAATGGTATGACTTTTATCTATACGGCACGCTCGCAGCCATCATTGGTAAGAAATTCTTTACCGCACTTGATCCAAACTCTCAAATGATTTTCTCTCTGCTAGCGTTTGCGGCAGGATTTATTGTTCGTCCATTCGGTGCCTTGGTGTTTGGTCGTTTAGGTGACATGATTGGTCGGAAATATACTTTCTTGGTGACGATCGTGATTATGGGTGGCTCTACTTTTATTGTAGGTTGCTTACCCGGATTTGAGGTGATCGGCATTGCCGCACCAATCCTCTTAATCGCCTTACGTATGCTGCAAGGCTTGGCCTTGGGCGGCGAATACGGTGGTGCAGCAACCTATGTTGCTGAACATTCTCCAGCTAACAAGCGTGGCTTCTTCACGTCATGGATTCAAACGACGGCGACGCTGGGATTGTTCTTATCCTTGCTAGTTATTCTTGGCGCACGTACAGCAGTTGGTGAAGAAGAATTTGCCAATTGGGGGTGGCGTATTCCGTTCTGGGTATCAGCATTGTTATTGATCATCTCAGTATGGATTCGTATGTCCATGAACGAATCACCTGCATTTGCAAAAATGAAGTCAGAGGGCAAAGTATCAAAGGCACCTTTAACCGAATCTTTCGGTAAATGGAGTAATTTGAAGATCGTTATTTTAGCTTTGGTCGGATTAACTGCTGGTCAAGCAGTAGTTTGGTACACTGGTCAATTCTATGCGTTGTTCTTCTTAACGAACACACTCAAGGTTGACAATGCTACGGCTAACTTGATGATTGCTGCATCGCTGATCATCGGTACGCCATTCTTCGTGATTTTCGGCGCATTATCGGACAAGATCGGTCGTAAGCCGATTATTATGGCTGGCTGCCTGATTGCAGCGTTGACTTACTTCCCATTGTTTAAAGCGTTGACGGAAGCAGCAAATCCAGCACTCGCCGCAGCGCAAGCAGCAAATAAAATTGTAGTTACGGCAGATCCTGCGGAATGCTCTTTCCAATTTAATCCAACGGGTACGAAGAAATTCACCAGCTCTTGCGACATTGCAAAACAAGTGTTGGCCGCGAACTCTGCCAGCTATGAGACGGTAGAAGGAAAAGGTCCTGCAACGATTGCGATTGGCACGACGGTAATTGAATCTTACACGTCGAATGGTATGGCACCAGCCGACGCAAAAACCAAAGATACTGCATTCAAAAAATCTGTAGTTGATGCCTTGCGTGCGGCCGGCTATCCAGCAAAAGCAGATCCCGCTGGCCTCAATAAGCCGATGATTATTTTGATTCTGTCGATTTTGGTGGTGTACGTAACGATGGTATATGGCCCGATTGCTGCAATGTTGGTAGAGATGTTCCCAACCCGCATTCGCTACACCTCTATGTCCCTGCCTTATCACATCGGTAACGGCTGGTTCGGCGGTTTACTACCAGCAACTGGCGTCGCGATCGTCGCGCAGACAGGCAATATGTACAACGGTCTGTGGTACCCAATTATCGTTGCTACAGCGACCTTCGTCATCGGCATGCTATTTATCAAAGAAACGAAAGATATTGATATCTATGCTAATGATTAGTCCTTAAACAGCAGTTCAAAAAGAAACGCCCGATCAAACATTGATCGGGCGTTTTTTATTCTGCAATTTTATATTTGACTACAGACATAAGAAATAAGTGCGATTGCGACTATATCACTTAGGTAGCAGACATAAATTCCATATATAGCTTGCGTGCTAAAGTCGTCAATTCACCAATTGGCATTTGATGATCTTCATAACGCGTACATGGCATCACTTTGCCAAAATTACCCGTATTGAAAATTTCTCGTGCGTGTAACAGTTCAACAGGTTTAACGCTGCGCTGCACTACTTGTACACCTTGCTTATCGAGTAAATCAATCACTCTGGCGCGTGTAATACCAGACAAAAAAGTTCCATTCGGAACAGGCGTAACGAGCTTGCCATCAGCATCGACAAAAAACAAATTCGCTGTGGCAAATTCCGCGACATGCCCTTCTGCGTCACAAACCACTGCGTTGTCAAAACCTCGGTCTTTCGCATCACGTAAGGCACGGGTAGTATTTGGATATAAGCAAGATGCCTTCGCATCAGTTGGTGCCATAGACGGACTCGGACGCTGTTGCTGTACCAAGCAAGCGGAAAAACCTGCAAAAGCTGGCAAAGGAGCATCGAATAAAGTCAGTGCGAATCCCGACTGACTAGGAATTAACAAACCTTCCGTACCAAAAATTAAAGGCCGGATGTAGATCTCTGCGTCTGCAGGAAACTTCTGCACACCAACGCGACAAAGCTCTTCCAACTCATCCAGATTATAGGGGCAGCTTAATCCCAAATATTCCGCTGAACGAATCGCTCTGGCCAGATGCAAACGTAAATCGGGCAAATGTCCATGAATCGCCCGCGCACCGTCAAAGACTGATGAGCCTAGCCAAACACTGTGATCCATCGCGCCCATGACAGGTACATTGCCTTCTACCCATGCACCATTTGTAAATGTTAAGTACATACTCATCACCTAGTTTTTTTCACTTGATCAGAATCATTAACTTATTGAGTTTGACTCAAACCAGAGCTGCTTTAGATAAAATAAAACCCGCCAATATCAGGCGGGTTGGAAATATTGATATAGCTAGGCTTTATTCAAGCTTCCACACGAAATCGACTTTTGCCCATAATTGATCAGGCTTACCGTCTTTTGTTCCTGGTTTAAATTTGCACAAACTCAATGCGGACAACGCCGCTTTATCCAAACTCTTAGATCCGCTGGATTTTTCTATTTTTGACTCGACAACTTTACCATCAGTCCCGACCAAAAAACCCATAGTCACAGTACCAGTTTCCTCATTCATCAACGCTGCTTTAGGGTACTTAGGTGACTCACATGACTTACTATCCATTACGGGGGCAACATCAGCGGCATATGCAACGCTTGAAGCTGCAATCAGGAAACCCGTAAGTATCAGGGATAATTTCGCATTCATAGACAAACTCATTCAAATTAATTAGTTAAAAGTCAAAATCCGTATTGTTTAGAAATTTTATAGACTAAAATTTCCAAACATAATCTATTTTGACCCACATTTGTTCTGCCTTGCCATCTTTTGTTCCAGGCTTAAATTTGCACGCTGCAAAAGCACTCAATGCAGCCTTATCTAAACTCTTAGAGCCACTTGAGGCATCGACTTTTGATTCCATCACCTTGCCGTCAACTCCAATCAATAAAGACATCGACACTGTACCCGTTTCTTCATTAATCAAGGAAGCCTTGGGATACTTCGGCAAATCACATGACTTAGTATCCATAACGGGCTGAACCACCGCCGCGTTGGCAAAGTTACTCACAAAAACAGCAAAAATAATACTTAGCATCGAAAAATAGAATCGCATATTTGGCCTCTGATCAATTCAGCATGACTACTACCTAAGAAGTAAAACAAGCTAATAAGTACAACAAGCGAAACAGCCCAACCAACTCCATCAATCAACTTCCAGCTTAAAACTCTTCCCAATCATTATCATCACTTTTCGCAGGAGCCGCTCTCTTTGGTGCTGGCTTTGCTGCAGGCAGAGATTTGACCGCCGCTCTTGGCTTCGCAACTGCTGCTGGCGCTGGCTCTACCCGACGTGCTGGCGGCGTTGCTGGACGATTCGCAAAAGCATTTTCCCCTGGACTCAATTTAAAAATACTGACCACCTTAGCCAATTCACCAGCCTGATCTTGCAAGCTCTGTGCAGCGGCAGCCGCTTCTTCTACCAAGGCTGCATTCTGCTGTGTCATGCCATCCATTTCAATAATGGCGAGATTGACTGCTTCGATGCCAGTACTTTGTTCTTGGCTAGCAGCACTGATCTCGGCAATGATATCGGTCACATGACGCACGCTAGAGACGACTTCATCAATCGTTGCACCAGCTTGTCCTACCAGTTTACTACCTACTTCAACTTTTTCAACTGAATCGCCGATTAAGGTCTTAATTTCTTTTGCAGCAGCTGCACTACGTTGCGCCAAACTACGGACTTCGGATGCAACCACGGCAAAACCACGGCCTTGTTCACCTGCACGAGCCGCTTCAACAGCTGCATTCAATGCCAAAATATTCGTTTGGAAAGCGATACCGTCAATCACACTAATAATATCGACGATTTTCTTCGCGGACTCATTAATCGAGCTCATGGTATCTACTACTTCGGCTACAACGACACCACCTTGACGCGCAACATCAGAAGCAGAAGCTGCCAATTTATTCGCTTCACGTGCATTGTCCGCATTTTGCTTAACTGTCGTCGTCAATTCTTTCATCGACGCGGTCGTTTTTTCTAGTGAACTTGCTTGCTGTTCAGTACGTGAGGACAAATCCAGATTACCAGTAGCAATTTCACGTGACGCAGTAGCGATCGTATCGGTACCAACCCTAACCTGTCCGACGATATTGACCAAACTGTCACGCATGGTCTTCATCTCTGCTAATAAGCTTTCTGTATCGCCATTGTTCGTGTCGATAATGCCCGACAAATCGCCGGCCGCAATCTGACTTGCGATATCAGCTGCATAGTCAGGCTCGCCACCCAATTGCTTCAACAAGCTACGAGTAATAATGACTGCAGCAATAATACCTAACAGCAAAGCCAGACCACCCAACATCAAAAGCACATTACGTGCATTGCCAAATGCTGATTTCGCTTCGTCAGCCACTACGGCATTTTGCTTATCTTCGAGCGCGACTAATTCATCTAAGACTTTGTACCACTCATCCTGCACGGGGCGAATTTTTTTGATCAAGGCAATCGTTGCGCCTTCAGGATTGTTCGCAATGCCTAAGTCGCGCGCCATATTCGGCAGGGACGCCGCGGCTTTTTCTTTTTCTTTTAACTTAGTTATCAAGGTGCGCTCAGCGGAAGATCCACTCTCACCTTTGAGCATGTCAGCCAGTTTGCTTTCTTTATCACCATAATTTTTTGACTGCTCGTCGATCTTTTTCAGATCTTTCGCCATGTCATCAATATCGGTCAATAAAGTAAGATTACGCAATGACACTTGGCGGTCATAGACGATCGCTCGCATATCTATAATTAAGCGACTTTTTACATTACTCACATTCACAATGTCTTCAAGTCGATCTTGAATCAACGCCATTCTCGAAATGCCCAGGCTAGTGACGGCAATGAGCAATATCAGGACAAGTGCGAAGCCGAGTCCGAGGCGCTTACCCACTTTCATTGTAGTTAAGTTCATGTCTATTCAACCAAGTAAGGAAGTTCAAAATTTCTCAATATTTGCATTAATTTTTAATATTAAAAATAACAAATTTGAGTCTTATATTTTTAGACAATAAGGATAAAACATCATTCTTACTGAGACGTGCGGGATTGGCGCGAGCGACAAGTCCACTGCTTGGTTAGAATATACCCCATTTTTGCCTGTTGGCAAGTCACCTGGTGGCAAAAAACCACTAGAATCGACCCTGTGAGAATAAATAATACGACAATTAAAAATTTCTCCTAGGGAATTTTACACGTAAGTACTGATTCTCTCAATAAAGATTTTTTCGTTATAAATCAAACACATCCATCAGCTTTGTGGTGTAAAAACCTGCTCACGAACCCCTACTAAAAGTTCTTGTATGACGTGCGGATCATAGGTGCGTAAAATCTTCTTAATACTTGTCTCCAATTCCGCGATATTTGTACCGAGAATCTCTTGTTTGATTTCCGGAAGCAAAGCCGCTGGCATCGAAAGTTCACGAAAACCCATGCCGATTAACAGACGGGTTAACTTGATATCACCAGCCATACCGCCACAAATTGCCACAGGGATTTCTGCTTTTTCTGCTGCACTAACAGTCATGTGCAACAGCTGAAGAATAGCTGGATGCGTATCATTGTAAAGATGCGCAACCTCGTGATCAGCGCGATCGATCGCCAGCGTATATTGGATTAAATCATTCGTGCCTATTGATAAAAAATCGAGTTTCTTAACAAACATCGGCAAGCTCAATGCAGCGGCAGGTATTTCTATCATTGCACCGACTTGCACCGCTTCATCGAATGCAACTCCTTCAGCACGTAGCGCATCTTTTGCTTGTTCTATCATCGCTAAGGACTGATCGATTTCGAACGCATGCGCGATCATCGGAATCAATATATGTACGGTGCCGAACGCTGATGCGCGCAAGATCGCTCGCAGCTGTGTCAAAAATATCTGAGGCTCTTTCAAGCAATAACGGATAGCCCGCAAACCCAATGCCGGATTCAAAATATTATGCTCGCTATGATCCATGGGCTTGTCCGCCCCCACATCCAGAGTACGAATCGTAACGGGCTTGCCTTTCATGCTTTGCACTGCGCGTTGATAGGCGAGGAATTGTTCTTCTTCACTTGGCAATTGATGTTCGGCACCAGTCCGTCCCATGAACAAAAATTCAGAACGGAATAAACCAACACCGCTGGCGCCAGCTTCCAAGGCGGCATGCGCATCCTCAGGAAGTTCAATGTTCGCCAGCAAAGTGACTTCAATGCCATCTAAAGTAATAGCAGGAGTTTTCTTTAATTTGCCGAGTTTTTTTCTGGCTTTGAGTAACACCGCCTGTTGGTTACGGTACTGGGCAATCAACAAAGGAGATGGTGCAACGATCACCACGCCGGCATCACTGTCGATGATGAGCCAGTCATCTTGCATGATCAAATGCGATGCATTACCCAAACCCACGACAGCAGGAATACCAAGACTACGCGACACAATCGCCGTATGCGAATTGGTACCACCTTCGTCCGTCACGAAACCGGTGAAGGCGACATCGCGAAATTGCATCATGTCAGCAGGCGAAATATCTTTAGCAACGACTATCATATTCGCGTTGCGTTCATCCACGCCTAAGGCGCGTGGAATCTGATGCGCACTACCGGTCAAAATCTTCAATACACGTTCGGCGACTTGTTGAATATCGGCTTTGCGCTCACGCAGGTATTCGTCTTCAATCTCATCAAACTGCGCCGATAATGCATCAACTTGCGTGACCAAAGCCCATTCCGCGTTGTAATGACGGGTGCGGATAATATCCAGCGGCATTTCCGACACCATAGGGTCGGACAAAATTAAAGCATGTACATCGAGAAAAGCGCCTAACTCAGTGGGCGCGTCGGTTGGCAGCTCTGCCCAAATAGATTGCAAATCTAACTGCACGCGAGCAATCGCTTGTCGCAGGCGTTCAACTTCAGCTTCCACCTGTTCTTGTGCGATCAGATAATGCTTAACGTCCATTGCTGCGGGTCGCAACAGATGAGCACGGCCTATCGTAATACCGCGTGAAACAGGAATACCTTGCAGAGTAAAGGACGCCACGTGGCCTCGCTAAGTGTTAGTAGGTAAGAGAAAAAACGCGCGACAAAATCAGAATTATTCGCCTTCGCCGAAACGGTCGTTGATCAAGGCCGCAATCGCGTCAAAACAGGCTTGCTCATCTTCACCGTTCGTTTCCAGCAAGACTTTAGTGCCTTTTCCGGCCGCCAGCATCATCACGCCCATGATAGATTTTCCGTTAACCCGACGGTTATTTCGCGTCAACCAAACTTCACATTTAAATTTACCACCTAACTGTGTCAGCTTTGCTGAAGCGCGCGCATGCAAACCGAGTTTATTAATAATTTCAATTTCTTGTTGAATCATTTTTCTTCACTTTACTTCAAGGTATTCGGTTCAAAAAAATTGCCGCAAGCAAGCTAATTTTGTGCAATACGAATGCGGTTTTCTACACGGGTTGCGCCATTCTGACCGCCAGCAAGCGCCATCTCGACCACCACATCTAATTGATCCTGACGATAGGTGATAGCTCTCAACAACATAGGCAGGCTGATGCCCGCGATCACCGCGATCTGGCTGGCATCCGCCATTTGTGGACAGCAATTGGATGGCGTACCACCAAGAATATCGGTCATGATCAGCACTCCAGACCCATCATCCAAACGAGCAACCGCCTCACTTGCCAGGCGGCGTACATCATCTACATTTTGGTCGGCAACAACGTCGATCGCTTCTAAGCGCTCTGGTTTACTGCGAAAAACATGCGAGGCAGCCTGCACAAAAGCACTTCCCAAAGGCGCATGTGTTAATAAAAGTAAACCTACCATGCTACGTTCCTAATTCAAGTCAAAACATTTCACGAATTCCACCGCTGTTATTTAGCAAGAACCCGTTTTTCTAGTGCATCGATAAACATCGCGGCCACATTCACACCAGTTTGCTGGAATATCTCCTGGAAGCAAGTTGGACTAGTCACATTCACTTCCGTCAGGTAGTTGCCTATCACATCTAATCCTACCAGCAACAAGCCGCGTTCGGATAGTATTGGCGCTAAAGTCTGTGCGATTTCGAGGTCACGTTCAGTTAGTTTTTGTGCGACGCCGATGCCACCGGCTGCCAAATTACCACGCACTTCCCCATTTTGTGGAATTCGCGCCAAGGCGTATGGCACGACGCTTCCATCTATCAATAAGATGCGTTTGTCGCCGTGTACAATTTCCGGAATATATTTTTGCACCATAATGGTACGTTGTTGATTATCCGTCAGCGTTTCAATGACGGAACCTAAATTCATTCCATCTTCACGCACCCGAAAAATCCCAGCGCCGCCCATGCCATCTAAGGGCTTCAAAATAATGTCGCGATGCTGGTCAAAAAAAGCACGAATTTTTTGCTCATTACGAGTCACCAGAGTCGGTGTCGTAAATTGCGGAAATTGCGCGATACTCAATTTCTCATTGTGATCACGAATTGCTGAGGGTTTGTTAAACACCCGCGCACCTTGGCGCTCTGCAATATCCAGCAAATACGTTGCATAGATATACTCCATATCAAATGGCGGATCTTTACGCTGCAAGACAGCATCAAACTCATGCAAATGACATTCGTGCAGTTCACCTAATTGATACCATTGATCGGCATCGCCAGTTAACTGCACTTCCTGCACGGACGCGCTAACTACACCCGCAGTCAATGCCATATCAGCTGGGCCGAATGCAAAAATTTTGTGCCCACGCTTTACCGCCTCCACCATCATGGCGTAGGTGGAATCTTTATACGTCTTAAATTGCGCTAAAGGATCGGTAAGAAAAGCAAATTTCATCATAGGTTTAGACTCAATAAATTTCTGGGTTTGGATCGGTTTTCTCAAGCTCAAGGGACGCTGCCAATAATGCCAAGCGCGCCACCACACCATACATGTAAAAACGATTCGGTGCAGCCGTACCCGGTTTGGCGCGCATGTCTGGCACTGCGTGTTGCTGCGCAAATGCGAGCGGCACAAATTCCATCCCTGGCGCATTCAGATTTTCGTCTATGCCACGATCTTGATGTACACGATAGAAACCACCTACCACGTAACGATCTATCATATACACGACTGGCTCAGCCACACTTTCGTCAATTTGCTCAAAGGTATACACACCCTCTTGCACAATATAATCGTGCACTTCACGACCATCTTTGACGACGGTCATTTTATTGCGCTGTTTTGAATTCAGATCGCGGACTTCACGCGAATCACGCACAGTCATGATGCCCATCCCACAGGTTCCGGCATCCGCTTTCACAATCACGAATGGCTTATCTTTGATGCCGTATTCTTTGTATTTCTTTTTGATCTTCGCGAGTATGGTGTCGACGGTCGCCATTAATCCATCCAAGCCTGTGCCCGCTTCAAAATCAACATCGCCACATTTTGCAAAAAATGGATTGATCAACCATGGGTCAATATCCACCATTTTTGCAAACTTCTTCACGACCTCATCGTAACTGGCGAAGTGATTGGTTTTACGTCGCATTGCCCAACCAGCGTGCAAGGGCGGTAACAACGTCTGCTCGTGAATGTTTTCTAAGATAGCCGGAATGCGTGTCGATAAATCGTTGTTCAACAGGATCGTGCAAGGATCAAAATTCTTCAGACCTAAACGACGCCCATTTGCGGATCGCTGCAAAGGTTCCAACACCAGTTCACCACCTTCGGGCAAGGTAATCGTTTTGTTCTCGGTGCAGCTTTCATCCAAATTACCTAGTCGTACATTCAAACCAGTCTGGCGATAAATCTGCATCTGACGCGCGATGTTTTGCCAATACGAGCCATTACATGGGCGATCCTCGGGAATCAATAATAGGTTACGCGCATCGGGACAATATTTTTCAATCGCTGCCATTGAAGCCTGGACTGCCAGCGGCAACATTTCCGAACCCAGATGATTAAACCCACCTGGAAATAAATTGGTATCGACCGGTGCCAATTTAAAACCGGAATTACGCATATCGACAGAACAATAAAATGGCGGGGTATGTTCCTGCCATTCAAGCCGGAACCAACGCTCAATCGACGGAGTCGCTTCCAGAATTTTCTTTTCAAAATCGAGCAGTGGACCGTTTAAAGCGGTGGCGAGATGAGGAACCATAATAACCTTTACAAACTCAGAAGCATGTTGCGGCAACCATGTAGCAAACAATGTAGCAACCAGGGTCGCGCAGTCATGCACAAACTATCAGTGAATCAATCTTTACAACTTGGGGCAGAATCATGATTCACAAGATCACAATCCCCTGAGTACTATAAGTGATTTTTTCACTTGTTTTTATACTCGTTTTTATGCTCGTTTTTATACTTGCGCTGATTTGGCTAACAAATCGAAATGTTCGACAACAGGCGGTACCGCAAAAAATGGACCGACTATGCTGCGCCATGCGGCAAATGCTTCCGATCCGCGGAAGTCAATGGTATGGTTTTCTAAAGTCTCCCAAAATATCATCAAGATATAACGCTCAGGTGACTCTATTCCCTTATTGACTTTAAATCCACGAAAGCCCTTCGCATGGGCGATGACCTCATTTAAGCCTCGTTGAATCGCCACATCAAATTCAGCTTGTTGTCCAGGATGGATGCAAATTTCTGCCAGTTCTAAAATCATATTAAACCCTTCTGTAATGTATATCTAATCAATGTTTCAGCAATCTCATGCCTTGCCCTTACACCATGCCACGTTCACTCAATTCTTTCTTGATGTAAGAATAGAAAACGGGGGCGGCAACGATGCCTGGTAAGCCGAATAAAGTTTCCATCACCAAAATCGCCGTCAATAATTCCCAAGCTTTGGCATTGACTTGTGAGCCAATAATTTTCGCATTTAAAAAATATTCTAGCTTATGAATAATCACCATGAACGCTAAAGAGATTGCCGCCATATGTAATGAATATGACAGGCTGACAATCACGATGACCGTGTTCGATATGATATTACCAATCACTGGTATCAAACCTGCGACGAAAGTAATCGCGATCATACTTTTCACCAAAGGCAAATGAACCCCGGCAAGCGGCAAAATCACCGCCAGAAAAATCCCTGTAAATGCAGTATTAATCAAGGAAATGCGCACTTGCGCAAATACCACCCGATGAAACATGTCAGCCAAGTTAGCAATCCTTTGTTGCAGAGCTGCCGCAAATGGGCGGTAATGATGGACACTGCTCACGTCTTGTAAGGCAACCATACTGCCGATCACCATCCCTAACAACAAATGCACGATCAAATGACCAGCTTCTTGTCCTAGGACTTTGGCTTCACCCGCGTGTTCGCGCAAGGTCTCGGTCAAAATGCGTTTTAATGCATCCACGTCTTCTGGTAAATAAGTGGTCAGCCAAACTGGCAATTGCTGTCTCGAAGTTTCCAGCAAATCTGCCAACTTTTGCATCAAGCTTTGCAAATTCCCCGCGTCACTCCGTAAAAATATCACGACTCCCCAAATCCCCAGGCTGATCGTTAAGATCATCAGGAAAGAGAGAAAAGCGACTGCGATTAATCGCGCTTGTTGATTGCTAAATTTGCGCTGTATGGTGGGCGTTAGCAAACGTACCAGCGAATACAACAATAAACCAGAGAATAACGCGACCAGTAGCCCAGCTTTTAACACCAGCAATAATCCCAAGCCGGCACAAATATAGGAAGCGATCAGAGGCATTGAAGGTTTAGTCGTAACGTGCATAGATTTCCTCAATTGTGATGGAGCAGAAAAGTAGTTGGGGGCGAAGTTGAAAAATTCAGGTTTTCTGAAAGAGAAAAACAAAGTATTAACATGCTAACGGGATTTGCCTCGAAAATCATTGTTATCACGAAAATAAGCTGTTTCTTTTTACACAGTAAAACCTGATGTCCCCATGGAAAATACGCATAGTATCGGTAAATCAGAGTCTATTGCAGAAGGTTTATAGTATGATCTTGGCACCTAATCACTATCCGTGATTAAAGTAATTCTCCTACTTCCCAACAAAAAAATCGCGCTGCAACCGGCCTATGAGTAAATCATTAAAACAATACCGTCTGTTGATTTGGATTTCACTAATTCTCATTCTCGGTTTTATCGCCGTTTTGGCAACGAGCTACGTAGTTTCAAAAGATGCTTTGCGTCGTGGATTATCAGAAAACATGTTGCCAATAACCGGCGACAATGTTTATTCAGAAATCCAAAAAGATGTGTTGCGACCAGTTTTTGTATCAGCGCAAATGGCCAATGATACCTTCGTGCGCGATTGGATTTTGGAAGGCGAACAAGATACATCCCAGATTTCTAAATACTTGAAAGAAGTCAAAGCGCGAAACAATGCGATTTCCAGTTTCTTAGTCAGCGACCAAAGCAAGAATTACTATTATCCTGATGGCCTGCTTAAAACCATCAAAGAAACCGAAGTACGCGATCAATGGTTTTTCCGCGTAAAGAATCTGAAAACTGCATACGAAACCAATGTCGATATTGACATGGCAAATCGCGACAGCATGACCATCTTCACGAACTACCGCGTACTTGATTACAACGGTAAATTTTTGGGCGCCGTCGGCATCGGACTCACGCTCGACACGATGAAAAATCTGATCGATAGTTATCAATCCCGTTTCCAAAGAAAAATCTATTTCGTCGATAAAAAAGGCAATCTTGTTTTATCTGGAAATTCTTTCAAACAAAAGAAAATCAATATTTCGACCAGCCCCGGTTTAGATCAAATTGCGAAGCAAATTCTAGCGAATACGAAGAATGACTCTTTGCATTTGGAATACTACATTGAGGATGAATCGATCTACGTCAATTCGCGCTTCATTCCAGAACTGGGCTGGCATCTCTTAGTTGAACAAAATCTTGAATCAGAACTAAAGCCGCTACAAAAACTTTTGCTGGTGAATGCGGCAATAGGCTTGGCGATCACGCTGACCGTCATTCTCATCGTGCTACTGTCGGTACGTCGTTACCAAAAACGGATAGAAAAATCGGCAGCAACCGATTCCTTGACTAAACTCTTAAATCGACAAGCTTTCGATTTCGTATTCCAACAAGCGATTCTAGACAGCGAACGCTCACGCCAACCCTTATGCGTCGCGCTAATGGATATTGATCATTTCAAGAAAGTGAATGACAAATATGGCCACTTAATTGGCGATCACGTACTCAAAGAAATCGCAGCCATAGCGCGTCGTTCTTTGCGTGAAAGTGATGTTATTTGTCGCTGGGGTGGTGAAGAATTTTTACTCTTACTCAAGAACTGCTCGTTGGAAAAAGCGACGTCCATTTCCGAAAACTTACGCAGTACAATTGCAGCCAACGATTTCTCACGCACCACAGATCTTGCGAAAGGACGCCTGTCCTTAACTGTCAGTATGGGTGTGGCCGAATGCAAGGTACACGAGACGGAAGATAGTGTGTTTGAACGGGCCGACGTTGCGCTGTATCAAGCCAAAGAGAGTGGCCGTAACAGTGTGTACTTCTCAGAATGAAGTCTCAGAATAATTTCTCGAAACAGGTCGCGAAGAAATTACTATAGGCCGCTATCCATCGCTATCGTTTAGCAAGGTCGATAGTGGGCAATATAAAGGCTTGATACAAAGCGCCGCGGTCTGCATTCCACGCCGACACCGTGGCGCTTTGTGTCGATACCGTTTGCATATCGCCGCGTTTGATAGGCCCAGTCAGCGCTTGTTGAGTACCCAAGGCGAATACATTCTCCAAAGTCTTGCCAGCCAAAGATGCCGCCATCTGACGTGCGATATCAGGCTCAACCCCTGCAGCACAATAAGTGGCAATCGCGGTGTCTATCAAAGTCACCAGATAATTGCTCGCAAATACTGATGCGGCGTGGTAGAGGAGTTTTTGTTGAGGGTCAATTCCTACGATACGAGCACCGATCACTTCAAACGCTGGTAGTAACACGGCAAGCGCTTGAGGATCTCCTTCTACGCTGCATATCGTGCCGGAGAAATCACGACAAACTGCAGACGGGTCTGCAAAGCTACGAACTGGATGAATGCTGGCAAGTTGAATTTCTAAAGCATGCAGTGCTGGACATAAGCGCGCCAAATCCTGAGAAGACTTGGAACCACTGCAATGAAACAAGATACTGCCTCGAACCAGAGCGCGCGCCTTAATCAACTGTTCAGTTACGACAAGAAAATCATCATCCGGAACACTGAGTAAAGTAATATCGGCGGGCAAACTCAAAGCTAGCTCACTTAAACTTGTGCCAGCACCGATAAACGCTAAGGCTTCTTGATTTGCTTGCGGAGTCAGGTTGAACACCTGAGCAATCTGAAATTGCTGGTGATCAGACAACAAACGCCCTAGAGTCTGACCAACCCGTCCAGCGCCAATGATATTTAAACTAAGCATGCAGGTTTATGATTGAAGTGTGTGGCACTTACCGCCGTTTGACGCTACTTTGTGTAGCATAGAGCATATTACTACGGTAATGCGGTTCAGATAAACTAAGCCGTCATTGTCATCATTCACGCGAAGGCGAATGCAGTTGAGCAAAACCTGTCAATACTGCATTCCTGATTGCCCAAGGATGCAGCCTCGATGTTGGGAGCTTAACTGAGCGGGATTACTTTGCTACAGCGCGATATTAGAGCGATTCTTTGATAATACGTCCGCTAGATTTTTGTAATGGACGTGCGTTGTTTGGATATAGTCGTGCAAAAATCGCTGCTTGCTCAGCGGAGATACTGACAGGTTCTTTCAGCACTAGCCACAATACACCTTCACTACATGGTGGCGTGGTCAATGATCCCATATACGTGAAATAGCCATGCTGTTTAGGTAATAGCTGACTGAGGTCGATATTTTTGAGCGCTTTCACTGCCTCACTCTTTTCCAGTGGAAGGTTATTCCATACCGACTGTACAACTGCATGAGGATCGCCCAGTTCTAACAATATGGCGACTACCGCAAGTTTTCCTTCTCGATCTTTATGCACCAGATGCGCGACCATCTCAAAGCCTTTACCATTTATCCGTTCTTCTGAAGGGCGATGAAAATGAAATTGCAGTAATTCGAAATTTTTCCCGGAAACATTAAGGTAGTTACCACCATTCAGATTCACTTGTATCGTATGGCCGTTATCGATCACTTGAAATTGGGTAGGCTTGTAATCGAAGTTAATCGTATCGAGTTCTACCCGTATGCCATCCCGAATATCGATAGGTGATTGACGATCACCAATATCACATTTGGTGTTGGCAGGATTGAGCTTACCCCAAGCAAGTGGACCTTCATCGCCTTCATAACCCCAATGCTTATCCGATACGGATCCATGCTTTTTCGCTTTTTCATCGAGATTGGCGGACTTTTTAACCGGAGCCGAATACGGGCGAACATAGGGACGAACGGCTGGCTTGCTAGTTTCATCTTTCTCTTTGCGCAGCACGGCCAGACGTTCGGCAATTTTTACTGCCAACTCATCCGCAGCCTGAGCCTCTTTCTTTCTGCTAGTTTCAGCACTGCGGGATTCACGAGTGGCGGGCGCTTCTTTTGCAGGCTTTGCCTCTTCTTTTTGTGGACTCGACGCCTCTTCTTTTGCTGAGGCCGGTTTGATGGGCTTAGTGACTGGATCGTTGGCGAGGGCTTGCGATGCAATGAGCAAGGCAGCGAGGAGCAAGCTAGGTGTTCGCATGATAGATTTTCCCGTTAGTGTTATGTGCATTACGGCAATTTCCGCGAAAAACTTGAACTACATAAATATTTTTGATCTCGTTTTAATTGCTTTCAGCATGCAATTTGCGTTCATCAATTTTTTTCCAAATCTGTAATTTTGTATCTCGATCAGCCTTACTCCAGACGGTAATTTCTGCAATTGTGCGTAAACATCCTGAACACAGGCCAGTTTCATTGTCTATTTTACACAACTTAACACAAGGGGAAATTACCTCGGCTACTTCAGTAACATTCAACATCATCGTTCTTTTCTATTCAAATTTTAATCAATGACTCGCTAACCACTCGCTTACCCCACGTCCAGCAGCCGCACCTGTGGCAAAACAAGCGCTCAAAAGATAACCGCCGGTAGGTGCTTCCCAATCCAACATTTCTCCTGCACAAAACCACCCGGGATGCGCTTTCAGCATCAAATCTTTGTCCAATTCCGAAAAATCGACACCACCTGCGCTGCTAATTGCTTCGTCAATCGGACAGGTTTTGTCTAAACGAATTGGCAAAGCCTTAATCTTAGCAGCTAAGACCGCATTATCCTTTAGCTCGGCTTCGGTCAGCAATTCATACAATAATGCACAATGAACTGGATGCAAGCCCAACTTACTGCGCAGGTGGCTTGATAAGGAACGGGAACCACGGGGAGAATCCAATTCATCAAGGACTCGTGCATTTGACTTACCAGGCAGGAGATCAAGCACTAACTCCGCATAGGTATTCGCTCGAATTTGGTTTCGTAATTCGGCGGATAGCGCGTAAATCAAACTACCTTCAACACCTCGCTCAGTGATCACAAATTGACCTTGGCGCGATAAGTTTCCCCCCGTCAAAGACTTCACCGTCGCGAGTACATTCGTTAGTGGTGTGCCAGCAAATCTTTCACTAAAGTGAGCACTCCATTCGCGCATAAATCCACAATTACTCGCCTGAAAAGGGCTGATAGCAATCCCATTTTGTTCTAGGATAGCAGCCCACATTCCATCCGAACCCAGCCTCTTCCAACTTGCACCACCCATCGCAAATACAACTGCATCAGGCTGGATATTGATGGCACCATCAGGTGTAGTGAATATGAGCGTGCTTTTTTCATATGCAATCCACTTATGCCGCATGTGAAATTGTACGCCCTGCTCTCTTAGGTGATGTAGCCACGCACGCAATAGAGGTGCTGCCTTCATATCGACTGGAAAAATGCGTCCAGAACTACCTATGAAAGTTTCGATTCCTAATTTTTTAGCCCAAGATCGAATCTCTTCTGCATCAAATCGTTGAAGATAATCTTGTAAATCTTGTGATCGTTCTCGATAACGTCGTATAAATTTCTCAAATTCTTCAGCATGCGTCAAATTCATCCCGCTCTTGCCAGCCAGGAGGAATTTTCTTCCTGCCGATGGCATTGCATCATACACATGCACTTGGTATCCAGCGTTCGCGATCTGTTCAGCCGCCATCAAACCCGCTGGGCCAGCGCCAATTACAGCAACAATTTGATGAGAACGACTATTCATAGTTGAAACAAATTTCTGAAATGGATGTTTCGGGGCATGAAGTGATTTTGACAAACATGCGATTTTGACAGATAGAACCTCAAATGACCTAATTTAGCATGGCAATAGATCCCGCGTAAGCACTCACACACAGACGAATGCTTTTAGCAGATTGATATGGTTCACTACTCTGAGGTACGAGCACCAGTTTGAGCGATAAATATCGTGCCCGCAAGCCAATAAAGTCAGGTGGGAAATTATGCTATTTTTAACCGAGTACGCAATTTGTGTGGATAAAAATCGAACTCCCAAAAGCAGAAGAACAAAAGCAAAAGCCCCTGATTCGTTGGAATCAGGGGCTTTGCGGAATAAGAGCCTGACGATGACCTACTTTCACACTGGTTGCAGCACTATCATCGGCGCAAAGTCGTTTCACGGTCCTGTTCGGGATGGGAAGGTGTGGTACCAACTTGC
>NZ_JACOGA010000023.1 GCF_014284175.1 Affinundibacterium flavidum
ACCATTTTTGCCGCGGTAGTAGGTGCCAACTCCAGTCGCACTACGCGCTCCTTACGCAGGCACCTACTACCGCAAAACCATACAACCAACTACAAGAACAGACAATCTATAAGACAGCATACAAGGGGCAGGGTGTCAAAGCATGCTTTGACGGGGATTCAGATTCGGATAGCGTCGATTGAGGCATGATCGCTAATGCAAAAAATCGATCAGCGTTTTCATTCGACTTATTCGTTTCTGAACTTCCCTCACCCTAGCCCTCTCCCGCTTGCGGGAGAGGGGACTTGTTCTTAAGCAGGGCGGGTGCAACCCGCGCGGATTCAGACTTTATTGCCTTCCGAGCAGCGCGGGTTTCACCCGCCCTACATTTACATCAAGCGTACTTACGTTTCTCACCCGCACCAAACAAATTGCTATTACAACGACCGCACAGTGTTGGGTGCTCTGCATTTACGCCCACATCAGCGCGATAGTGCCAGCAGCGTTCGCATTTTTGATATTTGGATGCGTTGACGACGACCGTTTCTGCTGCTTCGCTCGCGACTTGTTCTACGCTCGCGGCTGAAGTGATCAAAGCAAACTTCAAATCATCTTCCAGGCTACTCAATACGTCAAATTTGTCGCCGCTGGCTTTGATCAATACTTCCGCTTGCAGGGAAGAACCAATCGCGCCCGAGACACGCACTTCTTCTAGTTGCTTAGTCACGTCTGCACGTACCGCGCGCAAGCTTGCGTACTTCGCTTCCAACGCTTCGCTGTTCGCAATCGCTGGTAATTCGTAGTAAGTTTGCGTGAAGATGGTTTCATCGCTGCCTGCAAAGGCTTCTGCACTGGCGAAACTTTGCCATGCTTCTTCTGCGGTGAAAGACAAGGTAGGCGCCATCAAGCGCAATAAGCTTTGCGTGATGTGCCAGATTGCTGTTTGTGCAGAACGACGTGCGAATGAAGTTGTGCCGCTGGTGTACAAACGGTCTTTCAAAATATCGAGGTAGAAACCACCGAGATCTTCTGAACAGAATGATTGTAATTTGGCGACTACTGGATGGAATTCAAAGGCCTCGTAATGCGTCAATACTTCTTTTTGCAAAGCAGCCGTGTGTGCGATTGCGTATTGATCGATTTCCATCAAATCATTAACCGCAACCGCATCTTTGCTGAAATCAAAATCAGAAGTATTCGCCAATAAGAAGCGCAAAGTATTACGCATGCGGCGATAAGATTCTGTGACGCGTTTTAAGATTTCGTCAGAGATAGAGATTTCGCCAGAATAGTCAGAAGACGCCACCCACAAGCGCAAGATGTCGGCACCTAAAGTATCGAAAATCTTTTGCGGTGCTAAGGTATTGCCCAAAGATTTAGACATTTTTTTGCCTTCGCCATCGACCACAAAACCGTGCGTCAGCAAAGCTTTGTAAGGTGCGTGACCATCGAGCATGGATGCAGTCAATAAAGACGAATGGAACCAGCCACGATGTTGATCTGAACCTTCTAAATACAAATCAGCAGGGTAAGCCGATTGTGTTTTGTGTGAGCCGCGCAAGACTGTGAAATGCGTGGTGCCAGAATCAAACCACACGTCTAAAGTGTCGCGATTTTTTTCATACAGCGGCGCTTCATCACCGAGCATTTCTTCTACGGTGATTTTTTGCCAGGCTTCGATGCCTTCTGCTTCAACGCGCTTGGCGACGAGTTCTAATAACTCTGGCGTGCGTGGATGAATCTGGCCAGTTTCTTTGTTCAGGAAGAATGCCATCGGCACGCCCCATTGACGTTGACGTGATAAGGTCCAGTCTGGGCGATTCGCGATCATGCCGTGCAGACGGGCTTTGCCCCATGCCGGGAAGAAGGCGGTTTCATCAATCGCTTTTAATGCAGTTTCGCGTAAGCTGGCACCGCCATCGGCTGGTGTGTTGTCCATGCTGGCGAACCATTGTGAAGTGGCGCGATAGATGATCGGTGTTTTATGACGCCAGCAATGCATGTAGCTGTGGTCGAACATTTTTAGCGAGAACAAAGTACCGGCTTCGCGCAATTTATCGCAGATCGGTTTGGAGGCTTCCCAGATCGTCATGCCTGCAAAGAAAGGCAGCCAAGATGCGTAACGCCCATCGCCCATCACAGGGTTGAGCATGTCGTCGTCTTTCATGCCATGTGCTTTGCATGACTGGAAATCTTCGATACCGTAGGATGGGGCAGAGTGAACCACGCCGGTACCGGTTTCGGTGCTGACGTAGTCGCCTAAGTACACTGGTGAAAAGCGATCATAGCCTTCGTGTGTTGAAGACAATGGATGCTTGAATTTGATTTCAGACAGTGCTTCACCAAGGCAAGTAGCGATGATTTCGGCTTGCATGCCCCAATTGGTGAAGGCAGTTTCGATCAAGTCTTTCGCCATCAAAATCAGGCAAGGCTCGCCATCACGTTCGGTTTTGATCAGAGCGTAAGTGATCTCTGGATGCATGTTCAAAGCTTGATTCGATGGGATGGTCCACGGTGTTGTGGTCCAGATTACGCAATAACCTTTTTCCAGTGGCAGCTTGTCGAGACCGAAAGCTTTGGCTAATTTATCGTGCTCAGCGAAAGGAAAGCCGACATCGATGGAGGGATCGCGTTTGTTTTCGTATTCAACTTCTGCTTCCGCCAAAGCAGAGCCGCAATCGAAACACCAGTTGACTGGTTTCAAACCGCGATACACATAGCCTTTTTCGAATAACTTACCAAGTGCACGGATTTCATCGGCTTCGTTACCAAAGGCCATGGTTTTGTATGGATTGTCCCATTCACCCAATACGCCTAAACGGATGAAGTCGGCTTTTTGACGCTCGATTTGAACTTCGGCGTAAGCACGGGCTTTTTCTTGGACTTCGGCGACGGGCAAATTTTTACCGTGTAGTTTTTCGATCTGGATCTCGATAGGCATACCGTGGCAATCCCAGCCTGGTACGTAAGGCGCATCAAAGCCAGCCATCGTGCGTGCTTTGATGATCATGTCTTTCAAGACTTTGTTGACAGCATGGCCGATGTGGATATCGCCATTCGCATACGGAGGACCATCATGCAAGATGAATTGTGGACGGCCTTTGGCTGCTTTACGCACGCGTTCGTAAATTTTCTTTTCTTGCCAGCTTTTTACCCATTGCGGTTCGCGTTTAGCGAGATCACCGCGCATAGGGAAGGGTGTTTCTGTCATGTTGACAGGGTATTTGCTAGTAGGTTTTCCGGCTTCTTTTTTCGCTTGCTTTTCGTTAGACATAGTTTTCTTCGTTTAAATTAAATTTTGGAATTCTTTGGGTGAAGGTTCAAAAGCTTTGCCGCAGAGGCGCAGAGCACGCAGAGGTTTTTTTGAGGAATCTCTCTGCGTCCTCTGCGCCTCTGCGGTTAAGCTTTCTAGTTTTTCATCCTATATTTTTATGAACCTGCCGAGCGTTCTTCAAATTCGGTCAGTCGCAGAGCCGACACGTTGTTGAAAGTAGCTGCGTGCTTGATCGGCATCGCGGTTGATCGCGGCAGTTAAGGTCGGCAGATCGATATATTTTTCTTCATCGCGGAGTTTCTTTAAAAACTCAACTTGTATTACTTTTCCATAGGCATCGACCATGTGATCGAGGATGTGGGTTTCGAGTAAGACCCGACCGCTATCGTCGACCGTTGGGCGTACGCCCATACTGGCAACAGCGGGTAAAGGCTGCTCACTTAGGCCATGCACTTGCACCACAAAGATGCCCATCACTGCTGGTTTGTGATGAGCAATGCGAAGATTGAGTGTAGGAAAGCCAAGAGTGCGTCCCAACTTTTGACCATGTACAACATGACCAGAAATTTGATAAGGGCGACCAAGCAGATGTTGTGCTTCGGTGAAGTCACCAGCCGCTAGGGCAGTGCGTACTGCAGAAGAAGAGATGCGTTTGCCGTCACGTTCTACTGTGCTCAAAGTTTGCACTTCAAAACCATAACGTTGACCTGCCTCTATCAAGGTGTTGATGTCGCCTGCGCGTTTTGCGCCAAAACGAAAATCATCACCGACCATCACTAGTTTGACATGCAGGCCATCGACCAAAATCTTTTGGATGAATTCTTCGGGGCTGAATGCCGCGAAGTGGGCATTGAAATGTTCGACGATCACGCGGTCTATGCCAGCTTGATCTAGTGCGGATAAATTGTCGCGGAGGTTGGCGATACGGCTCGGAGCTTTCGACAAGTCACCTAGCATTTGCGCAAAGAAGGCGCGCGGATGCGGTTCAAAACTCATTACTGCAGCTTCGATGTTCAGGCGTGTGGCTGCTGCGCGCAAATGAGACAGTAATGCCTGATGCCCAAGATGTACGCCATCAAAATTACCAATTGCCAAAGCGCACGGTGCACGAGCGGCGGCATTTGGGAGTCCACGGAAAACCTTCATAGGTCAAAAAATTCTTATGTAAATTGCGAGTTGAGCTGTATTGTTTGATTCGACTTTATGCGCTAAGTCGATGCATTTCTGCAGAGCAAAAATAGAGCTTAACAAAAACCCTTGATTATAAAGGCTTTTCACAGTGAATTTAGGTGATTTTGTGTGCCTTATTGCAGTGCAGGTAAGGGAATTTTCAAAATGAGCCTTACATAGCAACGAGATATGTATGCCCGTTTCATATTTTTTGTTGGTTTTGCGGGCTATTTCTCGTCTTTTAATGGAAGATGGGAATATGTTCTCTTATTTATTAACTTTCTTCCAATGCTGCAATAGACTTCTTAGTGCTTCTGGCTGATTCATCGGCGCGGGGAAGTTTGCTTGGTCACGTTGGTTTACTCCATGGCAAGAAGCGCAGACCCGGATTTCACCTGCTTTAAAGCTGACCCAATTTCGTTCCCTGACGATGGGTGTGCCTTGCGGGTCGGTGGTTTGCCAGGTTAAAGCACGCGCCGCTGGTACGAAGGCCGCGGTCGATCCATCTTTGGCAATCACTACACTACTTGCCAAGGAGGGATTGAGCGTATTGTCAGGGTTAAATTGACCAAAGTTCTTGATGGTTTGCGCCAAATGACGTCTGCCGGGGCGATCCGCATAAGCGCGTATCTGCTCAGCCTGCAGTATCTGAAAATGTTGAATGGAATACACTTTGGCATCTGGCGCATTAATCGCCGTTTGTTTGACGCCGCCTGGCACTTGCAGATTGTAGGCTTGCTGCAAATCTGCGCGATCACGACTGGTTTGATTACGAGTAATGATGAGTGCGAGATTTTGTGTTTGTAGCCAGTGGCGTAGTTGCGTTTCATCGACTTGTTCTGCTTGCAGAATCGCACGTTCTGGTGATTCTAGGCTTGCCAGTTTGGCTGGCAATATGCTGCGCGGTCGTAATTCCACTGCTTCTAGTTCCCATAAGTCTCCACTGTATTGAACTAGTTTTCCTTGATCCCACCAACTCAATTTTTTATGTAAGCCCGCCGTGAGATAGTCTCCAGTGCTATAGAGTTGGCGTTCGTCATTCCAAGTCAACCAGCGCAAACGCAAATCGGGCAAACTGGCTTCATGTTCGGGAGGTAATGCGAGACTGGTGTGACTGGCGATCAGGCGTCCATCTGAGAGCGGTAAGGGATTGCGGTAACGGCCATCTTTTAGGTTGTCACTTTTGTCGATTTGCGTCACTGCCGTGACTTGCATTTGCTCGGGATTAAGACCAGGTCGTGCCGTTAATTTGACAATGCTATCGCTGGTGAATGAAGCTGATTCGCGTGCATTGATGCCAAAAAATACGCCAGGTTCTAATGGATCTTCACGCAAATGAAAAATGCCACCTTCGCGGCGTAGTGAAAGACGGTTCGCATGAAATTGTTCGAGAGTGCGATTGCTCAAGTTTTTATCGCTTGCAAAACTTGGCGTCAGGTAGCCAAAGGACAGCTCGTGTAGGCCGACGTGATTCACCGTTTCTTCGTTCGCACCGTCTTGATCAATTTGCCAGATCGTAAAGAAGTTGCTGCGAAATGCATTCACCTTACCGTAAGAATTAGTGCTGCCCACACGTGATTCCGGGAAAATTTCTTGTCTATGTGGCAGTTTGTGTGCGTTGACTGTTTCGTCCGAAAAATTGAAAGATCGAAACGGCAGTGCAACACCATTATGTTCGGCATCGCGGTCTCTATCTGCCAGCTGATCTTGTTGTAAGTGATCCCAGCGCGTGAAAATAACTCTTCCAAAGCTATCAATTAGCGGATTAAATGCGCCGCTCGGTGTGTGGCTGAGCAATTGCAATGCGCCGTTGGTGGGGTTGAGTTTCCAGATGCCGGTAATACTCGGTGTGGCCTCGTATTCATCTAACTGCGGATACAGATGAAGTTCGCCGTTGCGTGGGCGATCAGAAGTGAAAATAATATTGCCATCGTCAGCATATAAGGGCGACAAATTATTGAAGCGCGCATCCTGATGGGTAACTTTGGTGATCTTGGCGGCTTGATGCCGACCTAAACCTTCCACTTCATACAGTTGCCAGCGATAGGGGTTGTCGTTTTGATTCTTAGAGGGAGAACCAAGTAACAGACTGAAGATTGCTTTCTCGCCACTTGGATGCGCAGAAGGTTCGCGCACCGCGATAGCTTTGCTAGCTTGTAGCCCAGAGTTGCCAAGGCCAGCTTCTCGCGTCAGGTTGCGCACATGACCATCGGTGTAACGGAGCATTAAATCACCACCACGTGGTACATCCTGTACTGTGGTGCGGTGATTCGCGAACGCGGATAGACGTGTATTTCTGTCGTCCGCAGTTGGGACTTGCGTGACGAATAATATGGGATAACTAATTTTTTCTATAGCTTTTGGTGCAGGCGAAGGTGTGCTTGTATCTATATCTTTCGCATTGAGTGGCTCAGCCGTCGTTGCCGCAGCGCTGCCTTGTTGTTCGTTGCGTTGGCAAGAGCTTAGGCAAATTGTAAGTAAGAAGACGAAAGAAAAGTGGAAAGTAAAATTCTTGAGCATTTTGTGCAGAGCAAAATTAATTGGGTCAATCTCGATCAAACTGTGGCTGAGTTATCACAATAAGTCGCTTCGCTGTTATCGAAAAACGTGAATCAGAAAATTGATTGCGCCTATTTGCGATTTATTGCGCTTGATTTGTTCAGTGTGGTTGATCTTACTTGAGTTTTTTCGGATTTTGCGTCAATCTTGGCATTAAATATATAAATAGGACTTACGTAATATCTTTGTTGTGATTTTGCGTGAATCTTGAAAAAAGTAAGACAGCAAATTTTTTAAAGTGAATTTTTTAAAAATATTGACTGAATTATTAACGAGACTACCGAGAAAATATTATGTTTGAAACTAATTCAAAATTTCGTTCGCGCAAAGGCCTTGCGTTGACCAGCTTGGCGACCTTGGTCGTCGCTTCTATTGTGGTTGCTTGCGGCGGTTCAGGTGGATCTCCGGTGGTAACAAATCCTGGAAATGGCACTGGCACTGGTACAGGAAATGGTACGGAGACCGCTTCTGGTATAGGGAATACAACGGTCGTTGGCCCCCCTTGGTTAAATTATGGTGGTAACGCTCAGCATGATGCATTGTCCACTGTGGCGACGCAGGCGTTTTCGAGAATTGTGTGGCGGGCTCCAGTCGATCTCGCACCTAAGTATTCTGCTCAGGGTTATTTGCTGGTGCACTATGGCTCCCCTGTGATCACTGCAAAAAATACTGTAATTTTGCCAGTGAAAACGGCATCCGATCCAGTCTATCGATTTGAAGCGCGGAACGGTGCTGACGGTAAATTGATTTGGTCAGAAAATACCGACTACATCATGCCGTCCTCACGTTGGACTCCTACCTATAACGTTAATCTAACTCCGAACAATCGAGTCTATGCACCGGGTGCTGGTGGTAAATTGTTTTATCGGGAAGATGCCGATGCGGGTACCGCTACCTTAAAAAATATCGTGTTCTATGGCGATGCAGTGTACGCCGCGAATAAGTCTACATTGGATAATGCAATTGTCATTAATACTCCAGTCACTAGTGATGCGCAAAGTAATGTGTATTTTGGTTTTATTGCGAACGCTGGAAATGCTGCAGGTCTAAGTAGTGGCATTGTGCGTATCGGTGCTGATGGTAAGTCAACTAATGTCAGCATAGCGACAATCGCTCCGGGTGTGGGTGTCGCCAAGGTCGCTACCAATAGTGCGATTGCAGTCTCGAAAGATCAGAAGACTTTATATGTTGTCGTGAATGATAATTTTGCGCTGGGGTTACGTCAGAGCGGGTATCTGTTGGCACTTGATAGTACGACCTTAGCATTGAAGTCTAAAGTTCAGTTGATCGATCCCTACGAAAAAGGGGCTGCGAATATTTCGGATGACAGTACAGCGTCACCTTTGGTTGCACCAGATGGCGATGTCTACATCGGTGTCCTTGAGAAAACTTATGGCACTCATAATGCGCGTGGTTGGTTATTGCATTTCAATGCAGATTTATCGCAGACCAAAACACCAGGTTCTTTCGGTTGGGATGATACTCCATCAGTTGTTCCGGCTAACCTAGTTGCCAGTTATAAGGGGAGTTCCTCTTACTTATTGATGGTGAAATATAATAATTACGAACGTGCTGGGTCTGGTAACGGAATGAATCAAATTGCGATTCTTGATCCACAAGTGGAGCAAGACGATAAAATTTCTCCTGTGAAAACGATGAAGGAGGTTTTAACCATGTTAGGACCAACCCCAGATCCTAATGTGGCAGGTGGATTCATAGAATGGTGCGTGAACACTGCCGCGGTAGATCCCTTCACAAAATCTGTGATTGTGAATAGTGAAGACGGCATTTTGTATCGCTGGGACTTGACTACGAATTCATTGGTAGAAAAAATCCGTCTGACCAGTGGCATGGGAGAATCGTATACACCCACAGCAGTAGGTGCCGATGGCAAGGTGTACGCGATCAATAATGCGGTGCTATTTTCGATAGGTAAATAGTGAAATAATAAGTCTGAAGCAGTAGAAAATTTGCCGGGTCGATTTATTTCTACCCGGCAAATTATTGTGATTTGATGTATTCTCTACCGTGATCATGGCTTCCTGAGTGACAAGGGTCTGTTGACATATATTTTAGGCAAGCGAATGCGCGCAAATGGGCACAGGGCTAGGCGCAAGCTGCGCGGTAGTGCTGGCACTATAAGCAGATTGCAACAACGCCATGTGCCCATTTGAGCCATTCCCGGAGGGTTTCACTCAAAATGCACGATGGACTGCGTTACATCTCTTGCTGGGGCGGCCAGCCGCAGCGGCGAGATGTGCCTTGCCATCCTGCATTTTGAGTGAAACGCTTGACTAAAATTTATGTCAACAGACCCTACTCAGGACTGCACCAAAGGGGATGTCAAATGTCGGAAACGAGCTTGAATCAGGATGAAACCAATACCAGCGCGGTATCTGGACTAAAATTATCCGAACTGATCAGTGCACTGAGCCACGCACTCGATATCACAGAAGGGCAACCAGAAGGTCACTGCATACGCTGTTGTTGGATAGGTATGCACATAGGCAAAGAAATTCATCTGCCTGAAAATCAACTCTGGGATTTGTACTACACCTTATTACTCAAAGACCTCGGATGCAGCAGTAACGCCGCACGTATATGCGAACTGTATCTGGCAGACGATCTGCAATTTAAACGTGACTTCAAAACGGTGGGGGATAGCCTGCCGCAAGTTCTACATTTTGTACTTAAACACACAGGTTTAAAAGCAGGCCTCGCCGAGCGTTTTCGTAGCGTGCTAACTATACTGCGAGATGGTCGCGAAATTGCGCAGGAATTGATCGCGACGCGCTGTCAGCGTGGTGCCGAAATTGCGCGACTACTGCGTTTTTCTGAAGATGTGGCACAAGGCATTTATAGCCTGGACGAGCACTTCAACGGACAAGGAAAACCTGAGGGTTTGCAAGCCGAAACGATACCGGTTTTTTCACGCATTGCCTTGCTCTCACAGGTGATTGATGTCTTTCAAATTGCCGATGGTGCCCAAGCTGCCTTAAAAGAAATTCGTGAACGCTCGGGTGTTTGGTTTGACCCCTTACTGGTAGATGCTTTTGAACGTGTCGCGCAGAAAGAAGAATTTTGGCAGACGTTGCAAGCAAAGGATATTACTGCCCGTGTTGTCGCCTTAGAGCCGCATTCTTTCGTCGTGCCTTTAGATGATGATTATTTAGACGATATCGCCGCCGCTTTTGGACAAGTCGTTGATTCTAAGAGTCCTTACACCAGTGGTCATAGCGCAAGAGTTGCCTTGTATACCGATATGATTGCCGAGGCATTAGCGTTGAGTCCAGAACGTCGACGTTGGCTCAAGCGCGGCGCTTTATTGCACGATGTTGGCAAGTTAGGCGTTAGCAACAGCGTCTTAGATAAAGCGGGAAAGCTCGATATCTCAGAATGGGATGCAGTTAAGTTACATGCCAGTTATACCGAAACTATTTTGTCGCGTATTAACGCATTTTCTGAATTAGCCTTAGTCGCATCAGCTCATCATGAACGCTTGGATGGAAAGGGATATCCTAAGGGATTGAGTGCAGATCAAATTAGCCTTGAAACACGCATTATCACCACCGCGGATATCTTTGATGCGATTACCGCAGAGCGGCCTTATCGCGGAGCAACACCGATCCCGCAGACTTTAGAAATTATGTCTGAAAGCCTGCATACGGCGATAGACGAGCGCTGTTTTGAAGCGTTGAAATTAGCGATTGTGAAATTGGAAGCCGCTGGTCACGCTGCATAAGCCAAGATAGTGATCGGTAAAATTTGATTGCAATTGATTTTCACCGCGCTCAAATTTCAACGCATTTAGATTTCAACGCGATTGCGACCAGCTGCTTTTGCCTGATACATTTGCTTGTCTGACCTGACCAGCATCTCGTGGTGATCGTGTAAATCCTCCTTTGCGATGACGGCACCTATACTCACAGTGACCTGAAGAGTTTGATCGCCAAATACAAATGGCGTATTTTGAATTGCCGCACGCAGGCGTTCTAAGATGATTTTTGCTTCATCCAAATTCGTACCTGGCAACAATAGCGTGAACTCCTCTCCACCATAACGACAAACAATATCAATCTGGCGCAAAGATTGCGGCAAGACTTTAGCAATCGTGCGTAAGACTTCGTCACCTGCGGCATGGCCATAGACATCATTGATATGTTTGAAATGGTCAATGTCCAGCATCGCCAATACGAAAGTTCGGTGAAACTTACGATAGCGCTGCCACTCGTCAGCCAGAATATTTTCGAAATAGGCGCGATTATGCAGGCCAGTCAGATTGTCGTGCATAGCTTTTTGCTGCCAACTCTGGCTCTGTTCTATCGATAGATCAAGTTGCCGCTGCTGTATTGAGACGCTCTGTGTAGCGAGCGTGGTGAACATGATGAAGCTCATCAGTAATAAATGCGCTTGATCTTGATTCGCGATCGCAAATGGTCCCAGATTTTTTGTACTGAGGCTTAGCAAGACCACCGTGGCGGTTAAGAGCAAGAAGCTGACTGCGCTCGCTTTAGCGCGATAGGCGAGGAGCAAAGCAATCGCAGGGAAAAAATAAATCGCACCAGGGAACTGACGAAAAGCCAGCCAGACGCCGCCAAGCGCAATGAGTATGTAAGCGAAATTGGGTGCAATGTTGGCGTCAATAAAGCTTTCTTTGCCCTCAGATCCTGCACGCCAATCAGCATATAAGGGATAGATCAATAAAATACCTAAGCTATCTGCCGCAATCATTTTGGCAAGGAGCGTGAAAAAGTGATTCGCAGGCAGATAGGAGCCTATGACCAGATTACTGACTAAAATAATGCCGGAGCAAAGGGTAGGCAAAAAACACACTAAGAACACAAAGCGAAATAAGTCGGCGGCACGTTGCAAGCCATGTGTAAAGTATTTTCGCAATAAGCTGGCAGCGATCCAGGCGGCTAGAGTGTCGGCTATTGCTGCAATAGCCGTATGTAAATTGCTGTGCCACAAATCAGGCAATTGCATACCTGACCAGTTTGCCAAAAAGCTTGCGGTGAGGATTAGTGGAAGCGCCCGCGCTTTCCCTATCAGCACCATGATCAGGCCTATGCCCGCCGGCAACCATAGCAAAGTGATGTTGGTGGGCTGCAATGCAAATACCGCCATACCAAATCGGGCAGTTAAAAAATAGAGAATACTTAGTAAAATCAGGCTAAATGAAGGCATGTGTTATTGTTGAAATTTGTCTTCGTGGTGCTCGGTCATGGGTAGCTGTGTAAAACTCTACGAGGCTTTGTGCGGTGATTCAAGTTATTTTAGGTGAAGTGATGTTTTTTGGAATGGATTTGAATGCAGTGGCAAGCCTACGTACAGAAAGCATCGCAGAATTCGTCAAACAGCGGTATGCTCATCTTTGAAGCATGATGATTGAAATGCTGTGTTTATTGCATATGAACATTCGAGCACACCAGCACACGACGATTTTTCACTCAGAACGACATGGGTACATTTTGTTCTTAGAGCAAAAATGATTATGGCAAAACTAAGATTTCTAGGTCTCAGTTTATTGTTGAGCCTTATGACATTGAATGCTTATGCGACTACGGTGATTAAGGTGTATACCTATCACCTAAAACCGCCGTTTGTTGTGAGAGAAGCGACCAGAAATGGTTTGTATTTTGACGCCATAGATTACTTCAATAAGAGAAGTACACAATATCAATTTGAACTACATTATTTACCACGTCGCCGGCTTGACCTCATGGTGAATGCCGGAACCTTAGATGGTCTGGTAATTGGTGTAAACCCGCTTTGGTTTAATGATAAACAAGAACATAAATATTTGTGGACTGGTACTTTATTGCATGATGTCGATGAAGTTATTTCTACGAATGAAAAAGCCTTTGAATATACAGGATTAGAGTCGCTGACTGGCCTACGAGTTGGCTTAGTTCTTGGGTACTATTATTTTGGTGTGAGTGAAATGGCGGTTGCCGGAAAACTCATGCGTGATGACGCTAGTAGTGAAGACCATAACTTTAAAAAACTACTGGCGGATAGGATTGATGTGGCGATTATTAGCCGCTCTAATCATGATTTTGTCATGAAACATCAACCCGAACTTGTTGGTAAATTCTATATTTCCAGTAAGCCTCATGATCAATATGAACGTCGCATCATGATTCCTTTGTCGATGACAAAAGTGCATAAAGCATTGGCGGCTATCGTGTCGCAGATGCACTCTGATCCAGTATGGAAAGAGCGCATCGCAAGTTATCGCTAAGCCGGGTTGTTTTGAAGGTGTGCTTATTTTTGTATGAGTTTGACGGTGTAACTGAGTTTGACTTCATCCGGGCTATGGTTTTGTGTCAATGCAAATAGACGGTCAATATTGGGATGCTTGCCAGGAAACTCTATCGCATCTGCAGTGTGTTCGGCATAAATTTGCAATCCTTTATTGGCCGCCGCTGCGTTGATTTCTCCGAACTCTTGAAACAAGGCGTTATAGACCTTCACACTTCCTGCAGAGCCAGGCTTATTCTCAATGCGGGCCTTTAAGTCATTTCCTTCGTAAATTTCTATAGCCTCTAAGTGATCGATGTTGGCTAAGGCATCTAATATTTCTTTAAATTGCATGCGAAATTCCTTTAATTATGGTGGATATGTCGAATTGATTGGTGATCTTGAGTGAGCTTGATGCGTTCGATTCAGATTTTCGCCATGTTAATCGACCGCCGCAGTAAAACACAAGAAATCCGTAGCACGGAGCAAATAAAAATAGGGTCAACGATTTATTTGGCTAGGTGTGTCAACACATCTGGAGTTGCCTGCGTTGTGGAAGGGCGTAGTGATTTTCTACGGCAATCAAACTCTCTTAAGCTCATAAGCTTTTAAGCTAACATTGGATGGGAATAAAAATGAACAAATTCATGATGACTATCGCAGTTGCCACTATCACGATGGGCACTGCCTTCGCACAAACACCAGCAAAACCTGCTGTCGCAGTGGATGCCGCAGCAGCCAGCAAAGCCAGCTCAGCAAAAGTTGCGGCGTCAGCGATGGCCGAAAAAGCCAGTGCAACGGCTAGCGCAGCGGCGAGCGCTACGGCTGCACCAAGAGATGCGGCAACAGGTATGGCGAGCGGAAAACGTCAACATAAGCCTAGCGTCAAAGCGGCAGACGCTGCAGCTTCAACAGCAAGTGCGGCCGCAAGTGCAGCAGCTAGTAAGAAGTAAAAAGTAAACATCAAATAAGCACGAACGGCGGCACAAACAGCAGCACAAATAGCAGCACGAACAGCGGTCGTCGCTAGAAATAAAAAACCCGTTTCTGATCAATCGCAGAAACGGGTTTTTTGTTTGCGCAAAGTTCAGCGAATGTGTACCTCACGCTTCTTGCTAAGCTAAATTAATCGCGTCGTGCAGTACCAAAAAAGCGTTGCATCGCAGCTTCATTTGTGCCGATCGCATTGCTAGCTGATGCTGGTTGTAAGACTTTGAGTTCCGGTTTGTTTTCAACGAAGGGCTTGATTCCCATGTTTTGGTGAATTTCGCTTGGATACATTAAATAGCCACGACTAATGACCGCTGCGACTTTGCGTACGTCTTCGATGTTCTTCGTTGGGTCGCCATCAACCAACACCAGATCGGCCAGTTTGCCCACCGTGATTGAGCCGCGCTCTTGTTGAGTGCGAGTGTAAATCGCGCCATTACGTGTGGCAACTTGCAAAGCTTGTGCAGGCGTCAGACCTGCTTTTACCAAAAATGCTAGCTCTGAATGTAGAGTGAAACCAGCGATCTCATCCGTACCCGCGACAATGGGGACGCCAGCTTTATACAAACGACCAACAAATTCCACCATCTTGGTGTAGGATTTTTCGTAGCGTTGATGCATCGCCTCATCATCGATTTTCATAGTGCCGACTGAAAAACCACGTCGCACATCGGGTGGCATGTGATCCGCAATCGTAACGAATGGTTCATTCATTGTGCCATCTTGTTGGCGCAAGAAAGAGAAAGTCGCCAAGGTTGGATCAATCGCAATTTGTTTCGCTTTTAGCCGCGCGATGAAATCTTTGACAGGTTTGGAGTTGAAATCAAGATCCACCGTTTTGTTCGCAGGAATGATGAAGCGGTCTAAGGTGCGGGTATCTGTTTTGGGTGTCGCCAAGAAGTTCAGCATCACTTGATTGATATGCTGAATTTCATCGTAGCCAGCATCTAAAGCTTCAAAGGCGCGCAGACCGACCGGGATATGACCAGATACACGCAAGCCACGCTGATGTGCATAGGCGACCGTATCTTTCAAAATCTCTTTAGGAAATGAATTGTAGATTTTGAGTTGCGGGTAGCCGTGTTGTGCATACCAATCGATCGCATACTTAGCTTGCTCCAGATTTTTGATGACAAAGCCATTGTTGGCGGAATACGGACTTTCACCTTCTAAAAAGCCAGCTGGAACGATTTGTGGTCCTAACAAGTCTCCCTTATTCACTTCGTTTAAGATCAACTGCATTTGCGCATTGTCGTTACCCATATCACGTACGCTAGTAACGCCAGCGGCGATATTCAAGCCGCCATCCCAACGTCCAACGTGACCATGCATATCGAATAAGCCTGGTAACAGAATTCGACCAGCGGCATCGATTTCTGCTTCGGCGCCGCGTACTGGAGAACCAGCTGGCAAGATTGCCGTGATACGTCCGCGTAAAACATAGACATCGGAAGCCGTACCTAGTTTGGCTTTTTCACTGTCAAAAATGCGGGCATTGCGAATCACGGTTAAGCCAGATAACGGATGTTGTAATTTTTTCGCCCAGTCGACTAATACTTTTCCTTCTGCCACTTTTTGAAAATTTGCCAGCGCTTCACCATTGGCTTGCCATCCTTCTGCAATCACTTTCATATAACCGGGAATCACCACTGCGAACATTTGTGGATCTTTGCCAGTCGTCGCCCACACAAACTGTGGCGATAAACCGATGCCACTTTGCGCGAGCAATTGTACGGTTTGTTTTTTGTCGCCGTTGACGACTTCAATCTCTCCGATTTTGCTTTGTGTCAGTGTGCCGGAGGGGAGTAGCGGTAAACGTTTATCGGCTGAATTTTCAATGGCAGCTATCGACAAGGCACCGATTGCGAATGAGCTATTCAATGGAATGTAGAGCGCAGAACCTTTGACGGTTTTACTGCCTTTTTCAGAAGTGGATTTCCATTCAGCGAGGTCGCCCTGGCGCTGATACGTTTCGTTAATCACCGCGCCGAAAGTGGAATTTCCAGTGACTTTGTATTGATTGATTAGGCCATCTGCACCTACACGAAATTCTTCGTTGAGCTCTGGACCACGGCCATTATCTTTAAAGATAAAACGCACCTTAGTCAAACCGTTATCGTCTTTTTGTACGACTTGTTCACCAGCTTGTTTGCCGTTTTCGACGAAAATCAAATAGCGAGTCGTTTGAGTATCTGCGTAAGCGCTGGTACTTGATAGCGCGAACAGACTAGATGCTAGTATGGTTTTTACTAATTTCATGTAGGTGCTCCCTTAGTTTTTATGCTGGACTCGGATCGAGTCAGGTCGTTACGAAAAAATGCCTCGCTACTGTAGCATGTGGATTTCCAAGCTCGGCGTAGCTTTCAGATGAAATAAGGAAATCTGTGGTCAAAAAGCAAATGGGGCAGATCAATGACATGATCTGCCCCAAATTCGCAAATTGGCAAGGCTAATTAATTATTGCCTTAAGGAATGAAAATTAGCTCGTTACTTAATTCGTCAGGATTCGTATCAGTGTCTTGAATCGGATAGTGTTGACGCAACAAATTTCCTAAGTCTTGCAAGGCTTGATGCAAACCATCATGAATGTGATCGGCACCTAACTGTGTTTGCAATTGCGTGCATATGCGATCCCATTCTACTTGCTCCACCAGCTTGGCAATACCTCGATCTGCGACGATTTCTATCTTTCTCTCGGATAGCAATAGGTAGAGCAAGATGCCAGAATTTTCTTCCGTATCCCAGACACGCAAATCAGAAAACCACGATATCGCGCGTTGTCGTGCCGAGACGTGCTTAAGTATCAAAGTGATGGGTAGCTGCGTCTCTACGACTAGGCGGATTTCACCGCGATGCCCAATTTCAGCCGCGCCGATTTGTTGGCTTAATACCGTCCTGTGCTGCGATGTGAAATGTTGGCGATACGGATTACGCAAGAGTAAGGAACGCAAATTTTGCCAAAGTCGATTATTTTTCATCACCAATCTCCCGAGGCACCACCGCCACCAAAATCGCCGCCACCGCCGCTAAAACCGTCGTTACTGCTATGGCTACCGCCACCACTGCCACCACCAAAGCCACCAGCTGCACCACTTTGCAATATGGCTCCGGCAATATCCCAAAATAGTCTGCTGGCGAGCAGGCTGTAAATGAATACCATCAGCGCGCCAGCCAATAAGGCCATTAACAATGGTGTGCCGCCTAGCAAAGCCGCTGCTGCACTACCGGCAGCTAGCCCGCCACGTCCTAGCCAAGGTCCCATGATTTTACTGAGAATCATGCCCGCGACTAATAAGCCCAACCAGACCAATGGATGCAAGCCAAAGATATGAAAATCGTCCGCGTAATTCGCTGAGTGTCCTTGATTAGACGTTGGCGCTGGAGCTGGCAGTGGTTCGCCTTCAATCACCGCGCTGATTTTGTCTATACCGACGTTGATGCCGCCGTAGAAATCATTTTGCTTAAATGCCGGACGTATAAATTCACGAATAATCCTCGAGCTGGTGACGTCAGTTAATGCGCCTTCCAAACCACGCCCAACTTCGATGCGTACCCGTTTATCGTTTTTGGCGATGAGCAGTAAAACACCATCCGCAATTTTGGTGCGCCCCAATTTCCATTCGTCTACGACACGAATAGAAAATTGTTCTATGCCTTCTTCACCCGTGGTCGGTAGCATTAACACGGCGATTTGACTGCCCTTGGTTTTCTCCAATGCTTCCAGTTTTTTCGCCAGCGCCTCGGTTTGTTCGGGCGTCAGTGTTTGCGTTAAATCGGTGATGCGATGACTTAATTTGGGGATCGCGATTTGCTCGGCGTATGCACTACTACTGCTGATGATCAGGCATAGTGGCAGTAGGAGTGCATAACAAAAGAGCGTGAAGGATTTCACGATGCGCATTATTTTTTACCGAAATCGACTTTAGGTGCGGTAGAAATAGCTTTTTCGTTGTCGACTGAAAAGTTAGGTTTGACATCCATACCAAACATTTTTGCAGTTAAATTGCTAGGGAAAGAACGCACTGTCACGTTATAGGATTTGACATCCTGAATGTAGCGATTACGCGCAACGGTGATGCGATTTTCTGTTCCTTCTAATTGTGCTGATAAGTCACGGAAATTGTCATTTGCTTTGAGAGCAGGATAATTTTCTGAAATCATCATTAAGCGTGATAACGCAGAAGTCATACCTGCTTGTGCTTCTTGGAATTTTTTCAAAGCTTCAGGGTCTTTCGCTAATTCTGGCGTCATTTGTATGCTGCCTACTTTGGAGCGCGCCTCTGTTACGCCAAGTAAGACTTCTTTTTCATGACTAGCGTAACCTTGTACGACCTGCACCAGATTTGGCACCAAATCCGCACGGCGTTGGTACTGATTTAATACTTCTGACCAGGATGATTTCACGGTTTCATCTTGGGTTTGTAAAGTGTTGTAACCACAACCGCTTAAACTTGTAGCCAATACAGCGATGAATAACAAGCGCTTCATAACGATCACTCCTAAATATGAGAAATAAGACATAAGAAAAATAAAGAACCCGCGCAGCTTACTCCAAGTGCTTAGAAAAAATCTTCGGTTATTTGGCCAATATTTTGATCACGACTTTTTTGATGTGCATGGGGGCATGCAAAGCACGGCAAGGACGATGCAATTCACCTGGAAAAAATACCGCATACATACCCGGCGTTAATACGATACGTGTCTCATTCGCTTGCGGCGCGACAAAGGCGATATCGCGTTCTTCTAGAAGATCATCAATGGGAAGTAAGCTTGCGTTCGCGGGAAGAAATCCCAACACTTCTTCACCTGCCAAAAGATATTGGACATCGATGTGACGCGCATGATATTCAGGTCGACCAGTTTCCCAGTCTTGGGTCAGCGGATCTTGCACAAGCGCGAACATACGTTCTGCGTCAATTGGATATTTCCCAGGTGCGATATTGGTGTAGTCGGTGTCGCGCAAGTGTTGCAGCGCGGCCTCAATCATAGCTGGAAGGTTAGTGTTGGTTTGATGTAGATGACCGATCAACATAGAGGTCTCATGCTATTCATGTAAAAGTGGGATAGGGTGCCTGTAAGTCGAGTATCGTCGCATTTAGCTTGAATGCTGACATCAAGGGCCAGTTCATTTGATCATTATGGCAGAAATCATCATTGAGGCAAAAATAGAAAATTGAACGTGAAAAATCAGACGCACTAGATAGTTTATTGTAAAGTAAGCGTTTATATTTTCCTTGCTATTGTCATCGTTGTTGTTATCGCTGTTTTTTCAAAGGGTTTGATTCTATGTTGAGCGCACTCGTTATTGTTTTTGTTCTTACTTATGTCGCGATTGCGCTAGAGCACCCTCTGAAAGTCAACAAGTCCGCATCTGCTTTGATTGGTGCCGGTTTGCTATGGACAATTTATTCCTTATCGACAAATGATACACAGCAAGTAGTATCGCAATTGAGTGAATCCCTGATGGGAACCGCGCAGATTGTATTCTTCTTGATGGGCGCGATGACGATCGTAGAGGTCGTGGATGCTCACAATGGATTTGAAGTGATTACCTCACGCATTAAAACAGCGCGATTATCGAGTTTGATGTGGTTAGTGGGCTTTGTGACTTTTTTCCTCAGTTCGATTCTGGACAATCTGACGACGACTATCGTGATGATTTCTTTGATGAAAAAATTGTTGGCGCAACGTGAAGATCGTTTGTATTTTGCGGGTGTGATCGTGATCGCTGCCAATGCAGGTGGTGCCTGGACGCCGATTGGTGATGTTACTACTACGATGCTGTGGATAGGCGGGCAAATTACGGCAATTGAAATCATGAAGGGATTGTTTATCCCCAGCATGATTAATTTGTTGGTGCCTTTGGCAGTGACTGGCTGGGTACTGGGAAAACGTCCTGTGATTGCGCCACAAAGTAATGACGATGGACATGCTCAGACGAGTATTTTTGAACGCAATTGCATGTTCTATTTGGGGCTGGCAATTTTGGTTTTGGTGCCCGCATTTAAGACCTGGACACATTTGCCTCCGTTCATGGGTATATTGTTTGGGCTCGGTATTTTATGGATGGTGGGTGATTTGATTCATAAAGAAAAGCAGGATGAACAAAAAGAGCATCTGACTTTGGTGCGGGCATTAACGCGTATCGACATGAGTTCTATTGTCTTTTTTGTGGGTATTTTATTGTCGGTGGCAATACTCGAGCACACACATATTTTGCAATCTCTGGCGACTTGGCTAGATCACGCGGTGGGTCGTCAAGATGTGATTGTGATGTTGATTGGTTTGGCCAGTGCGGTAGTGGATAATGTTCCCCTAGTTGCGGCATCGATGGGAATGTATAGCTTGACCCAATACCCGGCGGATAGTTTTCTGTGGGAATTTATGGCGTATTGCGCGGGAACTGGCGGCTCCATCCTTATCATAGGGTCGGCTTCGGGCGTCGCCGCAATGGGTTTGGAGAAGATTAATTTCTTTTGGTATATGCGAAAAATCTCTGGGCTTGCTTTGATTGGCTATATTGCGGGGGCATTCGCCTACATCGCCCAATATGCTTTGTTGCACGCAACTTGAGCGTACGCAAAATACGACTAAGTGTTTGGTGGATCCGGCAATAAACATGCATCGACAATTTGTAAATCATTGTCTTTGGCAAAACTCATTACAAAATGAAATGCTAGTGGTTCGATTTCGCGCAAGGCCTCATTCACGACTACTGAGCGAACCCCGTTTAGTAAAATAGGGCGCACATAAGGGGAGTATTGCAGATGCGCATTGCGACCACCTTCGGGACGAAAGCATGACATGGCGCCGCACAGACGCTCAGCCCAGTCACTAGGACGGAACTGTTTACCATCGCTGGTGAGTCCTTGGATAAAGAACTCACTAGTAGGCGTCGAAGCTTGCTTGGCTGTATCGGTCATGTGGTTCGCGGGCAAAGACAGCATGAATGCATAGTAGAAAATTCAGGCGGAATTGAGATAAATTCCAGGTAAATTCCAGCGTTTGACGATTGAGTACAAATACGGAAGTCTTTAGTGATTGTACGATTGTTGATCTAAGGCCTTATTTTACCCTACCTATGTATTATATCTTATAGAAGACTTGAACTAAAACCTAAGCTGTAAAATTTCTTTAATGCAATGAAGCTAAGTATAGACGATATTTGTTTCCTGTAAAGTTTGCAAATGTATGCGTGTGTTTGAATAAAAATACTGTTTTATTTCAATGACTTATGATCGTACTTTGACTTTTTGTGAATGCTGTTTTGCAAAGTATTTTTGGTTTTATCGTCAATAGATGATGGAACTTTGTGCTTGCTCACTTGTCTCTCTAGCATGCCGATTTCTGCGGCATCTTTGTTTTGCATCATAAGAAAAACATTTAATAAGGGAAAAGCATGTCTAATCGCAAAGAATTAAAAAGATTAACGAAAACCGCTATGGGATTGCTCGTCGCAACAGTTTTGGGTGCTGTTTTTAGCTCGACGATGGCATTTGCAGCAGCTGCAAGTGATAAAACCACGACTGCCTCAGTATTTACTGAAAAGGAAATGCAAACTGCGGCCTGGATACGTGACGCTGCACGCAGTGATAACCTGAGCTACAAGATTTTGGAATCCTTGACCACCGAAGTGGGGCCAAGGATGGCTGGTAGCCCTGGCGATGCGCGTGCGGTTGCGTGGGCAGAAGCTAAATTTAGAGAATTGGGCTTTGATAAAGTATGGAAAGAGCCTGTGAGTTTTCCAAGCTGGAAGCGCGGTCATGAAAAAGCTGAAATTGTGGCGCCATTTCCTCAGCCTTTGCTGATTACCGCTTTGGGTAATAGTGTTGCGACTCCTGCAGAAGGTTTGACCGCCGATTTGGTGGAGTTTGCGAGCTTGAAAGAATTATCCTTGGCACCGGCCGATAAAGTGCGTGGAAAAATAGTCTTTATTAATCATAAGATGCAAAGTTCGAATGATTATGGATTAGTAGTACCAGGACGTTCAGCGGGGGCTTCTGAGGCGGCGCGTAAAGGGGCGGTTGCGATCGTGATTCGTTCAGTGGGTACGGACAGCCATCGTTTTCCACATACGGGCGTGATGCGCTATGAAGATGGTGTGGCACAAATTCCTGCGGCTGCCATGTCCAATTCAGATGCTGATATGGTGGCGCGTATGATCAAGCGCGGCAAACCAGTCTCATTAAAATTAGATATCGGTGCTGCAGCGACTGGCTCATACACCTCGTATAACGTGATCGGTGAAATCACAGGCTCTGAATTGCCGAACGAATATGTATTGATTGGCGGACATTTAGATTCATGGGATCTGGGCACGGGCGCAATTGATGATGGCGCTGGATGTGCAATCTCGATGGCAGCAGCAGAATTTATCAAGCGTAATGGGATTAAACCGAAGCGCAGTATTCGCGTGGTTTTATTTGCGAACGAAGAGCAAGGCTTATTTGGCGGCAAGGCATACTTAGCTGCGCATCAAGCGCAAATCCCGCAAATTCAAGCTGCCGCTGAAGCTGATTTAGGTCAAGGCCCCGTCACTAAAATGTCGTCATTTGTGCGCACTGAGGCCTTGCCTTTGGTCAAGCAAATGCATACGGTGTTGGCGCCATTAGGCATTGAGCCTGGCGACAATAATGCCTTTCCTGGACCGGACATGGGTGACTTACGTGTAGCTGGTGCAGCGAGTTTTGGCCTTTCCTTGAAAGCGGATGACTATTTTGATTTGCACCATACGCCTGACGATACTTTCGACAAGATAGAACCTGCCAGAATTAATCAGGCTGCTGCAACCTACGCAGTGTTTGCCTGGATGGCGGCGCAAGCGCCTTTGCATTTTGGATCTGGTCCAGAGTTGGCGAAAACAATGAAGAAGTAATTTGGTTTAAGCGACAAATTTAGGTGAGTCGCTGATCCCGTAAAAAAGCATCGTGACCCGATTACGATGCTTTTTTTTGCCTATTAAAACGCCGTTGATTTAAAGATTAATTGGCAATCGCCGGTGCGAGGACTAGCACAATAATGTTAGTGCCAAGGTCACACTAGCAATGAATCTCAGGTGTTTGAAACCGGCCGCTTCCATTGCCGCACCTAGCGCAAACGAGAAAACCAATTGCAAGTGCAAACGCAGTTTTTAGCACTCACCAAAACCTTCACCTCCACATTGTGTTGGTGATTGTGATTCCAATACAGCATTTTTCTTATTTCTCTACCTATGTCAGTCACTAGACCGGTTACTTGGGTAGTTTGAATTTCTGCATTTGAAATTTTGACGATGAACGCATTTTTGTAGAATCGTCATGTAGTACATCACTTTGCGTCAAGTTTGAATTAGTAAATATTTGCCAATTTAAAAATAAAGCTTATTTTAAAAAAGTCAATATTTTGTTGATATTTCTGTTGCTACATTGTTTTATGCGGGTTTTGGAGGTGAAATGCCAAATGAATACCTTTTTCTTAAATGGTATGTTGGATTGAGTCAACAGACCAAATCCAATATTTTACTATTATATTTTTCTTTAATCATTTAAAAACAATGACTTATAACTTATTTTTTGACGCTATATCTAATACCATTTGTGCGCTTACGATTGCCTCGATTAAATACATGTAATACCACATAGATACCGCTTGACAATTGGTATTGACAAATTTAAAGTGAAGACTCTTCGAAAATTCATGTGTTTGCTCTGCATTTGATCTCGGATTTGGAGATGTGATGTAGTCAATATTCCTGTGGGGGGAAGTTTCCGAAGGCGCATTAGCAGGTTGTAGTTTTGGGTAGTTGCGCTGAGTTTTATTAAGCGTTACTTCTTTACTTCAAACACTTGTTTCGTTTTCTTGATCAAGCATTTTCATGAAAACGGAACAAGTGCTTGGGTCTGTCTCATATCGTAGTAAATCGCGCAAAGCGGATTTTTCTTGGAAAAGTTAGCCGAGCATTACATGTCTTGAAGGTTTTTTTGGAAAGTCTTGGGGGAAATAAATGAAAAGTAATTTGAAGCCGGGTTTGACGCCTATCGCAGCAGCAGTTTCTGTTTTGGTGATGACAGTTGCGATGTCCGCACAAGCCCAGCAAGTGGATGCAAAAAAGGATGAAGCACAGCAAGTGACTGTGACGGGTATCCGTGGTGCATTGCAAAGCGCTGTTAACATCAAACGTAATTCGAATTCTGTTGTGGATGCAGTGTCCGCGGAGGATGTAGGTAAGTTGCCAGACACCGACGTTGGCGAATCTTTGGGACGTATTCCTGGCGTGACAGTTGGTCGTGCATTTGGTCAAGGCGCTTCTGTATCTGTGCGTGGTTCTGATCCACAAATGACTTACACTACATTGAACGGACAAACTGTTGCGTCTACCGGTTGGTACGATCAACAAGCTTTAGATCGTTCTTTCAACTACTCCTTATTGCCATCTGAATTGATTGGCGGTATGGACGTTTATAAATCATCTCAAGCAGATTTAACTGAAGGCGGTATCGGTGGTACGGTCATCGTCAAAACCCGCAAACCATTGGATTTAAAATCAGGTTCTGCTTATGTTGGTGTAAAAGCCGGCAAAGGAAGTGTCAGCGATAAAGTGTCGACTGATATCTCCGGTATGTTCAGTTGGAAAAACGATGCAAATACTTTTGGTATTTTGGTTGCTGGTGCGAATGAAAAGGGTGACTATATCCGTCGCGGTGTTGAGTCCGATTCTCGCTGGTCTGCTGACGTGGCGCCAACAACATTTGTACAAGATCGTAAACGTTCAGCATTGAATATCAATTTGCAAGCGCGTCCGGTTCAAGGCTTGGATTTAGGTTTGAACTATATGAAGTTGGAACTTGATGCGGATAACTCCAATACAAGCCACTACATTTTCCATGATCCAAACTGTACACAACGTAACACCAGTGTGAAATCTGATTTCAACCCAGATGGCGTTTGTTTGGCGAGTAATACTAGTGCAGCGAAAGCGACGAATGCCTTCCTGCAAACTTGGGCACGTCAAGGCAAGATGACTTCTGATAGTTTCACTTTGAATGGGACTTACAAAGGCGCAGGCTTCAAGCTTGACGCAGTTGCAGGTACAACCAAAGCGGATGGCGGTACGTCAATAACAACCAACTATCAATACTCTGGTGGTAATTTGCCGAAATGGACAGGCACAATAGATGCTACAGGTAAGCAAATCGTAATTGTTCCAGGCTCGAGTCAAAATGTTGCGGTCTCGAATTTGCCAGCAACTATAGGTCCTGCTGGTTCTTGGGCGACATCACGTGGTCCAAACGCCGATAAAGAAAATTTTGCACAAGCTGATTTGACCTTAAATGTGGATTGGGGCGCGATCAGTTCTTTCAAAACTGGATTCAGAGCGTCAAATCATACTTTCCAAAAAGCGACTGACCGCGCAGTGTTTACTACAACTGCGAAAGAAGCTGCGACGTCCAGTTTGTATGATGGCACGATGGCGATGGGAACCTTGGGTTGGGTTTCACCACGTCCAGATATTGCAGCAATGATGGCAAATACGAATCAAAATATTACAGGCTGGATTGAACAGCGCGGTGGCTATGGTAAGTTGAAAGAAGACAATACTGCCTTGTACGGTATGTTCAATTTTGAACAAGATAAATGGCACGGTAACTTCGGTTTACGTTACATCAGCTCTGACGTTACGGCAGAAGGTTACAAGTTGGATGGTACCGCGGTAGCGGCTGGTGATATCGCACAAAATGCAGGTTGGGGTCGTGCTAAGAAAACTGAAACTGCCACTTACAACGACGTATTGCCAAGCTTGAATCTGGCTTACGATGTCAATAACAGCGTAATTTTCCGTGCGACTGCAGCGCAAACAATCACACGTCCAAATTATGAAAACATGTTCATTGCAACACAATCTGGTTTCCAAGATACTGTTGCTGGCAATGAGACAGTGAGTTTTGGTAGTGCTGGTTTGAAACCAATGAAGTCAACACAGTTTGATCTGGGCTTGGAATACTACTACGGCAAGGGTGATTTGGTGTCGTTGATGTTCTTCCATAAAGACATCAATAACTTCATCACAACTGCAACCAAAGTCAATCAAAGCATCGGTGTAGTCAGCCCTGATAGTAAGAAAGATAGCTGGACTGTGAATCAATACATCAATGCAGGTGGCGGTAAGATTGATGGTATTGAAGCGCAAATCAACCATTCTTTTGATAATGGCTTTGGCGTAGTAGCTAACTACACTTTGTCAAATGCAAAAGCGCCATCGACTAGCTATCAAGATCAGTTGAATGTCTTTACTTTGTCGTCTAAGCACAATGCAAACTTGGTTGGCTACTGGGAAAGTGAAACCTTCTCTGCACGTTTGGCGTACAACTGGCGTTCTAAGTACATGGTACGTGAAACTGGCTGGTACGGTAATCGTATGCATGATGCGTATGGCACATTGGATGCAAGCTTTGGCTGGAACATCAACAAGAATCTTCGCCTCGCATTTGAAGCGACTAACTTGTTGAAAGAGGACGACGTGCAATACGGTGCAGCAGCTGCGAACTCGACAGTAAAAGATCCACTCAAGATGGGCTACCCAGCATGGTCTTTCTTAGGTGAATCCGTGTACAGAATCACGCTTAGCGCGAAGTTCTGATAGTGTTAGTAGTCCTATCTGCTGATTGACTAGTCAGTAGATAGGTTTAAAGGAAAAGCCCCGAAGCTTCGCAACGGGGCTTTTTTGTTGTTGGAAATCGTTGTAGATGCTGATAATCTGATTCACTAAGCAAGTCGCCGTTGAAGGCTATCTATCAGTTACAATCGTTGTAATTTTTCTCAACTATTTTTAACATGTTTCGAGCAACGCGTATTTTCATTTTGCTGTTCATTTTGGCAGCGGTCAGTTATTCGGCTTATCGTGCCAGAATTCAATCAGTAGAGTGGAAATACACTCTGATGGTGAATGTTTATCCCATCAATGGAGATAGTAGCGAATTATCTGAGGCCTACATCAATAGCTTGAGTGTGAATGAGTACCAGTCGGTTGAAAAATTTATGCTGACGGCTGCAGAGCAATACGGCAAAAATCAACATGCTTCCATACAAATCCGTTTGCAAAATAAACTAAAGCAACGCCCACCAGCGCCGCCAGAAAATGCGAATATGTTGGAAGTGATGTGGTGGAGCTTACAGTTCAGATGGTGGGCCTATCGTCATGCGAAGGTGCAGGGGCCGGGAACGCAAGTCCGTTTGTTTTTGCAATACTTTGATCCGCAACAATTACAGGTACATCGTTCGACAGCCTTGCAAGAAGGCTTAATTGGACAAGTAAATGTTTTTGCCAGTACCGAGATGCGCGAAAAAAATAATGTCGTGATTGCGCACGAGTTTTTACATACCTTGGGTGCAACGGATAAATATAATTTGAATACTGATTTCCCGAGTTTTCCCGATGGCTATGCAGAACCAGAAAAGACCCCGTTACACCCTCAGCGTTATGCGGAGATTATGGGTGGACGTCTAGCTTTGACAGAATATGATGCGGTGATTCCAAGTCATTTAAACAAAGTAGTGATAGGCCCCAAAACCGCACGTGAAATTAATTTCTTACCTGCACTGTCCAAGTAGTAATTTGATTGAATTAAACAGGAGTGAAGCATGAGTTCTCCCGAAATGTTGTTAGAGGTTTTACGTACAGAATTGCGCCGAGTCGGCATGACATATAAGCAGCTCGCGCACCTGATCGATATGAGTGAGTCGAGTATCAAACGTATGTTCGGCCAAAAAGATATGACTCTGTCGCGGATGGCGCAGATTTGTAAGGTCTCTGATATTTCTTTGGAAGATGTATTGCGTCAAGCCGCCGATGTGACACCGCAAGCAGACAATCTCACGTTGTCGCAAGAGCGTGCTTTAATGGACAATCCCAAATTATTATTGGTAGCGATTTCTTGTCTTGGACATTGGACGTTTGAGCAAATTATTGAGACCTACACGTTGACCGAGGCCGAATGCATATTGTGTATGGTCGAGTTAGACAAACACGAATTGATAGAACTTAAACCCATGAATCGTTATCGCTTGCGGGTGTCACCAGCATTTCGATGGCGCGCGGATGGACCTATACAAGCATTCTTTAAAGAAGTTGTCGTTGCTGATTATTTTAATGGACGCTTTGATGGTGCTGGCGAAACCTTGATGTGCGTGCCAGCGCGTTTATCAAAAAATAGTGCACAAGAAATTCAACAAAAGATTCAGCAGCTCACTGCTGAAATCGCTCGTTTGCAACACGATGACCGTCGTCTTCCAGCGGAAGATAGAGATGGTTATACCTTGATGTTAGGCTTCCGCTCTTGGGAATTTTCTGCGTTTACTGCCTTACGCAGACCGACGACTATGGCCTCGACTAAAGGGCGAGTGGTTCACCAGATTGGCCCCAAGAATAGATAAAAAGTAGAACCGTTACCCTGCGTAGAGCCAGCACCAAAATACAAGGGGCCAAAGCGGGTATCGAAGGCGACAAAGGTACTACCAGCGCGTTTGATTTTGCTGAATTTAACCGCCTCGCCTTCGCCAAAACCGCCGCCTAATTCGGCAGAGAAACCAAGGCGTACAGCGCCGCCCAAGGCTGCTGGCATACTGCCTATACGGTGTGCCATGACAACCCGTCCAAGTGCCACGGTTTTGCTAGATAGCGAATCTGCCGGCGTACCAGATAAACGTAAAAATCCACCGAGCGACAGTGGTGCAAAACTGCCCTGTGATCTGGCCCATTCTCCATACACATGACCTGCCCATTCGCCGCGCTGAAATGCACTCATGGCGATGACAGAGGAATTCAATATTGCCTTCTTGGTGCTATCGGGTGCCAGTGCGCGTTCCCAATTCATGGTTAAGTAATTGCCACGGCTAGGGTAGGCCAATGAATCTAAAGTATCGACTCTGAAACGTAAGAATTGTGTCGATTGAAATACGCGCAAATCTGGTCCTTCGGCTTCGGGAAGCAAAGTTTTCACTTCTGCGCGTTCGCGTCGGAAACCTAATTGCACATCGCCCCAGTTGCCGATTTGATGACCAATAGGGAAATTAAAGGAAGTAGCCTTATAGCCTAGCCGCATCACTTTTCGACCTGATGAAAAGATATCTCCTGACAGCGAATCACTCTGTGCAGCAGGCGCAATAAACCACTCGCTACCCGCACCTAAAGGCTGAAAAAATTGAGCACCAAAAACACGGTCTGAACCAATTTTTCCAGCTAGGCGTAATTCACCGCCCCAGCTATTTTGTGAAGCGGCAACATGCATCGCGCCGAGTGAAAACTTATGTGTATCTTTGAAGTCGCTAGAAAGTTCCAATCCGACTCGCAAGCGGTTCTTACCCCAAACCGCCTCGTGCGTTTTGATCGTGACTTCTCGTTCATCTAGGCGATCATCAATCTCAACCTCAACATGATCAATGTCACCGCGGCCATACAGCTTGCCAGTCACTTGCATGATTTTTTCTTCGCTCGTGACTTCGCCGACTTTGATGCCAGATTGTTTGAGCAAAATTTCTGGATTGATGTTTTGCGAGCCTTGAATATCGATGCTCGTAATCTTCAGGCTAGTGTCTGGCGCATTACCTTCAGCCGTGCGTAATTGCTCGTAGCGCTGATAATCGGCGACTGATGTGCTTAATTGCGTGAGGCGACTCTCCATTTGACGAGTCGCAATGTCTCCCGCCAGCATGGCATTGTGATGTTCACTGAAATCTAGGAAATTGATACCGTTCAAATTCGGCGCAATCAAGACATCTTTCGGACGCAATTCTTTGAGTGAACGTTGGACGTTTTGTTCGGTCAAAATCTGTATCATTTGCTGGGCAACACTGATCGCACTGCCAAGCTCTTTTTCTTCAGCTAATGGCGTGCCAACATTCACTGCGATGACGACATCGGCGCCCATTTTCTTCGCCATATCAATCGGAAGATTTCTGACCAAGCCACCGTCGACTACCAGACGGTTATTGACGTGCACCGGTGCAAACATGCCGGGTACTGCTAACGACGCACGCATCGTGATGAACAGTGGTGTGTCGGTCAGTTCCACCATATCGCCTGTTACCAGATCGGAAGCCACAGAGCGAAATGGAATCGGTAAATGATTTACATGTTCGCTCTTCATGCCCGCAGGTAATAAGCGCGTTAAGGCTTGTTCCAGCGCTGCATTGCCTGCTGCAGAAGGTGGCAAGGCAATTCCTGAGCGTGTTACTGCAAATTCTATGCGCGAGGGCAGTACGACATCTTCTTCGCGTCTGCGGAAATCCAGTGCGTCGCGCGCAGGGCGATCCGCTAATACGTTTTCCCATGAAGTCGAGCGCACGATTGCTTCGATATCTTCGACCGAGCGTCCGGCAGCATATGCGCCACCGACGACCGCCCCCATACTGGTGCCGACCACGAAATCAATAGGGATGCGCATTTCTTTCAATACGCGTAACACGCCAATATGCGCAAAGCCGCGTGCGCCGCCACCAGATAAAACTAATGCGACCTTTGGTCGTTCTTTGATTGCTGGGACGTTTTCTTCCAGTTTTTGTGTTGGCTTGGCGTCTTGCTCTGGAATTTGATTCTGAGTTGAGGCGGGAAACTGTGCGTAGGCACTCGATGAAATGCAACAGACAATGGACAAACTAATGATTTGCAAATGCTGGGTAATCTTAGTGCTAAACATAGTTCTCACTCAGTGTCCTTCATTAATGTGCTTTGATTGATGTGCTTTGATCAATATGCTTTATTGCGTAATCATCAGACTGGGAAACGTCGTCGGCTTTTGAAGCCAAATTCAAATTAGAAGCTGCCGGTAAATTGATAACGCGCACCTGGATGCCACATAGTGACGATAGTGGCAATCTGGTTTTGTGAGCGAGTTTTTCTATGTAACACCAGACACACTTCTTTATTAGAAATATGCAGCATATCAGCGATATGTTTGGGTGGCATCACCGCTTCTATACTGTAATCAACGCCTTGCAGTGGCGCTACTGCCACCAAGTATTCATTCGGCGTAATGCTGGCAAAATCTTGACTTAAATAATCTTGCGCTAAAGCCGAATTGACCCAACGATCTTCGACCTGTATCGCGATCTCGTTTTCAAAGTGCACAATCACCGAATGGAATAAACGATAGCCGGGCTCCACCTGAAATTGCTGCGCTAGCGATTCGCTGGCTTCGACCTCAATCAACTCGTGAAGTTCACTGCGATGCGCATGTCCGCGCGAGCGAATTTCATCCGCAATGCTCTTAATCGCTACCAGCGTGGCCTGATATTTTTGCTGTGCGACGTAAGTGCCTGAACCTTGAATGCGATTCAGAATTTGTTCGCTCGTGAGTTCGCGTACGGCACGATTGACCGTCATACGCGAGACATTAAATTGTTGTGCTAACGCTGCTTCTGATGGAATTGCGTCGCCTTCTTTCCAGGTGCCAGCTTGAATTTCGCGTAGCAGAAAGTCTTTGATTGTTTGAAAAACAGGAGTGGCAGAGGGTGGAGCGATCATAGATAAGCCTGCATGCCCGAAGGCTGAATATTGGATAAAAGCAAATTTTTCATATTTTCGCACAGAATCAAAAAAAGTCGCTTGCAAAAGTTGTATATACAACTTAAACTGTGTGACATAGTAAGTTTCAATATCATTTTTGCGTGACGACAGCTAAGCTGAATCGTGTGACTTAACGATATGCGGTGATCAGGCAAAGATGCGTTTATATTTATTTATTTATTAATCGATTCTTGAGGAGATGGCTATGAATAATGATCCACGCTGGGATGCAAGTCGTGAAATCCGCGCACCACGCGGTGCTGAAAAGGTTTGTAAAACTTGGGTAGCTGAAGCGGCTTACCGCATGATTCAAAATAATCTCGACAAAGAAGTCGCAGAAAATCCTAAGCATTTAGTCGTGTACGGCGGCATCGGTCGCGCTGCACGTAATTGGGAATGCTATGACCAGATTTTGGCCAGCTTGAAAGATTTGGGCGAAGATGAAACTTTGCTGATTCAATCGGGTAAGCCAGTTGGTATTTTTAAAACCACTGAAGATTCTCCACGTGTCTTGATCGCCAATTCCAACCTAGTGCCGAAGTGGGCGAACTGGGAACACTTCAATGAACTAGACCGCAAAGGCTTGTTCATGTACGGTCAGATGACAGCCGGTAGCTGGATTTACATTGGCACCCAAGGTATCGTGCAAGGTACGTATGAGACTTTTGCCGAAGCAGGTCGTCAGCACTTCGGTGGCGATTGGGGCGGGCGCTGGATCTTGACCGCTGGCTTAGGTGGCATGGGTGGTGCGCAGCCATTAGCCGCCAGCTTTGCTGGCGCAGTGTCTTTGAATATCGAATGCCAACAATCAAGTATTGATTTCCGTTTGCGTACGCGTTACGTCGATAAGCAAGCAAAAGACATTGATGATGCGATCGAACTGATTAAATATCATACCGCACGTAAAGACGCGATTTCGATTGCTTTGCTGGGTAATGCTGCAGAAATTTTGCCAGAATTGGTGATGCGTGCGAAAGCGGGTGGCATCAAGCCGGACTTGGTTACAGATCAAACCTCTGCACATGATTTGATTAATGGCTACTTGCCTATCGGTTGGAGCGTTGAACAATGGAAGGCAGCGCAACATGATGCGAGCCAGCACGCGAAGTTAACCGCAGATGCAGCGCAAGCTTGTGCAGTACACGTACAGGCAATGTTGGATTTCCACGCGATGGGTATTCCTACCGTCGATTACGGCAATAATATTCGTCAGGTAGCATTTGATACAGGCGTTAAGAATGCTTTCGATTTCCCAGGTTTTGTGCCAGCGTACATCCGTCCTTTGTTTTGCGATGGTAAAGGTCCATTCCGCTGGGTGGCTTTGTCAGGTGATCCGGAAGACATTCGCAAGACCGATGCCAAGATTAAAGAATTATTCCCAGAGAATAAAGGCGTGCATAAATGGTTGGATATGGCGGGTGAGCGTATTGCCTTCCAAGGTTTGCCAGCACGTATTTGCTGGTTAGGTTTAGGTGAGCGTCATATTGCAGGTTTGGCCTTCAATGAGATGGTAAAAAACGGCGAGCTGAAGGCACCTATCGTCATTGGTCGTGATCACCTTGATACGGGTTCTGTTTCTAGTCCAAATCGTGAAACTGAAAGCATGAAAGATGGTACCGATGCGGTATCTGATTGGCCTTTGTTGAATGCATTATTAAATACAGCAGGCGGTGCGAGTTGGGTTTCCCTGCATCACGGCGGTGGTGTAGGTATGGGCTACTCGCAGCATTCAGGGATGGTGATTGTGGCCGATGGCACTGAAGCAGCTGCGAAGCGTTTGGCGCGTGTATTGGTCAACGATTGTGGCTCAGGTGTCATGCGTCATGCCGATGCCGGTTACGAACAAGCTGTGGCATGTGCTAAGCGTAATGGCTTGCAATTGCCGATGATTAAGTAAATTTCGTTGAATTGAATAGTTAAAACCCCTCAACGCCGAGACGCGGAGACGCAGAGGAGCGCAGAGAAAAGCATGTGTATTTTTGCTTCTACGCTTCCTCTTTTCTCGAATTTCTCTGCGACTCTGCGTCTCGGCGTTGAGGGGTTTTGAAAAAATAGAGGATAAGATATGAGCACAATTTTCACCATCCAACCAGGTCAATTCAAACTCGCTGACTTACGCGCGATCTGGCAAAAACCATTTAAATTAGCCTTGGCAGAATCTGCCTATGCCGCGATCAATGAATCTTCTGCAACCATCGATCGTATCGTCGCTAAAGGTGATGCTGCTTATGGTATCAATACCGGTTTTGGTAAACTCGCGAAGACACGTATTCCAGACGAAGATTTAGAATTGCTGCAAAAGAATTTGATCTTGTCGCATTCAGTCGGTTCAGGTGAATTGATTGCTGACGAAGTCGTGCGCTTGATTATTGCGATGAAGATCGCGAGTTTGGCACGTGGTTTTTCGGGCATTCGCGCATCCGTGATCGATACCATGATCGCTGCCTATAACGCGGGTATCATGCCAGCTATTCCAGTCAAGGGCTCAGTCGGTGCGTCTGGCGATTTAGCACCTTTGTCGCACATGACTTTAGCGATCATGGGTGAAGGTCAGGTACGCGTTGACGGTAAGATGGTTGATGCCAAAGCGGCGTTGGCTCAAGCTGGCATCACACCAGTCGTATTAGCGGCGAAAGAAGGTTTGGCGCTGATCAACGGTACACAAGTGTCAACTGCGTTAGCATTGAATGGTTTGTTCCTGGCTGAGCGTTTATTGGAAGCGGCAACGATCACAGGTGCCTTGTCCGTAGATGCAGCGAAGGGCAGTGATGCACCGTTTGATCCGCGTATTCACGCAGTGCGTGGTCAGCCTGGTCAAATTGCGACCGCGAATATTTATCGCACGCTGTTGAATGGCAGTGAAATCCGTCAATCGCATTTGGTCAATGATGAACGTGTGCAAGATCCATACTGCTTGCGTTGTCAGCCGCAAGTAATGGGTGCGTGCTTAGATATCATCAATAATGCCGCACGTACTTTGCTGACTGAAGCGAATGCGGTGACCGATAATCCTTTGGTGTTTGTCGATACGAATGAAGTGATTTCTGGCGGTAATTTCCATGCCGAGCCAGTTGCTTTTGCCGCCGATACTTTGGCTTTGGCAATTGCAGAAATCGGTTCTATTTCTGAACGTCGTATCGCCTTGCTGATTGATGCTTCTATCTCTGGTTTACCGCCGTTCTTAGTGCCATCATCTGGTTTGAATTCTGGCTTTATGATTGCACACGTGACAGCAGCAGCCTTGGCATCCGAAAATAAATCGCACGCACATCCAGCTAGTGTCGATACGATTCCAACTTCAGCTAATCAAGAAGATCACGTCAGTATGGCAACGTTTGCAGGCCGTCGTCTGCACGAAATGGCGCATAATACCGCTACCATTGTCGGTATAGAATTATTAGCAGCAGCACAGGGGGTGGACTTCCATCAGCCTTTGAAAACGTCGGACAAATTAACGACAGTGCACCAGTTGCTGCGGTCTAAAGTCGCGTTCTACGACAAAGATCGTTTCTTTGCGCCAGACATTGAAGCAGCGAAATCCTTAGTGGTTGACGGTGCTTTGAGCGCACAATGTGCAGATCTGTATTCGCATTTGTATTTGGCTTAAGTTGCGGCATAGTTGTAGCTTAGTTGTAGCGTAGTTGCAGCACAAGTTGTAGTGTTTTTTGCCGCAGAGGCGCAGACTATGCAGAGAAATTTTTTAAAAAACTCTGCGTACTCTGCGCCTCTGCGGTTTACTATTGATTTTGAGTTTACTTATTGTTGAGAGAAGCCATGCGTAAATGGACCGCAAAAGATTACCGTACTATGCCGTGGAAAAATGGTGGTGGTAGTACCACCGAATTAGCGATTTTTCCGGAAACGGCGGGAATGGATCACTTTGTCTGGCGTTTAAGTACAGCGACCGTCGCGCAGGATGGACCGTTTTCGCACTTCGCACAAATTGACCGTAGCTTGGCAATATTGACTGGTGCAGGTTTGATGTTAAAAACGGATGCAGGTAGCACAGCAGAAAAAAATGTCACGCTAACGCAAGAGAGTTTGCCACATCGTTTTTCCGGTGAAGACAATATTCATGCTGAACTATTAGGAGGCACTGTCGTTGATCTGAACTTGATGACACGGCGTGATGTTTGTCAGCATCACATGCAACGCTTGAGTGCAGGTGAACATCTGATCAATGCAGAAAACGCGCAACAGATTTTAGTGTACTGCGAAAGAGGCCACGCGCAATTGATTAAACATACGCAGCTGGAAGCGGGTGACTTGGTCTTACTGGAAGAAGAGCATGAAGCCAGCGGCATACGTTGTCACATCGAAGCCGAAGAGGGCAGCCTTTTGTATTTAATGCGAATCAGTTTCTTGAACCATCATGAGCAACAGGGAGGCACGCATGTCCTTGCTTAATTGGGATAGTCTGTGGTTGAACGTCCATCTCGCTACTATGGAAGCGGGCGCTGATTACGGCATTATTCGTGATGCGGCGATTGCGGTTAAAGATGGCAAGATTGCGTGGTTAGGGGCAACTCAAGATTTGCCAGCCGACTATATAGCGCAAAGTACGCACGATGGACAAGGCTGTTGGCTGACGCCAGGTTTGATCGATTGCCATACCCATATGGTGTATGCAGGCAATCGCAGCAATGAATTTGAGGCGCGTTTAAACGGTGTCGCTTACGAAGAAATTGCTCGGCAAGGTGGCGGCATCGTGTCGACCGTCAAAGCAACACGCGCCGCGACTGAACAAGAATTAATGCTAGCGAGTTTGCCACGTGTACTCAGCAGTTTGCGTGAAGGCGTGACGACACTAGAAATCAAATCGGGTTATGGTCTTGATACCGCAACTGAAGCAAAAATTTTGCGCGTCGCCCGTCAGATACAAAGAGATTTGCCGGTCAAAGTCACCACCACATTCTTAGGTGCACACGCCTTGCCTCCTGAATTCGCAGGTCGCGCCGATGCATATATCGATGATGTTTGTGAACGCATGCTGCCTGCGATTGTGGAGGAAGGATTAGCCGATGCGGTTGATGTCTTTTGCGAGAAAATAGGTTTTACACCAGCGCAGACTGAGCGCGTATTCCAAGCTGCGCAGCGACATGGATTGCCTGTCAAATTACATGCAGAACAGCTATCCGATCAAGGTGGTGCCGCATTAACGGCGAAGTATCAAGGACTCTCGGCCGATCACCTAGAATACCTGAGTGATGAAGGCATCGCGGCGATGCAAAAGCACGGTACAGTCGCGGTCTTATTACCAGGGGCATTTTACTTTTTACGGGAAACCAAATACCCACCACTAGCCGCTTTGCGTGCAGCGGGCGTTCCTATTGCTTTGGCGACCGATTGTAATCCTGGCACATCACCCATGACGTCGCCATTATTGACGATGAATATGGCTTGCACACTGTTTCGTATGACACCCTTAGAAGCTTTGCAAGGGGTAACGCTGCATGCTGCTCGCGCCTTGGGTTTGCAATCGGAAGTTGGTAGTTTGCGTGTGGGAAAACAAGCTGATTTTGCCTTATGGAGAATAGAACGACCAGCGGACCTCGCGTACATGATAGGTGTTAATCCTTGTATGCTCAGTGTTTTTGCTGGAAAGCTGCGTAAGCTCGACTAATAATTCGCAAAGCCGAAGCTTAGGTGCGACGACTGTTCAAAATTTTAACATTTTAATAAAATTTCTGAAGTTTCTTGTTGGAAAAATTTCACGACTTTGTGAAATTGCTTTGACAACATTTGCCTGCGGGCTATGATGACTATATTCAGTAATCCGTCCTTGATACTTTCTGTGAATGTGATTGTGAAAGTCTCCACTGGGATGATATTTTGTTAAAAGGATGGGTATGTCAGAGAAGTCATTGAGCAATATTTTATATGTGGAAGATGACCTGGATATTCAGGCCGTCGCGCAAATTGCCTTAGAAGTGGTGGGCGGATTCACATTGAAGACTTGTAGTTCAGGTGCCGAAGCCATTGCGGCGATTGAGCAAGGTTTTGTGCCAGATCTTTTGTTATTGGATGTCATGATGCCTAACATGGATGGACCAACCACTTTAGCTGAACTACGCAAACTACCTGCAACTCTTCAAACGCCTGTTATTTTTATGACGGCGAAAGTTCAGTCTAGCGAACAAGATTACTATTTCACTTTGGGTGCGATCGGCGTCATTGCGAAACCATTTGATCCTATGGCCTTGGCGGGGCAAGCGCGCGCCTTGTGGGAAAAGGTGAGTTAAGTGGATGATAGGGATCAGGAATTAAATGATGCTTTGCAAGCATTAGCGCAAGTGTATATAGCCAAACTCCCTGCCAAACTTGCTGAGATAGAGACGTCCGCTCAACGTTTTCAGGCAGATCCCACTGATCGTGAAAATTTCATTGTACTGCATAGACTTTTACACACGATGGCTGGCTCTGCGGGTACTTTTGGATTTCCTGATGTCGGTGATCAAGCACGTGATTTAGAAGTTAGATTAAAAAACTATATCAGCGGCGAGACTTGGGATACTGCGCTTCACAATAATTTTGGTCTGCAAATAAATCACTTTTTGCAGGAAACTAAGATCGTGCACGAGTCTGCGTTAGCTGCAAAGTCCGAACTCGCAAGTAGTGTAGGGGTGGCGGTAAATGACCAGGCGGACGCGCCAATTCCACCAGAAAAAAAATTGATACTATGGGCAGATGATGTAGATCAGGAAAATAAAGACATCATCCAAATCTTGCAGCAATTTGCATTCGATATTCAGCATGTCCAAGATCTGCCTGAGTTAGAACTCGCGGTACAAACTCAACGCCCAGCCTTGTTGGTTTTGAACGTTGACTTTAAAGATCATGCCTTTGCTGGATTGAACGAAATCATGCGTTTGAAAGAGAATGCAGTCGAGCTTCCTCCAATTTTGTTCACCTCCAAGACAAATAATTTTGAATGCCGCCTGCGTGCGGTTCGGTCGGGGGCTGAGGCTTTTTTCTTAAAGCCGCTAGACATACTGGCATTGACTGAACGCATAGAAGAAATTTTTGATCGTCATAACCCACGCCACTTTCGCATTATGATCATTGATGATGATGTCGATCTGGCACAGTACTATAGTCGCGTTCTTCAAGGCGCGGGCATGGTCACGGAAGTGTTAAATAATCCTGAGTGTGTACTTGAGAAAATGGCGCATTTTCGGCCGGAGCTGATTCTGATGGATGTTTACATGCCCGATTGTGATGGCGTTGAATTATCGCGTGTGATACGTCAAGATATTTCATACTTAGATGTGCCGATTGTTTTCTTGTCGAGTGAAAATAATTTGCAGAAACAAATAGCCGCGGTGAAGGTTGGTGCGGATGATTTCTTGAGTAAGCCAATTTCTCCGGAGCTACTGATCTCATCTCTGACCACAAGAGCTGAGCGATATCGGGCGTTGCGTACCTTAGTTATGCGTGATGGATTGACAGGTTTATTCAACCATTCTGCGATAAAAGAAGATTTGATTGCAAAGATGTCCAGCGCAAGTCGAAGCGTAAGCGCGGTGTCTGTTGCAATGATTGATCTAGATAATTTTAAATTGGTGAATGATACGTATGGACATCAAATTGGCGATCAAGTGCTGCGGACTCTATCGCATTTGTTAAAGCAGCGATTACGCAAGAGTGACGTAGTTGGACGTTATGGTGGCGAAGAATTTATCGTGATTTTTCCAAACACAACAGCAGAAGGCGCTAAAATTGTATTGGATAAGGTGAGATTGGCATTTTATCAAATTCACCATATCGCCGAAAAAGGTGAATTTTGCGTAGGATTTTCGGCTGGTATTGCGGACTCACGGCAAACTACTAGCCCTGATGATCTGTTATCGATTGCGGATGCCGCCTTATATCGTGCCAAGCATAGTGGCAAGAATCAAATTGTTTTGGGTGACCAACAAAGTTGAGGTAGTTCAGTAGTCAAACAAACCGTAGTAAGAATTTGAAAATTTGATGAATCAAAAAAGCCTGCGCAAAATCATTTGCACAGGCTTTTTTTATCACTGATTTAGCTCGCGAGTCTCACAAGCCTTATGTCAATTTGCAAATCGCAGTTCTTAATTTTTACTCAAGTGCGTTGCTTTGATTTTTGACTCCAGCGCCTTGCCTTTGCGCGCGCGTTTGCCGATATGAATGGCAAGCCCACTAGCGCTCAGGCTTACTTCTTGTGGTTTGGCAGCGCGACCTATGCCGCTGACTTTGACACCTTTTTGACTGATTGCCGTCGCTGCAATCAATTTTTCTTTGGCTTCCAATTCCATCAAAATCACACCACGTCCACCGCTGGATAATTGCTTGATTTCCGCTAATCCAAATACCAGTAAGCGACCTTTTTCAGACAAGCATGCAATCGCACTAGCATCGTCTGCGACGGCAGTTGGTGCTAATGGTTCATCGCCATCTTCCAGCGTCATAAAGGCTTTACCAGCCTTCATACGACCGACCATGTCACAGAGCTTTGCTGTAAATCCATAACCGGCAGTCGATGCCAGTAAGAGCGAAGTTTCGGCTTTACCTGCGAAGTAATGCAAGATGCGTGTGCCGCTGGCTAAGTCGATCAATGTCGTGACCGGCACGCCATCACCACGGGCGCCGGGCAGGGCAGAAACCGGCACGGAATACACGCGCCCATTTGAGCCAAATACCAAGAGTTGATCCACGGTGCGGCATTCAAATGTACCGTACAAACTGTCACCGGCTTTAAACGTGAATTGTGCAGGATCGTGCTCATGCCCAGTACGAGCGCGTACCCAGCCTTTTTCTGAGATCACCACTGTTACTGGTTCGTCGATGACTTTCTGTTCGATAGAAGCGCGCTGAGCTTCTTCGATGACCGTGCGGCGCGCATCGCCAAACTGCTTAGCGTCAGCTTCGATTTCTTTGATGATGCATTTTTTCATCGCTGAAGGATCATCTAAGAGGTTTTGCAAACTGGTTTTTTCGTTACGCAATTCTGCCAATTCTTGTTGAATCTTGATGGCTTCCAAACGTGCCAATTGGCGCAAGCGGATTTCTAAAATATCTTCGGCCTGGCGATCCGATAAGCGGAAGGCTTCGATCAAAGCGGGCTTAGGTTCGTCCGATTCGCGAATGATCTTAATGACCTTGTCGATATTTAATAGTACCGCTTCACGGCCTTCTAAAATATGAATACGGTCATTCACTTTTTTTAGCTTGAATTGGGTGCGACGCGTGACGGTTTCAAAGCGGAAAGTGATCCACTCGGTCAAAATATCGGAGAGCGGTTTTTGGCGCGGGCGACCATCACCACCTATCATCACTAAATTCAATGAAGCAGAAGTTTCGAGCGAAGTATGTGCCAACAACATTTGCATGAATTCGGCTTGATCCTGATTTTTGGATTTTGGTTCCAAGACCAGACGCACGGCGGCATCTTTGCCAGATTCGTCACGCACAGCATCGAGTACCGACAACATGACTTGTTTTAAGCTGACTTGTTCTGGCGACAGAGATTTTTTACCCATTTTGATTTTGGGATTGGTAATCTCTTCGATTTCTTCCAACACTTTTTGTGAAGATGTACCTGGCGGTAGTTCGGTAATGACGGCCTGCCATTGACCACGCGCCAGCTCTTCTATCTTCCAACGTGCACGTACTTTGACGCTACCACGACCACTGGCATAAATGTCACTGATTGCTGCGGCTGGCGTGATGATCTGCCCGCCGCCCGGAAAATCTGGGCCAGGGATGAACTCCATTAATTCAGCATGCGTGGTTCTCGGGTTGCGAATCAAGGCGACAGCTGCCTTTGCCACTTCCGTTAAATTGTGAGAAGGAATCTCAGTCGCCATACCGACCGCAATACCCGATGCGCCATTTAATAAAACGAAGGGCAAACGTCCCGGCAATAAAGTTGGTTCTTCATATGAGCCATCATAGTTAGGCTGAAAATCGACTGTGCCTAAATCAATTTCATCGAGCAATAATTTAGAAATCGGCGTTAAACGTGCCTCGGTATATCGCATCGCTGCCGCACCATCGCCGTCGCGTGAACCGAAATTACCTTGTCCATCAATGAGTGGATAGCGCAGAGAAAAATCCTGTGCCATACGCACCATCGCGTCATACACAGACTGATCGCCATGTGGATGGAGCTTACCGAGGACATCACCGACCACCGTCGCCGATTTGCGCGGCTTTGCGGAGGAATTTAAACCTAGTTCATTCATCGAATACAAAATCCGACGCTGCACTGGTTTTTGTCCATCACTGACATCTGGCAAGGCACGACCTTTAACCACAGAAATCGCGTAATCGAGATACGCTCGCTCAGCAAAAGTTGCCAATGTCAAAGTCTCGCTATCACCACCATTGCCACCGTTGTTGTTCGGGGCTTCATCAAATAAATTTGCTTGTTCGCTCATAGTCTTGCAATCTAACTCTTAAAGTCTAATTTTGGGCGGGTGTGGCCCGCGTTTTCTTTTGTGCTTCTTGTGACCTAATGGCGGGTTTCACCCGCCCTACATTTTTTAAGCAGCATATTTTTAAGTAGTATAGGGAGGCTCAGAAATTCGATTACGCGGATGCAGTACAAGGCGCAAACCGGAGCAATACGTCGGTATTGCGAGGATTTGCAACGCCGTAATGCGCCGCGTAATCGGATTTATGCGCCTCCCTATATGTCTGCTTCGACTTCGTTACCATGTTCTTCTAGCCACGCTTTTCGTGCGGAGGCTTCGCCTTTGCCCATCAGCATATTGAAACGACTCTCCGAAAATTCTTGATCGAATTCACCGAGAGACACAGGTAACAAACGGCGTGTATCAGGGTTCATCGTCGTTTCCCAGAGCTGGTTGGCATTCATCTCGCCCAAACCTTTAAATCGGGAAATCGCCCAAGCACCATCTTTGACGCCATCTTTACGTAATTTGTCTTCGATGGCGGTTAGTTCGCCTTGATCTAAGGCATAAATCTTTTGCGCAGGTTTTTTGCCACGTGCTGGTGCATCAACGCGGAATAGTGGAGGGCGGGCGATGCAGATATGGCCGCGTGCAATTAACTGTGGAAAGTGTTTGAAAAACAGCGTCAATAATAAAACTTGAATATGTGAGCCATCGACGTCCGCATCAGACAGAATACAGATTTTTCCGTAACGCAGATTCGTTAAATCAATCGTGTCGTTGACGCTGTGTGGATCGACACCAATGGCGACGGCGATGTCGTGAATCTCATTGTTCGCGAATAGACGATCACGCTCAGATTCCCAAGAATTTAAGACCTTACCGCGCAGTGGCAGAATCGCTTGAAATTCTTTGTCACGGCCCATTTTTGCCGAGCCACCTGCTGAGTCACCTTCGACTAAGAACAGTTCATTGCGCGTGATGTCATTCGATTCGCAATCCGTCAATTTTCCCGGTAAAACCGCTACACCAGAGGATTTTTTCTTCTCGACTTTTTGCAAAGAACGCAGACGCGATTGTGCTTGCTTGATCACCAGCTCAGCGAGTTTTTTGCCTAACTCTACATGTGAATTGAGCCAAAGTTCTAAAGGTGGTTTGGAGAAACTGGATACTAAACGCACGGCATCGCGTGAATTTAGACGCTCTTTAATTTGCCCCTGAAATTGCGGGTCTAAGACTTTCGCGGAGAGTACAAAAGAAGCGCGGGCGAACACGTCTTCAGGTAATAACTTCACGCCCTTCGGTAGCAAGGAATGCATTTCGGCGAAGCTTTTCACCGCGCCAAATAAGCCTTCACGCAAACCGGATTCATGCGTACCACCCGCTGGTGTCGGAATCAAATTCACATACGATTCGCGCACTACGCCACCGTCTTCGGTCCATGCGACGACCCAAGATGCGCCTTCGCCTTCAGCAAAACCATCCGCATCGGCATTCGCAAATTGCTCGCCTTCAAACATAGGGATCACTAAGTCGCCATGTGAGGCTTGTGTAAGTGCTTCGGTCAGATAACCGCGCAAGCCTTGATCATATTGCCAGGTTTGACTTTCGCCCGTTTTGGCATTGGTGAACGTGACTTTAACGCCTGGTAGTAAGACCGCTTTGGAGCGCAGCAAGCGTTGCATTTCTGGGATGGAAATATTTGGTGAATCAAAATATTTTCCATCCGGCCAGACGGATACACGAGTGCCATTTTTTTTGTCACCACGACTTAAAGGCTGGGTGCTTAATGGCTCGACGACGTCGCCATTGGCGAATACCAGATTATGCAAACCACCTTCGCGCCAAACGGTAATTTCTAAGCGTTTGGATAGCGCATTCGTGACCGATACGCCGACGCCATGCAAGCCGCCAGAAAAGGCATAAGCACCGCCTGAGCCTTTGTCGAACTTACCGCCGGCATGCAGGCGAGTGAAGACGATTTCTACCGTAGGCACGCCTTCTTCTGGATGCAAACCAACAGGAATACCGCGGCCGTCATCTTCCACGCTGATACTGCCATCGGCATTCAATGTGACTTGGATATTTTTGCAATGACCACCCAAAGCTTCATCTGAGGCATTGTCGATAACTTCTTGAATAATATGTAGCGGGTTTTCGGTTCGGGTGTACATCCCAGGTCTTTGTTTGACCGGTTCCAGTCCTTTCAGGACACGGATGGATGATTCGCTATAGTCGGATGGGGTTGTGGTTTTTTTAGTTGCCATGCGATGAAATGGGTGAATAAGTTGATGCTAAATATGTTTGATTTTAGGAATACAAGCGACTAGCTCAGGGATGCCAAGCCAGCTTCTTTTTTTATCCTACACGGAAATTTGACGAATTGAGAAATTATTGTAGCTAGAAATACTGGATATGCATACAGTTGATTTAAACTTTGATGTCTGATTCGGGAAATTTATTTGATCGGATGTTGGTTTTATTTAAATTTTTATTAAATAGAAAATTTATTTGCTCAACAAACGCATTCCTTGTTCCAATCCCGATAAAGTAATCGGAAACATGCGATTACTCAGCAACTTGCGCATGATATCGATCGACTGTCGATATTGCCAGATGCCTTCAGGTTCTGGATTGAGCCACAAATACTTAGGGAAGTGTGCCGTAAAGCGTTGTATCCAGGTCGCGCCAGCTTCTTCATTGTTATATTCAACCGAACCGCCAGCTTGTAAGATTTCATACGGACTCATGGTGGCATCGCCCACAAAAATTAATTTGGTATCGGGAGTGTATTTGCGCAATACATCCCAGGTGGGGAATTTTTCTGAATGACGTCGGTGATTATTTTTCCACAGATAGTCGTAGACGCAATTGTGGAAATAATAGAACTCCATGTTTTTGAATTCGGTTTTGGCGGCAGAAAACAATTCTTCGATCTGTGCGATGTGGTCATCCATGGTGCCACCGACATCTAATAACATCAGTACCTTGATATTGTTTTTGCGTTCGGGCTGCATTTTGATATCGAGGTAGCCCGCATTATTCGCGGTAGCTTTGATCGTCGCATCCAGCGCTAACTCTTCTTCTGCACCTTGTCTGGCAAATCTGCGCAAGCGACGCAGAGCGACTTTGATGTTGCGAGTGCCGAGCTCGCGCTCAGTGTCGTAATCTTTAAATGCGCGGGCTTCCCAGACTTTGACCGCAGAACGGCGTTCGCTTTTACCGCCTATGCGTATGCCTTCAGGATTGTCGCCACCATTGCCAAAAGGCGAGGTGCCGCCCGTGCCTATCCAGCGATTGCCACCCTCGTGCCGTTCTTTTTGTTCTTCGAGTAATTGTTTGAGCCTATCCATCAGCTTGTCGTAGCCGAATTTCTCTAATGCGGCTCGTTGTTCATCCGACAGTTCGCGCCCTAGGCGTTTCTTAAGCCAATCGAGTGGAATGTCAGGATGTTTCTCAAAAATCGTATTGATTCCTTTGAAATACAGGCCAAAAGCGCGGTCAAATTTGTCGTAATTCGCTTCATCCTTCACCAAGATAGTGCGCGACAGAAAATAAAATTCGTCGACCGAAGTGCCAACCACACCTTGTTGCATGGCTTCTAATAAGGTCAGAAATTCTTTAATCGATACCGGGATTTTGGCGTCTTTTAAGGTGAAGAAAAAGTCGATTAACACTGTGCGGTTCTCTCAAATTAATATTTAGCTTGAAACTGCGGAAGGGGTGCGTTTAAGTTTGAATTCCAGATTCGCCTTCACACCTGCCCATTCATGCTTGAGTATGCTGTACACCACAGTATCGCGTACCCGTCCATCCGGCAAAATCATGTGGCTGCGCAATACACCATCACGTTTAGCGCCTAGGCGTTCTATGGCTTTTTGTGAGCGTTGATTAAACCAGTCTGTGCGAAATTCCACTGCGTTGCAGTCTAGTGTTTCAAAGGCATGTGTTAATAATAAAAGTTTGCATTCAGTATTGATGGCACTGCGTTGATACGACTGTGCGTACCAGGTGTAACCAATTTCTAAACGTTTGTTAGTGCTATCAATGTTGCAATAGCGTGTCGCACCGATTACCTTGTTTTGAATCCGATCAAATACGGTGAAGGGCTGCGCCAGACCTTTGTCACGTTGCTCGTTTGCGGTTTTGAACCAGGTCGCCAGATTTTCGGGCGAAGGCACCGAAGTGAAGAATAATTCCCACAGGCGCCCATCGTTGGCGGCTGCCTGTAAGTCGCTCAGATGATCTTGCAAGAGCGGAGTAAGTCTGGCGTGTTGACCTGTAAGTGTGATGTTGCCTTGTGACATGGCGATTCCTATCGAATGCTTGGTTGCGTCAAGCTTAAGCGCTTATTGTAATGCTTTAGAGGGCGTAGCAAACTGGTGGTAGGCTTCGGATTATTGTTGATTTTGCAGCCTTGTGACGCTTGCTGCTAATAAAAGCAAGAAGCGGCTTGCGCATGGTTTTAAAACCAGTTATACTGCAAAGCTGTACAGAATTTTGCGGCGCGGCCATGTAGGTAGGAACTTACATCTTGAACCCGTCGCGTTGACCACGTTTAGGAAATCTCATGGCAAATACCGCACAAGCACGCAAACGTGCTCGTCAAGCAGTTAAACAAAATGCACACAACTCTAGTCAGCGTTCGACTTTGCGTACAGCGATCAAAGCTGTTCGTAAGGCAATCGAAGCTGGTGATAAAGCTGCTGCTGCAGTGATCTTTCAGAACTCTGTTTCTACGATCGATCGTATTGCTGACAAAAAAATCATCCACAAAAACAAAGCAGCTCGCCATAAGAGTCGTTTAGCTTCTGCTTTGAAAGCATTGGCTTAATTGTTTTTGCTTTGCGCTGACTTGGTCGGCGCAAACGTAGTAAATAAGCTGCCTACCTGTATATCTCGTAGTCAACTTACGACATAAAAAACCGCAATTTTTATTGCGGTTTTTGTCTTTTCTAAAGCCTTAGATTTTGTTCTTGTGTGCAAGAATTTGAAGGTCTTTACTTATTGCGCGCTTTCGGCCAATGGGAGTCCTTCTACTTCTTGCCCGACCATGATCTGACGTTGACTGTACCAGCCAGCATTCATTTCTAAAGCATATCGCGCTTTGCTTTTTGCGCAGGTGGTTTGCTCGTTATTGGCTTGCATTTCTTCAATATTAATAATTTTGCCTTGCTCATCGATAAACGCGATCGATAGTGGGATCAAGGTATTTTTCATCCACATGCAGTAGTAGTCTGCGTGAGCAAACTGAAACATCATTCCCTGATTTTCAGCAAGCGACTCTCGAAACATCAAACCGCGTTGACGCTCCTCGGCACTAAGTGCCAATTCTGCTTCTAATTTTTGAGTGCCAATTTGAAACTGTTGACGCTTTAGATTCGATTCTGCGTTCGATTTTGTGTTCGATTCTGCGGCCGTAGCTAGAGTAATCATGGCGGCATCGGTGTACATTATTGCGCAAAACAGTACAAGCAATTTTTTATGAGTAATCTTAAGCATATATAATTTTTGACTTATGGTAAAAATGGCTTGTAGTCTGACTATCTCTGTTGAAAATCGTTCAATTTAAATGTCAACAAGCCCTAGCCAACAATCTCCATCGATTCACCTGGTAATAATGGGTGGCTAGCAAGGCTGTATTCACCGATGCCACTGCGGATTAAACGCAAAGTTGGCAAGCCGACTGCGGCAGTCATACGCCTGACTTGACGATTTTTACCTTCAGATAAAATGATGCAAAGCCAACTGGTTGGAATGTTTGCTCGCTCACGTATCGGTGGATTCCGTGGCCAGATCCATTCTGGTTCTGCGATTCTTACTGCTTTGCAGGGGAGAGTAGTGAAATCACCCAAATCTAGTGGTTGTGCCAAGCGAGCTAATTGTTCAGGTGTCGCATCGCCCTCAACTTGCACTAGATAGGTTTTGGATTCTTTCCAGTTGGGATGGCTGATCTTATGCTGCAACTTTCCATCGTCCGTTAATAACACCAAACCTTCACTGTCGGCATCAAGTCGACCCGCTGGATAGACATTCGGCGTTTTGATGTAATTGGCTAATGTTTCTCGCGTCGGATGTGATGAAAATTGACACATCACATCGAAGGGTTTGTTAAATAAGATAAGTTTCATTGATCTAATCGGTAAAACCGTAAAAATGCGCGTTAAAAGAGCGCGAAAAGTGGGATCGCGAGTGTCGCAAAATTATGGCATCAAGTAAAATAGTAGTGCATAATACGAAATGGTGGTCTTCTGTCTTATATAAGAGTTTGCGCGTTTGATGTTGTAGTGATGTTGTTGTCGCGTGAATTTTGTATCTGGCATTGAGACATGTTAACAGTAAAGCGCGATTCTATAATTTACAGAATGCTAGTGTAGCGCTTGATCGCACGTATCCACGGAGAAAACGATGTATCAACATATTAAAGTGCCTGCAGAAGGTCAAAAAATTACCGTCAATGCAGACTTCTCATTGAATGTTCCTGAAAATCCAATCATTCCTTACATCGAGGGTGATGGTACTGGTGTTGATATCAGCCCAGTCATGATCAAGGTTGTTGATGCAGCGGTAGCAAAAGCTTACGGCGGCAAGCGCAAAATCAGCTGGATGGAAATCTATGCTGGTGAAAAATCCACCAAAGTATACGGCCCAGACGTCTGGTTGCCAGAAGAAACTTTAGGTGCGTTGAAAGACTACGTCGTTTCTATCAAAGGTCCTTTGACTACGCCAGTAGGCGGCGGTATCCGCTCTTTGAACGTGGCTTTACGTCAAGAGTTGGATCTGTATGTTTGCTTGCGTCCAGTACGTTATTTCAAAGGCGTGCCTTCACCAGTGCGTGAGCCTGAAAAAACTGACATGGTCATCTTCCGTGAAAACTCAGAAGACATCTATGCAGGTATCGAATTTGCACAAGGCTCTGAACAAGTTAAAAAACTGATCAAGTTCTTGCAAGACGAAATGGGCGTGAAGAAAATCCGCTTCCCAGAAACTTCAGGTATTGGCGTGAAACCAGTATCTATCGAAGGTACAGAGCGTTTGGTACGTAAAGCGATTCAATACGCGATCGACAATGACAAGCCATCTGTGACTATCGTTCACAAAGGTAACATCATGAAGTACACCGAAGGTGGCTTCCGTGATTGGGCATACGCTTTGGCACAAAAAGAATTCGGCGCAGAATTGATCGATGGCGGTCCATGGTGCAAATTCAAGAATCCAAAAACAGGTAAAGACATTATCGTTAAGGATTCCATCGCTGATGCATTCTTGCAGCAAATCTTGTTGCGTCCAGCAGAATACAGCGTTATCGCGACATTGAACTTGAACGGTGATTACATTTCTGATGCATTGGCAGCGCAAGTTGGCGGTATCGGTATTGCTCCAGGTGCAAACTTGTCGAACTCTATCGCCATGTTTGAAGCAACGCACGGCACAGCACCGAAGTACGCTGGCAAAGATTACGTGAACCCAGGTTCTTTGATCTTGTCCGCAGAAATGATGTTGCGTCACATGGGCTGGTTGGAAGCGGCAGATCTGTTGATTTCTGCAACAGAACGTGCGATCACAGCGAAGAAAGTCACTTATGACTTCGCCCGCTTGATGGAAGGTGCTACACAAGTGTCTTGCTCAGGCTTCGGAGACGTAATGATAGAGAATATGTAATTTTTTAAGCGTCGTTAAATCCAATTCTAGGGCGCATCGCGTTGTAGGTGTTGAAACTGCGATCCTCACAATACTCGTGTATTGCTGCGGGAAGCGCCTAGCGCTGCATCCCTATAATTGAATTTTCCGAAGCATAAAAGTGCCGTTGAGTATTGATGTGAAAAAGCCGACTTCGTGTCGGCTTTTTTGTTTGTTACCCCTCGCCCGCAAGCGGGAGAGGGGCTAGGGGTGAGGGCGGCTCAGTAAACCTTGCATGCGCTGGAAGAACCATAACGCAAAGGAAAGCATTCAGCCTGTGGTAGCGGCGAACGTAGTCAAAAAAATAATAAAATGTCATTTTCTTCGAAGTAAATTTAAAATACGACCAATCGATTCACCAGTTAAATTTTGCTATTCAGTAGTTTTCGACGGGCACGCAGACTGTGAGCGCTCCACATTAGCAATGCTGGAAATAGCGGCAATAGGCCAAATCCCAGAACACTGACAAAAATATTATTTTCCAATGCGATAGGCAAAACGCCAAAGAAATAAATTGCAAACGTTAGGCTAGCAAATAGAGTAAATACAAAAAACCAGAGAGTTCGATTTCCAGAACCAGCTACCGCGAGACAAATACCGAGTGCAAGAACCGGTACTCCACCTAAGCGCCAAAATAAAAAGTTCGCCAACAACACGAAAATGAGTACTCCAATACCCTTAAAAATACGCACGATCAAGCCACCAATTTTCTATATCTAACATTAAATTACGCCCACAAAAAAACCCGCCGCAGCGGGTTTTTTTAAAACATGACAAAATCGGATTAAGGATTTTGGATGTTAGAAGCTTGCTTGCCTTTTGGACCCTGTGTTACCTCGAACTGAACTTTTTGACCTTCTTTCAAAGTCTTGAAGCCATTCATTTGGATCGCGGAGAAGTGGGCGAACAAATCCTCACCGCCATCATCAGGAGTGATAAAACCAAAGCCCTTGGAGTCATTGAACCATTTTACGGTACCTGTTGCCATAATACATCTTTCAAATATAAACTAATCACACGAGCCGAAAAAGCAAGAAAACTCTATAAAGCTACCTTTCTTAACCTGCCCACTTCATATTGATAATAAGAACTGAAGAACAGAACTGAAGTTACATATCAATAAATATCATTCTTGGCGGAAAAAAAACTAAAGTCAAGAAAATTAGCTTGTCCTAGTAGTATTGTTGTTTTTTTACGTGAAAAGTGTTGCTCTTGATCTGAGTCGAATGATCTCCATCTATGTACTCAATTACCGAGCATCATTAAATGGTAAAAAGTTGGATCGCGAGCTTAGTAAGGAAAAATTCATTTCTGTTTGCGATATTGTTTCGTCAAATTGTTAAATTTTTGCATGTCTCTGCAGAAATTCGCTCAGCACCTTACAATGAACAGAAGCACTTTTATTTGTCTAATGATTGACTTCGACTATCATCAAGGTACTAGAATAGACGTATGGGAATAAAGCATGAAAATAATACGGTACTCGAGAAACAGGCGCAGAAACTAAAACCGCCATCGATGTATCAGGTTGTGCTACTAAATGATGATTACACACCTATGGAATTTGTGGTGGCAGTGATTCAAGAGCACTTTAATAAAGATAGAGAAACCGCAATGCAGATTATGTTGAAAGTGCATGTCGAAGGGCGTGGAGTTTGCGGTGTATATACGAAAGATGTCGCGTTGACAAAGGTCGAGCTGGTTTTAACACACGCTAAGCATGCGGGTCATCCGCTGCAATGTGTGATGGAGGAAGTATGATTGCGCAAGAATTAGAAGTCAGTTTGCATATGGCCTTTGTGGAGGCACGGCAAGCTCGTTATGAATTCATTACGGTCGAGCACTTGTTACTCGCGTTGCTGGATAATCCATCAGCAGCCGAAGTGATGCGTGCCTGCGCGGTGAATATTGAAGACTTGCGTAAAACCCTATCAAATTTCATTGCCGATAATACGCCTACGGTACAAGGCACGGGTGAGGTTGATACGCAACCGACGTTGGGTTTTCAACGCGTGATTCAACGTGCAATCATGCATGTACAGTCGGCATCCAATGGCAAGAAAGAAGTGACAGGTGCAAACGTGCTGGTCGCGATCTTCGGTGAAAAAGATTCGCATGCTGTGTACTACCTGCATCAGCAGGGCGTAACACGTCTCGATGTGGTGAATTTCATTTCCCATGGCGTGCGTAAAGATAATCACAATGAGCCACAAAAATCACCAGAAGGTGCGGAAGATGCACAAGGTGATGCGCAAGCCAAAGAAAATCCGCTCGAACAATTTACGCAGAATTTGAACAAAGCTGCCGCGGAAGGCAAGATTGATCCTCTGATCGGTCGCGATAGCGAAGTTGAGCGCGTGATTCAAATCTTGTGCCGTCGTCGTAAGAACAACCCTTTGTTGGTCGGTGAAGCGGGCGTCGGTAAGACCGCGATTGCGGAAGGCTTAGCATGGCGCATCACACAAAACGATGTGCCGGATATTTTGAGTCAGGCAATTGTGTATTCGCTCGACATGGGCGCTTTGCTCGCTGGCACCAAGTATCGTGGTGATTTTGAATTGCGCTTGAAAGGTGTCTTGAAACAACTAAAAGAAGCGCCAGACGCGATTTTATTCATCGACGAAATTCACACCATCATCGGTGCAGGCTCTGCTTCTGGTGGAACTATGGATGCGTCGAATTTGTTGAAGCCAGCTTTATCGAATGGCCAGTTGAAGTGCATAGGTGCGACGACATACACAGAATATCGTGGTGTGTTCGAAAAAGATCACGCACTCGCTCGTCGTTTCCAAAAAGTGGATGTGAATGAGCCAACGGTTGAGCAAACTGTGCAGATTTTGCGTGGTTTGAAATCGAAGTTTGAAGAGCATCACAATGTGAAATATTCTGCAGCCGCTTTAACAACAGCAGCGGAATTGTCAGCGCGTTTCCTGAATGATAGGCATTTGCCGGACAAGGCAATTGACGTCATTGATGAAGCTGGTGCCGCGCAAAGAATCTTGCCGAAGTCCAAGCAAAAGAAAACTATTGGTAAAGCAGATATCGAAGACATTATTTCTAAGATCGCTCGTATTCCGCCGCAAACCGTCAATCAAGACGACCGCAGTAAATTGCAGACGATTGATCGCGATTTGAAAAATGTGGTGTTCGGTCAAGATCCTGCAATTGAAGCATTGGCGTCTGCGATTAAGATGTCACGTGCTGGTCTGGGCAAAACGGATAAACCTATCGGTTCATTCTTGTTCTCAGGTCCTACAGGTGTCGGCAAGACCGAAGTGGCAAAACAACTTGCGTTTACTTTGGGCATAGAGTTGATCCGCTTTGACATGTCCGAGTACATGGAACGCCATGCAGTTAGTCGCTTGATCGGTGCGCCACCGGGTTACGTGGGCTTTGATCAAGGTGGTTTGTTGACTGAAGCAATTACCAAGAAACCGCATGCCGTTTTGTTGCTCGATGAAATTGAAAAAGCACATCCCGACGTTTTTAATATCTTGTTGCAGGTCATGGATCATGGCACGTTGACGGACAATAATGGACGCAAAGCGGATTTCCGTAATGTGATCATTATCATGACGACCAATGCCGGCGCAGAAAGTTTGCAAAAAGCCTCGATAGGCTTTAGTAATAGCAAACAAGCTGGTGATGAAATGGCGGATATTAAGCGTATGTTTACGCCTGAGTTCCGCAATCGTTTGGATTCGATAATCAGCTTCCGTTCTTTGGACGAAGAAATTATCCTGCGTGTCGTAGATAAATTCTTGATGCAGTTGGAAGAACAATTGCATGAGAAAAAAGTGGAAGCGACTTTCAGCGAACATTTACGTAAGTTCTTGGCGAAGAAAGGTTTTGATCCATTGATGGGCGCACGTCCTATGGCGCGTTTGATTCAAGATATGATACGTAAAGCTTTGGCAGACGAATTGTTGTTTGGTCGATTGGTGAGCGGCGGACGAGTTGGTGTCGATCTTGATGATAAAGATCAGATCAAGTTGGAATTTTCAGAAGGTGACGCACCACCTCCAGTCGCTTCGCAAGAAGTGGTTGAGGTGGAATAGCAATACTGCAATTGCCAACACAATATATAGCAACACGGCAGTCACGCTCTAGCAAGTAAAACCCGGATTCACTATCCGGGTTTTTTTTGTCCACGGCCATGGAGTTTTCGTAGTGGTACAAGTTAGATGAGGATAATTGATACCAGCATGAGTTTTCAAAAGTGGGCATTTAAGGATTGAAAATGAAAAATTTTTTACGTGTGATTTGAATAAAAGTGGTCTGTGTTAACATCCTCCAGTATACTGAGCCACCATTTTTCGACCTGCATCGGGTGAAAATTGGCAGTATGCATAAGAATCAAAACAGAATCAAAACAGAATCACAACAGATTCAAAACAGAAATAATAGGAATGAAAGCTCAGTGCTTTCTTTACCAATAAGGACGCAAACAACATGAAAAAACGCCTCAATCTGACGACTTACATCATTCTCGGACTTTTACTGGGCATCATCGCCGGCTATTTTGTCAATACGAACATGGCAAAACCCGGTGATTTTGCTGACACGATGTCCCTAGTAACGACGATGTTTTTGCGCCTGATTAAGATGATCATTGCGCCGCTGGTATTTTCTACCTTGGTGGTTGGTATCGCCAAAATGGGGGATGTCAATGAAGTGGGGCGGGTCGGCGGTAAGGCCTTAGCGTGGTTCATTATTGCTTCTTTGATTTCACTGACCTTGGGCTTAATCATGGTCAACTTCTTCCGTCCAGGTGACGCGATGCATGCCATGTTGCCTGCAGCAGATGCGGTGTCAGGAATTACCACCACCAATTTGAGTATGAAAGAGTTCATCACGCATTTGGTTCCATCGTCAATTGTGGATGGTATGGCGAAAAATGAAATTTTGCAGATTGTCGTCTTCTCTATTTTCTTCGGTACCGCTGCTGCGGCAGTTGGTGAACGTAGTAAGGTTGTGGTCGAGGCAATTGATGGTGTGGCGCATATCATGTTGAAGTTGACAGGCTATGTAATGAATTTCGCACCGGTGGCGGTATTTGCAGCAGTGTCGGGTGTTGTGGCTAAGAGCGGTTTGGCGGTGCTGGGAACTTACGGCGTGTTTATGGCAGAGTTCTATTTCTCGATTCTGTGTTTGTGGCTGGTATTAATCTTTATTGGTTATTTGTTCCTGAAAAACAGAGTGATTGGCTTGTTGCGTGAATTGCGTATGCCAACTTTGTTGGCGTTCTCTACGGCTTCGTCTGAAGCTGCTTTTCCTAAGACTTTGGAAGGCTTAGAGCGCTTTGGTGTGAAAAACCGTATCGCATCTTTTGTCTTGCCTTTAGGTTATTCATTTAATCTCGATGGTTCCATGATGTATTGCACTTTCGCGACTGTATTTATCGCCCAGGCTTACGGCATAGAATTGTCTTTAGGTACGCAAATCACCATGATGTTGATTTTGATGCTGACTTCAAAAGGTATGGCTGGCGTGCCACGTGCTTCTCTCGTGGTGATCGCAGCAACGCTGGCGCAGTTCAATATCCCAGAAGCAGGTCTGTTGATGTTGCTTGGTGTCGATCATTTCCTGGATATGGCACGTTCCGCGACTAATGTGATTGGTAATGGACTGGCAACCGCCGTGGTGGCTAAGTGGGAAGGTGAACTTGGCGAGCATATTGAAGGCGATATTGCCGAGCAAAAACTGCCCGAATAAGCTAATTTTCGAGGAATTTTTTCCCATTAGCCTTGTCCAAGAAACGCTGAACTCTGCAAAGATTCAGCGTTTTTTTATTGACCATCTTACCCGATGAGGGAAACAACAATGAGAACGAACAAGCATGGTGCGCTGTTAATGCTGGCAGCGGGGGTATTTTCTATAGGTTTCATGCCTATAGCGCAGGCTCAAGTAAGTGATAAATTGAGCATGGAACAAATCATGGCGCATACCGATTGGATGGGTATTGCACCGGAGTGGGCTTATTTTAGCCAAGATGGTAAAAATGTTTATTTCCAGCGCAAAGCGGTGGGATCTGAAATTCGAGATTTGTACAAAGTATCTGTATCCGGCGGCAACGCACAAAAACTCAGTGCTGCCGAAGTCGTGGTGGCAGATGGTGAACAGAGATTCATCAGTCCTGATCGACATTACACCGTGTGGCTACGTAATGGCAATTTGTTTGTGATCAATGATGGTAAACGCCAGCAATTTACCCGTACCGGCGAGTTAAGTGGCTTGCTTGGTTTTGTCGGTAATGAACAAATTGCCTTGCGAAATGACGGCAAAGTAAGCTTGCTGAACTTGCGTACTGGGGAACAAAGTCTATTAGCGAATATTAAGAATGACGATGATCCACTGAACAAAAAAGACAGCCCAGATTATCTGACAGCACAGCAAACGCGCCTGTTCGACATCATCAAAAAGCGTGAAACTGACAAGAAAGAAGCAGAAGCCTTACAAAGAGAATTGAACAGCCAAGCTGCGAGCGCACCGCTGCCTGTGTATTTGGGCAAAGGACGTGAATTCCGTAGCTTTAGTGTTTCGCCCGACGGTAAATTTGTTTTTGTGAGCACAGCATTGCCACGTAAAGATGGTCGCGGTGACAAAATGCCTCACTATGTGAGTAGTGATGGTTACGTCAAAATCGAAGATGTCCGCAGCAAGGTTGGCACAGCAGCTGAGAGCAATGAACAACTGTATGTCATCGAGGTTGGTACTGGTAAAGCACATCAGTTAAATCTCGATAAATTAGCTGGAATTAATGAAGATCCATTATTGGCATTAAAAACAGAAGCCGCAAAACGCTTGGGCAAGGCAGCGCCTAAAGCGGCGATACCGCGCGCTGTCTATGTGAATTTCCGTGGCGTGCGTTGGAGTCAGAGTGGGCAACAATTAGCGCTCAGTTTATTGAGTGCAGATAATAAAGATCGCTGGATTGTAAAGGTCGATTTGCAGCAATCAGAAAAAAACAATTGGCAGCTAGCACATCGATTAACGGATCAGGCCTGGGTCAACGATGGTAGTTTCAATGAATTTGGCTGGAGCCCGGATGGCAAGGCTTTGTGGTATTTATCGGAAGAGAGCGGCTATAGTCAGCTATACGTACAACGTGATGCGCAAACTCGCGCTTTGACCAACGGAAAGTTTGAAGTCAATAACGTGCAATTAACACGTGATGGCAAATGGTTCTATTACCGCGCCAACAAAAAGCATCCGGGTATGCATGAAGTGTATCGGGTTGCAGCTGACGGGCAGCGTGATGAAGCCTTGACCGATATGAATGGCGGTATGGAGTATGAACTGTCGCCAAATGAGGATAAGTTATTGTTGACGCATTCGACTACGATTCGTCAGCCAGACTTATTTGTGCAAGCCGCTACACCGGGTGCTAAGGCGACACGTCTGACCGATTCTGCATCTAAAGAATTCGCACAAATTAATTGGATTAAGCCAGAGATCATTGCCGTACCGTCCAAGCATGGCGCTGCACCGATTTATTCCAGAGTTTATCGCGACAATAAGACTCAGGCGGGAGAACGTAAACCCGCAGTCTTATTCGTACATGGTGCAGGCTATTTGCAGGCTGCACATCATGGCTGGTCGAATTATTTCCGTGAAATGATGTTTCATAATCTCTTGGTACAACAAGGCTATGTCGTGATCGATATGGATTACCGTGCTTCAGCCGGCTATGGACGCGACTGGCGCACTGCAATCTATCAGCGTATGGGCACTCCAGAATTGGAAGACTATGAAGATGGTATTGACTGGCTGGTCGATAATGCGAATGTCGATCGTCAACGCATAGGAATCTACGGTGGCTCCTACGGTGGATTTATGACGTTCATGGCGATGTTCAAATCCGATAAATTTGCTGCTGGCGCTGCCTTGCGTCCGGTTGCTGATTGGGCGCATTATAACCATGGCTATACATCGAATATATTGAATACACCAGATGTTGATCCCGATGCTTACGCACGCAGTTCGCCTATAGAATTTGCCGCCGGATTGAAACGTCCGCTGCTAATTTGCTCCGGTATTCTGGATGACAATGTGTTCTTTCAAGACAGTGTGCGTATGGTGCAAAAATTAATCGAATTGAAAAATCCGAATTTTGAATTAGCCGTGTATCCGATCGAATCGCATGGTTTCCGTGAACCAGAAAGTTGGTTGGATGAATATCGTCGGATTTACAAATTGATGGAGCGGGAAGTCAAAAGACGCCAATAATTGAAATAAGCGGCACCCTGAAAAAATAAAGGCAGAGAATTCTCTGCCTATGTTATTTCTAAGTAATGGATTAATTGTTTGACTTAATTATTCGTCGTAATTATTCGTCGTAATTACTCGTTGGAATTTAGTTTAATAAATGTGCGGGGACGCTCATTTCATCCGCTTTGGGTAAGTTGAGTTGTAGATCCCAACCTGACGCTTTTTCGGCATCAATTAATAATTTACAAAATCCGTGAATGAGAGAAGTTTCTAATTTCAAATCGATGGTGCCATTTTGTTGCGTGACGAATTGTATCCATAATGGCGCGTTTGGCTGAAGATGAAATTTGATCGTCTCTAATAGTAATGGGCGCTCGCCATGCAAAGACTTGCGATTTTCAGCCTCATAGGCCTTATTAAAGTTGCCGTTCTCTTGAATCGAGTTCACCGCTTGCTGATGTTCCATATTCACCAATTCGTCGCTGGCAAAAGCTGTTTCGGGGCGATTTAAGCGCATGTGTGCAGCGATGGCTTCCATCAAAGTTGGCCACAGTCTTTGCAACATACGGCGAGTAAAAAATAACTGTATTTCTTGTTTTTTTTGTTCTGCATCTTTGACCGAAAAGCCAATTCTGAGCAAGATACGATCTTCATTGAGTAGATAGGTTAAATTAAGTTGTTCTAAATGCATAAGATATTGATGTAGCGCAAAGCGCGTTGAGATTTTCGTTGTAGGTGTTCTTGAAAACTAGTTTTAGCGCCTAATCTACTAGCCAATCAATCATGGTATCCGTTTCAAGGAGGCATTATGCGTTTGGATAAATTGACGACAAAGTTGCAAGAAGCATTAGCAGATGCGCAGAGTCAAGCGGTGGGTAATGATAACCAATATATAGAACCTGTGCACCTCTTACTTGCTTTGATTAATCAGGAAGATGGTGCAGCTCGCTCTTTATTGCAAAGGGCTGGCGTGAATATGAATGGCTTGGCCAATGGCTTGAAAAGTGCCTTAGATCGTCTTGCCAAAGTCAGCGGTACCGATGGTCAGGTTCAAGTTGGCCGTGAATTGATGGGCTTATTGAATCTGGCGGACAAAGAATCCCAAAAACGCGGCGATCAATTTCTGGCTAGTGAAATGATCTTATTGGCTTTAGTTGATGATAAATCAGAAGCTGGAAAGCTGGCGCGCGAAAATGGCTTGACTCGAAGCGCATTAGAAGCTGCGATCAAAGGTGTGCGTGGGGGTGCTAACGTGGATTCACCCGAAGCCGAAGGCCAGCGCGAGGCACTCAAAAAATATACTTTAGATTTGACCGAGCGTGCGCGTCTCGGCAAGCTAGATCCTGTGATCGGTCGTGATGACGAAATTCGCCGGGCGATTCAGGTTCTGCAACGTCGCAGTAAAAATAATCCGGTATTAATCGGCGAGCCGGGTGTGGGTAAGACGGCGATTGTTGAAGGTTTGGCGCAACGTATCGTCAACGGCGAAGTACCAGATAGCTTGAAGTCTAAACGAGTACTCTCATTGGATATGGCGGCCTTGCTCGCGGGTGCAAAATTCCGTGGTGAGTTTGAAGAGCGCCTGAAAGCCGTACTCAAAGAAATCGCGATGGACGAAGGCCAGACCATCGTCTTTATCGACGAATTACACACGATGGTTGGTGCCGGTAAAGCCGAAGGGGCGATGGATGCGGGGAATATGCTCAAACCAGCCTTAGCGCGTGGTGAATTGCATTGTGTCGGAGCGACCACCTTGGATGAATATCGTAAGTACATAGAAAAAGACGCAGCCCTGGAACGTCGCTTTCAGAAAATTATTGTGGATGAACCTAGCGTCGAAGCGACGATTGCGATTCTGCGTGGTTTGCAAGAAAAGTATGAAGTGCATCATGGCGTGGATATCACCGACCCGGCGATTGTCGCAGCGGCGGAATTATCTCATCGCTACATTACGGATCGTTTCTTGCCAGACAAAGCGATCGATCTGATCGACGAAGCGGCAGCAAAAATTAAGATAGAAATTGATTCCAAACCGGAGGTGATGGATAAACTTGATCGTCGCTTGATTCAATTGAAAATTGAGAAGGAAGCAGTCAAACGTGAAAAAGACGAAGGCTCCAAGAAACGCCTGGTATTGATTGAAGATGAGATTCAAAAACTATCACGCGAATATGCCGATTTAGAAGAAGTGTGGAAGGCAGAAAAAGCCACTGTCCAAGGTAGTACGCATATCAAGGAAGAAATAGAAAAGATTCGTTTGCAAATGGAAGATGCTAAACGCAAGGGCGATTGGCAAACCATGTCGCAGCTTCAATATGGTCGCTTGCCAGAACTAGAAGCACAATTGAAATCGGCTGAGTTACAGGCCGCAAAAAATGCGGAGTCCGGTGGTAAACCGAAGTTGTTGCGCACGCAAGTTGGGGCAGAAGAAATCGCCGAAATCGTGTCTCGCGCAACCGGTATTCCAGTCTCACGCATGATGCAAGGTGAACGGGAAAAACTCTTGCAAATGGAAGATGCTTTGCACAAACGCGTAGTTGGTCAACATGAAGCGATCACGGCAGTATCGGATGCGATACGTCGTTCGCGTGCTGGGCTTGGAGATCCGAACCGCCCCTATGGTTCTTTCCTGTTCTTGGGGCCGACTGGTGTTGGTAAAACCGAGTTATGCAAAGCCTTGGCGAACTTCATGTTTGATACTGAAGAGTCTTTGATTCGTATCGACATGAGCGAGTTTATGGAAAAGCATTCTGTTGCGCGTTTAATCGGTGCGCCTCCAGGTTATGTCGGTTACGAAGAGGGCGGTTATTTGACCGAAGCTGTGCGTCGTAAGCCCTATAGCGTGATCTTGCTCGATGAAGTAGAGAAAGCGCATCACGATGTGTTTAACGTCTTGTTGCAAGTTCTTGATGATGGGCGCATGACGGATGGGCAAGGCCGTACGGTGGACTTCAAAAACACCGTGATCGTTATGACGTCTAACTTAGGTTCGCATCAAATTCAGGCGATGGAAGGCAGTGAACCTAGCGTGATTAAAATGGCTGTGATGGGTGAAGTGAAGTCGCATTTCCGCCCTGAATTCATTAACCGTATTGATGAAATCGTTGTGTTCCATGCCTTAGATGCGAAGAACATTGGTTCGATTGCGAAAATTCAATTAGAAACTTTGAGCAAACGTTTGGCGCAAATGGATATGCGTTTGCAAGTCAGTGATAGCGCTTTGTTAAAGATCGCCGAAGCAGGTTTTGATCCAGTTTATGGTGCGCGGCCTTTGAAACGTGCGATACAACAGCAAATCGAAAACACTTTGTCCAAGTTGATTTTACAAGGCAAGTTTGGCCCTAAGGATCTGATCCTGGTTGATGCGGATGGTGGTGAGCTGGTGTTTAAACAGGGCAAGGTGGCCGCATAAAACACTGGCAGGGTGATATTTGACGCGGCTAAGAAAGCACGCGAAGAGTAAATCTTCGCGTCAGCGACTGGCTTATTTAGAAAAAATTTTATCGAGGTCGCCATTTTTCCTCGCAGTTAAAATGACTTGATTGATTTTTTCTAAGATCGTTTTATCCATTTTCTTGCTAATGGCGAAATAGTTGTAAACCTTGGCCAAAGGTTTATTGGCTTTGCAAAAGAGGGGAACTTTTGGATTGCTATCAGCTTGTTTGGAAGTCGCCAGAGACAGGTTCTTACGCTCGAGTTCCGCATCTAACTCGCGCACCGATGTTTCATAGAAAATGAAAGCATCCATACGTTTTTGTGCCAACTTCAGGAACATGCCATTGACATCTGTGATCGAGTAATCGACCTTGAAAATAGTATTGATTCCTTGATCAAATTCATTACTGACACTTGATCCCGTATGCATAGAGATTATTTTTCCTTTCAGATCTTGAATCTCACTAAACTGAAAGCTTTTGTCGCAACGCATAACGAGCCAAATGGTGTCTGCAAAAATCGGTTCTGAGAATAGGAATTGGCGTTCTCGTTCTTTGGTTTTGTAGATGCCAAATAAAATCCCTTCGCCACGCTCGGTCGCTTCCATCGCACGTGCCCATGGATATTGAGTGTAGGAGAAACGCAGCTTTAATTGTTCTTCGAGATAATTAAAAAAGGTGGTGAAGACAGGATTGATTTCGATTTTTGGTTTGTCTGGAGAGATCTGCCCACTCATCAAAATATTGGTACGAGGATCAATTTTTGCCATCTTGTTGGTAGGCGCTTGATCCTTGTTGGTGGCATGTTGTTTTGCTGCTGATGAAGTTGAATCTGGCATGCAAAAACCATACTGACCTGTTAATAGCAATAGCAGGAAAATACCTAAGCGGTGTAAGGCCCAAGAATAAGCTTCGATGAACATTGGTGCTTAATTTGAATTATTATTTATAAAGTTTTGAAAATGCTCTAGGCAAGATCGGTCACCAGGCTATTTTTATTCATTCTATAGATAGTGTATGAGTCCGTATGACTTGGCAAGGATGGTTTGCAGTTTGTCGCGAATAAGCCTAATTCAAGACCTTGTTTTCTTGGGTTGTTGCAAGTTAGTATTGATTGGTTGGAGTTACTTTATACGGACTAATTTACGGGGATGTTTATGTCTGATTTATCACAGCCAGTGCTGCCAAATTTACAAGTTGCGCCGAGCACGCTGGAGCAAATTCCACAATTGAATCAGATGATTGTGCAGTCCGCGCGGGAGTTGAGTCGCGGTTATTACACCGAACAAGAAGCAGAATCGGCGATCAAATATGTATTTGGAGTCGACACCGCTTTAGTCAATGACGGCAGCTATTTTACGGCGATGCTCGATGGTCGATTAGCAGGCTGTGGGGGTTGGAGTCGCCGACGTACGTTATATGGCGGAGATCAAAGGCCGATGGGCGCGGACGAATTTTTAGATCCAGCCTGCGATCCAGCTAGAATCCGTGCTTTCTTTATCGCGCCGGAGGCTGCGCGGCGAGGCGTGGGTAAAGCCTTGTTTGAGGCTTGTAAGCAAGCTGCACTTGCCCACGGTTATCAAAGCCTGGAATTAATGGCCACTCTGCCGGGAGTACCGTTTTATAAAGTGTTGGGCTTTGAAAAAGTGGAAGATGTGGCCGACACTTTGCCCGACGGCGTGACGATACGGTTTGAGCGCATGCGTTTGAAAATTGCATAGCGCTGTTATGCGGTTAAATTATGTTTGACACCGACGTGCTTGCGAATTTTGTCAATCACAAGTAGCAAGCAAATCAAACCAAGCCCCGAACAAAGTGCATAAAACCAAGGTGGCGGCAAACGTTGATATTGACCTTTTGCTTGCCAAGTTTTGCCATTGTCTTCAGACATGAACATGGCATTATGCTCGCCGACTGCCCAAGCTTGTTTTTCGTTACTGCTGTAGCGTACCGTGTTTAAGCGTGAGGTGGTTGGCAAAGGATATTCTCGCCAATGCTCACTACCATCTTCGCTGGCGATTATCGTCCCAGGAGTACGACTGACGGCAATTCCACGTTGAGCATCTCCTGACAGATTCAGCCACATGATTGGATAAAATTTGCCCCAAGCATACTTAGTCCATTTTTTTTCATCCTCGCTCAAAACCTCTACATTACTGAATTGAAATTCTTTATGTGGTGAAGCAAATTCAGGGTGCTGTTGTCTGTCCATACGTTCACCCTTTTCATATAACTGGCAGAAATGACTGGATTGCCAATCATACTGCTTCCTCAAATCAACCGTATCTCCACCAATCTCATACTCATATCCCACTGAACAGAATCCTTGAGCGCTATGATCCTGAGACAGATTTTCATCAGTAGACGTTCGCTGTGTTTCCTTCCAGGTTTTACCATAATCAAGGCTCGAAAATATACGCTTATCATCGTGAATTACGATCTGCTGACTGTCCTTTGTCATTAAAAAACCATTGGCTTGAAATGGTGAGAAGAAGAGTTCTTCTTGTTCTGTTTTTGGAGGCGACTGTGGTGAGAATCGCTGCCAGGTGTTGCCGCCATCATATGTGCGTAATAGTTGTTCTGGATATTCTCTCCAACTGCCTGAGATTAAGCCTGTTTGGCCACTGACATCAAAACTAATTAATGGCAGTTGTCCCCCTCCATTTGTATTCACCTCATCACGGATAGCTTGTATCCAAGTATTTCCGTTATCCAGAGAACGCCAGAGCCCTTTATTGCTGACAAACCAGCTTTGCCCCGTATCGGTATGAATATTTACATCAAAAATATTGGCTGAAAAATGACTTGCTTGTGTCGACCAATTCAGACCAGCATTATTGCTTGCTATGATGCCGCCTTCTGATCCCACCATCCAGATGTGTTGATTATCTTTAGCAATAGCGACCCGGCGAATGACAAAATTAGCGGGCGTTTTTTTCTCTAGCCAAGTCTTTCCAGCATCATGTGTCTCAATCAGTATTGCACTTTCATTGCCTTCATTATTGATAGCCCACCAATGCAGACCATCGTCTGAAATTTGAATAATCTTTAGTCGGTTAAATGGTGTCGGTTGAAGATGCCAATGCAAACCAGCATCGCTAGAACCTATAATTTCTCCATCGTCGCCATTTATCCATATCTGTTGACCATCGCCACTAACACTCACAGTAGAAAAGTAGCTTCGTCGATATTCATTGGCGCTAGCGTCATCCGATTTTTTAGGGAAGTTGCTGATGCGCTGCCAATGTTCGCCACCATCGGTGGTCTTGAGAATACTTCTTAGTTCACCAACGGCCCATCCAGTTTTACCGTCTTTATCAAACGCGATGTCGAGTAATACGTCGTCCTTTGATCCAATGAATTGGTGCTTCCATTGTTTGCCGCCATCTTTGCTATGCAAAATGGTATTTTGCGCACCAAGAAGCCATGCTCGATTTCCATCTTTTGCCCATACCATACCGCTGGAATTATCTTTTAATCCTGAAATGGCATCGCTACCTTTATAAGGCGTCCAGGTTTTGCCACCGTCGTTGGTAGTTAGAAGATCCGTCGAGCCAGGTCCGAAAGTCCAAGCTGACGAGCCGCCTAATATCCAACCATGTAAGCCATCTTCATCAAATTTGAGTTGGGTAAATCTCCCGCCTATTTCGGCTTGACCTAACTTTGCCCACTGCGATCCGCCATCGGTCGTGCCAAACACGCGTCCATCATAGCTGAGCGCCCAACCGCGCGAATTATCCACGCTAAATTTCACATCGACGAAATCCTTATTCCCAATATTCCCAATCACCCGCGCATGCCGATTAAGCTCCCTCGGGCAAGTCCACCATAGTTGCGAGAAGCGCTCAGGTGCGGCGGCAAATTGATCGCCACAGACGGGTAATGTTTGCTGATAGCGGTAAGCGAAAAATACACCAAGTAGCGTGAGTAGGATCAGAATTAAAAACCTTAGTAGTCGAAAAAGGAACATAGGAGGTAGGGATTTTTTATGTGTGTTCATGGGCAGACAGTTATGCGGTGATTGGCTAGGACTTACGCAAATTTGTACTGACTAGAGCTTCACTGCGTAGATACTGTTATCCGAGTCAAGCAGAATGCAAGCTTGCATCGAAAGGCTTGCCGGATTTTAGTACGCCAAATGCGACATGAATGAGTTTTCTCATCATTGCCCCAATAATGACCATGGGCGGTTTTCCCGATGCCGTAAGGCGCTGGCGGAAAGCCATTCCCCATGTCGTTTTATACAAAGCAACCATGGCAGGCATGTAGAGCGCTTTGCGAATAAAAGTATGTCCCACTTTTGACATACGAGTCTTGCTCCGCACACTACTGCCAGATTCATGATGACGTGGGTCGAGTCCTGCAAATGCAA
>NZ_JACOGA010000024.1 GCF_014284175.1 Affinundibacterium flavidum
GGTAGTAGGTGCCAACTCCAGTCGCACTACGCGCTCCTTACGCAGGCACCTACTACCGCAAAACCATACAACCAACTACAAGAACAGACAATCTATAAGACAGCATACAAGGGTTGGGGATGAGGGAAATTCAGATTCGGATAAAATTTTAAGTGCATAAATTTATATATTGACTCATGCCACGAAAGAGCTTTACTGCTTCTGAAACACCCTCACCCTAACCCTCTCCCGCTTGCGGGAGAGGGGATATTGCGGTGCTAATTTTGTCCTTAAATCGGCTTATAAGCCGTCACTTCTATCTCAACTTTGCAATCCACCATCATCGCCGATTGCACACAGGAACGTGCAGGTGGGTTATCGCCAAAATATTCTGTGTAGATGCGATTGAAAGTCCAGAAGTCGCGCGTGTCGTCTAGCCATACACTGACTTTGACGACATCGCTTAACTCGCAACCAGCCAATGCCAGTACTTTTTTCACATTTTCCATGGTGCGGCGAGTTTGCGATTCTATGCCGCCAGTTTCGATTTCACCGTTGTCTTTCATCGCGACTTGACCGGAGCAAAATACAAAATCGCCTGCACGTACTGCGGGAGAAAATGGTAGGCGCTGACCGCCTGCACCGGAAGGGATATTGCCGAAACGTGTGATGTCTTTAGTCATGCTGAACTCGTAAATATAGAAGTGTTGAATCTGTTTAAATGTTGGGGCTAAGCATACTTGCCTTGCACCGCATAGTCGTATGGGTAAATTCCCTCATTTACTTAATCAAGCCGCGGGCGGTAGCGACCAGGATCGCGCCTTGACCAGCCAAATGCGCTTGGGTCTCATCGGATACGACGGTGATTTTTCCTGAGAAGTAATCATCGTTCTTAATCAAGATTGCTAAGGCTTCTTTCATAATCGGTTTGCCGCAAATGACCACTGGCGTTCCTGGCATCATCTTGATTGCGGTGCTATTTTTTAGCGTCAATAAATCCGCACCGAGGATGGCACCGAGTAAGAAATTGGCTCTATCATTGCGTTCGTAAATCGTGAATTGATCAAGCGTGCGAACGTTGAAACAAGTACGACCTAGGCCTATGGTTTGTGCTGATTGCGCACCAGCTAATAACATTTCTTCGCTGATGGATGTCGCAAACTGCGAATCTAAAGATTGCGCCAAAATCGTATTGTGCGTGATCACATACATTAGCTCACCAGCCAAGGTCGTGACGCAACCTGTGATGCGATTTTTATCGTCGATACAGACAAATTTAGAGTGCGAACCAGGCATCACCATCATGGCAGGGCCAGTGATATCAAGTTGTTCGATCACGCTCATGACTTCGACTTCCTCGCCACGCATCATGTCCATTGCTTCGCAATTATGTAAGCCGATGTTATCGACGACATTGCGTACACCGGGTACAAACCAGATTGGCTTGGCGAAGACTTCGGGTATTGTTACCGAGACCATGCCACGTGCTAATTGTTGTAAGCCAGCGGGGGCTAATACGTGCGGTAATTCAAACAGACCGACGTTGGAGCTGATCATGCCCGAGCCTATGACAAGGTCGATTTGCTCTTCCCTTACTTGGGCGGCTGCCAGTGTTTTGTTGATCGTATCGCGTACGCCGTTTTGTAATTTTTCGCGGCTGCCGGTAATTGCTGTATCGCGCACACCAACTTCGCACGCCTGATGTGCCAGCACTTCGCCGTCCTGCCACAGCGTGACACGAGTATTGGTCGTGCCTGTATCGATAGTAATAATATGAGTCATGTCAAATAAGACCTAAGTGAAATTTTGGGTGACGCACGGAAGAAGTCGATTTGTATGGATGGCGGCGCACACTTTTTTCCCATTTGGTATCAGTGTCAGTGTCAGTGTCAGTGTCAGCGCCAGTGTATATACAGCGGCCATAAAATAAATCAATCATTCAATCCGACTTCAACAGATTGATCGCAGCTTAACGGGCTAGGGCGGGCTGAGCAAGCGAGGAATATTTGAGATGTCATTAAAAAATATTTAAGGAGAAAATTTTAATTTACTGATTAGTTTGATAATCATCTGGGTTTTCTATGGTTTTATGGGCCGGTCAAGGCTTAATCCTGAGTTTTAACATGAATCGATTTTCCCGATTTGAAATAATCATGATGAAAATGTTAGCACTGTTAGTAAGAAATTGGTAAGAAGTTAGTAAGGAAGCGGACTGCATTAGCACAACAATTAAATTTCAAGCTTTCATTAAGTTTTATTAAACGAACTTCTGATATGGTATCGTTTTTCAATGAGGGTACTATGTCCAAACGTCTTCCACCACTAAACGCATTAAAGGTTTTCGAAGTCGCAGCGCGACGCTTGAACTTCACGCGTGCGGCGGAAGAGTTGCATGTGACGAACGCAGCTGTCAGTCATCAGATCAAATTGTTGGAAGACTTCCTTGGCTTAGATCTGTTCCAACGTAGTAATAATGTCTTAAAACTGACCGAAGCGGGCGAACGCTATTTGCCGCGCATACGCGAAGGTTTCAAAATTTTTCAGCAAGCGACTGACACGCTACTCAACGATAATAATGTCTTGTTGCGAGTCGGTGTACCGCCTTCGTTTGGATCCAAATGGTTGGTGCCGCGCTTGTATCGTTTTTTAAATCGGCATCCGCAAGTCCGGGTTGAGATCGTGTCGGAGGTTGATCGTAGTTATCGCGATTGTGATATTTCGATAGATTTTCGACGTACTCAATTTGCCGATTTTAGGATTGAGCCCTTCATCGTGACCGAGGTATTTCCGGTCTGTAGTCCAGCGATTGCTAAAGCTATGACGACGCCATCTGACTTAAGCAAACAAACTTTGCTGCATGAAGTTAGCGCCATGAATGATCCCGATTATCCTAGCTGGCAATCTTGGTTTTCTACACTTGGTGTGAATGATAAAGAGGTGCGTAAAGGGCCATTATTTACGCTGGCGCTGATGGCTTTGCAAGCAGCGATTGATGGGCAGGGTGTCGCATTGGGTCAAGCTTTATTGGTGGAGTACGATATTGCCGCCGGACGTCTGGTACGACCGTTTAATGTAGAGACGCCGCTACGTCTTGATTACTACTTAATTTATGCCGCGGATATGAAAGAAAACACCGCCTTCCTCGCTTTTCATCAATGGTTGATTAGTGAAGCGCAGGCGCGCTAATAATCGGCTGTTAATAATTCATAAAACAAGTCAAGACCCCTCAACGCAGAGGCGCAGAGACACAGAGACAAGTGGAGAAAACCAATAATTCTTTCGTTTTTCTCTGCGCTCCTCAGCGCCTCTGCGTCTCAGCGTTGAGGGGTTTGAATGTTTATCCATATTAATGTGACTGAAGAGTCACGATTTTTTTATGACTCTATTTCAAAAAGATGTGTTGTTACTGAGTAGCGAAAAAGTTTTACTTGAAACCTTTGGTGCTGGTGTTTCTAGAGATCGCTTGCAGCAAGACGTTTGTTCAAGGATTTTAGATGTGAGCTTTTCTGAAGAATCTGCGGCACATCGATGTGTAGTGTTTGCCTTGCCAAAAAGCGCCGACAAAACTGTAGCAACACATGCGCAATTTGCAGAGCTCGCGTTCTTTGGTGACAGCCAGTATTGTTTAGATTTGGCGATAGCATGCGCTAAGCAGGCAGAAAAAATTCTTGTAGTTGGAACGCGCTCGCGCGAAAATGTCTCGCGCATGACTCAGCATTATGTTCGTCGCTTATGTTCGTCGACTATGTGGTCAAACGGTGAGCGCTAAGAGGCATCTGAGCTCGAGCGCCAAGAGTAAAGACATCCTCTTCAAATCAATTGCTAACATTCGATCAACTGAATGATAGTCGCAGGTGTCGCCCCGATCATTAAGATCTGCTTAGCCCAGTTCTAATACAAAACCGGCTATCCGCCAAGGCATCATCGCGCAGAATTAATGCATGTTGATCGACGGATAGTAGGATTGAATAGAGTTCTAAAAAAAATTAATTTCGTCTTAGGTGCAATTCGGTTTTTAGAGTAATTGCAATTGACGCCAAAGCGGTAAACGATTTTTTAAAATGTCTATCACCTGTACTTCGAGAAAGGCAATATTCTCTTCGCTGGATTCAATTCTTTTACCTTCTTTGATAAAAGTAACACCCGTTTCTTTCATTAATTTAGTAATTTCTTCGGTAATGATTTTTACCCCTAGGTCGGGCGATTTTTGTTTCGCAATGACCGAATAAGCCATACGTTCGACGATCGTCATTGCGACACCGTTTCCGAGTAAGGGGGATGCGAATGCCCTATGTTCATCGCCATATCTTGCATTCCAGGCGATGGTGCGGTTAATCGCTTGACTTGCTTGTTGCGTAGCGTTTGTATGATTGTCGTCTAGCTTGTTGTCTGGCGCGGGGATAAAATAGATTGACGCGATTCCACCTGTCATTAAGATGGCGGCTATCTGTAAGATATCGCTATTGGTTTGAAATTTTTCAAACAACATGGCCTTTAATTCACTCAATGAACATGGCCGTTCTGCCAGTAAATCAAGTACTGGGTTGTAAAGTTCAGGTTTCGCATCGACCGCGCCAGATCCTAGTTTTATTTTGAGGCTGACTCGGTCGCGGGGAATCATCAAAGCCAAGCCTAATCGATCTATCCAATCATTTTGTCGCAAGGTACTCATCATTCTCGCACCGCGCGTATAGACATCCTTACGGAAACCATTATTGAGGTAGTAATCCTTAATGGTCTCGCGCACAATGGCATTCGGTATGGTGTTTAAGACTTGTATTTTCTCTTCGGATAGGTATAAATTTTCATAAAAACTCAGCAAATCCGCGGAGCCGATGTAGTCGAGTTTGGCTTGAGACATGTCGCGCGCGACATCTGCGTGATACAGCGCGGACCAATCGTTATTTAAGTATTCGTGAACCAAATACTTCGCATCGTTATTGGTGATAGATTCAAGTCGAAAATTCAAACCCGGATTTGCTTGAATATAACTGGCATTGGTCGAAGTCAGTTTCTCCAAAAAAGCTCTGCCAGCCATGATTTTGTCGAGGCCATCATTCGGAAAAAGATTGGCATGTTCCATCAACAAGCGTTGCAATGGCAAAGCGGCTGCCCACCCCGGCATAGCGTTATAGCTTACATAAACAATACCACCAGGTTTCAAATAACGAGCGATAAAGTCCACCATATGTTGACGACTCTCAGGCGACACCCAGCTATAAATGCCATGTAAAGTAATAAAGTCGAATTGTGGAAGTCCCTGCACGTCACCCTGTGCCAGTTCAGCAAAACTATTTTCAAGTAAAGTCAAATTAGTTAATTTTGCTGAGTTGGCTAGTTGGCGTGCGTTGGCGACATGAGCGGGGGTAAAGTCTGCGGCATAAAACTGGCCTTGAGGATTACTCGCAGCTAATAAATTGATGGTCAGCCCTTGCCCAAAACCTAATTCAAAATAGGTAAATGGCTGATCCAAGGGAATTGGCTCGCATCGATTTAGGATGCTGACAAAATTCAAGTAGGCGGGGCTTTGTTCGCGATAAAAGCCTGACGTATATTCCACACCCGATGCGTATCCAGCGGTCCAATCCATGCAATTCTCCGTTTAAATTGAATTTTGTCTGTTATACAGACTTATTTGATGCCGTTAAGCGCGCATTGAAGTAGTTGTTATTTTCGATTTGTCTGTATGCAGCGAGCAATCTGCCAACTTTAACTGATCATGACGACAATAAATAGCATTTATGTACACTGACCCTAAGTGTGGTTTTCTAGCTCACTTTCATTCATTTTATTTTTTTAGATACTCTCATATGCTTTTAATATTTGATTAGGATCAAGCAAGTGTTACCATTTTATTCCTATATGGCAACGTCGAGGCGCATTTCTCCAAGTTCGCACTTTACAAGAAATCTTTAACCGCAAATTAATCGAGCATTTTTAGCCTCAATGACAAAACCTAACTATCACTTTATTACTGGCTTGCCCCGCTCCGGTAGTACTTTACTTTCGGCACTGCTGCTGCAAAATCCGCGTTTTCACGCCAGTATGACAAGTCCGGTTGGGGTACTGTTTTCCAATATGTTGCATCAGTTTGCCGCGGGCAGTGAATTTGGTGCTGTGGTGACGACTGAGCAAAGAAGACGCTTGGTGCGCGCTTTGTTTGATGCTTATTATGCGGATCAAACAGATAAGAAAGTCATCTTTGATACGAATCGCATGTGGAGTGCGAAGCTGCCGTTGGTGATGGACCAGTTCCCCGGTGCCAAAGTCATTGCTTGTGTCCGTAATGTGGCTTGGGTAATGGATAGTATGGAGCGACGTTTTCGTGCTAATCCATATGAATTGACCAAACTATTTAATGACGATACTGAGCGCAATACGGTGTATAGCAGGGTAGATACCTTGGCACAACGTAATAGATTGGTTGGTTATCCGTGGACTGCGTTGAAAGAAGCTTTTTATGGAGAACATGCGTCTTCGCTGCTGTTAGTTGAATACGATTTATTGGCGCAAGTGCCAGAAAAAGTTTTACCCCTGATTTACCAGTTCATAGGCGAGCCAGCCTTTGAGCATGACTATCACAATGTTCAATTTGACGCTCCTGAGTTTGATGCACAACTCGGCATGAGCGGATTGCATAAAGTGCGCGATAAAGTCAGTTTAGAGTCGCGCAGAACAATACTTCCTCCCGATTTGTTTGAGCAATATTCAGCATTGTCCTTCTGGAAAAATACCAGCGGCAGTAACTGCAACGTCATCACTACTAAATCTGTCACAGAATAATTAAGGACTACAAAATGAGCAGCTTAACTACCGGCAATGTCTTCGATATGAGCATATTAAATGCAGCTAGCCAAAATCCAGTTGCTAGTGGCAAAACCGTGTTGGTTGTGGATAGTCGATTGCCAGATTTTCAGAGCATCGTTAATGCCGCAAAATCTGGTGTGATCGTGATTGTATTGGATCAAAATCAAAACGGTATAAAACAAATTGCGGATGCGTTAAAAGGGATCAGTAATATTGATTCCATTAGCATAGTCTCTCATGGTAACCACGGCATGGTTTTGCTTGGTGATAGCCCTTTGCATCTTGGAAATGTAGATCAATACGCCAGCGAACTGAAAAGCATTGGTGAAAGTTTAAGCGCCGACGGTGATATCGCACTTTACGGATGCGACGTTGGCTCTGGCTCAGACGGTGTCGCGTTTATGAACGCCTTAGCGGCAGCCACTGGCGCCGATATTGCTGCGTCAAGTGACGATACTGGTAGCGCTAACCGCAATGGCAATTGGGAACTAGAAATCTCAACGGGTGATATCAGTCAAACACCCATTCTAGACTTATTGCAACTACGAGACTGGGATCATTTGGCAAGTACCGGTTCGGCCAATAGCCAGGCCACGCTGGTGAGTGCGATTGCGGCGGCGGTGGGCGACGGTTCAGACGACACCATTACCTTGACCGGCGATTTTACGTTGACTTCAGCGGTGACCATTGCCGTCAACGACGGCAAGACGCTGACCATTGTCGGTGCCGGTTACAAGATCGACGGTAACAATGCGAGCCGGTTGTTGGTTACCGGCACCACCAATGCGGGATCGACGATTTCTCTACAAAATCTGACGCTAGCCAATGGCTTTTTAAGTGCTAACGGCGGCGATTCGCTCTCAAGTGGAGCTGTAGCGGGTGGAGATGCACTCGGTGCAGCTATTAGTAATTCTGGTACGCTCAATATTAGCGGCGTGACTTTCTCTGGCAACAAGGCGGCCGGCGGCGGCGGCGGTGCCGCAGGTCCTGGTGGTCAAAGCGGCGGTGGCGGTGGCGGCGGTGGTTTCGGTACCACTAACGGTGGTTCTGGTGGTGCGAATGATACTTATACAGCCACCAGTCCGTCAGCGGGCAAGGGAGGCAACGGCGCGGGTACTAATTCGGCTCCCGAAATTGGCGGCTACGGCGGCACCACGACAGGCGGAAAGGCTGGCGCACTTGCCGGTGGATCCACTGGCGGCAAGGGTGCCACGGCGTCTGATGGTACCAGTTCAATTGGCGGCGGTGGCGGTGGCGGTGGTAACTATGCAGCAGGTGGCCGTGGTGGTAATGCAGTAGGCGCCATTTACAATAATGGTGGTACCGTCAAAATTAGTTCCAGCACGTTCTCGAATAATATTGCGGCTGGTGGTGGTGGTGGTGGTGGTTCGGTGTATGCCAATTTCCCCGGCAATGGCGGTAACGGCGGCTATGGTGTGGCGGCAATTTGGAATAAGTCTGGTACGGTTTCGGCTGATGCTTCCACCAAAACTTCCATTACTGGCGCGACAAATGTTGGGAAAGGTGGTTACGGTGGTTATGCAAAAGGCGGTGGAGGTTCCGCAGGTAGCAATCGTGGTGCGAACCAGACGTTGGGCACGATAGGTACACTTATCGTTGCTCCGACTGTTTTATTGTCGACTAATAACAGTAGCATTGCTGAAAGTGCGGGCATGTCCACAATAACCGCAACATTGAGTTCAATTGCCAGCACCGACACCATTGTGACTATTGCCGCGACAGGTACGGCTACCGGCAGTGGCACGGATTACACCTTGTCTTCAACCTCAATCAAAATTTTGGCAGGCAATCTGACTGGCACCGCTTTGGTCACGGCAGTGCAGGACACGCTAGACGAACCGAATGAAACTGTCATTGTTGATATCATCAGTGTTTCCGGCGGCGACAGTGCTACGGAGAGTGGTACTCAGCAACAAACGATTACGATTACCGACGATGATGCCACGCCATCGCTATCGATTGCTAATGTTAGCCAAGCTGAAGGCAATTCTGGCTCTACCAACCTGACTTTTACTGTCACTTTATCGGCGGCATCGGCGCAAGCGGTATCGGTCAATTATGCCACCATAAATGGTACGGCAAGCGCTGGCAGTGATTACACTGCTGCCAGCGGCACGCTGAACTTTGCAGCTGGCGAAACCACCAAAACTTTTAATGTGGTCATCGCGGGAGACAGCACTATTGAATCGGATGAAGACTTCACTGTAACGCTGTCGAGCCCGACCAATGCTACCTTGGGTACCGCCAATGCTACTGGTACGATTACTGATGACGACAGCGACAACACGCCTCCGGTAGTTAGCAGTATCACCCGAGTTGACACCGCCACTTCAAACGCTACTAGCGTGCAATATACGGTTAAATTTTCAGAGGATGTGACTGGAGTCGATGCTGGCGACTTTTCGCTGACAACCAGTGGTACCAGCGGTACGGTTTCTAATGTGACTGGCAGCGGTGATACCTACACGGTGACGGTGAATACGATCACTGGTGACGGCACTCTACGCCTTGACTTGGTTGCATCGGGTTCCGGCATCGCCGACACCAGTACCAAAAATAATGCGATAGACACGGATTTTACTAGCGGCGAAGTCTATACCTTCGACCATACTGCGCCGGCCACACCGTCCACCCCAGATTTAGCACCGGCTAGTGATAGCGGTATTTTTAGTTTTGATAACTATACCAGTGTCACTACGCCTCTTTTCAATGGTACAGGTGAGATTGGATCGACTGTCACCTTGTACGACACCAGTAATAGCAATGCGGTATTGGGCACTAAGACAGTGAATGGCGCGGGTAAATGGTCCATTACTAGCACCACACTAACTGAAGGTACGCATGTCATTGTCGCCAAAGCCAGCGATACGGTTGGTAACTTAAGCAGCAATTCGTCCAGCCTCAGTGTCACGATTGACAAGACAGCACCAGCAAGCGCGCCGGGCGATGTTGCACTTACCGATGCCGAAGATAGCGGTACATCTAATACCGATAATATTACCAACTTCAGTACGCCCTTATTGTATGGCAATGGTGCTGTGAAAAACCAGTGGATCAACCTGTATGAAAACGATGGCTTAACTCTGGTTGATATTATTCAGGCTGATTCTCAAGGACACTGGGAATATACCTACTCACCTAGCAAAGGTGATGGTACTTACAAGATGGTGGCGAGAAGCGTGGATCTGGCAGGCAACGTCGGCCCGGCTTCCAACACATTTACTTTGACAGTTGACACTACCTCACCAAGCACTCCTGATGCCCCTGATTTAGTAAGTGGCAGTGATAGTGGTATCTCCGCCACAGATGACATCACCAATGACAACACGCCGACTGTCAGTGGCGTCACAGAAGCTAATGCCAGTGTCACTTTGTATGACACCGATGATACGACAGTGCTCGGCATTACGACATCGGATGGCAGTGGTAATTGGAGCATCATTAGCTCAACACTGAAAGCCGGTAGCCATGACTTAAAAGTAGAAGTGGTTGATGTCGCTGGCAATAACAGCGGCTTGTCTGCGGCTTTGACGGTAACCATCGATACTACGGGGCCGACCACCGCGAATAAGACGATGTCACTGTCTGCTGACACAGGGAGCTCATCATCAGATTTCATTACTAAAACGGCGTCACAAACCATTTCTGGAACGGTAGACGCGGATCTTGCTAACGATGAAGTAGTCGAGGTATCTGTAAACAATGGTGCAAGCTGGACAGTCGCTACTGGGGCGGCAGGGCAAAAAAGCTGGAGTGCATCTGGCTTAACTTTAGTTGGTAGCGATACCATCAAAGTGCGAGTCGTCGATACTGCTGGCAACAGCGGCACCGTAGCATCTCAGGCCTATACATTAGATCAAACTGCACCAGCAGCACCGACCATTGCCCTGGACAGCGCCAGTGATAGTGGTAGCAGTAATAGCGACGGCATAACCAATAAAGTGAATCCTGTGATTCGTGGTACAACTATAGCTAATGCCAGCGTCGAATTGTTCGATACAGGTGGTGTTACTGTACTAGGAACGACGACGGCAGATGGTAGTGGGAATTGGTCAATTACCAGCAGTAAGCTTGCAAGCGGTTCTCATACGCTGACAGCAAAGGCAACTGATATTGCTGGTAATGTGAGTGCAGCTTCTGCATCAACAATCGTCAAAATAGACACGACCGCGCCAGCATTGCTATCGGCGATTACGATCAGTGATACAGCACTTAAAATTGGTGATACTGCACAAGTAAAATTTTCGTTCACGGAGGCGGTTAGTGGTTTTACGACGGCAGATGTGGCTGTACCTAATGGGCAATTGACGGGCTTGTCGAGTTCAGATGGAGGAGTAAATTGGAGCGCAACGCTGACGCCAAACTCGAACGTCACCAATGTAAGCAATACCTTGACCTTGTCTAATATTGGGTATGTTGATTTGGCTGGGAATGCTGGTGTGGGAAGCAGTCTTTCACCATCTTATAGTGTCGATACGATGCGCCCTAGTTTGACAACAGGTATCAGTATTAGTGACACCTCTTTAAAGATTGGTGATACGGCAAATCTGAGTTTTGTTTTCGCTGAAGCGATCACTGGATTTACCACCGCTGATCTGAATTCACCGAATGCGGTCATTTCAAATTTGGTGTCTGGCGATGGTGGCGTTACGTGGACAGCAACGCTTACGCCAAATGCAAATTCATCAATTAACACCAACCTAATAACACTAGACTATACGGGTATCCTTGATTTAAAAGGCAATGCGGGCACTGGTAGCGCCACCAGCAAAAATTACGTGGTCGATACCGTTCCTCCTAATGCTCCTAGCATTACCATTTCAGATAGCAATTTGACCGTTGGGGAAACCGCGACGGTGAGTTTCACTTTTGCTGAACCCGTATCAGGTTTTTCGATAGCAGACGTTGCCGTGGAAAATGGCGTACTGTCAAATTTATTGACAACCGATAATATCCACTTTACGGCTTTATTAACGCCGACTGACAAAATTGCCGATAGCACGAATACGCTCACTGTTGATTGCACAGGGATTAGCGATTTAGCTGGCAATGCGGGAATTGGCACACTGAAAAGTTCAAACTATGCAATCGACACAACGCGTCCTGTGTTGGCATCAGCTATCAGCATTTCAGATACTGCTTTAAAAATAGGTGATACCGCAACGGTATCGTTCAGTTTTAACAAAGCGGCCAGCAATTTCACAAGCGCCAATATTATCGCTGAGAACGGCGTCATCAGTAATCTGATCTCCAATGATGGTGGAATCAGTTGGACTGCCAGTTTAACGGCCAAGGCCAACATCAATGACAGCACGAACGTCGTTGGCATCAGTTTGGAAGGGGTTAATCTCGGCTCTTCTGGTAACTATAGTATTGACACCGTTCGCCCAAGCTTAGCCTCGACAATCAGCTGGTCTGATACCGCACTGGCAGTAGGTGAGACTGCGCAGGTGACGATCACCTTCTCGGAAGCAATCACGGATTTTACTAATGCCGATTTGACGGTCGAGAACGGTATTCTCTCTCCCCTTAGCTCCACCAATGGTGGCATTACTTGGACGGCTACATTTACTCCAACCAATAACCTCACCGATGCTACTAATAGCCTGAGCTTGAATCTGGCTGGCATCAGTGATTTGGCGGGTAACGCCGGGACTGGTTCAGCCAGTTCGCCCAATTACGCGATTGATACTTTACGTCCTACGGCGACCATCAGTTTTAGTGATACGGCACTCATTGCAGGCGAGAGCGCCATAGTTACGATCACTTTCAGTGAAGCGGTCAGTGATTTGACCAATGCAGACCTGACTATCGCCAATGGTACTTTGACCTCTGTCAGTTCTTCCAATGGTGGTCTGAGCTGGAGTGCTACGTTCACGCCGACGGTCAATTTGGAAGATAGCAGCAATGTTATCGTGCTCAACAATGCCGGCGTCATTGATGCAGCGGGTAATACTGGTCTGGGTAGCACAAGCTCAGCGAACTACAGCGTCGATACGCTACGTCCAACCGCAAACATTGGTCTCAATATTAGCCTCAACGACAGCGCATTGAACGTTGGCGAAAGTGCCACCGTCACCATCACCTTCTCCGAGCCTGTTGTTAACTTCACCAATGCTGATCTGACGGTTGAGAATGGTATCCTCTCGCCCCTTAGCTCCACCGATGGGGGCATTACTTGGATCGCTACACTCACGCCAAGCAATAACCTCACCGATGCTACTAATAGCCTGAGCTTGAATCTGGCAGGCATTAGTGATCTTGCGGGTAACGCCGGGATTGGTTCAGCCAGTTCGCCCAATTACGCGATTGATACTTTACGTCCTACAGCGACCATCAGTTTTAGTGATACGGCACTCATTGCAGGCGAGAGCGCTATTGTTACGATCACTTTCAGTGAAGCGGTCAGTGATTTGACTAATGCCGACCTGACTATAGCCAATGGTACTTTGACCCCTGTCAGTTCTTCTAATGGCGGTCTGACGTGGAGTGCTACGTTCACGCCGACAGTCAATCTGGAAGATAGCAGCAATGTCATCGTGCTCAATAACACCGGCGTCATTGATGCAGCGGGCAATACTGGTCTGGGTAGTACAAGTTCAGCGAACTACAGCATAGATACGCTACGCCCAACCTCAAGCATCAGCCTCAATGATAGCGCCTTGAGCATAGGTGAAAGTGCCATCGTCACCATTACATTCTCTGAGCCTGTTTCTAACTTTAGCAATGCTGACCTGAGCCTGACTCACGGCACACTTTCTGCCGTTAGCTCAACAGATGGAGGGCGCACCTGGAGCGCGACGCTGACACCTGAAGCAAACGTCACCGCGACAAATAATCTGATTACGCTTGATAATGCGGGTGTCAATGATGCGGCTGGCAATGCGGGAAGTGGCATCACATCATCAGCCGCTTATAAGCTTGATACGGTACGCCCGAGTGCAACCCTGACACTGGCAGATAATCAGTTGACCGCAGGGGAAACCACTACATTGACCGTCCAATTTAGTGAAGCAGTTACCAATTTCTCGAATGCTGATTTGAGCATAGAGAATGGCGCGCTCTCACAACTTGAATCAACGAACGGTGGTACTACCTGGACAGCGACATTTACACCGGCGATCAGCACTTCGGATGCCAGCAATGTCATTGTGCTCAACAATACTACCTACACCGATCTTAATGGAAACATCGGCACCGGTACGAGCTCTTCTAGTAATTACAGCGTGGATACACTGCGTCCGGCCGCGACCATCAGTCTAAATGATAATAATTTATTGCTCGGTGAAACAGCAAACGTGAGCTTTAGTTTTAATCGTCCAGTAACAGGCTTTACCAACGCCGATTTGACAGTTGAAAATGGTAGCTTGAGTGCGGTCACATCAACCGATGGTGGTTTGACTTGGAGTGCTATTTTCACTCCAAGCGCTTTCCTCAATGATAGTACTAACCTCATTACTCTCAACCAGGCAGGTGTTATGGATGCCGCTGGTAACGTGGGTGTAGGCAATGCAACGTCAGCGAATTTCAGCATAGACACCCGCAATACTTTGCCAAGCATCGTTGGTACGCAGTCCGGTCAATCGATCAATAGTAATAATACTGTGAAGCCTTTTAGCAACGTGACGATTGTAGATTCTGATCTTGGTGCGATGGAGAAGGTGACGGTACGTTTGGATAATGCAGATAAGGGAAGTTTTACTGCAGCCTCATTGGCGTTGGCAGGTTTTTCTTCTAACGATGGTGGACTTACATACACCTCTAATGCAGCGGCCTCACCAGCGAATATACAAGCTGCTTTACGCGCTTTAGTGTTCCAGCCTAACGCCAGCCGCGTCAGCGTCGGCAACACAGACACAACGACTTTTACGGTCAGTGTCAACGATGGGATTGAGACTGCTAACAATGCTAACACTAGTGTGATTACAACCGCAGTCAATAGCGCACCATCGGATATTGCATTGAGTAACACACTAATCAATCAATCCGCCAATGCACTCGCTTCACTTGGTTTGTTAAGTAGCACGGATATCAATTTGGGCGATACTCACACCTATACTCTGGTCAATAGTCCGGCCTCGAACGACAATGTCTTGTTCACCTTAGATGGTAATCAGGTTAAAGTCAAAACACCGGGGTTGATTGCGGCAGGTAATTACCAATTAGCGGTACGTACCACTGACGCGGCGGGTGCTAGTTTTATTAAGACCTTTACGGTTGGTGTCAAAGATGATGTCGCCCCTAAAGTTGTTTCCATAGACGGTAGTTTCTCTACTTCGCAAGCTGATCAGGTGGATTTCCTGGTGCAATTTAGTGAAGAGGTTACAGGCGTCAATCTGAATGACTTTAGTTTATTAGCCTCTGGCGGTGCCAACGGTACGCTTAAAGAAATCACGCAGATTAATGCCAGTACCTACCGGGTCAGTGTGAATCACGTGGCAGGCAATGGTAGTTTGCGCCTAGACCTGAATAGTGTTGGATCAGGGATTGCCGATCTGGTATCCAATCCGATTTCTGCTGGCTTTATCGGTAGCAAATTAGACGTTAAAACAGATCTGGATAACGACAATATTTCTGACACTTTAGAGTCTAAGGTGCCGAATCGCTTCGGTACTGGTACAGGTGACGGCAACGGCGATGGTATTGCTGATACCGATCAAAATAGTGTTAGTTCGCTGGTATGGAAACAACAGCCCAACGGCGTCACCTCGTACGTCACCTTAGCCAATTCGGAAGGTGCGTCACAAGTCAATGTCATCACTACACCAACGCCGACTAACTTGCCTGCCGATGTCAGTATGCCATTTGGTTTGCTCGCTTTTGATATTGTTGATCTCAAGCCAGGTGCGTCCACCAAGATGTCTGTATTTGTCGAAAAAGGTACGCCAATCAACGGGTACTGGAAGCAAGACAAAGCCGGTCATTGGGTTAATATTGCCGACAGTGTGACAACCACTGGCAATACGATACGGATTGATTTTACGCTGACGGATGGCGGCGAGTTTGATGCCGATGGAATCGTCAACGGCAAGATCAGCGACCCGGGTGGCCCAGGTTTATTCACGGGTGCAGCACCGAATATGAATGCCTTTGCCCTGACGGAAGTCGCGCCACGGAATGTCAAAAAACTGGACTTTAATGTCAGCTTTAGTACTGCCGTAAAAAATGTCGATATCACCGATTTTGCCCTCAATGCCACGGGCACGGCACAAGGCACGATTAAGCAAGTTGTTAAAATTTCCGATACGCTTTACAAAGTTTCGGTCGATAGCGTCACTGGTAATGGTTCGTTAGTTGTGGCAGTCAAAACCGGTGTATCTGGCAATGACATCACGGATCTCTATGGTACGGCGTTGAGCACCACGGTCAATAACATCGTGACTACGGCACCGCATCCATTGCAAAGTGATATCGCCTTGCATAGCAACAGTGAGAAAATCGCCGCGCTCTATACGCTGATGTATCACCGCGCACCGGATCAGGAAGGCTTGACTTACTGGCTCAACGAGATGGCTCATGGTAAGACCATGACCGATATCTCACGTGCTTTTGCCAGTCACTCTCGTTTCATGAAAGACTATGCCACCATGAATAATCAGTTGTTTGTGGAAACTTTGTACAAGGACGGGCTGGGAAATGCCGGCGATGCACAAGGCGTTTCCTTCTGGATTAATAAGCTCAATCTCGGACAAAGCCGCGCCGATATGGTCGCCGAGTTCGCTCTCTCGGCCATGACGACGAACCTGGTCTCTATACATGATGCTCATGGCTTAAGCGACGCCGAGTTTCTTGCCGCTACAGTGCGTCAGAATACTTTGTTAAACCGCATTGATCTTGGTCTGGAATTCGTTAAACAGTTCGGTAGTGCGACCAATCCTTTGAGTGCTACCGACCTTGATCCTGCTTACCATGCAGCGCAATTAATCATCGCTAAAGTGAATGCTACCGATGAGTCGCTTGCGAATAATATGAATACTTTGCATGCTACTCCTACAATTAATGCTGTTCTTAATGTAGTAAATCATGAGCAGTGGGTGAGCCTGATTGGAGAGCAAAGTATTTCCATGTAATTTTTTTATAATTGAATTGCTTCGCTTAAGTTTTGGAGTTGAAAAAGCGTTTCGTTTAGATTGATTTGATGAGAACGGCAAAAAATCTCGCTGTTAGTATTTTGTGTTTGCCTTTACAGTTTTAGGGTTACCCACATTCGAATACTTGAATCTCATCATGTCAGTCTCTACGTCACTAGCTAATTTCTCATTTACACGACGCCTGATGCAAGCTGCGATCTCCGCGGCTTTTGCAGCGAGCGTCGCCCTGCCTGCCAACACGTATGCAGCGGCCGTCGGCAATTTGCGTCAAATTGAAACGCCTGCCAATGCCAGCAGCGTGAAGATCCTCACCGATAAAGGTCATTTGTTGGAAATCAGTTTGTTGCGGCCGGATATGTTTCGCGTATGGGCTGGTAGTGATGGAAAACTGATCGGCGCGGGTGATAAGGCTGCTCCTATCGTATTAAAAAAAGATGTCACCAAGGTCGATTATCAGCTTACTGATAAAGGCGATTATCAATTACTGCAAACTGCCAAAATGGCTTTGCGTATCTACAAAAAACCACTGCGTTTAGCTTTGTATAAGGCCGATAACAAAACTTTGTTGTGGCAAGAAATGCAGTCGCTTGATATCGCCGAGAAAAGCAGTTTTCAAACTCTATCCACTACAGCGGAAGAAGTGTTCTTTGGTGGCGGTCAGCAAAACGGTAGCTATGCTTTTAAAGGCAAGTCTCTGGAAGTTTCTTACTCAGGCGGCTGGGAAGAAAACGACAGGCCGAGTCCCGCACCGTTTTATATGAGTAACAAAGGCTATGGCGTGTTACGCAATACCTGGAGCAATGGCAGTTACGATTTCCGTGCCAATGATTTCATCACGACCAGCCACAACGAAAAACGCTTTGATGCCTACTACTTCGTCGGCGATAACATCAAAGATGTTTTGAATGCCTATACCGAACTGACCGGACGCGCAAAAATTTTGCCGCGCTGGGCTTACGAATATGGCGATGCCGATTGCTATAACGATGGCGATAATATTAAGAAGCCGGGCACAGTGCCAAAAGGCTGGAGCGATGGCCCTACGGGCAAAACGCCAGACGTGGTGCTATCGGTAGCAGCGAAATATCGTGAGCACGATATGCCAGGTGGTTGGATACTACCGAACGATGGTTATGGCTGCGGTTATACCGATCTCGAAGGTGTGGTTGCCGGTTTGAAGAAATATGGTTTCCGCACGGGTCTCTGGACAGAAAACGGTGTCGATAAAATTAAATGGGAAGTCGGCACGGCGGGCACGCGCGCGCAAAAACTGGATGTCGCATGGACGGGTGCTGGTTACCAATTTGCACTCGATGCAAATCAGGCCGCAGCGCAGGGGATTTTAGATAATTCTAATTCACGCCCGTTCTTGTGGACGGTGATGGGCTGGGCTGGCATGCAACGCTATGCGGTGACTTGGACTGGTGATCAAAGCGGTAGTTGGGATTACATACGTTGGCATATCCCGACCATTATCGGTTCTGGTTTGTCGGGGCAGGCTTATGCGACTGGTGACGTCGATGGCATCTTTGGCGGTAGTCCGGAAACCTTCACCCGTGATTTGCAATGGAAAGCGTTCACGCCGGTGTTAATGGGCATGTCGGGCTGGTCGCAAAATTCGCGCAAACATCCTTGGGCCTTTGATGAACCGTATCGCAGTATCAACCGCGATTATCTGAAACTCAAAATGCGCCTGATGCCTTATATGTACACATTGGCGCAAGAGGCAGAACAAACAGGTGCACCGCTGGTGCGTGGCTTGATGTGGGATCATCCACAAGATCCCAACGCGAATAACGAGGCTTACAAATATCAATTTTTCTTAGGCAAAGATTTGTTAGTGGCGCCCGTGTATCGCAGTCAGGCGGCGAGCAAAGGTTGGCGTAAGGGGATTTATTTACCGCAAGGGCAGTGGATAGATTATGCAGATGGACGCGTGCTGGAAGTGGGTGCACAGGGCAAAGTGATTGATTATCAAGTGAGCTTGGATCGCTTGCCAGTATTCGTGCGTGCCGGGGCGATTTTGCCTATGTATCCGAGTGCTTTGTACGATGGCCAAGTCGCTAAAGATGTTCTGACTTGGGATATTTATCCACACGGCGAATCGACTTATACCTTGTATGAAGACGATGGTGAAACCCGTCAATATCAACAAGGTGAACAGAGTACACAAACTTTGCGTGTAACTGCGCCGCTTGGAACAGCGGGAGACATCACGCTGCAGCTCGACGGCGTGCAAGGCCAGTATCAAGGTATGGAAAAAACACGCGTACAAGAATTCCAAATTCATACGCGAGTGAAACCTCAACAAGTGTTCTTGCAAGGTCAAAACTTAAGCGAAGCAAAATCACGTGCAGAATTTGATGCGGCGGGGGCGACTGCTACTTGGTTTTACGATGCCACGCAAAAATATGGCGTGGTGACTGTAAAAACAGCCAAGCTCGATATCCGTCAAGCGCTGCAAGTACGCCTGGTGATAGCGGCGAATGCAAGCCTGGCGGTAACAGCCGATTATCCAGCTGCACCAGCAAGCGGTGATGTGGTCGCAACCGATACGCTGATCGTACTCAATCGTCCAGCCGAAGAACCCGGCCATCCTTTAGAAAACGCTTTCGATGGCAAGCCTGGAACTTGGTTCAGAACGCTGCGTGATCAATCGCAAAAAACGGGTGCGCATGAATTTACCTTGGCATTGGGCGAGCGTCGCATGATTAAAGGTTTTGAAATCGCGCCACGTAATGACAAACATTGGGAAGCAGGTCAGGTTAAAGATTTTGAAATTTACCTGGCTGATAGTAATGGTGAATGGGGCAAGCCCGTGTTTACTGGACGTTTGAAAAAACAAGAGGGCAAGCAACGCGTCGAGTTTGCGGCGAAGGCGGGACGTTTATTTAGATTCCGTATTTTGAGCACGCATGATCAAGATGAAGGTGGTAATGCACAAGATCCTATGGTCTTGACCAGCAACGATGCGGCGAACGCACCGCGTGCCTACAATGCCTTTACGCCTTTGGCCGTGCCACCGATTACGATTTCTGAGTTTGCCTTGTTGGAACAACAAACCCCAGATCTTCCGCCATCGCAATTATCTTTATCTGATCAAATTGCGCTGCCATCTAAAGCCGTGCAAAAACAAAATTCTGTGTTGAAAGATAAAGTGAACAGCAAAAAGCCAAGTAACGCAGAAGGCATGATGCAAATGAACGGCTTAAAATTCCGTAAAGGCTTAGGTGTGGTGGATGCCAGCGACATTTCGTATCGTCTGCAAGGTCACTGGCAAACTTTCCGTGCCGACGTCGGTATCGATGATGCCTGTCGTCAAAATGGCGGCTTGCAATTTCAAGTGTATGGTGATGGTCGTCTCTTGTTTGATAGCGGCTTAATCGTCGCACCCGCGGTCGTTAAACCTGAATTGGATATTCGCGGTGTCGAAGTCTTACGCTTGACGACGACCGGCGTGAAGAAGAAAACCAGTGCAGCAGTTTGCGCCAATTGGGCGAATGCGACGGTGATAGGGTTTCGTGGGGATAAAGTAGGGCAATAATTTATACATAGGACTTACGCAAACATAGCTTGATATCGTACAGACCTAAAGAGGCAATGGGATTAAGTAGATACTGTTATCCGAGTCAAGCAGAATGCAAGCTTGCATCGAAAGGCTTGCCGGATTTTAGTACGCCAAATGCGACATGAATGAGTTTTCTCATCATTGCCCCAATGATGACCATGGGCGGTTTTCCCGATGCCGTAAGGCGCTGGCGGAAAGCCGTTCCCCATGTGGTTCGATATAAAGCAACCATGGCAGGCATGTAGAGTGCTTTGCGAATAAAAGTATGGCCTACTTTCGACATGCGAGTCTTACCCCGAACACTACTGCCAGATTCATGATGACGCGGGTCAAGTCCTGCAAATGCAATTGCTTTCTTCACTGAGGTAAATCGCTCTGTATCAGCATAGTACGAAAGCAAAATAGCGATAGTACGCTCCCCTAAGCCAGGTATGCTATCCAATAGCTTTTGCTTGTCTTTTAAGTCTGGATCGTGATGTGTATGGTCATTGATTGAACGAATCAGTGCTTTGATTTCTTTATCTAGCCAGTCAATATGATCAGTAATTCCTTGGCGAATCGCTTCACGTGCTACATCGAGTCGATTTAATTCTTGCGTGCGCATGTTCTGCAAGGCATCTAAGCGCAGAACCAAAGCACGTAAGGTTTGTTCCGCTATGGAGGGGGCGATCCACAGCTCTGGACGCCGCTCAAAACCGAATTCTGCGATCAGCTGTGCATCGACTTTATCTGTCTTTGTTCGCACTAAGCGTGAAGCACCGAAAGCCTTAATCTGTGCTGGATTGATGACACTGACGGGAAACTTTTGTTCTGCAAAATAGTGCGCAACAGCTTCCCAATAAATGCCTGTCGCTTCCATGCAAACATGCGCAATAGCGGCACCTTGTTTGTCGAGCCAGATACGTAACTCCTTGAATCCTTGCTGGTTATTTTGAATCACTTTATGGCGAAATTTTCCAGTTGTGAGGCGTAAAGTACAATCTAATTTAGCCTTCGCAACATCAATTCCTAAGTAAAACTCCTGCATACAAATCCTCTGATAATCTACCTTGTGAATACGGGCTGCCAGCAAGCTGGGCCAAAGATACTGTCCGATTTTTAGACGAGGGGTGAGCAACTGGTGCAAAATCTACGTCACTGGTTTTGAACCAAAGGGCGGGTACGGCATCCAGTTGCTCGTTTCTGATATGCCTATCAAAAACTGTTAAAACATCGAGTCAATCAAAATATCGACTCTTCATTCATAATACAAGGGTGTGCCTTGCGCACCGAATTTGCGCTCAATGTTTGTGTGGTGCGCACGGCGCACCACACAAACTATGCAAAGAAACTTTAGCTATCGTCTGTTTTACTTAAGGCCAAATACAGTCGTTCGCTACGATAAATGCCGCTCAGTTCGCAATGAAACTGCGCGGCATTTTTCTTTGTAGATTATGGATTGTTAACTTTGCTGATACTGACAAATTGCACTTTAGGATCAGGTTCGGGCGTCAATGTGAATGCGATGAGCAAGCTGCCATTTTCACCTTTGATTTCAAAATTTCCACGCAATTGATTTTCCGCGCGGATCGCACCTACGCTCAACACTTTGCCTATACTGTCGAAATGTTTTTTACTTTCTGCGATGCGGTCTTCACGTGAATAATCGAGGAAAAAATTGTCGGCGGCAATACTATTGCCCAAAGTCAGATCCCAGTGTTGAATTAATTCGGCGACTTGCTGCTGACGTTTAAGTAATATCGCTGGTGCTTGTACACTACGTGCTGGCAGCTTGGCTTTTTCTATCAGCATGGCGAGGGCTTTTCCAGTCAAACCATAGACCGGACCATAACGCAAATTACTAAAAGCGATCACAGCAACACCATGATCGGGTGCGAAGAAAAATTGACTTCCATAGCCAGGTAAGCCACCACCGTGACCAACCACCAAAACATTATTGCTATCGCGCACAGTGCGCAATCCATACGCATAAAAACTAAAGCGCGGATTGGGGCGAGTGCTATCGATAAAGGTCGCCTGTGGTTGAAATGAGGCAAAGATTTGGGCTTGCTGCATTTCACGTACGCTGGCGCGTTTCACTGGGCCACGGTCGATTTCATTACGTGCTGGCCATGCAGCGAGATGAAATGCGGTATAGCGTGCAAAATCATCCATCGTTGTAATCAAGCCGCCCATTGCTGCGGCATCACCATCATGCAGAATGGGTTCCGCTTCCCATTGTTCATTGCGCCAGCGATAGCCAAGCGCCAATTTTTCTGGTGCAGCTTTGCTGTATTCCCAGATTGTGTCTTTCATCCCTAAAGGGAGCAGAATGTTTTTAGTGATGTAGTCTTGAAAGCGCATCTTAGATACTTTTGAGATGACTTTGCCTAATAAAACATAGCCAAGATTGCTGTACTCGTAAGTCCCTCCCGGTACATTCGAGAAAGACAAGCCGTGCGCAACAAAGCGCTCTAGACTGCGATTGTCGAGTGCCATTTGGCGGTCGCCCCAGGGATTGTCTTCTGGCAAGCCGGTCGTCATCGTCATGAGATTTTTCAAGCTCAAGGGCGGTGAATCATTCGTCGGCAAGGCGAGCGTGCGTAACTCAGGTAAATACTTGCTAACAGGATCATCCAGTTTTAATGCGCCTTGATCGCGTAACTGCATGATCGCCATGGTGGCGAAACTCTTGGTCATGGAGGCGATTCTAAATTGGGTGCTACTGGTCACCGGTGTTTTTGAAGCCAGATTCGCCAAGCCCAGCGATTGCGTATGGATTAGCTTGCCATCCATCACGATGCCGTAACTTAATCCGGGCAGATGTTCGGCATTTGCTAGCTCTGCATATAATTTATCGATTTCGGGAATCAGTGCAGCGACCCGTTGTTGGCGTTCTTGATCACTGAACTGTGCGGCAGCGTAATTGTGTGGATACGCCGGCTTAGCGCTAGTCTGAGCGAAGGCGCTGGATGTACAGAGCGCGCTCATGAGTAGTGCCGTGGGCGCGAGTATAGAAATGACGTTGGATGCAAAGTTGAAGGATTTGCTGCTAGCCATGAAAACTCTCCGGTTGAATGCAATGTGTATGCATGTTAGCACCAGAGCTTTTCAATACTGGAGAATTATTGTGTTCTTACGACAAATTTCTGTCTGTGTTGAAGTTGTGGTCAGCGCATAAGACTTCGTAAAAAGTAAGCCAGATAAGCAGGGGTCGCGAATCTGGCTTTCAGAAAAATCTTAGTTGGTTACTGCTGTGTTATACCAGTAGCGATCAGAGGCAGAAACTGTGCTGGCGTAAGTGCGTGAATATGCACCGTTACCTGGCCATGGATCGTTGATGTACAGGTAGTTGCCGCTATAGCCTTTGACTACGACGAAGTGACCACCGCCGCCTGTCCATTGCCACAAAATGACGTAAGGACGATTTGCATTAATGCGGGAAGTGGAATTGGATTGTGAGAGCACACCGACTACAGAAGAGCTAACGCCCCAGCCATTCAAAATGTACGATATTGAATTCGTAGAGTTGGGTTGATTGGCATTGCTATTCCAGTTGAATGTGGAATTGCCGCAAGCGTAGTTGATACCTTTAGCGTAATTCACTTCAGCGCATTGTGACGGTGTTTTACCAAAGAAATTTAACACCATTTGGCTACTACCGGCCCAGCACCATTGACTATGCTCTTGCACCTTCAATGGCACGTTCAAATTATAAGTTTGGGCGGCTGCAAAACCGCTCAATGTGAGTGCGCCGATGGCAGTCAGCGTTTTAATACTACGAATCATTTTTTTCATTGTCTTGTCTCCGAGACGGATTAATTGTTAATGTTGCGTTAGTGTTGTGATGACGAGCTAGGGCGCTTATTTGCCAAAGCGGTCAAGGTGACCACGCACGGCTTCTTGCAACGCTGGTAGCACGTCAGAGCCAGTAGCTAGCGGAGTATCAGCACCAACGGCAGCGCTCATGCGCAAAGTTTGACGCGCAGCGATCAGCGGGGCATAACGAGATTTGCCTTCGATGTCTTTCACTTCTAAGAAGTCAGATGTCGCTTGATAAATACGGACGAAGCGGAAAGCGTTTTTGCCTGCATGGTTTTGGCTAGAAGCTTGCACATCTTGCGCCAGTTTGGCACCGCCAACACCATTCACTTGCCACTTGCCGTTCACTTTTTCCAGTTCTAGCAAGGCGACTGGATGTTTGTCGACCAAGACAACAAAATTCCATACACCAGTTCCCATCAACATTTGATCAAATGGACGGCCACCTGCCATCAAAGTTTGTGGGTGTGCAGAATAAACTTCGAAACCCAAACCTAGTTCGGCATTTTTGAGTTCAGAAATATCATTGACTTCAATCGGGAATCCATGTGGCAACGAACCAGCTTTTAAGTCTACAGTCAGGTCATTGATCACTGCACGTAAGCCGCTAGTGGCTGCGCTACGCAGACCAGCAGGCTCTTTTGCTGCGGATGCTTTGGCAACGGCATTGGCGTCAAATTGAACGCGACCGCCAGTAATGTTTTGTGCAAGGGCAGGGATAGCAGTCAGCATGGCGATGCTTACAGCTAAGGTTTTCAAGGGGTATTTCATAGATTTTTTTCCTTGTGTCAATTGATGTGAATGGTCAAATTTTGGCATTTGTTTGTCTCCCTCAAATGCTTTTTTTGCCGAGATACGGTTGTTAATATTGCGTACACCGTGAGTCAATTAAATGCGGTTTTTGCGATCAATACAGCTGACTTCTATGAAAAAGAACTATGCAGATTTATATGAAATGTGACATAAAGATTGCGCAGGCCTAGCGCTTGTCTGGTGTGCTTTACTGAAAATCAAAAGAAGATCCTCAAAAAAAGCTTGAGTACCAAATAAAAATCATGATTGGTGATGAATAGGTAAAGCTCTATTTACTATAAGTTTGTGCTTGATTTGCCACAGTTTTGTCGTAAAAAAATGGGCTTGTGACTGTAGTAGTGGAAGTGTAAATCTAGGAAGAGCGACTTAGTACTTTTGCGTGGGGAATGTTTTTTGAAGTCCGAGCCAGATCAGGCTCAGACTTCACTATTGCGGAAAAGTTTTGCGGAGCTTTGAACGAGATGATTATTTGTATTGCGGCGTGGTCAGTAAGAAACCGCCGCCTTGAAAGATGGTAGTGACATCGTCTTTTTCTGGATAGTCAGCGCTGTCGGGAAATTTGTGCGCAAACTGACTAGAGCTGTCCTTGGCCTGATAGCCAAGATGACTCGCCAGACGGTTGTCCCACCAGCTAGCTGGATTGTCCGAAACACCGAATGCGATGGTGTGACCAACGCGTGGCGTGAACAGGCAGCAACGCAACATTTCCACCAGATCGTCATAGCTGAAATAGGTGACCATCATGCGCTTGTTGATAGGTTCAGGGAACGATGAGCCTATGCGCAGACACACGGTTTCTATCCCAAAACGATCGTAGTAAAAGCGTGACAAATCTTCGCCAAAACATTTACTGATGCCATACATGCCGTCCGGACGACGTGGACTGTCGGCATCGATGTAGTCAGTGGTTTTGTAGTAACCAACTGTGTGATTCGAGCTAGCAAATACCACCCGTTTGACACCAGCTTTATGTACGGCCTCGTAGATGTTATAGGTGCCCTGAATATTCGCCAGCATGATGGCTTCGAAATTGTTTTCGGTAGAGATACCGCCAAAATGCAATACCGCATCCACACCGTCCATCAATGCATGAACCGCCGCTTTGTCGGCCAGATCGCATAGCACGACTTCTTCGCCTTCGTTTGCGGGACCCATGTCGCTGATATCGCTGAGCCGCACGATATTCGCCCACGGCTTAATCCGTTCGCGTAAGATTTTTCCAAGGCCACCAGCAGCGCCGGTGAGCAAGATGCGGTTGAATGGTTTGCTAGTCATGATAAGTATCGCTCGATAAAAGAATTAAAGAATGAAAGAAATTTTAGTCGGCAAAAATGAATCGCCAATCCGCGAATCAAGTAATCGGCGCCGGATTAAATAAGACCAGCGCATTATGTAATTTCCAATATTCCGCCCAGGTTTTTTTGCCACTCGCGACTTCCAATAAGAAGTGAAATAATTCCCAGCCCAAATCTTCTATCGTTGCTTCACCACTGGCAATGCGGCCTGCATTGATATCCATTAAATCATGCCAGCGTCGCGCCAAGTCGTTGCGCGTCGCGACTTTGATAACTGGCACGGCTGCTAAGCCATAAGGTGTGCCACGCCCTGTGGTAAATACATGTAGATTCATCCCCGCCGCCATTTGCAAAGTACCACAAATGAAATCACTGGCTGGAGTAGCGGCGTAGATTAATCCTTTTTGATTGAGTTTTTCGCCAGGAGACAATACACCAGTAATGGCGCTACTACCCGATTTAACGATAGAGCCCATCGCTTTTTCAACGATGTTCGAGAGGCCGCCTTTTTTATTGCCCGGTGTCGTGTTCGCGCTGCGATCCACGCCGCCCCGTTTTAAGTAATTGTCGTACCAAGCCATTTCACGGATCATCGCTTCGGCGATCTCTGGCGTGGCAGCACGCGAGGTCAATTGATCTATGCCATCGCGCACTTCCGTTACTTCAGAAAACATCACAGTAGCGCCAGCACGGACTAATAAATCCGTAGCAAATCCAACCGCCGGGTTTGCTGTCACGCCAGAGAAAGCATCACTGCCACCACATTGAACACCGACGACTAATTCAGACGCCGGACAAGTTTCACGCTGGCGTTGATTTAAACGTATGAGATGCACTTCTGCAGTTTGCATAATGGATGTGATCATGCTCTGAAAGCCGATATGGCCTGCGTCCTGCAAGCAAACGACATCGGGTTCGTTATGCGTTTGCAATTGCGCTTGTGCTTGAATTGGTATCGTCGGCTTAGGGAATAAACGCGTCGGTTGCAGTTTTTCGCAACCCAAGCTGACCACCATGGTTTGCCCACCGAAATTCGGATTCAAGCTGATATTTCTCACCGTGCGTATCGGAATCATCGCATCTGGCGCATCAATCGCGACGCCGCAGCCATAAGTGTGTTCCAGTCCGACCACATCATCAACATTCGGAAACTTAGGCAGTAGTTCTGCCTTGATCCTTTGCACCGCATAGTCGACGACACCGGCAACACATTGCACTGTCGTCGTGATCGCCAAAATATTGCGTGTGCCGACACTGCCATCGGGATTGCGAAAGCCTTGAAAAGTGTAACCCTCTAAGGCTGGTAAAGCGGGCGCCTGGCGATTCGCAATCGGCAGGTTTTGTAGTTCACGTGCTGGTGGCAATTCCACCAATGCTTCTTGTATCCAACTGCCAGCCGCGATGTCACGCACGGCAAAGCCTATGGTGACGTTATAGCGAATAATGGGCTGGCCTTGCGCGATATCGGTCAAGGCTACTTTATGACCCTGCGGTACGGCTTCTAATAAAGTTAAGCCGTCTTCGAATTGCGTCGCTGCGGGCAGGCCGCCGTCATTAACCACGATGGCGACATTGTCGCCTTGATGCATGCGTATATATAAGGCTTTGCCAGCCGTGGATGCTGAAGCTGGTGCCGAAGTGCTTTGGGAGTCGCTTGCCATTTGGTTCCTCTCGTCCTGATTCTGTGCTCGTCTTTTTTTATGCCTTGATATTGCCTACAACTGGACTGACCAGTTTTAAACGCTCATTTTCTGTTGCGATTAAGGTTTTGGTCAGATCACTTATTGATTATTCGACTTGGGTAAAAGTTGTTGCAGCAGTCGAAAATCTCTGTTCTAGCCAATCTGTATAAGGTTTTTTTCTTGGTGCATCTATCTGGTTTATATCTGGTCTATGCCTAGCTTATGAAGGAGGCGAGCGATGACTACACCTATTTCCACCATGTTTGAGCTTATTACATGTGGCGAGTATGCCACCAAAAAAAATATTTGGCTAGTCCACATTGCAAAATTGGTCTAACCACATTAGAATGGTCTTACCAAATGCAGCAAAATAGCAACGAGCACTACTTACCTTCATAGTCAAATGGCAAAAAAAGCATATTTACCGAATGAAAACGAGCCCAGGCTATACCGCGTGGTCGCGGATAAGATCCAGCGCTTGATCGCCGATGACGGAATCGCAGCCGGTGAGCGTTTGCCTTCTGAGCGTGATCTGGCCGGTAAGTTGAATGTGAGTCGTGCTTCCTTGCGTGAAGCGATTTTGGCCTTGGAATTAGGTGGTGTGGTCGAAGTGCGTGGCGGCTCAGGTGTGTATTTATGTGCGGCCAAAGTGGAAGAAGATATTCCTGAAGTCGGGCCAGGGCCATTTGAAGTGCTATCGGCGCGTCGGATGATTGAATCTGAAATCGCCGCGATTGCCGCAAGGGTCGCAACCGATAGTGCGATTGACGCGATTTTAAAAGCTGTCATTGCCATGGAGCGCGAGCATGCGAATTATGCGAGTAATGAACAGGCAGATCGCGAGTTCCATTTATCTATTGTGCGCGCCACTGGCAACAGTGCGCTGGTTGGCACCATGGAATATTTGTGGAATCAACGTGGACGTATGTGGAACCGTTTAAAAGAACATTTTCAAACCGAAGAGTTGCGCCAGTTAACTTTAACTGATCATCGCAATATCTTAGAAGCGATTGCAGCACACGATCCGGCTGCCGCCCGCAAAGCGATGCGGGCACATTTGGAGCGTGTCACAAGAACTTTTTCTCGTGGTTAATTTTGACCAAGATGATTTTGAATCAGATGATTTTGACTTAGGCAATTTTGACTTAGGTAATTTTGACTTAAATAAGTAAGTAGCCAGGTTCTTTTACTTGGCATGCAAGTAGAAACAAGTTTTAGAAGTTGAGTAAATTGACCGATTCAGACCTCGGTGCAGTAGCACCTTCGTCATGACGGCAACGGGTACGCGAGGTATTCCGACATTTGTCTCAGGTTGATGAGAACTTGAGCTTTAAAGGATTTACGCAAAATTGCGCTGGCTAGACGAGGAGCCGAAGACAGTACAACTGTACGGCGAGGCGAACACAACGACGCTAGCGTCTGTTTTGCGTAAGTCCTACTTCAATTTAAAAATGAGTAGGAGACAGTAATGCAAACAAGTAAAAAATCTCAAGTGAAACAATTGACCTTGTCGGCGATCACACTCGCAGTGCTGGGTTTAATGCAACAGGCATCCGCGCAAGAACCCATGCGCGTGGAAGTCACAGGTTCTTCGATCAAGCGCCTGGCGAGTGAAGCCTCGTTGCCAATTACTGCGGTGACAGGCGATGAATTAGAAAAACGCGGCATGACGACCTTGGCAGACTTGATGATGGCCTTGCCACAGTCAAATTCTTTGGCACCGTCAAATGCTGGTTCAGGCACGAATATCAATTTACGTGGTCTGGGCGTGAATCGTACGCTGGTGTTATTGAATGGACGTCGTTTAGCGAATGAAGCGATCGCCGATGGTTATGCCAACCTCGATGTGATTCCGATGAGCGCGATTGCGCGGGTTGAGATTTTGAATGACGGCGCATCGTCGATTTATGGTTCTGATGCGATTGGTGGCGTCGTCAACTTCATTACTAAGCGTGAATATCAAGGCGCGTCGATCACAGGGCAAATCCTCGATCCACAACGCGATGGCGGTGGCGATGAAAAACGCATCAGTATGACGGTTGGTGCTGGTGATTTGCAAAAAGATGGCTGGAATGTGTATGCCACCTTGGATGGTTTGCGTCGCAGCCGTTTGGCAGCGTCCGATCGCGCTGAACTGACCTCTACCGAATTATTGACCAGCATAGGCCGCGCACCATCCTTGGTCAGCGGTGGTTTTGCCAGCCCAGCTAATTTCACTATTCCTAGCAATAAAAACTTTGCTGCAGCGAATCCGTATTATGCAACGGGTTGTTTGGCACCGTATTCGATCCAAGGTGGTAAGAACACCTGCGTCATCAATAACGCTGAATACAACACCGCGATTTACGGTCGTGAACAATTGACTTTCTTCGCGAAAGCGACCAAAAAAATCAGCGATGACCATTTGTTCTCAGTTGATTATTCCCGCGGCGAAGCAAGTATTTACGGCACCAAAATTCCAACGACTAGTCTGGCAGCAAACGGTGTGACGGCACTTTTGCCATCCACCAGCAAATGGTATCCGGGCGGTAGCGGTGGCGTACCAGCGGTTGCTGGCGTGACTGGTGCACCATTATTGGTGACTTGGAGTGTGGCAGATGCCGGCATCTACGAAACTAGAGACGTGCAAACGAATCAACGCTTGAATTTTAACGATGAAGGTGTGATTGGTGGATGGGATTACAAAGCTGGATTGGTGTTTGGCGTCAGTGATCGTGTTGGCTATTTGAATTCTGGCGCAGTCGATGGACCTAAACTACTAGCTGGTATTGCTAGCGGCACTTTGAATCCCTTCGGTTTGCAAGATGCAACAGGTAAAGCCTACCTCGATAGTATTTCTTTGAACGGGCAAAAATTGCGTGTCTCTAAGAGTACCTTTACTGGTCTCGAATTCACGATGAACAAGCCTATCATGCAATTATCAGCAGGCTCGGTAGGTTTGGCGTTGGGTGTAGATTTCCACCGTGATACGACAGAAGACGTGAAGACCGATGTTGGTTTGGTAGCGACCTATGCAGCATCATCGCCATCACGCGGTCAAGGTGCACGCAATGTGGCGGCCTTGTTTGCTGAATTGGAAATTCCAGTGACTAAAGAATTGAACGTCAATCTGGCAGTACGTGATGATCATTTCAGCGACTTCGGTAATACGATTAATCCTAAAGCAAGTTTCCGTTATCAGCCAAATTCGGTGATTATGTTCCGCGGCTCTGCGAATACAGGCTTCCGCGCACCGACTTTGTTTGATCGCTATGGTTATCGTCTGCCAGGTGCCACGACAACGACTGCATCTGCTTGGGATGATCCTTTGCAATGTCCTAGTGCAACGCCTGCGATTGCGAATACAGGTAAGCCTTTGCCAGGTTTGGTGGCAGCTACTGTATGTAATGTGAAACTGCCTAAGCAAACAGGTAGTAACGCAGAATTAACGCCAGAAACTTCCGTCGGCGGCACGCTCGGTGTGGTGCTGGAACCAATGAAAAATCTGACAGTATCTTTCGATTACTGGCGTGTGAACATGGATAACATGTTGGCGAACTTGCCTGAGCAAGCTTACTTCATGAATCCGACACGTTATGCAGATTTGTTTGTGCGTGACGCGACAGGTAAATTGTTGTACATCAAAAACACGACAATGAATCTGGGTGGGCAAAAAGCGGCCGGTATCGACGTCGCTTCCAATTATGTATTCCCTGCATCGAATATGGGAACATTCAAAGTGCAATTGAATGGTACTTATTTGACACAGTTTGATAATCAACTGGAAAAAGGCGGCGAGTTCGTCTCGAATATTGGTCGCTTTGGTTTGGCTAGTAACGGTACAACCAGCAGCTTACCTATCATCACTTTCCGTTGGAAACATAACCTTGCTTTGTCATGGTCGAAAGGTGATTGGAATGCGCAGTTGACGCAAAACTACAATACTGGCTACCACGACCAAAACTTGGTTGCAGCACAGTACTACCGCGATATCAGTTCTTACACCATGTATAACTTCACGATGAGCTACAAGGGCTTTAAAAATGTATCTATCGTGTTTGGTGTCAATAATCTGTTCGACGTGAATCCTCCTGTGACGAATCACAGTGGTTACAACGGCTATTTGAGCAGCGCTGCTAGTCCTTTGGGTCGTGCATTTAATACGCGTGTGACTTATACGTTCTAAGCGTGGTGTCGTCTAGGTTCTTTAAATATACAAGTTGTAGCGCCACTAGCAGTTCCCTCCCCTTCAAGGGGAGGGCTAGGGTGGCGATGGGGTTGATTTGAGTATGAAATACTTTGATTGTTCGATTTAGACCCATCCCCATCCCGGCCTTCCCCTTGAAGGGGAAGGAGTAAATCGGTCGGTCTGACCGTTTCGGGGCAAGCTCTATTTTGGTTGGTACTTATGGGGTGAACCCCGCGCGGATCAGGCGCACGAAAAGTAAACAGCGCAGGTTCTTCCGAATAAGTTCTCCCTAAGCAATGCTAAGCAAAGCAAATTTCAGTGTAAAAGTGACATGCTATGAAAAAGTTTTCTATCGTAAGCCTGCTGGCCTACTCCGCACTTTCCCTCAGTTTTTCACTGTCAACACCACACCATGCGTTTGCTGAAAATAGCCGAGTTCGCGTGATCTTGGTCGGCGATTCGACCATGGCAACTAAGAGTGGTTATGGCGATGCCCTATGCCAGCGTTTTCAAGCTAATGTGGAATGTATCAATCTGGCGCGCGGTGGACGTAGCTCTGGTAGTTTTCGTGCGGAGGGTTTGTGGGATAAAGTGCAAGAGCTCTTGCAGCAGCCAGCAAGCACGAACGCGACAACCTATGTACTGATTCAATTTGGACACAACGATCAACCAGGCAAGCCCGGACGTTCAACCGATCTGGTGACAGAATTTCCAGTGAACATGGCACGCTATGTGACCGAAGTAAAAGCTTGGAATGGTGTACCAGTGTTGCTCACTCCCTTAACGCGTCGTAGTTTTAAAGAGGGCGTGTTGGAAAATAATTTAAAACCTTGGGCAGAGGCGATAGAAAAAGTCGCGCTTGAAACTAAGACGATTTTATTGCCTTTGAATGCAGAAAGTCATGCCGCAGTGCAGGCGATGGGAGAAGCGGAGGCAGATACTTTAGCCGTAGCACCGCCACCAGCTAAAGTGCCAAGTACAGAAATGCCCACAAGCGACATCGCCAAAGTAGAACCACAAGGTGCTGCCAAGTCAGCGTTTGACCGTACCCACGTTGGTAGCAAAGGCGCAGCTTTCTTTTCTCACATGGTTGAACAAGAATTGAAACAACAAGTCCCCGCACTACGCACGGCATTTAAAATGGAAGCTGCGCAATGAATAATGTACCTCATCGTCTGATCTCTGCGAGTCTGGTATGCATAGCATTTGTAAGCTTTACCGGATCTGCCAGCGCCCAAGACAGTCGCCAAGTCAGCGAACCGCGCAAGCCTTTGGTTTGTATGATATTGACAGCCAATCAAAGTCAAGCAGAACACAATAAAGCAGTCGATGCAGAGCGCATACAGAGAGCGCTCGACCATTGCCCACAGGGGCAAGCCGTACAACTGGCGGCGAATAATGAAAAGGATAGCTTTCAATCCGGGCCTTTGCGCATCCCCAGCGGCGTTAGCCTATTGATTGACAGAGACGTGACTTTATACGCGAGCAGCGATGCGGCACTCTACGAAAAAGATATCCAAAAAGGTTCACAGACTTGTGGTGTGAATGCGGACAAAGGACGTAGCTGTAAACCATTTATCACCATAGAAAATGCACGCGGTAGCGGCATCTATGGAACTGGTGTGATTGACGGTCAGGGTGGGCAAACCGTGCTCGGAAAAACTGAAAGTTGGTGGCAAATGGCGCGTCGTGCGCAAAAAGAAAAGAACGAACACAACGTGCCACGTCTGATAGAAGTTATACGCTCTGAAGACGTTACGCTGCATCAAATTACTTTGCGTAATTCACCCAATTTTCACGTGACTTTAAACCGAGTCGATGGCTTTACTGCGTGGGGCGTGAAGATAGACACGCCGCACGATGCCAGAAATACCGATGGTATCGATCCTATTTCTTCGCGCAATATCACGATTGCACATAGTTATATCCGCACTGGTGACGACAACATCGCGATCAAGGGCGGCAATAATGGTGCGACTGAAAATGTGTCGGTCTTACACAATCATTTCTACAGCGGGCATGGCATGTCCATCGGTAGTGAAACTAATAGTGGGGTGCGTCGTATTTTGGTGCAAGATTTGAGTTTGGATGGCACCACTTCAGGCTTGCGCATTAAGAGCGATGTATCACGCGGTGGTATCGTTGAGCAAGTGCGCTATGAAGACGTCTGCATCCGCAATAGTAAGCGACCCATCGATATCGATACGCGTTATGACCCGAAAGCCCTTGGCGATAAAATTCCTCAGTATCGCGACATCGTCTTGGAAAATGTGCGTAGCCTGACACCCGGGCAGATTATCGTACGCGGCTACGATGTCGCGCATCCTTTATCTATTCAATTCAAACAAGTCGCGCTCGCGGCGCCTTCAGTACAAACCTTGCAGTTCGCGAATCTGAATATCGATCAAAAGACGTTTAATTTTTCGGATGCTGCGACAGATCTCACTTGGTCAGCTCCTAAAGCAAACGATTGCCAAGAAAAATTGCTGACGTTTCCCGTAAAGCAGCAAATCGATTTTCGTCCACAACTTAGTGCAGAGCAAGCAAAGCTGTATGCTATAGAGCAAGTCTTACGCACTACTGGTGCGGCAGGTAAAGAGATTGTCGATCCTTGGAATCCATTACAAGATGATCTGGTCACAAAGACGGATTTGCCCGTGGATTACATTGTCGATGCCAATGCGAGTGCAGATAACAAGACTAAATTCACCACAGTACAAGCTGCGATTAATCAGGCATTGTTGGATGGTCGTCGTTTGCTTGCAGAAAAATCACCCCGCCGTCGCCTCTACATACTGGTACAAGCTGGAATCTACAAGGAACTCATGTACGTGCCAGAGACTGCTTTGCCGATTACTTTGTATTCCAAAGACAGCGATGCTCGCAACACCAAAATCTCCGCCAGCGTTCACGCTGCTTTACTTGGCTCGGTGTACACAGAACGTTTCGCTCAGCAATTTGCGAACCTCGACCCTGCGATACTCGCCATGTATCAATCACTGAAAGACCGGCCTGTGGTCGGCACCAGTGGTACTGGCATCGCCTGGATTAAAGCTGATGGGTTTCAAGCCAAGAACATTACGTTTGAAAATGCCTATAACAAAGACAAAGTTGATCTGAAAGCCGAGTGCCCGAATACCAGTTGTGGTGCGACTGCCGGAACGGCACCCGTAGTTGTGGTTCAACATCAAGCGGTTGCCTTGATGCTGGAGGGGGCTGATAAAGCACAGTTTGAAAATGTCCGCGTACATGGATTTCAAGATACGCTGTTTTTGAAATCACGGGCGATTGCGCATACCTCACGTAGTTTTTTTCATCGTGCCTATGTTGAAGGTAATGTGGATTTCATTTTCGGTGATACCACAGCGTATTTTTATCGTTCAGAAATCAAGTCCTTGGGTGATCGTTCGACTTCGTATGTCACAGCACCGAATACCAATGTCAAAACACGCTATGGTTTTGTGTTTAACGAATCGCACTTCACGCATGATGGAAGTGTAAATGCCTTAGCCGGAAAATTTTATTTAGGCAGACAGTGGTTCCATACCCAAAAATGCACGCCTTATGCGGGGATCAATCTGCCTGCTTATAGCTGCACTTTAGCTGATGCAGATAGTTACCAAGCACCACGCGGCACGATTTCTAAAACGGTATTGGAGACTGTGGGCAAGGTTGTGATTCTTAATTCTACGATAGGTGCACACATACAAAAGCAGCATCCGTGGGCAGATTGGAATAAGAAGAGCAGCTTGGCATTTCGCCCTGTGCAATTTAGCGTGGATGACTATTGGAATAATTTGTTAATGACCGAGATTGATCCAGTAAAGGACTTGGGATATACCGCTCCCGCGCAACTTGCCACTGGCAGCGCCGCGATATTTTTGGCGGAATTTAATAACAAGCAAGAGTAAAAACAAGAGTAAAAAAGCCTATGTACCTGTTGGGCTATCTGCAATCACCATAGTACGAATTGACGTGATGTCAGTTGAGAAAATAGCTGAGGTAATAAATGAAAAAGAACACACGTCGTCAATTCTTACGCCAAACTTCATTAGCAACTTTGAGCGGCATAGCTCTCACGAATCAAGCTTTATTAGCAAACGCAGCACAATCAAAAATAGCATCAAAAGATCCTTGGGATGCGGCACAAGCCATCGTGAATCGTTTTGCGCAGGGCTTAAAATTTCGTGATGAAGATTTTCTGATCACGGCGTTCGGCGCGCAGGAATGCGAATTGCAAGACGTCGCTGGCTGGGTGTCTTTTGAAGAGCAAACCAATTTGCCTACACCTAAGTCGGGTTCTTTCGATGCTTATTCCGCGATTGCAGCGGCGATCAGTGCTTGTCACAAAGCCGGTGGTGGACGCGTCATTATCCCGAAAGGAAATTGGTATTGTGCCGGGCCTATCGTCTTGCTGTCGAATGTACATGTGCATTTGCAAGCGGGCGCACATATTTTCTTCAGCAATCAACCCGATGATTATGCCAAATATGGCACTATCGATTGTGGTGCGAATGGACGCCTGGTGATATCGCGTTGGCAAAGCAATGATTGCTTGAATTATTCACCCATGGTGTACGCCTTTGGTCAAACGAATATCGCGTTGACGGGTGAAGACTGGACCAGTATTTTGAATGGCCAAGGTGGAGTACCGTTTAATGAAGCCGGTGATTGTTGGTGGACTTGGAAGGGAAAACAGCGCACGATCAATTCGGTAGGGCAGGGGACGACACCTAATTTCAGTGCCGGAAAAATGTCGGAAAACACCGTCAATCCGCGCAATGCCAAAGCGCTGCAGGAACTTGCTGAGATTTCGTCCGCAGATGCAGTTTTGATACAAGGTGAAGGTGAGCGCTGGCGTGCCGACGCCGCCTATTTACCCGCACTGTCCGAGGCAAATGTTGCTTTGCCTAAGCGCGTGTTTGGCAAAGGGCATTACTTGCGGCCACCCATGATACAACTGATAGGCTGCGACAAAGTTTTACTGCAGGGCTATCAAGTCAAAGATACGCCGTTCTGGCAACATCATCCTGTGAATTGCCGTGACCTGAAAATTCATCAAGTGCTGGCGAAGAGTCACGGTCCGAATAGTGATGGTTTTGATCCAGAAGCCTGTGAGTATGTCTTGGTCGATTCATGTACTTTTGATTCTGGCGATGATTGTATTGCGATCAAAGCCGGCAAAAACCGCGACACGCAATATGGACCTTCGCAACATATCGTGATTCAAAACTGTACGATGCAAAGCGGACATGGTGCCGTGACCTTGGGCAGTGAAATGGCGGGTGGCATACAGCATGTCTATGCGCAAAATCTCTTATTTGAAAATATCAATTGGGCGACCAATCCGCTTAATATGGCAATCCGTTTAAAAACGAATATGAATCGCGGCGGTTTTCTACGTCATTTTTATGTACGGAATATCCGCATCCCAAATGGCGTGCAAACTAGCCCATCTTATTACGCCTCGTTACCCGGTTCGCCGATCGCATCACGCACTGTGGCGACTGCTGCAGGAGCAGTGATTACCTTTGATTGTGATTACGCGCCTGTAGCAGACAATGTACGAACGCGCCCGCCAGAAGTCAGCGACGTCCATATCTCTAACGTTCAAGTCGGCAATGTGCAATCTAGAACAGGGCGACACTCATGCTTTCAAGCGATCGTGATCTTGGGACCGGTGGCCTCTGACTACAATGGCCAGTTACCGATGCCAACAATGTTACCCGTCTCGAATGTGACGATAGAAAACTGCGATTTCGGTTCCACTGTAAATCGTGAACAGCCTCTCTATTTGTACAATGTACAAAATCTGCGTTTGAAAAATGTGGTCATCAATGGGGAAAGTATGAATAAGACTTTGAATGCTTGAGTCTCATCATGAAGATGTGATCTCGTATGAGCTTAAATGAAGCGAATAAATATTAATTAATTGGCATTCAATGCAAAGATGATTTGCGTCAATTTGCTGACATTCACCAAAATTTATAGGTTTTTTCATAAAAAAATTTGGCGAAAAATGTGGCTTGAGTTATTGTTGGATGCTAGAAAGCATTATTTTTAATTTGATAAAATAATGCATCCACAAGATTGGCACAGGTATGTCTCAGTCAGGCGTTGTCAACTCACTGAGGTAATGACTGTGTGTGTCTTTATTTCAGATTGAAATTCGATGCCAGCTTTTTTGTCCAAGCACAGTTCCATACTCATTATTGATGACGATATCAATTTGATTCGTATGCTGAGTGAAATTCTCAAGGACTTTGGTCGAATTTTGTTTGCCAATAGTGGGGAGATGGGACTGGAGGTAGCGCGTCAGCAGAAACCTAGCTTGATCTTGCTTGACGTCGCCATGACGCCCATGGATGGTTATGAAGTTTGCCGACGTTTGCGCGACGATGAAGTCACTCGCAACATCGCAATCATATTTGTCACGGCCAACACTGGCATGGATAGTGAAATCGCTTGCCTCGATGCGGGAGCTGTCGACTTTATTTGTAAACCACTCAATCCACTGGTGGTGCAGGCAAGGGTGCGCACCCACTTGCGCTTGATCCACGATTCTGCATCGCTGGAATTGCTCGCTCAACGCGATGCATTAACGGGCTTATACAATCGCGGCTATTTTGATAAAGCAATTGACGTAGAGTTCAAACGTCTTCAACGTCATCAACTGCCGTTGGGAATTGCGCTGGTCGATATCGATCACTTCAAGAATTACAATGATACCTATGGACATATCGCTGGCGATATCGCCTTAAGAGCCGTGGCAGAAGCGCTACAACTGGCGACAAAGCGACCGGGTGAACTTGTCGCCAGGTATGGTGGTGAAGAGTTTGTTGTGTTGTTGCCGCAGGTCGATGCGTCCGTCTTGGCGCAATATGGACAATTGATTTGTGACGCTGTGCGAGCGTTACAGATACCACATCAAGCTTCTTCTTGTGCCGCGCACATCACCATTAGTGTTGGCTTGTCTATCGAGATTCCTCATGCAGAGTCATCGCCCAAAGATTGCATAGAACGCGCAGATCGTGCCCTGTACCATGCAAAAGAAAGCGGACGAAATCGGTATCACATTTTCAGTGATTCTTAGTTTCGATTTTCAGATCAAGATATCTCTCAGAAATCACGATGACGAATCCAATCTCAACGACTCACAGTGCTTATGCGCGGGCTTGGTTGGTGGGGATTGCCTACTTCGCGTTGGCGACTATTTCGATTTATTTTTCCCGTGGCGAGGCTACTGTCGCCCATTTTTGGTATCCCAACGCCGTCGGCATCGTTTTTCTTTTGCGCTGCGAAAAGCAGTTTCGATGGTATATGATCGCTGTCCTTGCATTAGCAAATGCTGGCGCCAATTGGATATGCGGTAGTTCTCTATGGTTGTCGCTCACCTTTGTCGTGCCGAATTTGATTGAAATGTTGGCGACTATTTGGTTCATACGCCATGATCAAATTGAACAAGATTTTGACCAATCCCCTAAGCATATGCTGCGGTTTGTGCTACAGATATGTCTGCCATCTAGTGTACTTGGTGCGCTGGCAGGCGCTAGTATCTTAGCGATCTCTGGATTCGCCCAATTTTTGACCGTACTGCCTCTGTGGTTTGTGAGTTCATCGGTTGGAATGCTGGCACTGCTTCCATTCCTCTTGGTGCTGAATCGGGAAGCCTTAAACCGCGAAGTATTGCAGCAAGAGCACGCAGAAATTGAGTGGAACTTGCCGGTCAAAAAGCCTCTGATTTTCTACGCTATCATTGTTTCTGTCGTGAGTTATCTGGCACTGCGATTTTTCCCATTCCCGTTTATTTATCTGGTCATTCCCTTGATATTTGCGGCGGTAGAAACCGATACCAAGACGGTCACTGCTTTGATTTTTTTGCAGTCCATGATTATTGGTGTGATGATACATCTAGGCCTGTTCGTGCCATCCATGAATAGTGTTTATGGTTTGGTCTTTCTAAATTACCTTCCGATCTTAGTGACCTTTATACCCGTCTTTATGCTAACGGCGAGTATGAATTTGTTTCGAAGTCAAAATACGCAAAAGGGACTGATGGAGGAGGCCCTACGTCGCAACCACGTTGAGCTACAAACCATCGTCGATAATGTCCCCGCCTTGATAGGCTTATGGGATAAGAATTTTAGAAATGTTTTTGCGAACCGCATGTACACCACTTATTTCGGTGTAAAACCTGAAGACATACTTGGCAAACACGTTCGTGAAGTGGTCGGTGAAAGTATTTATGCTAAGAATTTGCCGTATCTCGAAGCTGCGATGCGTGGTGATGCGCAGATGTTTGAGCGGACTATTATCGATCCCGAAGGGCGTGCCAGAGAAAGTATAACTTCTTACGTTCCTAGCTATAGAGATGGTGAGATTGAAGGAGTGTTTGTTTTCATCTCGGATATCACCGAAGTACGCAAGGCACAGCAAGCTGAATCAGCGGCGCAGGCGCGGCTGCAATCAGTGATCGATTCAGCGACCGAGTTTTCAATTATTGCGACTGACACTGTCGGCATTATTCGCTTGTTTAGTAAAGGCGCAGAGAAGATGTTGGGTTATTCCAGTACTGAACTGGTTAATCGACAATCACCTGCCATCTTGCATTCTGCAGAAGAAGTCACCGCGCGGGGGCGCGAATTGAGTGCTGAGTTAAAGCGCAATATTGCAGGTTTTGAAGTGTTTGTAGTGAAGGCAAGAGAAGGTGTCAATGAAACCCGAGAGTGGACTTACCTACACAAAACGGGTCGCCAAATACCGGTGCGTTTGGTGGTGACAGCAATGTTTGATAGTAATGAAAATATTACTGGTTATCTTGGTATTGCGAACGATATTTCTGATGAGAAAGAGTTACAACAATTATTAATTAACGCGAAAGAAGCTGCCGAGCAAACCAGTAGAGCAAAGAGTGATTTCGTCGCTAACATGAGTCACGAAATTCGTACACCTATGAATGCTGTGTTGGGTATGTCGCAATTATTGGCGGCAACTTACCTGAATGCCGAACAGCGCAAATATCTGGAAATGATCAAAACCTCGGGGCAATCTCTGTTAGGAATTTTGAACGATATTCTGGATTTTTCAAAAATTGAGGCGAATCGGCTTGAGTTATCACAAGGCGAATTCTTACTCGATGACATACTCGGTGCCTTGGCCAGTATGATGGCAGTGTCGGTCGGAGATAAAGATATCGAAGTCGCAATCGGGGTCGATGTTGGTGTGCCGAAGCGTTTAGTTGGAGACCAATTGCGTTTGCAGCAAGTACTGACAAATTTAGTGGGAAATGCGCTTAAATTTACTGCGCAAGGTGAAGTCGCGATTTTTGTAGAAAAATTGGCGGAGGATGCCAGCGAAGAATTAGTGTTGGGTGGTGCAAGACCGCCTATAGGTTCCAGACAGATCAAATTAAGATTTAGCATACGAGATACTGGGATAGGAATGAATGCGCAGCAAACGCAGAAACTATTTCAGCCATTTTTTCAGGCGGATGCATCGACCACAAGACAATATGGCGGCACCGGTTTGGGTCTGTCCATTTCCAAGCGCATTTTGGATATGATGGGCGGAGATATTGAGGTAAGCAGTCAGATCGGACATGGCACAGAATTTCAAGTAGTCGTCCCTTTGATTGCACTCGATGATTTTCCCAATGAGTCGAGTGAACCCAATCCTAAACAATTACGCTTATTGGTGGTCGATGATAATCTCACCAGTAACGATTATATTTGCAGAACGATACGCTCATGGGATTGGCTAGTCGAGTCTGCCACCAGCGGCCCACAAGCGCTGGAATTAGTGCGAGTTCGCATGGCGAGCCAAGAAATGTATGACGTTGTTCTGGTCGATTGGCAGTTGCCTGATATGGACGGCTTGACCAGTATTAAATATTTGCGCGAGATGGTGCCAGGTCATACGACTTCGTTCGTGATCATGGTGAGTGCCTATAGTCGGGATCATATATTGCATCAACCTTCACTTGAGTATGCAGATGCTATATTGATGAAGCCGATTACGGGCTCGAGTATTTTTGATACAGTGCATGAGGCGATCGCTCTGAACGTCGATTCGGCACACTTGTCACCACACAGAAAGTCTACTACCAGTCGTCCCTGGAATATGCCGGGAACTAAATTCTTGTTGGTTGAAGACAATCCTTTTAATCAAATTGTCGCGAAGGGATTTTTAGAGCAGGGCGGGGCTTCGGTCGTTGTATTGGATAATGGACAGCTCGCAGTTGATCATTTGCGTATGCATGCTGACCAATATGACGCGATATTGATGGATGTACAGATGCCGATTTTGGATGGGATCAACGCAACCAAAATCATACGCACAGAATTACAATTAGATATCCCAATTATCGCAATGAGTGCAGGGGTAATGTATTCGGAACGTGATCGTTGCTTGCGTTCAGGGATGAATGATTTTGTGGCCAAACCCGTAGACATAGATCAGATGTTCTCTGTAATAGCGAAATACCTATCTAAGCCGCTTACAGTTGACGCTAAGGAAAAACCGGCCGATATCAAGTCTGTTCGAATGACGTCGAAAGAGGCAACAGACGCCATTATTTTGACGTCGGAAAATGCCGATGCGGATTATTTCAATCCTATTCCATTTGAAAAATTAGCGCGCGCCGCACCTGAAAGCCTGCCTAAAATTTTGGTGTCGATTAAAGGCGTGGTGGAGCAAGGAAGTCAACAGTGGGCATTGGTGCGACAATCGATCAATACGCAGGCCTGGGAAGACGCAGCACGTTTATTGCATAGCATGCGTGGTGCGGTCGGCAGTTTGGGAGCGAAATCATTTGCCGCTCTCACTTTACAACTAGAAAAGCAAATTCTCGCAGCCGATTTTAGCGATCTGGAAAACCGGCTCGCAAAAGCAGAATTGGATCTAGATCGCAGCTTAGGTCTCGCCCAGGCATGGTTGCGGCAACATGAGACTCCGGCAAGTTCTCCTTCTGCTCCCGCTGATTCCTTAAGCTTGAACGAGGCGGCACTAGCGCAATTGCGCCTCCTATTGCAAGAAAATAACATGCAAGCCTGTGATGTCTTTGAGAATTTACGCCCGGCTTTTCAAGCCAAACTTAGCGAGCCATTGATGCAACAATTAAGCAATGCGATATCCAATCTTGATTTCAAGACTGCATTGCAATTGTTAATCGATGTCGCTTGAATCAAGGGCACGCTTGGGCGACATTTACTTGATCGAGCCTGTTAGTTCACACTAAACCGAAATGCTGAAAAGTCGGCATAGTCGTTGTTAGTTTTCGTCTCACGTACTCCATCTGCGATACTAAACAAACCGAGCTTTGCGCCCACCCATCGTCCAGCTGTCGCAGTAAAGGCCTTGCCTAGTGGCTGATAACGGCGACCGTCCAAACTATACGAAAATTGTGCCAATGCAAATTCTTTCATCTCCAAACGTAGATACAATTTGGATTGTTGCAAGGGAATGCTATGCGTTATCGTCTCTTGACATTGCTTAAGAATATCAGTGCACGTCGCTAGCACCACATTGGTGTGACCATCCAATTTCTTCAAGCCTGCCCACACATACTGCTGACCGTAAACGACTAAGCCCGCACGACTGTTTGCACTATCCTCGGAGAGCCTGACGCTGGTATTAAGTGTAAATGTAGGAGCCGGTATTTTCTGAAGGAGTATTGACGGCAAATCTCCTAAATTGGCGGACTCAGGCCAGGCTTGACTGTAAAGGCGTAAGTGCTTGGGATGTGCACTCAAGGAATACCATGTTGATTGCCAATTTGCATTCCATTGCCATTGCAATCCCAATTCTTGACCAGTGAAATCATCGCTATCCTTAATCTGCGCTGCGGAGCTTGAACGCTGGATGGGCTTGCTCCATTCTGCGACGGGTTCGCCTATGCCAGTTTGTTGGTTGGGCACACCCATCACTGGCCAAGCGTTTTCCCAGCGCATAGGCTGCAAATGCACGATGCGACCATACGCTTTTCTATCTTGAAAATGATAAAACCAGTCGCTGCCATCTTCCGCTCTCACCCAGGCACCTTGATGTGGGCCATTTGTGCGAGAAGAACCTTGTGCGAGGACGATTTTGTCCTCGTAGGGACCAAGAATTTGCCGAGAACGAAATACGGTTTGCCAGCCAGTTTCTACGCCACCCGCGGGCGCAAAAATATAGTACCAGCCTTGATATTTGTAGAATTTAGGACCTTCCAAAGTCTTGTAGCCTGCGAGCTTATTGCCATCGACGAGCAAGATACCTTGCTCGTCTAGCAGAGTGCTAGCGTCTGGAGCCATTTGCCTCAGCGTAAGTTGATTATTAAAACCAGCGCGGCTCTTGGCCCAAGCGTGTAACAGCCACGCTTTGCCGTCCTCATCCCATAAAGGCGTCGGGTCGATCAAGCCTTTGCCTGCGATCAGTAAGTGGGGCGTACTCCAAGGCCCGGCAAAGTCTTTCGCCGTTATGACATATATTCCTACATCAGGATCTGGATAAAAGATCCAAAATTTTTCGTCATGAAACCGTAGGCTCGGCGCCCATACACCTTTACCATGTTGTGGGCTTGCGAACATATCAGTTGGCACTAGATTGGGCAAAGCATGTCCAACCAATTTCCAGTGAATCATATCGTCTGATTGCAATAGCGGTAGTCCAGGCGCACTGTTAAAGCTGGACGCAGTCATGTAGTAATGTTTTCCGACGCGAATGACATCGGGATCAGAATAATCGGCATGAATAATCGGATTGCGATAGCGTCCATTGCCTAGATCTGCTTTCCATACTTTTGAGGGATGGACTTGTGCCACAGCGCTGCATGTAACCATCAATATGAATGCGCCGAGCAAGCGCAATACTTGATCCAATCGAGTCATGGAATAGTCTCTTTCTTGCGAATGGTGAAATGCAGATTTAGCCAGCGAAAGTAGTTTCAGCGCAGCCTTGCACACCAGGATTGAGGAGGATAGTCGCACCCGCCCATTCATCGTCGGGTGCTTGTCCTGCGGCGATAGAAGTAACCAGTAAAGTATCGAGCTTGTCGCCTCCGAAGCAACACATGGTAAGTTTTTTCATCGGCACAGCGATTTGTCGATCCAGTTTGCCATCCGGTGTAAATCGCAAAATCAATCCTGCATCGTTCGCGCAGATCCAATAACAACCATCCGTATCAATCGCTGCGCCATCGGGTCGGCCGTCCATGGTTTTCATGTCGACAAACACGCGTTGATTGCGCGGTGTACCGCTATCGATATCGTAATCAAATGCCCAAATCAATTGACTGTTTGGATGTGAATCAGAGAGATACATGGTGCGGCCATCGGGTGACCATGCCAGACCGTTTTGTACGAATAAATTGGAGATGATAGGCGTTGAGATGCCTTGTTCTTTAGTGTAACGATACAAATGTCCGGCAGCACGTGGCACTGACATATCGATCAACATGGTGCCACTCCAGAAGCGTCCCTGGCGGTCACAGCGACCATCATTAAAGCGCATTGCTGCCATGGATTCAGTTGGTGCAGCTAAGCTTTGTGCATGAACCGATCCATTTTCATTCAGATGCAGATGGAAGACCCCACTCTCCATGCCAGCGATAAAACCGCCACAGACCTGTGGCGACAAGCAGCCTATCATTTCCGCAGTTTGCCAGCTTTTTACTTCGCCACGCGAGTCTAAGCGCCAGATGGTCTTCGCTGTGATATCGACCCAATACCAGGCCGCTTCTTGCGCGAGCCAAATCGGGCTTTCACCGACAGCACAGCGAATCGTTGCTTGCGTTGCTTGTGTTGCTTGTGCTGTCCTTACGCGCGTGATCTCAGGTTTGTGCAAGATAGGCATGTTACAGATCGCTAATGAGCTTGTATTTAGGTACCAATGTTTTCATGACTGCCCAAGCGGTCAGATAGGCGAGTGCACAGATCGCAAACATGATCGTATAGCCGGTTTGCAATTGACCTTGGCTACCATAATAGTCAAACAGCCAGCCACCAAGTTTGGTAATTAAAACGCCGCCTAAGCCACCTGCCATGCCACCGATACCGACTACTGAGGCAACGGCTTTTTTCGGAAACATATCAGATACTGTCGTAAAAATATTCGCTGACCAAGCCTGATGCGCTGACGCACCGATGCCGATCAAAATAACAGGTACCCAAAAGCTGATGTAGCCAAATGGTTGCGCCAACAAAACGACCAGCGGCACAACAGCTATCATCAACATCGCTTTCATACGACCATCATACGGCGCATCGCCACGATTGATGAAATACGTTGGCAACCAGCCGCCACCGATACTACCGACCATGGTCATGCTGTACAACACGGCTAAGGGGAAGACGAAATCCGTAGTCTTCATCCCGTATTGTGCTGCCAGATATTTTGGTAACCAAAATAAGAAGAACCACCACACACCATCCGTCATAAATTTACCGAAAGCAAAGGCCCAGGTCTGACGATAATGTAGCAATTGAAACCAAGAAAATTTCTTACCGTCGTCTTGCGTGTTTTCAATCACGCCATCGCGCACTTGGTCTTGATTGATGTAAGCGAGTTCTGCTGTGGATAAGCGTTTTTGTTGTTCAGGCTTATCGTAAAAAATCATCCATGCGCCCATCCACAAAAAGCCTATCGCGCCAATGATAATAAAAGTCGCTTGCCAGCCCCAGGCATCGGCAATCATAGGTACAGTAATCGGTGCTAATACCGCACCGATATTCGCTCCAGAATTAAAAATGCCGGTCGCGAATGAACGTTCTTTTTTCGGGAAATATTCTGCCGTCGCCTTGATCGCTGCTGGGAAATTACCTGCTTCACCCAATGCCAATACGGCGCGTGACAACATAAATCCAGCGATAGAGACGGGCACTACCGCCAAACCTACTGTCGTAAAAATGGTGTTGATCGCGCTACCAAATGCCAGTGCAAACGCATGCATGATGGCGCCCAGCGACCAGATACTAATCGCCAATACGAAGGCTTTCTTGGTGCCGATTCTATCGATGAAACGGCCAGCGAACAGCATGGAAATCGCATACACAAACTGAAACGCCGCAGTGATATTCGCGTAGTCACTGTTGGTCCAGCCAAATTCTTTACTCAAATCGGGAGCAAGCAAACTCAAAACTTGGCGGTCCAAATAATTGATCGTGGTGGCAAAAAATAGCAGGGCGCAAATCGTCCAGCGATATTTGCCTATACTGTGTGGCGAGCTTGTTGTTGACATGCTTGTCTCCGGTTTTATTATTTTTAGTGCTGCTATTAATTTGAATTGATTTGAAGCCTTGACAGTAGGGCGGGTGCAACCTGCGCCGCCTGTAGGTCGGTTACGTAAGTACGACGTTCTGGCGGCGCGGGTTGCACCCGCCCTAACTTTTACTACTTTCTTTCCCGCTTCCGGTAGAGGAAACTCTTCTGCAGATTATTTGACCTGCAAAGTCAGCTCACCATTTGACTTACAAAGTCAATTCACCATTAACTACGCGCGGAATACCAAACGGATTGGCATCTTGCAAGCTAGTCGGCAAGAGTTCCGCAGGGAATTCTTGATAGCAAACCGGACGCAAGAAACGATCAATCGCGCTTGCACCAACCGAAGTCGTACGACTATCCGAAGTCGATGGGAAAGGACCACCATGCACCATCGCATGACAGACTTCAACGCCAGTTGGAAAACCATTAAACAAAATACGACCTGCTTTGCGCTCCAAGGTTGGCAACAAAGATTTGGCGATTGCATAGTCTGCAGCTGTCGCGTGTACCGTTGCTGTCAATTGACCTTCGATATGCTCGGCAATTGCCTGCATTTCGGCTAAATCCTTACAGCGTATCAAGAGTGAAGATGGACCAAAAACTTCATCATGCAAATCAACATTGCTCAAAAAGTCTTTAGCACCACACACAGCGAGATTGGCTTGTGCCGCGCACGGTGCGGTAGCGGCCTGCCCCTGTGCTAGTACCTCGACACCACTGACTTGATTTAAACGCTCAACGCCTGTGCTGTACGCTTTGTGAATACCAGGTGTTAGCATTGTTGAGGCAGGTTTACCTTGCAAAGCAGCACTCGCCGCCTCGATAAAGCTTTGTAATTCTGGACTGTCGAGTGCGATTAGCATGCCAGGATTAGTACAGAATTGTCCTGCACCCATGGTCAAAGAATCGGCAAAGCCTTGGGCAATTGCTGCACCCTTAGTTTTCAAAGCATCGGGCAGTAAGAATACTGGATTGATGCTACTCATTTCTGCATACACAGGAATCGGTTCAGCACGTGCAGCAGCAGTACGAACCAGCGCCATGCCGCCTTGACGTGAACCAGTAAATCCGACCGCCTTAATCGCTGGATGGGCGACCAAGCTCTGACCAATTTGACGACCATTACCGATCAGCATAGAGAACACGCCTGCCAAGCCGCAATCATTTGCCGCCTGTTGAATCGCTTTCGCTACTAATTCCGAGGTGCCTAAATGGGCACTATGCGCCTTCACGACGACCGGGCAACCCGCCGCCAAAGCCGATGCGGTATCGCCGCCCGCAACCGAGAACGCCAAGGGGAAATTACTCGCGCCGAAGACGGCAACAGGACCCAAGCCGATTTTACGCAAACGCAAATCAGGACGTGGTGGCACGCGCTCTGGCAGTGCTGAATCGAGCGTCGCTGACACATAGACGCCATCGCGCACCACTTTCGCAAACAAGCGCAATTGATTCATAGTACGACCACGCTCACCTTCGAGACGCGCGACTGGCAAACCTGTTTCTTGGTGTGCACGCTCGATTAGAGTATTGCCGAGGCCAAGAATATTGTCGGCAATTTTTTCTAAAAACGACGCTCTTTGTTCTGGCGTGGTTTCGCGATAACTGTCAAACGTCGCTGCGGCCAATTGGCATGCCTGTTCGACATTATCATTGGTCGCCAGGCCAAACGCTGGTTCAAATTCGCTGTTGGTGGCTGGATTGATCGCTTTGACCGTGCCCGCACTACCGAATACAGATTGCTGGCCGATAACCATGCTTCCTGTGATTTGCATACATTACTCCTAGATTCTTTAGACTTACGTTGATGAACATTTCATTTTAACTGCGCGACCGCGCCCAGTCTTGATGAAAATCGTCATCATTTATGCTTATTGCGGACCTTGTGCGCGAATTAACTTTAACAACATTTCATCTTCTTCCGCAGTCAAATCGGTCAAAGGCGCACGAACTGGGCCGCCACTATGGCCGACCAAACGTGCACCAGCTTTGACGATACTGACGGAATAGCCTGCCTTACGATTACGGATATCGAGGTAAGGTAAGAAAAATTCATCAATTAAACGGTTAGTTGTGGCGAAGTCATCTGCAGCGGTTGCATGGTAAAAATCCATCGCCAATTTAGGTACGAAATTGAATACTGCGGAAGAATACACAGGCGTACCGATGGCCTTGTATGCACCAGCAAAAATCTCCGCCGTTGGCAAACCACCGAGGTAGCTAAAACGATCACCCATGCGACGCCAGATCGATACCATCAATTCAATATCGCCGATACCGTCTTTAAAACCGATCAAATTCGGGCAACGTGCTGCCAATTTTTCCAAAGAGTCAGGCGTCAAGCGGCAGTTAGCACGGTTGTACACAACCACGCCAATGCTGACAGATTTGCAGACTTCGGCGACATGTTCGATCAAGCCGTCTTGACTAGCTTCGGTCAGATAATGCGGCAACAATAACAAACCTTGTGCACCTAAACGTTGCGCATCTTGCGCCAAAGCAATCGCAGTACGCGTAGGGCCACCGACACCCGCCAAAATTGGCACCTTGCCACGGCAAGTATTGACCGCCGTACGAATCACGTCGCTATATTCACCCGGCGTCAGAGAAAAGAATTCCCCCGTACCACCCGCCGCAAACAAGGCACTCGCACCATACGGTGCCAACCATTCGAGACGTTCCACATAGGTATCGGCACGGAAATCACCGTTTTCATCAAAATCGGTGATAGGGAAGGATAAGAGTCCAGATGAGAGGATTTGTTTGAGTTCTTGCGGGTGCATGGCGTCTCCAGTAATAAAGGCAGGAAATTTGCTTGAGTTAGAAAAAATCATGGGCTTATGTTTAAGTGATACGTCATCGTACAACTTAAAATTGGAATTTGCAAAGGGTTTTTTGGGTTTTTATTGATGGTGACTGATTTGTTGTTCTTAGTGAAAGCTTTTGTTTGAGAGTATTGGTGAGCAAATGCCGAGGTGAATATTGCGTCAAGAAATCTGGCGATGTGCCTATAACTCATCAACTGTGTCTGAGTTTTTTGACCGTATTACGCGTGTTGTGTTGCTCCTTCCCCTTCAAGGGGAAGGTTGGGATGGGGATGGGTTATTGCTGGGGAAATAGAGTCAATATTCTTAACAAGACGGGCTATTTTTTAGATCATATTTATTTTTTGCGGGTGATCTACGGTCAGTAGGTCGGGAGTGGCCCGACGGCCACTCACTTTCTTTGCTTCGCCAAAGAAAGTAAGCAAAGAAAGGCGACCACGCTGCCACTGGCCTTCGGCTTCCCAATTGTGCAAGACAAAAAATGGGAAAGTGTCGAAACTCGCCTTCGGCTCAAACAACGCCACTTTCTTTATCCATTTTCTGCCCTGCACAATTGGCAGTGTCAGAAGTGGATGAAAGTCAAAAGCAAAGTCAAAAGCAAAGTCAAAAGCAACGGCAACACCAAAACAATCAGGATTGATCGGCACTCATTTTTCTATTAGCAGTTGTAGGTCGTTGTTTTTGATTTTGTTGTTGATTTTGATTTTGACCTACCCCCGTTTGAGACGATGTAATTTGTGCTTCACAGAAAATGGATAAGAAAGTGGCGTGTTTGAGCGAAGCGAGTTTCGACACTTTCCCATTTTTTGTGACGCACAAATTATGCTGGAGCGTAGCGTAAGCACCCGCAGGGCGAGTCTACGGTCGCCTTTTTTGGAGGACCTTTTTTGGCGAAGCAAAAAAGGTGCTTGGCTGTCGGGCCACTCCCGACCTACAGACGATAAGACCGAGCGAAAGTCGATAAGAGCAATGAAATCGCAGGCACAATATCTATGGTTGAGCTCAGCATAGAGTTGAACCAAAGTGTAGAATCCTTGCCGGAAAAATAGCTTAGCTTTTTTCTTGAAATACCTTGGCGAGAAACAAAATATCAACGACGATGTTCCTTAGCTCTAAAGGTAATCGTTCATATGCATGTGATAGTTGATCGAACATGTATTCTGTTGAATTAGTGGTGTCAGCTCCACCCAAGATAGAGAGAGCAATGATCACATTCGAAATTGCGAATTCACGTTCGTGATCTTCTTTGCATGACCAGCGTGAAAGCTCTACAACTTCATAAGGAAACCACAATTGATCTGCATTAACAATGCCATTTTGCTCGAAGATTAGTTTCTTTAATGCTTCTTTATGGCGTAGGTACTCATCCCCATAATCTGCTTTGGAAATAAATTCTAGCTCACTCTCGGAAATGCTTTTTATTAATGTGAGTGCTTGTTTCATGTGATCCGAAACTTTCAATTAAGAATTGAATTATTCAACCAGCACCCTCAATCACCTCCTGCGCCAACCTCAATCTCTCCCGACTATTACTCAAATGCGTACGCATAGCTGCCCGCGCTGCTTCAGGATCTTTACGTAAAATCGCATTGAAAATATCTTCATGCTCATGATGCACACGCACCAAATAAGCCGATGGATCATCTTGATTGAGTTGTGCCGTATTCAAACGCGCACGCGGAATTAAGGTGTGTCCCAAATGCCCAAGCAACTCGACAAAATAGGGATTACCAGTAGCCTGCGCAATCAACAAATGAAAGCGTACGTCAGCATCAACTGAGTGCGCGCCAGATTCTACAGTGGCACGCATTAGCTGCAACACCGCTCGCATTTCTTCAATCTGCGTATCAGTGCGTCGTGAAGCGGCATGCCAAGCGGCTTCGGTTTCTAAGCTGATGCGAATTTCTAGTACCGCGAGCACATCGCGTACCGTTACTATCGATGAATTTTGTAAACCCAAATGATGCGAGGGAGCGAGTACAAAGGTGCCGATGCCATGGCGCGTTTCGACCAAGCCTGCGGCCTTTAACTGCGAAATTGCTTCGCGTACGACGGTGCGACTGACCCCGTAAACTTGCATGATTTCCGATTCGGTTGACAGTTTTTCGCCGACTTTTAAATCATCGCTTTTAATACGTGTAGTCAGATGATCGACTACCGCGCTGGCAAGATTGCGAGGTTTGCTGCGGACGGGGATGGGGTTGGTGCTAGTCATAGTGGAATCGATTTTTTGTCTGTAGTGATCAAGCAAAGCATTTGGCCTGATTCGTAAACGCTATTTGATTCTCATATGATAACCGACAAGTCCCTACATTTGAAATTGGAAAATATTCTGGGCTTATGCCGATTTTCGCCACTGAAACAGAATATTGGATTGTTGTACGATGACTGTGCTTCCTGTAATTTACATACATTACTCCTTTATCCTAGCGCCGTAAGTTGATCCAAACTTCATTTTAACTGGGCGATTACGCGTGCCAGTACACGGTTGACGCCATCAAATGACGATTCATCCCCTATTCGTCACGGCTGAACACAAACTTTTATTCCTTTTGTGGGCTGCCACTTAATATCAAGTCATCGCCAGACAACAAGCAGCAAGCTGGTGGAAATTGCAAGGAAGTCCAGTGCAAGCCTTGCAGGGAAATCTCACATTTACTCAATTAAAGGAAACGATCATGTCTACATTATTACAAGCTACTGTCTTCAGTGTATTTTCATGCGCCGCTACCTGCGCTGTTACCTGCGCCTTCGCAGCAGAAACACCAGCCGCTCAAAATCCTGAAACCGACAATGTGGTGACGATCACCTCGCCAAAATACCGGGTTGCACCGGACGAATTCATGTACTTGGGCGGCACCTATGCGCTCGACAATGGTGCGGTTTTAAAATTCAGCCGATTGGGGCTCAGCCGTTTTATGGTGTCGTTGACTGGCATGCCCGACACCGAGGTTCATGCACTGTCCGAGAATCGTTTTGTTGCAAAGGATAAATCCATAAATATGGTATTTGCGCCACACGGCAGTGGTTATGACACTCGAATCACTGTTCAATATAGACCTGCGAACGCTGTAGCACAGCAGGGTGAGGCTGAGCCAAAATATATCGTTGCCGCTAACTACTGAGAGCAGCGCTTATTACAAGCTAATACAAGTTATTACAAGCTAACACAAGTTCACGGCGCTCAGCGGCGTTCAGCTAAGGGCGCAGCGTGACATGTTGTATAGACCCAGCTATCATGGCTAAGCGCTTGGCGCGGCAGGACAGGATCTCAGCACCTGCTGCGCCATCATCTTAAAAATCCTTTGATCTAAGCCTACACCATGAACCAACGCACTCACAAATGGCTGTTGTATTGGAGCATCTGGATGCTGCTTGGCCTGTATATGGCTACCATGGATCTGACGCGGTTTCCTAGTGCCAATTTCATAGGGCATTTATTGCCGATGAATTTGCTGCAAAACATCGCCTGGGGACTAGGCGGATTGGGTGTGATCGCAATCGCGCGGCACTGGCCGCTGGTTGAATTTAATCGACGCGAATTAAAAAACTGGAGCATCGAACTACTAGCTTGTGCCGTCATAGCGGCATTATCGTTGGTACTGCTTTGGGCAGTTAACCTGATGTATGTCGAGCAACCCTACCTTGAAAAAATGCTGGCCAACCCGGGCCAATCACTGATGCGCTTTTTCTCCATGTATTTTCACGTCAGTTTATTGCTGATGTGGGCGGTACTGGGGGGCTGGCATAGCATGCATATCTACCAAAAATACCGTCAGCGTGAAGTCGAGGCAGCGCAACTGGAAAGCCGCTTGGCGCAAGCCCAGAATGCTGCGCTACAAATGCAGTTACGCCCGCATTTTTTGTTTAATACCTTGAATTCCATTTCTGCACTGATCCATAGCGATGCAGATAAAGCCGACCGCATGGTGTCAGGGTTAGCCGACTTATTGCGTATGACACTCGATTCAGGTAGTAGCCAACAAATTCCCTTGAGTAGAGAAATTGCGATTATCGACGCTTATTTGAATATCGAATTGATCCGTTTTCAAGATCGCTTGCAGGCGAGTATAGAAGTCCCCGCTACCTGCCAAAATGCCTTGGTGCCAGCCTTCCTATTGCAACCGCTGGTGGAGAATTCTATCAAGCATGGGGTGGCCGATAATGTGAACCTGTCGACCATCGATATTCGTGTGCGGCAAGAAGACCAGTGGTTGATTTTGGAAGTGTTGGACAATGGCAAAGGCTTGGGGACACGAACGCGCAACGGTAATGGATGCGGTATGGGTATCGGAACACAAAACACCGAGGCGCGTTTGCAACTGTTATATCAATCGCAGCACAGCTTCACGCTGGAAAATATCCCAGGCCTTGGTACCCGCGCTCTTGTGCGGATTCCCTTTACGCTGACATGAGCAATAATATGCCGCTGCGCGCCCTGATTGTGGATGACGAAGTGCTGGCCCGTCAGCGCACCCGCCAATTGCTGGACGATGAGGCCGACTTTGTCGTTATCGGCGAAGCCAGCAATGGGGTGGAGGCCGTGACCTTGATAGAATCACTGCAACCCGATCTAGTGTTTTTGGATATTCAAATGCCTTTATTGGATGGCTTTGGCGTGATCGATGCCATTGGTGCCGAGCACATGCCAGCCACACTGTTTTGTACTGCCTTTGATGCGCATGCTGTCAAAGCGTTTGAGGTACATGCGGTCGATTACCTGTTAAAACCCTTAGACCGCGATCGTTTCAAGCGAGCGCTGGCCTGGGTGCGCGAGCGAAGTAGCCAACCGCGCGAGAAAGCGGATAGCTTTAAGGCCTTGTTGTCCGAACTAGGCAATGGACCATCCCGACCCGATCGGTTTTTGGTGAAAACCGGTGAGCGCTGGTTGATGATTAGGTGCGCCGATATTCAATGGATAGACGCTGAAGGCAATTATGTGCGCCTGCACGTGGATGGTGCGACCCATATGCTACGCCATACTATGGCCGAAATGCTGAGCCGGCTCGATTCGTCGCTGTTTAAACGCATACACCGATCAACCATAGTAAATCTGGATTTTGTACGTGACTTGCAACCATGGACGGGTGGCGATATGACTGTGTTCTTACGCGATGGAACGCGCCTGACTCTTAGCCGCACGTATCGGGAACAATTTGATCAGTGGCGTTAATTCAAAGCTTTTTCCTAAAGCGGGTACGTGTGTAATAAGCGCAGCATCGTGCATCATCGTGCGTATTAATGCAAATCGGCGATCTTATCCATCTCCGCTTTTAAAGCGATTTTGTCGTGCTGCAAAGTGGTCAAAGGCAAAGCCAGAAATGCTTCGATCCGTGTGCGTAAGATGCGATATGCCTGCATAAAGCTAGCATCGATTTCGGCATCCGTACCAGTTGCATGAGCTGGATCTTCTACACCCCAATGTGTGCGTAAAACTGGACCTAAATAAGCAGGGCAAGTTTCGCCCGCAGCGCTCGCGCATACGGTGATGACGATATCGGGTGTTGCTGGCAAATTATCCCAAGACTTACTGAAGTAACCTTCGGTACTAATACCTTCACGCGCGAGCAATGCCAGCGAACGTGGATGAACTTGCCCAGTTGGTTGGCTACCTGCGCTCATCGCACACCAACCTGCAGGCGCCAAATGATTAAAAGTCGCTTCGCCTAAAATTGAACGGCAAGAATTGCCTGTGCAAAGAAATAAAACGTTCATGATAAATGAGTCTGAGTTCTAGTGTGAGGACGACTTCGGATACAACCAATTGAACAGCACGGTGGCACACGCGGCACCTAGCAATTGCATCGCGATAAAGCCTGGTGCATCAATAGGACGTATACCCGCAAAAGTATCGGTCATCGCACGCGCCAAACTCACCGCAGGATTCGCAAAAGATGTGGAAGAAGTGAACCAATACGCTGCCGTGATATAGGCCGCCACTGCAAAGGGCGTGGTCGCTGGTCGAGTGCGCGAAGTGCTGATGATGACGGCGATTAATCCAAATGTCGCAATGAATTCACTCCACCACTGCGACAAACCGGTACGCGCATGTGTGGATGCAAAAAATACTGGTAAATCGAACATGCCATGTGCCGCAGCGACACCAGCAAACGCACCCACAATTTGCACGGCGATGTAAGGGAGAGCTAGCTGTGCAGGGAGATTTTTTTGCCAGGCTTCAGACAGTGTCACTACAGGATTAAAATGCGCACCCGATAAATTTCCAAACATCAAAATCAATGCAATCAAACCAGCGCCTGTTGCCAGCGCATTGGCCAGCAAAGCTACAGCAGCATTACCCGCGGAGAGTGTTTGTGCCATGATGCCCGAGCCGACGACGACCGCGAGTAAAAATGCTGTACCTAAAAATTCGGCAACGAGGCGTTTACGTAAAGTGTTTTCTGAAGACATAAAATTAAGATCAAGATTAAAAACAGATTAGAGAATAGTGAAGAAGCGAAAAACAGATTTAAGCTTTTGCAGTGGTCTTGGTAATGTGTTTGGTGCCAGCTTTTTTTGCGACTGATTTCGGTAAAGACGCTGGCCCGCAAGGATTTCCACCGCAGCAGCTTTCAGTCAAAAAACCTATCAAGTCATTCATCGCACCAAAGTTCGCAGAATAAATGATGAACCGTCCATCTTGCCGCGCCACGATCAAATCTGCGTGCGACAACTCTTTTAAGTGAAATGACAGAGAAGAAGAGGGTACTTCGAGCTGCTCAGCGATCTTGCTGGCCGCCAGACCCTCAGGTCCAACTGCGACCAGTAAGCGAAAGATTGCAAGCCGTGATTCTTGAGCCAGCGCGGCGAGGGCGCTGATGGCGGATTTGGTTCCCATGGATATTAGTTCGTAGTGATTACGTTGATTTCGATAATTCTATATTTATCGAAATATAGAATCAAGTAAACAATTTTCAGTTTGTGCAACTGATCGTGATTGATTGGGGGGGCGTGGTTGGCTGAGCGATTGACTGTAACCTTAGTGAAGAGCAGGCAAAATCTCTCATCCCTAATTTACGTATGTCGCCATTCTATGGCGGGATTAGGGTATTGAAGGCATCGAGGACTTCTGAAATATCGATGCCTTCAAAGAGTTAAGCCAGTGACCGCGAGCGACAACTTGACAGCGTTTTTAGAGACAGCGCCGCCTCGTCTCTAATCCACTGGGCAAATGCCTGAACACTCGCGCGTTGCGCATCTTGTTCGCGATACAGAAGCCAGTGCGAGTAGGGATCACGGCTGCGCACAGCCAATGGGCGCAGTAATTTCTTTTCCAATAAATCCTCGATCACTAAGACATCTAGCGCCAGGCAAATGCCGTGATCTGATTTGGCAGTGTCGATGGCGAGATGTTCGTGGCTATAGAAAGGGCCTTTTTTTGCATGCGCAAGCAAGCTTACTTGTTCACCTTCACTCAAGGTTTGGAATTCTGCAATGCTATTCAACCAAGCTTGCCAGCGTTCGCCGACTAAACCCGTTTCACGATTGGGCGGGAGTGGCAGGCGTAGTAGCGTTTGTTTGCACAAATCGGTCAAGTGTTGCAGTGAAGATGTCTTAGTGCCCTTTATGCCCTTTATGCCGCTTTTCAAGTTGCCATTTACAGCGAGCAAGGTAGTGGGACTGCAAACTGGGAATAAGTAGGTTTCTTCCCATAATTTTTCTGCATGCAAACCAGTCTTTTTGCCGCTAGCGGTATCATGTTCATAACCACCGATGCCATAACGTAGCGCCACGTCTATGCTGGCATTTTTGATAAAGTCATGGGTTTGATTTTCCGATGAGAGCTGCAGATCGATATCGGGATATTGCGCATGAAAACGGCTCAGGCGAGGTACCAACCATTTCGCCGCAATTGAGGGCGCGGCGCTGACTACCAACACTTGCTCATTCGTTGGCAGTGTGCTGGCTTGCTCCAAAGCTTTTTGTAATTGCGCGAATGAGGATGAAACCTGTTCCGACAAAATTTTACCGGTCGCCGTTAATTGTACTAATCGATTAGTCCGTAAAAAGAGGGACGTGCCGAGATAGTCTTCCAACGCCGCGAGCTGATGACTGATTGCTGCTGGAGTAACCGAGAGCTCTTGCGCTGCGAGTTTAAAACTACCAAGTCGTGCAGCTGCTTCAAAAGCACGGATAGCACCAAGAGGCGCGGATCTGATGTGTATAGGTCTAGTCATGAATTCAGTTTAGCAGAACTAATCCGATTCTCAAAAATCATCATTTGTCAGGCGAAGCGACGAAACCTACACTGCCACTCCAACGATACTCAATCTACGCTATTCGGAGCAAGCTATGCCTAACACACACGTACCATCGCATCCACGTCGCTTTTTATTTTTGCTCACCAGCAGTCGAGCGCAAGGCAATACCGAACAATTAGCCCGCTACGCCGCGCAATTTTTACCAACTGATGTCGAACAAGAATGGCGCGATCTTAATGATTACGCTATGCCAGATTTTGTCGATCAACGTCATGATGCTGATGGAACTTACCCAGCGCCTCAAGGCGCTATGCGCGAATTACTTGATGCCACTCTGGCAGCCACGGATTTGGTTTTTGTCACGCCTTTGTATTGGTACAGCTTGCCAGCGGTGGCCAAAAAATATCTCGATCACTGGTCAGGATGGATGCGCGTCCCTGGCTATGATTTCAAAGAAAAAATGCGTGGTCGTCGCTTATGGAATATTACGGTGACGGCTGATGAAGATCAAAGTTTTGCAAAAGCTTTAGTAGAAAGTTTGCGTTTTACGGCGGGATACATGGATATGCCATGGAATGGAAGCTTAATAGGCTATGGCAATCGCCCCGGTGACGTGATGCAAGATCAGCGCGCCTTGGCACAAGCGACGCATTACTTTGCATAGTTATTTTGCACAATTACTTTGCACGATTATTTTGTGTGACTATTTTGCATGCAAATAAGGCGGGCACGACATCATCGTGCCCACGCCTTACCGACAACAATTATTGATTACCGCTTTTTTTTAGATGTGGTTTCGCACCCGCATTTTTTAACAATTCAACGAGCTTGCTATGACCCTGACGGATCGCCACGTCCAGCGCATTGTCGTCAGTCTGCCCGGTGCGAGTCAAATCTGCACCGTGCGTCAATAATAATTGCGCAAATTCCAGATGACCAAAAAATGCAGCCCAGTTTAAAGCATGGTCGCCAAATTTATCTGGCTCGTTGACCTTGGCACCTTTGCTGATAAGTTGCTTGGCAATATCGACATTGCCATCACGCGATGCTTCCATGAGGGCTGTCGTTTGATAGCAGCTATTGGTATGCGTATTTGGGTCGGCACCAGCTTGCAATAGTTGCGTAAGCAGTTCTTTATGTTGCCACCGCACTGCTAAGGCTAAAGCGGTATAGCCAGTTTCAGCACCTGCATCCACAGGCAAGCCAGTCTGGATTAATTGCATGACTTCTGCGGTTTTTCCCTGATTGGCAAGTAAGCGCAAGAGCGCGATTTTGATTGGCGTGGAGGTGGTCTGATTTGTTAGCGCTTGACGATTCAAGATCGCATCGACGTAGCGCTTATCCACTTCACTGTTCAGAGTTTTATCCAGTGCATGCTGTAGTAAGAGTTGGCTGATGTCAAATTGGTGCCGTTCTATCGCATAGTCGAAAGCATCGTAACCATCCTTATCGCGCCATTGTGGATTGGCACCAGAATTGAGCAAGGCTTTAAAGACGACAGTTTTGCCATCCCGCACCGCTTCTAGCAATTTGTCCTCATTGCTGACGGTTTGGGCGAGGGCAAAATTCGCCATACTAATGAAGATACCAGCGATCAACAAGAGCGAGGGGAGAAATTTTTTGTAAGATGTGTATGGCTTCATGTGTTCGCTCCTTATATAAAATCGGCAAATTTACTTGGCTTTCTTCGGTTTGCTGTACCACAGCGCATTCACAATAATCCAACGATCACCAAAGCGACTCATGTGAAAGTAATCTACAAACCACGGCGTTTCTAAGCGCACCGAAGCGGCGGTGTCAGTCACGTCAAGCACCTTGCAGGACCGATTCCACTGTTCCTTCGGTGTTTTTAATGCGCCTTCTTTGGTCAGGTTGACCAATTCTTCTTTCGACATACGACGCAGCCCGAGGCGTTCATCTGGCGTATCGCCAATGGCAGCACGTTTTGCCAAATCAGGATGCAGTGAGCGGGCAACACGTTGTGGATTCGCTTCCAATTGCCCATCAATATAATCAAAACAAGTTGCCTCAATAGCGGCGATGGTGGCGCTATCAACATCCGTATTGTTGGCTGCGTGAGTCGTATTGAGTGTGAGTGTAGCGGCAAATGTGGTGGCGACTAAGGCGATCAATCTCATGGTTTAAGCTTCCTGGTTGAAGGTGATGCAAACGGCGAGTAAGCTTGGACAAGGTAATTTGGCTTTAGTTCTTGGAATTTAATGTTGTTAAGAAAAGGGTGGATGCACCGTGCGCACCAGAGTTTTGCCAAAGTCATTAAGCTTCGATCATAGGGTGGACACGGCATCATCGTGCCCACGCGTTACGGTTAAAAAGGGTCAAACGTTTTAAGTACAAAGAGTAGTGTTCATCGACAATTCAAACGAGCGACGTGGGCATAAAAAATCTACCCACCCCATATGGCTTTTAGCCTAATTTCAGCTTAGCTACGATGCTTGCTCAGCAATTCCAGAAATCTCAAACGTCGCTAATTTCTTGAACTGCTCAAATTCAACTTGTGTGAAGCAAGCAAAAAGTGCGCTTTGGCCAAAATCGCTATGATTGGAATAAATACGACATTGGCTATGATGTGTCAGTAGCAGTTCGTCAAATTTAACGATGATATGCGGGTCAAGCCAGTCATTATCTACTGTTGCATCCCAGTGTGTGTGATGTCCATCAAGGTCAAATTCCAACCACGCAATTCCTTTTTCAATATCGACGAAATCACTGATGTTTGAAATCGGAAGGACGGCATTGCTCATTTTCTGTAGTCGAATTAAAACTTCGCTATAGGTGCCATGATCATCAATTCTTTCATAATCGCACATCCACAATCGGTCGCAAATTGGCGTGTACGGCTTGCGCTGAATATCACATCCCAATACGGGAATAAGTTCTTTATACGGAATTGCTTCGTATTCTTCGGGTGTTTGAAGAGTGAGGAGATCATCTACAGTCACGCCGGAGTTCAAATGAATGCCGCATTTGCTTAGCTCAGAAAGTTGTTGCTCAAGCGTGGCGGGTGAGGCTTTTTTTCGGAATAGGGAAAACATAGTTTGTTTTTGATGAGCTTATAAAACACTTGAAAATTCGAAGGTGCGAATAGCAAAGTGTAATCGCATGCAGGTATTTTTGTGTTGTTAAATCTGTGATGCTGTCTATAAATCAGCTCGTATGGGGGGCACGGCACGATTGTGCCCATGCGTTACGGTTGAAAAAGATTAAACGTTTTAATCGCAAAAAATAATGTTCGTCGACAAATCAAACAAGCGGCGTGAGCACAAAAAACGTACCCACCCTTCTATGAAGCATGTCAAGTACGACTTGCAAATGAATTGTATTCAATTTTTATTCATCATTTCTCACTCCTGCTTCGTTGTGTAGTACGTTCACTAGTCGTAATAAGTCTCTGGTCATTGGCTCGTGAAACTTAGGTTTCACCACCTTCTATCCGCTGGCGTTTTCGACCAGCCTAATTCTGCATGCGCTGCGCGCTAAGATGAC
>NZ_JACOGA010000025.1 GCF_014284175.1 Affinundibacterium flavidum
CCTAAGGGCGGGTACGGCATCCAGTTGCTCGTTTCTGATATGCCTATCAAAAACTGTTAAAACATCGAGTCCGTGAAAATACCGACTCTTCATTCATAATACAAGGGCGGGTGCAACCCGCGCCGCCTAGCCGTCGCGTACTCAAGACCGACCTATGAGCAACGCGGGGTGCACCCCATAGACGCTAACCAAAACTCTAAAACCATTAACCACAGAGGCACAGAGACACAGAGACACAGAGACACAGAGAATGGCTGGAGGAAATAAAATGTTACGCCGCTCTTCAAACTATGTATTTCTCTGTGCTCCTCCGTGTCTCTGTGCCTCTGTGTTGAGAGGTTTTAGTTTTGTTTTGGTTAGTGCCTATAGGGTTGCACCCGCCCTACCATTTTCGCCAGTCTTTCAGACGGGCTTTACTCAAGAGCTTTGTCTATTTATCCTACTTATTTGATTTCACCACTTCACCACCTTTGATGACGACCGCGACTTTTTCTAATACGCGCACATCTTTAGTCGGATCCCCAGCGACCGCAATGATATCGGCAAAGCGGCCAGCTTCAATGACTCCAACATCTTTACTTGCGAGCGCTTCCGCCGCCACCACCGTGGCAGACTGAATCGCTTGCATTGGTGTCATGCCATATTTCACCATGGTGGCAAATTGTTTGGCGTTATCTCCATGCGGATAAATGCCTGCATCGGTGCCGAATACCATTTTCACACCAGCCGCATTCGCACGGCGAAAACCTTCGCGCTGTACATCGGCAACTTCTCGGTCTTTGCGTAGATTGTCTTCCAGCACACCGTTTTTCTTACCCTCAGATTGCGTATAGTCGGTGTTATAAATATCCATTGATAAGTAGGCGCCATGCTTCTTGGCTAGCGCGATACCTTCATCGTCGATCAGGCTGGCGTGTTCTATCGTATCAATACCAGCACGAATCGCATCTTTAATGCCCGACGTACCGTGAGCATGTGCGGCTACACGCAAGCCCCATTGATGCGCTTCTTCTGCAATGGCGCTCATTTCTTTCAAGCTCATTTGCTGTTGACCTGGTTCAGTATTGTGCGAAAACACGCCACCAGTTGCGCAAATTTTGATGACCTGTGCGCCGTATTTGCGTAATTCACGCACGCGCTTGCGACCTTCTTCTGGATTATCGGCATTGAAGGGGCTCTGCTGATTCATGGATGGTGGAAAGAAGGTGGAATCACAATGACCACCGGTCGCACCAAATGAATATGCAGCTGTCACCACACGTGGGCCGCGCACTTTGCCTTCATCAATCGCTTGGCGCAAACCTACATCATTCCAAGCATCAGCACCGACATTGCGTACTGTCGTAAATCCCGCATCCAAAGTGCGGCTTGCATGCGGGACAGTGAGGATAGACCAGAAGCGATCGCCAAACTGCAAGGTGTTATAGCCGCCATAGGTAGGATCAGAATCAAGATGCACATGCATGTCGATAAGGCCAGGTAATAAGGTCATGCCAGGCAAATCAATTTTTTGCACATTCGCATCAGTGTTAGGTGCTCCACCATTTTTAACGCTCACAATACGACCATCACGCACCAGAATTTGCGGATTGGCGATGGTTTTGCCCGTGCGTACATCTAACATATTGCTGGCAGTAATCAAGACATCAGTCGCAAATGCGTTGACTGACAATGCGCAAGCGGTCGCGACTAAAGTAGAGCAAATTGTTTTTTTCATCTGTGACTCCAAGGGGAAAGAAATTGCCGTGAGGATATTTTGAACAGGCGCTTAGTATCCTTGCTGCCATCGTGCTGGTCAAATTTGATTGTGCAAAATGACGCCCCTTACCAACAGCTGCACGCGTATTTCTTGCAACATGCAAAATACAAATCGAAAAAAGAAAACACAAAAACTCACATTAAATTGAGGTGAGCAAATCGCAGCGCAAAAAAGCAAAAAGCCCACCAAAGGCGGGCTCTTCATGCATTGCGATAATTCATTAACAACCAGGGCTATCTGCCAAGTGTTATTAAGGGTCGGGCACCCATGCTATCTGCGTGGTGTACGTTTGGAATTATACGGCTGTTATCGTTTGATCACACGATGACAGTGCAAAGTATAAATTATTTGCAGCAAACTTTTGCGTAGGACGATGAATCGTCAAATCACAAAGAACACAAATCGGCATCTTATTTTGCGAAATTTTAGCTTTGCGTGGTGCTTGAGATAACTAGAGGCTAACTTGAAGCTAACCTAAAGTGAGCGCAGGATAATTGCATGCTGCGCTCATCTCGATTTTCACTACGCCTGACTAAACCATTTTCCTCACCTCAGTGCTATCTGCAAAGTAGGTCAAGCCGGTTAGAATCAGTTTGTGCGGTCTGCGTGCGGACACTGCGACCATTTGCGGTTTGAATGTGGGCATTTCTGAGTTTGTATCACCCATGCTATCTGCATGGTGTAATTCAATTTCAGGAAGCGTAGCTGCACTGTGTCGAAGCTACGAACCTGCATTCGTTTTAGTGCGTCATGCTTACATCACACACCAATTTTAGATTTTGTAAATTACAAAACCTGAATATTGCTAGCTTTGTCGCCTTTTGGACTAGCGCTGCGTTCGAAAGAAACGCGTTGATTTTCCGAGAGACTTTTGAAGCCAGTAGATTGAATGTCTTGAAAGTGGGCGAACAAGTCAGGACCACCAGCATCAGGTGTGATGAAGCCGAAGCCCTTAGCGTCGTTAAACCATTTGACGATTCCAGTTTGATTACTCATTTTATTTCCTTTAATTTCTTTAATTATGGATGGCGACATTCGCTGAGCACAAAATATAAATCGTGCGACAGAAAGTAGTAGCCAATAGGCGATATTGCCTGTTAGGCACTTAAAACCAAGAGATGAAACCGAAGGAGATAAAACAGAACGACTAGAAGAGAACAGCCATGCGGAATTGGGACCAACAATATTACGACCTGATACAAGTACGGAACGGAATATACATGCTTTCTGTGATTTCACCTAATCTTTTTTTCGTTGTGAAAAAAACAGTTGCGTAAAACATCCAGCGATAAAGTGCGCTAACTTCGCCTATTTTGGATTTTGATGAAATTGCCTGGCCCTTGCCAAGATGGCCTCCAATCTAGCTCCTATACTTCAATATTTGTTGCAGATGTGCCCTAGGCGTCACTTCTTCATCGTCGAATAGAATCGAATTGCCTAGTATTGGGTGATAATGCAGCAATGCAAAATAACAATTCAAGTGCGGGCTGATATACCCGTTTTGCACCAATTTAGACGCCATATTGTTTCAGGAAAGAGGCACATGATGCAGGCCAAACCAGTCAGTGATACAGGAAAAACAGAGAGCGCAGCACAGCGCCTGATTTTTTTTAAACGACTACAAACGCTGACCAATAAGATACATGCGACTCATGCCGTGGATCAAATCATGCTCGATTTGACCACGGATATTTGCGATCTCTTTAATTGTGATCGCTTGACGATTTATGTAGTCGCACCTGACGGAAATAATCTGATTTCAAAAGTGAAGATGGGATTGAATACTTTCAAAGATATCCGCTTGCCGATCTCTGATCAAAGTATTGCCGGCTATGTCGCTTTGCATAAAGAAGTGTTGTGCCTGAATGACGTGTATGACGAAGCAGAATTAAGAGACATTTCTCCGCATTTACATTTTCAAAAAGCCATCGATGGACGAACTGGATACCGTACTAAAGAAATGTTAGTTGCGCCGATTATCGATGCAGAAAAAAGTGAATTACTCGGCGCCATACAATTTATTAATAGTCGTCACGGCAAGACATTCTCGGCGATTGCACAGGAAGGCGTGCGCGAATTATGTGAAACCTTAGCGATTGCATTCACGCAAAAAAATAAGCCTCTACCAATTCCTCCTTCCAAGTTAAATGGATTGGTGTCGGACGGCGTTTTATCTGTACCGGAATTTGAATTAGCAATCAGCTCTGCACGTAAGAAACAACTCGATTTAGAAGATGTTTTGATTGATGAATTTCAAGTTACTCAAGAGCAAATCGGCAAGGCGCTTTCTCGTTTTTTTGGTGTACCGTATGAGACCTGGCAAGCAGAGCGCGTGATTGATGTTGAATTAGTGAAGAAGCTCAAGCGTCAATACGTAGAAGAGAATTTGTGGCTACCGATTTCCGAAGATAAAACCGGTATGACGATACTCGCGGTTGATCCAGAACAGGTGAAGACGACGCGCGTTGTGAATTTGATTTTTCCGACGGCGCGATTGCAATATAGAGTCACAACTAAACGGGAATTTGCGCAGACCATTGATCAATTCTTTGGACAAACTGGGGAATCCGCTAGCGTGGGTGAGCTATTGTCTGGCATGGAAGGTGAAGAAGACGATAGTGGAAGTGGCAGTACAGAAGTTTCCGCTGCAGTTGAAAACGAGCTGGTTAAATTGCTCAATAAGATCATTGTCGATGCCTATCAACAAGGCGCATCGGATATTCATATAGAACCACGTCCGGGTAAAGAGAAGACTCTGATTCGCTTTCGCAAAGATGGATCTTTATCGCCTTACATAGAAATTCCCGCTAGTTATAGAAATGCTTTGTTAGCGCGGATTAAGATCATGTGCGATCTCGACATTTCTGAAAAACGCAAACCGCAAGATGGCAAGATTAAGTTTAAAAAATATGGCCCCTTAGATATTGAATTGCGGGTTGCGACGATACCTTCCTCGGCTGGAATGGAAGATGTTGTCATGCGTATTTTGGCGGCGGGGGAACCGATTCCACTCGATAAGCTCGGGGTCTTGCCACACAACTTGCAGCGCTTGAAAGATGTTGTCGAAAAACCTTACGGCATCTTCTTTGTTTGCGGCCCAACTGGTTCGGGTAAGACGACGACGCTGCATTCCGTTTTGAATTATTTGAATCGCCCAGAAACTAAAATCTGGACAGCTGAAGATCCTGTTGAAATTACGCAAAAAGGCTTGCGCCAAGTACAGGTTAATCGCAAAGCGGGGATGGATTTTGCCACCGTGATGCGAGCATTTTTACGCGCTGATCCAGACATCATTATGGTCGGCGAAATGCGTGATAAAGAAACTGTCTCTATCGGCTTGGAGGCTTCTTTAACTGGTCACTTGGTGTTCGCAACCTTGCATACAAATAGTGCGCCAGAATCGATTATTCGACTGCTCGATATGGGCATGGATCCGTTTAACTTCGCTGATGCCTTACTTGGGATTTTGGCGCAGCGCCTCGCGAAACGCTTATGTGGTACTTGCAAAGTCGCATATCAACCCGCGCCGGAAGAAGTTCAATCGCTGCTCAATGAGTATTGTTCAGAGTTATTGGCGACTGCCGCTTTTCAAACTGATGTAGAGGCGGCGAAGCGCGAAGTGTTGAACAAATGGATGAAAGAGTATGCGAACCCGCAAGGGCAATTAACCTTATATCGTCCGCAAGGCTGCGATAAATGTAATGGCGGTTATAAAGGCCGCGTAGGCTTACATGAACTCATGGTCGGCACCGATCCCGTTAAAAAACTCATACAAGAACATGCACGTGTGGCACAGCTATTTACCGCCGCATTAGAAGATGGCATGTTGACGCTAAAAATGGACGGTATGGAAAAAGTGCTGTCTGGTATCACTGATATGAAACAGGTCAGGCTGGTGTGTATAAAATAGGTATAGTGTCGCTTTTTGAAAGTGAATTGATACCCGTCCGTGCAAATGCTGCGACGCGTGTAGTGAAAATCTAAAACCCAATTATTTGAACATTAGCAGAGGAAAACATGCCGTATATTGGTGTCAGCTTACATATTTTAGTAGCGATTTTTTTTGCAGTACATGCGATACGTCATGGGCGTGAGTTGTATTGGTTGATGATTTTATTTGCTTTCCCCTTGTTGGGAAGTGTCGTGTATTTCTTTGCGATTTATTTGCCAGATAGTCGCTTGCAATACGGTGCACGTAAGTTGACGACAGCAACTCTAAAAGCCCTAGATCCGGGCAAAGAATTGCGGGAGGCGCAACAAGCTTTCGAGTTGACACCCTCAGCACAAAATCAAATGCGTTTGGCCGCGGCCTATTTGGAAGCGGGCGATGCGCAACAAGCGGCACAACAATATGAAGCTTGCTTGCAAGGTCCGTTTGCCAATGAAAGAGAAATGTTACTCGGTGCGGCACGTGCCAGATTACAAAATGGACAGGCCAATGCAGCAATCGAATTATTACTGAAGATACGTCAGCATCACGCTGATTTTCGCTTAGAACAAGTCGCTTTGTTATTGGCGAAATCCTATGCCTTAGCAGGGCAACACCAAGCTGCGGGTGAAGAGTTTAACAAAGCAACCCGTGATCACGGCAGTGTTGAAGCCTATGTCGAGCATGCGATTTGGGCGCTGACGCAGGGTGATAAAAATACCGCATTGAAGCAACGTGAACAGATAGAACAAATGAAAAAACATTGGCAGTCACATCATTTTTCTATGCACAAAGATTTGTTGAAACGCTTAGATGCAGCGTTCGCTGCCGTAGCATGATGCTATCTTTGTAAAACACCCCGGCGATGCGACGGAATATGCGCCGCCGGGTCGTCTGTACTAAACACATAATGTTGAAACACGCTGCCCCAGGCAGCGCGTTGGGCGAGTGGTAATTCTTTAAAACTTAAGAGCGCTTGCAAGAGCAAACCGTAGGGCGAAGTCTTATTCTCAGTCGAAAAATTCGATCCGCCCCACCAGTAATTCATCAAGATATTGATCTGATCCAAAGACTCAACATGATGCCACCACAGGTTAGGAATATAGATCGCATCGCCGGGTTCTAAGATGGCAGTTTGTGCGTGTTCCAAAGCAGTCTGAAAGCGCGGGTAGCGATCAAAGTCCGGCGCAGCTAAATTCACCATGCTGATAGGCGAGGGCGTCGGTGCAAAATCCAAAGGACCTATATATAAATTGGCGATCTGCTCAGGTGGGAATAGTACAAATTTGCGTCGTCCGCTGATCACACAGGCAATATTGTCAGAACCATCAATGTGCGTCGGCGTGACGATGTGATTGCCGAGCCAGATGCGAGCCGCAGTGCCTTCCTCCAATAAAGGCATGGGATGATCTTGCTGTAAGCTGGGCAAACATTCGACGACCAATGCACTCTGTACTGCTACCGAGGGCGGCGTCGCAAATTGCGCATAGCGCGCTAATTGTTCGAGCACGGCAGTGATCGGTACGCGATTTTTGATGAAGTTGAAACCATCCATCGTCTCATCATAAAAAATCCTGCCCTGATGTTCAGGACGCAGCATGATGGCGTCCACAGCGGCACCACTATCGCGCGCTGCCAAATCATTCAATAAATCTGGCAATGCTCTACGTGCATGCTGAACCAGCGGCCAATCCCGCACCAGTCCGCGCAAGATCGCTGGGCGATATAGCGGCTGAATCTGTTGATGAAACATGTCATGAGTGACATCATAAAATTCGGCAATAGCGGGAATGGTTGAGTTCATTTGATAAGTCACAGAGGTGTTAGTCGCAGATCAAGACAGTCGTATAAATTCTGGTGGAGTCTACTGATACCCCAGTGCGCATGCAAGGGTGTACGACTTAATGTTTGCGCCTTTTTGACCGATAAATAAATAAGTGTTGCGGCGCTTGCACAAAGATAATGTTGTGAATTTGTATAAAATGTCGAATACAACGAATTCACAAAATGTTACTTGTAGTTAAGGGGGCTGTGTGTGATACTTGAATCAGGTGTCTTTAATGCGAAAACAGTAGCAATAAGTGACAATATCAGCGACATATAAAATGCACGATAATAATAGTGCAAATGTCAAAATACCAAGCTAAAAAGCGACTCAAAAAAGCCAAGCTAGATTCGCAAAGCTATTAACAAAGATTGGAGAAAAAAATGAATTCACAAAAACAAACGGGTTTTACCTTGATCGAATTGATCGTGGTGATCGTCATTTTAGGTATTTTGGCAGCGACTGCCTTACCAAAATTTGCAGATTTGGGTAAAGACGCTCGTATCGCCAGCATCAACGCTGCTAAGGGTTCCCTGGCCGCGACTGCAGCGATGGCACATGGCAAATATTTGGTGACTTCGCCAGTACCAACTACTGTGACATTTGAAGGTACAACAATTACATTTGCTACGACGGTTTTGTCTGGATATCCAAAAGCGGATACCTCGTTTGCATCGGCTGCAGGTTTGAATGCATCTGATTACACTTTGACAGCAACTGGTACTACTTTGACAGTTTCTCCAGTTTCTGCGCCAGCGGCAGCGACTTGTTCTGTTGTTTATACTGAGCCTGCTTCTGCAACTGGTTCACCAACTATCACTTTGACGACTACCGGTTGTTAATTGATGTAAGTCATCACTGCATGTAAAAAAAGCCCCGACTGGTTCGGGGCTTTTTTTACGTCTTAAGATTTTTTGGCATGAATTTTCAATATTGAATTTTTAACCTAAATGCTATGAAAATACTACGCAAAGATATTGCACAACAATTCCCAGATCTGACCGTTGATTTAAACCGAGTTGATTTCCGAATTGCAGTTTAAATATGGAAACCAGTCACGCTAATTTAAAACGATCTTTCAATTTGCGTTCCCCTGTATTTGATCGTGATTTTGATCGTGATGTTTTCATAGGGACAAACAAGGGCGCAGTCCGCAATGCATGCCCTTCACGTACCTCCACAGTCGCCTGTTGCGCACTACTTTGATCTTCGGTCACAAAGACAGCCACCGCTTCACTTAACTTCAGCGCCTGCTGATGCATATTGTCTGCTGCAGCAGCAGCGTGCTCGACTAAGGCTGCATTTTGCTGTGTGATGTGATCGAGTTGACCTATCGTGGAATTCACCATTTGTATGCCATCACCTTGTTCTACGCTGGCATCGGTAATCGCCTGCATATTGCGATTTAATTCTGCAATCGCATCGAGGATGTGCGTCATGGTGTTGCCGGCTTGTTGCACTTGCTGATGGCCTGCATCGACTTGTTTTACCGAATGGCTGATTAAAGCTTTAATTTCTTTTGCGGCACTGGCGGAGCGTTGTGCCAGATTGCGTACCTCGGTTGCGACCACGGCAAATCCACGACCTTGTTCGCCTGCACGGGCGGCTTCCACCGCCGCGTTGAGTGCCAAAATATTGGTTTGAAAGGCGATGCTATCGATCACCGCGATGATGTCATTAATTTGTTTGGAAGATTGCTGAATTCCCGCCATCATGGCATTCATCTGCGCGACCGCTTCACCACCTTGTTCCGCGATATTGCTGGCCTCGATTGCCATGACATTTGCTTGTTGTGCACTCTGAATATTTTGTTTGACAGTGCCAGTTAATTCTTCCATCGAGCTCGAAGTTTCTTCTAATGAACTTGCCTGTTGCTCTGTGCGTATAGACAAATCTGCATTGCCACTGGCAATTTCTTTGGATGAGCTGGCGATCTGTTCGGTGCTGCCGCGTATTCTTTGTACCAGGCCGATCAAAACCTGGCGCATGCTTTCGAATTCGAGTACTAGCTGCGCCACCTCATCTTTGCCATGTGCCTCGCAGGCAATGCTTAAATTGCCATCGCTGATTCTATGCACAGCGACCGTGAGTTGCCCTAGTTCACGGGCAAAGGCCAGATAAAATCCAGTTAATAGATAAGCGGCAACGCTTATGACTAAGATGATTGCCAGCACAATCGCATTCCGGTTCCATACATGGTTGCTGAGGCGTTGTTCCAATTGCGTATGGATTAAATCTGCCAAACTGACACTGAGATCATGCCAGGCATTGATACTTTTTTGCCCCGCAGCTAAATAGTCGGTGCCGCTAGTTTGGTTGAGGGTATTGAGAATTTCGTTCCTGGTACGCTCTAAAAAGTCCAGATGATTGGCGATGACTTGTTGCTGTTGTTGCTGCAGACTTTGCAGTGCTGGATGGGCTTTTACGATAGCGTCGAGTTGCGCCTGTACTTTTGGTAAATCACGTTGGCTCAATAGCACGTTCGCATTGATTAAAACATCTTCGTTCGCTTCTAATAAGCCAGTATCAATATAGGGCGCGCCACGTGCTGCAGTATCGGCTAAGACACTGCTGAGTTCAGGTAAGTATTTCGCATACAGAGCGATTAAATAATAGGTATCGACCTGAGGATCGAGGCTGAGATTACTTTGGTCGGCGATCTTGCTGGCTAGTGATTTTAATTGTGCTAATACGGCATTATGTGCGGCGTAGCTTTCTTTGGCCTTGCTTGAGGAGTTGCTTGTATCAAGCGCTTGTTGCAACGCAGTCCAGCCACTTTGCGTGTTGTTGATGAGTTCTAAGAGTGGCTTAGTGGATGCATCGGCCTGCGTGAGTTCTGAATACGGCTGTTGTAGTGACACCAAGCGCTGGTAGCTTTGATCTATCTCTCGCATGACTTCTTGTGCAGCTTGTTTGGCATTTGCATTGCCCGCTAACGCAAGGTGTCGTAAGGCTTGATGCTGCTGGGTCTGGCGGCTTAACTCTTGTACGATACGCAGATTTTGCAGGCCGCTCTGTTCTAGTTTAGTCAGGCTAATTGCCTTATTTAATTCATGCACGAATAAACCAGAAACGATCAATGCTGGCAGTGCAAACAGACAAGCCACGATCAAAAATTTGGGCAGCAGACGCAGTCGCCGCATCAGCACAATTGCCGGGGAAAAGAAAAATTGCATACAAACTCCGCAAATAAAGTTGGCGGTGGGAAATAAAAACAGCTTCCCAATGTAGGCAAATTTTGTGACCTAGCGATGACAGCGAGGGAGTGAAAAAGGGCTTATTCCAGACTGCAACCGATAATCGTCGCTCCCATCAAATCAGCTTGCAAATGCAGGGTTTGCAATAGCTTTTGACGGCTGAGCGGATCGTCAGGTAGTGCCAACTTCAAATGTAAATACGGATAATGCGCGTTGCTAGCAGTATTTAGCATTGTGCGATCATTATTGAGTGCTTGTATTTTAGCTGGTACGGTGTTGGCTTCCGGTACGGTTTCTAATAAGCCTTGATGCTGCATTTCAGCGATGACTGCAGCGAACGAGATGGTAATGCAATCATGCGGTTCTAACCACCGCTTCGCACCATTCGTGATGCTCACAATTCCACCAGTCAGTTCGACTGCAGAATCTGAAATTTTTTCATAGTGAAAAGCCTCCCAATCCGCCAGACCACGCTGTCGTTTGGCGATCTCCGCCATGATCTGTGCAACCTGTCCACCATGCGCCACCATGCCAACCGGCAGCATTTCTGAAAAATCGATCATTGCGTCTATCTCCATGAGTTGAGTGCTGGCGATTTTCTTCACGTCAATAAATGCGCACTATGTGCTTAAAAAATGCGCAAAATGCCTCGTGATTCACCAGTTTATGCGCAAATTTTAAGTGCAATTACAAAATCACAGGTAAAATTCGCCAGCATAAATTTTTGTTTTAATAATTGCTGTATCCCAAACACCAGCGGCTAGCGTCGCTTTATTACAATATAGAAAATCATAAAGGAAGACCAAGATGTTGATTAAATCTCGTTTCATGATCGGTAGTGCTGTAGCAGTATTAGCTTTATCAGCTTGTACAAAAAGTGCAGACAAACCAGCAGAAGGCGCAGCCAGTGTGATCGCTGCCACAGTGAATGGCAAGCCTATCAGCACAAAACAAGTAGACATGATCATGAAGCAGCAAGCTGCTCAAGGTATGCCAGACAATCCAGAAATGCGCAAAATGATCATCGACAATTTAGCGATGGCATCTTTGGTAGCACAAGAAGCGACAAAAAAAGGTTTGGACAAATCGGGTGAGATTGCAGAGCAACTCGAAATGATGAAAACCAATGTATTGGCACAAGGTTTCGTAGATGATTATATGAAAAACACGCCAGTCACTGACGCAGATTACAAAGCTGAATACGAAAAAATCAAAGCCGCAACAACAGGCAATGAATTCTCAGCGCGCCACATCTTGGTAGAAAAAGAAGACGAAGCAAAAGCGATCATCGCAAAATTGAAAAAAGACGTTAAAGTATTCGCAGCTTTAGCGAAAGCACAATCCAAAGATCCAGGCTCGAAAGACAAGGGCGGTGAATTGGGTTGGTTTGATCCACGCGGTATGGTGCCAGAATTCGGTAACGCAGTAGCGAAACTGGAAAAAGGCAAATTCACTGAAGAGCCAGTCAAATCACAATACGGTTACCACGTAATTATTTTGGACGACAGCCGTGCAAAAGAAGCACCAAGTTTAGACCAAGTAAAACCACGTTTGACACAACAAATTCAACAACAAAACCTGAAAAAATTCTTGGATGGTTTGAAAGAAAAAGCGAAGATTGAAATCGTCGGCGAAAAAGCAGCATCTGCTTCTGCATCAGCTATGGCAGTCGCACCAGCATCTGCACCAGCCGCAGCAGCACCAGCAGCTAGCAAGTAATTCGGTAATTTTTACCGCACAAAAAAACCGCCTTCGTGGCGGTTTTTTTATGCCCAATGTCGGTGATCAAATTGAAATCTCATCATTGTTATTTCGATGTAGGTAAGTATGAATCCCTTCAGGCAGTACAAAAACGGAGTATTTTTCGCTACTGACTTTTTTTGATCTCTAGGTTAGCCTAGTTTTGTTTGTAAATTCAGCATTGTTTTCTACTTGAGGACTTAGGCAAAACAGACGCTAGCGTCGTTGCTGTTGCCTTGTCCCCTGTCTTCGCTGGGGCAGGCCAAGCAATTGTACTGTCTTCGGCGGCACGTCTAGCTAGCGCAATTTTGCGTAAGTCCTTACTTCAATTGTGATTCCAAACCCAGACTAAGAAGATTGGGATTTTTTATGGCACAAACATATTATTTCGGAATTTAAGAAATTAATTAGTTTTTACTCAATTTGATGTAAGATATTCGGAATATCAGAAATTTTTATATTTTGAGCTTCTCTTAGTTAAAATTTCTTAAATTCCGAAATGGAGGTCGTTGTGAAAACTCTTCACCCCTTAGCCTTGGATACTGAAAACTCCTCGGTCAAAATGATCAACGAGATGCTAGATGTCGGGCAGTTGGTGCGATCAAAACGACGTCAACAAAAATTACGTATTGATGACGCCGCAGCATTGACCGATGTCTCAGTTGATCTTTTTTCTCGACTCGAAAATGGCAAAGGTGCGGTGCGATTAGACAAGCTATTGCAAGTACTTGATGCGATGGGGCTTTGTATGATTGTTGCCTCGAAAAAGTCTGACTTAGTCAGTACGATTTTGAGAGCGAATGCCATCGCTCAAGAAGTTCATGCTTTGAGTGAACAAGAGGCTAGTTCATGAAACATTTTCTTTACCTGTTCGCACTAGATCAAAAAGTAGCGACCATTGCTTATCAAGCGAAGCAAGACCTTTGGTCCTTGGAGTACGATGCCAACTGGGTCACGTCGCCAAATGCTTTTCCACTTTCTCCGACTTTGCCACTGTTTTCGGTAAATAATATTGATACCTCAGGCACGATTAAACGCTTTGTCGAAAATTTGTTGCCAGAGGGGCGTGCCCTCGATATTTCCGCATCAACGTATGGCGTCACCAAAAATAATGTATTCGCTCTTATTCAACAACTCGGCGTGGAAACGGCGGGAGCATTTCGATTCTGTATCGATAGCCCTGCTTTAACAGCAGAGAAGCAAGATAAGTCAGATAAGCCGAAGCGTGAAATTACTATCGAAGAACTTGAGAATCGTTTGTGCCAACGAGATCAAATTCCATTTGTTGTGTGGGACAAAAAAGTCAGAATGTCTATCGCAGGTTACCAAGATAAACTGACCGTCTTGCTTCATCAAGACAATGGCATATCTCGACTATTTTTGGCCGCACCGCCATTGGCATCGACGCACATTTTGAAGCCCGAACCAATGGGGAGAAATATGCCACATTTGGTGGCGAACGAGTACTACTGCATGACGCTGGCAAAAAGAATGGGATTCCCTGTGGCAGAGGTCGGTATCCTTCGTGTACCTCGCCCGATATTATTGGTCAAACGGTTTGATCGCGAGTTAATTGAGACGTCAACGGGGCTAGCGGTGAATCGCTTGCATATGGTTGACGCATGTCAGGCATCGGATCTGCCTGTCAGTTTTAAGTATGAGAGAAATTTAGGAAGTAACGAACAAGTGCTACATATTCGAGACGGAATGAGTTTTGAAAAACTGTTTGCTTGCGTCGATCAAACGATCAATAAAGCATCGGCCAAACTCAGCTTATTGCGATGGGCGCTGTTTCAATTTCTGATTGGGAATTGTGATGCGCATGGGAAGAACTTTTCGTTCTTTGTCGAAAGGGATGGCTTAGTGCCAGCACCTTGGTACGACCTAATCAGCGTGGTGCAATACCCCGAAATTTCGCATGAGTTGGCGATGGCATTTGGTGATGTGTTTGAATTAGACGAGGCCAAGGGATTTGCATTTGCCGATTTTGCGCAACGCTGTTCTATTCCGCGTACGCTGTTGCATAGAGAGGCAGTTAAAGTGGCGAATAGTGCGATAAAACACGCCGAAGCAGTGGCATCGGATGACGAATTTGCAGAAGAAGAGAAAGCGTTTATCCGCAAGCTAAGTGCGTTTGTGATTCAACAATCTGAACTCCTCAAAATTTACACTAAAGAAGCTTTGAAGATAGATTCCGATTTTCTTTAAAACTTAACTTATTTTTTAGTTCGCCGTTTATTTCTTAAACAAATGCGGCAAAACTTCCTGCCGATTGGCGATCACGATCTGCTGTGCCAGCGGATCGGCATCCAATTTATCCGCATCAAGATTAAATGCCTGTAACACGTAACTAACCAAAGGTGCTCGTGTGTTGACATGTAAACAGCGGTCCGTCATCCCAAAATCATGCGCAAGAATATCTTGTTGAGTTTCATTCAAACGACTATCCGGAGTGATTTGTATCGTCACCTCCGTATTCCAAGGTACATCGTCAGCAGCAGTAAAGTTACTTTCCTCCAGTAGCTCTGGCACTCCCCGAAAACGACTCAATACAAAATCGCGATATTCACGGTGCTTTTCACAATACGCCCGCACATGCCAACGCAACGGCGTGCAGACCAAAGTATGCGGCACAAGAATTCTGCCTTCTTCTGTACCTGAGGTCATGGATATGTAGCTTAACTCAACACGTCTATGCCCCCGCGCAGCCTGTACCAAGGTACGCAAAATCAAAGGATCAATCTGCCGTAACGGCACCTGCAAAATTTCGGTATGCGCAAATCCTAAATCCAATCCAGTAAAAGTATGCGCGATATCTTTGTTGCGGCTAAGGATATGCAAATATTCATCAGCGATACCTGTCGTTAATACAGGCACAAAATTTGCTGACGGTGTATAGCCCTTAAGCGACTTATCGTAGATCAGATTATCAGGTGCAATCGACGACATATAAAAATGAATATCCTTACTCGCCTGCTGTCTGCCAATCTTAAAACTATTCGTCAAATGATTGGTCGTCAAACGTCCCTCCCACTGCGCCACAATTTCAATCAAACGATAGCGCATCAACAAATCCCAACTGAAAGGTAAGCAATCCGGTAAACGATCCTGCGAAATCATACGAACTCCTTAAATCTTCTCGAAAGATGTGCTTGAAAAGTGGTCATGTGTTTGTAATCAGTATAGGTGAGTGTGCAATATACCCTTATTATCCAATCCAAGAAATGATTTACATCAGCTATTGAAAATGACTAACAACGGATTCCGAAGATGCCACAACTAACACCAATCGCTCATGCTGCAAAAGACCCAGCAGGTAACTGGAGAGAGCCACATTTATTAGAAGAGCATTTGTTAGAAGTCGCAAAATTGACGCAGCAGTTCGCTTCGACTTTTAATAGTGGTGAATGGGCATATCTCAGTGGACTATGGCATGACTTGGGAAAATATCGCCCCCGTTTCCAACACTACATTCGCAAGGTTAGTGGGTTTGAAGAGAATGCGCATATTACCGACGATACTGGTAAAGCGCCGCATTCAACCGCTGGAGCAATCCATGCCTGTAATTTATTTGGAATGGAAGGGCGCGTTCTTGCATATCTTATCGCAGGGCATCATGCAGGTCTCTATGATTGGGACTCGGAGAATTCAAATCTTAGTTATCGTCTAGGTCAATCAGATGGCCTTTCTGAATACGAAGAAGCAAAAACAGCACAACCGCCGGCAGAGATATTGGCAGTTGATGCGATTAAACCGGATTTAAGACAAATCCCCGGTGGCAAAAATGGGTTCGCCTTGTGGGTGAGAATGCTTTTCTCATGTCTCATTGATGCAGATCGTTTGGATACTGAAGCCTATATGGACGAAGAAAAAGCACTGGAACGCCATAATTGGCCAACTATCCAAACCCTTCATGAACAATTTACTTCCTTCATTGATGAGAAAACGAGTCAAGCTCTGCCAACTAATGTTAATAAAATCAGAGCAAGTGTTCTTAATGACTGCAAAACTAAGGCGGTTGATATACCTGGGCTTTTCTCATTAACTGTGCCGACAGGCGGTGGAAAGACCTTATCGAGTTTAGCTTTTGCGTTAACCCATGCAAGACATCATGAAAAACGTCGGATTATTTATGTTATTCCCTACACCAGCATCATTGAACAAACCGTCGATATTTTTCGTTCAATCTTTGGTGATGCAGTTGTTGAACACCATAGCAATGCAGAAGCTGACCCCAATAAAGACAACGCTAAAAGCCATCTCGCCACAGAGAATTGGGATGCACCGATTATTGTCACGACTAACGTACAGTTTTTTGAATCCTTATTCGCGGCTAAGACTTCTCGTTGCCGTAAATTACACAACATTGTGAACTCGGTCGTTGTTTTGGATGAAGCACAACTTCTGCCGCCAGAGTTTCTACAGCCAATTTTAGATGTTCTTAATTTACTGACGGAGCATTACGGCGTCACAGTTGTCCTTTCCACTGCCACACAACCGGCTTTTTCAACCAAGAATTATTTCGATGCACAAAATAATATTCGTGGACTCAATAATGTACGCGAAATTATTTCTGATCCAGATTATTTATACGAAGCTTTAAATCGTGTTGATGTAGAACTCCCTAAAGATTGGAATCAAGGGAGATCGTTTGATGAACTATCGCAAGAGATCGCACAACATCAATCGGTTTTAGCCATTGTTAGTAAAAGAAAAGACGCGCGAGAACTTTGGGAAAGGATGCCGCCAGAGACCCTACATTTATCGGCACTCATGTGTGGTCAGCACCGATCAAATGTAATACAACAAATAAAAGAACAATTGAGAAATGGCATAGCAACACGTGTCATTAGTACGCAATTGGTGGAAGCTGGTGTTGATGTCGATTTTCCAGTTGTTTATCGCGCTATCGCAGGATTAGATTCCATCGCACAGGCTGCTGGTCGTTGCAACCGAGAAGGCAAACTCGATAAAGGAAAAGTCATCGTTTTTGTAGCACCTCAGCCGTCACCTGTTGGTCTATTGCGCAAAGCAGAAGATGCATGTCGAAGTATTTTATATGATCAATCGGAGCCCCCACTTGCTCGTTCACGCTTTGCCAGTTATTTTGAAAAACTTTATTACGCCTGCGATCTGGATGCGAATAGAATCAATAAGCTATTGGAAGTTGACGGTAAAACATTGGCGGTCAATTTTAGAACGGCAGCAGAAAAATTTAAATTAATTGCCGACGAAAATACTGCTGCCGTCATTGTTCGCTACTACGATAAAACTGACCAAAATGACGGTGAGAGCTCAGACATTGAAAAATGGATTAATACATTGAAAAAAGATGGTCCCGACCGTTGGATCATGCGCAAGCTTCAACGCTACACGGTCAGCATTTCAAAAAAAGACGCAGAACGACTATTCGCACAAGGCGATATTGAAGAACTATTTCCAGGTCTTTACGGGCAAGTAAGTGACCTGCTGTACCACGATCAATTAGGCTTGGTCACCGAAGGCCTTTTACCAACTACACCCGCACTCATCGCTTGAAAGGAAATATCTTGAAAAGATTTTGTCTTGAATTGACTGGAAACTACGCATGCTTTACCAGACCGGAGATGAAGGTGGAACGGGTTAGTTATGACGTCATTACCCCATCGGCGGCACGCGCTTGTTTTGAAGCGATATTGTGGAAGCCAGCGATTCGTTGGCATGTTCGAAAGGTCGAAGTGCTAAAGCCTATCAACTGGATTAACTTGCGTCGCAATGAGGTTGGGGCTGTCATTTCAACCAGTAATGTGAAATCTGCGATGAAAGGGAATGACAGCATATTAGGATTGAATATAGAAGAAGAGAGACAACAACGGGCGGGATTGTTTTTGCGTGATGTTGCTTACCGTGTTCATGCAGACTTGGAGTTTCTTGCCGCAAAAGAGTCAGGCTCCAATGCCAATAAATACTATGAAATGTTTGAACGGCGTGCCAGCAAAGGGCAATGTGTTAATCAACCTTATCTAGGTTGCCGCGAGTTTGCTGGATACTTTCGTCTCATTGACAATACCCAAGATGAACCTCCACCGATTGCGGAATCACGTGAGTTAGGTTTTATGTTGCATGACTTAGATTTCTCAAATCCAAACGACCCTACACCACGATTTTTTCGCGCGCAGTTGAAAAATGGAATTGTTGAAATTCCGCTTTGGAACAGTGAAGAGGTGCGAGCATGATATTGCAAGCGCTAACTCAGTATTATGACCGCAAGCAATTAAGCCCTGATCCGAAAGATAGATTGCCTGCTTATGGTCTAGAAGAAAAAGAAATCCCATTTGTGATTGAGATAGATAAGAGCGGAAATTTTGTCACATTGGTGGATACTCGCGTTATTGAGGGAAAAAAGAAAATCGCTCAAAAATTTTTGATACCGCAAGGCGTAAAGAAAACTTCGGGTATTGCAACTAATTTACTTTGGGATAATGCCGAATACGTATTGGGCATTGTATGTAAAGGAAAACTAGATCGGGTGGCTGAGCAACATAAAGCGTTTAGAGAGAAAATTTCATCGCTTCCAATTGATACCTCTAATGATCTTGGGATTGTCGCGGTAAAAGAGTTTTTCGAGAAACTTGATCTAAGTAATCTAGAGTTACATCCTTCATGGAATGAGATCATAGATACCAATCCGAACTTCACTTTTCGTTTACATGGTGACGTTGAATTAATTTGTCAGCGTCCAGCGATTATTGCAGCAACGGCACAAAGTAGCGAGGTTGAAGATGCAAATGGGATATGTCTTGTAAGTGGCACCCCTGCAGAAATTGAGCGCCTACATTCCTCAATAAAAGGTGTGTGGGGAGCACAAACCGCAGGGGCGAATATTGTTTCTTTCAATTTACCTGCATTCAGTTCATTTGGTAAAGATCAGGGGGCAAATTCGCCAGTTGGAAAGGCCGCCGTTTTTGCTTATACAACTGCACTAAATAGCCTCTTAGGACGAGGTTCTCGACAACGTGCTCAAGTAGGTGATACTTCGACCGTATTCTGGGCAGCTCAAGAGCATGAACTGGAAAATTCTTTTATGGATTTGTTCGGTGAGCCCTCAAAGGATGACCCTGACAGAAGCACAAATGCAATAAAAATGGTGATGCAAGCCGCGCAAACAGGTCGCTTTTCGCGTGGTGGTGCTGAAACTGAATTTTATGTATTGGGATTGTCTCCGAACGCTGCACGAATCGCGATTCGCTTTTGGGAAAAAGTGACGGCGTTTGATGTATCAAAACGTGTAGCACAGCATTTCACTGATTTAGAAATTGTCAGAGCGCCTCACGACCCAGAATATCTCTCACTCTTTCGCTTACTAACGGCTCTAGCTATTCAGGGTAAAGCAGACAATATTCCACCCAATTTAGGTGGCGAAGTGATGCGTTCTATCTTGAACGGAACGCCATATCCTGCGGGGTTCCTCAATTTAGCCATACAGCGTAGTAAGGCAGAACAGCATCCAAGCTATGCCCGCATTGCGGTAATCAAAGCATCCATCAACCGCATCATCCGTCGTAACAATCTCAACTCAAGTCAAAAGGAGAAGGAATTTCACGTTATGTTAGATACTACCAATCACAATCCGGCTTATCTTTTAGGTCGTCTATTTGCAACGCTTGAAAAAATTCAAGAAGAAGCAAATCCCGGCATCAATGCCACCATTCGAGATCGTTACTACAGTGCTGCTTCTAGTACGCCAGTTGCCGTCTTTACGACCTTGTTACGACTAAAAAATCATCACTTAGGAAAACTCCATAAAGGTCGCGCCGTTCAATTGGAAAAGTTGATTGCCGAAATCATGAGTGATCTAAGTGATTTTCCACGCATTCTCACTTTGCAAGAACAAGGCCGATTTGCGCTTGGCTATTACCATCAACGTCAAACATTTTTCACTAAACCACAATCATCTACAGAAGAGGTAACACAATGAGTCTAACTAACCGCTATGATTTTGCATTACTTTTTGAAGTGAAAGATGGCAACCCTAATGGCGATCCTGATGCTGGCAACTTGCCACGCTTGGATGCTGAAACCGGTCATGGTTTAGTGACTGATGTTTGCTTAAAACGGAAGGTCAGAAACTTTGTTGGAATCGCCAAAGCAGAACAACCGCCTTATGAAATTTATGTGAAAGAAAAAGCGATTCTGAATAATCAACATAAACGTGCCTATATCGGTATCGGCAAAGAAGAGCTTCTTAATGGCGATGATAAAAAACGTAAAGGTGGTAACGCGGTCGATGAAGCAAGAGCTTGGATGTGTCGCAATTTTTATGATGTTCGAACGTTCGGTGCTGTAATGGCGTTAGGTGTTAACTGCGGGCAAGTGCGAGGCCCTGTTCAATTCACATTTGCAAGATCTGTAGACCCTATTATTTCTCAAGAACATTCCATCACCCGTATGGCAGTTGCAACTGAAGCAGAAGCTGAAAAGCAGGGTGGCGATAACCGCACGATGGGGCGTAAACATACCGTTCCTTATGGCTTGTATGTGGTGCATGGTTTTATCTCTAGCTTTTTGGCAAAACAGACTGGTTTTTCAGAGGACGATCTTGAGCTCTTGTGGCAAGCACTAGCACAAATGTTTGAACATGATCGTTCCGCCGCACGTGGTGAGATGAACACTCGTGGTTTGTATGTGTTTAAGCATGATTCAGAGTTGGGTAATGCGCCTGCACACAGTCTGTTTGATCGCATTAAAGTTCAACGTAAAGATGGCGTTGAAGTTGCTCGAAGTTTTCAAGACTACAACGTCACTGTAAATGATCAAAATTTGCCGTCTGGCGTTACGCTATTGAATAAAGTTGCTTGATTGTTGAATCAAGCTTTTAGATCAATTTTATGTCACAAAATTTGACAGACGACGCTATCGCCATCTCAGCCCTCCAACATTGGATGTATTGTCCAAGACAGTGCGGGCTGATTCATCTTGAGCAGGCGTTTGCAGAGAATATTCATACCGCACGCGGCCAAGCGGTGCATCGCTTGGTCGATACGCCGGGTTATGAAATCAAAGCGGGGGTTCGTGTAGAGCGGGCTCTCGCTATTTGGCATGATGAATTAGGTTTGATCGGTAAAGCAGATTTAGTGGAATTTCATCCTAACGGCGATATTTTTCCTGTGGAGTTTAAACATGGGGCAAAACGGCAAAAGCTACATGATGATATTCAACTGGCAGCACAAGCTATTTGTTTGGAAGCGATGTTTAAACACCCTGTTCCTTTTGGTGCAATATTTCATGCTAGTAGTCACAGGCGACGCGAAGTTGAAATCACGCCTTCTCTACGTCAACTGGTCGCTAGCACGACAGTATCTATACGAAGTATGTTGCATGATGCCAAGCTACCACCGCCCATCAATGATAGTCGCTGCAAAGAATGTTCATTGAAAGAGATTTGTCAGCCAGAAGCAATCGCTTTGCGAGCCAAACAACAGCAACACAAGCAAACACTTTTCTTTGTGGAGGACTAGTGCATACCATCCAAAATACGCTATATGTAATGACACCTAATGCCTACGCCCATATTGAAAATACGACTGTACGCATTGATGTAGAGCGTGAAAAGAAACTGCAAGTACCGCTTCATCACTTAAATGGTTTGGTTTGTTTTGGTAATGTGATGGTTTCACCTGCACTCATCCATACGCTGGCAAAAGATGGAAAATCGCTGGTGCTGTTGGATCAATTTGGACGTTTTCAGGCGCGTATGGAAGGCCCTGTTTCTGGAAATATTTTGCTACGGCAGGCGCAACATCGCTGCGCTAATGATGAGTCATTCACACTGGAATGTGCTCGTAGTATTGTCGCTGGAAAATTAAGAAATAGTCGCACCAATATTCAACGCGGTGCGCGAGAAGCAAGCTCTCCAGAAGAGGCAGAATCATTAACCCGTATTGTTAATAATCTCGCCGCTTCTTTGCGTGCTGCAGCCGTCGTTAAAACCTTGGATGAATTGCGAGGCGTAGAAGGTGAAGCGGCTCGTGGTTATTTTGGTGGTCTTAATCAAATTGTGAAACCACAATACCGTGAACAGTTTGCGCTTAATGGCAGAACACGCCGTCCACCATTGGATAAATTTAATGCGCTTATTTCATTTCTATATGCGATGTTGATGAACGATTGTCGATCCGCGTGTGAAGCTGTTGGGCTCGATCCGCAACTTGGTTTTTTACATGTTGTAAGACCTGGCCGTGCTTCACTAGCTTTGGATCTACAAGAAGAATTTCGTTCTATCATATGTGACCGCCTAGCATTAACACTGATTAATCGCAATCAAATCAGCAAATCCGATTTTGATGAACGTGAAGGTGGAGCAGTAGTGCTTAATGATAAAGGACGACGAACCGTCATCACCGCATGGCAAGAGAAAAAACAGGAGGAAGTCACGCATCCATTAACAGAACAAAAAATACCAATAGGTTTATTACCGTTCACGCAGGCACGCTTTATGGCAAGAACCATTCGAGGCGAAATGGACTGCTATTTACCTTTTTTATCGAAATAGATTTTATGCTAATCATCGCTACTTACGATGTATCAACTGACACTGCAGCGGGTCGCAAGCGATTACGTCGTGTCGCCAAAATTTGTGAACGAATAGGGCAACGAGTACAAAATTCGGTTTTCGAATGTAATATCAATGAGATACAATTTGAAGAATTAGAGCGCGAACTGTTAGCAGAAATCGACAAAACCAAGGATAATTTACGCTTCTATCGGCTCACAGAACCTGTAGATTTACGTATCAAACAACATGGATGTTTTCGGTCCATTGACTTTGATGCACCCTTACTTGTATAAGCGCGAACCACGATCAAAGACTACTCATGCATTCAGTTCGCGCAACGCTTAATTCATTGATTTGCATGAAGATATTTCCTCCTTCCCACCAACTACCTTCCATTTGCGATATACTTTTTTCGGGGTTCGCGCAGAACCTCAATTTCTTTGTGCAAAAACAAAATGTTATTAGCGCGAGGATTCGCCCGGTCATCTGATCGGGCGTGGATTGAAACACGATAAATATGTTTGTCAGATGTCGCCCATGAAGATTCGCCCGGTCATCTGATCGGGCGTGGATTGAAACTGAAAATTACGCATTCAGTGATCAGCGTGCAGAGAGATTCGCCCGGTCATCTGATCGGGCGTGGATTGAAACTGAAATACTTTGGCTATACTGACATCGAATTTTATTGATTCGCCCGGTCATCTGATCGGGCGTGGATTGAAACAAGCGGTGGTCGCTCATTGCATCAACGATGAGAGAGATTCGCCCGGTCATCTGATCGGGCGTGGATTGAAACTTCGCAAGTTGAAAGTGGTTGGTGCGTCATCATCAGATTCGCCCGGTCATCTGATCGGGCGTGGATTGAAACATGTCTGGATTGACGATTGCCCATTGGCCATAGTGATTCGCCCGGTCATCTGATCGGGCGTGGATTGAAACAATTTGGAAGCGAAACGGAAAAGCTTTACTTGTTGATTCGCCCGGTCATCTGATCGGGCGTGGATTGAAACCAGTTTTAACGTAATCTGATCGCATAAGTGTCAGGATTCGCCCGGTCATCTGATCGGGCGTGGATTGAAACTGAAAATTACGCATTCAGTGATCAGCGTGCAGAGAGATTCGCCCGGTCATCTGATCGGGCGTGGATTGAAACTCGGTTAGTCCTCAAGCATTCGTCAAAGATCAAAGATTCGCCCGGTCATCTGATCGGGCGTGGATTGAAACAAGCGGTGGTCGCTCATTGCATCAACGATGAGAGGATTCGCCCGGTCATCTGATCGGGCGTGGATTGAAACCCGTTATGATGCAGCAAAGCATGAAGGTATTCAAGATTCGCCCGGTCATCTGATCGGGCGTGGATTGAAACATCGTTCAATATGTCAGGCTGTGCGGTGTATAAAGATTCGCCCGGTCATCTGATCGGGCGTGGATTGAAACAGCACAATCGAATTGGCAGCAACTGGTGACGCTAGATTCGCCCGGTCATCTGATCGGGCGTGGATTGAAACAAGTCTCCGATGTGGTTGATCCTATGGTATCGGCGCGATTCGCCCGGTCATCTGATCGGGCGTGGATTGAAACGCCATGAGCTTAGCAGGCGAACTAAAGCCAGGCGGATTCGCCCGGTCATCTGATCGGGCGTGGATTGAAACTGCATTAATACCGCAGAACTACAAACGCGAAGACGATTCGCCCGGTCATCTGATCGGGCGTGGATTGAAACAGTTATGATATTGTGACTGGTGCATTATCTGTTGATGGATTCGCCCGGTCATCTGATCGGGCGTGGATTGAAACCCTGCAGCGGTAGCTTCACGCATTCGCGTAATCAGGATTCGCCCGGTCATCTGATCGGGCGTGGATTGAAACAGCTTGATTTGTGAGCGCCTCCCGCAAGAGGAAATGATTCGCCCGGTCATCTGATCGGGCGTGGATTGAAACATGATCCAACCCTCGCAAACAATTTGCCCTCGGGGATTCGCCCGGTCATCTGATCGGGCGTGGATTGAAACGCCAGCTGTGCGCGTTGGTGGTGGCTGCTATTCGCGATTCGCCCGGTCATCTGATCGGGCGTGGATTGAAACCACGTTAACCAGATCTGATCGCAACTCAGCAGGCTGATTCGCCCGGTCATCTGATCGGGCGTGGATTGAAACTAAGAAACTGGGTGTCACGCCGCAACGCATCAGGATTCGCCCGGTCATCTGATCGGGCGTGGATTGAAACACGAATCGCCAGAGTGGCTGAATCACGCTCACCTGATTCGCCCGGTCATCTGATCGGGCGTGGATTGAAACAAACGTATCTTCGACAAGCTGGCGGCACTTCATGGATTCGCCCGGTCATCTGATCGGGCGTGGATTGAAACTGCAAATGTACGAGCAATCAAATCTAAACGCATAGATTCGCCCGGTCATCTGATCGGGCGTGGATTGAAACAAGCGCAAAAGACTATTTGCCGCTAGTACAGGCAGATTCGCCCGGTCATCTGATCGGGCGTGGATTGAAACTGGATTGAACACAGGCATGACCAGAACAGTGAAAGATTCGCCCGGTCATCTGATCGGGCGTGGATTGAAACAAAATCCTATGGACGGTCGGCTGCGACACTTTAGATTCGCCCGGTCATCTGATCGGGCGTGGATTGAAACAGATTTTGCCCAAGTTGAGGGATTTGGGATAAAGATTCGCCCGGTCATCTGATCGGGCGTGGATTGAAACTTACAATACATCGCGGACCAAAACCAAGCGGCGAGATTCGCCCGGTCATCTGATCGGGCGTGGATTGAAACAATTTTGTTAATCTCAAGCTGTCCCGCTATCTGAGATTCGCCCGGTCATCTGATCGGGCGTGGATTGAAACTTGCTGACCATAATTATGAGTATTGAATATATTCGATTCGCCCGGTCATCTGATCGGGCGTGGATTGAAACATTAAGTTCTGAGCGTAAAAAGATCGCTCTTGTGCGATTCGCCCGGTCATCTGATCGGGCGTGGATTGAAACACGTAACATTCATTACGAGCAGCTACGCGAATGGATTCGCCCGGTCATCTGATCGGGCGTGGATTGAAACTCTAATACATCAGGGAACCAAGGATTATCCAGCCGATTCGCCCGGTCATCTGATCGGGCGTGGATTGAAACAGGTGAATGGTGCTGGTGAAAACGGTGAGCATTTGGATTCGCCCGGTCATCTGATCGGGCGTGGATTGAAACTCAATGTCTTGTTGCAAGTAACCCATGAGATTCAGATTCGCCCGGTCATCTGATCGGGCGTGGATTGAAACTCAATGTCTTGTTGCAAGTAACCCATGAGATTCATGATTCGCCCGGTCATCTGATCGGGCGTGGATTGAAACTGCTATATTGTCCTTGGCAATACCGCTAAGCTTATGATTCGCCCGGTCATCTGATCGGGCGTGGATTGAAACTTTTGCAACAAAGCGTCTTTCATCCAAACATACGGATTCGCCCGGTCATCTGATCGGGCGTGGATTGAAACATTACAACAGATACGCAATCGTCAGGCGGCTGCATGATTCGCCCGGTCATCTGATCGGGCGTGGATTGAAACAGGTTTGGTATGGTGTAAGGTCTGATGAATCGCCGATTCGCCCGGTCATCTGATCGGGCGTGGATTGAAACTTATTTTCCCCAGCACGATATAAAATAGCAAGGGGGATTCGCCCGGTCATCTGATCGGGCGTGGATTGAAACCCTGAGACTGTGACCTTACGAAGCTCAGAGATTCCGATTCGCCCGGTCATCTGATCGGGCGTGGATTGAAACTATCTCAGGCGGGGAAAGGTCGCCAACAGCTTGAGATTCGCCCGGTCATCTGATCGGGCGTGGATTGAAACATTACAACAGATACGCAATCGTCAGGCGGCTGCATGATTCGCCCGGTCATCTGATCGGGCGTGGATTGAAACCTGCCGTTGCTGCGCCTGAAGTTGATCCACCACCGATTCGCCCGGTCATCTGATCGGGCGTGGATTGAAACTCCGTTGTAGGACTTGCATCCACTGACCGCATCTTGATTCGCCCGGTCATCTGATCGGGCGTGGATTGAAACGCGCAATATTGGATGGCATCAAAACGCAGACTCGCGATTCGCCCGGTCATCTGATCGGGCGTGGATTGAAACAATTGGTAAGCAAGCGAGTGGATGGAAGAAACAAGATTCGCCCGGTCATCTGATCGGGCGTGGATTGAAACTGGATGCAGCTCACCAACACGATTTTGTGGCACGGATTCGCCCGGTCATCTGATCGGGCGTGGATTGAAACCAGACAAGGACGGACTACCAGGCAAAGACGATGATGGATTCGCCCGGTCATCTGATCGGGCGTGGATTGAAACAACATTGTTTGCGACAAAGTATCTCGGCATCGACTGATTCGCCCGGTCATCTGATCGGGCGTGGATTGAAACCTTTTTCGTAGAGCGTTTGAATGATTGACTCACGATTCGCCCGGTCATCTGATCGGGCGTGGATTGAAACATATGGCTATCAAGCAGGACTGACAGAACAAGCAAGATTCGCCCGGTCATCTGATCGGGCGTGGATTGAAACAATTGTCGGCATCATTGAAACGCCGGATCCGTTGGATTCGCCCGGTCATCTGATCGGGCGTGGATTGAAACATATCAGCCTTTAGGTATTGCAAATCAATCTGGCGATTCGCCCGGTCATCTGATCGGGCGTGGATTGAAACTCTGTCACCGTCGCCACAATGACTGCCGCACCAGGATTCGCCCGGTCATCTGATCGGGCGTGGATTGAAACAGCAAAAAAAGCAAGTCATGCAGGAAATCCAACGCGATTCGCCCGGTCATCTGATCGGGCGTGGATTGAAACATTCAAGATGTCGTTGTAGTCAGCGATTACCGCAGGATTCGCCCGGTCATCTGATCGGGCGTGGATTGAAACTACAACCGTGCTATTGGCTATAACGAAGATATTGGATTCGCCCGGTCATCTGATCGGGCGTGGATTGAAACCAGCTCTGCTAAGCTGCACAACGCCGCTGGCGCGGGATTCGCCCGGTCATCTGATCGGGCGTGGATTGAAACTCAGCGTGAGAAGTTGACTAAGCAAGAGGCTGAGTCGATTCGCCCGGTCATCTGATCGGGCGTGGATTGAAACATCCAATTCGTGAGTTCTTGAGTGCGCTTAAGTGGATTCGCCCGGTCATCTGATCGGGCGTGGATTGAAACGCGCAGAGTCTGATCGAACATCGATGGCATGCGTGATTCGCCCGGTCATCTGATCGGGCGTGGATTGAAACAAATTACCCTGGTCTTGAAGCACGACAACCATGCGATTCGCCCGGTCATCTGATCGGGCGTGGATTGAAACGAATTGGGTACGACCTGGTACGCCTGATGCGGGGGATTCGCCCGGTCATCTGATCGGGCGTGGATTGAAACCTGAGAACAGCCCTGAACCTGGAAAATGGCGTAACGATTCGCCCGGTCATCTGATCGGGCGTGGATTGAAACTTCGATAATCCGCTGGTGCGTCAGGCTTACCTAGCGATTCGCCCGGTCATCTGATCGGGCGTGGATTGAAACTGCATGATGCTACATGCTGGCGGCAATCGCATCGAGATTCGCCCGGTCATCTGATCGGGCGTGGATTGAAACCAGTTTTCGGCGCGCAACCGCAAAATTTCCCCAAGATTCGCCCGGTCATCTGATCGGGCGTGGATTGAAACAAAATTACGGCCAACATACAAACCGGACAACTGGAGATTCGCCCGGTCATCTGATCGGGCGTGGATTGAAACTCGATATCGTTGAGGATGACGAGGGTCTGCTGATGATTCGCCCGGTCATCTGATCGGGCGTGGATTGAAACAGCTTATGTTGCTGGTAGTGTTTATGGTTTGGGTAGATTCGCCCGGTCATCTGATCGGGCGTGGATTGAAACATAACCTCCGTATTTAAGCAAATCGGCATCGGCATGATTCGCCCGGTCATCTGATCGGGCGTGGATTGAAACAACATACCGAAGGACGCACAGGGGCGCAGGCTTTGGATTCGCCCGGTCATCTGATCGGGCGTGGATTGAAACAATATTGCCCCGTGCTGCAATCGGAAAAGAATAAGCGATTCGCCCGGTCATCTGATCGGGCGTGGATTGAAACATGCACCATGCCGTTGTCGTTGTAATCGTCAGCAGATTCGCCCGGTCATCTGATCGGGCGTGGATTGAAACCTGTTGTCGGACCCTTCATTGCGCCTGCTGCGGCGATTCGCCCGGTCATCTGATCGGGCGTGGATTGAAACTGGTTGACGAACATTAGCACCGTGCGGACAGGGAAGATTCGCCCGGTCATCTGATCGGGCGTGGATTGAAACTTACCGACCAATGCGGCGGGCTTCATGGGCAGCGCGATTCGCCCGGTCATCTGATCGGGCGTGGATTGAAACCTTAAATGCGACAATGGCAGGCGTGCGCATATTGCGATTCGCCCGGTCATCTGATCGGGCGTGGATTGAAACCCGTGCCGCCCCTGCGCCTTTCGTTGCGCCCGCACGATTCGCCCGGTCATCTGATCGGGCGTGGATTGAAACTAGGTTTCGGCATCAAAGTCGATGAAAACGGATGGATTCGCCCGGTCATCTGATCGGGCGTGGATTGAAACAGCATCATAATCGGCGCAGGCTGCGCCGTTACGCGATTCGCCCGGTCATCTGATCGGGCGTGGATTGAAACAGCATCATAATCGGCGCAGGCTGCGCCGTTACGCGATTCGCCCGGTCATCTGATCGGGCGTGGATTGAAACCAAATTAATGTCACGGATTGCCCCGCACTGATTCGGATTCGCCCGGTCATCTGATCGGGCGTGGATTGAAACCGTTTAAACGGAACCACGATGCACCTTGCGCCATGATTCGCCCGGTCATCTGATCGGGCGTGGATTGAAACAAGTTTGAGGCGGAAGACCAAGCGGCACGCATAGGATTCGCCCGGTCATCTGATCGGGCGTGGATTGAAACTCGTCACGCTTGCGGCAAAACTCCGCAAACTGCCGATTCGCCCGGTCATCTGATCGGGCGTGGATTGAAACGATCATGGCACGCGTTTGGCGGCAAGATCGCTGAAGATTCGCCCGGTCATCTGATCGGGCGTGGATTGAAACTAACGAAGTCAGGCCGGGCAGCACTTGCCAAGGCGATTCGCCCGGTCATCTGATCGGGCGTGGATTGAAACTTTTTGATGATGTTGTAACGCACGCGAGTTTTAAGGATTCGCCCGGTCATCTGATCGGGCGTGGATTGAAACACTTTTATCCATTTAGCAAGCATTGAATCTTTGCGATTCGCCCGGTCATCTGATCGGGCGTGGATTGAAACAAAGTTTCACCCGCCAAAAGCGGTACTTTGCCCCTGATTCGCCCGGTCATCTGATCGGGCGTGGATTGAAACTCACAATGGAGTGCGTATAAATGCAAATCTTTAGCGATTCGCCCGGTCATCTGATCGGGCGTGGATTGAAACACATAATCGCCAGCCACGAGAACTTCTACACGGGATTCGCCCGGTCATCTGATCGGGCGTGGATTGAAACCGTTCTCTTGCAGAAGCGTCCCCTCGATTCATGAAGATTCGCCCGGTCATCTGATCGGGCGTGGATTGAAACACCGCACTGATATTATCGGCGGCGGGGACTGACGGATTCGCCCGGTCATCTGATCGGGCGTGGATTGAAACATCACTGTAAATGCAATCGATAACAAATTCTTCGAGATTCGCCCGGTCATCTGATCGGGCGTGGATTGAAACCACCAGATAGTAGGCTTGTCTTTGCCTTGAGAGTGATTCGCCCGGTCATCTGATCGGGCGTGGATTGAAACATGTATGGATTGACGATTGCCCATTGGCGATAGTGATTCGCCCGGTCATCTGATCGGGCGTGGATTGAAACTAATATTTGTTGACATATTGCATGATGATTCTATGATTCGCCCGGTCATCTGATCGGGCGTGGATTGAAACATCTGTCTTTACTGCGCGACAAAAGCAAGTGTAAGATTCGCCCGGTCATCTGATCGGGCGTGGATTGAAACGCGAAAAACCAGATTGCCCGCACTAAAGAAGTGAGATTCGCCCGGTCATCTGATCGGGCGTGGATTGAAACCTTCGAGCGCGGCTTCGTTGTCCGGCGCTTCAGGGATTCGCCCGGTCATCTGATCGGGCGTGGATTGAAACCTTCGAGCGCGGCTTCGTTGTCCGGCGCTTCAGGGATTCGCCCGGTCATCTGATCGGGCGTGGATTGAAACTTGCTGACCCCTTCGAGCGCGAATTTACTTGCGGGATTCGCCCGGTCATCTGATCGGGCGTGGATTGAAACACGAGTACGATCCAAAAATGGTTTGGGTTGAGTGGATTCGCCCGATCAACTGATCGGGCGTGGATTGAAACCAGTTTATTTGGTTCGCCGCATTGGCGAGTGTCGCGATTCGCCCGATCAACTGATCGGGCGTGGATTGAAACGTACTCCATGCCTTCGCGTTGAACTGGTGCAAGAGATTCGCCCGATCAACTGATCGGGCGTGGATTGAAACACGATCAAGGGCAAGCTTGAAAAGAAAATGGCGCGATTCGCCCGATCAACTGATCGGGCGTGGATTGAAACAAAAAAACAAGACCTCTTTATGTGTGCGAAAAAGATTCGCCCGATCAACTGATCGGGCGTGGATTGAAACCTTGATCGAATGAAAGCCACGACGGGAACGGCAGGATTCGCCCGATCAACTGATCGGGCGTGGATTGAAACATCATGATTTTATCTTTCAAGTTATTTTCGTAGGGATTCGCCCGATCAACTGATCGGGCGTGGATTGAAACCACACGTGACGCGCCCGCTTGAATCACTTCCTCGGATTCGCCCGATCAACTGATCGGGCGTGGATTGAAACACACTCAGAACGCCAAGCCTCGCTATCGCTGGCGATTCGCCCGATCAACTGATCGGGCGTGGATTGAAACACGTGGCAAGCTGTAACGATGGATGATTGCGAAAGATTCGCCCGATCAACTGATCGGGCGTGGATTGAAACTCGGTCTTCGTCACTATCATCGGTCTTGGTACTTCGATTCGCCCGATCAACTGATCGGGCGTGGATTGAAACATCTTTATGAGATGTACATGAAATGGTCGCATCACGATTCGCCCGATCAACTGATCGGGCGTGGATTGAAACGGGCGTATCGGGCGCGGTCACAGTTTCGTCAGGCAGATTCGCCCGATCAACTGATCGGGCGTGGATTGAAACAATCAGTTCGGCGGTGGCTTGCAGGCTTTGTATGGATTCGCCCGATCAACTGATCGGGCGTGGATTGAAACATGAGTAAAGCTGCTGCTGCACTCGGCTCGCAAAGATTCGCCCGATCAACTGATCGGGCGTGGATTGAAACTACCGTTAAATTTGGTGCTTCACCCTGAATGAGGATTCGCCCGGTCATCTGATCGGGCGTGGATTGAAACAAATAACGTCCATACGTCGCTCTGCTGATGTCGAGATTCGCCCGGTCATCTGATCGGGCGTGGATTGAAACAGGCAAATCGACCTTGCAGCACACCATACTTACAGATTCGCCCGGTCATCTGATCGGGCGTGGATTGAAACGTGTAATCGGCGGCGTGGATCAGTTGGAGGCACGATTCGCCCGGTCATCTGATCGGGCGTGAATTGAAACTCAGTAGCACCTTAACCACTTGAAAGGAATTACCGATTCGCCCGGTCATCTGATCGGGCGTGGATTGAAACTCAGTAGCACCTTAACCACTTGAAAGGAATTACCGATTCGCCCGGTCATCTGATCGGGCGTGGATTGAAACACCTGATCGACGATAGCCCCTACCAACCTAGGAATGATTCGTCCGGTCATCTGATCGGGCGTGGATTGAAACTTCTTGCCACCATCCCCATTTAGATTTTGGATTGAGATTCGCCCGGTCATCTGATCGGGCGTGGATTGAAACGACATCGAGTAGCAATAACTGTCAACCGATAACGGATTCGCCCGGTCATCTGATCGGGCGTGGATTGAAACGCGAATGTAGCCAGCTAAACTTTGATCGGTTTTCGATTCGCTCGGTCATCTGATCGGGCGTGGATTGAAACTCGTTGTACAGAATGATGACTTTACTCGTACCGGGGATTCGCCCGATCAACTAATCGGGCGTGGATTGAAACCGAGTACGTGGCGAGTCTATGATCGGCATTGGTAGATTCGCCGGGTCATCTGATCTGGCGTGGATTGAAACTGATTGCCGTTGTTGAAGTTCTGTATCCATGCACAATTCGCCTGGTTATATAACTATTTCGGTGGCGAATAAAACAATTGCAGTCAATGTAGAATTCGTCCGGTCACTTGGTTACACGAGAACTGATGCCGAGTCAAAACGGTAATGAACATCGATACTTAAATCTGAGAATGAAAATGTATCAATAAAACTGAGTTTGAACCCACCGAACTCGATGGGTTCAAACAATTTGATGTAGCTCTATAGATGGCATCACCAAATTAATACTTCTTAGCCTTACTAGCCGGTTTCACATTCTCAAAACGCCCACCGCTACCACCTCGTGCTGTCACGGGTTTCTTCGCTCGTGGCGCTGCATCTTTTTCAGCTACACGGCGATTGCCGCCAGTGATGCGTTCTTTCAGTGGCACCGGTTTTGCGTTAACCAACATCGTGCTGCTGCCGATTTCTTTGATGTCTAGTTTTTTACCTGCGACCCACACGCCTTTTAAATGCGTGAGGATGTCTTTTGGCATGCCGACTGGTAGGTCGACTGTTGAGTAGTCATCAAATAAACCGATGTGGCCGATTAACTTCGCATCTAAGCCTGCTTCATTCGCGATTGCACCGACGATATTGCCCGGTGTGACGGCGTGTTGTTTGCCGACTTCGATGCGGAAGGTTTGCATAGGGATGGCGACTTTGCCTTTGCTGTCTGCGCGTTTTTTGTCGGCTTTGGCTGGGGCTTCATCGGCTGGGAACGTGGCTGCGCGTTCGACTACTTTGTCGAGTTTGCTGCGGTCTGATTTCTTTTCGAAACTATCACTACGTTCGGTGCGCTCAGTGCGTTCGGCACGTGGTGCGCGTTCCGTACGTTCGCTACGTTCCGCACGTTCACTAAACTTGCGTGGTGCTTCTTCGTTGCTGCTGGCCGCTTCGCCATCGGCGCGGATGTTGAGTGCTTGGCCTGCGACGCGTACGCTCTTTAGATGTGCCAGCATATCTTTTGGCAAATCTTCTGGCAGATCTAATACTGTGTAATCGTCGTAGATGTCGATGCGGCCGATATGTTTAGAATCGATGTTCGCCTCGTTCGCAATCGCGCCAACGATATTGCCTGGTTTAACGCCATGTTCATGACCCACTGCGATGCGGAAAGTGCGCATGCCTGGTTCTGCTGTGCGTGGGCTGTGCTCACGACGTGGGCCGCGGCTTTCGCGATCACTGCGGTCGCCAAATCTGTTGCCACGCTCATTGCTGTCGCCACGATCGCCACGTACGGGACGATCACCGCGTTCGGTGCGGCTGCCACGCGAAGGAGCTTCATCGCGCCAGCTGTCATCTGTTTTAACTTCGCGTTTATTTTTGTCGAGCAGTAGTGGCTCATCGCCACGTGCCATTTTCGCTAATGCTGCCGCGATTTCAAATGCGGGTACATTGTGTTCGCTTTCGTATTCGGCGATCACGTTTAAGAATTGTTCGAGTTCACCTTGCGCTAAAGTTTCAGTGATCTGATCTTTGAAGCGTGAAATACGTACATTGTTAACCGCCTGTATCGTTGGCAATTCCAATGGTGACACTGGTTGACGTGTCGCACGTTCGATGGCTTTTAAGAGATTTTTTTCACGCGGTGTGATGAACAAAATCGCCTCGCCGCTACGACCTGCACGACCAGTACGGCCGATACGATGTGTGTAGCTTTCTGGATCGTGCGGTACGTCGTAGTTGACCACATGGCTGATACGTTCTACGTCCAGACCGCGGGCGGCAACGTCAGTCGCGACCAAGATATCAATCTTGCCGTCTTTGAGTTGTTGAATCGTGCGTTCACGTTGTTGTTGTTGAATATCGCCATTGATCGCGGCGACGGAGAAACCACGTGCGGCTAATTTGGAAGCGAGTTCTTCAGTACCGAGTTTGGTACGAGCGAAGATGATCATGCCATCAAAAGTTTCGGCTTCCAGAATACGTGTCAAGGCATCGAGCTTGTGCATGCCGCTGACTAACCAATAGCGTTGGCGAATATTGTCGGCGGTGCCGGTTTTTGCTGCGACCGTGATTTCGGCTGGCTTGTTCAAATAAGTTTGCGCAATGCGTTTGATCACGGATGGCATGGTCGCGGAGAACAGCGCGGTTTGATGACCTTCTGGTGTCTCTTGCAAGATACGTTCTACGTCGTCGATAAAACCCATACGCAGCATTTCATCGGCTTCATCCAACACCAAAGTTTTGAGTTGGGATAAGTCGAGTGAGCCTTTGTCTAAATGATCAATCACGCGACCTGGCGTACCGACTACGACGTGCACACCACGGCGCAGCGCAGATAATTGCGGGCCATAGCTTTGGCCGCCATAAATCGGAAGAACATGAAAACCCGGAATATAACGTGCGTAAGTCTGAAACGCCTCTGCCACCTGAATCGCCAATTCACGCGTCGGCGCTAAGACCAGTGCTTGTGGTGCGGTTTGACGGATGTCGATATTCGATAAAATCGGCAGTGCGAACGCTGCCGTCTTACCAGTACCGGTTTGTGCCTGACCTAAAACGTCACGGCCATCTAATAAAGTAGGGATGGTTGCAGCTTGAATCGGCGATGGCGATTCGTAGCCAACGTCGCTCAGGGCGCGTTGGATGGCTTCACTCAATTGCAGATCGGCAAAGGTGATAGTCGGGGATAATTGGGCTTCAGACATGGGGCGGGCTCACTAGAGGAACATCGGGTACAAGAGGCGCGTTTTTCACAGGATGCAAAAAAGCATAAGGCCGTAGTTTACTCTTACCTGCCGTTTCTACCTAATTGCTTTCACTATTTGGCTCTAAAAAAGCTTATTTAGGGCCTAAATAAGGCTTAAATGGGCTGCTTCGACATGTTAAAAGAATATTTTTGCGCGAAATCCTCATGTTCGCAGCAGATTTCTTTGCGGGATGTCTAAACGTCACTAATCCCGATTTGAAAGACTTTTCTCCTTCTATTCGAGCCTATCAATTTGAGGCCGAATGCTATTCTTTTTCCTCAATGCAAGGTGGGTTTTAGTAGGTTTTTAGTGTTGTTCTGGCAGGATGGAGTTGGGTATGCTCAAGCTATTTGGTTTGTCTAAAATAAAGTGCGTGCGCTGTGATCATGAGAATCCGGCGAGCACAGATTTTTGCGCGCAATGTGGATTGCAATTGGGGAGCCCTGCGCACCAGGCCATCATGCGCCAACAACATTGGTTGCCGGCGGATGACGAAGTGGCGCTGTTTTTCTCTTTACGCTCTATCAGTAAGTTGACGCAAAGCGCTTTCCAAATCCCTGCGCGGGCACGGGCTTTTGTTTTGCAAAATGGACGTAGCCTGGAGTTGTTTGCGGGAGATTACGATGTCGCAGGTTTACAGCGTAAGACGCACGCTTTAGATCAAGAGAATCCCTTACAAATTTTGATCACGCGCTCTTTACCTTTTGCCTTGCACTTCGCAATAGAAGGCTTACATACGAGTGAATTTTTGCCGGTAAAAGTCAGCTGTTTAATGCGTATCAAAATTGAGCATGCGGAACAATTTGCACGACATTTTATGGGCGTCGCGGGCAGCTTGACGACCCGTCAGTTAGAAGAATTATTGCAGCCTATGTTGCAGCAAACTATGCAAGTTTGGCTTAGTACGCAAAGCCTGCGCGCAATCCAGGATCAGGCGATTTTGCACCAGCAATTTAATGAACATTTGTTGACGGGTATGAATCAGCAATTGGGCAATTATGGATTTGCCGCGACTGAAATCACGACGCAAGAAATTCGTCATGAAAAGTTATCTGCCGAACGCGAAAAACTCAGCGAGCAAACTACTTTGAAGGGTTTGCAGCTCGATGCGCAGCAACAGCAGGTAGAGCAAGGCAAGCTTGCCGATGCCGCGTATAGCGAACGTGAATGGCAAAGAATTAGTAAGCAAGAAGAGCAGGTCAGACTGCGTTATCGACATGAAGAAATGCGTCAGCAATTTGGCAAAGATTTGGGCTGGCTGTATTTGCAGGGTGAACATGACAAAGCCAAGAAACGCCTGAGCCGCGCTAAGTTGCAGCAAGATGAGGCCGAGCGTTTACAAACCATACGTTTGCGTGAATTAGATTTGTATGCGCAAGTCGCCGAAGCCGCAACGCGCCAGCAAGCGCTAGACCGTGGTGCAGCAGAAACCATACACGCGCTTGAACACACGTTAAAGAATCAATCCGAACAACGTCAGAATGAAGCGGATCAATGGTTGCATCTAAGGACTTTGGCGCGCATCAAAATGCGTTCTGAATCTGAATTGGCGCAATTACATAGTCAGCAAGCAGCACAATTATTGCAACAAGAAATCGCCCAGCGAATTCAAAAAAATCAATTGCAACACGAGATTGCGCAGTCGTATTTGATTGCTGATCAACATGAGCAACAACAAGTGGCGCAGTGTGCCACACAAGCGCAACGTGAACAAAAACTGCGGCAGCAACAAGCAGAGCAAGAGCTGGAAGATGAGCGTCAAAAAAATCGCTTGATCGCGATCAGTCTGGAAACTGAAGTCAGAGCGCGCGAATTTCAGCGTATGCAAGATTGGGAGCAAGAATTACATCAACAACGCCAACGTGATCTGCAACGTGAAGCGCGGATCAAAGATGTCGATACCGATTTGCAAGTCGCACAAACGCGCGATCAATTACTGAGTCTGCAAAGGCAAGAAGAACACGCACGCGCATTGGCGCAGCAAGAGAAACTATTACGCACCATAGAAGCACATGGACGCTTTGAACAGCAGGCGCAAGACCGGCAACTGCAAGTGGTACAAGCAGAGCGAGATCATCAATTGTCTTTAGCAAAAGCGGAAATCGAACGTATGAGTGCGATTGCCAACTTTAGCGAAACCGGCAAAATCGCTACTGTCGAAGCTGCCAATGCAAATGCCTTGGCAGACATCATGAAATTGCAGACGCAGGCGAGTATGAGTGCAGAGCAAATTTTGGCTACACAAGCCGGGCAATCTGCCCATGCAGCGCAGGCGATGAGTGCGATGGCGCAGATACAGCAAGGCATGAGCTTAGAACACGCGATGAAAATGCTGCAAGAACGTTTGAATGACGAGCGCGAACAAAGAGAAGCAGATCTGCAAAGACGACATCAGATTGATTTGACGTTGGCGCAGGGACTTGGACAGCAACGCAGTGCCTGGCAATTTGGTGGGCAAAAATGAAGTCGTAGTTGAGTTGAAACTAAGCTCTGCTGTCATAGGTATCTACATACGTATCTACACAAGTCGAGATTGGGATAAAACTCCCTCTCCCGCAGGCGGGAGAGGGTTGGGGTGAGGGAAGTTCAGGTTGACGAAATGCTGATTGAATGTCGTTCGTTTTATTCAGAATGTACAGATGCAATATCATTTCACCTGTCAGCCTTCCCTCGTCACTAATCTAGTATTTGCAACTGGTCGCTTGCGGGAGAAGGGCGTATGTGTGTAAGTTTTTTGAGCTATTGAACTTGTGTAGATACCTATGCGCCAGTGTGAAAATGATGTCGCTCATTTTTAGTTAAAATCATGCAAAAGCCTTTACAAAAAATTCGAGAATTGCGTGATCTGTTGAATGAGGGCTTACTCAGTCAGCACGAGTTTGAGCAAAGAAAAAACGCCATCCTCGATAATGAATTTGCACCGAATGGCCGATTGAGTGCGAATCTAAACCAAGAGGCATCGGGCGATGACACTGATCTGGGGTTTATTGCCGGGCAAGAAATTGGAGCGCAGTCTAAGCGTTACAAGTTGGAGCGCCTGCTCGGCCAGGGCGGGATGGGACAAGTCTGGCAAGTTACTGATCTCGCTACACAAGCCGCCTTAGGGCACAGCGAAAAATTAGCACTAAAAATCCTACCGGCACAACTTAGTCAAAGTACCTTGCACACACGCTTGCTGATTGAAGAAGCTTCTTTAGTGCGCAAGCTCGCGCATGAACATATTGTCCGCGTGTATGACTGGGGACGGGATCCGGCGACCAATAGTTATTTCATAATGATGGAATATTTAGATGGTGAAGATCTCGATAGTTATCTGCGCAAACATCAGCGCTGTACATGGCCGCAAGTACTGCAAATGCTGCTACCAGTTGCACATGCCTTGCACTATGCGTGGGATAAACACAAACTAGTACATAGAGATTTAAAACCCAGCAACTTACTGTTAACCAAGCAAGGTCAGGTCAAGTTGCTCGATTTTGGAATCTCAGCACGTTTGGTGCGTATGCATAATCAAACCAATTCTGGTGCACATACTTCAGGGCTAGCCAATGATCGTTCTCCCCATGCAGGGACAGCCGGTTATCGCGCACCGGAAGCCGGCAATCAGTCTGCGCAGTTCACGCCTGCTTTAGATGTGTATGCCATGGCGGTCATGATTTATCAGTTATTAGAAGGTGTCTTGCCGTTTGGTGAATATCGTCATCCGCAGCAACAGGCCAAACAAGCGGCAGGCTTAAATGCGGCGCAATGGCGAGTTTTGCAAAGTGGCTTTGCATACGCCGTCAGCGAGCGGCCGGATAGTGCATTGGCCTTGTTAGAAGCGATGTCGGCATCCATGAATCTTCTGCAGGTTCAGCAAACCAAGCAGACGGATGCCGTACTGCGCACCGAGGTGATAGCTTCCCAATCGCCACTCGATCTCGCAGCACAACAGCGGGCAGAGCAAAGGCGTTTGCGCAAAGAGTGGGAATCGCAGAGGCGGCAGCAAGCATCCGCCGCCTTGCACGCACTGGTCGAAAAACAAAAACGCCTGCGCGACGTTGAGCGTTTGGAGCAATTGGGACAATTGGAGCGACGTAAGAAGGCGGAGAAATTACGTCCATCACCAACCACTCCGGGCGAGAACTCACAAACAGAATCTCTAGACCGGGTACAGGTCAGCAATGTCAGCTGGGAAGATGCACAGCGCTATTTGGCAGGACTTAGTCAAGAGCGCGGTCAGCCCCTCTGATTGTTGTAGGCATTGCAGTTCATATCGATCAACGTCGGCTGGCAGCAATCGCAGCGAAAAACAGCAAGCAAGAAATGACGGAAAATAGAAACACTACCGTCAAGGCGGGCAGCGCAGCGTTATTTGTTTCCATCAACAATGCCAACAGCAAAGGGCCAGCCGCTTTCGCTACCAGTGCAGGGCCAGAGATAGCACCTGAAATCGCACCATAATTTTCTGATCCGAATAAGGCGTGGGGAATCGTGCCACGTACTATCGTCATGATCCCATTGCTTAATCCATACAGCAGACAAAACAGTCCAACGATCCAGGCTTGCTGACCAAAGAACAGTAAAACGAGTAGTGCCGCTGGTAATGCCGAGAACGCAAATTTGCCGACACTCTGTGGTAAGAGATGACGCGCGAAAGTCATTTCAGCGATACGGCCAGCGACTTGTACGGGACCTATCCACGCCGCTAGCGTGACTGCTAATACTGCACTATGTCCATCGCGTACTAGGAGCGAAATTAAATGCACGGAGAGTGCGGAGAAAATAAAACTATTCGCGGCAAACGCCAATGCTAATTTCCAAAAGGCGCGATGTTGTAGCGCTTCTTTTAAACTGAGATCGGTCTTACTGCTTGTTTGTTGTTGTGCGGTTTTAGAGGCGGGGTTGGGTGTTGACTCTGCAGTGCGGCGTGGATTTAATTGCGTATGCAAAGGAAAGCAAATAAATAATTGAAGTGCTGCATAGAACAGCAAAATTTCACGCCAATTCCAGTGATGGCTTAACTGCAAAGTGAGCGGCCAAAATATCGTACTGGCAAAGCCGGCAAATAGCGTCAATGTGGAAATCGCACGACGGCTATCGGCCATAAATTCTTGAATGATGGTGGTGAAGGCGGCTTCATACAGCGTTAATGCCATCGACACCCCGAGTACTGACCATGCCAGAAAATACATCCACATTGTATGGCTGCTACTGAGCATCCACAAGCCTAAGGCGCATACGACAGAACCACTACTCATTACCAGTCGGCCACCGCGTTTATCCAGAAAAGCGCCAACTGGACGGGCGATCATTCCGGCGACTAACAGACTCCAGGAAAACGCACCAAAAATCATTTCAGGATGCCAACCCGTGTCTTTTTGGATAGCCGGTGCAAGAATGGTGAAGGTGTAATACAACATGCCCCAAGACAGAATTTGCGTGACCGCGAGTATGCCTATGGTTTTGTAGCGAGAAGGGTGCTTAAACATCGTATCCTGAGTCTGTTGCGCAAAGTGTGGCGGACGTGCGCTTGAAGTCGTTCGAAGTCGCCCAAAGGGGAGATCGTTTGCAAAGAAATGCTAATTGGTACTATCGCTATTTCCAACAAAAGGATTTTGGCGCAAGGCATCAATCAAAATGTGTAAAGATTCGGCGAGCTGGGCGTGTTTGTCTTCGGGAATTAAATTAAAGACTTGCGCCGCGTGGGCGTTCAAGGCATTTTCCAATTTCTCGGCGCGTACCCGGCCTAGCGGTGTCAGGCTCAGTTGTACACTGCGTTTATCTTGCTCGTTAGGGAGTTTCGATACCACACCATCGCTGACTAGCGATTCAACTGCGCGACTGATCCAAGCTTTATCCAGCGATAAACGTTCGACTAAGGCTTGCTGGGTAATCCCGTCGACGCGTAATAATTCGGTCAACACATGACATTGCACGTTTGACGCGCCATCGACACAAGCAGTCTGAGCCCGCTGCGAACGCACAAACAAACGGCTGACTTCTCGTACCAGTGAGCCGGAGGAATCTAAGGCTTGCATAGTGAAATGAATTTAGTTGTGACTGACAACCAAATCATAGACCGATGATTTTTCGTTGTCAATCACAACGATTTAAATATATGTCAACAGGCCCTAAGCTTGCGTATGCGTTGTGCTTGTGGCTTAAGGCTGTGCCGGCACGAATTTTCCATAGGCAATTTGTAAGTAAATCTCTCTTCTGCAATGCTTTGATACAAGCAGTCCGCTCAGATTGAGGTATCCTTGCGGACTTCCAAGAAGTTTCGACGAAATTTCCATGTGCAGTTTTCACCATTAGCTAAGCAATTTGAATCAGAACGCATGAAGTTGTACACAAACGCAAGAGAGCGCGAGCTAGACGAACAGGGTGTTATTTTTATCCAGCTAAGGATCAGGCCACGCCGTCTGATCGCGATCTCGCTTGTCTTGCTGATGCATGCCTTATTTTTCTACTTGATGTTGAAAATCCGGGCGGATATTCAAAATGGCAAACCGGTAGGCGGACCCATGGTGTTTATCATGGAGAAACTCAAGCAAGTCAAAAAAGGCGAGCCTCTTCCCAAAAAACAGGTAGTGAAGTCGCAGCCAGTAAAATCCAGTCCGTCCAAGAGATCAATCACGACACCGCCCAATCCGAATGCGATTGTTGACCCCAATCTCGTAGTCGAGCCGCCAAAAAAATACGAAGATGTGCCCGATATGGCCGCCATGCTGAATGCCGCACGTGAGCGCCGCCAACAAGCCGAGGCGACAGCGGCTGCCGAGAATCGCGCCGCTGAGCAAGGACAGCGCGGCTTAAGCGCGCAGCAAATTGCAGAAGCCAATGTGCGTCGTAGTATGCAGCAAGCTAGCGGTCAGGACGGTACCAGCGGGGTGTTCCAAATTGTCAGTAAGAGTGTGCGAGTTGGAACCTTCACTTTCCGTGGTTGGAAGGTAAATACCAATGGCTGGAAGCAAACTATAGAAGTCGATGCCGGCCTTGGTGGCAATTTGGATCTGGCAATGGTACGCAAGATGATAGAGATTATCCGCACCCATTACAAAGGCGATTTCCGTTGGGAATCGAACCGTCTCGGTCGCGTGGTCAATTTGTCGGCACGGGTTGAAGACAGCGCCGAACTCGAAGCATTTATGCTGGAAGAATTCCCAGAATTCGCGAAGCCTAAACGCTAGGTCTGACCGTTCGAGCCCGAGGCCTTCATGCTTGCCGAGTTGGCGTACTGGCCTACACCGAGGTTTCCGCGTGCACGACCACAGACATCATACTGATGGAACCCATCACCAACTCATCGCACAGTATCTCGATTTGATCGTTGGCGTTAGCCGCGCCTAACACGTAGAGCAAAGGTAAATAATGCTCGACTGTGGGCACCGATAATTCGGCGCTTTGTCCAAATTGCTGATAGTTGACTACTGCTGCAAAGTCACGTTGTTCAATTGCAGTACGGATCGCATTATTAAAATTATGCGCCCATTCAAACCCGCTATTATTTCCACTCGCACGTGGATCGAGACGGCGTAAGTTGTGAACCACATTTCCACTGGCGATGATCATCACACCTTCATCTCGCAAGGCTGCCAGCTTTTGCCCCAATGCATAATGGAAGGCTTCGTCTTCATTTAAATTTAAGCTCAACTGCACGATAGGCACATCGGCATCGGGATACATTTTTACCAAAACTGACCAGGTGCCGTGATCCAATCCCCAGCTATGATCTTGATGCACAGCCAATGGTGCCAGCATGTCCGCGACCCGCTGTGCGAGTACGGGATCTCCGGGTGCCGGATATTGCATGGCGAATAGCGCAGGTGGAAATCCACCAAAATCATGTATTGTTTTCGGCTGCGTCATGGCGGTAACAGCGACTGCCGAAGTCATCCAGTGCGCCGAAATCATCAGTATCGCCTTAGGCTTGCCAAAGCCTTGTCCCAGAGTTTGCCATGCTCGCGTGAACTGATTGTCCTCCAGCGCATTCATAGGGCTACCATGACCGAGGAAGATGGCGGGTTGTGGGCGTGCAGACATGACGACTCCAGATCGAAAATGATTAAGTATTTACGTATTGTCGCGCAAAGCCCATTCGGCTGCAGCATGTGCGTGTAAAGCCGTGGTGTCGAATAAAGGCACACTCGCGTGCTCCGCCTGCACCAGCAATGAAATCTCGGTACAGCCCAGAATAATCGCTTGCGCACCCTGTTGCACCAGATCGTTCATGATGCGGATGTAATCTTGTTGCGAGGATGTAAGGATCGTTCCCAGGCAAAGTTCTTCGTAGATGATGCGATGTACGATATCTCTATCGCTTGCATCGGGAGTCAGGACTTGAAGGCCATGCTGGCTTTGTAAGCGATCTTTATAAAATGCTTGTTCCATCGTAAAGCGAGTGCCGAGCAAGCCGACTTTGTGTAAGCCTTGTGCTTTGATCTCGTTGGCAGTTGGGTCGGCAATATGCAACAAGGGAATCTTCACCGCAGCTTCAATCGCGCCCGCAACTTTGTGCATGGTGTTCGTACACAAGATCAGCATGTCGGCACCAGCACGTTCTAGGCTTTGCGCTGTCTCGGCTAAGATCTTGCCAGCTTGATCCCAGTCGCCACTGCGTTGCAGGGCTTCAATTTCATGAAAGTCCACGCTATAGATAATCACTTTGGCCGAATGCAGACCACCGAGATGTTGCTTCACAGTTTGATTAATTTGACGATAATAAGGAATCGTCGATTCCCAACTCATGCCACCGATTAAGCCTAGGGTTTTCATCCGCATACTTTCCGAATTCTTTTTTAACGCAGGGACAGCGTTTTCTTGATGATCTTATCGAGCTCAGTCGCAGCAGCTTCCGGCGGTAAAATATGTAGTTCTACTTTCTTGGGATTCTTGCCCCACACTACTTGTACTAATTTTCCAGCCGGTAGTTTAGGATGTCCGCGCACTTTATTTTTATCCCGCTCAAAGCTCATGATTTCTTTAGAGCCGTTGACTTGATAGATCGCGAACTTTCCATCGTCGGCGATACTAAATTCTGTGCATTGACATAGATGACGTTTTTCGAAATACAGAAATTTGAAACTGTGATCGCTATGCCAGCGTCCCGCTACATTGATCTGTCGTGATTCTTGAAGGTGATAGCCGTGTCCGAGATCTTTATCGGTTTGGGTTAAGACCTGCGCTTGAAGTGGAATTGCAGTGCAAACCATCACAAGCAAACTAGCGATGAATGTACTGTACCGTGTATGTTGTCGTTGTGACGTGAGCTGTGTGATCATAGGTTGGATTAAACTTCAAGCAGTCGCATAGGAATGAAAGCCAGTCCATGCATTTCTTGTTTTTCCGCGGTGGGTACGAAGCCAAATCCGCGGTACATTTTTTCTGCATAGAGTGAAGAGTTGACGGTGAATTCACCGGGGTTACCCCTTGCTAAGGCAGCCTGTTTTGCATGCAGCCATAATTGTTTGGCGTAGCCTTTACGATGTTGCTCGGGAGCGATAAACAAATGGTAAAGATGCGTGTTGTCGCGGATGCCGATAGCGCCGATAATCTGTTGTTCGGTATTGAGCGCTACCCAATATTGAAATTGGGTCGATTGCAGCCTTTGTGCCATCGCCAGTGGTGTAATGGTGTCGAAAAATTGTTCGGCACCACGTCCATCAGGATGAATCGTGAAATAGCTGACAACGCTATGTACCAAATGGCTGATGATATCAGCATCATCAATGTGAGCTGGGCGTATTTGCATAAAATAGTTTGGATGAGATGGCATTCTGATTACTGACAACATTTACCGATACATTATGCGATAAATTATCGTGAGCAATGTCATTTTATGGATCGCTGATAGCGAGTTTCATATACCTACTTGCCCTTAAGCATAGGTTCATCGAGAGATTTCCGGCAATTTGAGTTCAGTTTGGTATGCTTAGCTGGCTTATTAGAATGGTTTTCTTATTACTTTTCGTGGACGATGTTGAGAGACACGAGCATGGCGCAAGCTTAGGTTATTGCGCACCTCAGGCTGATCGATTAATTGATGACGTAGAAATGCAAGGCGTAGATCGATCAATGACAAGATGAAAAACCTAGGTGCAGTAGAGCGCAACGCCCGCAAAATCGAGTAGCATGTCGGTTTAGTCCATTATTGTTTCAGTGAGAAAGTCTTATGTCCGAAGAAAACGAAAAACAAGCACCAGCCGCTAGTCCATTTTTGGAAGAAAAAGCGTTTAAATCGCGCACCGTATTAGTGTTTGGCACGATCAACGATAAATTAGCGGCAGAAGTGAGTAAGCGCCTGATCGCATTGTCGGCAGAGTCGAAAGAGCCAATTACTTTGTTGGTATCTTCACCAGGTGGACACGTAGAGTCGGGTGACGTGATTCATGACATGATCCGCTTTATTGAAGCACCAGTACGTGTTGTGGGCACAGGTTGGGTCGGAAGCGCTGCGGTCAATGTCTTTTTGGCTGTGCCAAAAGAGCGCCGTGTTTGTTTGCCAAACACGCGTTTTCTGATTCATCAACCTAGTGGTGGTGCTGGTGGTCAGGCAACGGATATCGCAATCCAAGCACGTGAAATTGTTAAAATCCGCGAACGGATTGCGGCTTTGATCGCGAAAGAATCTGGTCAAACTTTAGAGCGCGTTACCAACGATATTGAGCGTGATTATTGGATGAGTGCGGTGGAAGCGCAAGAGTATGGTTTGGTGTCACGGATTATTGTGAAACAGAACGAGCTGGATGCTTGATTGCTTGCGAGTCTGCAGCAATACAAATAAAGTTAATACACATAAATACACATAAAGAAACGGGAAGATTTGATCTTCCCGTTTTTTTGTGGAAACTTCGGCAGTGTTAAGACATTTGCTTAATCGCCGTGACTTCGATTTCTATTTTCATGCGTGGATCCGCTAATCCCGCAGATATCATCATCGCGGCTGGGCGTATCTCGCCAAAGTAAGCGCGTAAGACTGGCCAGCAGGCAGGAAATTCAGAAGCGTCTGGGACGACATAATTGACTCTGACCACATCCGCCAAACTTGCGTCAGCTTGCGCTAATGCCGCGACGATGTTTTTTAGGCACTGATCAGTTTGCGTCACGATATCGTCGGCTATCGTCATCGTCGCGTAATCAAATCCGGTAGTGCCGGAGACAAATACCCAATTGTCTTGCACGATAGCACGTGAGTAGCCTATGTTTTCTTCGAAGCTGGAGCCTGAGCTGATACGTTGTCTGGACATGAACTTGGCCTATGAGAAAGTGAATATTTATTTCGGCAGCGCTTTGTTAAATTTTTGAATTAACTCATCTGACACTAACTGACTACACATTAGAAAACGCTCCGGCCCTTGCGGCATGCCCAGTGGTTTGAAAATATGGAGTTGATCGCCATTCGGAATCGATCGGATCATATTCAAGGCTTCTTCTTCCGGCACAAAAATAAAATCAGCACGTTTGGCAGCAATCATCATCGCCATATTTTTCGACTCTGCTGTGGTCGTCACGATAGCAATACGCGAACGCTCAATTGCGTCATCGAGTACGCTGCCATACGAGGCATTGTCTTTCTTGAGCATTTTGATGCCGGGGAGGCTGAGCGCATGGATTAAATCCAGATTCTTGTCGGGTTGAAAATCTTTGTGTGCCAACATGATTGACGGCCGATTCGTGTCGCGCAAAACAGCTAGACTGAATTTGGCAAATTTCTGACGTTCTTTGTTTTTGAACATGCCGACTGCACAGACCGCTTCGTCGTTCGCTTCGACCAAGCTGAGTTGGCGTTTGAATGGCGTTTCTACCCATGCATAGCTGATGCCAGCACTGTCCATGGCTTGGGTCACTGGCGTGATCGCTAATCCGGTCAATTTGCCGCGACTATCGCGATACGACATGGGTTCGCGAATTTCATACAGAAGTTTGAGTGGATCCGCCGCCCCTGCCTGCGTAGCCGCGCAGAGTAAGGTAAAACAGGCGAAGAATCGAAGGCGACTGTGTTTCATCATGCAATCTAAAAAATCTGACAAGCCAACAAAATTTCCAAGTGGCAAGCGAAGCATACGAACTTGTTTCTGGCTTGTCAAAAGCTATCTTCAGCTTGATAAGCGTGAATGATATAAATGATTAGCTAGATTAAAAACAAAACTCGCTACGCGATTTTAATGCGGCTTTAATGAAGTAGATGATGATCTTTGTGCTGTTATCTTTACGCTCTTATTTTGGTGGTGGGATTGCATAAGTGCAGACGACATGGGCAACAGGTTCTGTGTCACCTTCAGAGTAGAGCGAGACTTCGCCAACTGCCAAGGTTTTGCCTACCTTGAGTAAGCGGCACTCACCCAAAATATCGCGATCAGCTGCGGGTTTGCGTAAAAAATTGATGCTGAGATTGGTCGTGACCGCGAGCGGTACGATGCCGATTTCTGCCAGTAAGCCTAAGTACATCGCAACATCGGCGACGGCCATCAAGACTGGCCCAGAGACTGTCCCGCCTGGCCGTAAATGCGTGCTATCGACCTTCTGACGTACCCAAGTCGCAGAATCACTGATGGACTCGAGTGTCACACTGCTTTGTGGGAATTCTGACCGCAGAAAATCTTGTAATTGCGCTAAAGTTGGCTTTGACATAAGGAAATTGAATCAAGCGGTTAGAGTGTTAATGATTCTGGCACAGCTAGTAAAAATCGTGAAAAGAAGACTCCTTAAATTTAACTAAAGGTAGCCTTGAATATTAATCGCTGTTGTCTGTGTCGTGTTTCGGTAGAATTTACCGACATCAGCATCATAGTGCAGTATGAGACCTCTGCACAAAGTCGCGAGCGGTCGAAGTTTGAATTGAGGAACGGACCTGTGCTAGAGCACAGCGAGTACCGGAGATTCAAAATTCGGCCGCGCAGTAGTTGTGCACAGGTCTCGTATTGGGCAATTCACGTAATTACAAAAATAGGACAACAACGATGACATCTTCGACTACCGCTTCCCGTCGTGGCTTTTTGCAAAGCGTCAGTAGCCTGACCGCCGGCCTCGCCAGTTTGACTGGCTTGAGTAGCATAAGCAACACCGCGCAGGCACAGAGTGACGCATCTACCTCAGGTGCCAACACTGGTACCACTAAGCGTGCCGCCAAATCCAAGTACATGGGTGATTTTCGTGCAAGCCCTTTGGCGCAAGTTAAAGTCGCCATCATTGGTGTCGGCGCACGTGGTTCCGGTCATGCGGCACAGTTGGCGGGGATCGAAGGTGTGCAGTTTGTTGGTATTGCCGATGTGGTCGAAGCGCGTGCCAAAAAATCCGAAGCAGCGGTCAGCAAATTTGGTCATACACCCAAAGTGTATAGCGGCGACGAAAATGGCTGGCGCAAGATGCTGGCCGAAACCAAGCCCGATGCCGTCTTCATCAATACGCCATGGAGTTTGCACGCACCGATGGCGATCGCCGCTATGCAAGCCGGTGCGCACGCTTTTGTTGAGGTGCCTATTGCGACTACGCTGAAAGACATGTGGGATATCGTTGATACGTCTGAAGCCACGGGACGTCATTGCATGATGATGGAAAACGTGAATTACGGCCGCGAAGAATTACTGTATTTGAACATGGTACGACAAGGTGTACTAGGCGACTTATTGCATGGAGAAGCATCGTATATTCATGCTTTACGCTTTCAAATGGAAAACGGTGATTCGACTGGTTCTTGGCGCACTTTTGAGTACGCTAAACGGAACGGTAATTTGTACCCTACGCACGGCTTAGGCCCTGTCGCACAATACATGAACCTGGCGCGTGGTGAAGACACGTTTGGCCGTATTTCATCCTTTTCATCACCAGCCAAAGGTCGTGCCGCGTATGCGAAAAAATCGACCAAACTGACTTCACCAGCGTTTAAAGAACTTGATTTCAAAGGCGGTGATTTAAATACGTCTATCATCAAAACAGGCTTGGGCAGAACTATTATGGTGCAGTGGGATGAAACCACACCGCGTCCATATTCTCGTCACAATATGATCATGGGAGTGAATGGTGTATTAGCTGGGTTCCCTAACCGGATTTCGGTCGAGGGCATTACCAGCAATTATCATAAATGGGCGGAAGGCAAAGAATGGGAAGATATCGCCGCCAAATATGAGCATCCGCTGTACGTGCGCTTGGGTGAGCTATCGAAAAAAATGGGTGGGCATGGCGGTATGGATTTCTTGATGCTCTACCGTATTATTGAATGTCTGCGCAAAGGCGACGCACTCGATCAAAACGTCTATGAAGGCTGCTTCTGGTCAGCAGTTGGCCCGTTAAGTGAAAAATCGGTCGCGGAAGATGGCAATTCACAAGTCTTCCCAGATTTCACACGTGGCGATTGGAAGAGTACGAATCCTTTGAAAATTATTGCTTGATATCTTGCAGACAAAAAGAGCGCATGGCTAGTGAACTGACCCCAAAAAGTTGGACAGTTTGTTAGTTAGGCATTCAAGGGCTGATTTCTGTATTGCACAGGACTCAGCCCTTTTAGTTTAAGTTTGATTCGGTCTTGATTATAGTAGCGAATGTATTCTTTGATACCTTGCTCAAGTTGTTCGACGCTGGTGAATTGATTTAAATAGAAGAATTCTGTTTTCAACACAGCAAAGAAACTCTCCATCGCAGCATTGTCGAGGCAATTTCCTTTGCGTGACATACTTTGCATAAGACCTTTTGATTGTAGTGAGGCTTGATAAGCGTGCATGCGATATTGCCAGCCTTGGTCAGAATGTAAGATCGGTTTATCCTTTGGCGATAGTCGTTTAAAAGCTTGGTTGAGCATAGTATCAATCATTTTATAAACGGGTCTTTTTGCCGTTTCAAAGGCAATGATTTCGCCATTAAACAAATCTAAAATCGGTGATAGATAAAGCTTCTCACCAGCGACATTAAACTCCGTCACGTCGGTTACCCACTTTTGATTTGCCTCGCTAGCCTTAAAATCTCGTTGCAATAGATTTGGCGCAGCCAAGCCAATATTGCCTTGGAACGAACGATATTTCTTGGGGCGTACCAAGGATTTTAATCCCAACAACTTCATTAATCGTTGCACCGTTTTGTGGTTAATTAATTCCCCTAATTGTCGTATTGCCGCCGTCACGCGACGATAGCCGTAGCGACCATGATGCTTGTCATAGATGGCGCGAATGCGTTGTTTGATCACAGCATGCTTATCCTCGAGGAGCGATTGTTTGTGTTGGTAGTAAAACGTACTGCGTGCCATACCAACCACCTCGAGCACCTGTGCGATCGGATATTGCTGCCTTAGTTCATCGACTATTTGCGCTTTCTCTCTTGCGCTAGTTTCTGCTTTGCCTGAACCAAGGCTTGCAACTTTTTTAGATAGGCATTCTCCAAACGCAAATGATTGAGTTCTTTGAGTAGCGCTTCTTGAGATAGCGGTATTTGTTCCTGATCTTCACTTGGCTTAGTTATTGGGGCTGACATAGATCGATGTCTTCCTTTGCGGCGTGGTTGTAGAGCATCAAGCCCGCCTTCGCGATAAAGGCGTATCCATTGCGCAAAAATGCCTGAGTTGCGAATATTGAAATGTGCTGCAGCTTGACCGTAAGATAAAGCATTGTCCCATAAATGAGTTAGCACAGACAATTTGAACTCTGCACTGTAATGCGTGAATTTCTTTCTGATTCCTTCAATACCGTGCGCTCGGTACCAACCAACCCAGCGCCTAATCGTTTCGTGATTCAAGTCGTATTTCTCGCCCAATCCACTGTATCCCAGCGGCCCATCCAAGTACTCTTGCACTACTTGGTATTTGAATTCATCTGTATTTTTAGTCATTAAAAAACCCCAATAGTTGGTGTCCAACTATTGGGGTTCAGTTCACTAGTTCGTGCGCTTTTCTTATGTATTGGTGAACTTCTGAAAACTACTTGATAGTGGTTTCTTGTTGCAATGTCACCGTAAATTTACCGTAAGACTCAAATTCTTTTTTGGTTGTTTTGATTAACTCTTCGAGCTCTGCTCGCGTGAAAATGCTTTGTGTTTTGAAGTTCACTTCACTAAGTTCCCTTTTCGTGGATGAGATAGAAACTTTCAGCTTGCATTCAAACTTCTGCGGGGTCTTTAATTGACATAACTTGAGTCCTTGCGAATATTTTTCCGTTACAAGATTGAATTCGATTCTTAATGGCTTGTTAAAGTCCATTTGATTGAGTATGGAATCATACTCTGCGCTTGCACTTACATTTGCACTTATGAAAACGCAGATGACTGCAAGATTTAGACATATTTGTCGGAAGTTCATAGAATCTTTCGGATCGACGACGATCTAAGTTGATTGAAAAAATAATTATTTTACTACTTAAAATATCTATCTTGCTCAAACTCTTCTAACATTGCATCGATAAACACCCGGGTTCTGGCTGGCATTAAACGTCGTCCCGGAAACACTGCCCAAGCATCAAATTCTGGCGAATGCCAGCCGGGCAGCACGCGGATCAGGCCGCCATCGTGTAAATGACAACGCGCGAAATGCTCCGAAATCAAGGTGATGCCCAAGCCTGCTAGCGCCAGGCGTTTCAATATCTCCGGTGAGTTGGCTGTGGCGATGCCGGGCGGCACACCTTCCCATGCCTGATCACCATTTTTCAGTCGCCATCTGGCGGGCTCGCCGTTGCGCGCCAATAGACGTAAGGTTTGATGTTCCATCAAGGCCTCGGGTTCTTGCGGCTCTCCAAATTTTTCTAGGTAGCTGGGAGCGGCGTAAATCGCTGCGGAGAATTTCGCCAGTCGTCGCGCCGCGAGTGAAGCGTCGTCGGGCAAACTGCCCATGCGGATCGCGAGGTCAAAATTCTCACCTATCAAATCCACCCGGCGCGGTGATAAATCGAGTTCCAAAGTGATGGCTGGATATTGGCGTAGAAAACGACTGATTAAGGCGGTCATGGTTTCATTCGCAAAGTCAGCAGGCATCGATACCCGTAAGCGGCCACTAGGTTGCACCTGTCTTTGTTGGGTGAGTGCCAGCGTCGCCTCGACTTCTGCATTCACTTGTTGAGCATGCGTCAGTACAGCATTGCCAAAATCGGTGACGACTAATTTTCTGGTCGTACGTAGCAATAAGCGCTCACCGAGCTGGGCTTCGAGTGCGGTAATGCGGCGCGATAAGCTGGATTTCGGCATGCTTAAACGTTCCGCCGCGCGACTAAAACTACCCTCTGTCACGACGCGGGAAAACAATAAGAGATCGTTGGGATCGAGTTGCATGGTTTTCCTGAGAAAAATAGATTATTCCAAAAATGGAACAATCATATCCATTTTATGGGCTTCTGTATTGATTTTGGAACATATAAAGTGACAGCACATTCACTGTAGTTCACTTTCAAGGAGCAACACCATGAACATCTTACAAATCAATTCTAGTGCCCGTGTAGCTGGTTCTCATTCTTCCAATTTATCCAATCAAGTAAGCGCACGCTTACGTGATCAGCACGCCAATGCAAACTTCATCTTGCGTGACTTGGCTATCACGCCACAACCTAGTTTGGATGAAACAGCATTGCAAGCCTTGTTCACGCCTGCGGATCAACGCACACCGGAGCAGGCTGTGCGCGTTGCTTTGGATGATGCCTTGATCGCAGAAGTGCAAGCAGCTGATATTCTGGTGATCGGTGCACCGATGTATAACTTTGGCATTTCATCTCAATTGAAAAACTGGATTGATGCGATTTCACGTGCTCAGGTGACTTTCCGTTACACAGCAAATGGTCCTGAAGGTTTATTGAAAGGCAAAAAAGTTTACGTGGTCTTAACTCGTGGTGGTTTGTATCGGAATACACCGAATGACACGCAAATGCCTTACCTGAAAAACTTTTTTGCCTTCCTCGGTATGAGCGATGTTGAATTCATTTATGCTGAAGGCTTGGCGATGGGTACTGAAGGCGAGCAACGTGCAATTAGTGATGCTCAGGCACAAATAGAGGCAGCACTCGCGTAATTAAGGTCGGATACGATCGCCGTCACGATTGAAGAACCAAATCAACAAAAAAGGAAGCGCAAATGAACACCAATCTCACATCCGAAACCATCACCTTATCGCGTGCAGTCGAGCAATTAGTCGTTGGACAAGCGACTTCCGATGGCGCTGGTGTGAAACTGACGCGGGTGTTAACACAACCTTATCAGTACCGGCTCGATCCTTTTTTGATGCTCGATGCTTTTGGCAGCGACAATCCGGACGAATACATCGCTGGGTTCCCTGATCATCCACATCGTGGCTTTGAAACCATTACCTATATGCTAGAAGGTCGCATGCGTCATCGTGACAGTGCTGGCAATGAAGGCTTATTGGAAAATGGCGGCGTGCAATGGATGACTGCGGGGCGCGGCGTGATTCATTCAGAATTGCCAGAGCAAGAAAATGGCCGCATGGAAGGTTTTCAATTGTGGCTGAATCTGGCGGCGAAAGACAAAATGACCCCAGCCTGGTATCGTGATTTTAAGAGCGCCGATATTCCAGAGTTGACGACAGCAGAAGGCGTCAGCGTGCGCGTGATTGCCGGCCGAAGTCATGGCGTACAAGGCGCAATGCAGCGCGCAACGACAGAGCCGATTTACCTTGATGTGCAGATCCCAGCCGGAGCTAGCTTTAGTCAAAATATTCCAGCTGATTTCAATGCCTTCATTTATGTGTATCGCGGCGAAGTCAAGATCGGTGAGCAGCAAGTGCCTTTGCAGAGAATGGCAATTTTAAAAAAATGGCCGACTGCAGACGGCGTCAAGATAACTGCCAATGCAGATGCTAGATTCATTTTGATCGCCGGTAAACCTTTGGGTGAAACCATCGCGCAATATGGCCCGTTCGTGATGAATTCGCAGGAAGAAATCTTCAAGGCGATTGATGATTTCCGGCAGGGTAAATTAGTCGCTGCCGAATAATCAAGGTTTGTCTTAAGCGCTTTGATTGAGCTACTTACCTGATAAAATTTAGTGACGTGAAGCCGCAATCAGCGCCTGCAAATCCGCCATCGTGCCAGCAAAGATATCGGTGTCGACGGCGCCTGTAATGCCTGCGACACTGCCAGATTCAGACGACTGCCAAAACGTCCAACGGCTCCAGCCATTCGGTATCTTGGGTTGCGTGACACCGTATTGTGCAATCCACAAAGGATAACGCGAAAACTGTGTCGTCGGATTGGTAAGGACGTTCGCATTCCAAAATCCGCAGTTGGTGTAGATAATCGGCGTGCGTTGCAGGCTTTGTTCAACTGTATCTAGCCAGATTTGCAAATTGTTGGCGAGACTCTGCGTGCCGAAACTGCCTGTGCTACTTTCAATATCCACCACAGGTGGCAAATCATTGCTACCTAATTGCCCTAACACTTTCAAAAATTGTTGTGCTTGGGTTTGGGGATCGTCCTTACTTTCATAAAAATGATAGGCACCACGTAAAATACCCGCCGCTTGCATGCCGCGCCAGTTATTGGCGAACTGGGGATCTGTGTAAGTATTGCCGTCACTCGCCTTGGCAAAGGCAAAGTTGGTGCCCGCAGCTTTGACCGCCGGCCAATTCACGCTGCCTTGAAAATGCGATACATCGATGCCTGCGATAGTATTGTTACTCATGTTTAGCTCCTGGTAGCAGAGAATGCAATTTTAGTGACATTAAGAATTTAAAAAATAGTATGCCGTTTGTCTTAGTATTGGCAAGCAAAACATCGATCTCTCTATGCGTCTGGCAAGCGGTTACAATAGCGCCTTAATAGCAATTGGTAGTTCTCATGTCCCACGGCCTCAATCAACCCCAACGCGATGCAGTTAATTATATGGATGGCCCATGCCTGGTGTTGGCAGGTGCCGGTTCGGGTAAAACCCGCGTGATTACGCAAAAAATTGCGAATCTGATTGAACTGCATGGTTACGATGCCAAACATATCGCCGCGCTGACCTTTACCAATAAGGCGGCGCACGAGATGCAAGAGCGTATCGCGAAACTCTTGAAAGAGCCGCGACTCGCCAAGCAAATTACGGTTTCCACTTTTCACTCCTTGGGCGTAAAAATCTTACGGCAGGAAGCGCGTGCGCTCGGCTTGAAAGATCGCTTCTCGATTATGGATAGCGATGATTGTTTTTCTTTGGTGCAGGATTTGGCGATTACGACGGATAAACAATTAATCCGCCGCATACAAACCGCGATGTCTTTATGGAAGAATGGTTTGGTGAGCCCAGAGCAAGCTTTGGCACAAGCACAGGACGAAGACGAAGCGCAGGCGGCCAGAATTTATGCCAGCTATGTGGCGACCTTGTCCGCCTATCAAGCAGTCGATTTTGACGATTTGATCCGCTTACCAGTAGAGTTGTTTCGGCATAACGAAGAAGTACGCGATAAGTGGCAACGCCGCTTGCGTTATCTGCTGGTGGATGAGTATCAGGATACCAATACCTGTCAGTATGAATTGGTGAAGTTACTCGTCTCGGGCATAGGTAAAAAACCGATGTTTACGGCGGTGGGTGATGACGATCAAGCGATCTATGCCTGGCGTGGTGCGACTATCGAAAATCTGACCACGCTGCAAGTTGATTTCCCAAATTTACGCATCATTAAACTCGAACAAAATTATCGCTCCAGCACGCGTATTTTGCAGGCGGCTAACTCAGTGATTGGCAACAATCCTAAGCTATTTGAAAAAGCCTTGTGGTCAGAGCATGGGCTTGGCGATCCGGTCAAAGTCATGGGCATGCAAGACGATGAACAAGAAGCGGCACAAATCGCCATTATGATGTCGGCGCATCGCTTTGAACGACGTTCTGCCTGGGCCGACTATGCGATTTTGTATCGCGGCAATCATCAGGCACGGGTGATAGAACAAGCTTTGCGCAAAGAAAGAATTCCCTACACAATTTCTGGCGGTCAGAGTTTTTTCGACAAGGCAGAGATTAAAGACATCATTGCCTATTTGCGGCTGATCGCGAATGAAGAAGATGATCCCGCTTTTATCCGGGCAATCACTACGCCGCGTCGCGGTGTTGGGCAGGCAACTTTGGAAGCCCTGGGATCTTTTGCTGGTCAATGGCAATGCTCTTTGTTTGAAGCAGTATTTAAAGGTGGTATTGAAGCCATTTTGACCGAGCGTCAATTACGTCCTTTGCGTGATTTTTGCACCTTCATCAATAACGTCGAAGCACATGCGCATAGGGAAGGTCATGCTGAGCAATTGCTCGATGATTTGATGAAAGAAATTAATTACGAATTCTATTTGTATGACAACTTCGACGACAGAGCCGCGCAATCAAAATGGCAGAATGTGCTCGACTTCACGCAATGGTTAAAGCAAAAAGGTAGTGGCGGTAAAGATGGTACGGATGATCATCGTAGCCTCTTAGATTTGACCCAGATGGTCGCCTTGATGAGCATGATGGAAGGTAAAGACGAAGACCCGGATGCGGTGCGTATGTCGACCTTGCATGCGTCGAAAGGTTTGGAATATCCACACGTATTTTTAGTCGGCGTGGAAGAAGGAATTTTGCCGCATAAAGGTGATCCCGATGCGCCTGTGGAAACGATAGCAGCCCGTATAGAAGAAGAGCGACGCTTAATGTATGTAGGCATCACGCGCGCCCAACGCAGCTTACATATCACCTGGTGCAAAAAGCGCAAACGCGCGGGCGAATCCGTGCATTGTGATCCTTCGCGCTTCATCAAAGAAATGAAGCTGGATGAAGGTGATGCCGTACCGACTGAAGATGAAATCATCACGCCACAAAATCGCCTGGCGAATTTGAAAGCTCTACTTAGTCGGCCTAAGGAATAGTTGTGAATAATAGCTGCAAATAATTGCGGCAGTCTTAAAGGCTGGAATTAAATGTCATCGCAGAAAATTTCCCAGTCGCGAGATCATATTCCAAACCCCAAAAACGCTCACCTCCATCGCACATAATCATGGCGGTGTGACGCCAGTCAGGATTGTTTTGTGCATACTCATCAATCGCATTGATGTAAATGAAACGACGCTGTTGGCGAACCAAGCCTGCGTATTGAAAATAATACTGACTGATTTGCTGACGTAGCGCTGGATAATGTTGGCGCAAATATTGATCAAGTCCTAGCTCCAGTTTGGCAATTTGTCGCGCACTTGGGTGCCAGCTAGTCTGTATGCCGCTGAGCGAAGGACGCGAACATTGTTTGCTGAGTACCTTTGCCTCTGACCCCGGTAATACACTACTGTGCCCGATTGGCCAGGGGGGTACATTGGTTTGCGGGGAAGCTGATGCCAATTGTGTCGTCGTTAGTGTCGTCGTCAATAAAGCAGCCAGCATGATTGACGCCACACTCAGTTTAGAAATTATGCTCATGTGAATTTCCCATAGACTGGTTTGTTTTTATCATAGTAGATTTATGTCGAACCCGCGAAGGTACTTGATGAGCATATTGACTATTCTAAAAAATCATTTTGTCAGCAATAAAGATTTTTCATTGTAAATCAATTACTTAAATCACCCAATATCTGCAAAATATGCCTAAAAATTAGTCAAATGTACTTTCATTTTTTTTGCGCCGCGAATAGAGTTGTAGGCATGGGCAAACTTGTCGAAAGACAAGGACGCAAAGCTTCCGGCCTAAGGTCTTTGATCATGGTAGCGGGGTTTCCAATCAGACATCGCAATGAGCATGATTGATAGCGTTAGCCCTTTGTTAAATACGTGAAACAAAGGGAGAAAAAAATGAAAATGAACATCGGCAAACAAACTGGTCGTGCCGGAGTCAACGCTTTGGTCGTTGTCTTACTCATAGGCGCAGGTATCTATTTCGTCGAAAATATTCATACGTCGATGTCGGGCGTTATCGATGCTGCAAATCGTTTATCAGCGATGGTGTCTGGTAACCCGGGGCTAGATCAAAAGACTGCAGTCAAGCCGAACGCAACAAGCGCCAATTCAAGCTATCCTGTCAGTGGCAAAGATGCCGCAGTGGTCGCGATTTCCGCAGAGCGTAAACAATTTTTGGCGCAAATTGAAGTGCCCAAAGATTTCATTCCCAGCAATGCGGAAGGCAGCATAGAAAGCGCGCCATTTAGCCGCATAGACTTACCGGAGATCGCTTCAGGTCAGCGCGCTATCAATTTGCTAGGGGAACAATTACCCGTGGTCGCGCAATGGTATGGCTTTAGCGCAGATACGCTCAAAAATATGCTGCTGCATGATTTGAGTTTACACATTGATCGTCATGGTCGTTTGTTGAACATTGATGATGGAGTTCAGGCTGGTGCAGCAATCAATGCGACAATGAATCCAACATTGAACGCAACCGCCGCTGTCATAACCAGTGGTAGCGTGACGAATGCGATTTTTCCTTTAGATCAAACCTTTAAGTTGGAAAGCAAACCGGCATCGACTCGCGTTTTGTACTTAAACTTTAAAGGGCTGGGAGCGAAACCTGCTTTTGATTTAGATAAAAACACCGGCACTTTCAGCACGACTGAACAAACCATGATTCAAAAAATCTGGGCACGGGTAAAAGAAGACTTTGCGCCATTTGATGTGAATGTCACGACGCTGCCACCGACCTCTACTGCAGGCAAAATCGGTACGTCGATTTTGATCACTAATCAAGTCGAGACAGCTGGCGGATATGCTTACTTAAATTCTTTCGGCACGATCAATTTATCTAATCCACCGGCATTTTGTTTCCAAAATAATTTGGCGAATAGTGAAAAACCGATTGCAGAATGTATCTCTCATGAATTGGGTCACACTTTGGGTTTACTGCATCAAGGTACCGCAACTCTTGGTTACTACGCAGGGCATGGAGATGGTGAAACAGGTTGGGCACCGATTATGGGCGTTGGGTATTACAAGAATCTGACGCAATGGTCGAAGGGAGAATATCCCGGTGCGAATAATTTCGAAGATGCCTATGCGACCATGTTAAAACGTGGTTTGAATCCACGCGTTGATGATGTTGGGAATACGATAGCAAGCGCTGCGGCGATGGAGAGTGTGACCAGCAACGGCTTAAATAACGTCAATGCTTCGGGCATCATAGAACGCGTCGGCGATATTGATATGTTTCGTTTCCAAGCAGGACCGGGGAATGCAACGATTACTTTGCAAGCATCGGCCTTCAGCGGCAATCTTGATGCTAGTGTGCAGTTATTGGACGCGACCGGCAAAGTGTTGGCAAGCTCGAATAATCCGACTACTTTAGGCACGACTTTAACAACGACGCTCACTGCTAACAGCAGTTATTATCTGAGCGTGACAGGCGTCGGACGTGGCGATCCAAAGACAACAGGCTATTCAAATTACGGTAGTTTGGGACAATACCTGATAACGGGAACAACGCCTTTGATTGTTTATTCTGCACCAGTGGTTGTTGTCAAAACCAGTGCGCTGACAGGCAAAGGGCCGCTGAGCGTGAGCTTTGATGCGACCAAATCGACTGCCATGTCCGGCGCTACCGTTACTAAATATGAGTGGAATTTTGGTGATGCTACGGCAAATTCAACAGCTGGATTGGTCACACACACTTTTACTAAAGTCGGAACTTATACAGTGACTTTGAAAATCACGGACAGTAACAACCAGAGTAAGACACAGACTATGAAAGTGGTGGTGACATCACAAATTTAGTGAGATTACATACTGCAGTTTTGTAGTCGTATCGATGATTGAGGAGAGCGCCAGGCACATTGATGTTGCCTGGCGCTTTTTTTCAAAGTTATTTACTGATTCATGACGGTGTCTAGTCCTAAAATAAGTTGACAACTAAAAGTGTTGCAAACACGCTCGATGAACCTCATTGGGCGTTTTGTTTTTGAGACTAGAGTGTGGCCGTTCGTTGTTATAGATTTGAATGGACTGTGCG
>NZ_JACOGA010000026.1 GCF_014284175.1 Affinundibacterium flavidum
TGCCTGATGACTATAGCAAGTTGGTACCACACCTTCCCATCCCGAACAGGACCGTGAAACGACTTTGCGCCGATGATAGTGCTGCAACCAGTGTGAAAGTAGGTCATCGTCAGGCTCTTATTCCGCATTGCCCCTGATTCCATCGAATCAGGGGCTTTTGCTTTTGTTCTTCTGCTTTTGTGATTTCGACTTAATCCGCCATTTCTACCTCCTGCCTTGCGCATCCAACTCTCGCATGCCACTCCGCATTGAAACGATCGTCGATCCATTGAGGCAACAAATTCAAGCTACTTACCAGTGCTTTTTGCTTAGACTTCGAACTTCGCTATTTTCATTTCGCTCTATTTTGATCGAAGCCAATTATCAATAACGAGTTTGGACTTTGTTCTCCGCTTAATGCATAGAATTTAAGGCCGTTCATTCGCTTGAATTTGATTGACCTTATCGAGTTTATTGAGTTTGTTACATATCCTCTGAGGTATAATGTCTGCAGTATTCACTGGGGAGTAGCCTGTTTTTCCAAAGTCAAGCTTGGGAAATAGACGTATCAACATACTTGACCGACTGGTCATGGTGCGTCTGGTTTGTAAGCGATAAATGCGCAGATGAATTTGGCAAGACCTTTGAACACTTATTTTCTTTAACCCAGGATGGGCTAGAAAATAGGTCGTTCATTGCGTCGTTCATTTCAATGCCCATCCAAAATAAAAATCATGGAAGCATTTCTCGTTTCAACATTCGCAGTTAGCATCGGTGAAATTGGTGATAAAACTCAATTATTAGCACTTTTGCTTGCCGCGAGATATCGCAAACCTATTCCAATTATCTTGGGCATATTGATTGCGACTCTGCTTAACCATACACTTGCCGGATTATTGGGACAGTGGGTTGCTACGCATATTTCACAAGATGTATTGCGTTGGGCACTCGGTTTATCATTTCTTGCTATCGCAGCGTGGACACTTAAACCCGATGAAATAGAAGAGGACGGACTGGCGGAAGGGCGATTCGGTGTTTTTTTGTTGACCACCGTCAGCTTCTTCTTTGCAGAAATCGGTGATAAAACGCAACTGGCCACTGTGGCTTTGGCGGCCAAATATACCGAATTGACTTGGGTTGTAGCAGGCACGACCTTGGGGATGTTGATTGCGGATGTACCTGCAGTTTTTCTTGGTAAGGTAGCGTCACCAAACTTTCCGTTTCACTATGTGCGTTGGCTAGCCGCTTTGGTTTTTGCGGTTTTGGGACTTATTGTGTTACTGCATTTAGGTCCAATTTGATCGCCATTCTCTGTTTCACCACGAGATGACCTGTGCGAAAAGCATCTTTCTATCAACCGGAACCATTATTAATTTGAGCTGAGCCTGCATGTCTTGTTCAGTCAATACTGAAAGTCTGTTATGAGTACTTATGTCTTACCCAAAGGAACTCGGGTCAAAGTTGGATCGCTATCGAATTCCTTGTATTCCTTTTTTAATAAAGGGATACCCGAAAATTTGCCTCGGATTGGCTTGCAGGCACATGTCGAAAGCCCAGCATTTGTTGAGGACAGTGGAATTTACATTGGGGAGTTGATGGCTTATTTTGCAGCTGCAGCGGAATTTTGTGCGTCTACCGCTGAAGTCTATGCCACACATGAAACCATACTCAACGCATTTGTACAGCATTTACAAACGGTGCGTGGGCAGAAGCCGCTGATGGACGATTTAGAGGAAGTGGCAACTCAAATTGGCTTACCTATCGTATTGGAATTCGAACTGGCGGAGGATTGCGAAGTATTTGCAGACTTGCACTTCGAAGACCAGGATCACGCTGAAAAAAGTTGGAAACTGTGGCGTAGTGTTGTATTAAAACGAGCAGGAGGCATACCCGCCTCCTGGATCAAGAAATTCTATTTCCCTCGTCTTATCGATTATCGCGACTTGAGCACACCCAAAAATCCGCGCATGTTAGAGCAAACGATAGATAGTTCTTTGATGGTCGGTGGATTGATGCAGGCGTGGCACAAGGATGCACCCGCAGACTTATTGATGGCTTTCAAGAAACAATATGGCCAAATCAATTTTTCTCAAAGCTTGTCCTTCGATGCAAACTCACTAGAAAAATTTTTTAATCTCAACAGTATGATCGATCCAGCCACGCGCTTGTTAAATCAGATGACGATCTGGCAGGATTTGGATGCATTGGCGAAGAAGCAAGAGATACCTTTGATGTAAAACTTTGCTTGTAGTTCAGGCTCTAGCGTTTCATCATGGCACTCAGCAACTGCCCTTTCAATGTTTTGATAAGGGCAGTTTCGTCTGGTGGCATACCTTCATCTGCAGCATAAATTCGATCGGCGTAAAAAAATCCTAAGGCTTTCTTTTCGATCACTAACGGTAATACGATAAAGCTGCGGGTATCGGGCAGTAATCGTTTATGCCAAGTAGGTAGCGTTGCCTGTATCTTGGGATTTAAGGCGTCCGCGATCATCAGATCCACATTATTGTTCATCGCCACATGGAAAATGGAGTTGTCCATTTGTACGGGAAACTGAAATTCCTTTTGTCGCTCCATATACTTTTCACCGACTGATATGCGTGCCACATATTTCGCTTGTTGCAGGTCGCGCAGACAAGCCGTCGCAAAACGAAATCCCATCGCACCATACAGAGTCTCCAATACCAAGAGCACTAAATCATTGAGCTTCAAGTCTTTTGAGGCCAGCATTTGCGTTGCGTCTTGCACCCCAGCCAGTAATAGATCACGCGCATTTAGGGGCTTTCCACTTGGTTGACGTTTGACTGATTGCAACTGCTGCGTGTCAAAAGACGGGAGCATAAACTCATTACAAAAATCGCTATCTTGAACCGCGCCAGTCTTGGGTGTCTGATCCAAAGTCGCTAACGGCACCTCTAATGTAATCGCCAATTGGCGCGCTTCTTTATCAACACTCTTCAGTATAATTTCTAGTTGTTCCGCGTTGAAATCTAAAGCACTGCCGAAGCGTTTAATTAAAGGAGCGCAACGTTCGCTGACGGACAATTTGCTGTCGCTCTGAATTAAGACCTTTGCTACCGCCTCACTGAGATTGGCTACTTGCTTGACCCATTCCGAATCCTGCGTTGATTTTTTCGGTTCGCCATAAATCGGTTGCAAGGCTAAGATAATACTGTCAGGAATCTTCCAGTCCTGTAATACGCTTTCCCCAAAACGCTCGAAACTACAGCCCAATAATTTATTGCAGGCTTCACTGGCATTTTGAGGATCTTCTAAAATGAGTTCGTGGATTTTGTCATACAGCAGATGATCAAATGAGGCGACCAGAATTCGTCCTATGTTTTTAAATAGCGCCGCGACCGCCGCTTCTTCACTTTTGGGATGGCGATTGCGTTTGGCAATCTCACGCGCCGTCACGCTGGCACAGAGTGCCTGAACCAATTCTTTACGTACCGCCTGTGCTTGTTTTTGATCGCGAAAACCATCGACTAACAAGGTCGCTAAGGCGCTCGCTTTAATCGTATCGAATCCAAGCAAAAAGATCGCGCGTGAAATCGTTGTGACTGACACGCCACCTAAAGTTCGATAGGTAATCGTATTCGATAAATGTAAGATCTTTTGCGTGAGGGCGACATCAGACAAGATGAAATGCGCCAATTCCGAAACTGAATCTTCACCCGAGGAGGTGATCTGGACGACCTTGTTGATGGCAACGCCTAGCGTCGGCAGGTTTTTGTCGCTACGAATTTTATCTAGCAATCGTTCGCGCGCGCCATGAGTTGGGGAAGTACTATTATTCACAAAAGCCTTCTACTATTTTGAACGTACTGCATCAATTCCAAAACGTTTTTGTAATTCACTATAAAGACCGCGAATGGCTTTTAAACGCGGATTCATAGGATCTAAACGCGCAGCAGATTCAATTAATTGTTTTGCTAAGTTCCCTGTCGCGAGATCCCAGCCAAGGTTTTCTATGCATTTGAGCGCGGCCAAAGCTGCATTTAAGACCACTTGAGGGTTGTCTGGTGATTTGCGTGCAGCACTCGACATGAGATCAACCGAGCCGCGATAATCGCCTTCTTTCGCTTTTTGAACACCTAAAGCGACCAAGTCTTTGACTTCTTTTTGGCTGCGTTGCGCTAATTCTTTGCCGAGGTGACCTTTGCCTGCGCTCTCAAACACATTGAGCGCTTTGCTGACCATAGATTGATTTGGTGCATTGCGCATTACTTCCATAATGACTTCAGAAGCCGCTTCTTCTCTGTCATTTTCCAAGCAGCTCTGTGCTAGTCCTAGTTTGAGCTCATTTGATAATCCAATCTCTTCGCGATTGGCTTGTACTGCTGCGTCGAGTTCTTCGCTAAGTTTAGCGACATCGCCCGTTGAGGCATGAACCATGGCAGCAGAGATCGCACGACAGGCTTCGGTTTTTTTGAGTCCTGACATGCTTTTTTCTAAATCACGAATGACTGATTTGGCTTGATTATGATCGCCTTTTTTGACAAGGGCATTGACTAATTTGACGTGGTCTTCGGGATCGCGAAATTCGGAATATTTGGCTTTGCTGACGACTTTTTTGAGTACATTTTCGGCAGTCTCGATATCGCCTGTTTCGAGTGCGAGCGAGCCTAACTTACGCAAACGCCTCACCGCGTGTGGGGATACCGTTATGGCTGTATCAAGCACCGATTTCGCTTCCGGTAATGCGCCTATGGCTTCGTGCGTTTTGGATAGCCAATCGTAGGCATCCATATAGTTTGCATTTTCAGACACCAAGTTACTTAGAATACTTTCAGCTTCCTCGTAGCGTCCTTGCATAAACAGGGTTTTCGCTAAACCTAGTCGTGCCCATGCGACCGCCCTCATTTCATGCAGCTTGACATACAACTCTTCGGCTTCCGGCGCTTCGCCTAAACTCACATGTAACTCTGCTCGTAAGCGCATAAAATCGACTAAGTAACGGGGATGATTTTTTTCTCCCTCGATGCAGGCTTCCAGTGCTTCGCGTATGAAACCTTGTTCCATCAAATTATAGACTTCGACAAACGCTTTACGTTTTTCTATGGCTTTTAATACACGCTCCAAGAGCATGTCCGCAGTAAATGGTTTGAGCAAATAATCAGACGGTGCTAATTCGGCAGCGCTCACCACTTTGGCATAAGCGCGTTCTGCCGTGACCATAATAAAAATCGTCGATAGTGGAGTTAGCTTGTGGTGGCGGATGTCTTCAAGTAATTGCTGTCCGTCTTGGCCAACCCCAAGTTCATATTCACAAAGTATGAGGTCAAATACTTTACCTTGAATTGAACGTACCGCATTACCTGCTGTTAATGCGTGTTCGATTTTACTGATGCCGCATAGGTTGAGCATATTGTGCAAGCTGACCCGCATGCCTGCATGTGGCTCAACAAGTAATGCGCGTATCTCTGCTAAGTTGCTCATGAAAACCTTTTGACGATAATTGTGTTGGCCTGATTTGACTTTTTTTTTGTGGCAACACATCAAACAAAATTCGCGAGTGCGCGTCTGTCTTACGGCTGTCTAGCAGCTGTCATACTGATGACGACCATCCTAGGCTAAAACTTTAACCGATTAGCTCTTTATAATGTAGCTGTATAGCAATTTTTTTCAAGACAATTAATGCAACGTCGTTGGAATGCGACGCTATGTTTCATTTGAGAAATTTTGCAAGTAAGAGAATGGCTAGAGAAAGTAAGATAGTTGAAGCGAATGGAATAGTGAATACCCTTCCAAATAGCTTAAAACGCAAGTCACCAGGCAATTTGCCTATGCCGAGTTTTTGTAACCACGGTAATAAGTTTGCGAATAGGACGAGCATTACAAAAATCACGACAACCCAACGTATCATAGCTTTTCTTCCAGATGAAATTTCTTACGAGCTGTCAGTTGTGACAGGTTTAGAGTTTGTGGCTACGGTCAAAGCGTGCCAAATTATGCGCCAGCGAAATCGGTAATTCGATATCGCAGCCAAGTAATAGTACTTTAAATAACTCCCCCATCTCCGCCGGTGAAGTTAATTTCTGGACGGCATTACTCGCTGGAAGATAGCGTTGGGGATCTTCGACGGGAATACGTTTTAAGACATCCGTTAAGCCACAACTCAGTAAGAAACTTGCTTGGCTGGTGTAGCTGAGCAGGTCAAGTCCCGCTTCTACACCCGCAATTGCGATGGCGGTGAAGTCAACGTGCGCAGTAATGTCTTGCAATCCAGGCAAATAAAAGGGATCTGGATGTGCATGATGTCGATAGTGGCACATTAAGGTACCCTTGTCGCGCTGCGGCAAATAGTATTCCTGTGCTGGGAATCCATAGTCAAGCCAAAGCGCAGCGCCACCGAGTCCGGATTGTGCTTTTCCGGCCAATAACATGGCCGCAACACTACGCATGAAGCCAATTTCAACTGGGTGTACTTCACTGATATAGCCGATAGGCAGGCTTTCAGATTCTGGTATCTGTGCGATCAGATGCGCGATGTCTTCGGCTTGATCATGCAAACTGATCAATTTGAATGACTCTGCTGGATCGTCGCTTGCCGCCACTCCCAAGCGTGACCAACCATGTTCAGTGCGCATCATTAGCTCAATTGGTATGGCATCGAGTACTTCATTGCCAATGACGACGCCGGAGAATGCTGCTGGCATTTCCGAGAGCCAAACCACTTGCGGAAAATCTTTTAATCGCTGTTCTTGCCTCGCCCTGAGTTCGCCAGACAATTCCACGATAAAATAGCGGTTTAGCGGAAAATTTGAATCTTGGTATTCTGACAAAATGTCAAAGGCCAGTTTACCTGTTCCTGCACCAAATTCCAGAATGGCTGCCGGTGTCTGCGTAAATAACTGTTGAGCGACCTGCGCGAGGGTGGCGCCGAACAAAGAACTCATTTCCGGTGCTGTGGTGAAATCACCATCTGCTCCCAGTTTTGCCGAGCCGCCACTGTAATAGCCCAGGCGTGGTGTGTAGAGTGCCATTTCCATGTAGTGTGAAAATGGAATCACGCCCCCATGATTGGCAATCTCGGTGCGTATCAGTTTTTGCAATTGCTGGGATGCTTGCATCGCATCCGCGGAGGGCGTCGGCAGGGCAAGTTTTTGATGGGGAGTTGAATTTAGTTTCTGCATTTCAGCATTGTATTAAAAAGCGGGACGAATCCCATCATTTAGTGAAAACATTTTCGCTAATTGCACTATCAAATAATGTGAGAAAAACTGTTATGGTGCCTGCGCTGATATGTTCGTGCAGATAGAGCCGCGAGCAGTGACTGATCTCCATCATGTAGAAAGAGAAAGAATATGAGTTCAGTGAGCGCTGTTCCCGTGGCTCTGGTTACCGGTGCTGCAAAGCGGATAGGCCGTCAGATTGCGTTGGCGCTGGCGCAGCGAGGTTGGGATATTGTTGTGCATTACGGTCAGTCTGCCAAGGAGGCGGCACAGTTAGTGACAGAGATTGAACAGTCAGGGCGACGGGCTGTGGCGGTACAGGCGGATCTGGGTGACGTTGCCCAGGTTAAGAAAATTGTGCCGCAAGCGCTCGCCTACTTTGGGCGCTTGGATGTGGTGGTCAATAATGCGTCTTTATTTGAAGCAGATGGTATTGCGGATTTTTCGCAAGCTTGTCTAGACAGGCACATGCATGCGAATGTGATGGCGCCGCTGATGCTGGCGCAAGACTTGTATGCGAATTTGCCAGAAGATGCACAGGCTGGAATGGCGGTAGTCATCAATATTCTTGATCAGAAATTATTTAACCAAAATCCCGATTATTTGTCGTATACCTTATCAAAAGCGGCGCTGCATACGGCGACCACGACGCTAGCGCAAGCATTGGCGCCCAAGGTCAGAGTGGTGGGAATTGCCCCAGGTCTGTCTTTGGTCTCAGGGGATCAGAGCGTCGGTGATTTTGAAGTGGCACATCAAATGACGCCGCTCGGTCGCTCCAGTACGCCGCAAGATATTGCGGAAGCCGTGTGTTATGTGGCGTCGGCGAAAGCGATTACTGGTACGACCTTATTGGTCGATGGCGGTCAGCATTTGATTCCGACTCAGCGCGATGTGATGTTTTTAGCGGCCGCAAACGGTGGCCGTGCTGAGTAATTGAATTGTTTTTAATTTTTTATTTATACGTTTTTTGAAGCGACTATTTATGTTATCCATACTCCACCACCCGCAACTCGTTGATTGTCGTCGTTTGTTTTTGCGTAACTACGAAATTTCTATCAATATTGGCGTTCATGAATTTGAGAAGAAGGGTGAGCAGCGCGTGATGATTAATGTTGACCTCTATATCCCGCTCGCTTTATCAACGCCGAAAGATGATCAGTTAGATGAAGTCGTTGACTACGATTTTATGCGCGGCACAATAGCCGCTCGCGTTGCACAAGGACACGTGCATTTGCAAGAGACCTTGTGTGATGACGTTGCGAAAATCATGTTGGCACATCCACGCGTACGTGCTGTTCGTGTCTCCACGATGAAACCTGACGTCTATCCAGATTGCGAAGGCGTCGGAGTAGAAGTGTTTCAAATTAAAACTGAAGTGTGAGTAAAAATATGCAAGTCATCTCTATGCCAACGCCGGGAAAGCTGGCACAAACTCCCGCCACCCGGTCACCGGAAAAAATCGCCTACGAAAACAACAAACTGCATAAGCGTTTATGCCGCTTGGTAGGACAGGCGATAGGCGACTTCAATATGATAGAAGATGGCGACAAAATCATGGTCTGTCTGTCGGGCGGTAAAGACAGCTATGCCTTGCTCGATATTTTGATGACTTTGCGTGAACGTGCGCCGATCAATTTTGATATCGTCGCCGTCAATCTTGATCAGAAGCAGCCTGGTTTTCCGGAAGATATCTTGCCAGCTTATTTGGATAAACTGGGGATCCCTTACCACATTGAAAATCAAGATACTTACAGCATCGTTAAGCGTTTGGTGCCGGAAGGAAAAACCACTTGCTCATTATGTTCGCGCTTGCGTCGTGGAATTTTGTATCGTGTGGCAGATGAATTGGGCGCCACCAAGATCGCGCTCGGCCATCATCGTGACGACATCATGGAAACCTTTTTCCTGAATATGTTCTTCGGTGGCAAACTCAAAGGTATGCCCGCTAAATTGCAATCGGATGACGGCAAACATATTGTTATTCGCCCTTTAGCTTATGTAAAAGAATCTGATACAGAACGCTATGCAGAGGTAAAACAGTTCCCCATTATTCCTTGCAATTTATGTGGCTCACAAGAAAATCTGCAGCGCAAACACGTCAAGCAATTGATGCGTGATTGGGATAAGCAACATCCGGGACGGGTCGATAATATTTTCTCAGCCTTATCGACGGTTGTACCTTCGCATTTGATGGACAAGGATTTATTTAATTTCCGCGACTTGGCCTTAACTGGCGAAGCGATGGTGAATGGAGATATAGCCTTCGATGAAGAGCCTTGTGCGCCGCCGACGAATGCGGTGATTAATTTGAATCTGGAACAAGATTGAGTGTTGATGTTTCTAAAAAATGCGCCTGATTGGCGCATTTTTTTTGCCTGCGCTGTACGAGTTTTGCCGCTCCGGCACATTCGGTCTGACAACTAGAAAAATTTCATCCTGATAGGCGGGAATTCGTCACATATAAATCGTTGTTCATCGCATGCGTCGCCGCTTGACTATTGAGCCGATTAAACTGGACATGCTTTAAGTTTGAAATTGACTGTACAGGCAATTTCTCGTGGATTTTAGGAGGAAAATGCATCACCGCTAAACAATCAGAGTGTTCAACATGTAAAAAAGCTGGTCTTTATCGCAATTAATAATTATGTAATTTCAATAAGCTAGGATTATGATGCTGTTTTCAATTCGACACTTTTCTATTTGAATCATATTTTGCCCGCCTGGCGATTTGAAAAAATGCGGCAAGTTAAGACAAACGCGCGTGATGACTCTGCATCAATAAAAAAGAAAAGGAAACATGATGTCTTCAAATGCAATCTCGGTAATAGCAAAATTATTTTTTGAACCCAAAGCAGCTTACATCGCTCTCAAAGAGAAACCGGCAGCTTGGGTGCCCCTAGTGATGATTATCCTTGGAAGCTTGATCGTGTTTTATTGGTATTTCGCGACGGTCGATCTTTCTTGGTTGATTGAACATACTATGGCTTCGCAACCAAATTTGAAACCTGAAGCGCGGACTGCAATGGCAAGTTTTATGACACGTAATGCCATGATGTATTCAACACTGGGCATTGTGTTTGCTTTGAGCCTCATCATTTATGCCGTTTTCGCTTTGTATTACTGGCTCGCATCTAAGGTGTTAGGTACTGAGATTACGTATGGCAATTGGTTCCATTTCACCGTGTGGACTAGTGTGCCGGCTCTGTTGGGATTGCCTTTGATGGCGATCCAGGTAGCAACTGGTCACGGTCAAGTGGCAATGGAAGATTTGAATATGCTGTCGATGAATTATCTAATTGCGCATGCTCCTTTAGGTGCACCGTGGGAGAGATTTTTGACAAATATAAGCATAACGACGCTGTGGACAGCCCTGTTATCTTTCGTCGGTTTGCGGGTTTGGACTGGACGTAGTACTGCTGCATGCGCATTTGCTGCACTGTTGCCGTATGTTTTCTTCTTCGGCTGCTGGGCATTAAAAATTACATTTTCTAACTAAGCGGTAGCGACTATGAACAAACGTAAACTGATCGGTATAGCAGCTGTGATTGCAGTGATTGCTGTGCCACTTGTGATTAAATTTAGCGGTAGTAAACCTAAGCTAGAAGTGGAATTGGCGGCAGTCAGCAAGAAGGAAATTCAGCCGTCGATTTTGGCATCGGGGAATTTCGTGTTTCGCCAGCAAGTGCAATTGTCAAGTGAAGTGATCGGCAAAGTCTCTGAAGTATTGGTGAAAGAGGGCGACAAGATACAAGAAGGGCAAGTCTTGTTGCGTCTCGACCCTACTTTGATCAAAGCCGAAGTGACACAGCAACGTGCAATTGTGCGCAGTGCGCAAGTGAATATCGAACGTGCACAATTAAATGTTGATCGTCAACAAGTCAACGTCGATCGTAGTCGTCGTCTTGCCGAAGCGAAGTTTATCGACACCAGTAAATATGAAGATGCTGTGCATCAGTTCAATGTCGCTAAAGTGGATTTGCATGCAGCGCGCGAGAGTATGCAGCAAGCGAGTGCAGCCTTAGATCAGGCATTAAAGCGTTTGGATAAAACCGAAGTTAAAGCGCCGATCAGCGGTACCGTCACAGCCGTGCAAATTAAGATTGGTGAAACTGCAGTGGCGAGTGCGACTGGCATGGCGGGTTCTTCCCTGATGACGATTGCCGATGTCGGTAGCATCATGGCGGAAGTGAACGTGGATGAAGCAGATGTTGCCAAAGTCATGGTAGGACAAAAAGTAAAAGTCTATCCAGCAGCATTTGATGATCAACCTGTGGCTGGAACGGTGGAAGAAGTGTCGATGGCACCGAAAGTCGCGTTAGCTGGCGCGTCACAAGGCAAGAGCTATGTTGTGAAATTGCGCTTAGCTGAAACGATGCTGGGCATACGTACTGGCATGACTTGTAGGGTGGAGATTATTACGGGTGGTGGTAGTCCGAAACCCGTATTGCCTATACAAGCAATTTTGACTGGCGACAGTATGAAGCTGGATAAAGACGCCAAAGAAAGCAAAGACGCCAAAGAGGCCGCTAAAGGAGCTGGTGTGGTCTTTATCGTGAAAGACGGCGTCGCGCGCAAGAAGGAAGTCAAAGTTGGTATTGCTGATGATAATAATCAGGAAATCTTATCCGGTGTGGCAGAAGGCGATATGGTGGTGACTGGCCCGGCACGTGTTTTGCGCGGCTTACGTGATGGTGATCAGGTTAAAGAATTGAAATCTGCCGACAAGGCTGACAAAGCAAGCGCAACCAAACCAGCTAGTGCATCCGCTTCTGCTACTTCTGCATCTAGTGTTTCAGCTAGCGCAGATGGGAAAAAGCCGTGATTACGCTGTCAGCTATCGAAAAAAATTATCAGATGGGGGATCAAACCGTGCATGCTCTGCGCGGTGTTGATCTGCACATAGAGCGCAATGAGTTGGTTGCGTTCATCGGTGCTTCCGGTTCTGGCAAATCGACCATGATGAATATTGTCGGCTGCTTAGATCGACCTACATCGGGCACTTATCGACTCAATGGGCGTGATGTAGCGACGATGGAGAGCGATGAATTAGCCTTGGTGCGTAATGCAGAAATTGGCTTTATTTTTCAAAGTTTCCATCTGTTGCCACGTGCTACTGCATTAGATAATGTCGCACAGCCTTTGATCTATCGTGGTCTTGGTTACAAGGAGCGAAATCGTCTGGCGGCGGAAGCATTGGATCACGTAGGCTTGGGATCGCGTATGCATCATCGTCCCAATGAATTGTCCGGCGGTCAAAGACAAAGGGTGGCGATCGCGCGTGCTCTGGTCGGTAAGCCAGCGATTTTGCTGGCCGATGAACCGACCGGTAATCTTGATTCCAGCACTAGTTTGGAAATTCTGGATTTGATTAAAGAAGTCCATAGAAATGGTCAGACTGTTGTGATGGTCACGCATGAGCCCGATATTGCAGAGCAATGTCACCGCATTGTGCGCTTGCATGATGGTCGTGTCTTGAGCGACGTGCGTAATGTGCCGCGCACATCAAACGCATCAAACGCGTCAAACGAATCCAACGCATCCGACCCAATCAACGCATCCAATATTTCGCACATGCCGAAGGAGTAAGTATGTTTCTATTATTAGAAAGTGTGCGTTCTGCATTGAACTCTATCCGTGCGCATCGTATGCGTAGTTTCTTGACTTCACTTGGCATTATCATAGGCGTTGCTTCTGTGATTACGGTGATCTCGCTGATTCAAGGCTTGTCAAAAAGTGTGACCAAACAGTTCGAAGGCTTGGGCGGCAATTCTTTAACCATCACTGCGCATAACACCATGAAAGATGCGATGCGCGGCAAGTTTAATGAATTGCGATTTGAAGACATAGAACAATTGCGCACGCATGTCGATGAAATCGCCGACGTCAGTCCCTTATTTTTATTGTCGTCACCGACCGTGCGTTTTGGCAGCACGGAAACCACCGCACGCATTATGGCAACCACGCCGACTTACCAAGAGGTGCAGCAACGCTTTGCTAGTGTCGGGCGTTTCTTGAGTGATTCTGATGAGTCTAGTGCGCGTCGGGTTGCGGTGATAGGACCTAAGCTGATCGAGTCTTTGCATTTGCCTGACAATCCTATCGGTCAATACATCAGTTTCAGTAATGAGTGGTTCAAAATTATTGGAGTGATGGAAAAGCGCGGCGAATTATTCGGTATGTCACAAGACGATTATGTGATTGTTCCTTTTCGTACCGGACGTAGTTTGATGGGGAATAATCAGCGTCTGCGCAATATGCAATTCACGGTGTCATTGAAAGATATTTCCAAGTTGGAAGAAGTGAAACCACGCATTAAAGCCGTGATGCGTAAGTCGCACAAATTAGACGCCGACGCGCCCGATGATTTTGATATGGAATCTTCAGATCAATTATCAAAGAGTTTGGACAGTATTACGGCGACGGTGACTTTGGTCATGGGCGGTATCGTTGGGATTGCCTTGTTAGTGGGCGGCATCGGCATCATGAATATCATGCTGGTATCGGTGACTGAACGCACACGTGAAATCGGTATCTGCAAAGCGATTGGTGCACGTAGTCGCGACATCATGATGCAGTTTTTGATCGAGGCGGTGACGCTCTCGGTATTGGGTGGTTTGATCGGCTTGATACTCGGCTATGGTTTGGGATTTGGAATTTCGAAAATGATTCCTGATTTCCCGGATGCGGTCGTGCCATGGTGGGCGGTCGTGTTGTCGTTTGTCTTCTCCGCAGGCGTGGGTATTGTGTTTGGCGTTATGCCTGCCAGCAAAGCAGCGAAGCTTGATCCTATTGATGCTTTGCGCTATGAGTAGGTTCGAAGTAAGTTCGGGGTAAGTGGAAATCGAAGTGGCAATCTAAGTTGGTTAGATTAGTTAGATTAGTTTGCTAGTGTGGGAAAATGAAAAGCAGCGGCACAAAAATGCCACTGCTTTTTTATTTGATCCTTTATTTATTCAGCCGTGAACTTAACCAGTCCTTACCTTCTACAATACGCGTCACCATCATCGCTGATACCAGATCGCCATTTGCATTGAGTAAAGTAGCAATCGGATCAACCAAGGTACCGATCACCATCGCCACGGGTAATGCCTGTTCCATAGGAAAACCAAATGCAGTAATCGCGAACACTTCACCAATGTAACCACCGTTAGGAATGCCTCCTTCAACGACCGATACGATGACAGTAATCCCCATAATCGCTAACAGCATTTCCGGTGCAGAGAAGTCTTTGCCGAACATTGCAAACAGCAAAGCAAGTTTGATGATGGACGACATGCTCGAGCCATCTTTGTGGATAGGCGCACCTAATGGAATCACGATATTGCGTACATAATCGGGAATTTGCATTTTTTCCGCTGCCAATAAATTAGCTGGAATGGTGGCGATACTGCTGCAAGTGCCAATCGCGGTTAAGGCGGGTGTCAGATTGTTTTTCCAAAATATACTTAGCCCCAAACGCCCCGCAGCAAAGTAGGCATATAAGCTGAAGAAAATCACAAAATACGCGGCACAAGTAGCGTAATACAAGGCCAGCGGATGCACATATACACCGAGTAATTGCGGTCCAAATACGCCGACCTGATACGCAAAGTAAGCGCCCAAACCTAGCGGTGCGATTTTCATGATCATCGCTAGCAACTGCTTCATGACTTCGTTCGCAGAATCAAGAAATTGCGCGAACGCTTTACCCTTTTCGCCAGCACGCAAGGTCGCAAAACCGACGAGCAGAGAAATCAAAATTAAGGCCAGCATGTTTTTGCGAGCCATCAATTCGAAGAAATCATTGACCGTTAATACTTGTGTCAAACTGGCACCCGCGCTTGGTGTCAAAGCTTGGTGCGCACTAGCAGGATTATCAATCAAGGCTTGTGCCGCTATTGTGCGTAGAGTGTTGCCCTGATCAATTGGAAACAACAACATGACGCCCGCCATAACAGCCGCAGAAATCAAAACCGTCAGCAAAAATACGCCGGCGACGATGCCGAATAATTTCCCTAATCGTTCAGTCTTCTGTAAATTCGCAATCGATGAAGCGATGGTAAAAAACACCAGCGGAATGATGGCGGTAAACAAAAGATTGAGAAAAATATCGCCAATGAATTTGACGCCTTCTACTTTGTTACCAAAGATAAAACCGACCAAACTTCCCAAACAAATGCCGCCTAATAGCAATAAGATGCTGGCGTAATTACGCAAGGTGCTGCCCGATTCACTAGCGACTGTTTGCATATTTTTACCTAGTCAATTTTGGCAGGAATAGTGACATCGCATACGCTGAAATCAGCACCTTTTTCGCGGCGCGTTTGTACGATAATTTTTTCCATCGCAGCCGAGCTGGCGACTCGCACGACCGGTCTATCTTTGGCAGGAAAATCGGCAAGCAGACGCACTGTTTGCATGATGTCGGGTTGCGCTGGCGGCTCGCCGTGCGTAATCTTTAAGAGCACATCATTGCCAATCACAATACGACCAAACACGGTGTAGTCACGATCAAGGCGGCGGCTGGCATCGAGCATAAAATAGAGTTCGCTATTTGCGGAATCACGTGGTTCATTGCGCCCCATGCCTGCGACGCCCGGGCAATGCGCCCCCCATGAGCGCAAACTACCATTGCCGCCTTTGATGGCATCTGTCAGTGGCAGAGATTGAAACGGTACGCTACCCAGAAATCCTGTTGCGGCATCGCTGCTCAGCGCAGCAAAGTTACTCACTGCTGGATAAGCCAGTTTAAACATCATTTCCGGCGGTAGATTTGGATATGCAGTGCCACCACCATCTTTATTATTTGGGTTGCCGGTCTGCGCTACAAATTTGGCGATGACGCGATGAAATTGTAATCCGTCATAGACTTTTTCACGTGTCAGTAATTTGATTCTTTCGACCGCTTTCGGTGCCATCTCCGGCCGCATTTCTATGACCATACGACCCTTGTTAGAATCAATAATCAATGTATTTTCGGGATCGAGCGTACGCCATTGTTCTTGAGCTGTTGCCGGTAACGCCAGGCTTAATGCGCAAGCGCTGAACGTCAGAGAAGTGAATGCTAGTGGTAGGGCAGTGCGGCCAGAAAATTTCATGCGGACTCCAATATCAGGGTGACGAGAGGGTGACGGTGGTGTAAAGGCGGTGTAAAAACATTATCTAACTATTGTAGGGAAGCTAGCGATTATCAGCCAGCGCTATTTGCATTACTAACTATGAAAAAAAAATGGCTAGAACCTGTGTAGATTCTAGCCATTTTTATGGTCATTTGAGATTAATGCCGACGTTCAATGCAACTGCGGTGCGCGCTTGATTTTAGTGCCGTGAGCGGTCGTCACCGGATCACCACGCATCTTAAACATGTGCACCACTTGCGTTAACGTACCGGCTTGTTCCTGCATCGCAGCAGCAGCTGCCGCTGCTTGTTCAACCAGGGCGGCATTTTGCTGGGTCACATCGTCCATTTCACGAATCGCCACATTTACCTGTTCAATGCCTGTGGCTTGTTCATCTGATGCTTTGGTGATTTCTTCCATAATTTGTGTCACGTGCTGCACACTTTCGACGATTTCTTTCATCGTTTCACCCGCTTGATCGACCAATTGCGTGCCGCGCTTAACATTGTCGACCGAGTCGCCGATTAAGGTTTTGATTTCTTTAGCGGCACTCGCCGAGCGTTGCGCCAGGCTGCGTACTTCTGATGCGACCACCGCAAAGCCACGTCCTTGTTCACCCGCCCGTGCCGCTTCAACCGCGGCATTCAAAGCCAAAATGTTAGTTTGAAAAGCGATGCCGTCAATCACCGAAATAATATCGACAATCTTCTGTGATGACGTATTAATTTCGCTCATTGTATCGATCACATCATTGACTACCGTGCCGCCCTTGATCGCCACACTCGATGCTGATGCCGCCATTTGATTCGCATTGCGGGCGTGAGACGAATTGAGTTTGACTGCGTCAGTTAGTGTCAGCATCGATGCAGAAGTTTCTTCTAATGCGCTTGATTGGCTCTCGGTGCGTGCAGATAAATCCATATTGCCTTGCGCGATTTCTGTCGATGATGTGGCGATCGCATCGGTTCCTTTGCGCACTTCACGGATGATGTCACGCAGGCTGTTGCGCATACTGAATATCGAATACAGCAAGCTGGTTTGATTGTCAGTGTCGATGTCGATATGCACCGTTAAATCACCGGCGGCGATGGCACCGGTAATGTCCACTGCATATTGTGGTTCGCAACCTAGTTGCTTGACCAATCCACGCGAAATCACAAAGCCCAAAGCGAACAACAGCAAAGATAGTATGCCGACGGTAATCATCATTTGTATCGCACTTTGGTAAACAGCTTCGTCTATCGTATCTAAATAAACGCCAGTGCCAATAACCCATGACCACTGTGCATTGAGTTTGACGTAAGCCAATTTAGGAACTGGTGTCGTGCTGTTTGGTTTTGTCCACATGTATTCCAAAAAGCCAGCACCTTTGCTCTTGGCGATATCGCGCATTTCGACGAATAATAATTTGCCTTTGCTGTCTTTGTTATCGGATAAATCTTGGCCGTCCATATTCGGTGAAATCGGATGCATGATCATGCGTGGATATGTGTCGTTAATCCATACATAACCATTGTCGCCATAGCGTAGAGTCTTGACAGCGGCGAGTGCCGCTTGTTTAGCATCGGCTTCGCTCATTTTGGCATCGGCTGCTAATTTTTGATAATGTTCAACCAGTGTATTCGCTAATTCCACGGTATTTTTTACACTGTTTTGATGCTCTTTCAGTATCGCGTTTCTTTCGCTGTTTAAGAAAATCGCACTTAATATCACGATGCCCAAAATCGCACTGATAACTAATGCGCCCAAGCGTTTGCTGACACTGATTTGATGAAGCGGGCCGAACAAGCCTGACATAGTATTCTCCTGATTATTTTTTCTGTTGACCCTTAAATTAAAAGGCCTCGTCTAGCGCACACCAAAGACTAATTGGCAGAGCGTGAAGCGAGGCAATTGAGGTCAAGGACTTGCGATTTCTAGGATGTGCACACGGCCTTTTGGACTCATGTAATGAGTACAGATCGGGCTCAAGCATCCAACTGCCAAAATCCTACCATGTACACGCAGCTTTATAGAAAGCATTTCGCAGTATTATATTGCGAGCCAGCAACAATTCTATAACTATGATGCACCAGCTAAATTAGTGCATAGTCACAAAGAAATAGAAAATAAATAGCAAACACATAGAAAACAAATAGCAAAATCGTCACAAACAAGGCTGCAGACTTGCTGTTTTTAAATGTATTTCAATGGCAAACACATTATGGTGATTGCCATTTATTCTTATCGTTGCGATAGTTTAATAATCGGTCGGCAAGTTATTTGGTTTTCTTACGGGTGTTGGTTCCAACGCCCACTGCAGTAAAGATTGCGAGCATCTGGAACATACCGATACAAGCGAAAACCCAGCTAGGATGATGCGCATCCATGATGGCTCCAAAAAGCGCTGGCGAAAATGCCAGGCCAATATCCAAACCAGAATACACGACGCCGTACACGCGGCCAGTCGCATTTTTCGGCGATGCCGCACGAATGAGTAAATCGCGAGAAGGTCCGGCAATCCCGGCACCCAAGCCGACTGCTCCCATCAAGACCACCGCCATCATCGGTGATACCCAGCCAGTTGATAGTAGCAAAGCAATCACTGCGGAAAATGAAAATGCTACCGTGATCGTACGGTCATGATCTGTTGTTTTGGCAGCGATAAAACCGCCCCACACCATACCCACAGCAGAAGTCAGCATATAGGCAGTATACGCGGCAGTCGCCCATGCTAGAGACATGCCATACACTTCGCGTAAGGCAGTGGGTGAAAAGCTTTGAATACCACCGATGCCCATAGAGATCATAAAAAAGAATAGGAAACACATCCACACTGCGGGCAAACGCATGAAGTGAAATACGCTATTGTCTGGATTTTGTTGGTCTGCGACTGTGCTAGCAGCGGTGGTAGCAGAAGTGCTGCTGGCCGTGTTGTGTGGTTTGGGAATAGTGTGCAGCAAATGACGGTAGCTAATCAAAATGATCAGCACGATCACAGGTAAAGCTGCCGCTGCCATCAGCGCGATACGCCAATTGTACAAATTCGCCAAACTCACCAAAAACACTGGAGCTGCAGCCCAACCCAAGTTACCGCTGATGCCGTGTACTGAAAATGCATGGCTTAGGCGTTGCGTCGTCACGCATTTATTCAGTATCGTGTAATCGGCCGGATGAAACACACTATTGCCTAAGCCAGCTAACATAGAACCTAGCATTAAGACCGCGTAACTCGGCGCGACAGCCAACACAGCAGCAGATAAGGCGAGACAAGTGATTCCAAAAAAGAGTACTGCTCTGGCACCAATTCGATCAACCACAAAGCCTGCCAGCGCCTGACCTATGCCCGAGACCACAAAAAACGCACTCATCAAAATGCCAAGTTCCGCATACGATAAGTTAAAAGCGTCTTTTAGCCAGGGAAACAAAGGCGCCAAGATCATGTGGAAAAAATGCGAGATTCCGTGTGCCAAGCCGACTAGGCCAATGACAAGCGCATCTTGTTTAAGGCTATTCGGACTCTGTACTTGGGTAGGATGGGCAGCAATGCTAGTCATGAAATTACTCTAGGTAAGATTGGCGGTGCAAAATCATCGCGATTCAACACGCCCTAGTTCTAAGAAAATCAAGTCTACGGAAAAAAGCCTCGTCTGTTTTGAGATAAACAGTCATAATTTGTCGATAATTTGCCAAATCTGCTAGATCCTGTTTGTTTCTGTTTATTTTTATTCTATTTTTGTTAATTTAATGTAGAACTTATGCAAAATGCGCTGGCTTGAGTTTCATCGGGTAGGGTGCGCCGTGCGCACCACACACATTGACTGCGGCTTCGGTGTGCATTGCGCAACCAACCTTATTCCCTTTATCGCGCATTGCAAGCGAATACAATTCGCTGCCGTCGGTATTGTCTAAGCACCGAATTGAGAATTCCTAAAATAGAGAGATGCTAACGATGTCGCAAACACCAATCACCCATACGGGTGCGCCGCCCGCCAGCTTATCACCCACTGCCGAGCGTCCGGTGCGTGTGGTGGCCCGCGATTTGGAAGCCGATGAACTGCTGCGTGCGCACCAGCATGCTTGGGGGCAGGTCACCTATGCCTTAGACGGGGCGGTGCAAGTGAATGCCAACCATCAGACTTGGTTCGTGCCACCATTGCGGGCGATCTGGATTCCAGCGCACATAGAGCATGAAGTACGGACCTTGGAAAGAGCGCAATTGCGGGCGATTCATGTAGATGTCTCGGTCGCACCGATTTCCGGTGACGATTGTGTGGTGTTAGAAGTATCTGACTTAATGCGGGAGTTAGTCCGTTCATTGACCACCTTAGAGCTGAATCAGGCGAATCAAACAGCGCAGCGTGAAGCCCACTTGGCAGCCTGCTTATTGGATGAATTAGCACATGCTGCACCTCTGCCGTTGAACGTACCTATGCCACGTGAACCACGTCTACGCAGCCTATGTGAGATGTTGATTGCCGATCCTGCGTCTAATCTCAGCCTGCACGATTTGTCGCAACAGGCTGGCGCATCTGAGCGCACCTTGGCGCGTCTATTTCAAAGTGAAATGCAAATGAGTTTTGGCCTCTGGCGGCAGCAAATGCGGCTGGCGCGAGCTGCGCCTTTGATCGCAAGTGGCAAGCCTTTATCGGTGGTCGCTGCCGAGTTGGGCTATGCTAGTCAATCGGCATTTTCTGCAATGTTCAAAAAAACTTTCGGCCAATCGCCTTCACAATTTTTTCGACTAGCGATGCGCAAATAATGGAATGCAAGCGTAGGGTAAGTGAGAAGTAAGTCAAAAACAGGTGCGAAAAAAAACGCAGAGTTTTTGACTCTGCGTTGCGGTAACTATCTATCTTCGTATGTAGTTAACTAGGCAGCAGCGTCTTCGTTTACAGTTGCTGTCGTCGATTTCTTCTTGTCTGCTTTTTTCTTCGCATGCAAGCTAATGGCAGCACACACAACGCCCAACATCAGTATGGTTGTGTTCGAATTCGCCTGATCTTTGATCAGCACAAAATTACTTACTCCAATCAAACATAGAACCGCTGCCCAAGATAAAAAACTATAACGGCGTAATACATAATTCGAACCAGGATTCGCTTTCCACATGAGGCCCAGACTAAGCAGTGGTAGCAATAATAGGGTTGCAGCACCAAGTTTGGCAGTCATCGCCGGATCATTCAACACTGTGCCGAATAAAGGAACGCAGGCCAATCCAGCTAACATCGACAGGATCAAAAAAACAATACTTAAAAATAATTTTTCGCGCAGCATGATTTTCATTCTAGGTAATCGGCCTGAACTCAGGCAAGCGCAGCATCCTAGCAAAAAATTCTGCGCTACAGGGAAATTATTCTTACTGGTAGTGCTGCCTTAAATCACTATGGATTCTGGTGTGTCATTTTTGTAGAGTGCGAAATTAGCGCCAGCACCGATGAAAGCTAACCTGGCGATCAATTATCCATGCGTTTGGCAGCAGTACTTTTACCAGAAAACCAATATGCGCTAGCGAATAAAAGTAGCTCTAAAGTGTAAAACAATTGCGCTAGCCCGAAGCCAAATCGATAGCTATCCCAAATTAAGGATGCCAGCATGACTGCACCCGTGAGTATCAAGGATTGCTGAATGTTTTTACCGCGAAATAAGTCCCAAATAAGCCAAAGCACGACCAACACCCATAGCATATTGGTGCTAAATATCCATGGATTGTCGAAGCCTATTTCCTCGAATTCTAGACTATCCAAATACACTGCAATCAGTGTCGACATGCATGACAAGATTAAGGCCAGCCCAGCTTTTTGCTTATGGCTTAACAAAATTTCTCTCCTCGTACTTAGGGTCTGTTGAAGAATTGTGAAGAGTCATGAGTATGGCGGTTCTGTCATTGATATGTCTATGGCAAAGCAGTTAAGTACATGCCTGCACATACACTCACTCAATCTATGCAATCTACGCACGCAAAAGTGGGAAATCCGTGTTTTAATATCGAAGCTATTTAGTTGCCTTGAATCAACTTCCTTATGTCCAGGCTAAGACGAGATGAAATCTACCCCGGCGGTGTCGCACTATGAAAAAAACGTCCAGTGATTCCAAGATAAGTGAGCAGAAGCTGCCAACACCAAAGAGTGATGACGCTACTCCTAAGAAGATCCTCAGTAAGCCACAAAATCAGCCCCCAGGCGACACCGAATCACGTTCATTCGCTCCAAAACAAATTGTGACTCGTCTACCCAAAGTCGAACATCGGCGACATAAACGCTATCTGGTCAAATGGCGAATCGCGATTGTGTATGAAGGTGGCAATGGGAAAAAAACCTTCCATGGCCGCGTCAATGAAATTTCTATGGGGGGCTTGAGCATACATTGCGATCACAATGTTTTTCATGACGGTAAAGTGATTTTACTGCTAGCCTTGCCGCCCTTATTTGCTGGCGGTCGAGAAAAAATTCTCGAAATCACTTGTCGCATGAATTACACGATTTTGTCGAAGACCTTGTTTCGTATAGGCTTGGAATTCGTGGAGTTTCGCAGTGGCGACAAAAAATTGCTGGAAGAGCGTTTAGAGATTAGTAATGCCGGTGGAATCGCCTACTCTGAGGCTTAGTTGATGCTCGCAGTTCGTAGCTAGATGCTAGCTGCGAGCATGGCGTTTGGCCACACCCGCAGTGCGGATCTTAATTGTCGAGACTGGTCTCTGTACTCGTTTCAGCTTTTTGCTGCTGACGTTTCCGACGCTTAGAGCGCAAGATAGCAGCGGTGCCAGCGCGATAAGGATCAACATGAAACGGGAAATTCTGTTGCGCCATAAATCCCTCAGGCATGTAGTCACCAATCACACCATAATGTTTCGGAAAACCTGTTTGACCTTTGATGGCAGTGCCAAATAGATGATCCAGAAACGCAAAGTGCGCGGCATAATTTTTATCAACCGCGATATCGTCCGATGAATGATGCCAGTGATGAAAATCGGGCGTTACGATCAGATACTTCAAGGGTCCCCAGTTCAGATGGACATTCGCATGATTAAACACGGCCTGAAATCCGACCACAATGATGTACACATCCATCACTGATTTTTCAAAGCCCAGTACATACAAGCTACCGAGTACGAGAACGCGGGTCGCGATCAGTTCGAGTATGTGCATGCGCGAACCTGCCAGCCAATCCATGGTTTTCGTACTGTGATGGACGGCATGGAAGCGCCACAAAAACGGCACTTCGTGATAGGCGCGATGGGTCCAATATTGCGCCAGATCGGCAATCAATATGCATAGTAAAAGTTGCGGTATAAATGGAATCGCTTGTACCAATTCTTGCGCAGCAGGAATCGCAATCCAACCGAAAATCTTGTGAATCAGAAAATTGACGGTCAATAAGGCCAGGCCAATGATGAAGTGGTTGACTGCAAAGTGCACCAGATCCGTTTGCCATTCTTTGCGAAAAATCGGTTGCCCGCGATACAGAGGAAAGATTTTTTCGAATGCGACAAAGATCAAAGTTGAACCTAGCAAATCGAGAATAAACCAATCCAGACCGATGTAAGGCGTATGATCAGGAAAGTCAGCAACGGTTACATGCGAACCGCCCAGTGCAAGGCACGCCAATACTAAAAGACCCGCCACGCCATTGATACTACGTGCGCGTTTGAGGATCAGATTGACTAGACTAATCGATCCCGACAGCACCAGCGCAGCAAACATCAGATGTCGAATTAAATCCGGTGAATATTTTTGACGTAATTCTGGGGTGGTCAAATATTGAGGGAAATGAAAGGCAAGTACACCCAGAAAACACAGAATGGCAAGACTCAAAGCCCAGACACCACTGACGATGCCATAACCTTTTTTGAGCTCGCCATCAGCCGCCATTAACTTGGCGGTATCTTTAGCCGCACCAGTGATCACTTTGACGGGGCTACTTATTTTTTCTGTGGAGTGTTTTTTCTGCATAGTTTTCTCGCTATCGAATTTTATCCAAGCTGCGCTTTATTTCGCTCCACAGTATAAGGGTGCAAAACAAAATTTCAAAATTAAAATGCAAAGTCAATTTTGCAATCTGAGTTGTAATCTAAGGCAATCAAATCGTACGAATAAACACGCGATTCAGTCAGTCGCGTGCAATGTTTTGTCACCTATCGCAAACGATGCTCGTTGAATTCGGCCATCGATCACTTCGTAAATACAAAGCATCTCTATCGTGCCTTTACCCTCGGGAAAATTACGCGTGATTAGCTCGGCATCCGTGACTATATTACCCACCACCATACGAGATATCAGCTTTGCATGTAGATCAGGTTCGACAAAACGCGACAGGTAGCGCTCGCGCATTTGCGGGTGACCAGATGCCAGCAATTCTCCGTGCAATGTGAATTGTTCTGCATCCGGTGCGTAGTTAGCCATTAATGCGTCGATATCTTTACTGTTATAGGCATCGAGTTGTCTTTGAACGACGGCGAGTGGTGAATTAGTGGTCATTATGAGCTTGTGTAGAAATTGTGTTTGGACATTTGGAAATAGTAGAGGAGACGCTATACGCAGGCATTTTTTAGGCCTGTTTTAGGCTAGCGATGAAATCAATCCCAATAAATGCCATCTGGTAACTGCCAGTCGCTAAACTCTAAATGCAAAACCCGCCGCTTGCCGGGAATTGTACTTTTACTTGAGGCATGCAGTAAATGCGGACGCATGACTAGTGCAGCACCTCTTTGGGTTTCACAGTAGTGGATTTTATCTTCTGTCACGATGTCGCTGATCTGTTCGGGTGACAATAGACCCAGTTTGTGACTATCGGGTATCACTTTGAGACAAGCGTTTTCTTTCGGTGTTGCATCCAGATGTACGCGTATCGTCACCATTTCATCTACAACTTCTAATGGTGGTTGCACGTGCAAGCTGCCATCCTTGACACTCCACGCACGCCAGCCAACTGCGTCAAATTGTTTGGATACTGAAACGGTTTTGTCCTGGTGCCAGGTCACATACCAATTCGATTCGGGTGACTTATTAAAAAGAATGGCTCGAACCAATGAGGCGCCGACAGGTAAAAAATTTTCAGATTTTTTCTGAAATTCGGCGCTGCTAAGGTAGTCTGCAACGGCAGGTAATTTCTTGTTGATATGTCTGAGGCCGCTGCCGATATTCGGGTTTGCAGATTGTTCGACGTCGCTGACGATCGTTTTCAGCCAATGCTGAGAAATAAAATCGTCGACGATCTCAAATCCCTTATCAAGAAATTGCATGATGGTTTGTTGTGTATCAGTGTGAGAGAATTTGCGTATGATTATTGCGATAGCTTGTCTGCGTCAATACTTGTCTGCGTCAATACTTGTCTAATCACGTTTGTTGTATCGCGTCAGAAAAGACTTTATCTGTGTTAGTTGTCCTCGTGTATGTGCTTCATTAAAGTGAGGTGAGTGAGGATTCATGAAGCCGTGATGCGTATCTTTGATGATGGTGCATTCAACTTGCGTATGGATCATTTTGGCGGCCACTGTTTCTGGTCGGAAGGACGATTCATGTTCCGCGAAGATCAGCGAGGTAGGACAACGTGGAACAAGGGATAAATAATCTCTGATACGTGAACCATAAATTAGCTGAGCATAACTATCAGGGTGGCAATTTTCGCTAGCGGTATGTAGCCACATACTCGTTGCACCGACGCTGAATCCTATTAAAAGGCAAGGTGTGCTTCCAGCCGCTTCTGCAATTTTTTGCTGGTAGGTCGTAAGCCCATTTTTCGCATGAAAAGCAGCGACCGCTTCTTGCTCTGTTTCGAATGGACATCCATCAAGATTCCAAGGTGACAGAAATCTAATCTCACCGTCGTTATCTTGAAACAGCGCTTTGAGATCATTGTTGATGCCGTGTATGTCTGTGGCGACTAGGGTTTGCATAGTCGTTCAGTTTTTCTTGCTTAAAGAGAAGAAGCCAAGCGGTGAGGCGCCGCCCATTCCCAACGCGTAATAATCGCCACGGATTACTTTCTTTCTTAATCTGCCGTTTAACATTAAATAGGCGTCGCAAATTTCATTGCGTCCAATCGCCAATCGGTTCTTTTCAATAGAGTACGACAGCATGTCGGAAACGGGGAAGAAATTCTTATCTTTTGTCGTTGACGACAAAACTATGATTCTTGACCATTCACCAGCGATGCACGATTCTGCTTTTTGTTTAGTGAACTGAATGTTGAGCGTTGCGATCGTTTGGTGTTTTTTGTTTTCTATTTTTAAAATCCACTCTCCATTTAAGTTATGTGACCAAGCTAACGTCGGGAAGCTCAATGTAACGATGATAAACAGTAAACGACAGATGTACCCGTTCATTTTGAGGACTTTGTTTTGGAGTGAAAGAAACCGAAGTTAACATAGTTGTAAAAAATAAACAACAAAGTCTCGATGTACTCGATATCTCAATAAGCTTATTGCGCTCATAAAATTTACCCCGGTAGCTTACGCGCCGCACCGAATTAATGATGAACATCGATTCGACTATAAGCTCGTTGAAGGCGTTTTGCTTATGGCACTGTACGCTGTCGCTACGATGGATAGGTGAAGGTGGATGGGTGACAAAAATCTAGTAACTGCGATTGGCGTCGCATAATCACACAGCGCTTATTGTTCGTTATATTTCTTTAGAATTTTAAGAAAACTTTTGTCCTTCTTCATTTCTTCTAAGGAGCTATTCCATTGGGCAACGATGGCTGCATCCGTGTTTTTTGAAACAGCAATATACAAGGGATTCTTAAATAAATCGTAGGCGAGTTTGACGTCTGATGCCTGGTAGCCGGCTAAATTTGCCGTGATGGCGACGCCTTTTTTTGCATCGGCGTAGGCGGCAATTCTGCCTATCATTAATTTCTTAAAGCTAGAGGCAACTGAGCTGGCGCGATCCAGATTGGTGAAGCCCAATTTACTGAGGGTTTGGTCACGGATGTCGTCGCGATACACGCCAATCAGACCGATCTTTTTTGCATCCTCAAGCTTATTAATTTGAATTGATGAATCCGCTTTGACGTACAGACCATACTCAATAAATAGGATAGGGCCTATCCATTGATAGAGTTGCTCCCGGTCGGGCGTGCGTGCCATCGTGAACAGAAAACTATTCGGCTCTTTGTTTAATTTGTCGATGCCGCGTGACCATGGAACGACCTGGATGCGATCTTTGTTGCCGAGTCGTCGTTGGATTTCTTGTACGACTTCAACCGTCAAGCCAGTCAGCTTTTTATTCTCGTCATAAAACTGAAGTGGTTTGTCGTCTTCGCAATATAGGGACAACACTGGTGAAGTTTTGTTTTGCGCTAGCGTTTGCGTATTCAGACAGAGTAAGCTGGCCGCTATCAGGAGAATTTTTATTACGGCCATGGTTTAGCTTTGCCTGGATCTTTGATTAATATAAGAAATAGTTTAAAAAATTCTTTTTTTTCTATGTATATAGAGACGGACTATAGCCAAATTTATTCTGACAAGCAAATGTTCTGTGGAATCTCGGCTTAATAAACATCTCTCCGATAAAGCCCTTCCTCGCGCATGCGTTCTAATTGTTTATCTCCTAAAATTTCGCGCAGTGCTGTATCAACGCCGCCAGCCATGCCTTCTAAGCTGCCGCAAACATAAATTGCAGCGCCTTGCGCTACCCATGCGCTCAATTCGGTGGCTTGTTCGCGTAATTTGTCTTGTACGTAAATGCGTTGGGTCTGGTCGCGGGAGAAGGCTAGGTCAAGTTTGGCCAATGTGCCATCGGCTTGCCATTGTTCGATTTCTGTTTGGCAGAAAAAATCGTTGGCGCGATTGCGCTCGCCGAAGAATAACCAGTTTGGTGCTTGATGTTGTCCTTGTTGAGCACGATGTTTGAGATGAGCGCGCAAGCCAGCGATGCCAGTGCCGTTGCCGATCAGGATGAGTGGGCAGTTATTGGTCGGTGGATGGAAGCTGCGGTTGCTGCGCAGGCGTAATGCTATCGTGCTGTTGATATCGGCGTAGTGTGTGAGCCAGCCGGAACCTAGTCCTAAGCTACCATCGGCCTGTTGCATTTGGCGCACGATGAGTTCGACCGCACCATCTTGCGGGATGGAAGCAATCGAATATTCCCGGTGCGGTAAGGTCTGTTCGCTGCCCGGGCGACGTGGCAGGATTTCGGCGATGTCACCTGCCTGCCAGCTGCTATTGCTAATGCTGGTGCTTGGTACTAAGCGTAATTGATAGACGGGATTGCCCTGACTGTCTGGATTGAGTAAGCGGCGTTCGTTCAATGTCCAATTTTCATACTCGGCTTGATGCCAATCGGCGAGATCGGTGTGACCACTGAGTACACCCAGATGGTGTTGCCAGTGGCGGAGTGCGCCTTCGTCGCCATTATCCACTTCAACCAGATCAAACAGACTGCGCGCGCCCTGTTGCCGTAGCCAGTGATCGAGTTGATGCCCGAATGCGCAGAAGGCTTGGTAGTGGCGATCACCGAGTGCCAGAATCGCGTATTGCAAGTGCGAGAGTGATGTTGTTTGTTGTGGGCTTGCATGCAGAACATTGCGATTAAATTTAGCCGCGCTGTCTGGGGCATCGCCTTCGCCTGTCGTGCTGGCGATGAATAAAATTTTTTGTGCTTGTTGTAATATCACTGGCGTAAACGCTTGAATATTCATCAAGCGAGATGGCATGTCGCCTTCTTGCAAACTGCTGAGAGTTTGTATTGCCAATTGTTCGGCGTAGCCGGTTTGGCTCGCGTACACGACAAGTATTTCGTCTGCGGCAAATGAGTCAAGCTGTGTCGTTGGCGGCGAACTGGCTTGATGCGCTTGCGCGTGGCCTTGCTGTATCCAGCAATAAAACAGGACATAGCTGAGCAGCACGCTGGTGGCGCTGCCTAAGCGTACTTGCTGCAAGCTAAGCGCCCCTAGTAGATAGGTGCTAAATGATGTCAGCAAAATCAGCGCGCTTATGCTCAAAGAAATCACTAAACCAAGTGTGAGGAGACGGGGCGCTTTTGCGGAATTTGTGACTGGTGGTGTGGATGTTTTAATCAAGATGCTCATCCATCATCGCAATGAAGGCTGGGCTCAAGTGCTCAACAAAACCATCGGGTTTGCGTTCAATAAAGCGCGCTGCCGCGTGCAGCCGTTTAGCGTAGGCCATGCCTTTTTTTACACCGAGTACGCTCATCGCCGTAGCCAGCGCATCGGCGATCATACATTCGCTATGCATCACCGTGACGGAAGCAAGATCGTGATCGACGGGGTAGCCAGTGCGTGGATCTATCGTGTGCGAATAGCGCTTGCCTTCGTGCATGAAATAACGATTGTAATCACCGGATGTTGCAATGGCTAAACCATGCAAGGCGACTACATACGAAGTGGATAAATCTTGAATAGGTAATTGTTCCAAGGTTGAATCGGGTACGACTTCGAGCTCTACCCACCATGGTTGTCCATCGGGTTTGCAACCGAGGCCGCGCAGTTCGCCGCCGACTTCGACCAGATAACTCGTGATCCCGATTTGTTGCAAATAACGGGCGACCTGATCAACGCCAAAACCTTTAGCGGTAGAACATAGATCGAGATGCACATTGCCGATTTGTAGTGCGCTGCTGTCGGTGGGGTTGAGGCGAATTTGTTGCCAATTAGTGCGCATGCGCGCTTGCAAGATCTCCATTGCTTCTGGTGCTTGCTCAATTTTTCCGGCAGGGCCAAAACCCCATAAATTCGCCAAGTGTCCAATGCTGGGATCGAAAGCACCACGGGTTTGTTCCGCGACGAAAACACTGTGCTGTAAGACTTTAAAAAACTCTGGTGGCAAAACTTGCCAGCTATTCGCTGGCGCACGATTGAATTGATTGATGTCAGAATCGGTTTCCCATGGGCTCATCTGCGCCACAATCTGATCGAGTTGCGCTTGGATTCCTGATTGTAATTCGGCGCTCTGAATTTCCGGCGCATGTTGCGAAGAGTTTAGATAGCACTGCACCTGCCAACTGGTACCCATACTAAAACCCTGCAAATTCACATAATGCATTCCACTATCGGGCACGCGCGGCTGACTCATATTGAGCGGAATCAGCACTTGACGTGCGGAGGGGGATAACTTGTCAGGAATAGATGAAGAAGACACGGTTACAACAATCAAATGAAACGGTTACAGGAGTTACGGATACGGCGTCTTACTTTGTGCAGAACACTGGCAATTTGAAGCGCTACCTCAGCTTGCCAGTGCACACTAGTCAATTTATTGCGGCAATACTTCTAAGGTCGCGATATAGCTGACACGACGCTCTTTGGCGGCAGGTACGGCGGTTTTATTGTCGCTAGTACGCGCTTGCAACCAATACATGCCAGCACCTTGCCAGTTGATCTTAATTTTACCGTCGGCATCGCTGGTATAAAACTGTTCGCCAAGTTTTTGGCGATAACGTGCGCCACCGGCAATTACGGTGACTTTCACGCCTGCTGCAGGTTGACCATCTAAGAGCAAGCGGAAACTCGCGGCTTCACCGTCGACGATGTCATTCGGATGGGTGATCGCTTGTAACTCTAAACCTTTGCCGCTAGGTTTTAAGGCGGTGTTGTTCGGGCTGCCATTCGTGACGAAGGTTTCGATGCGACTTTGATTTTGGAATACTTGTAATTCTTCTGCATTCGCCGGGACCTCTTTGGCGAAACTTTCAGCGTTGCCACGCCAGCGTTTTGGTGCGCCATTTTCCTTGTAATTGGCGATCAGCATGTCGTTCACAATACTGACTTTATAGGTGCCCTGCAGGCTCGCTCGCACATCAAAACTATTGCGCAATTTACCAAGAGCGATGCTTTCTGGCTTCACAATACTGCCATCGGCTGCAGTGATAATCAGGTTATCGATACTCAAGGTATTGTGATCGAAGTAAAACAGGTTTTCACCCACCGCAGCATCAAACGTAATCAGAGGCGCGGTGCCGGAATTGAGCGTCATCGCTGGCAAAATAAATGGACGGTCTGCCAATGCAGAAAGTGGTGTTAATAGAGCTGCGCTGAGGGCGCAACTGAGTGCGCTAGTGAGGGCAAGACGTTTCATCGTGGATTCCTTGATAGTGTAATTCGCTGAGATTATTTTTTGACCTGAACGCTGACTTTGCCCAGTTCATGGCTACCCTGCACGCTCATTACCGCCTGCTCTTTGCCATTCCAGGTAAATGGCAGTTTGACGACTTCACGACCTCCACCTTCACGCGCGGCTTCTACGATCAGGTTGTAGTCGCCTGCCGGCAGTTTTGCTAATGCATTGCTGTCACCCGCAAAGCTCAAACTGTGCTCACCAACGATGCGGGTGGCAGCACTCACGCCATCAACCGGCAAACTTAAATCGCGACCACTACGACGCCACCATTGGCGTAAATCTTTCAACCACTTCGTGCCTTCATTATTGCGTTTCTTGATGTCGTACCAGACTTGCAAATTCGCGGCTAAGGTTTGATCTGGACGCTCTATCCACAAAGCCACATAGGGTTTGTGATATTCGGCAACGTCCAGTTTAGGAACTTCTAACTTCACGACTAATTCAGCCGCCATCGCTGAAGAGCCTAGCAATGTGGAGATGGCGAAGGGGATGATTTTCTGCATGTTATACCTCGTCGATGAGAGCACTAAGATTAAAGTAAAGGCGGAAATACGGACATCAATGTATAAATAAAATGACTAATAAAACTGGCGCTACCAAACCCAGGGTAACTAGCGGCCAAGTCAACACGCGATTATTCGCATGCATCTTTAATAAAAATAAACCAGTGACACAAAATATCAGGCAAGCCAGTGCAAAAATGTCGATAAACCACGACCAGGCTTTGCCCGTATTTCTGCCCTTGTGTAAATCGTTCAAGTAAGCGACCAAGCCGCGTTCGGTTTTTTCGTACTCGAGCGCGCCACTGTCCATGTCAATTCTGAGCCAGGCATCGCCGCCCGGCCGGGGCAGGGCGACATAGATTTCTTCGGGTGACCACTCAGCCGCTTTCGCTTGGACATCAATCTTCAGATTTTGTTCTAACCATGTCTGCATTTCTTGCGGCAAACTTTGGTCCTTGGATTTTTTGCTGCGCTGAGGAATTTCCTGCGCTAGCTTGGCCAATAAAGCGGGCGGGATGATTCCTGTTTTTTTGCTGAATATGGGATGCGCTTCGATATCGCCTGCGTGATTTAAAGTAAACCCAGTGATAGCGAACAATATCATCGCAATTAAGCAAATCGCAGAACTGATCCAATGCCAGTTATGCAAATGACGTAGCCAGAATGCGCGTTGTTGTTGAGGTGTAGACACGTTATATAGAACCGAAAGTAAACTTGATGATGGAATGTTGCTGCCGCTTATTATTTCTTGTTAGGCTCTGTGGTCTAAAAATGGAATGACGATGGTTTGCAGACATCACATTTTAATTGAGAAAAAATCTCAATTGGAAAAGCACAAGAAATTGTTTTGTATCGCTTTGTTGCTTGGATAGTTTCAACCCGCTTAGTTTCAAACTGCCTGCTCGAATGCCGTATTGTGGTGCCCCCTATTTGCGGGCGATTATGTCTCTGCCCACATACGCACTAAATTATGGTATTGCGCCGTCAAGCTAAGCACTTCGGCACCGTCGCCTAATTTGTTACGTAAAGCTTGTATATTTTGATCCATCTCAAATAGCATGCTGCGACGGGTATCGTCACGTATCATGCTTTGCGTCCAAAAAAAGGAGCAAACGCGTACGCCGCGCGTGACTGGCTTGACCTGATGCAAACTGGTTGATGGATACAAAATTAAATCACCCGCTGGCAGCTTGACTTCATGGGTGCCATAGGTATCGACCACTTCTAATTCGCCACCATCATATTCATCGGGATCACACAAGAATAAGGTGGAGGATATATCCGTCCGCAAGCTGTAATCGGCATTGGGCACCTGACGTATGGAGCCATCCACATGTAAGCCGTAATGCTCACCACCTGCATAGGCATTAAATAGCGGTGGCACGATACGTAAGGGTAAAGCTGCAGAAAAAAAGAGCGGATGTTTTTTTACCGCTGCTAAGACAATTTTCCCTAGTTCTAAGCTGACTTCTGCATGTTCTAGGAGTTGTCGGTTTTGTTTAACTTGCGCCCCTTGTGCTCCCACGGTTTGTTTGCCATCAACCCAGTCCGTGGTCTCTAAGCGGCGGCGAAGATAGTTGACTTCTTCGATACTAAGGACGGCGGGAATGTGCAGCATCATGGGGAATATTCTTGAGAGGTTTCTTGTGAATTTGCGTCATTTTAATCAATATTCAAAAATAAGTAAATAAGAATCATTATCATTTAGTTCTTGCAAATCTAAATGAGAACTATTATTATTTGACTTTATCAAGTTTGCCAGCCACCGATACTGCGTCCTCCAAGTAGTTGTCATTAGCCAGCTTTTTTCCATTTGTTTTAGCCAGCCCAGATTTTTTATTTGGATTTGCGATGATGACGGATGCAGTTTTTGAGCAAGTTCTAATGTGTGGGTTGATTCAGCATAGCGTCAATCATGAGTTATCGACATTGAGGAACAGCAAACAGAACATGTGCGCTCACCACGTAAATAGCACCTATGGTGCGTCTGATGAAGAATCTGGATTTAATCTACCTTCCGGAGAATTCTGTGGCATATATTCGTAGTCGACAACATCTAAAGAACACCGTGCAATTGAGTCATACCCTGATTGCATTGGCCGCATTGGCCGCACCTTTATCTGTGCAAGCACAACAAGCTAAGCCAGCCAACGCGCAAGAAAAAACAAAAAAAGAAGCTGAACTGCCAGAAATCAAAGTACAGGGCACACTAGATGTGCCATTTAAAGCAGATACATCCAGCTCCAGTAAGTTTGTGAAGCCTTTGCTGGAGACGCCGCAAATGGTGTCGGTGATCAAGAAAGAATTACTGCAAGAGCAGGGCGCTTTCAACATGATGGATGCTTTGCGTAATACGCCAGGTATTACGATGCAATTAGGTGAAAATGGGAATACCAGCGCGGGTGATACTTTCCAAATGCGCGGGTTTGCAACGCAGTCTTCTGTGTTTGTTGATGGTGTACGCGATCTTGGTGCGGTAACACGTGATACTTTTAACGTGGAACAAGTCGAAGTGGTAAAAGGTCCTGCAGGTGCCGACGTAGGTCGTGGTGCTGCATCGGGCTATATTAATCTGGCGTCGAAAGTGCCCACTTTAGAAGATGCGGTCAGCGGCACAGCCAGTATTAATAATGGCAACAATAAACGTATCACGGCTGATATCAATCAAAAAATTGGTGATACAACGGCAGTACGTTTGAATGTATTCAAACAAGCAGGCGGCGTAGCAGGTCGTGATCAATTAGAAAGTAATGCTTATGGTATCGCGCCGTCCATCGCTGTTGGCCTTGGTGAAAAGACGCGTGCTTACTTCTACTCGCAACACATACGTCAAGATAATGTGCCTGATGGTGGTATTCCAACGGTAGGCTTAGCGGGTTTCTACAATGCTACTGCGGCAGTGATGGTCGCACCGAAAGTACGTTCAAAAAATTACTACGGTAGTGTCAATGATTTCGAAAAAGTAGAAGCTGATATGGCGACGGCGAAGTTCGAATTTGATCTGAGTGCGAATACCGTTTTGCGTAATGTGACGCGTTACGGACAGTCCTCTATGAAGCGTGCGTTAACGGGTGTAAATGGACTGACAGCGACAGGCGCTCAAAATACCTGGACTGTAGCGCGCACTCGTCAAGGCCTTGATCAAAGCAATGATATTTTTGCGAACCAGACTAGCGTCAATAGTAGTTTTGACGCCGCAGGTTTCAAGCATAGCTTATCTGCCGGTGTAGAGTTATTGCAAGAGCGTCAAACGACGAACACATTGGCTGTACCAACTGGTGCGGTGATTCCTGCAGCAAATCTGTACCAGCCAGATGCCAATACCGTGTTGCCAGCGTTGGCGAAAAACGGTGCGAGCAGCGACGGTCAAACCAAAACCGCCGCGCTGTATGTATTTGATGCGATTGATGTCAATGACGACTGGCAATTAAATACTGGCTTGCGTTACGAGCGTTACAGTACAGAATCGAAGACGGTCAGCCTGTCCACAGCGGCAGCGAATCCGACTTTGCCAGTTGGTACTTTGATTCCAGCGAAAGTAAACAAGAATGATGATTTGCTCAGTTGGAAGTTAGGCACAGTTTACAAAGTCGCAAAAAATGGTCGTTTGTACGGTGTTTATGCAACTTCATTGACGCCACCAGGCAGCTCTAACTTTTCTTTGAGCAGTGCTGCTAACAACGTCAATGGTCCGCTCGCCGATCCACAAAAAACCACCAATCTTGAGCTTGGTACTAAATGGGATTTATTAAATAAAGCATTGGCATTTACAGCGGCTTTTTATCGTACCGATAACACGAATGAAATCGTGCAAGTCGATGCTGTGACCAATGTTTTTGCGCAATTTGGCAAGCGTCGTGTGGAAGGTGTAGAGCTTGGTTTGGTTGGACAAGTCAATCCAGACTGGCAGATTACGGCTGGCGTCGCGACAATGAAAACCAAGGTTTTGCAAGGTTCAGCTGGTAACAATGCAGCAGGTGCGGCAGCACGCTGGTCACCTGACTTAACCGCGACCTTATGGAGTAGTTATAAAGTAGCACCAAGCTGGACCGTGGGTGGTGGTGTTCGTTATACCTCTGAGCAAAAGCGTATTGTTGATCCTAGTCTCAATGCGGCGCTACAAAATTTGCCATCGATTGCTTCTAGCTGGGTTGCGAATGCCGTGATTGGCTATCAGGCAACTCGCAATTTATCTTTGCAATTAAATGTAAACAATCTGACTGACAAGGAATACGTTAGCACTTTGAACAATAGTGGTGCGCGTTATACCGTAGGTAGTCCACGTACGATTTCACTGAGCGCGAACGTATTGTTCTAAGTTTTTTGCAAGGATTAGCTTTGATTCGCTGATCCAAAATAACGACAAGTCATAGACACTTAACGTGTAGGGCTTGTCGTTTTGACGTTTATTTTGACGTTTATTTTCACGATTATTTTCACGTTTACATAGATCGGTAATTAGGTACACAATGCAGCTGATGTCGCGCGTAGTTTAAGAAAATTAGGAGAAACAATATGGATGATACAAAAAAACAGATGGCGATTGATGCACTCAATCACATCATGGAATTAGAACTCGCTGGCGTGGTCAGATATACGCATTACTCGTTGATGGTGTATGGCTATAACCGCATTCCTATCGTCTCTTGGTTAAAGGGAAATGCCGATGAAAGTCTGGCGCATGCACATAAAGCAGGTGAGCTAGCAACCTTGCTAGGCGGCCACCCTTCATTAAAGATAGGCGCTCTATTAGAAACCGAAAAACATGATATCGGTGATATTTTGCGCGAAAGTTTGGAGCTCGAAACCACTGCTTTGTCAGCCTATTATGCCCTGCTCAAAATTGTTGAAGGCAGTTCAGTGTTACTGGAAGAATACGCACGTGAAATGATCGTTGCAGAAGAGTTGCATTTGGATGAGGTCAACAAGATGTTGCGCCGCCCGGGCGCAATTGAGGTGTTTGAAGCGTCCTGATCCAGTCATGTTGTAAGGCGTGTTGGGCGTCGCTGTCGCTTTGTGTGATCCAACACGCTATTTTTAGCGTTGTATTTTTTCACCATCATTTGTCTACCGTCGTAGTCGCTTCCTCAGATACCTGTTCTAATCCTCGAGCTAGCGAGGACACACTCGGGTTTTCTACAAACACACAGCGCTTGCCCGTGCGTTTGCAAAATTCTTTGACGCGCCAATAGGCATTGTGGCTGATACAGCCGGTTTGACAGATAACCAAATCTGCAGCGGCCAGGCTACTGTCTAATAAATTCTGACTATCTTCCATGCCGCCATCATGGTGTGCGAAGCGACCACCTACACGTTCGATTAAGTCGCGATAGCTGGCAACATTGCCGCTGCGGCCGCCGACACAAAGTACATTTTTTTGTTGTAGCTGAAGCGTAATCGGAATGGTGCGATGATGATTAAATTCTTTCGCTGATGTGACATTTTCTAGCGCACTTTCTAGTGTATTTTCTAATACATTTTCGTTCGTGACTTCGAGTGATCCATGCTTGTTGGTTTGCTTGAGTTTGTATGTGAGTTTGTGCTTGAGTTCCCGTATTTTTTGTTCCAATTCAGCTTGTCGTACTCCCATTCGTTCTAATTTTTGTTGTAGTTGTTGATGACTGTTTTTCTCAGCCTGCACCCGTTCTGGCGCAGCGTTCTTTAGTGCTTGTAAATCTGTATTCAGATAAGCGATGATACTTTCCTTACCTATACATTCGGCGCGTAACTGAACGATGTTTCGCTGTAGCTTTTCAATTTCTTGTGCCTTCTCTTGCATGTGGCGGGTGTGTCTTTCCTGATGGCGAGCAATCTCTCTGGCGAGTAGGGCATTTTCTTCTAATACAGCGTTAAAGCGGACAATGTCGGCACGCACGGTTGCACCAGCCTGATGTTGCAGCATGTGCATATCGCGACACATACCTTCTTGTAAGCCAAGATCGCATAAAGGATGTGTGAGTCCAGCCCAGAATGCACCGGCGACATCACCTTGATAGATGGCATCCAACCATAGTTGAGTTAAAGCACCCACCGTTTTCGCAGTACGAAACCGTTTAATGGTCAGCGAATAGCGTTGTTCCAAATCTTCTTGCAGTAATTCGGAGAGGCGATTGCGATAGCTGCTTTCGGCGATTGCTCCTACATGAATTTCGTAGTCGTCAGCTTGAGTTGCACCGCCAACAGCTTTGCCGAGCAGGCGTCGCAAGACCGCGAGTGGGATGCATACGCCGATGACAGGGCAATGCGTCTCCCTTGATAAATCCCACAAGCGGCGACGGCGCGAGCTCAGTGGTTTAGTTGCCGTTGCGCTGTTGTGTTGCTTTTGTTGACTGGATTCGTGTTTTTCGCACATCGTAAGTCTCCTCGCTGAAAGAAAGATTAGTGAACTTTGTGTGGGTAGTAGGGATAAGCATTTTCTTGCAGGAGTGCTTCATGCGCTAATGGATCTGCATCGTGTAAATCATTCGATGGATTTGCTTGGTTCGACGAGAATTTCTGTGCCTGCTCCTGTGCCTGTTCTATTGTTGCTTGCGCGTGTTTGATCATCTTCGCTAATTCAGAGAATGCATCGAGATCGAGACGTATAGAGATCGACTGTAGTGATAGATGTATGACGCTACATTCTGGGCAAATCATAATTTCGCCAATTTTGCTGTTGGCAATACTTAGATGCTGGCAGGCATTATTTGAACCCGATTGAGAGGCAGATGGTTTCATGTATAGAACCCCTGTTTAAAATAAATGTAAATAAATCGGTAGTGAGATAGCGGCGTACGAGCAAGCCGCATCTGACCTCAGAGAGAGGAAAACATGTTCAGATTTGCTGTGGAAAAATATCAATCAGCAGTAATATCGGTTGTGCAGGCGCGCCTTTGTTGTGCATGGGTTTCTCCATTAAAGCGGCACTGGCTGGCGGATTGTATGGTCGCTCTTCATAACATAAGCTGTGAAGAGTGTTGGCTGGCGGGTGCTTGAAAAGTGTGTAGTTTTGGATTGAGGCTATTTAGTCAAAATCAGTTTACCTAAGGAAGTACAACGAAAGCGATAAAGCACGCCATTGTGTTCAATTTCAACTTCTTTGTGACCGCGCAATATGTCTTTGCTGGAAATTCTCAAATTTGTGGCGATTTCTGGCAGATGCCTGACAGATTCTTGAGTAATTTTATTTTTGTCTGTGAGATTCATAAATGAAATATTTTTTATTGAGAGTAAGTCGTCGATTTATTATAAATGCGAATCATTCTCATTTACAAGGAGTATATACGATTTTATGAAAATTTTTTGTGTCTTTGCAGCAGCTGAGGAATCGTCACTATTGACCATATTTACATGCTTTTATGACCTAAGTTTCATATAAACTGTCCAGAATGTCTTTCTTAAGAAGGTGAACGTTTTGCAAACGAAACTATGTTTACTGCAGCCAGATGGTCCCGACTCGAGAGATCATGCGTTTCAGGTGCCACCTTTACTTTTACCTGCGCGTGTCGATTTACGTAGTCATTGTCCGCCAGTGTATGATCAAGGATCGCGGCTAGGTAGTTGTACTGCGAATGCGGTTTGTAATGCATTTCGTTTTAATCTAATGCGACAGGCGAGAGAGCAGGGACGAGTTGCGCCAGCCTATCATCCATCGCGTTTGTTTTTGCATTACAACGCTAGGGTATTGGCGGGTAAACAGCGTCAAAATAAAGGAGCGCAAATTCGTGATGCCATGAAAAGTGTGGCTAAACAGGGAATTTGCCGCGAGAGTGCTTGGCCGTATCGTGCCTATCAATATGCAAGCAAACCACCACATCACGCCTATCAACAAGCCTTAAATTACCAAAGCGTCGCTTATCAACGGCTACGGCATGAATTAGATGAGTTGAAAGCATGTCTGGCAGAAGGCTTTCCCTTTGTGTTGGGCTTAACGGTATACAGTGCGTTTGAGAGTGCGCAGATGACCAGTCGTGGTGTTTTGCATTTGCCCAAAAAAGCAGAAACTAAAGTCGGTGGTCATGCCGTATTAGCCGTCGGTTATAACGATGAAAGCCAACGCTTTATTTTGATGAATTCTTGGGGGAAGAATTGGGGGCAACAAGGTTATTTTACTGTGCCTTACGAGTATCTGATGCAAGAAAGAATGGCACGAGATTTTTGGACTTTGCGCGCTGTTGAAGTCGGTTGAAATCGGTTGAAATTTTGCTTATCTACTTAAATTACACGCTATTTTTACGAGGGAAACATGGAAACTAAAGTATCCGAAATAGGACAAATCGCCATTACGGTGAGTGATGTAGCAGCGGCGTTAACATTTTATCGTGACGTACTAGGATTGCAGTTTCTATTTAGTCCAGTGCCGACATTAGCTTTTTTGGCTGCGGGGACGGTACGCATTATGCTGAGTACGCCCCAAGGTGCGGGTGCAGTCGGTGCCAATTCTATTCTGTATTTTAAAGTTCAGGATATAGAAGCAAGGTTCGTCGATATCGTCGCGCGTGGCGCGGTCGCCGAACGCATCCCGCAGTTTGCTGCACCTATGCCAGATCATGATTTGTGGATAGGTTTTGTACGTGATCCTGATGGTAATCTGGTGGGGTTGATGGAAGAGAAGTCGAAGTCGTAAATGCTAGTGTTTGTTAGTGTTTGCTAGTATTCGCTAGCATTTGCTTTGATAAAAAAAGGCACCTCACTGTTACCGCATTTTATGCGCCATATGATTTTGAATGGCATGACATGCTCGAACAGTCAAATAAAGTACGAATGGCAAGTGAGGTGCTGTGAAGAACTTTGTATCTCAATTTTTTACTTAAATTTTTGACGAATATTGTGGGTGTTTTTGCTTACTGCTTGACTGTAAAACATTCCAAAATACTCGAAAAGTCTTTTTCTCCCGCGCCATGTTGACTGTGCATGCTGTATAGGTTGCGGGTTAGCTCTCCCAGAGGAATCGTTGCCTGACCTGCTAGCGCTGCCTGGGTAGCTAAGCCTAAATCTTTGAGCATTAAGTTGACGCCGAAGCCGCCGCTATAATTGCGCGATGCCGGTACATTGTCCATCACGCCAGGGTAGGGGTTGTAGAGTTCTAAAGCCCAGTTGCGACCGGAACTTTTACTCATGATGTCGGATAAGATTTTGGGATCGAGTCCGTTTGCCACACCTAATGCCAGCGCTTCAGCAGTGCCTGCCATTAAAATTCCCAATAGCATGTTGTTGCAGATTTTGGCGGTTTGCCCTGCGCCATGATCGCCCGCATGAAAGATATTTTTTCCCATTGCGCTGAGGAGTGGGTGGGCGCGTTCTAAGCTTTCTGTAGAGCCGCCCACCATAAAACTTAAGGTACCAGCAGCAGCTCCGGCGGTACCGCCTGAGACCGGCGCATCAAGCATCGCTAAACCGCGCGCCTGCGCTGCTTGCGCTACTTTTTGTGCAGACCATGGGGCGATGGTACTGCAATCAATGATGAGTGCATCTTGCGCTATGTGCGACAGTATACCGGTGTCCGCAGATAGGTAGAGGTTTTCTACATGGGTGCTGGCGGGTAGCATGCTGATGATGATCTGCGCGTCTTTTACGGCATTTTGTGCGGAGTGGGCGATACTGGCTCCGGCTTCGCTGAGTTTGTTTAATGCCGCTGCGGACAAATCAAATACTTGTAATGTGTATCCTGCTTTACATAAGTTCATTGCCATCGGTGCTCCCATATTACCGAGGCCGATAAAGGCGATGCGTTGAAGCTGTGACATGCGGGTTCTCCTTTTTAAATTGTTTAGGCTGCTTCTGCTGCACGCGCATTGATTGTTTTGTTCGAGGAACGCTCGAGGTCGTGCAGAGGATGGTGCTGTGCTAGCCAAGGGGAGCGGAAAAACTTTTCTTTGCTGATTGCGCTGACGTTGTTTAAGTTTTCTGCCTTCCAATGAGGCTGCAAGTCTTTGTCGATAATTAATGCACGTATGCCTTCGGCAAAATCAGGCTCTTGTGCGCAAACTAGAGCCGCGACCAATTCCATACGAAACACTTCAGCAAGAGATAGATGCTGCGCGGCGTCTTGTAAAGCGTAGGCTAGCCAAGCAGAAGTTGGATTCCCTTTTTGCAGATTGTTGGCGGCTTTTTGTAGGTAAAGATCTATGTTCTCCGTGCTGGCTAACGAGGTGATGTCGCTTACGATTGTTTGGAGATCGTCACCCTCGCATAACTTTGCTATCTGGCTCGCCTGTTGCTCTAATGGGCCTGGCAATGCTGCGCTTGCATGCTTAGCTTCCAAATGTTGCAAGACTAAATGCAGACGCTGGTGATTATCGCTATCTTGTTCGCTCCATAGCATGGTTTGCAAGGTAGTCAGCACTTCAGTTTTACTGGCATGCGGTAGTTGTACGTCAGCTAATCGGATAAACTTGGCATCGGTCGAATTAATGCTGGCACCAGTTAAGGCTAAAAATAAACCTAGCTTGTTTGGCATACGGCTGAGGAAGTAACTACCGCCCACGTCGGGAAATAAACCGATCGCGATTTCGGGCATGGCCAGGCGTGATTTTTCTGTGACGACGCGATGACTGGCACCCGCCATTAAACCGATACCACCGCCCATCACAATCCCGTGCCCCCAGCACAGGATAGGTTTTTGATAGGTGTGGATCAGATAATCAAGCCGGTATTCCTGCGAAAAGAAATCGAGTGCACAGGGATTACCAAGTACATCTTCAGATTGGGTTGACGCATGATGTGCCCGCATACTGGTATACAGATTTTGCAAATCACCACCTGCGCAAAATGCCTTGTCACCAGCCCCCTCTAGCATTACAACCGCGATACTGGAATCTTGTTCCCAGGCTTGTAGCTGCGTATGTAATAGCTGCACCATTTCCATCGATAAGGCGTTCAAGGTTTTTTCCACATTGAAGGTGGCGATACCTACATATTTGCCTTCCTGTGCAGCGATTCTTGAAAAAATAACGGGAGCGTTACTATCTTGTGGGATCATGAATTACTCCATATTGCAGGGCGTTTTTCCAGAAATGCCGTGACACCTTCTTTTTGATCTGCGGTATCAAACAAATTCGTAAAGGCTTCGCGCTCTTTTGGTAATACCGTTGCCAATGGTTGGTGACGTGCTCCCTGTATTAATTGCTTGCAGGCTTTGACACTGGTTGGACTTTGTTTGCTCGCTTGTTTTGCTAGCGTTAATGCGTGTTCCAACGCTGTGCCGGTTGCCACAACTTCTTCCACCAGGCCGATACGTAAGGCCGTTTCTGCGGTGATACGCTCGCCACATAAGATCAGGCGTTTTGCCCAGCCTTCGCCTACCAGCCACGCGAGGTTTTGTGTACCTCCAGCGCAGGGCAATAAGCCTACCGTTGCTTCCGGCAACGCCATTTGAGATTGGGTTTCAGCGATACGTATATCGCAAGCCAATGCACACTCCAATCCACCACCCATGGCATAACCATTAATCGCCGCAATAGAAACACCACGGAACTGGCTTAAGGCTTCAAATGCTTCGCCAAAACGACGTGCCATATCCAGAGCCACTGCTTTATCACCATCGGCAAATAGTTTTAAATCTGCGCCAGCAGAAAAGAATTTTTGCCCGCTACCGGTAATCACCAGGCTATAAATTGCAGGGTTGGCATTCAGGTCAGTCACCAGTTGCGTCAATGATTGCAGGCTTTCCGATGTCCAGGTATTGGCTGGTGGATTGGCTATAGTGACGATAGCGGTGTGTCCGCTGATTTCGCATTGCAGACTATGGTATTGATTTACGGATTGACTCATTGGAACTCCTCAGTGCTAGTTTGGGTTAACAGGTGGCGCGCAACGATGACGCGCATGATTTCATTGGTACCTTCCAGAATCTGATGGACGCGTACATCACGTAAGAACCGCTCTAATGGATATTCACGGATATAGCCGTAGCCGCCATGGATTTGCAGTGCCTCGTTACAGACAGCAAAACCGGTATCGGTCGCCAGGCGTTTCGCCATTGCGCAATACACAGAAGCATTAGGTGCTTTGCCATCCAGTTTGCTGGCAGCCAATCTAACCATTTGCCGGGCAGCGATCAATTCCGTCTGCATGTCTGCCAACTTGAATTGCAAGACCTGAAAATCCGCCAGTTTTTTTTGAAATTGCATGCGCTCGTTCATATAGGTTTGCGCACTGTTTAATGCTGATTGGGCTGCACCTATTGAACAGGTGGCGATATTGATACGGCCACCATCCAGACCACGCATGGCGATCCTGAATCCTTCACCTTCTTGTCCCAATAAATGTGAACGTGGAATCCTGACCCGATCGAAATGAATGGTGCGCGTGGGCTGGCTATTCCAACCCATCTTGTCTTCTTTTTTACCGTAAGTGATACCCGGTAAATCCGCAGGTACAGCAAAAGCAGAAATGCCGTTCGCGCCATCCCCTCCGCTACGGGCCATGACGACCAGCATATCGGTCGCTCCCGCGCCAGAGATAAAGGCTTTGCTGCCATTGAGCAGGTAGTCATCACCGTCAACCGTTGCCGTAGTACGCAAGGCAGCTGCGTCTGAACCGGCACCCGCTTCGGTTAAGCAATAGGACGCCAGTTTTGTTCCCACGGCCAATGGTCCTACCCAGGTATTTTGTATGTGAGTCGTTCCCCATTCTGCCAGCATCCAGGTTGCCATATTATGGATGGTGATATAGGCCGTCGTGGAAGGACAGGCGCGCGCCAGTTCTTCAAAAACGATAGCGGCATCGAGTCGCGTCAAGCCCAGGCCGCCCAAGGCTTCCGGTACATACATGCCACAGAATCCCAATTCACCCGCGTGCGCAATCACTTTCAAGGGAAAGAAAGATTGTGCATCCCATGATGCCGCCTGCACGGACATTTCCTTGCAGGCAAAGTCCCTGGCAGATTGTTGGTAGGCGCGCTGGTCTTCAGTTAGTTCGAAGTCCATGGTCGCCTCTCTACTTGAGCGAAATCGTGGTATTGACAGTCGCAGCGTTCACATTATCGTCAAACCAGCGCGCCGTAATGGTTTTGGTTTGCGTGTAGAACTGGATGACTTGCTTACCATAAGGGCCAAGATCACCCAATTTGGAAGCGCGTGAACCGGTAAATGAGAACAAGGGAACAGGTACTGGAATCGGAACATTGATGCCGATTTGTCCGACATCGACATCTTCTTCAAATTGACGAGCAGCGGCACCAGACTGTGTGAACAAAGCTGTACCGTTACCGTGAGGATTGGCGTTGATGATGGTGATGGCATCGGCCAAAGTATCGGCAAACATAATGCATAAAACCGGACCGAAGATTTCTTCATCATAAATACTCATGCCCGGTGTGACATGCGTGAAAATACTAGGGCCGATAAAGTTACCTTTTGGGTAGTCAGGTACTTTTGGCTTACGTCCATCCAACACTAATTGCGCACCATCTTTAACGCCTTGCGCGATCAACTCTTCAACTCTTTCTTTAGCAGCGCATGAGATAACGGGGCCGATATCGGTATTGGCTTCTACCCCTGCGTTGACAGAAAGTGTGCGCGTTTTAGCGATGATTTCTGGTAACCAATCTTGGCTACTACCCACCAGAATGACGACAGATAAGGCCATGCAGCGTTGGCCCGCAGCACCAAATGCAGCGCCGACCAAATTGTTGATCGTATGAGAGCGATTAGCATCAGGCAGGATAATGGCGTGATTTTTTGCACCCATCATACATTGCGCACGTTTGCCCGCCATGGTTGCACGTCGATAAATGTGAGTACCAACACGCGTTGATCCAACAAATGAAACTGCACGAATATCTGGGTGATCACAAATAGTATTCACAATTTCTTCGCCGCCATGCACGACGTTTAAAACACCGGGGGGAATGCCTGCCTCCAATGCCAGCTCTGCCAGACGCATCGTCACCATGGGATCTTGCTCTGAAGGTTTAAGGATAAAAGTATTGCCGCACGCAATCGCCATCGGAAAAGTCCAGAGCGGAATCATTGCTGGAAAATTGAAAGGCGTAATACCCGCGCAAACGCCTAAAGCTTGATTGATGGTGTAAGTATCGACGCCATTAGCAACATTGCTGGCTAACTCACCCATTTGTAACGTACCTATATTGGCTGCATGTTCAACCACTTCTAAGCCACGAAAAATATCGCCTTCTGCATCGGGTAGTGTCTTGCCTTGTTCGGCTGTCAAGATGCTAGCCAGTTCCGTCATGTTTTCTCGGATCAATTGCTGATATTTAAGAAAAATGCGTGCTCGTGTACTGATCGGTGTTTTTCTCCAGGTGATAAAAGCAGCTTTTGCACTGTCAACTGCTGCCTGCATTTCTTGTCGAGTCGCAAATGGCACGCGTGCCAGAACTTGTTGCGTGGCGGGATTAATCACGTTGCGCCATTGATCGCTACGGGATTCTATAAATTCGCCATTGATGAGTAATTTGACGCTAGGGACAGCAGAAGACAAAGCAGAAGACAATTTGGATTGCAATTCCATACGAGTTTCCTTTTACCATGCGCAAACGAAGGCGAAACTCTGTTCGCAAGATGTCGCTGCGCTGTGCCTGAAAACGGGAGGGCTGATCCAATACCTGTATTTCTTCAAACGTGGTGAGTGGATAAAACCAAATCCCGGCCATGGATGTGAAAACACATCCGCCACGCACCTTCCGTACGTGACCAGACCTTAGGAAAAAATAACAGAAAACAGTATTGAAAATGGATTACTGATTTCAAACACCGCCTTCCGCAATGTTTTCCATAGAGATCAACAGGCCGGTATCCGGGCTCGCAAGTCTTGTTACATCGCCTTCCCAGTCTGATGACCAGTGGCATGGATGATGTAACCGCACTCACTTACCGTTGCGGAGGCAGCAGGGGCTTGGCGATAGAGTTTCCTATCATGACCACTTTCCCGTTTAACACGATTCAAGATAATGAAGCGCGCACCTGTTGCTTGAAAGTGTAACACAAGCATTGACGTTAACGTAAACGTTAATCAAAAATTCTATCTTAACTTATATAAGCTTGCGCGAACTGGACGTGGAGTTGCAGATTGGTTCTGGCACTAGCTCCTGTTCAGAGCAACTCTATACTCGGCAATTGTAGAAAACTGGTTTCACGGATGGTCGCGACAAAATCTTTTAAATAACTTTTGTCGCTGATTTCCGGTAAAGATGCCGCGTACAAACTACCGATTAAACCTGATGCCGTGACACGTTTTGCCAACACATAATCACGATTCACATAATTCTGTGCAGCCCACACTGGCAGGGTAGCAATACCACGTTTGCTTGCGACTAATTGCATCATGGCGACGGTTAATTCTGTGGTGCGGCGCCCAGCAGTAGTGACGCCAGCAGGGGCGAGCACTTGCCTGACGACATCCAACATATCGTCTGGTACCGGGTAGGTAATTAAAGTATCGTTGGTGAAGTCTTGGGCGACCAGATAATCGCGTTCTGCTAGTGCATGATCTTTCGCGATGAGGGCAATGATTTCAAAACGGAACAGAGGATGGTAATGTACTTTTTCGCTGATATCGGTTTCTGACACTATTGCGATATCAGCGCGATGTTCATACAGCAAACCTACCGGATCTGCCTGAAAGCCAGACACAATATCTAGCTCGACTTCCGGCCAGCGCGTGCGAAATACATCCATCGCTGGCATCAACCAATCAAAGCAGGTATGGCATTCGACTGCGATGCGTAATTGCCCTGCGACACCCTGTGCCAACCGCGCCAAATCGCGCTCAGCCGCAGCCACTTGCGGCAACACCGCATTCGCTAATTGCAGTAAGCGATCACCCGCCGCCGTGAAGCGTATCGGCGTGGTTTTACGCTCAAACAGTGCGCTACCGTAATGCTCCTCTAATAGTTTGATCTGGTGCGATAAGGCTGATTGCGTCAGATTTAATAAACTTGCGGCGCGCAGCAAATTGCCAGCTTCATGTAGTGCTTGCAAGGTTTTTAAATGGCGGATTTCTAAGATGGAGATCATGGCTGAAATAATTTACTATGAAAATTTTTCAAGTTAAATATAAAAATTCATCGTTTGAATCATAATGGATTTTATCTCATCATGCAGAAATACTGAAACTTAATACTTAAACTTAACCCTCAGGAGCACATGATGAGCATCGCCCATATTTTAGGATTTCCGCGCATAGGCGCACAACGTGAATTGAAATTCGCCCAAGAAGCGTTTTGGCGTGGCGAGATTAGTGAAGCTGCTCTGCGTGACATAGCCAGTGATTTGCGTGCTCAGCATTGGGCATTGCAACAGCAAGCTGGCTTAGACTTTGTGACGGTTGGTGATTTTTCTTGGTATGACCAAGTACTCAGTACGCTGAACTTATTCGGTGCTTTGCCTACTCGTTATGGCTTTGATCGCGAGCACACCAGTCTGGAAAATTACTTTACTGCCGCCCGTGGCAATGCACAGCACGTCGCGATGGAAATGACCAAATGGTTTGACACCAACTACCATTACTTAGTCCCGGAGTGGACTGCTGATACACAATTTGACCTGCAAAAAAATAATGCCTTGCTAGAGGAAGTACAACAAGCACAGCAACTCGGTCATCAAGTCAAAGTCAGTTTGCTTGGGCCTTTGAGTTTGCTATATTTGGGCAAAGTTAAATCAGGCCTGAGTAGCCCATTAGAGCTATTGCATAAGCTACTACCAGCGTATAAAACCTTGCTGATCTCTTTACAAGAAGCGGGTGTGGAATGGGTGCAAATAGATGAACCAATTTTGGTTTTGGATCTCAGTGCAGAGTGGCTACGTGCGTTTGAGCCTGCTTACCAATTGTTGAGCACCAACACACCTAAATTGTTACTGACGACTTATTTCGATGCGGTAGCTGAACACGCTGATTTGCTGCATCGCCTAGCTGTTGATGGCGTGCATATTGACGTGGTACGCGCGCCGCAACAGTTGGAAACTCTGTTAAAAAACTGGCCACAAGGACGCGTTTTGTCTTTGGGCGTGATTGATGGACGCAATATCTGGCGCGCTGATTTGTCGAGTATTCTCGCACTATATCAACCCGTGCAAAGTCGTTTGAAAACGCTACAAGCACCTCTGTGGTTGGCCGCGAGTTGTTCTCTGTTGCACGTGCCAGTTGATTTGGATGTTGAGACTAAGCTCGATCCTGAATTACGTTCATGGTTAGCATTTGCCATACAAAAGCTCGCAGAAATTGTCAGCTTAAAACATGCCTTGGATGGGAATAAACAAGTGGCGCAAGAACAATTCGCTATCGCCGATGCCGCGCTGCAAAGTCGCCGTACTTCTAAACGTATACATATCGATTCAGTACAAAAACGATTGGCGCAAACGCAGGCTAGCGATGCAGAAAGAAACTCTCCATTTGCAGAGCGTATCATCGCGCAACAGCAGCGTTTTCAATTGCCTCTATTTCCGACCACGACGATAGGATCCTTCCCGCAAACCAAGACTATCCGTCAGGCACGTGCTGCGTATAAACGTGGTGAGTTAAAGCACTTGGAATACCTAGAAGCGATGCGTGCAGAGATTGCTTACGTCGTTGCCGAGCAAGAAAAAATCGGTCTCGATGTGCTAGTGCATGGTGAAGCTGAGCGTAACGATATGGTGGAATATTTTGGTGAACAATTATGGGGTTATGGCTTCACACAATTTGGTTGGGTGCAGAGCTACGGTTCACGTTGCGTGAAGCCGCCATTCATTTATGGTGATGTCTGTCGTCCAGAAGCAATGACGGTGGCATGGAGTGCCTACGCGCAAAGTCTCACGCAGAAGACTATGAAGGGGATGTTGACAGGACCGATCACGATGTTGCAATGGTCATTCGTGCGCGACGATCAGCCGCGTGCGACCACGGCTTTACAAATTGCCTTAGCTTTGCGCGATGAAGTGGCTGACTTGCAAAAGGCGGGAATTGGTATGATCCAAATTGACGAACCAGCCTTCCGCGAGGGTTTGCCTTTGAAGCAAAAAGACTGGACAGCCTATCTGGAAAATGCGGTGCATGCGTTCAAATTATGTTCGGCGGTCGTTAAGGATGAAACGCAAATTCACACCCACATGTGCTATGCCGAATTCAATGATATTTTGCCGTGGATTGCAGCGATGGATGCCGATGTCATCAGTATCGAAACTTCACGTTCGGCGATGGAATTATTGGAAGGTTTTAGCGACTTTGCTTATCCGAATCAAATCGGCCCGGGCGTCTACGATATTCACTCACCACGCGTGGCGAAAGTGAGTGAGATGCAAAAGCTTCTGCAAAAAGCGCGGCAATTATTGCCTGATCAAAGTATCTGGGTGAATCCTGACTGTGGTCTAAAAACACGTGACTGGCCAGAAACAATTGCGGCTTTAGAACATATGGTGCAAGCGGCGGCATTATTACGCGCGAGCTGCATGGAAGAAGCTGAGGTTGAGCATCAGCATTGCTGCTAAATGTCTACAGTGTCTAGAATGTCTCGAAATAGTCTAGGAATTAGCTAGTTAGAAAATTTTCGCGACTATTTCCAGGCATAGAGATTTTTTGATGTGTGATAGGAAACGTGTTCTCGGCACACATGCAAAGCTTACGAAAAAAACCACACATTTCTTCAGAAAAGAAGGTCAATTTTAGATATATCCGAGATGGAATTGCTTCAATAAAGTAAACAAGTTACATTCAATAATTACATTTATTAATGTAATTATTTACCCAACTACTTTAGGGAGCGAACAATGTTGAAGTCCATTTCATCTCAATTGACCAGCATCGCAACACGTACCATCAATAGTGGTTTGTGCCTGCTTGGTCTTACTAGTCTGATGAGTTTTAGTGTGCCGGTTTTGGCACAGACCATGATTTATGGCGGGCAAAATGTCAGCGTTAATATGGCGGCAGGCACACAATCGCACTATGTATTGAATGTACCCTCTGAAACTAAGAGTGTCAGTTTTAAATTGTCTGGCGGAACGGGTAACGCTGATCTGTACGTGCAGCAAAATGTGGCTGCGAGTCCGAGTTCTTATTATGCAAAATCTACCGGACCCACCAATGAAGAAAACATCAGTAAGATTGCCGCCTCTTCTAGATATTTTGTCTTGGTGAATGCCTTGACTCAAGTTCAAGGTGCTACATTGGTGGCAAGCTATGAGGCCAGCGAAATTTATTTTGTGACCAACGGTGTGCCTATGACGGGTATTAGTTTAGCGAAAGACAAGCAACGTTACTTTGTCATTACTGTGCCCGCTGGCAAATCCAAGCTCACGTATCAATTAAGTGGTGGTACTGGGGATGGTGATATTTATTTGAAATATGGTGCTCTACCAAGTACCACTAATTATGAAAAACGTTCGATGGGGGCAAGCAACGTCGAAACGATCAGTATTGATTTTCCACGTGCTGGTACTTATTATTTATTGTTACAAGCTGTCAGCAATGTGAGCGCTGCCAAACTGCTTACTACCTTCCAATGAACCATTATCCCATCAATCAAAAATGGTTTGATTGATGGGATACTTCATCAGTCTCTGCCTCTGCTTCTGTAGTGACCTTACCGGATAAGGCCTGAAGCTTTATTCGAAAATGGTTTTCTTCACTCGCACAAAGATTGAACCAGTCGGTGCTCCCCATTGATGACCGCCACAGACCACTTGATATAGCAACACCATACCTTGACTACTATTGTCAGAATAAACCATGGCATGCGTCCCTGAAGTCAGACGTGACGTACCAGTAGTTGTTTTTTTGTTTTGGAATTGTGAGGTATCAATCACTGGCAAACTGATGTACATCATTTGTTTTCCGCTACCACTTTCTATCACTTTGCAGTAGTACTCATTTGAGTTATTCCAGTGACTGCGGTCTTGAACTTCGATTTCAAAGAGGACTTTTTGGCCAGCTTTCAAAATAGCCCCAATAGGGAAAGCATTACTTTCTTCATTTCTGTCTAAAGGAATACTTTTGGCGATCAAATTTTGCTCTGCAATTTTCCCGCCTATGTTAAAACCGTCATCGTCGGTCTTTGCCGTATTGGCTGGCGGTGGTGGCGGTGCCGGCGCATCATTTTTTGCGGGCGCCGGCGTTACTGTTTCGGTTTTTGTTACTTGCACATTTTTGAGCACCTTGGGATCTACTTTTATGTTCGGACGTGTTCGTACTTCGGTTTGTGCATGTGCTAACGTGATACTGATTAAACTACTCAATAAAGCGCCGAATAACACTGTCTTCTTCGTCATTTTTTATCCCCTTATTTTCTTTCAAATTCTATTAAATTAAGGCTTCCCATTTTCAAGATTTTTCAACTCTTACGCCACACGCTAAGGGTTTTGACCGTCGCTGTGGTTATAGTTTGCCAGTGAAAATCAGCTGAAATAGTGCTTAAGCTTCACTTTTCAAAATTCAAAATTGGCAAGCTGTAAGCATACCAAAATAAGAAAACGGAAGTATTCGTATTTGTCTTGGTTGTCTTAAAGTTACAAACTGGGCGTAGCTTGTCGATGATTTCCAACACTTTATTAAGCTCGTGATGCCGAATGTGGGTTTTCTAAATACCCGAAATCAAATCAAGCCTAGTCTGAGCGACTTTCAGTTTGTTGAGGTAAGTGAATCACGTAGTAAGTGGTCGACGTTCAGCTGCGTTGATGTCATTGATTAATAAACGTCAGGGTAAATCAGTAGTTTAGTGATGCAAAAAGAAAAATCCCCAAGAGCTGAGCTGCTTGGGGATTCATGGTGGATTTTTTGCAGACAGTGATTATTTCTGCGCTTGTAATTCTTTCGCGATTTTTTCCACATCGCTCATCACACGTAATAAATTACCACTCCACAATTTGCCAATCTGTGCTTCGGTGTAACCACGACGGACTAATTCTAAGGTCACGTTGAAAGTTTCGCCCGCGTGATTCCAACCATCGATGCCGCCACCGCCGTCAAAGTCGGATGAAATGCCGACATGATCAATGCCGATTTTTTTGACTGCATAGTCAATATGATCAACCAGATCTTTGACTGTTGCGCGGCTTGGTGGTGGGAATTTGGCATCGACTTCGCTCAAGCGTTTTAGCAAGCTAGTGCGTTGTTCTTCGCTGATGCCACCGACTGGTCCACGGCGTACGCCTTGCACTGAGACGTTGTCTGGTAGTTTGAATTCTTCACGTACAGCTTTTAAAGCAGCGCGACGTTCGGCTGAGTCGGTTTTTAAATAAGAATTAAAACCAACGATTTGAATCACACCATTGTTGGCCTTCAGCGCTAGTAATTGTTCGTCATCCATATTGCGGCTGACATCGCACAAGGCACGCACAGAAGAATGGGAGGCGATGATGGGTGCTTTGCTAATCGCTAGTGTTTGCATCATCGATTCTTTCGATGGATGCGACACATCGACCATGATGCCCCACTTATTCATCTCGGCAATGACCTGTTTTCCAAGCGGCGATAAGCCGTTCCATTTCCAGCCGATTGCTTCGCCAGTATTCGAATCCGATAACTGGCTATGGCCTTGATGCGCCAAAGACATATAGCGCGCACCGCGTTCGTAGAATTGTTTGACGCGTTTTAAAGCGACTTTTTCGTCACCTAAAGGATAGGCATTTTCTACACCGATTAAGGCGACTTTTTTGCCTTTAGCATAAATGCGGCGCACGTCGTCAGTACTGCGGGCAAATTCGATTTGCGTAGGTGCCAGTACCGTCGTCATACGGTGTATACCCTCAAACATCGTGATGGCACTGTCATACGCGCGTTTGTATCCCGCAGGTTCGAAGGCATCGGCTTCAGTTGATTGACCGGTGTAGACGATGAAGAAAGAAGCATCCAAACCGCCAGCGATCATTTTTGGCAGCGTGACTTGGTTTTCTAAGTCTTGTGCGTAGTTGCGGGAAAAGCCAAAGTTATTGATATCGATATCATTATGTGTATCCAAAGTCAGTACACGTTTGTGTATGCCTTTGGCCTTGGTCACTAAAGCTTCCTCCGCTGAGGCAGTTTTGGCAGGTGGCTGAGCGTAACTGACCACGCTTAAGGCAGAAGCTGCGAACAGGGAGCTGATCAAGAGTGCGATCGGTAATTTATGGCGTGTAACTTGTCTCATGTTGTTCCTAATAGATGGTCTACCGATAGGGTAATGGATTTTGATAAAGGATATTGGACTTGCTAAACACTGCAATCATTTGTGTGAGGGCAATAGTGTGCGCCCTTGTACTCTAGACTCACTCAATGGCAGAAGGTTCCCAATAATAATGACTCATTCACATTCTATTCACTGTACATGAATGACTCATATGTGGCTATGCAGTCGTTTCGGTACTCACCAGATCCCAATTGTTTTCTTCATCGTAATTGCACATCCAGTTCACCGCCTGATGCCATTCGCATACCATGGCAGTATCGATATTGCCCGGACTGGGCTTGTCATTCAATTTTGCATGCCGCACTGCCCAATGCAAGCGGTATAACAAATCGGACCAATCCATGATGTCAGCTTTGCGTCTGAGTTTGAGCGCTACTGTCAATGGTGGTTTCTGATCTGATTGTGTGAAATGCTGCAGAATTTTTTCAGTCGCAATCGGTTTGGAACTCAGATCTATCTTGTCGAGTAAGCCTGCGCACCAGGCGAGAAAGTGAAAGGCATGCAGGCGATCACGAAAGCTTTGTTGCAGAGCATCGCTGACAGTTTCTTGCGACAGGAAGTTTAGTTCTTGTGCAGATAATACGGAGGTCAAATTATGCGCTTGCAGATACGCATGCATTGCCTTGCGCTCGCCACTGATCGCTGCCTGGCTAACTGCCCACAAGGCGATTAAGCGTGCTTCAACTTCTGTTGATGTTCGTAAGCGCACTTCTTCATCAGCCTCGATTACGTGTAATTGCACATTAATACGTATGCCGCGTTTATGGAGTTGGAGTTCGGAGGCTTCTTTACGGAGTTCGGGTGTCATGTAAATACAGTGTCGCTATGAAAGTTGGAGTAGTAGCCGCGATTATGACACTCTCAACCTGATGCTCCAAGGCAGATCGGCGTGATAGACTGTGAGCCTCACTTTATTCCACCTAAACACAAAAATGAACGTTGTTATTCTTGCTGCCGGCATGGGCAAACGCATGCAATCGGATATCCCCAAAGTGCTACATCCTATTGCTGGTAAAGCGATGTTGCAGCATGTGATTGCGACAGCACGCCAATTGCAGGCTGCGCAAGCGGCAAAAATTTGTGTCATTTACGGGCATGGCGGCGAGCAAGTACCAAGCGCAGTTGCTGTCGAAGATATTTGTTTTGCCAAGCAAGAACCGCAATTAGGTACTGGACACGCGGTAGCGCAGGCGATTCCTCATTTGGATGATGCAGTTTCAACTTTGATTCTATACGGCGATGTTCCACTCACACGTACGAGTAGTTTGCAACGCCTAGTCGAGGCTGCTGGTGGCGATAAATTGGCGATTTTGACTGCGCAAATGGCTGATCCAACTGGCTTAGGACGCATTATTCGGGAACAGGGGAAAATCCGCAGCATCGTTGAGCAGAAAGATGCGAATGCAGACGAAAGGGCGATTCAGGAAATCAACACCGGCATCATGGTGGCACCAACTGCTGCCTTGAAGCGTTGGTTGGGTAAATTATCTAATCAAAATGCACAAGGTGAATACTATCTGACCGATATCGTCGCCAGTGCGGTTGCCGACGGCGTCGAGGTCACTTCGGCACAACCAGAGGCAATTTGGGAAACTATGGGCGTCAATAGCAAAGTGCAACTAGCCGAACTAGAACGCTTACACCAACAACATATCGCGCTACGCTTGTTGGAGCAGGGCGTGACTTTGCTGGATCCGGCCAGAATCGATGTGCGCGGCAATTTGATTTGCGGACGCGACGTGACGATTGATATTGGTTGTGTGTTTGAAGGCCAAGTCGAGCTAGCAGATGGCGTCAAAATCGGCGCCAACTGTGTGATTAAAAATGCTCGTATCGGTGCTGGCGCAGACATCAAGCCTTTTTGTCATATCGAAGATGCGGTGGTTGGTGCCAAAGGTCAGGTCGGTCCATATGCGCGTTTGCGTCCGGGTGCCGAGTTAGCAGAAGACGTGCATATTGGTAATTTTGTTGAAATCAAGAATAGCCAAATTGCAGCGCACAGCAAAGCCAATCATCTGGCTTACATTGGTGATGCCACGATTGGTAGTCGTGTGAATATCGGCGCTGGCACGATTACTTGTAATTACGACGGCGTGAATAAATTCCGCACGGTGATTGAAGACGATGCCTTCATTGGCAGCGACAGTCAGTTGATCGCGCCAGTACGAGTCGGTAAAGGTGCGACCTTAGGTGCGGGAACGACGCTGTCGAAAGATGCGCCGGAAGGAAAGCTGACTGTATCACGCGCCAAACAATTGACGATAGAGGGCTGGCAGCGCCCGCAAAAAATCAAGAAGTAAAGCTGAGGAAATTAAGGATATGTCGATGAGCGGGTAGATGTATTCCCTGCTCCAGATACAAAACAGGGGGAAGAATTTCCCCCTAGACAGACGCCTTTTATGTGCCCCGGATAGCTGAGGTGGATTTTCATCCACATGCATCAAGGCATACAAATAAGGCGTCTATTTTTTACTACTCACTAGCGATCCAACGCGGGTTTCTACTCAGCCAGTGATTTACTACAATTGCTGCGCTTCAATTACTACTAACAACATCTAACATTTTCAAACATCTTCGAACTACTTAACGACTAAGTACAAAATACTAGATCTGACTACTACTGTGGTATCGCTCACGCAATCGCTCGCGCCACTTTTTTACTGATATTGCTAATTTTTACGACGTATTACTATTTCTATTACTATTTCTATTACTACTTCGAAAACTTGCTACAAAATTAGTTTGTAGAGTTATCGATCAAGTAAGTAGAGAATGCAGCTACTACAGCGATCATTGTTACTACCAGTTGGATTTCTACGAATGCGTTCAACATGATTATTCCTTTATAAGTGATTAAGTTTATCGTTTCTTTGCATTTGATTTAAATGCATCGTTGCGACAGGAAGAATCATAGCAAGGCGATAAATATAAATATAATTTTGATTAGTAATGTCAATCATTCACAAATTGTATATCTTGTCATCGTCAAGAAATAATTATTGATTTTAGGCATTAATTTCACAGAAATGTCGTCTAAATGCGACGATAAATTAACTAATAAATCATCAAAAATAATTTAAATGCAATTTAATTCTAGCCTTTATAAGCCAGCCTTATTGCGGAACCTCAATGGATTCGCGTTTAGCTAGGGATTCTTAGCCGCACTTTGAGGCTTCTCAAGCTTTTTGATGTGATAGTAATTGCCTGCTGTTCTACGTAATAATTGGCATGAACTATCAAATAAGTCGTGGACAGAATAGAGCGCTGTAAATTGAAGTTGAAATAGAAGTTAGCCCAAATTGACTCCTCAGACTTGGGCTAACTTTATTAATACCTTAAGAATTACGTCTTAAGGACGTGCTTACTTAATTTCAGGCAAATAAACCGGACGTGGTTCTGCCATGCCACTGTGAATTTGCTGGGTTAGCGCATCTGCCAGCACTTCATCTGCCCCTGCTTCTAATCCGTCAAGTGCGCGCAATACAATTTCTTCGGCACTGCTTTTTGGAACCTCAAAACCCCGTGTCAAATCCGTGTCGACATAGGCCATGTGCAAGCCCAATACTTGAGTTTTTTGCGTTGCGAGTTCGTGGCGCAATGCATTGGTCAACGACCACGCCGCTGATTTGCTTGCCGAGTAGGCGGCTAACTCACCGGCATTTACCCACGAAGCGACTGACAATACATTAAGGAGTGCTCCACCACCATTTGTTTTGAGAACGGGGGCGAATGCCTTACTCACGTTTAACACGCCAAAGAAGTTAGTCTCAAAAATACGCCGAGTTACGGCCTCGCTATCCTCCGTTAAGAATCCACCTGCTTGTGCAATCCCCGCATTGTTAATGACGATAGTGACATCCGATGCTTGTTGGGCGGCGGCAGCGACCTGTTCGGGCTTGGTGACGTCGAGCTTTAGCACTTCGACGCCTTGCAGCGTGACAGATTCTGGATTGCGAGCGGTAACGTAGACTTTGCGTGCACCGCGTGCGAGTACCGCAGTTGCGAATGCCAAACCTATGCCACGATTGGCGCCAGTGATAAGAACAACAGAATTTTCGATTTTCATTTGGGACTCCTGATAGTTAAGTGAAAGTTAAGTGAATATTTCGTATTACGATCATCATATTTTTAAGCGCAAAACAGCGCGACATACATTCAAGATTGATCAGCACACCTTGATGACAACCTTGCCTTTGGCTCGCCCGCTTTCAACATAGGCCAAAGCTTTATTTGTGTCTTCAAAAGAGAAAACCTTATCAACGACAGGTCGAATTGCCCCTGACTCGATCAAATTTGTGATTTGCTGCAATTGGCTTCCGCTTGCCTTCATAAACAGGAATGAATAGCCAACCTTGAGTTTCTTGGCTCTTCTACGCGTCGTAAAGCTCAGTATCCGCATGACCTGCTTTATTAACCAAGGTGCCTTGATTTCCTCTGCGAAAGTTGGATCAGGTGGTCCAGAGATTGAGATAAGTTCTCCGCGAGGTTTCAGTACCTTGAGGGACTTGGTCAGTGTGTTGCCATCCTGACTGTTCAGTACGATGTCGTATCCGCTTAAAACTCGTTCAAAATCTTCTTTCTTGTAGTCGACAATCTCGTCCGCGCCGAGCTCTTTGAGCATGGCAAAACTACCGGCGCTTGCGGTGGTCGCAACTTTCGCCCCGAGATGTTTTGCTAATTGAATCGCGAAAGTCCCAACGCCACCTGAACCTGCTTGAATGAAAACATTCTGTCCATTCTTGAGCTTCGCTTTTTCAACTAGCGCCTGCCATGCCGTCAAGCCGACTAAGGGGATGGATGCTGCCTCTTCCATCGAGATATTCTTAGGCTTGAAGGCGAGAGAAGCTTCTTTTACGGCGATGTATTCCGCGAATGTTCCTATTTGATGATCGTCGGGTCTTGAATAGACATCATCACCAGCTTTGAACTGCCGTACATTGCGCCCGACCTTAATCACTCGACCTGCGACGTCGTGCCCCAAAATAAATGGTGTCTTGTAAGGTAAAAGGAGTTTGAACTTACCGTTGCGAACCTTAGCGTCCAATAGATTTACACCAGTGGCATGTACTTGAACAAGGACTTCATCATCTAGCAAATTTGGGATGGGAACCTCTTTCATTTGCAGTGCGGAGTTCTTACCGTAGCGATCTAGGATAAATGCTTTCATGATGTTGGTCCTTTGTAGAAAATGTTTGTTAGTTTTTCGGTAGCTTGTTGCGACGTTGTATTTCGTATGATGATCATCATATTTAAAAGTAAAAAAAATTTAGGAGCTTGGCTTGCCAACAGGAACGACGACGCTCTTTAGGCTTGCATCACACAGTGACTGAGATAATGTGGGGTCATTCACCGCCCGAGCGAGTATTAAAGTGCCAACCAAGGTGGATACCGTCACAAGTGCACGTTCATGTGCTGCTTGCGGTTCCAAATCCGGAAATTGACGTGCAATGAGACCGATCATTTCTTTGATGCGGCTCGTTGCTGCATGGCGAACCTCGGGCGATTGGCGAGGCATTTCAGAACCAAGAGCGGAAATCGGACAGCCAGTCTCAATTCCTTCTATATGTTCCTTTGAAAGATAGACCTGCATCAGGGCCTGTAGTGCTTGGTCTGATGGTGCAGCAGCAAGAACTTGTGCGGCAAGGGCATTGGATTCAGCGCCTGCATGATCAGCAGCCTTTGCGAGCATTGCATCTCTCGACTCAAAATGTGCATAGAAAGCACCGTGTGTGAGTCCTGCTTCTTTCATGATATCCGCCACACCTGTGCCATCGTAACCACTGCGACGTATGGCGCGCGCAGCGGCAGTCACGATGCGCTCGTGAGAGGCTTCTTTAGTTAGGCTTCGGGAATTAGTAGTTTTATTTCGCATGACGGTCATCATATCAATGTATTTTTGCGATTGCAAGTGGAAAATAATTCTGAAGCAGATTTGTCGTCGGCAGTCCAGGCACTAGTGAGGAAAAAAGTCGAATGAAAAATATTCTTTGCATTGGAACATTTCATGGGGATGCAAAAAATCTAAGAACGCAAAAATCTTTCAAAATAAACGAGGTGTGCGGGCGGTTTGGTTGGCATTGTGGTTCGGCATCGTTGTAGAAAACATTTAGCTCGAAATATTTAAGTGATTTCTGCAAGTGGCAGGTCAAAGGCTTTATCTTTCTTCATTGATGGAAATTTGATAAATGATTTATATGATTAGAAAAATTGACCCTGTACTTATTCATGATTGACGCTTGATCATGCGAAATCAAGGTAGCAGAGTAGGGTGCGCCGTGCGCACCGAAGTAACAGTCTATGTGTGTGGTGCGCACGGCGCACCCTTGTATTATGAATGAAGAGTCGGTATTTTCACGGACTTGATGTTTTAACAGTTTTTGATAGGCATATCAGAAACGAGCAACTGGATGCCGTGCGCACCCTTTGGTTAAAAATCAGTGACGTAGATTTTGCACCAGTTGCTCACCCCTCGTCTAAAAATCGGACAG
>NZ_JACOGA010000027.1 GCF_014284175.1 Affinundibacterium flavidum
TATTGACTGTTAATTGTTAAAGATCTTATTCTTTTCTACTCAAACTCACCCGAAGGATTTTGTTTTTGCTACGAAGCGTTGTGTTCGTCAGCAGCAGAGAAACGAGATTATGCAGCACTTCTAAATTCTCGTCAACCCCCTGCTTTACATTTCATTTAAATCGCTTCCTACTCTCTCGATTTAAACATCAGAAAATCAACGCATTACCCTTGCATTACTTCTTATTTCATCCCCGCATTTCTGCGGGAGGCGAACTATAGCAAAACAAAAGCCATTCCGCAAGTCATATGCGGAATGGCTTCTTATACTTCTTCCAAGACTACTGTTCGTACGAAATCAGCTTACAACCTATAGAGATGATGCGGTCTATGCTAGCTTGCCGACGTCACCGACATCGGCCGACTTCAATAGGGACTGAACGGCACGTTCAAATAGTGGCTCCGTTTCCAAAAACTTCACACGCCCATGAGCAATCATGCGCCGAAACATCCTTACGCTCAACATAGATGGTTGCTCTTGCCCCTCTAATGTCAAAATTAAATTGGTCAAGGCTGGATCAATCCAATTCAACGTACCTTGTCCTGGCTCCCCGCCCAAATTAATTTCTACCGAGACACCCGCTTTCAGTTGCTCCATGACGGGATCGACACTCAGGTCTCTTATCGGCAAATTGACTTCGGCGCTATCTAAAGGCAACTCATCGACGACCACTTGATCCAACAATTGCACACGGATATCTAATTCTTTGATCGCATCATCCAAGAACTTATTCACATCGGAACGATCTGGATTTTCTAATGCCGTGAAATTATCCAGATCTGGATCTGCGAAGAAATTATTAAAATGCTGGTGAATGACAGATAAGGATGCCTGCTTCTGCTGCGTGTTGTTATGGTTGAGACGCATCGATTTTGTGTGGGCATCAACTAACCAGTTCATTAATTCTTCTTGTATCGCTGGTTCGCACTGTATGCTCGCCATTCCCTCTTTCAGGGTTCTTAAAATGATAGGCAAAAGCGCCAGCAATTGCGCTCGCTCTTCCTCATTTGACTTGGGAATGATGCTCCACAACAAATCGGGAACCAAAAGACGAAGACGGTGCGCACGCTTAACATCTTCCCTATCCGCCAACTCCAAGACATATACCCAAACAGTCTCAAAGAAATTTTGCAAAAACGGATCTATCGTCAAATCCAGCAAGGCTTCATGCAATTGCGCCGAAGTATGTGCGAAACGCAGAGTACGGTTTCTTACTTGTTCAGCACCTTCGATGGCACTTTCTGTGCCGGTATTGCCGGCACGCAATTCGCGCGCAATAAATACATCAAACTCATCGAGCATCCGCGAAAATATTTGTGGATTCTCACTTTCATCCTGCAGTAACGTTTCAACGATCCGACAAATTTCTTTGGTGATTTCAACGCCAGTAGGGTCAATTTGCTTTAACCCAAGGGAAATTGAGCCTATGCGATTGACCAACAAACGCGCAGGATGTCCTTTTTGAGTTAGCAGGCTCGTATCTTTTAAGGCTAACTTCAACACTAAGAATTGAAGCCTCCCTAGCTGAGCGCGGATTTCAGCCGGAACCTGGGTATCACGCAAAATAAATTCAAACAACATGGCGACGATATCTATCGTCATTTTTTCATTGATGTTTGACGTCAATTCATTTAAAGCGGTTCTCTGCTCTAAAATCAGATTTCGCACTCCTCCTCGCCCATCAAACATCTCAGCGCCCGAAGGCGTCAAAGTTCTTTGGAAATCAGGTATGGCGCCCGACAATTGGCCCTGGCCAACTGAGGCACGGGATTCCGATGAACTTGAACCATATTCAGAGTCTGCCGGAATCTGTGTAACTTCATCTTGCGTGTAATTTCCGAAAGCAGAATTTTGCGGATGCTCAGAATTATCCCAATTGGCGCCCGCATTTCCCCCGACCGAACGGGACGCGGCATTTCCACCAAAGAAACCCCTAATCGCATCACCAACCAATTCACCATTTTTGAGCCATGAAAATGGACCTGTCGCGGCATGATGAAAATCACTTTCCGCAGCACGTGACTGTGACTGCGTAATTCCACTGTTTTCACCGGTTTCGGATTGAGGTTGAGATTGCGACTGAGATTGCGTCGGTTTCGCTCCTGATATCAAATTCGACGCTCGATTCAACGCCGAACTGAAAAACTGCTCAAATTGACTGCTTCGCTTTTGCGGTTGAGCAGAATTCTCTTGCTCTTCGTTGAATTCCGAATTGGCGGACTCTTCAGCTTGAGACGTCTCGCTAGCACCGGCGCCATGCGGCATCGGTGCGGTTGGTGATTTACGAATTTTCAGTTGCAGTTGGGCGGCAATGCCATTTTGCGCCAGGTAGGTATTAACCGCGGAATAAATTGTTGGAACAAAACTGAGAAAGTTGTCGGCAATCCTTTCAACCAGCGTATCAACCAAACTTGGATTGACGCTAAGACCATCAACAGTAGTTGAGATGCAACGCGAAAAGAGATAAGGGCGAAATGGATTTTCGCGCTCATTCGTCACTTCTTGCTCAAAAATCAGGGCGATGCGAATGTTCAGATCTCTTAGTTGATCTTCTGCTTCACTGCGAAACCTGCTGGTAATTTCCTCTAATCGCAAGCCCCCTTCAAAGGCAGTTGGATCAATTAAGGTTAGGCTATCAGTATTAAAATTGGCGGATGGACGATAAGTGTTGTAAGTCGTTTTGAAACTTCGTGCTAGCAAATGATCCATGCTATTAGTCATTTGCTGGAGGATGTTTGGCCTTTGTTCGACCAATACAGTTCGTGCATCCAGCAGCCGGCCTTGCTCGAGCGAGGAATAAGTATCGTCAGCTTTCACAAAACAGTCTTCTATGCAACGCGGTAAAGTGCGTTGCATAGCCTCAGTGAAACTGCGCATGAATTCAGCACGAGCATTAGTTAACAACACACTCTGATCCATACGATCCTTGTTCAAACAAGCTCCTCAATAAGAAAAATTTTTGTAACTAAATTAACTCGTTTTCTTTTTTCTAGCGACTGCTTTTTTTACTGGCGCTTCAACTTCCGTGCCTGCCTTCTCTTTTACGGCAGCCTTGGCAGATGTTTTAGCGGGAGCTTTCGCTTTACGCTCTTCAAATTCAAAGCTTGTTTTACCATCTTTGCCACGAACCAAGAAAGCCTTAAATGGTCGACGGGTGCGTTGAGAAATAAACCCTGGCAATAAATCTGTTTTGCCTTCGACCAACAATTTGCGCATTTGTTCTGGCAAAATTTCTTGCTGCAAAATTATCCGTCCGCTTCTGAAATCGCAGGCTTTTGGCTTAGCAACACTTTTCTCACACACATAAGCCAGACCTAATTCGTAGACATGGCTACCGCATTTAGGGCAGGCGCCGAGTGGCTCTGCCTGTGAGAAATCATGATCTTCACCGTCATCACCTTCATCTTGATTTTGTCCAAAATCAAATTCCAGTTTTAAATTTTTAATTTCTTCATCGCGTACGATTTTCAAGATTGCGGCAAACGGTCGCCCCATCTTCGAACGGAAACCTTGCAATGGACCAATTTCACGTTTTTGCAGCAACTCTTCCACTTCAGCGATTTCAAACTGACGACTACCTGGCGTTTTACTCATGGAGAATTCGCACTTCGTACAAGCGAAGCGGCGATAATTTTCTTTCACCACGCCACCACAATTTGGGCAAGGTGTGTGCAAGGTTGCGTAATCACCAGGAATTGTATCGTTGTTAAACTCTTTCGCACGCTTGACGATAATCTGTGTCATTTGTGCGATTTCTCGCATGAATTCGTCGCGGGTGATTTTGCCGCGCTCCATCTGCGCCAGCTTATTTTCCCATTCACCGGTTAATTCAGGCGAGGTCAATTCATCTACGCCTAAACCACGCAACAGGGTCATCAACTGAAATGCTTTAGCGGTAGGAATTAATTCGCGGCCTTCACGCAATAAATACTTTTCGTAGAGCAGGCCTTCAATAATGGCGGCACGTGTTGCTGGTGTGCCCAAACCTTTGCCGGACATCGCTTCGCGCAATTCCTCGTCATCAATTAATTTACCAGCACCTTCCATGGCGGACAGCAAAGTCGCCTCTGAGTAACGCGCTGGCGGTTTTGTTACCAAGCCATTTGAGAAGACTTTCTCCGTCTTCACTTTTTCGCCTTTTGCGACTGCAACCAAATTACCTTTATTTTCAGGATCGGTTTCGTCTTGCGCTTCTTTGCCGTAAATCGCCAGCCAGCCAGGATTAGTCATCACTTTGCCTTCGGTCTTGAACTGATGTCCAGAAACCTCGGTGATTCGTGTCGTCACTTGGTATTCAGCCGCGGGGAAAAACACTGCCATAAAGCGACGTGTCACTAAGTCATAAAGCTTTTGCTCAGGCTCAGATAGGTTTTTTGGCAAATGTCCGGTTGGAATAATCGCAAAGTGATCACTGATTTTCGTATTATCAAAAATACGTTTATTCGGCTTGACCCAATTATTGTTCAGAATTTTTGCGGCAAATTGTTGGAAATTGTTGATTTCACTAATCTTGCTCACGGTTTCTTTTACCGTAGGCAAATAGTCCTCTGGCAGGTGACGTGAATCAGTACGCGGATAAGTTAATACCTTGTGTTTTTCGTAGAGGGCTTGCGCCAAACCTAAGGTGTTTTTTGCTGAGAAGCCAAATTTAGAGTTGGCTTCACGCTGTAAACTAGTCAGATCAAACAAGGCTGGAGCCATTTGTGTTGCGGGCTTGGACTCTTCGGTCACACTTCCCTGCTTATTGCGACAAGCCGCAACGATAGATTCGGCCGCTGCCTTGCTCCACAGGCGCTCAGCTTTTTTCTCTGGATCGACTTCATCTTTCTTAAATTGATGATCCAACCAACGACCTTCGTAAATCCCGGCAGCACAGACGAATTCCGCACGCACTTCCCAAAAATCACGAGATACAAAATTCTTAATTTTTTCTTCGCGCTCAACCACAATGGATAGAGTCGGTGTTTGCACACGCCCGACCGTGGTTAAATAGAATCCGCCTTCTTTTGAATTGAACGCAGTCATCGCCCGGGTGCCATTGATACCAATCAGCCAATCCGCCTCAGAGCGGCAACGGGCTGCATCGGCCAATGGCAGCATTTCTTCGTCGCTACGTAATTTCTTAAACCCGCTACGAATCGCATCTGCGGTCATCGACTGCAGCCACAAACGCTTAACCGGTTGTTTGGCTTTAGCATGCTGCGCGATCAAACGGAAAATCAATTCACCTTCGCGCCCCGCGTCACATGCGTTAATGAGCGCGGAGACATCTTTACGCTTAATCAGTTTGTTTAGCACTTTAAGCCGCGATTCCGTTTTCGCAATTGGATTTAATGCAAAATGCGGCGGTATCATGGGCAAGTGCGCAAAAGTCCACTTGCCTCGCTTAACATCGTATTCTTCCGGAACTGCGATTTCCAACAAATGACCTACCGCCGAAGACAAAACATAGTCATCAGATTCAAAATAATCGTCGTGTTTGGTGAACCCACCCAAGGTCTTTGCGATGTCATTCGCAACCGAGGGCTTCTCGGCGATGATGAGGGTTTTAGTCATATGGGGTTTCGTTTTTTATAATCTTGTTATGCAATTGTTGCGACAAAAATCGATAAGACTGCCAATTTTGCCTGCAACAACAAGGGAAATGCTATATATCAGCGGGGAATAATAAACGGAATGAATCAACTACGGCAATAGAAGCACAGTAATTGCCACAAATAAAGCATCAATTTTGTCAAATATTAATGCAATAAACGCGGGTCAATCTCGCCTTCCGTCAACAACAATTCATCAAACATCATCATTTCTGACTCGCGCCCCTGGCTCCAAAGTATCATTAACACAATAACTTTGAATTTCGATAAACTTAAAGGTGCTTCATCGACAGCCATGGCGCGCTCAACCAAAACTTCACGTTGCTGAGCGTCCAACATTTTATTATCTTGCAAATAGTGTAAATAACCAATTGCCTCTGGTCCGAGAATACTACTTTCTTCTTCTGTATAAACCCGAAAGCCCTGACTGAGAACTAGAATCGACGCATCAATCGGCGCATCGTCATTATCCACAGCAAGACGGTTAGTGATATCGGCCAAACCTCTCAGCCAGTCGATTGCTGCAATAATTTCATCGTCATCAAATCCTACCGCCGATAGCTTTTTCGCCAGAGCGATCGAATCTGGGCAGGTATCGGGGCGGTAATAGGTTTCGTACAGGTAAACTAAAATATCAAACATACACTTCATTCATGACGGTCAGGGATTTTTGCAGTACCTAATTCAAGGCATTATGCTCAAGTTAACTTTAACTAACACGCTGGATTAATCCTCCAGGTAGCGTTTCAATCTGTCCCTGCAACTCCAAATCTAATAATTGTGCTGACAATGTCATGACATTATCACCACTACGCATCGCTAGTACGTCGATATGCACCGGATCATACCCGATAATCGTCAGTAACTTGTTAGTCTCAACATCTATCTGCGGCGCGACTGTCGATGTTTGTACGCTCGACATTGAATTAGGAATCCGGATTTCGTCCAAGATATCCTGCGCCGATTCGACTAGCTTGGCTCCTTGCTTGATCAGCAAATGGCATCCTTTTGCCAACGGCGAATGAATAGAGCCTGGAATGGCGAATACGTCGCGTCCTTGTTCCGCAGCCATTCTGGCAGTAATTAATGAGCCTGACTGGGCGGCGGCCTCTACGACTAATACACCTTGCGCCAAGCCAGAAATAATTCGATTACGGCGAGGAAAATTTGCGGCAATCGCGGGCATTCCGAGCGGATACTCACTAACCAAACAAGCTTTTTCAGCGAGCACATGCGCAAGTTGCCTGTTCCGTGCAGGGTAAACTATATCAGCACCGGTACCGATAACCGCAATTGTGGAGCCAATACCTTTGAGGGCACCGACATGTGCAGCAGTGTCGATACCCGCTGCCAATCCTGAACTAATACATAGTCCCGCTTGACTTAAGGACTCGGAGAATTTCTCGGCATTCGCCACACCTTGTGCGGTAGCATTACGACTCCCCACCACTGCAATTGTCTGTGCGCTCAATAGATCGAGCCGTCCCTTCACGTACAAAAGTATTGGAGGGTCAGGAATGGTGAGTAAGTTTTGCGGATAATCGGCGTCAGCTAGACTAAGCAAATAATTGCCAGGAACATCCAACCACGCAGCAGTCAGCTCAATTTGCCTGTAGAAGCTATCATCTGGTGGCGCCAAGATAGCGCACGCAAGCTTTTCAGGTACATGCTCAAGCAATTGTCTTAGACTCGCTTGAAATATTTGTGCAGGCAAACCAAATACACCTAACAGTTTGCGTGCCTTCTCGTTACCTACTCCCTTAGTCACAGATAGGCGTAACCAGTCATGCCAATCTTGATCATCTTTATTTGAATTCAATCGCCGTTCCAAGCCAATTACTTTTCTGGAGTCCGCACTATGTCGCCAACACTCACGACGTCGGTAACCTGCATGACCAAACCATAGGAAATATTCTTAAATACTCGGAAAATAAATAGCTGACCATACATTTCATCAGGCAATCGAATAGGCTTTTTGTCATTTGTGCGATCTGGCACGATTTTGCCGTAACGCCCCAACTCTAATACGGTACCAATATCTATTCCAGAACTAGCGCCGCGATTGATACTGATGATATTGTTTTGACCAGCAAAACTGACTCCGCCATAGACTGCCACGACGCGTGCTTTTACTTCCTGCTCCGGTGCATGTGGAACATAATTAATAATAGGCGTAGGAGGAATTGGTACTAAACGATCGCCTATACCCATTTCCTCTTTGGACGTGACTACATTAAAAGAGTCCACGCCATCTTCCGTTTTGGCAGTGCGCTCTAACTTTACAGCACCGATGTAAACTGCTTCATAACCAATAATCGCCTGTGTGTCTGGATCTTTCAATGCAGTGCCAGGGCGAAATACTTGGAAAGACGTGCCATTCTTTAGATCACCTCTTACATAAATCTTGTCACCCTTACCCATATACACACGGCCTTCAGGTGCAGCCACAATCCGTGGTGCAGTAGCGAATTCATCTTTTTCGATAATCAACGGCTGCGACAAATATGGTTCAATCAGATTATTGGGAATCGCAGAAATCGCATCCAATCCGCCATTGGTGACACTACGCGTTTGCGGACTAAGCTTAGTAATACCCGACACGCTTTCTTCTACCGGATTGGCTAAACGCAAACGACCGTTCACACGATCGAAATACACGATTTGCTTAGGGTAAATCCAGTGCGGATTACGAATCTCTTCCCTGTTCATACCCCATACTTCAGGCCAACACCATGGGTTTTGCAAAAATTTCCCAGAAATTCCCCACAGAGTATCGCCCTTCACAACCACATGCTTATCCGGGGCGTCTGGCAAGAAATTGCATTTGCTGCTTAAGGCTGGCGGCGGTGTTTTTACCCCTTCTTGCGCAAGTGCGGGCACAGAAACCGCGAGAGGAAAGGCAAAAGCGAGGGCGATTGTGCTAAACTTTTTCATGAAATTTTCCGATGCAGGTCGCTGATTCTAGGGAATGGCTGGCCACTTTGCTCTACCGAAGTAAATCTTATTAACTTCTTGTGGGGTATAGGCTCTTGCCAAACTTACCAATTTGAATCAAATTCTGCCCATAAATCCTTGAACTAGCAAGAGAAACCGCATTCTAGTGTAGTGTTTCACGTAGATTGAGTCATATAAAAACAAAGGATTTCATATTGAATCAAAAAGTTGACCGCGACGATAGCAAGCTATTGCGTGGAGTCACTGAAAAGATTTCGCGTGAAAGATGTTTTTTATATCCCCCAAAAAGTGAAATGCGACACCCGCGCAGCGCCTCTAGCTTGTTGTGAATTGTCTTATGTCAATATTAAATATTCTCCGCTATCCCGATCCTCGCTTACACAAAATTGCTAAGCCAGTCACCGTTTTTGACGAACGCTTGAAAAAGCTTGCTGCCGATATGGCCGAAACCATGTACGACGCTCCTGGCGTTGGACTCGCCGCCTCCCAAGTCGATGTACACGAACAATTAGTTGTTATCGATACCTCAGAGGACAATTCTGAACTACGCGTTTTTATTAATCCTGAAATTATTTGGGAAAGCGCAGAACGCAAGGTTTACGATGAAGGCTGCTTGTCTGTACCGGGTGTCTACGATGGAGTTGAACGTCCGGCAGAAGTTAAAGTACGCGCCTTAGATCTGGACGGCAAAGCCTTTGAAATGCATGCTGATGGCTTATTGGCCGTCTGCATTCAACATGAAATGGATCATCTAAAAGGCAAAGTCTTCGTCGAATATTTATCACCTTTGAAACGCAATCGCATCAAGACCAAGATGCTCAAAGAAGAACGCGAAATCAGCAAAAAGGCTAATCGCCGATGAAAGTCATTTTCGCGGGCACACCTGAGTTCGCCGCTACCGCATTGAAGGCCATTATTGATGCGGGTTTTGATGTGCCGTTGGTATTAACTCAGCCAGATCGCCCTGCTGGGCGCGGCATGCAAATGCATGCTTCAGCGGTGAAACAGCTAGCATTGGCGCATCAAATTCCCGTCGCACAGCCGATCTCTTTGCGACTGGATGGAAAATATCCTGAAATTGCTCAAGAAGCACATGACTTACTGCGCAATACGCCACACGACATTATGGTGGTGGCCGCTTACGGCCTGATATTACCTTTATCCTGTCTGAACATTCCGCGTTTAGGTTGCATCAATATCCATGGCTCCTTATTGCCTCGCTGGCGCGGTGCTGCACCGATACATCGTGCGATTGAAGCGGGTGACGCCGAAACAGGCATCACCATTATGCAAATGGAAGAAGGTTTAGATACTGGACCTATGTTATTGAAGCGCGCCATTCCTATTGATAGTCAAGACTGCACCGGCAGTTTGCATGACAAGTTGGCGGCATTAGGTGGCGAGATGATCATTGAAGCGCTACAGAAATTAAAATCAAGTTCACTAGACGCTACAGTGCAGCCAGAACAAGGTGTCTGTTACGCGGCTAAAATTAGTAAAGAAGAAGCCGCGATTAATTTCAATTTGAGTGCAGAAATCATAGCTCGCAAAATTCGCGCCTTCAATCCTTTTCCTGCTGCACATGCCAGCATAGACGGCACCACGATTAAATTTTGGCGTGCGGAAGTCAACCATGGAGGAACTAGCGCCACCAGCGGCACTATCATCGAAGCATCCGGACAGCAAGGTGTATTAATCGCCTGTGATAATGGTCAATCCGTATTACGTGTGCTTGAATTACAAAAACCCGGTGGTAAGCGTTTGCCAGCACAAGATTTTTTGCAGGGATTTCCACTAAAAGCTGGTCAGGTATTTCAGCCTTAATCGAAGACCTTTCGGTTTCGCCCCCCGATCGCCACATTTTTGCAGGCGCTGTCATATTCATATCATGTAAAACACTTACAATAGCCTGCTATACCCACATACAGACTAGTCTATGAATAAAGAACACTTGCAGTATGGTTCCGACCAATCGGGGTTAATTTGTGGATATCTGTTTACTGGGGAGGATGCAGGTAAAGCTGTACGCACCACCGAGGTATTACATTATTTAAATCAATCACAAAAACTGGAACCATCTCATTTTCTATGGCTGCACTTCAACTTGGCGAATGCCTCAACTGAAAGGTGGTTACGCGAAAATAGTCAGTCGCCCGAAGAATTTTATGAAACCCTACATCAGGGATCCCGTTCAACACGGATTGAACACGCTGACCAGCATTTAATCGCAGTCATCAATGATGTGCTTCACGATTTCAGTTTTGACCCTTCAGAAATGGCAACGTTATGGCTGCATGTCAGCCATGGCATCATGATCAGTGCACGTCGCAAGCCACTCAAATCAGTCGATCATTTACGCAATGCGGTCAATACTGGAGAAATTTTCCATTCGACGATGGAGTTACTGACACACTTACTGCGCGATCAGGCGGATGTCTTAACAGGTATCGTCAGAGATGCGACCACTAAAATAGATGAAGTTGAAGACCACTTGTTAGCGGAACGCCTTAGCAGAAAACGCGCCAATCTCGGTGAATTACGTCGCTTATTGGTACGTCTGCAACGGCTCTTAGCACCAGAACCTGCAGCACTATTTCGCTTGCTACAAAAACCACCTGCCTGGATGGCTGACAATGATGTTCATGAATTGCGGCAATCCACGGAAGAGTTCTCTGTGGTCTTAAGTGATATGGCATCCTTGCAAGAGCGCATCCGCTTATTACAAGAAGAAGTCGCTGCCCATGTGGGCGAGCAAAATAATCGCTCCTTATTTGTATTGACCATCGTCACAGTACTCGCCCTGCCAATCAACATCACCACTGGTTTGATGGGAATGAATGTCGGCGGGATTCCATGGGCACAAAATGATAATGGTTTTTGGATTATCGTCGTGTTGGTAAGTCTGATCACCGCAATCTGCGCCTGGGTTGCGCACCATTTCAAGAATAAGGATTAATGTCCTTTACATCGCGTATGGAAAACCCATTTCATCCATAGAGATTATATGTAGACTTATCTACTTGGGCAGCACATCTTGTATCGATTTCCCCTGTTGCGCCAATAAAGCATCCAAGGCTGGCATCAATGGTCCCAGCATTTCTTGCAACATGCTACGCACCGTATCAACCACTACTTGAGTCTGTCTCTCGATCTCGATATTCAGCATCGCTCCTACTTGCTTTTGCCCGAACACCGTCATGCGCAAGGTCTCAGGAATCAGCCAAACCTCAAACCAATGCTCATCCCGATTGACTTCTGCAATCGTCAAACTCGCACCATTAATTGCGATATACCCCTTCGCAAAAATATACGGCATCCACACCTTTGACACCGCAATACGGAGCACGTAATTATTCTCCAATTGACGAATCTGCACGAGCTGCGCAACAAAATCAACATGACCAGATAGCGGATGCCCACCAATTTCAGCGCCCTCTTTGGCCGCACGCTCTACATTAACCTGCGCATTCTCTGCATAGCTACCAAGGGTAGTAATCGCTAAAGTCTGCTGCATGATGTCAAATTCTGCGGCATTGTCGAATAGTCTGGTAACCGTTAGGCAGACGCCATCTGTCGCCACACTGGCACCGATCTCCAATTGGTGATCAAAACCTTCAGGGAATGCTAGTTGTATGGTCCGCAATCCTGTCCGATCATGGATTTTTTTGATGCTTGCAACACCTTGTACAATACCTGTAAACATAATGTGTCATTCACTCAATCAATTTAAATGGGATTACCAGACTTCTTCATCTCAGCCAAGGGCGCGAACATTTCATGCGTCATATTCACAAAATGGTCGCGCAACCATTTATGCGCTGGATTACGCGCGTCACGCTCGTGCCATAACATATCAACGTGAACATCAGGCGTTTCAAATGGAAGCTCCTTCCACACCAAAGAATCACTCATACCCGTTGAGGCGATAAAGTGAAACGGCAACACAGTCAACAAATCCGAATTTGCTACCACTTTTCCACCCGTAAAAAATTGGTTCACGGTGAGTAAGATTCGTCGCTCACGCCCCATTGTCATCAGCTCATCATCGATCAGACCATGCGCACGGCCAGAAAAACTAACCAGACAATGATTCGCTGCGCAATAGTTATCCAACGTTAATTCCTGACTGGCAAGCGGATGATTTTTGCTCATCACACAGACATAATGCCCCGAATACAAACGCTCATGCCGGATCGGACTACGAGCTGCGCCTTGACCGCCAGAAAGTTGCGCCACGACGCCGGGGAAAAAACCAACCGCAATATCGATGTCCCCCTGAATTAATAATGGCCTTGGCTCACGTGTCGTCAATGGCACCATACGTGCATTCATATGCGGTGCTTCACGCTCAAATGCGGTAATCAAGGTGGGCATCCATAATGCCGCGGTCGAGTCCGCCATCGCCATCCGGAAAGTTGCAACCGCTTTAGAGGGATCAAAACTAGTTGGCGCAATCGCTGCTTCAAGAGTTGATAAGGCCTCGCGGATTGATGGCCATAAAATCTCCGCGCGCGGAGTCGGCTTGACGCCATACGCGGTGCGAATCAAGAGTTCATCATTTAAGGAATAACGCAGACGTTTGATGGCATTAGAAACAGCCGGTTGGGTCATCGCTAATTTATCAGCGGCGCGAGTCAGATTTTGCTCAACCATCACGGTATCAAACACACGTAGCAAATTCAGATCTAAGGTCAGGAAATTCATCAGCAGCCTTTCCGCTTAAGCAATGGAGATGGGGATGAAAGACAAGATTATCCCAGATTTAAGCAAAATGGTTGCGATGCACAAAAAAAGCGCGACACGATGAGCATCGTGTCGCGCTTTTTCATAAATACCTCAAAAAATTAAGCTAAACGACTCGCTAAAGTCGCCTTCGTTGCTTCTAAGGCTGCAGGCAAACGATATTTCAATTTATCGAACAATTCTGTATGCAAATCTAATTCTGCTTTCCATGCATCTTTATCGATGGAGGTGATTAGATCAAATTGTTCTGAAGTGAAATGCAAACCGTCCCACGTCAAATCTTCGTATTTCGGGCTAATACCAAAGACATTTTCTGCCCCAGTCGTCGCGCCATCGATACGCTCTAACATCCATTTCAAGACACGCATATTATCGCCGAAACCAGGCCATACGAATTTGCCGTTAGCATCCGTGCGGAACCAGTTCACGCAATAGATATTGGGTTGTTTCGCGCCCAGTGCCGCAATTTTTTCGCCCATGTTCAACCAGTGCTGGAAATAGTCGCTCATGTTGTAACCCATGAACGGCAACATGGCGAATGGATCACGACGCACCACGCCTTGTTGACCAACCGCAGCAGCAGTCGTTTCAGAACCCATAGTCGCTGCCATGTACACGCCTTCGACCCAATTGCGCGCTTCAGTGACCAAAGGCACTGTAGTCGAACGACGACCGCCAAAAATGAAGGCAGAAATTGGTACACCAGCCGGATCATCCCAGGCAGGATCGAGTACAGGATTCTGCGTAGCTGCGACGGTAAAACGCGCGTTAGGATGCGCTGCTTTACGTCCCGTTTCTTTAGCGATTTCTGGAGTCCAGTCTTTGCCTTGCCAGTCAATCACATGCTCTGGTGCTTGCTTGCTCATGCCTTCCCACCATACATCGCCATCATCGGTCAAAGCAACATTCGTGAAAATGGTATTCGCAGTCAACGACGACATACAGTTGGAGTTGGTTGCCGTATTCGTACCTGGTGCGACACCGAAATATCCCGCTTCAGGATTGATCGCATACAAACGACCATCCGCACCTGGTTTGATCCAAGCGATATCGTCACCGATAGTAGTCACTTTCCAGCCTTTGATAGCCGGAATCAACATCGCAAAATTGGTTTTGCCACAAGCGGAAGGGAATGCCGCGGCCACATAATGTTTTTTACCTTCTGGTGATTCCACGCCCAGAATTAACATGTGTTCAGCCAACCAGCCTTGGTCGCGACCCATAGTCGAAGCAATACGCAAGGCGAAACACTTTTTGCCCAATAAGGCATTGCCACCGTAACCAGAACCAAAAGACCAGATTTCACGCGTTTCTGGATAATGCACAATGTATTTGGTGGTATTGCATGGCCAAGCCACATCTGTTTGACCTGCAGCTAAAGGCGCGCCAACTGTGTGTACGCAAGGTACGAAATCGCCGTCTGTACCTAACACATCAAACACGGCCTTACCCATACGGGTCATGATGCGCATATTGACTGCAACATACGGTGAGTCAGACAATTCCACACCGATATGTGCAATCGGTGAACCCAATGGGCCCATCGAAAATGGCACTACATACATGGTGCGACCTTGCATGCAACCATCAAATAAAGGATTTAAAGTCTGACGCATTTCTGCTGGTGCCATCCAGTTATTGGTTGGACCTGCATCTTCTTGTTTTTCTGAGCAGATATACGTGCGATCTTCGACGCGCGCCACATCCGATGGATCGGAACAAGCCAGATAACTGTTTGGACGTTTCGCTTCGTTCAGCTTTTTCATGGTGCCAGCGGCGACCATTTGAGCGCATAAGCGGTCATATTCTTCTTGACTACCATCGCACCAATAAACCTGACTCGGTTTAGTGAGCGCCACCATATCGGCGACCCAATTAATTAATTTTTGGTGCTTGACGTGTGCGGGCACATTGAGTGCTGCAACACCTTGCATGCTAGGTTGATTCATAATACTAACTCCAATGCCATTTCAATAAAAAAATCGGTGTAGCGGCACGGCAAGAACGGCTAGGGAGGCAAGTAATGTGAGCAACTGGTATTATTCTGGTTCCAGTCTGAGCTCCAACACAACTAGCACGATAGCGGCATTTTTTGTCGGAATCAGGAAGACAGACAAGGTAAAGAAGGGGTCTGAGATCCAAGCTTTCGCCCGGTAAAGAAGCACGGAACGGAAGATTCAAAAAGCTACGTGCAGCGTATTCTACACCGACCTGCCGCGATCTGGCGAACTTTACGTCACAATTCATGTCAAAATGGAATTGTTTTTGAAAATATACTTACTAAAACCATAAAGACCAGCCAAATGAAGATAGCGATCTTAGATGATTATCAAGACGTCGTACGTGACCTCGATTGTTTTCGAATGTTGCATGAACACGAGGTCAAAGTCTTTAATAACCGTGCCGTGGGGCTCGGGCAACTTGCCATACGTCTGGCTCCCTTCGATGCACTGGTATTAATTCGTGAAAGAACGATGCTGAATCGTGCGTTGCTTAGTAAATTACCGAATCTCAAGCTCATTTCTCAAACTGGAAAAGTTTCTGGGAATGTCGATCTTATCGCCGCCAAGGAATTTGGCATTACAGTAGTGGAGGGCGTGGGTGACCCAACTGCACCAGCAGAGCTGGCCTGGGCTCTGATTATGGCGTCCTCAAGAAAGATCCCGCAATACACACAACTACTGCAAGATGGTGTCTGGCAGACGGCATCCCTTTACCCACAGCACAACCGCTTAGGCCGAGTTTTAAAAGGGCGCCGGTTAGGGATCTGGGGCTATGGTCGTATAGGGCGCTTGGTGGCTCAATTCGCTCAAGCTTTTGGAATGACGATTCAGGTCTGGGGAAGTGAAATTAGTCGCCAACAAGCAATCACAGATGGTTTTAATGCATGTGATTCCAAGCGACAGTTTTTTGAATCTTCTGACATCATTTCTCTTCACCTACGTCTCAATGATGACACTCGCCATTGCGTACACTTAGATGATTTACTGACCATGAAGGAAGATGCACTATTCGTCAACACTAGTCGTGCCGAGCTCATCCAAACCGATGCCCTCGAACAGGCCTTGACGCAGGGACATCCAGGTTTTGCTGCGATCGACGTGTTTGAAAACGAGCCAATAGGTACCAAGCACTCCTTGCTCGGTAAAGAAAATGTGTTGTTAACTCCGCATCTTGGTTATGTCGAAAAGGATAGCTATGAGCTTTACTTCAGTGCTGCATTTCAAAACCTCCTTAATTTCGCTGAGAAAATGCCCCCGGGCTAAATCAAGAGCGACGCTTTCTTTCGCAAGCTTCCGAATAAACAAACAACAAATTCTACGTAGCATCTGATCAAGTTTATGGGCTAGAATGCCCACTCCCATCAATCTATAAAAGCACATCAATGAGCATTCCAATTCTCCCCTTGATCATCAACCTGAGTGTCGCTGTCTGTATCTGTGGCGGATTGTATTGGCTGCAAAATAGACATTTTTCATTCTCTAAGCGCGTGTTTGCCGGATTAGGTCTAGGGATATTATTAGGAGCCGCATTTCAATATTTTTATGGGAATGATTCGCCAATTATCAGTAGTACAAATACGTATCTCGACATAGTTGGCACTGGCTATGTGAAGCTACTACAGATGATCGTCATTCCTTTGATTCTGGTATCAATTATCGGAGCCATTCTGAAGCTAAAAAATGTTAGTTCCTTAGGTAAAATCAGCACACTTACCATTAGCACCTTACTCACTACGACAATAATCGCTGCGCTCATTGGCTTCTTTATGGCCAAGTTGTTTGGACTAACCACCTTAGGTCTCAATTTTACGACAGTAGAATTTGCACGCGGACAATACCTTGAAAGTACTCTTGCGAGTGCAAAAGCGATTAGCTTGCCTGGCATGTTACTTAGCTTTATTCCAGAAAATCCCTTCCTCGATATGACAGGAGCGCGTAAAACTTCCACGATTGCGGTAGTGATCTTTGCAATTCTGATCGGCATTTCGGCAACTGGTATCGCCGACAAAAAACCTGAAATTTTTAAATCGTTTAGTCACTTTATTGAAGTCGCTCAGACCATAGTGATGCGCTTAGTCACACTCATTTTGCGTCTTACGCCGTATGGCGTTTTTGCTTTGATCACACAAGTAGTTGCAAAGTCGAATCGCGACGATATTTTCAATCTGATTAATTTTGTATTAGCGTCTTATGCTGCAATTCTCATTATGTTTGCGGTACATTTGGGTATTGTCACAGGCTGTGGACTCAACCCTAAAAAATACCTGCAAAAAATCTTCCCTGTGTTAGTTTTTGCTTTCACTTCACGCACCAGCGCTGGTGCGATTCCCATGAGTGTACAGATTCAACATCAACGCTTAGGAACACCCGAAGGAATCGCCAATTTCGCCGCTTCTTTTGGTGCGACGATGGGTCAAAATGGTTGCGCAGGAATCTATCCCGCCATGCTAGCGTTCATGATTGCGCCATCAGTTGGAATCGATCCAATGACATTTTCTTTCATAGCGTCTTTGGTCGGCATCATTGCCATTGGATCCATAGGCATTGCAGGAGTCGGCGGCGGTGCAACTTTTGCTGCACTGATCGTCTTGTCTTCATTAGACTTACCCGTAGCTCTGGCGGGCTTACTCATTTCTATTGAACCACTAATTGATATGGGAAGAACTGCATTGAATGTGAGTGGGTCGATAGTTGCAGGCACACTTACCAGTAAAATTTTGGGCGAAACTGACTTAGCTGTCTTCCAGAGCGAAGCTACTACTGACTTGATTGATAACGCTGAACAATCGGCAGTTGGATAAACCACCGATTTTCTGCATCCAAAGCGCTCAATCGTGCGCGTAGTAGCTAGTCAGTTGCTACGCGCATCTCATTGAAAATATCATCCACTCATGATGACGCTGACAATATCCGATGACTATACTGCCGTTGAGATAGCTGGTTGCCAAGCACAGGTATCAATCGCTTCCAGCAAGAACTACATGATATTTTAATTCTTGCGATCTCATCGCAAGTTCACTGAAGGAAACACCTCAGCTCTTTTTTACTTTGATCCTTCACGTCGCAAGCAAAGCAAAGAAAGTTAAAACTCACATCCGAGATCATCGGAAATTGATAATTCCAGCATTTATCCAATTCATTTAGCATATTCACCCGAACTGCCACCGCAATATTCATGTCCCAGTCTCATAGTGCATTCGGCGGCTATGTAAGATGGCGCGTGGATCAGTTTTGGTTGGGTTGAGATATTCAGGCTAAAGAGCATCGAGTCACGCCAAGTCAGTCAAAGCGATCATGAGCACCGCGTCAATCAGGCGAACACTGTTACCGTGCATTCAATGATATTGACTTCACGCCATTCATGTTGCAGCCGGATATACATATTTAGTTTGATCAATCTTTAGTTCCGGGCTTGTAATAGTTAGGCTTGATTTCAATTTCGTTCCATGCAGCGAGTCTAGTCCAAACAGCACCAACTCACTGCAGAGATGTTCATCGCTAGGAATACGTCTATGCTTCACGCACAAAAAACCCTCGCACAGGGCGAGGGTTTTCAGTATGTAGATGTGTAGATGGTTAAGCTAGCTCAACCATCTTCCGTCAAACGAAATTACGTTTCACGGCACTCAACATAAATTAGAACTTCTTGTTGTACTCAACTGTCAATGCTGCGCGACGAGCTGTTGTGTAGCTAATCACACGGTCATAGTCAGAACGAATACCTGCAGCTGTTTCACGACGCTCTTCAACTTGCTGAGCAACTTGACGGTTTGTAATATTAAACACGTCCAGTTTCAGAGCAATACCGTCCAAAATCGCTGGTTTATACACGATGTTCATATCCAGACGCATGTCGGTTGGCAAAGTACCGAAAGAGCCACGTGGCGCTGGTTGAGCTTTACCGCTTGCATCTTTGCAGTAGTGGAATGCAGAACCATAACCCATAGCAATTGCTTCTGCTGTAGGACCACGACCTAAGCAACTCTTAGGACGACCAGACGCTGCCAAGAAGTTAGCACCCATTGTCCACTCCGGAGCCAATTGGTAGAAGCCATACGCTTTCAATTGATGAGTACGGTTATTTGGTAACAAACCATCTGCATATTGCATCAACTCAGCAAAATCCCAAACTGCCGTAATACTGACGTTAGCTTGACCTGTATCAGAGTTAGTTTGGCCTTCAGTTGTACCTGTGCTACGTGACCAAGTATAGTTGACTTTACCATACCAGCCATTACGCAGCGGATGCTCTGCGAACACGTCGATTGCTTTGTACAAACGAGTTGCTCTTGGCAGGCCAACTTCAGCTGCTGTCAAATGCACTGGTGTCAAAGTTTTACCTACTTTGCCATCTCCATTTGTGAAATCAACCAACAGATCCACATCTTTACCTGGATTAATGATTACGCAACCCAGACCATAGTCCCAATGTGAAGTATCAACTTTATTACGCAATGCCCAAGCATCCACTGGACGTTGATCACACCAGTCATCAGCAGTTGCTTTCAATTGACGAATCGTGCCTTTAACACCGAAATTGAACTCTGGTGAATACGCTTTTTCGAAGCCCAAAGTAATTTCATCTTGGAAGGTTGGTTCCATGTTAGTAGCAGAAATCGTACGTGCATCTTTACGTTGACCCAATTCATTGTTCGCTGAAGTTGGATCTCCCAAAGCCACTAAGCCCAATGGTTGTGCGTTTGCATCAACACCTGTGTAAGAGAAATATTGCACAGTATTAGTTGCACGACTCGCACCACGGATTGTTACATTGGTTGGAATCTGTACGTGGTAACGACCTGCACTACCGAATACTTTGAAACTTGCATCTCCATTAACGTCCCATGCTGCAGAAAGACGTGGAGCAAGTTTGTTCTTTTGTTCGATAAATGTTTCGTTGTCACCATTGCGGTTAGAGAAAGTCTCGAAACGCAAACCGCCAGTAACTAACAAGTTCTTCGTAACTTGATATTTATCTTCGATGTATTGTGCAGATTGATCAGATGCTGCACTAGTTGATGTGGAGAAAACCGTCTTCTGTACATAATAACCCTGTGGTGCATAGCCACCTTTACCAGCTAATACATATTGATGTCCATCACCCAAATCAACAGAGCCGCCATTCGCAGGTGGTTTGATATACAAGTAAGTATAAGAAGCACCCGCTGGTGTAATTTGACCAGCATTGACTGAAGACAGTTTATTTACGTCCAAACCACCACGAATAGTGTGGTCACCCAATTTATATTCAAGATCGAAGCGGCTAGATTTAACTTCATCAGCAGCCCCTTTTGGGCTAATTGAGAAATTCAATGGGTTTTGGTTTGCTGGATAAGTTACACCTGTAACCTGAGCATTTGCACCAATTGCGGTTGCAGGCAGACTTGAGCCACCGGCAACAAAAAGTTGTGCGTGGTTAGATTTACTTTGACCAGTAGAAATAGTCATCGTCAGATTATTAGTTAAATTACCAACATAACGTAAGATGCTAACATCAGCACCAACTGTCGGTGAATTACCTGAATCATTACGATATTCTGCATCTAAAAATAATTTACTTCCGCGCTTGTAAACTGGTGTACCACTAGCGTCCAAGAAAGTGTAATCATAGGTTTTCTGTTTAGACTTGGAATCGTCGCCAATCATCGTCAATTCTAAGCGATGATCATCATTGATATTCCAGTCAAATTTACCTAAGAAACGATTTTGTGTATTTTTGTTTTCTAACCAACCTGTAGACGATGTCTTAGTGGAGCCGTTGAATGCAGCATTCGCACCTTCAGTGTTAGTCTTTGTTTGCTCAACCGACAAGAACATGAACAAAGTATCTTTGATCAATGGTCCACCAACATAGGCGCCTAACAATGTGCTGTTACTTTCATTGTCTTGGCGGCTCAAACGTAGTTTGCCGTCGGTCAATTTATTCAATGGATCACCAGTCACTGCATAGTAACCATCTTTTGCACGGGCACTCATGGCATTGGTGCGAATTGTACTTGTCGCGCCAACTTCCCAATTATTCGTACCACTCTTAGTTGTGATGTTAACCACACCACCTACAGAGCGACCAAATTCAGAACCGAAGCCACCAGTTAATACTTGAGCTTGCGCGATAGAACCGAATGGCAACTCTGATGCACCCAACTGTGTCAGTGGGTTTGTAACCGGGAAACCATTGATGTAAAACGCGTTTTCTGAAGGGGCGCCACCACCGAAGCTGTCACCCGCTGCATAGCGTGTATCGCCACGTGTTGTGTTTGGTGCCAATTGAATAATGGCTGAAACGCTTTTTGCGACCGGAATTGCCGCCAATTCACGAGCTGTAAAAGTTGCACCATTATTTGTATTGGAAATATCGATTTTGGTACGGCGTGCAGTAACTTGCACTGACTGCACACCAGCTGTCGATCCTGCTGATGCAGTTGAAGACACAGATGCATCTACACCTTGACCAGCAACAACTTCAACCAATGTAGTGCCTAAAGCTTTGCCGCCACTAGAGATTTCAACGTTGTAACGACCGATTGGCATTGCCGTCACGTTAAAACGTCCACTAGCATCAACAACAGCAGTACGCTTCAAACCTGTATCTGGACTAACGATAGACACAGTTGAGCCAGCTGGAGCTTGACCAAAAATGTTACCCGCTGCGCTAGATTGCGCCATAACAGCAGGTGTTACGCCAACAGTCATCACACCTGCACCAAACGCAAGCATCAATGCATGCGCGACTAAATTCTTCTTGAAGATCATATTTCTTTTCGACATGTAATTACCTTTTAAATTTATTAACTAGATACCATGTTTTATTGAAGTTATAACGAGTCCGCTTGCGAAATCGATACTTCTCTGAACATACGGCCACTCTCTTTTTGCTAAATCAAACAAAAATATGTATTGAGTTCACAAGGAGACTCATGTTGCGAAAATTTTATTGCATTTAATAGGATCAAAATCAATTAGTATGAAAAAAAATTCGCTCCAAGATGAGAACACTTTTCGCTCCATGCTGTCAATTTGATTCCAAAGTCATAGAAAATCAAAGTCTTACCGAACTCAGATATATATAAAAAAAATATCTCCTTAGTTGATATTTTTTCTCGTCAACTCCTTATTTTCACATCTATTTCAATAAAAATTCCGTCTTAAATTCGGAAAATTTCAATTTTATTGAATTTTAAACCAATAATTCGAAGGAAGCTCTTTTACAAAAATAACTAATTGATACAACTTTTAACCATCTAAACGCGTGCAAAAAAACAACATGTTGCTAAATTGAAATTTTTATTCAAATGTCTATTTATTGCCAATTGCCATCAATTAACGTTTCAACAAACACATTTTCGTTCTTGCAAAGCACACCGTTAAAAATGGTAAATTAATATCGTTAATTTCAAAAAAAATGATTTTATATACATAGTATTTTCGATTGCGATAGATTTTAAAGACAACAAAAATGTCATGTTAAATTACCTTTTCGCTACAAAAACTTTTTCACTTGGCTCTTTTCTTGAGTTCCTCCCTAGATTTGGTCGCCACGCGTTGACCTCAATTGCAGCTTTACCTCATGCTGTGCATTATTTATAAATTAATAAGGCCACGTCGATCAAACTGGACAATAACTGCCAAACGAAATCAGTACTTACTTCAATTGGCTTCAAAAGAACAGATTTTGTCATTCTTCGGTGGCCTGTCACACCTGCGCTATGTGAGCCGATTCAGTGTGCAGGTCAGAAAAATACGCGCACGCCCGAATAAACCTAGTGGCTAGGTGAAATTTTGCTATCGAGAGATTTACCTAAATTACATTAGATACGCGGTGCGAAGATGGAGCTCCGTCTCAATCAATATTCAATTGAATGGATCAAAACGAAATAGGTCGCCATATTTACTATTGATGAAATTCAAATCAAAGCGGGCGCATACGAAATATTAAACTGAAGTTGCTTCGCGTCATAAGCCCAATTTATCAATCTAGTAGGCTCTTGTAGGCATAGATAAGTAATTAAGGGTACGTAAAGAATTATTTCGCAATGAACAATTATAGTTACATCATAAATTGACGTATCGGTGATGCTCGGAAAATGCACTTAAGATTGTGCTTTTAATAGAGTATTTCTTAGTTAATCTAACGTTGATCCGATGGTTTATATAGACTTCGTGTTATTCGCCACCTAGATTCATAAGGATCCTCAATTTGTCACAACCTAGCACTGAAGCGCGAGCTCCACCGGTGTTCAAAGTTACAACAATCAAAATTTGATATGATTTTTATCCGAATTGATAATCGCATTTAAAGAAAATAATGGTCGCCAACTTCAAGAAGTTGGTCGTATTAGAGGCATCTAAGTCAATTAGCACATAGAAAATAAAGAAGCACATTAAAAAACCCCAAAAATCGGTAGTTAATTTTTGGGGTTCAGTTTCTTGCGGCCTTTCGCTTCTACTACTTCAACAAATGCAACACTAGCTTATGCGCAATCACCCAAAAATAATTTGCCCTTCGGTTACGCCAATCAAAGTCAAAGCAGCTTGCGTGTCCGTGGCAGTCACCAAGTCGGCAATTGCCATTCCATTAATTATGGAAGTCTCCGTACTGAGATAGTTCAATCCCCAATCAACTGCAAATTTTTCTGCAACCGCTGCTTTGTTATCTAACAGATCGGCAACCCAGCCCCACGTGGAGGATCCTTTAAATCCATGGGCGAGATTCAAAATCGAATACACCAAGCTGCCAGGCGTATCCTTACCACTACTGAGTTGCTCCTGCCAATAAGCCAAGCCTTCAGGGTCTGCACCATCCAATCGTCCCAGCACATTGACGTAGATGGTATTGACAAATTTTTCGGATGTCATGTCTGAGCTATAGCCAGTTAGTTCTGGTGTAGACAACGCGGCCCCATAGAACAAATCACCAATATTCACCAGAGATTTGCCAGCCTTAAGCTGATCAATCCAATAATTTAGCCCATCAGCGTCAGGAATACGATTAAAGAATGCGACATACAGGTCTTCTAAGGACTTCAGGCTGGATTTATCAATCGTGCGGGCATTTTGATGAATATTCAAATTGATCGAAAAATCCTGAAATTGTAGATTTTCGATATTCCGCACAGCCCACGTGGCCGGCTGTTGCATGCCAAGCAAATAAGTTCCACTATCTAAGCGATCTACATGCAATTTTGAGATGGTACTTAGTGATTCGGAGAATTTCAAAACATCTCTTCCTGCACCACCATCAAAATAAATTTTATTTGGGGATAGTGTATTTTGAATTTCAATCAAATTATCACCGTCAGCAAATCGTAAAATTTGATTCGCATCACTGCCGCTAACCATGTAGTTCACAGCATTGATTTGTTTTAAGGTATCACCAAAATTAATCGTTTCGACTTGCTGCGTACTAAGCAAGTTTTTTCGGATAGTCCCGGTATTGTCGATGGTCGTCAAAGTTACGCCAGTAGCGGAATTATAAGAGCCATAAGAATAGCCATAGGCATCAAAACTCTTGGCTTGCGTCGTCGTACTGAGCACACTATCTGCATACTTCCATGTATATGAAAACAGAGCATCATTCGGCGTCACTGGAGCATAAAATCCAGGGAAATTAGACGTCACGGATAAGTAGTCGCCTATCGCCTGATAGTATTTCAATGCAAACGCTTCTTTTTCAGGTGCATTAAATGGCACATCCAAATACAACATTTTAGAGCTTTGAGTTGCACGCCAGACTCCGCTTGATCGGTAATATCCACCTTCATAGGTACCGATTACTCCTAACTCACCGTCCGAATATCCCATCCAATCCTGCCATGGAATGCGACTGAGTGAATCAGTCACATGAGCACTTTCACGAAATGACCATGCACTCAAAGGAAAATCTCTGGCAACAGCTGAATCGACATATTCATCTTGCAAACCTGCGAAACTGTGACCGATTTCATGCAAAGCTAACTCAGAGGCTCGACGATCACCTGCAGAAGCCCAAGCAATTGATCCGCCCGCGCCTCCATATAGTGGTGTATTCACCAACACGATCACTAATTCATGCGCATTTGTTGCCAGTGCACTCTGCACCTCAGTCTCGACCTTATAGCCATCACCATACAATAATCGGCCATCGCTGCCATGTTGACTAGCATTGAAATAGGTATTCACTTCCACATTGCTAGTGGGCTGGTCGGTACCAGATTGTGCGGAAGCAAAAAATAGAGCAGTGGCGTTAAACAATCCCTTATACGTTGAAAAAGGCGCATTTAGGCGCGCATTCTCAGGCCCTAGAAGCGTAGTAATAAAGGTATTCGCATCAGCAACAAATTTATCACGTTCAGCCTGCGTATAACCTTCCGCGACGATAACAATATCAACACGTTTGGCACTATCACCAGTATTTAAGAGGGGAATAATTTCAGGCATGACTCGTCGAGCTCAAAAAAAACAATAATAAGTCTCAAATATTACTCTAATTTGCGAAGCATGTGAGCTTATCGTCTGGATTTCACCTACTACTCATATCGTTCTTGCAAGCCGGAAAGCCAGATAGTGCTCCCACCTATATTTCTTGATGGAACTAAACTTCTGCTTGATACTCCATACTTCTGCGCCGCATCAACGCCGCCTCAGAAAAATCCTGGAGATCCTACGATGAATAAAAATTATAAACACCTACTAGCTGCCTTATGCTTGCTGAGTAGCACCGCCGTACTTGCCGACGACCATAGCTTCAAAGTCACACCAGCACCAGCGCGACACGACGGACAAGGCCCTTATACGCAGCTGATTTTACGTGAAGTTACTGTAATTAATGGTACTGGTGCCCCTGCATTTGGGCCGGCAGACATTGTGATTGAAGGCAATAAGATAACGCAGGTTGCAATCGTTGGTACGCCGACATCATCGGTGCGCAGCGGCCGACCAAAGCTCAAAGAAGGTGGGACAGAACTACAACTCGCTGGTCATTATGTGATGCCAGGCATAGTTGATATGCACGGTCACATTGGTGGTGCCGAACAAGGCACGCCCGCCGAATATGTTTACAAACTATGGATGGGACACGGCATCACCACAATACGTGATCCATCTTGCGGCAACGGCCTAGAATTCTGCTTAAGCGAAAAAAAACGCAGTGCGGAAAATAAAATCACGGCACCGCGGATTCTTGCTTATCCATTTTTTGGACAAGGGCAAAACAAACCATTCACCGACCCAGAACAAGCGCGAGCGTGGGTACGCGAAATGAAAGCAAAAGGCGCCGATGGCCTGAAATGTTTTGGCTACCGTCCTGATATTTTGCAAGCAGCCTTAGAGGAAACCAAAAAAGTCGGTATGCGCTCGGCTTGTCACCATGCGCAAATCGATGTGGCTCGCGTCAACGTATTAAATACTGCGCGTTGGGGCTTAACTTCGATGGAGCACTGGTATGGGCTACCCGAAGCTTTATTCGATGGACAAACCGTGCAAAATTATCCAGCTGATTACAACTACCAAAACGAGCAACAACGCTTTGCGCAAGCAGGTCGTTTATGGGCGCAAGCTGCCAAACCGGGTAGTGCCAAATGGAATGCCGTGATGGACGAATTATTAAAACTCGATTTCACCATCGATCCTACCTTCACCATTTATCAGGCAACGCGCGATCTGATGCGTGCACGCCGTGCCGACTGGCAAGACGAATACACCTTGCCGACTTTGAGCAAGTTCTTTAGTGCCAACCCTGACTCGCATGGCTCCTTCTTTTTTGATTGGGGTACGGAAGAAGAAGTCGCGTGGAAAGAAAACTACAGGATGTGGATGCGCTTCGTGAATGACTACAAGAACCGTGGTGGACGTGTGACCGTCGGCTCTGATTCTGGATACATTTACAAAGTCTATGGCTTCGGTACTATCGAAGAATTAGAACTCTTACGCGAAGCCGGTTTCCATCCGCTAGAGGTCATGAAAGCCGCCACTTTATCGGGCGCAGAAGCCTTAGGATTACAACAAAGTATAGGCACGATAGAACCCGGCAAATTAGCAGATCTGGCGATTTTGGATGAAAACCCGCTGGCGAACTTCAAAGTGCTATATGGTACTGGTCATATGCGTTTGGATAAATCAGGCAAGCTCAATCAGGTCGGCGGGGTGAAATACACGGTGAAAGACGGCATCATTTATGATGCCAAACAATTACTGGCCGATGTGCGAGATATGGTTAAAAAGGCCAAACAAGAAAAACTATCCCAATAGTCAAACCTTAATCAAGCCTTGATCACACCTTGATCAAGAGCTTTTCTTTGAGTTAAGGCAAACGATATGCACAGGTCGACACGGTTTTTTTGCAATCTAAAAATGCCTGTGCTATCGTCAATTGATACTCTATTTAGTATGCCCTCTGAATGATAGCGACATGTCCGACGACTCGAAATTGATTGCAATAGATCAAGTCAAAATTGGTATGTTCATCAAACTCGACTTGAGTTGGTTCGAGCATTCTTTTTCGATGAATGCTTTCAAAATCACGAATCAGCAACAACTCAATGACTTACTCGCACTGAATATAAAGCATATCCGTTACTTCCCGTCAAAGTCAGACATGACGCCGAGCAATGCAGCGAATCGCGTCGACCAAGCCATCGTTAGTCCAGCACCCAAAGGCAAAGTATTTGATAGTATCGTCGAAGCGAAGCGTGCACGATTTGAAAAACTGACAAAACAAAGAGAAGAACTCGCGCGTTGCGAAGAAAAATTTGTGCATGCAGCTACGGTAGTACGTAGCATCAATAAGTCCATTTTTTCACAACCAGAAGCAACCATAAAAGAAGCCGAAAAACTGATCGATCATATCGCTGAGGTGTTTATCGATTCCAGTGACACTGTGATGCATTTGATTCAGCAAAGTAATGCCAATGAAGAATTATATTTCCATGCATTGAATGTGTCGGTCTTGGCAATGATGCTAGCGAATGAAATGAAATGCAGCAAGACAGAAATTAAAGAAATTGGCATGGCCGCGCTGTTTCATGATTTAGGTAAAGTCAACGTTCCAGAAAAAATTCTGAATAAGACTGAGCCACTAACAAAACCAGAGCAACATTTTTACGAGCTCCACCCCTACTACGGCATTGATGTCGGGAAGAAAGCAGGCCTATCAGCCAAAGTAATTGAAGTGATAGCGCATCATCATGAACATATCGACGGCAGCGGCTACCCACAAAAATTGAGAGGCGACAGCATACGTCTGCCGACGCGTATCGTCACGATTGCCAATGTGTACGATAACTTATGCAACCATACCGATCCAAATCGTTCACTCACACCACATGAAGCGCTGTCAACCATGTATGCCCACCGTCGTGCGCAATTCGACCCTGCGGTGATGGCAACCATGATCAAGAGCTTAGGTGTCTACCCGCCGGGCACAATAGTGCGTTTATCTAATGAAGCCATTGGCTTAGTCATGAATGTCAATATCGGCAATCCTTTACGGCCACGGGTCTTGGTGTATGACGCTGAAATTCCCAAAGAAGATGCCATCATTCTGGATTTGGCCGAAGAAGGAAGTGATCTATCTATTAGTGCCAGCATTCGCCCAGGCGTATTACCTAAGGCAATATTTAATTACCTCAACCCTTGCAAACGGGTTAATTACTACATCGATTCAAAAACCAAAAATCCCGTGGTGAATAAAAACAAAAACACGCCTTAAGCGCCAAATAGACTCACAATACATTGATCGCGACGAATGACTAATTCCCACCCCATGCTTAATCAACACATGTTGCATCATCTCCTGCAATATGCGAGCGGGGCTATTATGGTCGTCTTGGCTGCTGACCTATCAATCATCGAGGTCAATCAACGCTGTGCTGAATTACTTGGCCGTTCACGTGACGAGTTAATTGGTGAAAATATCAGCAACATAGAATGCGCCTTGCAAGATTTGTTTTTTTGGGATGACCTCAGCTTAAATCCTCCTCTTGATGGAGACCGAGTCGCCGAAAGTGAGTGGATAACAGCGAACAATCGCATCATCCCTATAGAAAAGCGGGTCTCTGGTTTCAATGATCAAACCGGGGCTTATTGGATCATACACGCGGAAGATTTGACCAGTCGTCGGCGCATGATGCAGGATCAAATCCAACTTGCCTCACAACTACAAAGCTCTCTCGAAGCTACCGCAGAAGGAATTTTATCGGTCGATCTACATGGCAAAGTCATCAATCTAAATCGTCGTTTTGTGGCGATGTGGGATTTGAGCGATGAACTCATAGTCGCTCGTGAAGAAAGCTCGATGTTGCAGCATGTGCTGAGTAAGCTGCAATACTCTGATGATTTTTTTGCTGTACTCGCGCATCTAAAAGACTTTCCCGAGGCGGAAAGCGAAAATAGCCTAAGCCTAATCGATGGTCGCCACTTCATCTGTGTATCCAAACCAGAATTCTTACGTGACCGCTTAGTCGGCAGAGTTTTCAGTGTGCGCGACATTACGGCAATCAAGAAAGTTGAAAATGATTTAGTCGATGCCCTAGGTCTAGCGGAGCAAGCTGTACACGACAAGTCACTAATGTTAGAAGCACTTAAACTCAGCGAGTCGCGCCTGCGTCGCTTAATCAACTCTAGTTTAATAGGCATATTCCAGGGCGACATGAGCGGCCACCTGACATTGGTCAACGATGTTTTCCTCAATCTATTAGGAGTACGAAGAGATGAATTAATCGGTCAACATGTCGATTGGTTGAAACTCACTTCACCTAAGTATATAGAAGCCCATCAAGCAGCTCTCCAGAGTTTACAACAGCACGGACATACCAACCCATTTGAAGCAGAGCTACAAAATCACGATGGCAGCAAAGTGCCCGTGATGGTAGGTCTGGCACAATTAGAAGGATCGAGTTTTGAATGGGTGGGGTTTGTCTTAGACCTCACGGCGCAGAAGAAAGCCGACAAAGTTAAGGCTGAATTCCTATCGGTCGTGAGTCACGAACTGCGCACACCACTGACATCGATACGTGGTGCGTTGGGCTTACTTGAACATGGTGCAGCTGGAAATTTATCGCCGAAAATTCAACATCTGATTCAGATCGCGCATAGAAATAGTCAACGTCTGGGAAAACTGGTGAACGACTTACTCGACATGGAGAAAATCAGCTCTGGAAAAATGGAATTCAAATCGGAAATTTTTGATTTACATGCACTCGCACAACAAGCGATTGAAGCAAATTCCAACTACGCCAACGCCTTAAACATCCGCTACGAATTGCTCAGCAATCATGCTACCAATGCCGTAGCCAATACAGTAGCCAATGCGAGCGGCGATGCAGAACGTGTAATGCAAGTATTCGCCAATTTGCTGTCAAACGCTGCCAAATTTTCACCCAAAGCCGCGGTCGTCAAAATACGTTTACTCAGAGAGGCACTGCATTGGAAAATTGAAATTGAAGATCAAGGTGCCGGTATTCCACTTGAATTCCAACAGCACATTTTTACACGATTCGCACAGGCAGATGGCTCAGATACACGACAACAAGGCGGCACCGGCTTGGGTCTAAGTATCGCCAAATCCTTCGTGGAAAAAATGGGTGGCACCATCGGTTTTGAAAGTGAAATTGGACGTGGTAGCTTGTTTTGGTTCACTCTGCCAGCAATAGACTAGTAGATCTGGCAACTTAGGAGTTGAGATGAAATACTGCCACTGTTCCCCCCTACACCTAAATCACGATCACATGCAATTATCTAATTATTTTTTCTCAGAAAATTTCCGTAAATTCTTGGCCGCCAGATGGCGAATCTTATTTTGCACCAAGGGCAAACGGCCGAGCAAATATCCTTTCCACCCCATCGCCTGACGACTCCATTTCCACAAGTCGAAATGATCACGATGTCGACAAATTTTTCCATCCCTGAATGTAAATTTAGCGTGGATGTCATTCACCACATGGCGACCAGTCTGACTAAAACAGTAGCTGGCAACCCAATGTGCACTGCCTTCCGTATCATTCGCTTCGACCTGATCAAATACCAAAGAAAAATCTTGGGCACGTGAAGTTAACATGCGCCACATATCGCCCGCGTCATTTCCACGCAAGTCGGTAAATACCGGATCTGAGAACTGAATATCATCGGTATAACAAGCGCACATCGCAGCCGCATCAAGTTTTTGAAACGCTTGATAAAACTGTTCAATCAGTTGGGCATTTGGATGCATGTTATCTCCTGGATTTATATTATTTTGCACTGGCACTTGCAGAAGCAGAGCCATGCTCAGATGCTGCCGAGGCGGCAGCGGAAGCTTCCGCAGAATTGCTGGCGTTCACACTGGGTTTAACTTCGGCAATGTTATTTTCACGCATATAGTCATTCATTTCCTTCCAGCCTGCATACACTGCAGCACGTGCAGCATCTGGATTGAGCGCATAGCAATCTTCAATTCCGCGCCCGGCATGACGGCAGGCACTACCCGTTGCTCGTGCATCGGCTTCGTGCGCCGCAGCTTCCTTTGCCGGATCAGGTAATCCCAAGCGATCGCAACCGCCTAAGCACAGTAAGCTCAGGCTCAAAAGAATCTTTAAATATTCCAACATCGCATCACCACTTTTCTTTTTAAATTCTCACGATGAATCTCTATGCGGTCCACATAGAAGCTGTTGGTACATTGTAAAACAGAAAAGTCTAAGTGTCGCTAAGACTAAATGCTATTTCATTCTTTCTTTGCACTGAACACACAAGACGAATTCACCATCCAGTCTAATCTGGAAGCTGACTACTGAACTTTCGCGTGCGACTTATGTCAACTCGCCTACCGCAAGCATCGTTAAGTAAATCTTGCCTGAAAGACGCTCGCCTCAATCTTCAGGTTCGCTTATATAATTCCGACCAACATAATGCGGACCAACACCGCCTCAATTTAGGAAGTTTTTTCATGTCGCACACTACATCTCGTCTATCCCTTTCATTTTTCGCTATGAGCCTTGTAGGCTGCATTGGTGCCGGCTCGGTGCAAGCACAAACACTACAGGATAGTTTGTGGCATGGCGGTGTGGCCGTTGGTGGCACTTACGCGTCCAGCGCGAATATCGCGCAAACATTCAATCTAAGTGCGAATGCAGTGAAAGCTAGCAAAGAAGACAAATTAGGCGTCTACACCGTGATGAACTATGGCAGTAACACGGCGAATCAAATTAAAACGACCACGGCACAATTATTGCGTCTGGGTGGTCGCTATGACTACAACTTGTCGGAGTCACGCTTCTTCTTTGGCGGTAGTGAATTGGAGACCAACAAGATTCAAAACATCGATTCACGCTATTCATTGAATGCTGGTGCAGGTTTTAAGCTGATTAAGAGCGACGAAACTTCTTTTGATCTGTTTACCGGTATCGGCTATTCTGACACCCGATTTGGTACCACTATTCCTCCCTCACCGAGTAGCAAGAAAGGTGTGGAATTGCTGCTCGGTGAAGAGTCTACCCATAAGTTGAGCGCCACGTCGAGCATCAAACAACGCTGGTCTATTTATCCCGGTAGCGCTGACATCGGTACCCGAAGCACCTTCGATATCGGCCTTGCGACTGTCGTTGCGAATGGCTGGACGCTCAATGCCAGCGCCGCTGTCAGCTATACCAGCAAACCCAGTAATAACTTTAAACGCACTAGCAGCCTGATCACGTTTGGCTTTGGTTACAAGTACTAGGGTCTGTTGACGGTTTAAATTGGCATACCAGGCATACTAAGAATATGCGAGGGCTGTAGCATCGGTTAAAATACTGGATAAATAACCAGTATTTGAATTTTCTATTTCCGCTATGAAACCGGTACAACGCAAAATCATCCATTGTGATTGCGATTGCTTTTATGCCTCTGTTGAGATGCGGGATGATCCGCGTCTGCGCGAAGTACCTTTAGCCATTGGCGGTAGAGCAGATCAGCGCGGCGTGGTTGCGACTTGCAATTATGCTGCGCGTAAATTTGGCGTGCGTTCTGCCATGCCAACTTCGCAAGCCCTGAAGCGTTGCCCAGACTTAGTCGTCATGCGTCCGAATATGGACAAATATAGAGTCGCGTCACGCCAGATCTTGAGCATTTATCGCGACTATACCGATTTGGTTGAACCCTTATCCTTGGATGAGGCCTATCTGGATGTCAGCCTGACGCCGCAATTGCAAGGCAGTGCGACCAGAATCGCGCAAGAAATACGACATAGTATCTTTCAAGATGTCGGCATCACGGTCTCGGCGGGTGTCGCTCCGAATAAATTTCTCGCCAAAATTGCCAGTGACTGGAACAAACCAGATGGACTATATGTGATCTTGCCTGAGCAAGTGGAAGGTTTTGTGGCGCAGTTAGAAGTCGATAGATTGTTTGGTGTCGGCAAAGTCACGGCAGCCAAGCTCCATCAACTCGGCATTAAGACTTGTGCGGATTTATTACACTGGTCCTTGCCAGATCTGTTACAGCAATTTGGAAAATTGGGTGCGGGTTTGTTTTCACTCTGCCGTGGCATCGACGAACGCGCGGTCGTCGCCAGTTCTGAGCGTAAATCGATCAGTGTTGAAGAAACCTATACGCATGACTTACGCGATTTTGAGCACTGCATCGCGGAGCTACCAGTGCTCTATGCCGAACTGGAAAAACAAGTCGCGCGCACTGGTAAAACATCACAAATCAATAAATTGAATATCAAAATTCGTTTCAATGACTTCAAACAAACCACGGTCGAATGTCGCGCCAGTCAACTTGATCAACAAGTTTTTGCCGATCTGTTACAGATCGGCTACCAGCGTCGCAAGCGCCCCGTGCGCTTGATCGGTTTGGGGATCAGCGTCAGCGACAAGCCCAGCGATGAGCAGCTCACCCTGTTTTAAAAGCATCGTCAATAACCGGCACAAAATGTGTTTGTAATCGATACGCTACTTATGATTGATTTTGTTGCGTCAACTGAGCGCCAAATCGCAGTACAGCATCGATCATTTTATCGATATCAACACGCGTAGTGCGATGATTCACCAACGCTACCCGTATCGCTAACTGCGCATTGACTTTCGTCGTCGATGGTGCCGCAATCCCTGATTCATGCAATTCAAAAACAATATCGCGATTGAGATCATCCGCATCACTTTGCTGATTCGCACGATAGCGGAAACAAACAATATTCAAGTTCACCGGCGCTAATAATTCCAAAGCGGCTTCCTGCTGTATGCGTTGTTGAAGATACTGCGCAAGTTCGCAAGTATGTTCTATCATCTTACCCAGTTGTTCTACGCCGTACACTTGTATTGTGAACCAAGCTTTCAAAGCGCGAAAACCACGCGATAAATCTGGACCAAAATCACAAGGCCAACGCTCTCCAGCTGCGATGCCACGGGTTTCTCGTTTTAAATAACTGGTGGGTGTTGCAAAGGTATCGAAGTGCCATTGCCCGTCGCGCACCAAAATATAGCCGGCATCATATTGGACTTGTGCCCATTTATGAAAATCGAAAGCGATAGAATCTGCGCGCTCTATGCCTTTCAAACGCGGTGCAATCTCGGCCGACAACATCGCTAATGCGCCATAGGCACCATCAATGTGAAACCAAAGTCCTTGTGCCTGCGCTACATTCGCAATTGCGTCCAAATCATCAATCGCGCCGACATCGACAGTACCAGCGGTACCCGCAATCAGAAACGGCGTGTAACCAGCGACGCGATCTGCCGCAATGGCCGCTTCCAGCTGCGCAATATCCATCTCAAAAGCCGCATTCACCGGAATCAAACGCAGAGCGTCTATTCCTATACCCGCCATATCTATCGCTTGTGATACGCAGGCATGCGCACCTATCGAAGCATATGCCACCAAGCGCTGCGGACTAGCAGCAAGCCCCTGTCGACGACTCGCAAGACCTAAGGCTTTGGTACGCGCTACCAGCACGGCAATAAAATTCGCAATCGAAGTCCCAGTCACAAATAAACCGCTAGCGCTGTCAGGAAATTGAAACAATTCACGCATCCATTGCGTCACTTGTTTTTCTACTTCTATAGGCATTTGATCGCGTCCGCCAAGATTCGCATTTAAGCCAGCCGCCAGCATTTCTGCCAACATGCCGACCGGGGTGCCACCACCTTGCACCCAGCCCATAAAACCCGGATGAGAATTACCAACGGCATAGGGCAAAACTTCTTGCATGAAGCGTTGATGTACCTCAGCCAGATCGCTTGCTTGTTGCGGCAAAGCTTGTTGAAATTTTCCACGCACCTGATCTGGAATGTTTTGCCAAACTGGACGTTCGCGAATATGTTCTATGTAGTCCAACATATCATCGAGCATACGATGTCCATTGGCGCGTAAATCACTCCAATCTTGTGGGTCTAGGCTACGGGAAATTTCGGTCATGATTAATTGAATACTAAGTGGATGCTAAGAATAGAAATACGGCAGACAAGCAATCAACAGCTATCTAGTCTGGCTATTTTCTAAGGGTAATTTGGAAGAGTAACGAAGGATAACAACTATTTTGGATTTTTGCCGTGCTTTGATGATCGGATCAAATTTTGATGGCACTTATTTAAGCACCGATTGTGATAATAACGAGCATGTGTGCTGAGCATCTCAACTTAGACTGCGACAATTCGCGCTTCACAATCCAAGCCAGATGTTATTAGATTTCACGTGTACTGAGACTACACTCAGGCATGTTCATTCAAAAGCATACCGTTCTTTTGATCTAATGATTTTGCCAACTCTAATACTTCTTGGTTGGGAATTTGACGAATCAATTCATTGGTTTCTCTATCAACGATACGCACTACTACTCTGCCAGATTCCTGATCGACGTTTAAATTGACGCTATTGTTTTCGTTGAAAAACCGATTAATCGCTTCCACCGATTTTTTCAAATCCGCATCACTGACCGCATCTCCAGCTTGATGACCGGCATCCGCTTGATGCACTTTTTCCACGCTTAAATTCTCTCGAATCACAACGCGCGCATCGGTAGGCGCAGCGGCACTAGTCACATTCGTGATACGTGAAACAGCCGCGGTAACTTGATTGATACTCATTTCATTCACCAATACCTATCTGGTTTGCTACTCGTCATCATTAAAAGAATTGACCCAAGCGGATTAACCCGTATAGTACTTATCGGTGCAATTGGCGAAAAATTTAATTTATTTATGGAAATTTTCACAGAAGTATCAATTTGTATTTCATCCAAAATATGATTCGCGGCCATTAGTGAAATTGCTCACCATTCATATCAAATTTCCGTAAAATATTGGCAACATCATCGTGTCATCAGCCCAGGTGGCCTAAGCACAATTGAGTTAGAGAAATGAAACTGCAGGTGAAGTAAGTGTCGCCAGAACTAAATAACGACATCACAAGCTAATTGAGATTTGGTGCGCCAGACACGATTCGAACGTGCGACCCCAGCCTTCGGAGGGCTGTACTCTATCCATCTGAGCTACTGGCGCTATGAGAAATACAAAAAGAGGCGCGTATTCTACCGCAAATTATGTGCAAGCTCTTTAGCAATTCTTGGCAATTTTGTTGATTTCTTGGATATTTACCTGGTCACTAGCCACGCGAACGCCTATTTTTCATTCCAAAACACACGCTTTAGCTCTATAATCTGATGTTTTACGCCAAGCCAAACCTAATACGTGGCTAGCAAACTTCACATTATTTTTGCATTGAGGAAACCATGAGCGACGCCCACGACGAACACGAATCATCGATTAAGACGCCTAAGCAACTGATCGTTGCCGTTCTTGCCGGATTTATCGTCCCTATTTTGATTATTGTGTTGTTGGTTAAATTTGTTTCCAGCAGCAACTCAGTTGGCGCTGGCTCTAATAGCCAAACGCCAGAAGCGATTGCAGCACGTATCAGCCCAGTAGCAAACGAAGGCTTTACATTTGTCGATGCAAATGGTCCTAAAGTCTTGCAAACTGGCGAAGCCGTGTATAAAGCAGCTTGTGCAGCTTGTCATGGCACTGGCGCAGCAGGTGCACCGAAATTTGGTGATGCAGGTGCTTGGGGTCCACGTATTGCACAAGGCTATGACACTGTCGTGAAACATGCGGTCGAAGGTTTACGTGCGATGCCAGCTAAAGGTGGCAATCCTGACCTCGACAACATCGAAGTTGCGCGCGCAGTAGTGCACATGGCCAATGCCGGTGGTGCGAAATTTAAAGAACCAGAAGTCAAAGCATCTGCTTCAGCATCCGCGGAAGCTTCTGCAAAATAATTTCTGATTCAGGAGTGCAAAAAAGCCAGTCGATTGACTGGCTTTTTTGTTTTTAAAAGCTGACTGCGAACCTGACTTCACGCCTCACAAAGACGCAGCTAATTCGGCACCTTCTTTAATCGCCCGCTTAGCATCTAATTCGGACGCTAAAGCAGCGCCGCCTACCTTATGAAAACGTGGGCCTGATGCACTCTCTTGGGTCGGCATCAATTCCGTCAAGGACTCTTGACCTGCACACAAAATCACATGATCCACGTCAAGTATCTGCGCTTGTCCGCCTATGCTGATATGCAAACCCTGATCATCAACTTTATGATATTCAACTCCCGCCATCATCTTGACTTTGTTGCGCTGAAGAGTCGCACGATGTACCCAGCCAGAAGTTTTACCCAAGCCTGCACCGACCTTGCTGGCTTTGCGTTGCAATAAGTAGATATCGCGAATTGGATGCGGTGCAATTGGCTGCACCAAACCACCATGTTGTTTCGCTTGCAGATCAATACCCCACTCGCCTAGCCAAGTCTCTAGCGGTATCGGTAATGGTGTATTGGCGTCGTGTAACAAATACTCCGCCACATCAAAACCAATACCACCGGCACCAACAATCGCCACTTTTTTTCCGACCGCTTTTTTGTGTAGGAGCACGTCAAGGTAGGACATCACTTTCGGATGATCGATGCCTTCAATTTTCGGCGTGCGTGGCGTGATGCCAGTCGCGACAATAATATGATCAAAGCCCTGTGCTAGCAATTCTTCCCGCGTTACGCGCTTGCCCAAATGCAGTTTGACCCCGGTGATTTCCAAACGTTTGCTGAAGTAACGCAGGGTTTCTTTAAACTCTTCTTTGCCCGGGACTTGCATCGCAATCTTGAATTGTCCACCAACACTGTCAGCACTATCAAACAAGCTGACATCGTGTCCACAAGCTGCTGCCACTGTAGCAGCAGATAATCCCGCTGGTCCTGCTCCCACCACGGCGACACGCTTCGCGACGGTCTTTTTCAGATACTGCAACTCAGTCTCATGCGCAGCACGTGGATTCACCAAGCAACTGGCGCGTTGATTGGAGAAAGTATGATCGAGACAAGCTTGATTACAAGCGATACAGGTATTGATTTCATCAACCCGACCTTCGGCAGCTTTCTTCACAAATTCAGGGTCCGCCAAGAACGGACGTGCCATCGAGACCATATCGGCGACACCATTGGCGATCAGGTCTTCTGCCTGCGCAGGCATATTGATCCGGTTCGATGCGACAACGGGAATAGACACCGCTTCTTTTAAGCGCCCAGAAACAGCTGCAAATGCCGCCCGCGGCACCGAGGTGACTATCGTCGGCACCCTTGCTTCATGCCAGCCTATGCCGGTATTAAAAATCGTCACGCCCGCTTTTTCCAAAGCCTGTGCAACCGCGACCACTTCGTCCCAGCTATTCCCGCCTTCGACCAAATCTAAAATCGAATGACGATACATGATAATAAAATTCGCCCCGACTGCAGCTCGTACACGACGGACGATTTCCACCGGCAAGCGCATACGATTTTCTATAGATCCACCCCAACGGTCTGTGCGATGATTCGTCCGCACGCACAAAAATTGATTTAATAAGTAGCCTTCGCTACCCATAATTTCAACGCCGTCATAACCAGATTTTTGTGCCAACTTCGCGCAACGCACATAGTCACGTATCGTGCTTTCTATGCCCGCTTCAGTCAATGCTTTCGGTTTGAATTTGGAAATCGGTGCTTTTTTGTCGGAAGCCGAAACGATGAAGGGCTGATAACCATAACGCCCAGAATGCAGGATCTGCATTACGATCTTGCCGCCTTCTTCATGCACAGCGCGCGTCACTTTGCGGTGATTAAAAATATCGCCGAGGCTATTCATCGTGCCACCAAAAGGTAACAGCCAGCCGCGACGATTTGGTGAAATCCCGCCAGTGACGATCAAGCCTACGCCACCACGTGCGCGTTCTCTAAAATATTCTGCCAGTTTGCCATATTGATAAAAGCGGTCTTCCAGACCTGTATGCATGGATCCCATCATGACGCGATTGCGCAATTGGGTGAAACCTAAATCCAGAGGTTCCAGCAAGTGTGGAAAATGTGCGTTAGACATATACGACCCTATTCAAAAAGCAAGACAAATAGCAAGATCGGACAAGAATACACAAGCTGACTAAAAATGGCGACGATTTAGCTAGGTGAGATTCTCTAAAATGCACAAGAGAATTTATCTAAATGGCAAGCGCAAGACAGTTTGCACGAGCGATCTCTCAAAATAAAATCGTACATCGCACTTATCCAGAACAAATAGTGTGGGCTAAGCGAAACTCAGCGGCAAGAATGGCGCAAAATTTCCAAAGCAATCTGCGGCTGAATTTTAAAGGCACTAAAGTCATCCTGAAAATACGCCTTGTAGGCTGGCATTTGATCCAGCTCATCGGCGCTCAGATGACGAAACCCCATATTCCAGTGCATGAACGCACGTTCCTCTATTGTTTGCTCTAACAATAAAGTCACGTGCTGGTGACGGTTATCGTGTTTGATGTGTTCAAATGTTTGGTGAACTTGTTTGGGTTCGCCTTCCAACACTTGCAGAAACCGGCCATTCGCATACAACAAATGCCCGGTAATCATATGTGCGGTATTGTTTCTGACAGCATGACTATGAATAGACGTCAACACCGATTCATCGCCGACTAAACGACTGGCATATACCAACTGTATCACAGACATTTGAGCTCCCAGACAAGTTTAGAACTATTCATTCCATTCTACGCCTGAATTTTCGCGATAGCCAAATCTCCTTCAGATTGTCCCCTGATCCAACTATATCGGCGCACCCGGTGGTATCGCTGGCAAGGCACGCAACTTCACGCTACCCGGCTCACGCAGATACGACAAGACAAATTCTGCAGCCTGGCGACGACTGCTGGCATTACTGCCTTTACCCGGATTTTTTTGCAGCCATACTGCAAGTTCATGGACGCTCTGACGCACTTCCGCCTGCACTTGCGGATGCAAACGACCGCTATCGATCAGATTTAATACGGCATCAAGCACTACCCAATTGGCGGCTAACTGTACCGCTTCACCAGCCACGATGGAAGCCGGAATGGCGTCACGTTTCCAGGTTTGATCAAACACCATCTGCAAGCTTTCTTGTACGCCTAACTGTTGGGTATCACGTGCATGTTGCCAAGCCAGACGATTAAAGCGCGCGGCATCAAATAAAAATAAACTACTTTGCGCAGCACCCGCTTCTACTGCCGACAGCGCATCAAAAATCACATTCATCCGTCCAGAAAAATATTCTGGTGTACGGCTATAGCCCTCCGATGGCGGCGTCAAAATATCTAAGACGTTTTGCGGCAGAGCGAGATTCTCTGCACGCAGACTACTAGTCATTTTCTGCAATGCCTGACGCTGCACACTAGCTGCAACCGGCTTGCTGCCGGCTTGCACTCTGCCTGCATTGGCATCGCCCGCTAAACCGTATTCATAGTCAGCACCCGCAATCAAACGAGCCACTGCTTCTAACTGATAACGATGCAGCAAATACACGGGCACCAGACGCGCCTCTAATTCGCCTAATTGACGCTGAGGCGGCAACACGGCGGTTGAGAAATTCGTTAATGCACGTTGACGCACTTGCATTAATTGATCATAGGTCTTAATCGAATCTGCACCAAAATCCCATAGCAAACCATTGGGATGCGCAGCACCCGACGAGCGCGAATCACTGTCGGCGACATATTGCAGACCTGCTGCTTTCGCTTCTTGTCGTAGTTTAGCCAAAGCCTGTGCTTCATCTTGCCCAGGGAAATTTGCATACAAATGCTTGATCACAAAATCATCCCACGGTCCCACCCCAACACCATAGGCATTCTTTAATTCTGGCTCACCTTGAGAATTCAAGCTAACGATAGGATGCGGATAATCCATCACCGAACCATTTCCCTGGCGGCTAGGTGCAAAATTATGCGCAATACCCAAGGTGTGTCCGACTTCATGGGCGGCTAATTGACGCAAACGCGCTAAGGCCATTTGTTCTGCCGCGTTTTTCTTTTCTGCGCTACTGGCTTTGCCGTACGGCGCGAGCAAACTCTCCGCAATCAAAATATCTTGGCGTACTCGTTGCGATCCCAGCGTCACTGCGCCTTTAATAATTTCACCCGTGCGTGGATCGGAAACCGCATTGCCGTAAGACCAGCCACGCGTAGCGCGATGCACCCACATAATGGTGTTGTAACGGATGTCCATAGGGTCGACACCCTCGGGCAATAACTCGACTCTGTAGGCGTCTTTAAAACCTGCTTTTTTGAATGCACTACTCCACCACCGCGCGCCATCCAGCAATGCAGAACGCACCGGTTCTGGGGCACCACGATCGAGGTAATACACAATAGGTTTCTTGACCGGGCTGATTGCTGCTGACGGATCAGTTTTTTCTAAACGGTGTCGCAACTGCCACTGCACATTGATGCTATCGGCTAGTGGTGTAGCAAAGTCCATGCGCTCGCTGTCGATGCCGCCCGAACCCGGATGATAGCTGCGCGCTGTATAGCCTTCTGGCAGACGTATCAAACTGATGTGCTGATGTATGCGCAAACTCTTGGCATCGGCTGCCACTTGACGCACGTATTGGCCTTCACCACTGCCAGCAAAAGTCAGCAGCGCTTCCAATTCCGTATTATCCGGAAAGCTTTTCGCTTGTTGACTCAAAACCGTGCTGCGTTTGTCATCCACCGCATAATTACCCTGACGGCTACGCGTTAAACTATCCACAACGCCATGCCGATCAGCAAGCAAAAAAGAAGAAAAATCCACGAGGTGACGCCCATCTTCACTCGCCAAAATATCGCCCGCCCACAACACTGCGCCAGCAAAAGCCTCACGTACCGATGCACGTTCATCCGCATTGACCGAATCCGCGACAAAGTGGGTATTTTCCTGCATCAAAAATAGACGCTTACCATGCCGTTCAAAATGCACCAATTTACTACTACCGACCTGACCACGATCTAAACCAATATCATTCGACCCCAAAGCAAATGGTAGAGAACTGACTAGCAAAAATGCCTTGTTTAACTCGGGCACCGCCATCAAAATTTTTGCTTGTTCAGGCTGAGTCCATAACTCAAACAAGCCACTTTGCTTCTTCATGCCCGCCGTATGTTGAGCGAATCCGGCATTCGCCGAAACACCCGCGCTCGCCGCAGTTGGACTATTTTGTGCATGCGCCAGTGACACGGTGAATGAGGTCGCCGTCGCGAAGACCAGGCTAGACGTAATTAAATTAAGAGTGAAGCGAGACGGTAAAGCTGGCATAGATTGTCCTTAATGAACCGCTGAGTGAAATATGGGGCAATGTTTTGACACTGAAAAATATAAAATAGTTGCCACTATATTCCGAAATTAAAAGCAAAAACTATCTATCCCGAAATCGGCGGAATCTTTCCAAACTTCGGGTCATTTTGACAGCGAACGAAACAACAGATTGTCGTGAAATATGAAGTATCTGTAGGCAAACTTGCTGGAGAAGAAGAAAAACTCAGTTTTCTGCAAACGCCTTTGCTACAATCGATTCAGAAACTGAGCTTGTACGCATGACTTAGATTGACGCGGCTTAGCGTCAAGCTCAACCAAGAAATTCAACAAGAATTTTTGATAAGAAAGATCGCTTGAGAAACTGGCAAAAACAGTTAAGTGGTTCTCAACTTACATTCCTATGCGTTCACAGTCTCCTCTCTGGCAATTCGGCATATCACTCTACCGTGTAGTCATTGCCGCGACGATTTTCGGTCTGTCTATCAATAATGCTGCAGCGCAGGAGACCGTCTATCTCCAGACCATAGAAGAATTTGATCGCGATGGGAAGCCCGTGCCTTTGGCAAAACCAAATCTCGAATTGCTACGCTACATTGCAAAAGATTTGAATCTGCAATTTGACGTCAAACGGGTACCGTGGAAACGCGCCATGGACAATGCACTCGCCAGCGACATCGTATTGATGGGTATGTCTATCACGACAGAACGTAAGAAAAAGTTTATATTTTCTGACCCCATTAATGCCAATGGTAATTGGTTAATTACGCGCTGCGATGCCAAATTTAAGTTTGATAGTTTGAATGATCTCAAAGGTAAATTGATCGGCGTCGTGCTTGGCACCAGTGCTGGCGAAGAATTCGATGCACAAATGAATACGCTATTCAAAATTGAAAATGACACGGGCGCGGGGATTTCACGCCTACAAAAATTAATGGCAAAACGCATGGATGCATTGGTTTGGTACGGGATCACTAGTAGCTACCAGGATATGCAAGCCCAGATCAACCGTAACTATGCGTCACAAAAATTGCCAAACGATACTGACACTTCGCAACCGTTTTGCGTACTGCCCCGCCCCATATCCATCGTTAGCAATCATTTCGCAATGCGTATCAATTCTGATAATCAACGCTTGCTAGAGCGCATCAATCAAGCACTACAGCGGGGACGCAAAGTAGGTGTGATTCCGCCAGTTCGTGCAACAAATTTGGATTAATCCGCTACACTGCCGTTTGTTCAGATGTTTTAGGCAGATTGATTCATGACTGGTACTCACACAATTCAAGGCAAATTTGTCCATGGCTCGACCATGCGACATGTCATCAATATGACAGCGACCGGCTCCATCGGTTTGATTGCCGTTTTCTTAGTAGACGTATTAAACCTGCTGTATATCTCGCAGTTAGGCAAACCCGAACTAGCGGCGGCCATTGGTTATGCCAGTACCTTATTATTTTTTCACACGTCGATTGCGATTGGCTTATCGATCGCCACCACAGCGACCGTATCAAGAGCAATCGGCAGTGGCGATATCAATCTGAGTAAGCAACTCGCTGCGACTTCTTTGATATTAATCAGTGGCATCAGTCTGGTGCTCACATTGGTGACTTATCCGCTACTTGATGGCTTACTCAGCCTGCTGGGTGCGCAAGCAGAAACAGCCAGTCTGGCGAAACGGTTTTGCCAATTCGTATTGCCATCGATTCCTTTGATTAGCTTGGGGATGGGGCTTAGCTCCATATTGCGCGCTTTGGGAGATGGTAAGCGGGCGATGTTTGTCACTTTAGGTGCGGCAATTGCCACCGCCATTTTAGATCCCTTATTTATTTTTGTATTTCAGTGGGGATTGGATGGAGCGGCATACGCCAATGTCTGCGCACGTGCAGTCTTATGCGGTATCGGTACGTATAGCGTACTGCGGATTCATCATTTCTATCTCGCCCCATGTAAACAAGTTTTTCAACGTGGCATGCAAGCTTTTGGCACGATTGGTATTCCAGCTATCTTAACGAATATCGCCACCCCTGTCGGAAATGCCGCGGTCACTTCTTTCATCGCCAAGTATGGCGATCAGGCAGTGGCTGGTTGGGCGGTGGTTTCGCGTTTGATCCCGATGGCATTTGCTGGATTATTTGCGCTATCGGGCGCGATTGGCCCTATCCTAGGACAAAATCTTGGTGCGAAGCGATTTGACCGCCTGCGCTCAACGATGCGCGATAGCTTGAAGCTGACTTTATTTTATGTGCTGATCGTTTGGTTTTTGCTGGCAATTTCCAGCCACTTGATCGCACGGGCGTTTGGCGCACAAGGTATCGCAGCGGATGTGATCGTATTTTTCTGCATCTTCGTCGCCGGCAGTTTTCTGTTTAACGGTAGCCTGTTTGTGGCGAATGCAGCCTTTAATAATCTCGGCTATCCCTTATATTCCACCATGCTCAACTGGGGACGTTCGACCATCGGTGTCATTCCCTTTGTTTGGTTGGGCGGGCAATGGTTCGGTGCACGCGGCGTGATTGCTGGGTATGGTTTAGGCGTGATCTTTTTTGGCGTGGCCGGCGTGTGGTTATGTTTCCGGGTCTTGGAAAAATTAGAACAAAAGCATTGCGAAGCGTAATGCAGCTTTGTTCAATTACCGTGACCCGTCCTGAAATAGATTGACAGTTTTCTTCGTAATGGAAAGGAACGTCAATGAAATCGACAGAACGCAGGAGTCAAAGAGATTACACCTTAGCCTTTAAATTGTCAGTGGTTGATCAGGTAGA
>NZ_JACOGA010000028.1 GCF_014284175.1 Affinundibacterium flavidum
CGCCCAATCCACTGTATCCCAGCGGCCCATCCAAGTACTCTTGCACTACTTGGTATTTGAATTCATCTGTATTTTTAGTCATTAAAAAACCCCAATAGTTGGTGTCCAACTATTGGGGTTCAGTTCAATTGATCAGTTCGCTTTTTTTATGGATGCAGAATTTTCAATATTTATTTCGTAGGCACGGCAACTGGTGGTGGCATGTTGCTTGCCGCATCACCTGCGGGTTTGGCGGGAAAGACTTTGCCATTGACTAAGAATTGCCCGTCCTTCCAACTAAATTGTGATTGATAAGTCTTCGCTTCACGCTGCAAAAATCCCTGCGTTTCCCAGGTTTCGATTTGTGAATAAAACATACTGCGCATCATGTTTCTTGCTTCGGGATCGGATTGACTAGCGTCGATAAAATCGTCAACCAAACCATCGCTTAAACTGACTTGTCCTTTACTCTCGATTTTCGTCATCAGTAATGCAGGGTTGTCGAAGTCTTCTGCTTGCACACCCACAAATCCTAGTTTAGCTGATACTTTGAATTCCCCATTTTTACCGGTCAAACTGAGACGGTCGAGGGCGATTTGCGGATTGTGCTTGAGGATTTCTATCGCGTATTGCTTCCATTTTTTCTGTATTTCTTCTAATTGTGCGGCATCCTCTTTTGCTAGGTCAGCACGCGAAAGTTCAAGAAATAGTTGATTGGTACTTGGCCCATGCAAATTGCGTAGCGAGTAATCGTAATGGACGCTACCAACCAGATTGTCGTTCATGGTGATGCTGTTAATGCCAAATTTGAGCTCAGAATTGATTAAGTCGTGATCCGCATGGGTGCTGCTTTCTATGACTAAGTCTTTTAACTGCACGCCTTTGTTCCCTGCTTGCGTATTGACGAAGCTGATGGCATTGATACTGGCTTTCGAGTCGCCGAGATAGATAAACCCATCCGGGTAAGCGCGTTCGGCTTTGCCTTGTAACTTGATGTCACCGATTTTGAGCGTCGTGCTGCCATTAGCGGTGATGATTTCTGCACCGGGGGAGGCAAAATCAAAACTGAGCGTCTTATAGTTGGTGTCAAATCCTATGTCAAAACGCAGTCCTTTCCAATCCAGCTTATCTTGATTTGGACCAACGGTCGTTTTTACAGCTGGGCTGGTGATGCGGAAGTTTCCGCCGCCGGTGTAATTTAATACGGTGCGGATCTCTAAGAATTTTTTATCACCGAAAACTTTTTTGAGTTCGGCAATACTGGCTGCATCTAGTACGATCTCGGTGTCGATTTTTCCGGCACCAATGCCGAAAATTCCCGGCACAGGACCGTGCTGAATATGATTAATAATTTGCATTTGTAAGGGCTTAGTTTCGCCCGGCATAGTGCTGTCCGTTGGTAGTGCAGATTTGGCAGACATCCCTGCCGTATTGAGCTCTATCGTGCTTTCTTGCGTCGATGTAAAAATACCGCGTGTGTAGGTTTGTTTGACGACTTTAAAATTGGAAAAAAGCAGATCCCGCCCATCCAACTTACTTAATTTCGTTTCCAATCGCTTACCGGTGACCCATGCAGCCGTTGGATAGGCGACCGCCAGCGCGGCGACAACGGCGATCAGAAGCGAACTTTTTTTCATATGAAATTCCTAGGTGGAAGCAAAAGAGAGAATGCGAGAAATAATAGCGCAAAGATACTAAGGGCTGTTGACATATTCAAGTCGTACTTCCACTTCGTGGCAAGCAGCTCTGACGTCAGGCCACAGAGAAAGGGACGTTATTGGTGACTCAAATTATGCAAAACAGATTGCTCTAGCGGGGTTTCCTGTTGCAAAAATTTTGCTTCAAACTCATGCGGATTCAAAGCTTTGGCAATCAGATAGCCCTGAATCTCATTGCAATTCAATTCGCACAGCAATTCTTTTTGCTCTTCGGTTTCTACGCCTTCGGCAATGACTTTGAGTTTTAAGGCGTGCGCTAAGCTGATAATTGCAGTCACGATGGCGATATCGCTTTCATCTTTCGCCAGATTCATGATGAAAGAGCGGTCTATCTTTAATTTATGAATAGGGAAGCGCTTCAAATAACTGAGACTGGAATAACCCGTACCAAAATCATCAATCGCCATTCTCACGCCCAGCTTGGCAATGGCATTCAGTTTTTTCAGCGTCTCTTCGATATCGCGTATCAAAATCGATTCCGTCAATTCGAGCTCTATGCAAGCGGGATCTAGATGAGCGTCGTCCAAGGCATTTGCCAGGCTCTCGACAAAATTCGCCTGCTGGAATTGCAGCGCCGAGACATTGATAGAAATGCTTAAGTGGCGACCATCTTTATTCCAGCTTGCTGCCTGCGCGATGGCGGTATGCATGACCCAAGTGCCGATGGCGATAATCAAGCCCGTTTCTTCTGCGATGGGTATGAATTTGGCTGGGCTCACTTCGCCCAAATCCTTGTCGTACCAACGTATCAGTGCTTCCGCCCCAAACACTTGATTAGATTGCAGGCAAACTAGAGGTTGGTAGTGCAAGCGGAATTCTTGATGCTCTAATGCCTGACGCATCGCATGGTCTATCTTCATGCGTGACAATAAGCCGATATTCATCTGGCGCTGGTAGAAGCGGAAATCCGAACGACCACGTTCTTTGACGTGATACATCGCACTATCGGCGTTCTTGATCAAGTCTTCAATCTTGTTGCCATCCGCCGGATATAAGGCAATCCCGATACTGCAAGTCACGCTGAACTGGATGCCATCAAGACAGAATGGCGCACTCATATCGGCCAGCACGCGGCGTGCGCAAATTTCGGCACCACCCGCATTTGCTTGATGCAAGAGCAAAACAAATTCATCGCCACCTAGTCGCGCTGCAGTATCGACTTGGCGCAAACAGTTTTTCAGACGCTCGGTGACTTCGATTAAAACGCGGTCACCAAATGGGTGGCCAAGTGAATCATTGATTTGTTTGAAGTTATCCAGATCCAAGAACAGTAAAGCAAATTCACCATTGCCACGATTCGCATGCGTGATCGACTGATTGATCCGTTCTTCCAACAGTAAGCGGTTTGGCAAACCAGTCAGCGCATCTGAAAACGCCAGTTCTTCGATTTTTTGTTTGGCGTTATAGCTTTCGGTTCTATCTTTGAAAAAGCCTATGGTATGCAAGGTCTGACCGCGTTCGTCTTGAACTCTGACCAATGAAATCATGCATAAATAAGCATGACCATCTTTGCGGCGATTCCAGATTTCCCCTTCCCAGAATCCTTGTTGATCCAGGTCATGCAGCAAGTGCTTAAGAATTTCGGTATTGCTTTGATTGAGCAAGAAATCCTCTATGCTCAAACCTAACATTTCTACTTCGTTGTATTGCGTTAGTTTTTCAAAGCTAGGATTGATGGTGATAATTTTTTGTTCGCAGTCGGTGATAAAGATCGCATCCGTGCTCGCCTCAAACACTTTGGAAGCAAGCTGTATGCGCGCCTGATCCGCCAATTTTTGCGAAATATCGCGGAAGGAATACACTCTGCCTATCGGCCTGCCGCGCGCATATTGTGGCAGAGTCACGCGTTCTAAGACTTTGCCTGAGTGCAGTACTAAAACATCTGAGGCCTCCATCAGCGGCGAACGCCGAATCGCTGCCAAGCGTTCATTGTAATAACTGGCATCGACCATGCATTGGTCCATCCAAGAGTAGACTGCAACATCTTCACGTTGGGTTAATAATTCTTCGGGCAAATTCCATAGTTTGGCGAACAGATGGTTATAGCTGCGAATGCCGCCATCCATGTCGGTAACCAAGATACCGTCTGCGGTCGATTCTAAGGTCGCACGCAATTCGGCGATCAATTTTTCTAGTTCAGTTTCGACATGACGTTGATCGGTATGATCGCGAATCGCAACGACATACAAGGTTGTCTCTACATCCAGATGCACCAGGCTGACGCGCCTGACCACATGAATGATGGAATCATCGGGACGTTTTAAGAGCGTTTCGGAATAAATATTATTTGATAGACCAGCCGCGACATCTTCCCAAAAGAACATGTCTTCCGGTGACGAGGCCAAATCAACGACAGGAGTTCCGATGAGACTGTCTGGCGCCAGGCCCAATAATTTATGCGCTGAGCGGTTTGCCGCGAGGATTTGCAATTGTAGTGGATCGACCAGCAGGACGCCTTCTATCATTCCTTCAATTAAGGCTATCCATTGGCGCTGTATCATGACAGCTGTCCTTGTAGATCACAGGCCAGCGACGCAGGATCACTAGCTCGTTCAAAGAAATAGCAGAGGCGTTTTCTAGGCGATAAATAATCGTAGGCAGCCTTTGGTAACTGTATCGGTTTTAAACTGCGGCGTATGCCGATCTGGGTTTCATGTTCCAGATTAATCACCAACGCATCTTCGCGTGGTATGTGGGGATCATGAATGACCACTTTAGGTTTAATGGGGCGACTGGAGTTAACTGACACCACCAAGGCATAACGTTCATCGCTCAGTTGTACTACCGACCCCGGCGGATAAATTCCCATCATTTTGATGAAGGCGGTCAAGGTTGCCGTATCTGATTGTGTTTTGTTCTTGGTGAATAACTGGGATAGAGCTTCGTGCGGCGTTACGGCATGCGCAACATTGCTAGGGTTACACAGATTATCGAAGCGATTGACCAAAGAGATAATACGGCTGAGTCCGGTCATTTTTTCGACATGGATATGCCCCGGATAACCACTGCCATCGGCGTATTCATGATGTTGCGCAATTAAGATGGTGGCGTTCGGTGATAGTTGCAACTTACGTGCAATATTCACGCCGTGCGCCACATGGCTTTGATATAACTGACGCTCGGCGGGACTACTTTGATCATCGAGCCAACGTAATCTATCTGGCAATTCCATCTTGCCGACATCATGTAATAGCGCGCCGATACCGAGTTCCAGCATATCGTCTTTCGGCAATTCGAGCGCTTTGCCTAAGAGCAAAGAAATCAAGGTGACATTGACACTATGCAAGGCGGTTTTTTCACCCGCTTTTTCTGAGAGCAGACGAATCGCCGATTCTTCCGCATTCAGGATGCCTTCCAGCATGCCTCGCACTAATTGCGTCGCAGAATCACGCGCTAACAATGGTTGTGCGTGAACAATTTCAGTTAAATGCTTAAATTCTTGTGTGGCTTGTCCAAATTGTTTTTCGCATTGCATTAGACTTGCTTGTTGCTGATGCAATAAGGCTCGGCGTTGTTTGGCTGCCAGCTCTTCCGGTGTCTCGTTGGTGGTTTTGACAGCGACGACAGTCGGAGCAATTACGACGCTTTCGACATGACTTTTCTCAGGCGCATAGCGGATTTTTTGTAAGCCTAAGTCACGTAACTTATTAATCTGATCTTGGTTGCGAACTTCGAAACTATTGACAGGAAAAGGATGATCCATCCAGCCGATATCGAGATAGATGTACATACCTATCTGTAGTTCGGCCGGGCTAATAAAATGCGAATTAATTTCTGTCATTGAGCGCACAATGTGGCGAGTGGGTTATGATGAAAGAAAAAAGTTTCTTTAAGTCAATTATTTTAGTATAAGCCTAAAACCTTGAAAATACTCCATATCGGGAACTTAGGCTGTAATTATTATTTGATTTTATTCCCTAACGTTGTATTCACATCGTGCCAGCAAATATTTTCGTGATGGCATAGCAGACAGTGACTGGCTAGCTCGGCAACTGGCTCTAAAATCAGGTTTTTATCGATTATTTAAAAAATAAGGTAGAGCACTATGCTGCTTGCAGTATTAACTGATTTGCACGCTAATCGGGAAGCGTTAGAGGCTTGTCTCGCCCATGCGCAAGAGCGATCAGCGGAACAATATGCATTTCTCGGTGATCTGGTCGGTTACGGCGCAGACCCCGGCTGGGTCATTGATACTGTCAGTGACTATGTACAGCGCGGTGCTTATGTCTTGATGGGGAATCATGATCTGGGTGTATTGCAGGACGAACGCAAAGACATGAATCCGAATGCGCGCTATGTCGTTGAATGGACGCGCCAAAATCTGAATCCGCAGCAATTGGAATTTATCCAGGCATTGCCTATGCAATTTGAAATCGACCAATGCCTGTTCGTGCATGCAAACGCTTGGGCGCCTGAGCGTTGGGAATATGTCGATGGGAATATGGAAGCAGCACGCAGTATGCGTGCCACCAACGCGCAGATCACTTTTTGCGGTCACGTGCATACGCCTAGCTTGTACAACATGAATCATGCCGGCAAAGTTGGCACCTTTACTCCGGTGTCTGAACTTAGCGTGCCATTGAGTAAATTGCGACGTTGGTTGGTACAGCCTGGCTCAGTTGGGCAACCGAGAGACGGTAATCCGGCTGCCTGTTACGCTCTGTTTGATACACAACAACTAGAACTGACTTTTTTTCGCGTACCTTACGACAATGAGACCGCGTCACAAAAAGTGCTGGCGGCGGGTTTGCCCGCCAGCTTGGCACGACGTCTGATTCAGGGAGGCTAAAGCCATGACAGCAGAAAATGGGCAGGATGGAATCGATAGCTCAAGCGTGGTGTCAAACTCTGCGACCGTTGCGGATACGTCTGTCAAAAAACTGAGTCGCCTGCAAGTCGGCATGCTTGTCGATGGCTACCAATTAGAAGAAAAATTGCACACCGGTGGGATGGCTGCCTTGTGGCGCGTCACCGATTTGCAGCAACGATTTGTGCAAGCCGACGGTAGTTTACCTGCACTGATCATGAAAGTGCCTTTGATGTTTAGCATTGACGATCCGACGGCGATAGTCGCGTTTGAAGTCGAGCAAATGATCATGCCCAAATTGAAAGGCAAGCACGTTCCTAAATATTATGGCGCGGGCGATTTTGATACTCAGCCTTTCATTGTGATGGAGCAGATCGGTGGCGTTTCCTTGCGTGCCCGCTTTGATGCCGCACCTTTACCAATTGATGAAGTCGTCAATGTTGGCATAAAAGTCGCGACCGCATTACAAGACTTGCACCGTCAGCATGTGATTCATCTAGATTTGAAACCTTCGAATATTATGTTTCGGGCTGAAGGCGATGTAGTGCTGATTGATTATGGTTTATCTCGCCACGACAAATTGCCCGACCTATTGGGCGAAGAATTCCGCTTACCCATGGGCACGGGACCCTATATCGCGCCGGAACAGGTATTGGGTATACGAAATGAACCACGCAGCGATCAGTTTTCGTTAGGCGTTTTGTTGTATCACCTCGCGACTGGCGAACGTCCGTATGGGCATCCGACTTCGGTTGCTGGGCTAAAAAAACGTCTGTATCGCGATCCCATTCCACCACGTGCGCACAATGCGGCGATTCCTGATTGGCTGCAAGAAATCATTTTGCGGTGTTTGGAAGTGGAGCCTGGTGCGCGCTTCGATACAGCGGCACAATTGGCATTGATGTTACAAAATCCCGCGCAGTTGCGCCTAACTGCACGGGCGGAAAAGCGCGGACAAGATGGCATGATGTCGGTCTTGAAGCGGCGCTTCCAAGCTGCAGGTGCCGAGCCGTTTGCACAGTACAGCGTGTCAGAACATTTATCCCAGGCACCGATCATTATGGTGGCCTTGCATTTGAGTGAAAGCAATACTGAACTCGCTGACGATATTCGCATGATTACCCGTCGCTTATTGCAAACCGAGCCTGGTGCGCGCCTGGCTTGTGTGACGATACGTAAAACCAGTCGTATCGGTTTGGATGACGCAATGGTGCAAAATGGACAAAATATGCACGTCAAGCAATTAGTTGAATTGAAACATTGGGCGCGGCCGTTGCAGGTGCGCAACGATAAAATTACCTTTCATGTATTAGAAGCGCACGATCCTGCTGCTGCAATTATTGACTACGCGCATAATAACAATGTCGACCAAATCATTATTGGTTCACGCGGTAGTTCGACTCTACGCCGTTACTTAGGCAGTGTTTCCGCGCAAGTGGTAGCCGAGGCTGAATGTACCGTTACAGTGGTAAAACAAAGACGCGAATAAGTTCCGTCCTCTTTTGGAAGTTCCGGCATGCCCTATTGTGTACGAGATTTTTATTCACTGAGATGCCTCGTACGCACTAGCCTCCTGCAATTGATAGGCGCACTGTGCTTTTCGACCTCGGCGCAGGCTATCGCACCGCACAACCCAACTACAGCACAACCGTGGAGCTCAATGGCTGACATGGTGTTTCGTCACCTGTCGACCTCTCAAGGTTTGCCGCAATTTAGTGCGACCGTCGTCGCCCAAGATGGTGAAGGCTATATTTGGGTTGGTACTCAAGGTGGTCTGGCACGCTGGGATGGTTATCGCTTCCGCAATTATTTGCCAATACCGAATGACCCGACCAGCCTACCGGATAATTACGTCATGTCGATGTACAACGACAAACATAATCGTCTTTGGGTCGGCACCAATGGTGGCGGTGTCGCGCGCTATGATGACAGAACGGATAGCTTTGTCCGGGTTCCGCTAGGCCCCACAGGCATTAGTCACGTCACAGTCAGTTCCATGACTGGTGATGGCAAAGATGGATTATGGTTGGCGACACGCAACGGTTTAGATCATTTTCAACCTGATACGGGTGTGGTGCAACACTATCGACACGATCCGAATAATCCAGATAGCTTGCCGAGTAATTTTGTGCGTACGGTGGCACTCGATCCGCATGGTATTTTGTGGGTAGGTACGACTCAAGGACTAGTGCGATTTGATGTCGCGAAACAAAGCATGCGCCGGATTCGTTTACCTATGGATGAAGCAAAGGTACAGCGCATCGTCAGTCTGGGACTGAGCGCCGATGGAAAACTATGGATAGGTACATTTGATTCCGGTGCTTTTTTTCTAGATACCAAAGCATCGACCAATTCAGAAAATTCAATCGCAGTGTCGCGCCTGCAAATTCAAAAAACTGATAGTAATGTTACCTTGACGGGTACTGAAAATATCCACGCCATTCAACAAGCTGGCACCGATGAAATCTGGTTGGGGACTTACGGCAAAGGCGTCGTGATTGTTAATACCAAGACCCTAGAGACTAAATCGATCACGCATGAGCCGAATCGTCAAAGCAGTTTAGCGGATAACGCCGTATGGTACATTTTGCGTGATCGTTCGGGATTGATTTGGGTCGGTAGTCAACGTGGTCTTAGCCTGCACGATCCCTCATCGAATGCGTTCTTAACTGTTTATGGCGGTGAAAACCGGCGTCATGGTTTGGGGGGATTAGATTTCTTTTCCGTCCACGGATTTCAAAATGGTGACGTTTGGGTAGGCTCGCAAAACAATGGCATCAGCATGCTGAAAGCTGGTTCAGCGAAATTTAATGCGCTCGCAGCGGACGACAGGCAAGTGCAAACCAGTTTGCCACAAAGTGCGATTTATACGATATTTCCAACCACCGATGAACAGGTATTTATAGGTACTGAAAAGGGCTTGTATCAGAGTCAGCGTAATGGAACAGGCATAAAGCGCCTTAAGCTTAGCCCTAGAAATCCTGTACTACGCGTCGCGACTTTATTGCAGCTTGGTGATCAATTGCTCATTGGTGGCCCCGAAGGTATCTGGTTAAAAGACTTGAAACAGGTCAACGAGGATAAATCTATACCAGCACCTTGGGCTGTTCCAATTGCTAATAAGTTTGTGACGGACATGCAAATTGCCCCAGATGGTGCTATTTGGGTCGCCACCTTACAAGATGGTGTTTATCGCTATGACCCGACCAGTGGTGAATTACTCAATATCGCGCCGGATCCAGCAAATCCCTTGGGTTTGCGACATAGAAATGTGTCTGGGATGTTGTTTGATTCGCGTGGCTGGTTATGGGTAGCGATGCAAGGTGGTGGTATCGACTTATTGCGCAATCCGAGTGGGCGACCACCTTTTTCTTTCGAGCATTTTGGCAAGAAAGAAAAAATGCCCAACGAATTAGTGAATAAAATTTTAGAAGATAAACAGGGCAATATCTGGGCCAGTACCGATGAAGGCTTTGCCCGCATCGATACAAAAACGATGCAACTTGATCCATTTGTCGAGTCTGACGGCGTTCCCATTACCGGCTATTGGAGTAATTCTGGTGGTCGTGCAGCACAGGGGGAACTGATTTTCGGTGGTGTCGGTGGTTTGACGATCGTTCGCTCTGAATTGGTGAAGACCTATCGCTACCATCCACCTATTGTGGTGACGAATATTCAATTAGGTGGCAAAACGATCGCGGCTAACCATGTCGGCTTGGTAGGTCAAAATGCCAAAAAAATTATTGTTCAACCCGATGCAAACAGCATCGTCGTTGAGTTTTCTGCGCTCGATTTCTCGGCACCAGAACGCAATCGTTACGCGTATCGCTTAGAAGGCTACGACAAAAATTGGGTAGAGACAGACTACACCCGACGTCTGGCGGCGTATACCAATCTACCTCCGGGTGAGTATCGCTTATTGTTACGCGGCTCGAATCGCGTAGGTGATTGGAATGATGAAAATCTGGTTTTGATCGTTAAAGTGTTACCTGCATGGTTTCAAACTTGGTGGGCCTATGCGCTCTACGTTTTACTCTTGATATTATTGATTGTCGCCGTGGTGCGCTGGCGCTTATGGCGTTTGAATGAGGCCAACCAAACCTTAGAGTTGCTGGTGCAAAAGCGCACACGTGAACTAGAACAATCACGCAAAATGTTAGAAGAACAAAGCCTGACTGATCACCTGACTGGTTTGCGCAATCGTCGCTTTTTAAATCTGTACATAGGCGAAGATATCGCCAGAGTAAATCGCGCTTATCAAGCTTTAGATGGGCAAGAGATTGATCGTGCAGCCTTAAATATCGACATCATTTTTATGATGGTCGATATTGATCACTTTAAGTCGGTCAACGATGAATTTGGTCATGCCGCCGGCGATCTGGTGTTGACGCAAACCACTGCGATTTTGTTAGAAGCCGTGCGCGAAGCCGATACCATCATCCGTTGGGGTGGTGAAGAATTTTTGATTGTGGCCCGTCATGCTAATTATTTGGAAGCCGAAGTATTAGCAGAACGCATTCGCACGAGGATTGCCGAACATGTGTTCACCCTACCCGATGGACAAACGCTGCAGCGCACTTGCTCTATCGGCTTAACCACCTATCCATTTATTCCTACTTCCGTTGAGGCTTTCTCGTGGGAGCAAGTAGTTGATATCGCCGATCAATGCCTGTACGCGGCCAAACATGGTGGCAGAAATGCTTGGGTAGGATTGTTCTTATTGGGAAATTACTATGCCAAAGAACATATTACAAATGTCGCTTTGGAAGTAGAACAACAGATAGCGCAGGGACATATCCTGGTGAAGAGTTCCCTACCGGATGCCAGCAAGCTTGATTGGTCGCATGGACGTGGACCTTGATGTCTGATTCTAAGTTCTCTTAAGTTATCTACGGAACTTCTCACTGAAAATTCACTCTGTGGATAGCTAATATAAGCAGCTAAAATAGCGACTTTGCCCCACCCAATTTATACCAAGAACAAATACAGGAGAATTATGAAAAATAAATTAGTCTTGACCAGTCTGGCGCTCAGCCTTGCACTGGCATTTTCTGCACATGCGGCCGATAAGAAACACCCAGCTAAAACTGCTACCGTCGAAGAAGCGCCATTACGCGCTCATCTGGCATTGATCTCCTCGGATCTGTTTGAAGGTCGTGGCACCGGTCAACGTGGTGCCGACTTGACGGTACAATATTTAGAAAGTCAGTCGCAAGTCATTGGACTGAAGCCGGGCAATGGCAATAGCTATCGTCAATTAGTCAAAATCGCGGGTGTCAAAGCTTTGCCGCAGCAAAGTAGTTTGCAACTGGTAGCTGGCGGCGCACCAATTGCGATTGAATTTGGTAAAGACTGGGTTTGGGCACCGGGCGATGCCGTCGCTACCCATCAATTCGATACCGATATCGTCTTCGTTGGTTACGGTATCACAGCCCCAGAAGAAAAATGGGACGATTACAAAGGGCAAGATGTTAAAGGCAAATTGCTGGTGATGATGGTTAACGATCCGCAACCGACAGCCGAAGAAGCAAATCGTTTTGGCGGTAAGGCCCTCACTTACTACGGTCGTTGGACTTACAAATATGAAGAAGCAAAACGTCGTGGCGCAGCCGGTGTCTTATTAATTCACACCGACGCATCTGCCAGTTATGGCTGGTCAGTCGTACAAAATGGCGGCACCGCAGAAAAATTCCAACTGCAGGGCGCAGCACTCGGCACGGGTTTGCAAGGCTGGATCAGTGAAGACACTGCACGTAAATTATTTGCAGGTGCGGGCAAAGATCTCGATCAATTACGTGCTGCAGCCGAGCGTAAAGATTTCGCCCCAGTGACTTTGGCAGCAAAATTAGTCGGTGAAGAAAAAGCCGACATCCGTACGGTTGATCAATACAATATCGCTGCGGTGGTACCAGGTACCGATCCAAAACTTAAAGACGAAGTCGTGATTTACAGCGCGCATTGGGATCATCTGGGTAAGCAGGGAACGACAGGAGACACGATCTATAACGGCGCGATCGACAATGGCTCCGGTACTGCAGCTCTATTAGCGATGGCGAAAGCAGCGATGCAAGCACCGGCCAAGCGCAGTCAAATGTTCTTATGGGTAGCCGCTGAAGAACAAGGTTTATTGGGTAGTGCGATGTACGCTGCACAACCGCTGTGGCCAGCCAACAAAACCGCCGCGAATTTAAATTTGGACAGTTTGAATTTCATGGGCATCACGCGCGACATCAGCACTCGCGGCAGTGAGCGCACCGAGTTAGGCGAGATCGCCGCCAAGGTTGCCAAAGACATGGGATTAAGCGTCGCGCCAGTAGAACCCGATTTGGCAGGCGGTTATTTCCGCAGCGACCATTTCAGCTTTGCTAAAGCAGGCATTCCTGCCTTCTCCATCGGTGGCGGCAGAGACTACGTCAAAGACCCAGAAGGCACACGTGAAAAAGCCCGTGCCCATAGTAAGCGTACTTACCATCAAGTCAGCGATGAATTTGATCCGACCTGGGATTTCTCTGGCATGGTGCAACAAGCGCAATTCACGCTGAACCTCGGTCGCGCAGTCGCCGATGGCGCCAAGATGCCAGCCTGGAAAGCTGGTGATCCACTAGGTCAGGTACGCGCCAGGTAATCGTATGTGATGATATAAGCGGAGGTGCAAGGATATTTACTTGCACCTCATGCATACTCACTTAATAGTTTTCAGCAACAAGCCGGAAGTACAGATGTCGCAACAAACCACCCGTCCCAGCGAACGCACACTCTTACAAAGAGTCAGAAATCAACTCATCGATTATCTAGAAATCGCCGCCTCGTTCCAAGCCCAACAAGATTTTCAAACACAAGCTCCACAGACCCACGTCGCCACCGAAGTCTTAGAACAATGGGCAGATTGGGTCAGCCCCAATTGGCAAGAAGAACTCAAGGCGCCAACTTTTTCAGAGCAAGAAAGAAGTGCCATCACCGAGTTTCAAACCATCTGGCAAGGCACCCACAACACGCTCGTACGTCCCTTACCCGCTCTGGAGTACATACAACTCGCACCAGCTTGGCAGCAGTTGCGGGTGGCGGCGGAAGATTGCTTGCTAGTGTTTATGCTGCGCGGGAAGTTGTCGGATGATGTGGAGGAATAAGGGACAGTTTCGAATGGTCTGAAATTGAGTTATCGCTCAAATTTTTCGCTGATAGGGGAAAAATAAGATAGCGCTAAAATGATTCCCCAAAGGGTCGCAGATGCCTCGATAAATGCGGACTCAAGTCCTGAATGGAGTGATGTGCCGATCAAGGTATAAATGAAGAATCCCATCAACGTCGTATAGGTAGAAAGTGCCCTTGCCCAATTCTTGAAAAAGAAAAGTCCAATGAGGCCAGCTACCCAAGTTAGAGCAAAAATTGTAGCGCCAGGAACTGCGATCCAATAGTGGCTTATGAACCAAGTTTCAGGTTCTGCATTATAAGCAGTTTCTAAATTTTCGGAATATATAGGGAATAAGCTAGACACTATTGTGGCAAGGGTCAGCGCAATATAGGTCCAAAGGAGTTTCCGATATCGGGATTCTGTGATGGGTTGAATCTTCATATTTGTTGATGTAGTTAGTGCAGTAGGTGCGATTAGTGAAACGTAATCGCACGTATGTTCGGTGTTCGTATTGTCCATCGACACTTCCCTAAACATGCGTGTTTATCAATCCGCAATGCGAAATAAGCATGACCTGGCTTCCGATTTGTTGCGCTGTCTAAAGACCCATGCATGCGATTAGTCAAGGCAATCATTGCGGTAGCAACCTACTTGCTACGATACCTTCAAGCTCCGAAGAGCTTCGCGTAATTCAGGCTCAATTTTTTCAAAAATTTCGTCAGTTGCGGAGAACATCAACTCTACAAAGACGCCCCCGTTAACGGCGTGGACGATAAAGACTTTCATTTTTCGATCCGGACCAGACAGAAATTCAGATTCATAAGCTAAGGAATTTGGCAGAGTGATTCCATCATGCTCCACCGTGAGAAATTTCTTGCGAGGCCAACCGCGCTGTGCCATTAGACGAGCAGAAATCAGAACTACATTGGAATCGGCGGGTACTTTGAAGGCAACGACATTCAAGCCTGCTAATACCATGCTCCCATCCTTGTCCACGATGGGAGAACGCTTCCAAGAAACCATTAATGGGTCGCTAGATTCCATACTTGGTTTTAAGTTACCTTGAACTTGTCGTTTTGCATCCCAAGTATCCGGGAGTTTGAATGAAATATGTGCTTCATTCAATTGGATGTCTGATGCCGCCGCTGCAGTCGGTGGCTCAATGAAGAGTAATAATGCCGCGAAAATTGCAAGGATCTTCATAGTATAAAGCCTAACTCGGAGTTAACGGAGGACAGTGGCGCAGGGAACGATGGGCTATTCATCATTGGCCTTATGTACGATTTCCAACATTCCTGAATCGTTAGGGAACCAAGCTGCTCCTTCGTCCCCACTGGCGTCAAAAAATCCTACACCGTGTTTTTCAGCGAGTTTCAGACACGCATTGTATGCATCTTCCGCTGTTGGCCAACTGAATGCGATATAGATGATGTCTCTTCCAAGTGTGAAATCAGCCTGCCTTTGCTGGCATTCTTCGTCATCACCTCGATATGTAAACGGACCGTTCAACGGCGGAAATGATTTGATGACGTCTTCAAACCAAGCTCGGAGTGAGGGAGTAAGATTCGTGGGATCGTTGTAGTCAATTTCATCTTCCCACTCGGTACGCTCGTCATACCAGTGATAGAACTTCTTCGGATCTCGCAGTTCCAATCGCGAGTCAAACACTGCTAGGTCATAGCTCATAAGTTATCTTTCTGAGGGCTTTCGTAATTTTTTTGCAAAGCAAAAAGATAACCGAACATCAAGAAAAGTACAATTTGTTTCTACAATGTTGATCCGATCAAGAACTTGATTTGACTAGGACTTCGGAAAAAGTGTACTCAATACGAACCGATTAATGATCGGTTTTTGCCGTTCAAATATCGAAATACAAAAGTTTGACCCCATCATGCGTTCACTATTCCCGCGATTGATTTTGCTCGCGCTGAGCTAACAAAAAATTACGCTGCACTTCTGTCTTTTGAGAAAGCTGATGCTCTTCCAGAAATGCGGCTAAACGAGGAAGCTTTGCTTCGACTTCTAAGAGTGCAACTTGTTCTCGGTTGAGCAACACGGATTCCCGACAGGCGCTGCAGACGACATAGGACTTGGAAAGAAACGGGATGGTCTTGATCATAAAGAATGACACCCATTCAGTTTCTTTCCAATGTTCCCAAGCCCGCTTTCGCTGGCAGCGATAACAGTGACAACTTAATGCGGACGCTATTTCTTTGGCTTCTTTAACCCACCCAAATAAGACTAGCATTTTTGTTTCCTTGTATTTTTGATGTTAAGTATTTTGTATTGGGCTTGAAGTATTGCAAGTAAGAATTCATTTCTGAAATGATGCGGTGAGGTGTAACAGCCAAGCAGATAACTCAAACACATTTAATCTTCATGTTCTCAATCGCGGCCTATTTTGCCTCGTCTGTTGCGCGCTGATGGTTAAAGCTATAGATGCGCGCGACTTTCCAAACGCCGTCTTTTTGCAACATGAGATGTGTGAAGGACGACCTGAATGTGCGCTTGATAATCTTGCCCGATTCGGTGCTAAAGAAATCGTGCTCGCCCATAACGATTGCGCCATAAACCTCTGGGCCACGGCGCATTGGGAAGATACGCAAGGTATCAGGGACGATCACACGACGCCCGCGATTTTTAGTGTCATCCATACCAGCATTGACCTTGGATAGTGCATCGTAACCCATTACCGTTCCGCCGAGGTCGTGGTAAAACTCGACGTCTTCTGTCAGATGAGAATTAAGCGAGGCGGACGTCCCAAAATTAAAATCATTCCAATAGGCATCGTCAGCTTTTCTGACCTGGGCTTCCCAGTCTGTATTTTTGTCTTCTGCCATAACTGGCATCATGATGGCGAGTGTAGCGATGAAAAAAGATTGGAAAAATCTGCTTTTGAAGTTGCGCATAAGTGGCTCGATTTGTATGAGTGAAATAGTTCGTTTTCTTTAATGTCAAAACTGCACGGCACGCAGTAAACACCGCGAAGCGCCATCCTGCTGTTGCGCTTCAGTGCTAAACAAAATGTTAGGTGTCTGTCTTCTTTTGTTTCGCACTGCCGTAGCCCTGATGGTCTGAAAGTCGCCCGTGTTCCTTACGCAATACTTCTCCTGTATTCGGGTCCGCCACGAACTCATAATAAACGTCTGAATCCTTATCAATGAGTCGTTCTTTGCGCATGAGCAAGCCTTGGCTGTTAGCTTGCATTCCATTGAAGTGCTCGCGGCGAACGCGCTTTTTGCTATTGCGGTTTGGGTCCTTTTGTTTGATGACAGTCGTGTTGTGGGGCAAAAACGTTTCTGTTACCTCAAACGTCATCGTGAACGCTCTACCGCCGCAGCCAGGACAATCTGGCGGTTCTCGCAAAATGACTACTTCGTTAGGAGTAGACAACCCGCACTTCACACACGTTCCATTCATCATGGACACCTTACGCCGATATGACAGAGCACAGCAACAGAAAATATGAATCGAAGTGAAGCGGTCGACGGCGATTCTCCATCGAAAGTGTTATTAGCACGCATTCGATGACGTCTGCCTAGGGGAATTGAATGGAATTGTCATTTTACCTTTGGTTTGAATGGTGAGCTCTTCCGGGGCGGCGATTTGAGCGTTTGGGTTAGTGTGAATTTGATACTCGAACTGAAGAGAGTCTAGTCCCGTGATGCCTCGACAGAAGAGTACGACTGCTGATATTTTTTGGCTCCAAGCCTTGAGTATTGGAGGAAAATTATCGTTGTACCATCCAAACGCACCCGGGAGATGCGTCACGTCGCAAAGCAAAATGAATGGCATCGTACTAGAAGCTTGCTCGGCGTTTTCCTTCTTGCTTAATGAATTAATGTAGGATCTGGTGGATAGGCTCCAATTTACTTCGATTGTGGATTGAGAGGTAACTTGCTGATTTGCCGACTGATGGGCCACTTGAAATGAAAAATGGAAAGTAGCAGGCTGCGCGTATTGCTTGGGCCACCAAACAGGATTTCCCGCGTCAGGGTCGGCCTGAATCGGGGTTTCGTAAGCTTGGATAAACCAGAGTCCATATGACTCTCGCGTCTCGCCTGGTTTGAGGCCGACTACGGCAGAAATCATTTCGCAGAAATCGCTTTCGTTTGCATCGTCAGTGAAGCGAACCCTTAAGCCAGGCGCAGTAAGTACAACTTGAAGCCGCTGTGTTAGGTCGTGTGAGCGATTCTGGAGTTCGAGTTGGTGTGACTTGGGTTCCGAGTTGGTTACTTCACACTCTACGGCAATTTCACCGATTACCGCTTTGAAATCCGGTGTCTTCCTTCCCTTGACAGTGTTAATTGTGCGGACATGGTTAGCCCAAACACTCAAAAGCGCCACCGAGTTCAATTCAGCTGAGTCTTCTGCTTTCGGACGCCCATTCAAGGAAATCGATTTTGCGATGTTCTTTAGAAGTTGTTCGCACCCCGCTTGGTCAACTTTGCTGATTGCTGCACCAAGTGCAAGGATCTCTAAAACTTGCATGCCGTCATTTGCTGGAACCCAAGCGTCTAGGCCAGGAAGGCTTGCGACGAGTTCCGCCGCGCAGTCTAGGCTGCCGTCAAAGTCTGATGACAGGTGCTCGTGAACCCAATTCGAGATTGGTTTTCGTGGGGAAGTCAAGTAGTGTGGTCTTATGTGGGCTAACGAGATTTAATATCGCAAAATGAAAAGATAACCGACCGCAGAAGTAAATGCAATTTGTTTCAACTCTTTCGAAGCTCGCTCGTGACTCGCTTCGATTTGTTTAGACAGTATAAACTTTAGGTTTAGTAAGATCGTTAAGGAGTGCAAATTTCTCGCTACTAATTTATCTCTTGATCCAGCAAATCCAAAATATAAAACCCCATAAGAACAAAACCACTTATCCCAAAATTAAACACAATCTCACTCTCACCCCACCCTCCGCCAAATTCTCCAAACTCACCTCACCCCCATGCAAGCTAATCACCTCGCGCACAAACGGTAATCCTAATCCGGTACTCTTCGCCGCATCAGCTCGAGGTAGTGAATAAAATCGTTCAAAGATTTTGGCTATAGCATAGTCGGGAATGCCGCTGCCTTGGTCGTCGATGAATAGAGTGAAGTGCTCGTCGTTTACTTGTTGATGCAGGTGGATTTCCGCGCCATTTTGGCTGAAAGCAATCGCATTGTCGATTAGATTGCCGATTGCTTGCCGTAGTAAGAGTGGATCGCCTTGTAGCGTGTGAGTTTGTACTTCAAATTTGATGCGCAAATTTTTGCGGGCGATGGCGTCGCTAAAGTCGAGTAAGACTTGGTCGAGTAAGTCGACGATGTTGATGTCGCTGACTTGGCTGAGTTGCTGTTGCTTTTCGACTTTAATCAGCGCCAGAAGTTTATCGATCAATTGTTTTTGGCGTTGATTTTGCTCGATGATATTGTGTAGAAACCTACTGCGCTCGGCTGCGGGTGGATCTTCGCTGAGTAATTCTGCTGATCCTTGAATCGCGGCGATGGGGCTTTTTAATTCATGCGCTAGTGTGTGCATCAAGGTTTCCACATATTGCTTGCCTTCTAGCTGATCGCGCATGTGTTCTAAGGCGAGGCCGAGCTCGCCGACTTCGTGTTGACCGAGTTTGGGCAGGCTGACTTTTTCATTGCGTTCTACCGCCATGACATAGTGTCGCAGTTTTTGCAAAGAGTGATTTAACCACCAGGAAAATCCTATGCCTATAAGTAAGGTGGCGACTAGTAACCAAAAACTGCGTTGCAGAATTTTGTATTGACTGCGCTCGATAAAAGGGCGGATGGCCGACGTTGCTTTGGCGACGGTGAGTACGCCGATGATCTGTTTTGGTTCGCCTTGAGCTTGCTTAACTTGCTTAGCATAAATCGGCGCGGCAACATGCATCACCGTGCTGTTCTCATCTTCTGCATCGATACGGGTACTGCGCGCACCGTATTGACCTCGTAGCGTGAGGTAGACATCGTTCCAGCGTGAATAGTCTTTGCCAAGGTCGCGCCCACTTGAATCAAAAATCACAATGCCGCGCGCATCGGTAATGTACACGCGATAGTCGAGCGTTTTTTTATGGACACCGCTGATCTCGACATCCATCTGACGCGCACTGATTTGTTGTAAGCGTTGTAGCATCAGTGCTTGTGATAGTTGTCCGTTCGCGCCAGCTTGATTGACGTCATCGCTGACTAATTGTGCGAGTAATTGTGCGGTATCGACCAAAGAATCTTCTAAAGTGGCTCGCACACCCGGTTTGACTTCAGCGACAAAGACGGTGAGCACGAACCACGCTGCCAGTGCGAGGATGAGGGCATAACTGAGTAAGAGGCGCAGGCCGATTTTCATGATCTAGTGTATTTGCCTAGGCTTGCGCGATGCTATATCCCATGCCGCGATGCGTTTGTATGGGTTCATCTTGCGGGTTAATGAGCTTGAGTTTGGCACGTAGCGATTTGATGTGGGTATCGACTGTTCTGTCCATGGTGTTGCTGGCATTGGTCCATACCAGATCCATTAATTGCGCACGTGAAAATAAAAAATTCGGACGTTCAATGAAAGTTTTTAGCAGCAGATATTCGTAACGGGTTAAGTTGAGACAGACGCCAAAATAGAATATCCGCGCCTCTTCCGCGCGCAGTTCAAAACGCTCAGGTACTTGTTCCGGGCTGATGGGCGCGGCACCAGCTATCTGTTGCCGTCGCAAAATCGCTCGCACTCGGGCGACTAATTCACGTGGGGAAAATGGCTTACTGACATAATCATCTGCACCGATTTCTAAGCCGACGATGCGATCAATTTCATCCGCGCGTGCGGTCAAAAAAATGACGGGCGTTTGACAAAATTGACGTAAGCGACGGCAAACTTCAAAGCCATTGATGTCGGGTAAGCCCACATCCAGAATGATCAAAGCGATCTTGGCTTGCTCTGCCGATTGCAAGAGATCGAGCGCAGCTTGCCCCAGGCTCAGATGCAGCGGCGTGAAACCGTCAGTGGCTAAGGCGTAGCACAGGTTTTGTGCAATCGCGACTTCGTCTTCGATGATTAAGATGGTTTGTGACATAGTTGGTGCGCGGTGTTGAGGATGACAGGGCTATGGTCAATCATAGTAGCAGAAGCAGGGACGCATTCAATCTAGACTTGCGTAAGTTCTGTCAATATGATGTCATGATGTATCAATAGGATTCTAATTAGCCATACAGCCCAAAAGGTTTACATTCTCGTAGTCTGTGATTGCCGTGAAGAGCCAGCCATCAAATGCTAGGGCGGCATAGGGATCTACATAAGAGCATTCACATTATGAAAGAAGGAAAAAATCGAATTAACAACTCAGCATGTCATTCCTGCGTAGGCAGGAATCTAGCGGCGTTCGTTGATCGACAAAAGACACTAAACTCCTGCCCCCGACTCAAGCATTCGAGGGCAAGCTCTACGTAGGAGCGACAGTCATTATTTTCGCTGTTTATTCGACTTGTGTAGATACCTATGCTTTCAAAGAGAAGCTTTGGATGGAGATAGGTTTTAGCCGTACGATAGAAACTGCGGATCGCGTCACTTTAACCCATCCCCACCCTAGCCCTCCCCTTGAAAGGGAGGGGACTTTTAGTGACATTCCGATTTATATGAATACTTATGGTACTGGAGTCGGGGGTGGAGATCCAGTGACTTTGTCCTTGAATGAAACTACGACGCTGGGTTCCCGCCTGCGCGGGAACGACTGTATGGAGCCAGTCTGGCATAATTTTGATTATTTTCGATAATAAACTTCCACTGATTTTTGATTGATTGGTTTTTGCAAAGGCTACCTATGTCACAACTAGTTCGCGTCGCTATCGGCGCAGATTTTCCGGAAATTCAATGGCCAGCGTGTTGCCCTGAATGTGGTACCACCAAGTCATTGCTGCGCTCGACCAGTCGCTTGGGACGTGTGAAGTCGATACGTCCGAATCTGGCCGGTGGGCTGACCATGAAGAGCGAAGTTATGTATCTCAATTACTGGATTTGCCCTGCACACGCGGCGGAAACACGTTGGGCGAATTTGTTATTGGACAAAAGCCCTTTGATGCATTTGATCCGTTTTATTTTTTATATGGGGGCGGTATTTGCTCTGGGTCTGTTGCTGGGACCACGTCGCCTATCGACCTTTCCTGAACTCGGTCCTATGCTAGCTTTGCCGCTGATAGGTATCTTTGGTGTTGCTGGTCTGATCTGGGCACGCATGGCGAGCAGCGTGCGTCCCATGCGATTTGATCCAGATCAGGATGTGATTGAAATCCAGTTTCGGCAAGCGCCTTATGCTACCCGGTTTCGCGTCATGAATCGTGAGGCGACTAGTTCTCAACATACCGAAGAGACACCGTGGTTTCGCCGTAGTATCGTTTGGAAGCTGATCGTGATCGTTTTGTTTATTGCCTTCATGGCGCGGATGATGAAATAAAAAGGCGGAAATAGAAATACGGAAATAGGCTATTTTCCCATCGCCGCATACGCCAGTTTTTTAAATTCAAACGAATACGGATGCCAGAACGCCATTTGACGCTGCGTCATCAATAGTCCCGCGATATTGTGACGTGGCGAAATCCACCAATGGGTGCCGGCCATGCCGCCCCATTCGAATTCACCTTCTGCACCAGCCGGATCATTCTCCCCCGGGCGCAAAGTCACCGCACCACCCAGACCAAAACCCTTGCCCGGTACATCTCCAACACCGGGAAATGCAATGCCCCAACCCGCGGGCAAGTGATTTTGCATCATGCTTTGTATCGATTCTGGTTTCAACACTGCATGACCACCGGGCAGAAAACTACGCATCAGCATCAGCATATCGTGCATGCTCGAAACTAAGCCGCCACCACCGGAGAAGCGCGGTATCGGTTTTAAAAAGGCATCGGGATACGGTGATTTTTCTAAGCGCTTAAGATCGCGGTTTAAGACATTCATCGTATCTGTGCCTGCATAGTAAGCAGCCAGGCGTTCATGTTTATGCGGCGGCACCCAAAAGCTGGTGTCGTTCATCCCCAACGGCGACAAAATATGCGCGTGCAGATACACATCAAAATTGTCGCCACTGACGACTTCCACTAAACGCGATAAGACATCGGTAGCGATCGAATATTCCCAACGTTCGCCCGGATGAAAGCTTAGCGGCAAGTCTTCTAAGACGTTGATGAGTTCAGATAAAGGTTCAAACGCATTTAAGACTTTGCGTTCGATATAGGCTTTGTAAATCGTACTGCCATGATCGAGCAAGCCATAGCTGAGGCCAGAAGTATGCGTCAATAATTGACGTACAGTGATGGCAGAACGGGCGGTTTCGGTTTGATTGATGTCAGTTGCGCCGGGGATTAAAACTTGACGCTTGCCGAGCTGTGGCAGATAGATTTCCACCGCATCATCTAGTCCCAATTTACCTTGCTCGATTAACTGCATGATCGCCATTGAAGTCAGCAGTTTCGTATTCGAAAATACGCGGAACAAATGATCGTGGCGCAAAGGGATTTGGTTTTCTATATCCGCCCAACCCGCTGCGTGAAAATGCACTAAATCTTGTCCAGATAAAATTGCCGAAGACACGCCAGACAGAATTTTTCTATCGACATAGCTTTGCATCGCAGGCGCAATCGCGCTGAAATCGTAGTGGCTGGGTGTGATAAGCATGAGTAAATTATCCGAATCTGAGTTAGCGAAAAGAGATCGCCTAAGACGAGCAAAGCTGGTATTTTAGCCGCTCGGAGTGATTGCGCCAAAACAAGATGACAAACTGGAATCAGACTCAAGCCCATATCTACACGCATGTCCAAGCGAATGTCCAAACGCAGGCAGCAGCGTTTCTACGCGAATTATTTGCGGTGGCCGTTGCCGCAGTTGATCCGCATCACTGCCTACCACCGCATTTGCCAGAATTTCCCGCCAGCGGGCGTTGCATCGTGGTCGGTGCGGGTAAGGCCGCTGCAGCTATGGCGCAAGCTTTGGAGCAACATTGGTTAACCACAGGCTTGCTATCTTCAAGTGAACTTGCGCGACTAAGTGGCATGGTGATCGTTCCGTATGGCTATAGCTTGCCGTGCGAATATATCCAAGTGCGTGAAGCCGCCCATCCTGTGCCCGATCAGGCTGGCTATCAAGCCGCGAGTGATTTACTCGCCTCGGTGCAAAATCTAAGTGCCGCTGACACCGTGATTTGCTTACTCTCTGGCGGCGGCTCTTCGCTGATGAGCTTGCCCGCACCTGGCATCAGTCTGGCAGAAAAACAAGATATCAATCGCGCCTTACTTCGCAGCGGTGCCAGGATTCATGAAATCAATTGCGTGCGCAAACACCTGTCTGCGATCAAAGGTGGGCGCTTGGCTTTAGCCTGCGCGCCAGCTAAGGTGCTGACCTATATCATCTCCGATGTGGCGGGCGACGATGCCAGTATTATTGCCAGCGGACCGACTTTGACAGATGCCAGCACTTGCGCTGACGCACTGGAGATCTTGCAGCGCTATGCGATTCCGACTTTACCCGCAGTGCTCGCGCATCTGCAATTAGCTTCTTCCGAAACACCAAAACCCGATCACGCGGCATTCATCAACCCGCATGTTCACATCATCGCCAACGCCCAAGCTGCTTTGCAAGCGGCGGCTAATTTTGCGCAAGCGAAAGGTGTGAAGGTAAAGATTTTGTCAGATCGCTTGGAAGGTGAAGCACGTGAGCTGGGGCGCCTTCATGCGCAGCTGGCAATTCAGGTCGCAAGTGAAGTAGCAAATGAGGTTGCAAATGAGGTAGCAAATGAGGTAGCAAAGGATGATCGACAACCATATCTATTGCTATCAGGCGGGGAAACCACCGTCACCGTTAAAGGCAGCGGTCGTGGTGGGCGCAATACAGAATATCTATTAAGCCTCTGCCAAAATCTCAATGGACACGAAGGGATTTACGCATTAGCAGCCGATACAGATGGGCGCGACGGTAGCGAACAAAACGCCGGTGCATGGTGTACGCCAGACAGCTTGCAACGAGCGGCAGATTTATCGATATCGGCCAGTGCGTGTTTGGCGAATAACGATGCGTATACGTTTTTCGCTGCGCTTGATGCTTTGTTAGTGACTGGACCTACTTACAATAATGTGAATGATTTTCGGGCGATTTTGGTTTTGTGATGTTTGACTTGGTTGGACTAGTCAACTATTGCAAGTAGCTTTCGCAGCATATTTTTGCGTGCGATATCGTGTCTATATGGCGCGTAAGTTTCCTGTAACTCGAGTAGATGCAGCCAGTTCGCAAGAAACGCCTTATCTGTTCTCCGCGTCATTTTCGATTCGCCCCAAACCTCCGCGCAAGTCTCCAATTTCTTAACGACGTTAAGTGATTCATGCCAACAGGAATCGCAAAGAATACGACGCTGGTTGATATTCGCTTTACGAACTTCATAAGTGTGCTTTTGGTCCCGCGCAGTAAAGATAGCATTGCACTTGCAGTGCCAACACTGGTAATGTTCATCAACATATTCCTGCGTGAAGGAGGCAGCAACCGATCCTTGGCTATTAGGCTCCCATTGACTAATATCAACGGGAGCTCTTCCTAGAGGCGGTGGTTCAGGTTTTCGTTTCATTTTTTTGCTGTGTGGCTTAACCGACAATCAACTGCAAATCTATTACGCGTATCAGAACGGCAGACTCATTTCTGGGACTTTCGCGGATTTCATTGACGAATTTCTGAGCACGCGAATGATCGTGAGCACTTTGCTTAGCCTAACGCTCAAGCGAAGCAAGTAAAGCCAATAGCGCATTAATTCCCTCTTGTGCTTTTAAGGTAAGCGGTGTCTTGCCTGTGAACCACGATGCACGAATTGTGTTCGCTTCTGATTTCTGTTCGGTCGTTAGCTTTGTTTCTAGAGTCGCAATATGTGCGAGGAGTTCTTTAGTGGGATCGGGCATCATCTCTTTGAGCATTAAGCCCAGTGCGTAGCTTGTAACTTCATTGGGCGAGGCGCTCTTCGATAAGTAGTACAAATAGGCTAAAGTAGCCTGCATATTGCCTTGGCGTGAAGCGCGCTCCCACCACAGATTTGCATTTTCCAAGTCGCGTTTTTTTATGAAGTGCATGCCGACGTCAAATTGCGCGAGATCATAGCCAGCTTCTGCTTCGTTAACGGGAACAGTACCTGGAAATTGACCAGCCAGATAGTAACCCACCTTGTAAGAGGCGAGCTCGTGCCCCAATTCAGCTGCTTCAGTAAAATATTTGTACGCAGTTTTGTTGTCGCGAGCGGTTCCTATCCCGTTATTTAAGAACATGCCGAGGTTGTATTTGATGTCCGCGTTGCCACTCGGCGCTAACGCAGACAAACGTGAAAACATCGCTTCCTTGGAGAGACCTTCAGCATGGACGCTGCTTAAAGAAATGGTGGTGATTGTTAGGAATGCAAAAAAATATTTGGTGATGCGCATAAATTCCCTAAGTGCTAAACAAGCTAAGGTGTCATTGTCGAGGGCGTATTACATTATTCCGAAATTCTTCAATCAACGGCAAGATGAGCTATCGATACTTCGAATGTACCTCGAACGAATAATCGTAATGACGGAATTTCGTCAGTAACCAACATAAGACGCAATACCAAAAGCTAGGCTGTAGCTCACTCACGGCAAGTTAGATTTCCAAGTTTTCCCAGATAACCAATTGATGATTTGCTGACCAACCGCCTCCTCCATTCCCACAAACCAATGATTGCTACCAGGACCGCAGAGCGGACTGCCCTCAGCTGCGTTTGCGCCATTGACCGTCATCATAGGCAGGCGTGTGGATACATCGGATGCCGCAGAAAAAGACGAGACTGGGCAAGCGTCTAGAGTATGGTGAACCAGAAGCATGGGGATTTTAAGTGAAGGCAAGTCTATCTTCGACAAGCCGGGACCAGGGGACGGAATCAGTGGGCCAGGTTGAGATGCCTGATACAAGCCAGAAAGTAGCACGACCGCATTCACTTTATTGACGCGGTTCTGTGCGATGTAACCAGCAGAAACCGTGCCTCGGCTGTGTGCTACCAACACCAACCGCGCCTTGGGGAAGCGACTTCGGATCTTTCGTATAACTGCTTGCATGTCAGCTGCGTGTCTTGCGGACGTACGGAAATCTTGAGTCATGTCTTCTTGATCGGACGGTGCGTCTATGACCGCGACTGCGAATTGTTTTTGCAACAGTGCCTCATGTTGGCGCGAAAAAAGATGTGTAGCTTCGGCTTGTGCCTGTCCATCCTTTAACTTCAAACCTATGTTTCCCGAACCGCCGGGAATGAGCAAGATGACTGTTTTTGGCGCTGGTCCGTGCGGTTCCCAAAGCAATACCGACTGCGTCACGCCGGGTCGCGTCTTAAGCGTGATGAGTTCGTCGGCGTAGGCTAAGGATGTGAACAAGAGTGAGGCCGCGATGGCAACAATTGTTCGCACTTGACGTGATAAGAAGGGTGACCTGTGAGAAGGGAAAGGCATTGGGATTTCGCTTTATGTTTGACGGAGTTTAGATTCAAGGCCACTGACTACCGCAACGAAACGCGTAGTGACACTCAAATCGACTGCGATGTTAAGGTTTGCTCTGAAAAGAATTAAATGCTTGCTTGACCGTTTGCGCCATATGAAAAGTGTCATCGCCCCAAAATGTAAAGTCGAGAACGATCTTATCATTGATGATGCGCCGTAGTTGACCATGTCATCTTAACCACTAACGTGTTTTAGCACTTCTGCGACAAGCTCATTAACGGAACGATGCGCGCCATCGCTAAAGCCAAGCATAGTGTGGGGCGCATATTCTGGACGATGGAGTGCTCTGCAAATCCCTGTGCTGTGAGTGCGCCAGTGTTGCTCAGGTAGATTACGACCAATGCGAGCTTCGCGGCGTAAGAATGATCGCAGGCATTCCTGTTCATTTCCAGAGAGAAAAATAGTCGTGAATCCTGATTCTTGCGCAGCGGTGATGTGCTCGACGTTCGGGCAAATCATGCTAATGAAGGACAGAATCACCCCAGAATGAGAGCTCGCCATACCTCGCAGCTCAGTGGCGAGATCGCTAAAGCTAGGGTTAGGCGAGAAGAGTTGTAGCAGGCTTTTTGGTACCGGCGCGGAAGCAGTCGTTCTGGAAAATGGATCAGTCTCCACATGTAGCCACTGCGATTGATTCGAGAGCGCAGCGCACAGCGTAGACTTGCCTGCACCAGATGGACCAAAAAGCAGAACGAGTGGGATAGGACGAGAGTTCATGGTGGATAAGGCTGAAATGAAGGTGGCGATACGTCCGAGTGATGATTTAATTAGCGAGTGGAGTGAGCGACAAATTCCGCTACATTTTTATAGCTTGCGTTTCTCCAAGCGACATTGATATGGTTCACCGCCATGCAATTTGATGAAATAGCTGATTGCTTCCCCGGACAAGCGATTGATTCTTACGTGTTGAATCGGTTCCCAATTCTTATCGCGAGACGATTCTATAGTGTACTCAATGAGTTCATCGTTGACCACAGGTTTGTGCACACGAAATGACCTTAAATTTCGCCCCTGAGATTCCCCATCAACGCTTACTATCACCAAGCCTTTCCACGATATTTTGCCGCCATGCGTAACGCAGTTTTGACCGGAATATTCAGTCCAACTTTTTACTTCGAAACACAGCTTGCCCTTTTCAGAAAGATAGGGCGACGGCCAGATCGCCGTGATGCGCTTGTCATCTTTGGATGATGGCTCACACATTATGCGCGACTGCGCCTGAGCGATGGACGAGGTGAGTGCCAGAATTAGGCTACAGGTGAAAACAAGTTTCATGAACTCCCTTTGCGATCTTTTAAATATTTTCTTCAGTAAAATAATTGACGATAACTTGATCGTCGACGACCATGTTAAGGTACTAAATTCGTCGCGGCAAACTCAATAAAAATTCCACTCCACTATCTGCAGGATTTATCGCCGACCCGATGTTGCGCACGCTGATCGTGCCTCCCATTTTCGCCATATAAGTTTGCGCGACGAACAATCCTTGGCCGCGATTACCATTGGCACCAGAATCCACTTGATCTGAAACGCCGTATTCAAAAATTTTATCTAGCATGTCGGCCGCGATATGTGGTCCACGATTTCCGATATGAATGGTCGCACTGGTTTCATCTGCTTCCAGCGTTAGCGTAATTGGTGTGCCTTCTGGCCGGTAGCGGTTCGCATTTTTTAACACATGGGTTACCACATCTTCCAAAGAATATTCATCGGCTTTCACAATCACATTAGAAAAATCGCCTTTAAATTCCACGTTGTCGATACCTGCATGTGGCGCATTATCGGCGACATGTTGCAAGAACTGCGTGATGTCCATTTCTTCTAACTGCAAGATAGTCGATTGAAATGCTTCGCTAGGCGTGGCGCTACCATATAGCACTTTGATCGCTTGTTGCATGCGGCTGATGTAACGATGGCTTTGATCTTCCGGTGCCTGATGTAGCACCATCAGGCTTTGTAGTGGCGACATGATTTCATGTCCTACTGCATGCCACATTTGCTTCTCTTGCTCGGTGCGTATTGCTTCGCGTTCCACGTCTTCTTTCACTCGCCTGAGTAAATCATGCAAGCCACTAGCTAATACGCCCAGTTCGTCTGCGCTACGCAAATCACTGACATCGAGTTGATCTAATTCTCCCGCACCTTTCATGGTTTTCGATAAGCTAGCAGCACGTTTCGTCAATAAAGTAATGCGCCGGATAATACTAATTTCTATCAAGAGCCAAGCCAACAACAAGGCCAATAACATGGCACCGACAAACCACGAAACACGGGTCGCTACCACGCTTAGCGTCTTACTGACACTGCGCACATCGCCTTTCAACAGCACTTCATAATTATCCAAAGGCGTGCTAATTAATTCTTTGCTTTCCAAAGGGGTATCGTATTCATCCACAGGCAAACGGCGAATCAGGCGTGTCAAGACATTCCAGGATTCCTCTTCTTGCTCAACTTTACCGAGCAGTTTGATGAATTCTTTTTTCTCAGAAGATTTCTTGATGCTGAGACTTTCGCCAGGTAGTAGCAGGGCACTCAAATCATTGAGAGAAAATGGTGTGGCGGTCGGCATTGCCTTACTATCCAATAAAGGGATTTGGCTCTCAGGTGCCAGCACGGCGAGTTCAACATGGATCTGATCTAGATCTTGTGGCGGCCAAACTGGTCGCTTTTTCTCAAACAAGGCTTCCTGCAAAACCGCGATAGGCAGACGCAAAGAGAAAAAAGTATTGCGATCACAATTGAGATCCTTGCCATCTTTTTCCACGTCGTTGCAAAGGGCTTTTTGCCACGCCCAACCACGAAAATCCCGTACTGGTCGGGCATTCGATTTATTCACTTCGCTTTCGACAAAGCCCACCCATCGCCCGCGAATTCCTGCATTCGCTTTACTGCTTCGTTCTTCTTCAAACGGCGCAAGCCATTGATATTCTTGTCCACGTAAAGTCACACTGACACGTATGCGATGCGCTTCATCACGTACCACTTGTCCATGCGGATGTGAGACCAAGGCGGCGCTATTAAAACTACCTGCCACATAAATAAAACCGCCCGCCCAAGGATTGTTTCCTATGCCGACGCAGAGCGATCCATCATTTCCGTATTGCACTAGGCAACCCGACATCGCGATGGCTTGCTGTACCTTACTTTGGTCGTCGAAATCTAAAGCGGAGAATGGCAGAAGCAAAGGATGCAGGCTCGCGCCTTCTTGTTCTGCGGGCGGATTTAGTAAAGCTAATTGACCTGCTGGATGGCGCAAGGTCGCAGTGATTTGGCTGATGGTTTTATTGAAATTGGCTTGGTAATTGTTATAGCTCAATTGCTTCTCTTGCTGTAGCAAAGACAGCGCCAAACCTAGCGTTGCCATTGACAGTAGTAAGAACACACCACGAAAAATAATCCGTAGTCGATAACTCGCCAAGAAAAACCGCTTCATGTGGTTTCCACCCAACGAAACCCGCGCATAGGGACGTTTTCTATGCATTCAAAGTTGGGATCAATTTCACGGAAGGCATCACGTATCGTGCTGACATGTTTGCGAATATTGTCGCGATTGCGTCCGCTCTTCACCACTTCGTACAAATCATCATAGGACACAATTTGTCCACGCTTTTCAAACATTACCGCCAAAATTCTCTGTGCGGTGAGTGGCAGATTAATGCGCTGGCCACGCCACATCGGTGTCCGTTGTCGCAAAGGGTCCATGCTTAATGCATCATTGGCTGGCTCAGCTTCTTTGAGCAACACTTTTTTGCTATCTTGCGTTTGCTGCCTGCGCTCTTTCACAGCGCGTAACATGTCGAGCAAAGTTTCAATAAAATCCGCTTCTTCAAAGGTCGCTTTTTGCAGATAGTCCCAGGCATCTAAGGCCTTCATGATGCTGCGATAGATTGTTGCGGGCATGGCGGATACTACTAATACCGGCGTCGCCTGCCCTTCTTTGCTGATATTTTTATTGATGGCATTGATGATCGCCACGCCAGCATGACGTTCACGTCCCAGTTCAATATCCAAGACCACCAAATCATAGCGTTCACGCGCAATCGCTGCTTCTGCATCATCCCGGTTAAACCATTGATCGATTTGTATGCCGGGTTTGGCGGCTTCTATCCACGCCTTGAATTGATTGCTGGTTGGTTCATCATCTTCGATGACTGCGACTTTAATGTGATGCGACACGATGTGTCTCCGATGATAAAAATGTTGGCGTAGGCTGCATTGGTGCAAAGCTAAATCTTTTTTAAACCTGCTTCGTAGTATCCACGTTTTCCCAAAAAAAGTCAGTTTTCCGCTGTGAGTTTTTCTTCACGCCACCGTGCGAATCTTCCGTTACATGTTCAAACATCGCCGCACTATGAGGATAGCTCCCGTCGGGCGGCATTGTATCTTCCCGGTCTGGCAGCGCAAGATGTGTCTCAGGGAAACGCCATTGCAAATGCAACGCAACCCACATCGACATTCATCAATCATCATCGGAGGCTACTATGTCAAATCGTTTGAAATCTATCGTCAATGCAGTGCGCTCTACTTTCTCGTCTATGTTCAATTCACGCAAAGATTCGTACCAAACTTCGCAGTCAGACATCGGCTCCACAACAAGCGCTGAAGTTGATGCGGAATATCAAAGTGAATATCCGGTCGAATATCAAGTTAAGAAACCGCTCATCACCAAAGCCATGTTGCGCAATATTTTCATCCTAGGCACGATTTCAGCGATCGGCTATGGCATCTATCAACATCCCCCAATTCGAACTATCAGCCGTGGCGAAGTCGGTATCCGTTCCAATTTATTCACGGGTAGCGCTTCACAATTTCGTGAAGGCAGCGTGATCGTGATTCCTGGTTTCTACCAATTGCGCAAATATTCTTTGCAAGATCAGCTGTATCGTCCTAGCAAAACCAGTGCTGACAATGATGCACCTTTCCAATCTATAGAAGGCTTGTCTCTAGGTGTGGACCTCACTGTGCGCTATGCAATCGACCCCAGCAAACTGACGTCTAACGGAAAGGGTTTTCCAGAAAACATTAACGCTGAAATTGTCGAACCTTTAGTGCAAGGTGTGATGTACAAAGCATTTACGCGTTATACGGTGAAAGAAATTTTCTCGACGAAGCGCGCAGAAATTCAGCAAACGATAGAAACTGAATTGAAACCAAAATTAGCCGCTGATGGCATTCTTTTACATGCGGTGATGATAGGTAAAATTGACCTGCCAGCTGATTACAAACGTGGCATGGAAAAACTCTTGGCGGAAGAATTAGAGAGCGAAAAAATGCGTTATACCCTGGAGCTCAAAGAGAAACAAGTCAAGCAAACAGCATTGGAATCGGATGCAGAAAAAATCCGTCGTGAGAAAGCTGCCGAGGCTTCCGGCAATGAACAAATCATCGCTGCTAAAGCGCAGGAAGAAGCGATGAAACATGTACTACCGTTCAAACAAAAGCAAATTGAACAAAGACAATTAGAAGCGGAAGCCGAGAAAATATCGCGTATCAAAACTTCCGAAGGCACGGCGCAAGCACGTGTGATTGAGGCATCTGGTGAAGCGGATTCGCGTCGCAAATTGGCCGATGCTGATGCCTATCGTCAAGAGCTGGTTGGCAAAGTATCGAGCGCTCAACTGGAACGCGATGGCGCGCTCTTAACTAAGCACCCATTGCTCATCCAAAAAACGATGGCAGATAAATTATCGGACAAAATTTCCGTGATCATCGCTCCTCCGCCTGCAGACGGTGGCTTCATCGGCTCTGCTTTATTGGGTACGGGTAAAGAGCAACGTAGCAACGCTGTAAATAAGGAAACCAAACAGACTGAAAATACGGAAACCAGTTCTGAAGGCAATTAATTCAACAATAGATCGCCCAAAAAATTCAAGGAATCACCATGTTATCAACTATCGTTGCTGCCGCCGCCTCTAGTCTCATCGCCATTGTCACGCAAGATCAGGCAGCCTTGCGCGCAGCTCCGCGTGACAGTGCCCAACAACAAGTCGTCTTATGGCAAGGCGATAGTTTAGAAATTCGCGGTGAACGTATGGATTATTTGCAAGTATATGACCACCGCCGCGAACGCGCAGGTTTTATTAAAGCGAATCAAGTACGTTTAGTCAGAATGGACCCAGACGATGCACCCGATAGTTTCGCCGTGATACGGTTTTTGCGCGACACGCCGGGCGCGGAAGCTCTGGGTATCAGTTACACCGCAGCCTATCTAAAAGCCGCGCCAGCCAATCAAATCGGTGCTGAAGCATTCGATGCTTTAGGAACGATGGCAGAACGTCTGGCACGCCGCTCCACGAATCTGCAATCGCAATCAGGCACAACGGTGAAACCGGGCAAGCAAATGGAGACGACGCTTGCCGCTCATTTAGAAGTGGCCAGCTACTACGGTGTGCAATTTAAGAGCTTTGAACGCGAAGGCCGCATCCAACTTTGCTATGACGGCGAAGCCTTTCGTCGGGTGTTGGCGATGAATGCAACGAGCGAACAAAGGGCGCGTGCCGCTTTGGCTTTGACTCGCCCTGAATGCATCAACCCTGCCACTCGGCCATTGGAAAAATTCGCTTTGGATAATTGGCGTGCTGAAGTGTTGGAACGCGTTGATAGCAGCAATCTCAATGAATATCTGAAGAACCGTATCAAGATGCGTAAGGCCAGCGTCTGGTCGGCCATCGCTTATCAAAGAAGTCGTAAAAATGAAAATTTTCAAGTAGCGGGCAATCGCGCTTTATTGGAATTAGCCGCAGTTAATAAAGAAGAACTTACTGATGAAGATAAGCAAAGTTATGCGGATGCTGGCATACGTGTAGGCACCGCACGTTGGGCTGCTGAACTACCAGTTGCCAACAAGGCGAATTTGCAAATCGTCACCAGTCAAGGTGAGCCGGGTGAAACTTGTGTGCACTTGATCGACAACAAACATGACATCAAGAACCCACTTGCAAAGCGCTGCACCTACAGCGTAGTGTGGCCGGCCTCAGCCCGCGCCAACGCGCACAGCACCGCGCTGGCATTAGCAGTACAACCCATGGAAGGCTGGCGTGAACTCTGGCTTTTTCATCAAACCAGTAATGGATGGATCATCGATGCCTTACCACCTGCCAATAGTGATCCTAACTTAGGCTATGTTGAATTTGCAGGCTGGGTACCGGCTAGCAATAAAATGTTGGTAGCTCGCGAAGCTAAAGTTGAGGGTATTTTTAAGCGCCGTTTTGAAGTTGTGAATATGGACACTCTGCAAACTGAAAATGGTGCGGATCAACCTAGCTCACTGAACATTTTTTACAAGTGGCAAGATCCTCTGTGGAAACAACAAACGGTGAGTTTGAGGTAGATTTCTTACGCCCCGTAAGAGGCTGCTTATGAAGACATGTTCATTCATGAATTTCATATTTGATTGATAGAAAGGAAATGTTGATTTAGGATAGGGAATTACGCAAAATGCGTTGGCTAGAGCTCCATCGGGTAGATACTGTTATCCGAGTCAAGCAGAATGCAAGCTTACATCGAAAGGCTTGCCGGATTTTAGTACGCCAAATGCGACATGAATGAGTTTTCTCATCATGGCACCAATAATCACCATGGGAGGTTTCCCGGATGCCGTAAGACGCTGGCGGAAAGCCTTGCCCCATGTTGTTTTATACAAAGCCACCATGGCAGGCATGTAGAGCGCTTTGCGAATAAAAGTATGTCCCACTTTGGACATGCGCGTCTTGCCACGCACACTACTGC
>NZ_JACOGA010000029.1 GCF_014284175.1 Affinundibacterium flavidum
TACCTGATCAACCACTGACAATTTAAAGGCTAAGGTGTAATCTCTTTGACTCCTGCGTTCTGTCGATTTCATTGACGTTCCTTTCCATTACGAAGAAAACTGTCAATCTATTTCAGGACGGGTCAACGATAACAAAAAAGGCTTTGCTACTGCAAAGCCTTTTTTGTTTGTGATGCCGATGGAAAAAATCTTCATTTGAATTGCTGAAACCAAACCCTAATGTAGCCCAAAGTCATGGGCTGCGAAGAAGGTAGGTGCAAGGCACGCTCAAGTTCATGTAGCAGTTTTAAATAGTTTGTCCCATAAAGCTTCACTACTTTGAACGGCGGTCGCGACTTTGTCCAGGTGCACTCGCGCACGTTCCTCTCCTTGCAATCGAATATTGTGTTGATACTTGCGCAGCAGGCGATAGCTATTCGCAGTTTCATTCGCCAATTCTGCGTCGATTAATCCCAGTTTGCCACATAGTTTGAGCAACGCGATATTGCCAATATTGCCTGTGAGTTCTGGATAGTCATGAGCGTGGAGTAAGACCAAGTATTGCACAATAAATTCTATATCGATCATGCCGCCATGGTCGTGTTTTAAGTCGTAAAACTCACTGCGATTTACATTCGCGTCACGCATTTTTTTGCGCATAGAAACGACATCAATTTTGAGTTGTTCTGTATCTCTGCTTAAGCGTAAAACGTGTTCACGTATCGCTTCAAATCTTGCTCCTATGCTGCTATCGCCGGCGCAAAAACGTGCACGGGTCAATGCTTGATGCTCCCATAACCACGCCGATTTTTCTTGATAGCGTTCAAAGGCTTGTACCGATGAAACCATGAGGCCGCTTGCACCGTCTGGTCGTAATGCAATGTCGATATCAAACAGCACGCCTGACGAGGTGTGTGTTGTCATCCATGTGATAAAACGCTGAGCTAGTTTTGCATAAAGGGCAGGTGCATCCTGATCGTCGTCATCGTAGAGAAAAATTAGATCTAGATCCGACGCGTAGCTAAGTTCTTTGCCACCTAACTTTCCATAGGCAATCACTGCAAATTTGGGTATCTCGCAATGACGGTTAGCGATGGTTTTCCACGCAGCTTGAACCACAGCTTCCACCATGACGTCCGCCAATTTTGAGAGCGAGTCGGCGAGGTGCTCGACGCTTACTTTTCCTTCCAGATCTTGGGCTAGCAATCGAAACAATAAGGCATGATGCAGTTCGCGCAAGCTATCGAGCTGTGCCTCAACGTCGCCTGCTTGTTCCTCCATCAATGTCTTTACTTCGTTTGAAAAAACGTTCCAATCCGGAGCTTGATGCAACACAGATTCGTCCAGTAATTCATCTAATAGAATCGGATGACGATTTAGAAATTTTGCCGCCCAATCGCTGGCGTGCATCATGCGTATGACGCGTTGTAGTGCGTGTGGAAATTCACTAAGCAACGACAAATATGCTGTGCGGCGCGCAATGTGTTCCATAAAATCTAATAGACGATGTACGGTGACCGCCTGACCATCGTTTTGATTTGAAATGGTTTTTAATGCGCTGTGAATTAAGGCGGCCAATTTTTGTTGACTAGCCTCGGGTAATGCTTGCATTTTGGCTGATTGCCAAGTACTTGAAAGTCTCTGTGCGACTTCTTCTATCTCTAAAAAATCTAGTGACTGCAAATGGGCGATAATGGTTTCGTTCGCATCTGGTGCCGACATATTGCTGGTATTGAGCGCATCATCTTCTTGATCTGATTTGTCTTTGAAGATGGCATCAAACTGCTCTGCGACAAATTGCATGTGTGGAATGAGCACGGCGTTGAGGCTATGTACGTCAGCAAAACCCATCATTTGCGCAACTAAATGTTGATCATCGATATTGGCTGGGAAAATATGTGTCTGCGCATCATCAAGATACTGCAATCGATGCTCGACATCTCGCAAAAATACGTAGGCCGTCATGAGCTGATCAACAATGTGTTGATCAAGTATGCCTTTTTCCGCCAAGGTTAATAAGGTCGCACGGGTCGAGCGATCGCGCAAAACTGATTCTCTGCCACCACGTATTAATTGAAATACCTGCGCCAAGAACTCAACTTCCCGAATTCCACCGCGCCCTAATTTGACATTAATGCCGCGGTCAGGGTGACGGGTTTCCTGGCGTACGACTTCCGCGCGGATTTGATGGTGCATGTTGCGTAGCGATTCGATCACGCCGTAATCGAGGTAGCGACGATAGACGAAGGGAAAAATAATTTTCTCGAGGCTGGTGATGTGATCTGGCCTTCCCGTAATCGCTCGGGCTTTCACCCAAGCATAGCGCTCCCATTCGCGGCCTTGTACCAGAAAATAATCCTCTACCATGCCAAAAGACGCCACCAAGGGGCCTGAATTTCCATTCGGACGCAATGCCATATCGACGCGAAACGAAAAACCATCTTCGGTGATTTCCGAAATCGCAGCGATCAGTTTTTTGCCTAAGCGGCTAAAAAATTCGTGATTGGATAAGCAGCGTTGCTGGCTATTGGCAAGCGTTTCACCATTTTCGCTATAGCAAAAAATCAGGTCGATATCGGACGATACATTTAGCTCGTGGCCACCCAATTTCCCCATGCCTAAGACGATCAATTCTTGTGGCTCACCACTTTCTTCGCCACAAGGTTGCCCGTGGATTTCTAGCATTTCTTGCATCAAGTGCTGTAAATGCGTTTGAATCACAAAGTCAGCAAAATCACTAATGGTGCTGATTACTTCATGTAAGTCGGCGTTACCATGTAAGTCACGCTTAATCAAGCATGCGAGCACTAAATTGCGTAAGCGTCGCATCGCGGCATTGATCGTTGCTCCCTGCGCTATCTCTTTTTGTAAAATTTCAGTAAAACTCGCCTTGCTCATGGATAATTGCGATATATTCTCAAGCTCTTGTGATCTGCTATCTTTTGCATTTAGCCATCGCGTCACAAAGCGTGATTGATGGAGGGCGGGAGAGGATGCAGTGCTAGTGTTCATGTAATTTTTCAACAGAATTTGACGAATGGATTGGGGACTTGCTCTCAGGCATTATGAGGACTACGAGCATTGTAAGCCCAAGCCGGAAAATCACAAGTCTGCTTTGAAAAATGGCTTATTGAATGGCTTAGTGACTGGCATAGCGAACGGTATATTTATGGTCGATTTTTCATTTCGGTTTAATGCATATTTGTATGTGAACTCAGTGGTTTTAGGGGAGAATGTTGTTGTTTGAAGTTATTTTGATACGAGCGTCGAAGAACGTCTGTCCCCATATTGGTGATGCACTAATGCGAATTAATCCACGTTAAGAGTTGGAAATTCATTGAAACAACATCACCCAATTCATCGTCAAGATGATGATCACGCCTGTGATCATCCTGCGCTCCCATTACACGGTTGGCGCAAGGCACTGCATAGCGGTCGAGCTGCGTGCGTATTCGCTGCTTTCCACAGTGGTCGTGGATTGCGCAAGACCCTACGAATCTGCCTAAAGACGCTGTTTGTTTGCTATTTTCTATTTGCGGCTTTGTTCTTGGTATTGCGTTACGTCGTACTACCTAATCTTGAAAATTACAAATCAGAGATTGAGCAATTTGCCAGTGCAAAGATGGGGAGAGTACTTAGTATTCAGAGTTTGGAAGCAAATTGGCAAGGTTTTAATCCGCAAATCGCTTTAAAGGGCATCGTTATACGGGATCAGCAATCTCAGGCTGTATTGACTCTGCCAGAAGTAAATACCACCTTGTCGTGGTGGTCATTGGCTGTATTGGACTTGCGTTTCGCAGAAGTTGAAATTATTGCTCCTCAGTTAAATATTCGTCGTAATTCCAATGGAGTGATCGAAGTCGCTGGTTTCTCTCTGCAATTGGATGGAAAAGGTGATGGAGGCGAAGCGGGATTGAATTGGCTACTAGCACAACATCAAATTAAAGTAGTGCGAGGACAGGTTAATTGGGACGACCAATTGCGTGCCAATCCACCGCTCAGCCTGACTGCGGTCAATTTTGTTTTGAATAATCATTGGCGCGAACATCAATTTGCGATGCAAGCAACTCCTCCTGTCAATATGGCGGCGCCAGTTGATGTTAGAGGGCAATTCCAACAGGCTGTCTTTGCAACAAAAAAATCTGACTTGTCTTCTTGGTCGGGCGAGTTATATTCCGACTTAAAACAAGCCGACTTACCCGTAATACATCAGTATTTTCCTTTCCCTTTTAAGTTGGATAAAGGTCTCGGTAGCGTACGGTCTTGGATTAAATTGAAGCAAGGCCGTTTAGCAGACTTCACAGCAGACGTGCATTTGCAAGATGTGATCGGTAAGTTCCGCAAAGATTTACCTTTGCTTGATATGGCACAAGTGAGCGGCCGCATCATCGCTTCAGAACAAATTAAGTCGAACTACAAATATTTGTCTTGGTTGCCAGGGCAAGCTGGTCATAGCTTGGCTTTGGTAAATTTCTCGATGAAAACTAGAGACGGATTAGTATTGCCGGCGACGACCTTGAAGGAAACTTTTACGCCAGGTGAAAATGGTCAATGTGAAAAAGTCGAACTCTATACGCAGTCATTAGACTTGCATTCTTTAGCAAATTTTGCGGAACATTTGCCGATTCCCGCAGACCAACGACGATTGTTGATCGATGTTGCACCAAAAGGTGTTTTAAAAGATTTCACTGCTCGTTGGCAAGGAAGTTTCCCTGACATATCGAGCTATAGCATTAAGGGGCAATTTAGTAATCTTGAAATGCAAGCTTTGAAGGCGCAATTGGCTAGACCCAAGACGGGCAAGTTACCAGCGAAAGCTGCAGTGCCCGCTATTCCAGGCTTTGATAACTTATCAGGCTACATCGATGCGAATGACAAAGGCGGCACTTTTACTTTGGATTCCACGGATCTTTTGTTGCAATTGCCGAGTTATTTTGTCGATCCACTTATGCCTTTTAAACGCTTGAAGATGCAAGCCCGCTGGCAATTTCAACAAAATGATCAATTGCAGTTACAGATCCAGCAAATGGAGTTTGAGCAGGACGGCGCGATCGGTAATTTAAGCGGTAAACATAGTTTGTCGATGCGCCAAGCGGATTTGGGCGAAGTTGATTTAAACGGTCACTTGCAAGGCTTCGATATTAAAACCATCAATCGTTATATTCCTGCGCAAACTCCTGAACATTTGCGTGATTGGTTAAGTCACGCTTTGTTGGACGGCGAGGCGAATGATGTGGTGTTTCGTTTGAAAGGCGCGCTTGCGCATTTTCCATTTCAGCAAAAAGACCCAGAGTCAGGAAAGCAAGGCGAGTTTTTCGTTAAAGGGAATCTCCGTAACGGTAAATTAAATTTTTTACCAAACGTGTTTGCCAAAGATGGTGTCGCACCATTTTGGCCAGTGATCGACAGTATCAAAGGTAGCTTTATTTTTGAACGTGGGCGTATGGAAATTCGAGCAGATACAGCCGCGACCAATAACGTTCCTTTGAATAAAGTGAAGGTGATTATTCCCGATTTGCTCGAACACAATGCGGTATTGCAGATCGACGGTAATGCGAGTGGCAATTTGCAAACGATGCTGAATTATCTAAAAGCCAGCCCGGTAGATGACTGGCTTGCGAATTTCTTACACGATACAACGGCGACGGGTAATGGACTACTTAATTTGAAACTGAATTTGCCTTTGAATAGCATTATTGATTCTAAAGTAAATGGGTTGCTGCAATTGAATAATGCAGAAACAATTTTGCAAACTGACTTACCTTTGATAAGCATGCTTAACGGTAAGATAGAATTCAACGAGCATGGATTGAATTTGAACAATCTGAAGGCGAATTTGTTAGGCGGCGCTGTGCAGGCAAATGGTGGTAGTCAAAAAGATGGTTCGATTAAGATCAAGCTTGAAGGACTCGCGACCGCAGAAGGAATCCAAAAACATTTAGCAAATTTGGAAGTCAGCAATTTGTTTGATAGTTTAAAAGGTGAGACAAAATATACGACGCAAATTTATGCTAAAAAGCGCCAAACTGAAGTGGTGGTGGAATCGGATCTGCAAGGTTTAGCATGGAACTTACCGGCGCCGTTGACGAAAACGGCAAACGAATTGGCGCCTATGCGTTTTGAAATTCTGCCTGATGCGTCTGCGGATCAAAATGAGATACGTGAGCAGCTCAAACTCAGCGTTGGCAATCGTTTCAACGCACATTATCAGCGCAAAAAAACCTTAGAGAAAAACGCAAGATGGAATGTAGTGCGGGCTGCTGTCGCGGTGAATTCGCCTGCAATCTTGCCGGATTCGGGACTGAATTTACATGTGCAAACAAAATCTTTGAACGTCGATGAATGGCGCCGCGTCTTGGATGCGCAGGTGAAAAATCACATGAGTCCAACGACTGAAAAAACTAATTTACTTGAACCGAAATCTCCCGTCGATTTTGCACAATATGTGGAACCGACAAGTTTGTCTGTGATAACCGATGAGATTTATTTGTTCGGAAAAAAGATGGATAACATCGTTTTAGGAGCATCGAATCAAGGAGGTTTGTGGCAATCCAATTTGGATTCGACTCAGGCATCGGGATTTATCAGTTGGAATGGTTTTGGCAAGCCACAGTCGCCAGGCCAAATCACTGCGCGCCTGAGTCGATTAATGATTCCGAAGTCTGCGGCGGGTGATGTGGGCGATTTGTTGGAAGCAAAAAACACCACTAAACAAATTCCAAGCTTGGATATTCAGGTGGACAACTTTGAGTTGTTTAACAAAAAGCTTGGGCACCTTACTTTAAACGCGAGTAATACGCTGGCGGCACAAGGTCGCGAATGGAATATTGATAAATTGGTGTTGAAGAATGACGATGCCGAATTAAGCGCGACTGGTCAGTGGGCAGCACGTGGAACAGATAGCCAGACCAAGTTGCAATATGTATTGGATATTGCGAATTCAGGGAAATTACTAGATCGATTTGACTTTACTGATGTCTTGCGGGGCGGTAAGGGCAAGCTCGAAGGTGATTTGCAGTGGACAGGTTTGCCGTTTGATCTGGATATTCCAAGCTTGAGCGGACAATTGCAGCTGAAGTTGGCCGCTGGACAATTTTTGAAAGTCGATCCTGGCGCGGCGAAATTATTAGGTGTATTAAGCATGCAATCTTTGCCACGACGATTTACCTTGGATTTTCGCGATGTATTTTCTGACGGCTTTGCTTTTGATAGCATAGTCGGCACGGCAAAAATTTCTCATGGAATTGCCACGACTGATAATTTAAAAATGAGCAGCGTGAATGCAGCAGTACTGATGGAAGGCCATGCTGATATTGCGAAAGAATCGCAAGACTTACATGTGGCGGTCATTCCCGATTTTAATGCCGGTGCTGCTTCTGTGGTATATGGTTTGGCGGTAAATCCAGTCATTGGTCTGGGCACTTTTTTAGCACAGTTATTTTTTAGAGATCCACTGAAACGCGCGTTTACTTATGAGTATCAAATTACTGGTCCATGGATGAATCCTATTGTGACTAAGATTGAAAATAAAGAACGCCAGCAAATCTTAGAGAAACAAAAAGCGGAACAAAAAGTGGAGCAAAATAAAGCGAAAGCGGAAGTCAAATAAGGAAATAGAATGAAAGTTGCTGCAATCCAAATGGTGTCGGTATCGAATCCAGATACCAATTTGCAAACCGCAAAACGCCTGCTTCAAGAAGCAAAGTCTGCAGGCGCGGATTTGGCGGTATTACCTGAATACTGGTCGATTATGGGCTTACGCGACACCGATAAAGTCGCTTTTGCCGAAGAATCAGGGAATGGCGTTTTACAGAATTTCTTACAGCAGATGGCGCGAGAACTGCAGATGATGATCATAGGCGGTACGATCCCATTGAAGTCCACCGATAGCAACAAAATCTATAATGCCTGTCTAGTATTTGATCGCAGCGGAACTCAAATTGCACGTTACGACAAGATTCATCTGTTTGGTTTTACGAATGGTGATGAAAGCTATCAAGAATCAAACACGATACAAGAAGGTAATGACATCGTTAGTTTTGATAGCGCAATAGACGGTATTGGCAAGATAGGTTTAGGTATTTGTTATGACCTGCGTTTTCCCGAATTATTTCGTAATATGGGACCGTGCAACTTGCTCGTCTTGCCAGCCGCATTTACTTACACAACCGGTCAAGCGCATTGGGAAATTTTATTGCGTGCCCGCGCAATAGAAAACCAATGCTATGTATTGGCATCAGCACAAGGCGGTACCCACGAAAGTGGGCGTCGTACTTGGGGACATAGTATGTTAATTGATCCTTGGGGCAAGATATTAAATTGCTTGGAAGAGGGTGAAGGTGTCGTCGTGGCTGAGTTGGATATGGATGCAATGCAAAAAATTCGGAGTAACTTACCTGCTTTGAAACACAGGCGATTTACTTGTTAGGCGCAAGTTCACTATACGAACTTCTGCGGGAAATGCTCTACAATACAGAAGTTAATACAGCAGCTAATGCTGCAGTTAAGATGCCGCTACGGCAACCAATCAAGATAGAAAAATATGACACCATTTGATTCAAATTTAAAACATCTCGCCATTGCTCGCGATATTCTTCTGACGCCTTTTGGGCTGGATGAAGTCAAATTGGCTTCAGCGCTCAAAACGATGTTTACGCATAAAATTGATTATGCCGATTTATACTTTCAATTTACCAAAAATGAAGGCTGGAGTCTGGAAGAAAGTATTGTTAAAACAGGTAGTTTTTCGATAGATCAAGGTGTTGGTGTACGTGCAGTATCTGGCGATAAGACCGCATTTTCGTACTCTGATGAGATTTCTGAACATGCATTGCTAGAAGCTGCTGCGGCAACTCGTACCATTGCTCGTGCAGGTTCAGGCAAGATAAAAGTTGCCTCATCTATGCAAGGCATACAAGGCCACAATTTATTCTTGCAAGATGACCCCTTAGCTTCTTTAGATGCAACACAAAAAGTCGCCTTATTAGAACGTATCGAAAAAATCGCAAGGGCAAAAGACCCGCGCATAGTGCAAGTAATGGCAAGTTTGGCTGGCGAATACGATGTGATTTTGGTGGCGCGCAGTGATGGTGTCATTGCCGCCGATGTCCGTCCATTAGTGCGTATGTCATTGACAGTAATCGCAGAACAGAATGGTCGTCGCGAAACTGGTTCTAGTGGCGGCGGTGGTCGTTATAACTTCTCGTATTTTACTGATGCGATTCTGGAGCAATATGCCGATGATGCTGTGAAATCGGCTTTAGTTAATTTGGATGCGCGTCCAGCACCAGCAGGGCCTATGACCGTGGTGCTCGGTTCAGGTTGGCCTGGTGTGCTCTTGCATGAAGCGATTGGTCATGGTTTGGAAGGCGACTTTAATCGCAAAGGTTCCAGCACTTTTGCAGGTCGCATTGGCGATCGCGTTGCAGCTAAAGGTGTTACTGTGGTCGACGACGGCACTTTGGAAAATCGTCGCGGCTCTTTGAACATTGATGACGAAGGTAATCCTACACAATGTACGACCTTGATTGAGGACGGCATACTGAAGGGCTATATTCAAGACACGATGAATGCGCGTCTGATGAAAATGCCTGTAACAGGCAATGCACGTCGTGAGTCTTTCGCACATTTACCTATGCCGCGTATGACGAATACTTATATGCTGGGTGGCGACAAAGATCCTGCCGAGATTTTAGCTTCGGTAAAAAATGGTTTATATGCGGTGAATTTTGGTGGTGGTCAGGTCGATATTACCAACGGAAAATTTGTCTTTTCTGCCAGCGAAGCCTACATGATAGAAGACGGCAAAGTTACTTATCCAGTAAAAGGTGCAACCCTGATAGGAAATGGACCTGATGTCTTAAATCGGGTAACAATGATAGGCAACGATATGCGCCTGGATTCAGGCGTCGGGATTTGTGGCAAGGAAGGGCAGAGCGTGCCAGTGGGCGTAGGTCAACCAACTTTGCGCATTGATGGTCTGGTTGTGGGCGGAACTGCCTGATCCTCAATTAAAATAGTGCTGCTAGTAAATCGACGGCAAAAGTTCGTATTGTCTATACATCTTTTTGCCGTTGATTGATTGTTAAAAAGCTTTTATTTTTACTACTTGTATTGAATGTGATTTGGCATCTTGAGTAGATTGGACATTGTGATTACAGTGTTATTTTTCTACGAAAGGATCAGCATGTCTAAACTTTCCTTCAATCAAGGCTCTCCGCAATTCATTCCCTTGAGTACCTATCGCGCGTATCCAGAAAGTGAGATGGAAGCGCGCGCAGCAGAGTTTTATCAAGAACTCTCTCGTCGTAAAACCATCCGAGAATTTTCCTCTGAACCTGTATCACGCAAAGTGATAGAGCAATGCTTGCTAGCGGCAGGTACTGCACCATCTGGCGCAAATCATCAGCCTTGGCATTTTGCCGTAGTCACTGATCCAGAATTGAAGCACCGCATACGCGTGGAAGCGGAAATTGAAGAGTGTGAATTTTACGAGCGCCGTGCACCACAAGAATGGAAAGACGCGTTGGCACCATTGGGTACAGATTCCAATAAGCCATTTTTAGAAGATGCGCCTTACCTGATCGCAATCTTCGGTCAAAAGAGCACATTGATGGATGATGGCACCGCAGTCAAAAATTATTATGTACCAGAATCGGTTTCCATCGCGACCGGTTTTCTAATCGCGGCATTGCATCACGCTGGTTTGGCGACTTTGACGCATACCCCAAGTCCTATGGGTTTTTTAAATGAGTTGTTGGATCGCCCTGACAATGAAAAACCTTATATTTTATTGGTGGTTGGTCACCCTGCCGAGCATTGCATGGTCCCTAATATTCGTAAGAAGTCCTTGAATGAGATCGCGAGTTTTCTGTAAGTGCTTATAGACATTTGAATATAAGCTTATGTCGTAACTCATTTGTAACTTGTGCGCTAACTCAAGGGTTTTGCAAATTTACGCGAACAATAAGATAAATTGCTTGCCAATTGTGCTTTGATGTTGTTATAGTCGTTCCATTCGATCACGAGGTTTTCATGAATTTTGCACGATTTTACTTTCACTTTTACTTTAGCTATTCCAACCCTAAGGCGGTGGAGAAGCGGTAAGTTCACGTAGAAGCAAAATCGACGTACATAGAACCCAACCGATCCAGAAAAACCGCCAGTCATGGCGGTTTTTTTTTGCCCGTTGAAATTAATTAGTCAGGTCAATGGATAGGTAAAACCGATCAAACATTATTTTTAAACACATTTTTATCTAACTGAAACTTCAGGAAAACATTATGCAACGCACAGACGATTTACGTATTCGGGAAATGAAAGAGCTGCTTCCACCTTCGCATTTAATTCGCGAATTTGCGTGCTCGGATAAAGCATCAGAAGTCACTGCTAATGCGCGCTCCGCATTACATAATATTTTGCAAGCTAAAGACGACAGAGTCATGGTGGTGATTGGCCCATGTTCAATTCATGATACAAAAGCGACGCTGGAGTATGCGAAAAAACTTGCGGAAGCCCGGGTGAAATTTGCCGGTGAATTAGAAATTGTTATGCGCGTGTATTTCGAAAAACCGCGTACTACCGTTGGCTGGAAAGGCTTGATTAATGACCCGTATATGGATAACAGTTTCCGCATTAACGATGGTCTGCGTATTGCGCGAGAATTATTATTAAACATTAATGAACTTGGTTTGCCAGCCGGTACTGAGTATCTGGATATGATTAGTCCACAATACATTGCCGACTTAATCAGCTGGGGTGCGATTGGTGCACGAACTACAGAATCCCAAGTACACCGTGAATTAGCATCCGGTTTGTCATGCCCAGTTGGATTCAAAAACGGTACTGATGGTAATGTCAAAATTGCAGTCGATGCGATTAAGGCGTCTTCACAACCACATCACTTTTTGTCTGTCACAAAAGGTGGTCACTCGGCGATTGTGTCGACTAACGGTAATGAAGATTGCCACATTATTTTACGCGGTGGTAAGACCCCAAATTATGATGCTGCCAGTGTTGATGCCGCAGCAAAAGATATTGCGGCAAACGGCTTACAACCACGTATTATGATCGATGCATCGCATGCAAATAGTTCAAAAAATCCTTTAAATCAAATTCCGGTTTGTGTTGACATTGCGACGCAAATTGCCGGCGGTGACCAACGCATCGTGGGTGTCATGATTGAATCTAATTTGGTTGCTGGACGTCAGGATTTGGTGCCAGGCAAAGACCTGGTTTATGGTCAATCTATTACTGATGGATGCATTGATTGGAACGATAGCGAAACAGTATTGCAGGGATTGGCTAATGCTGTGAAACAACGTCGCTTGAAAGTGTAATTGATCTGACTAATGAAGTGTTAAGTTGTAGTAGTTGCGACCCGAGCTGAGACAGACCTCTCTCAGCTCGAATTTGAAAAATGCCCAACACTTATTTATTATCACTAGCAATCGGCTATTGATACTAAGATACAAGCAGTAATTTACTATCTGGAAAGTTTTGTGGCTTTTTATGGAATGGAAAATATTGAAATTATCTCAGTTCAATATAAATTTCTAAGCCGCCAAATTCATGATTTTGTATTTGAATTTTTCCCCCATGGCGCTTAACGATACGGTCAACAATTGCCAAGCCTAGACCAGAACCATTGGCTTGACTTCTAGCCACTTCGCCACGTGTAAAGGGACGTAATAACCGGGGAATTTCAGATTCAATAATACCGGCGCCAAAGTCACGTAAGTATATCAATGCACCTGATTGTCCAGTATTTGCACGAGAACGACATTCAAGTTGAAGTTTTAACTGTTGCGTAACTTCATTGCGCCCATAGCGCAAGGCATTTTGAATGAGATTATTAAATAGACGCCGTACTTCTATCTCTATGCCTGTTACATACAGATTAGGTACTATCTGTACTTCCATTAGAATACTGTGATCACGTGCCATGTCGGTAAATAGTTGTTCTAATAGACTACTTAGATTAAAGCTACTGAAGGTTGATTCATGCAAGGGTTTTGCGTAATCGAGAAATTGCTGAATGATGCTATCCATTTGTCGCAAGTCAATCTGCATTGCATCTCGCGTAGCATTATCTAGATTTGCCATCTCCAGTTCCAGCTGCAGGCGTGTCAAGGGGGTTCTCAAATCATGTGAAATACCTGCAAGAATCACTGTGCGATCTAATTCGATTCTTGCCAGATCATCCACCATTTGATTAAAACTAGTGTTGGTCTCACGGATTTCTCTGGGGCCTGTTTCCTTTAATGGAGATGGATGATTTCCGCGTGCTAATTGACGTGCGGCTGCACTTAAGTCTGATAAGGGGGCGTTAATGCGCCTTGAAATTAACGCAGCAGCGATCAATGCTAAAACCAAGCTACTTGCAGCCCAACCAAATATGTGCCAACCGATTTCTGTTTGCAAACGATCTTGTTCTAGGCGTAGCCAAAATTGATCATCATCTATTTTGAAGCTAACCCAAAATCCTTCTTCGCCATTAACTCTTTGAGCAAAGCGTGTTTGTTTACCTAGTTTTTGTTGCACTAGTAAACGTAGCTCGGCAAGCATAGGGCTTTCTTCCAAGGCTTCGATTTGATCAGTGTCTTCCAAAAGATAAATTCGAATTCCCTCACTGCGTGCCAAATCAATCAATAGTTCACGGCGACGCTCCTCGGCTGAGTGAGTGAGCGCAGCACTAGTAATAGTGACGATCGATACAATTTGATTCGATAATTGTTGTGCACGTGGTTTTCGATCTAATAATTTGATACTGACAAACCATGTCGTCATACTGGCGGTGACTAGCAAAGCCAATAAGAAAAAAGTGCGCCAAAAAAGCCCGCTCTGCACCCAAGCTAAACGCTGTAAGTAACTGCGTATGTTTCCCATCAATGTCGATTCTTTTCCGTTAGATTGGTGAGCAATCCTTGCTTTAGCTCATGCGCTACTAGTTCATGAGTTACATAAGTTTTAGCTACTTAGTCAAATTATTTCCAAATCCGATTCTTGGTGATAGTTCTCATTTTTTGTTTAATGAGATTGTCCATCAGGGATGAACACATACCCCAATCCCCACACTGTTTGTATGTATTGTGGATTGGTTGGATCGACTTCGATCAGCTTTCGTAAGCGAGAAATTTGAACATCCAAACTGCGATCAAATACTTCGTATTCGCGTCCACGTGCTAACTCCATTAGTTTTTCGCGTGAAAGAGGTTGGCGTGCATGTCTTGCAAACACTTTCAGGACTGAAAATTCGCCAGTGGTCAAATTAATGTGTTCGCCTTTTTTCTTTAAATTTCTAGTGGCTAAATCCAAAGTAAATTCACCGAACTGGAAGACCTGTCCGTGTTCTGCCGGTGCTCCAGGCGCTTCTTCGGGCATTCGTCGCCTTAGGACGGCATGAATGCGTGCAACCAACTCACGTGGATTAAAAGGTTTAGGAAGGTAGTCATCAGCACCCATTTCTAAACCGATAATTCTGTCAACTTCTTCGCCTTTTGCCGTCAGCATGATAATAGGCGTTTGATCTCCGCCGCCACGCAAACGGCGACAAATAGATAATCCATCCTCTCCGGGCAACATCAAATCAAGCACAAGTAAGTCATAACGTTCACGCATCCATAATTTATTCATGGCTTGTGCATTTTCGGCTACGACGACCTGAAAGCCTTGCTCACTCAAGTAACGACGCAACAGATCGCGCAAACGCAGGTCGTCATCCAGCACCAAAATTTTCGCCTTAGTTTCAAGCATCGCATCTCTCACTATCTGCATTTGAAAAGTGCTTATCTTACTGCTAAATTGATGCACATTAACTCACTGTGGTAGAAGATTACAAACTGTTACAGTGCTTACAGAAAAAATCTATCAAAGAAACTAGCAGTCAATTACACTATGAACATGCTGGACAATCTTGGTTGTTCTGCTTTTTTATTAGCTACCAATTTGAGCTTTTAAAAAACTCTCGATTATTGAAGATTCATTATGAATCGTGTGGAAGGATGGTTGTGGCTCTGCTGAAGCGCACGTTTTCTTTGTTAGTATTGTCAACGCTAAGTATCAGTGTTGATGTCTACGCACAACATCAGCAAAATTCAAGTCCGCGCCAAAATTTAGATAAGCGCCGATTTCAACTTCAGGAATTTCGCGCCAATCGTCGACTTGAACGTCAAGCTGAGAATCAATCCGGAGCGATGACTGAGCGCGACACAACATTCTCGCGCAGAGATTTGTCTTCCTCTACGCCTGTGATTAACCGGGATGAAAAACCAGTTAACAAATTTAACCGCTTGAGTCCAGAAGAACGAATAGCGTTGCGACGACAAATTCGTGAAGCTCGACAAGAGATTTATTCGCGCCATCAAGAGAAAAATGAGCCTAAGAATTAAGCTCAACTTAGTAAGCTTAAGGATTCACAGGTAAAACCTTATCTGCGATGCTGCTTCATGATTTTCTGTTGTTCTCGCTGCCAATCGCGTTCTTTTTCCGTTTCCCGCTTGTCGTGTTGCTTCTTACCTTTTGCCAAACCAATCTGACATTTCACTCTGCCATTGAGATAGTGCATATTGAGTGGAACCATCGTGTAGCCTGAACGTTCCACCTTTCCAATTAATTTCTTAATTTCTTCGGCGTGCAATAGCAATTTTCTGGTGCGGACAGAGTCCGGGTGAATATGCGTAGAAGCCGTCGGCAATGCGCCAATGTGCGCACCAAATAAATAAATTTCGCCATTTTTGATAATGACATAGGCTTCTTTTAGTTGTACTCGCCCCGCACGTATTGCTTTAACTTCCCAGCCTTGCAGCACAATACCTGCTTCGTATTGTTCTTCAATGAAAAAATCGTGAAATGCCTTTTTATTATCTGCGATGCTCATGCTTTTTATTTATTTAGTAAAAGCTTCGTTCATGAAGAAGGGCAATTTTGCGCTTAATCTCCGTGACGAGCTTTGTTTCAGTTAAAATTCGGTCTGTGATCATACCAAATGACTTGAGATAATGGCAGTCGTCCAAAAAAACGTTCTTGTATCCTATAGCGCAGAGCAAATGTTCGCGTTAGTAGAAAAAGTTGAAGACTATCCTTTATTTTTGCCTTGGTGCGGTGGTGTTAGCGTCGCAGAGCGAACTGATCACCACTTAAAGGCGACATTATCTATCAATTATCATGGAATTAAGCAAAGTTTCACAACGCAAAATGTGAATTCTCCACCGAATACGATGGAAATGCATTTGGTCGACGGTCCTTTCAAGCAATTACATGGTTATTGGACTTTCACTGCTTTGCGTAGTGACGCCTGTAAAATTGAATTTGATTTGCGTTATGAGTTTTCCAGTAAATTGTTGGAACACTTGATCGGGCCAGTTTTTAGCAAAATCACCAACAGTTTCGTCGATGCTTTTTGTGACCGTGCAGAGGTGGTGTATGGATCATGATTTAGGCAAGGCAAAAATTCGCATAGAGTTTTGCTATGCATTGGCAAACACTGCTCCAAATTTATTCGAATTACATGTCGACCAACATTCAACAATTGACGATGCGGTTCAGTATTTGACGCCAACGCAACGGTCGGAAGTTCAATTCATGCTGAATAAAGGTAGTGCATGGGCGATTTTTGGCAAGAAGAAGAGTGGCACGCATTTACTGAAGGATGGTGAGCGCATAGAGTTATGTCGACCGCTCATTGCCGATCCTATGAGTGCTCGCCGCCATCGGGCGAAGCGCGAGCACAAATCGGGGAAAATGTAAGCTTAAGCCTAAAAACTTGGGCTTTTTGAGCTTTTCAATTGCATTCAGATAAAACTTTTTTCACATCAGCTATCTCTTTAGCGCGTTGTGCCTCATCTATTGGCGTACGCTCTCCATTTTTATCTCTGGTCATAATCAACAAACCTTCGTCCAGCGACTGTTTGTAAGATTTTGCGCGCTCACAGTTTTTTGTTTTATTTTCAGCATTTTGGCGTTCCGAGTCAGCTTTTTTCTCTGCTTCTTCTCGAGCTATTTTTCGCTTATTAAAATCTTCATTTTTACTTGCTATGGTCACTGGTTTTTCTAATTTTACTTCGGTGCTCTTATTCGCATCAGTAGCTTGCGCAGTATTTTTTTCTTGACCACGAAGGTTGCCAAATGGTGTCTTGATGATCTTATCGCGTGGAACGGACTTGGGCGGCGGTGTGTCCGAGTATTGCTTTACCCCTTTTTCATTTAGCCAGATGTATTGCGCGAATGCGATGTTCGATGATAAGAGTGCGGCAATCAATCCAGAGACTACTAATTTACGATTTAATTTGCGATTTTTATACATGATTTACTCGATTTCTATTCAGTTACTGCAACTTTTCTTAATAATTTAAAGCGAGTTTTACACGGAACGAGACGGATCGGCAAGTTTTCTGTATAATTTACTTTTGCGCCTATAGGAAATACTATGCGTCTTCTTCAAAAAGCACTCACTTTCGATGATGTGTTGCTCGTCCCAGCGTTTTCAAACATTCTCCCAAAAGATACTTCTCTTGCGACGAATTTGACTCGTAATATCAAACTTAATATACCTTTGGTATCCGCCGCAATGGATACTGTGACCGAGGCGCGTCTGGCTATCGCGATGGCGCAAGAAGGTGGTATTGGTATTATCCATAAAAATCTGACTCCTAAAGAGCAAGCGCGTGAAGTCGCGAAGGTCAAGCGATTTGAGTCTGGTGTGTTGCGCGATCCGATTACGATAGCGCCAACGACCACAGTTCGTGATGTGATCGCTTTAGCGCAATTACATGGTATCAGTGGTTTCCCAGTTGTTGAAGGAAAATCCGTCGTTGGTATTATCACCAACCGTGATTTGCGCTTTGAGCAAGAGTTGGATGCGGAAGTGCGCGCCAAGATGACTCCACGCGAAAAACTAGTTTATGTCACAGAAGGCGCAGACTTAAGCGAAGCCAAGCGCTTAATGAACAAACATCGCTTAGAACGTGTATTGGTGGTGGATGAAGCATTTGAATTACGTGGGTTAATTACCGTAAAAGATATTCAAAAATCTACTGAGCATCCATTTGCCTCTAAAGACAATTTGGGTAAGTTACGTGTTGGCGCAGCCGTTGGTGTAGGCGCTGATAATGACGAGCGTATCGATTTATTGGCGAAAGCTGGTGTGGATGTGATCGTTGTTGATACGGCACATGGCCACTCCAAAGGCGTATTGGATCGCGTGCGTTGGGTAAAAACGAATTATCCACACATTGAAGTTATAGGCGGCAATATCGCTACAGCGGCAGCGGCTTTGGCTTTGGTTGAGCATGGTGCAGATGCTGTCAAAGTTGGTATAGGTCCAGGATCGATTTGTACAACACGTATTGTCGCCGGCGTTGGCGTACCTCAAATCACGGCAATTGCGAATGTGGCTGAGGCATTACGTGGAACTGGTGTTCCTTGTATCGCGGATGGCGGTATCCGCTTCTCTGGCGATGTATCCAAAGCCTTGGCTGCTGGTGCATCTACTGTCATGATGGGTAGCATGTTTGCTGGGACAGAAGAAGCTCCGGGTGAAGTCATACTGTTCCAAGGCCGTAGCTATAAATCCTATCGTGGTATGGGTAGTTTGGGTGCGATGGCAGATGGATCCGCGGATCGTTATTTCCAGGACGCAGCAAATAATGCCGATAAATTGGTACCAGAAGGTATTGAGGGGCGTGTTCCTTACAAAGGTAGCGTATTGGCAATCCTGTATCAAATGGTTGGTGGCGTACGTTCTTCTATGGGCTACTGTGGTTGTGCATCGATTCAAGATTTACACGACAAAGCCGAGTTTGTAGAAATCACATCTGCTGGTATGCGTGAATCACACGTACATGATGTACAAATTACGAAAGAAGCGCCAAATTACCGCGCAGAATAAGTATCGCCGAAATCGAAGATGTTTGACGAAGTGTTATAAATACGGAGCAAGCAATGGCGACACTAGTAGACGGTGCTAGTCGGTTGGATTTATTTTCGGATAGTTCAAATACATCACGAGCTAATTTTGAAAAATACGAGGCGAAAATCGCAAGATTTGAGCGCCTCGGCATTCACTTGTTTGGTGTTGCTAATTGCATAGTGAGTTTTGGTAATTTGCGTGATCGCTTTGATCGTGGTGAGCAATCGATGGCCGCGATCGAAGCTGCATTTTGCGAAATGTTGGGCTTTTCTGATGAAATACGTGTTTATAACAACCTGAATTTTGAAGAAGAGTACGCGAATCACCCGTCGGTTAAGGGTGAACCGCAAATTGTATTCTGCGCCCAACATCCCATTTTTGATCCCAAAGATCAGTGCGTGGGCTGCATTTATCTGATCGACTATGTCGAGCACAAATTTGACGATGAATCGCGCTTGTTATTCGCCGACCTAGCTGTCATGGTTGAGCGCGAATTGTTAATGAGTGCATTAAAAGTGCAATACGCAGAACTCGTAAAACAAGTCCGCAATTTAAAGCGTGATGCTTTATTAGACCCAGTTCTTGGCATGTGGAACAGTGCTGCGATCACCCGGTCCTTAGGCTTAGAACTAGAGCGCTGTCAAAAGGCAGAAAAACCATTATCTTTGCTCTACATTAGTATTAATCAATATCAAAAGTTGAAAGACCAGTTTGGCACTAGTGTGAGCGATGCTTTTTTATTGAAGATAGCCAGTCGCATGCGTTCATGCATACGACCATTCGATGCACTCGGTCGATTTGAAAGCGACGCATTTCTGATTGTCTTACCAGGGGCCTCGAATTTGGTTGCTGCAGCAGTGGCAGAACGAATTCGTTTAGCAATAGTGTCACGCCCAGAGACGGTTGAAAATGAAGACGTAGTAATTGAGATTAGTATGGGAATTTCTTCAACCAGCATTTTTCCCAATGTAAGTCCCGAAGCCCTAGTCAAGAATGCGGAAAAAGCCTTGCTTACCGCTAGAAGATTAGAAAGTAATAGTATCGTTCAGGCCGAAGCAGGACAGCTTGATATTTCCCTTTGATGATTTTATTCGAATTATGCATTCAAAAATCCTTATCCTTGATTTTGGCTCACAAGTCACTCAATTGATCGCTCGTCGCGTGCGCGATGCTGGTGTATTTTCCGAAGTTTATCCTTACGATGTCAGCGATGAATTCATTCGTAACTATGGCGCCGCTGGAATTATTTTGTCTGGTGGTCCAAGCAGTGTGACGGAAGGTGATACGCCTCGTGCACCACTTGCTGTGTACGATGCAGACGTACCGGTTCTGGGTATTTGCTACGGTATGCAAACTATGGCTGAGCAATTGGGCGGCAAAGTTGAAAATGGTAAAGTCCGCGAATTTGGTTATGCGGAAGTGCGTGCTCGTAGCCATACTAAATTATTAGACGGCATTAACGACTTCGTGACACCTGAAGGTCACGGTATGCTCAAGGTATGGATGAGTCACGGCGATAAAGTTAACGAAATGCCAGCGGGTTTCAAATTAATGGCATCCACCGACAATTGCCCGATTGCCGCAATGGCAGACGAAGACCGTCGTTTTTACGCGGTGCAATTCCATCCAGAAGTGACACATACAATGCAAGGCGAAGCCATCATTGGTCGTTTCGTGCATGATATTTGCGGCTGTAAGTCTGATTGGAATATGCCAGATTATATTTCGGAAGCGGTCGCTTCAATTCGTGCTCAAGTCGGTGATGATGAAGTGATTCTCGGTTTGTCTGGTGGTGTTGATAGCAGTGTTGCTGCCGCCTTAATCCATCGTGCGATTGGCGATAAATTGACTTGCGTGTTTGTCGATCACGGCCTGTTGCGCCTCGATGAAGGCAAGATGGTCATGGAAATGTTTGCTGAAAATTTGGGCGTTAAAGTCATCCACGTTGATGCCACAGCTCAGTTCATGGGACATCTGGCTGGTGTTACCGATCCAGAAGCAAAACGCAAAATTATTGGTCGTGAGTTTGTCGAAGTTTTCCAAGTCGAATCCGGCAAGCTTAAGAATGCAAAATGGCTGGCGCAAGGGACCATTTACCCTGACGTGATTGAGAGTGCAGGAAAAGGCAAGAATGGCTCACACACGATCAAGAGCCATCACAATGTCGGCGGATTGCCTGATACATTGAACCTGAAATTATTAGAACCACTGCGTGAATTATTCAAAGATGAAGTGCGCAAACTAGGTGTGGCCTTAGGTTTGCCGCATAGCATGGTGTATCGTCATCCGTTCCCTGGCCCAGGTTTGGGCGTGCGTATATTGGGTGAAGTGAAAAAAGATTTCGCGGATTTGTTACGCCGCGCTGATGCGATCTTTATCGAAGAATTACGTAATACTTACGTTGATCCAAACGCTGAAAAACCACAAACTTGGTATGACGCCACGAGTCAGGCATTTGCTGTGTTCTTGCCAGTTAAATCGGTTGGCGTGATGGGTGATGGCCGTACCTATGAATACGTTGTGGCTTTACGCGCAGTGCAAACGCAAGATTTTATGACCGCGCATTGGGCACACTTGCCGCATGAGTTATTGGGTAAAGTGTCGAATCGCATTATTAATGAAGTGCGTGGGATTAATCGTGTGGTGTACGATATTTCCGGAAAGCCGCCAGCGACAATAGAATGGGAATAGTTCCTTGCACTGATAAATCGCAGAAGCGGGCGCATTGCGTCGTTGCGAAGCCTCGCAATATCGACATATTGCTGCGTTTCGCGCCTAGCACTGCATCCCACTGCTGCAATTTCTCAGCGCAATGAAACCTCCATTAAGCAACTAGGAATTTAGTTTTGAGCTACAGCATTAAAGAAATTTTTTACACTTTGCAAGGCGAAGGCACACATGCTGGGCGACCTGCTGTGTTTTGCCGTTTTGCCGGTTGCAATTTGTGGACTGGGCGTGAGGAAGATCGTAGCTCCGCGGTTTGCCAATTTTGTGATACTGATTTCGTTGGTACTGATGGTGACGGCGGTGGTAAGTTTAAAACACCGCAAGCCGTCGCTGCGCGCATTAATGCTTTGTGGCCTGAGACACACGAAGCTAGCAAGTTTGTTGTGTTCACTGGCGGTGAGCCCTTATTACAATTGGACGAAGCCTTAATCGATGCCATGCATGATGTTGGCTTTGAAATTGCCATTGAAACTAATGGCACGATAGAAGTGCCGACTGGCGTTGACTGGATTTGCGTGAGTCCGAAAATGGGTTCGCAATTAATCGTACTCAAAGGCGATGAACTGAAAGTGGTGATTCCGCAGTTGGGACAGGATTTGAAAGTCTATGAAGCGCTCGATTTTACCCACCATTATTTGCAAGCGATGGATGGCCCCTTGTTGCAGGACAATCTGCACAAAGCGATCGATTATTGCAAAGCACATCCCAAATGGAAATTGAGTTTGCAGACACATAAGTTGTTGCAGATTCCTTAAATAATTTTTTATTATTAGTTGTCGGTTGGACGTCAGTGTGACGTCAAATCAAATCTTAAGTTCACAGGCAATACATGTTAACCATCACCAGAAAAGTAGAATTCGATACCGGACATCGGATTCCCGATCACAATAGTCAGTGCCGTAATTTGCATGGGCATCGCTATACCTTGCTGATTACCTTGACTGGCGACGTTGTCGACAAAGACGGTGAGTCGGACAACGGCATGATTATGGATTTTGGTGACATCAAAGCACTCGCCAATAAACATTTGGTCGATCTCTGGGATCACGCATTTATCGTCTATGAAAAAGATACCGCCGTGCGCCAATTCTTGGAGAGCATGCCAGGCCATAAAACAGTAGTGATTGATCGCGTGCCCACGGTAGAAAATCTAGCGAAGATCGCTTTTGATATGCTGAAAGACGTGTATCACGATCGTTATGGCCGACATTTGTCTTTGACCAAAATCACCTTATACGAAACGCCTAATTGCTGGGCGGAGATTGACGGTTAAGTAAGTTATGTCGAGTGAGTCCGACTCAGTACTGACGTCTACAAATCAAGATGAGTTTTTCATGCACGAAGCCATCGCGCAGGCCAAACTTGCATGGCAAGCTGGTGAAGTGCCGGTTGGTGCTGTGGTCGTCAAAGATGGTGAAATCATCGCCCGCGGCTTTAATCAACCAATAGGCACACATGATCCTACCGCACATGCTGAAGTCGTTGCTATGCGTGCAGCGGCTGCAGTGCTTGGCAATTATCGTCTTCCCGGTTGCGAACTCTATGTCACGTTAGAACCTTGTGTCATGTGTTCTGGCGCGTTGATGCATGCACGTTTCTTTCGTATTGTCTTTGGCGCTCATGATTTCAAAACTGGTGCATGTGGCTCTATCGTTGATTTGTTTAAAGAAGAAAAACTCAATCATCATGCCGAAGTAGTTTCTGGCGTTCTGGCGGAAGAATGTGTGCAAGTTCTCAAGGATTTTTTTGCTGAGCGCCGCCGTGCCGCGGTAGAATCGCGTATCCAACCAGTTAATCTAGTCAACAACCTAGGCGAGTGATAGCCGATATCGATCGCTGATTACTGAATACGAGTTACCAGCGATGCTAATTTCTTTCCCTAAAGCGCTCCCTAAAAATCCTTGCATCGCCATCATTGCTCCTAGTGGAGCGGCTTTAGACGATACCAATCTTGAAGCGGGCTTGCAATCATTGCGAGATGCGGGTTTTAAGGTCATCAATTACTACCAACATGCAAATCACTTCGAGCGGTTTGGTGCGACTGATCAGGAGCGTTTGGAACAACTACATGCAGCGGTCGATAATCCCGATGTCGATATAGTAATGAGTCTACGTGGCAGTTATGGTCTGTCGCGCATCTTGCCAAATATCGATTTACCGAAAATTGCAGACAGCGGTAAATGGCTAGTGGGTTATAGCGACTTTAATGCTTTGCAGTTGGCAATGTTAGCGAAGACCGGTACTGCGAGTTTGTGCGGTCCTATGTTGTGTAATGATTTCACTCGCGAGGAATTACGCCCGTTCACTCAAACGCAGTTTTTGCAAGCAATACACGAGCGCAAAACACATCTGGAATTTGAATCCGACCAAGAAGCTCAACTGGATCTCAGCGGCACTTTATGGGGCGGCAATTTGGCGATGGTTTGTCATTTGTTAGGAACAGACTATTTTCCACAAATTGATGATGGCATTCTATTTGTGGAAGACATTGCTGAACACCCATATCGCGTTGAACGCATGTTGTTGCAACTTCATATGGCTGGCGTGCTAGCAAAGCAAAAAGCGATCATATTCGGGAACTTTTCCGCCTATCGTTTAGCGCCGCAAGATAATGGTTACGATTTTCCCGCGATGTTGAAATATCTGCGCTCTACGATTTCTACACCGATTATCACTGGATTACCTTTCGGTCACTGCGATGATAAGGCGAGTTTGATGCAGGGCTCCACCACAGATTTGCACGTTGCCGGGACTCACGTCATCTTATCCGCACAATACTAATAAAACGAAAAGCAAGGAGACACAATGACAGATGCAGTAATCGTTTCTACCGCACGTACAGGCTTAGCGAAGTCGTGGAAAGGTGCATTCAATATGACCCATGGCGCGAGCATGGCTGGGCCGACTTTGGCGGCAGTGATGACGCGGGCGAATCTTGAAGCAGGTGAAATCGACGATGTCATGGTTGGTTGCGCGTTTCCCGAAGGGGCAAACGGTCGCAATATCGCACGCCAAATTGCTTTACGTGCGGGTTGTCCGGTCACTGTGCCTGGAATCACGATTAATCGCTATTGCTCGTCGGGATTGCAAGCTATAGCGTTGGCTGCACAGCGGATAATGGCAGGTGAAGTCGACATCATCGCTGCTGGTGGCGTGGAGTCCATTTCCTGCGTGCAGAATGAAATGAACAAGCACATGTTAAGCGACCCTTGGTTGCTTGAACATAAGCCCGAAGTGTATATGCCTATGCTGGAGACAGCAGAGATTGTGGCGAGGCGCTATCACATTTCACGTGAACGCCAAGATGAATACGGAGTACGTAGTCAGCAACGTGCGAGCGCGGCTTTAGCAGCAGGGCTTTTTGACGCGGAAATTATTCCCGTTACGACGACGATGCGCATAACCGATAAAGAAACTGGTGAGCACAGATTGCACGAAGTCACTATTTCTGCGGACGAAGGCATACGCGCTGGAACGACTTTGGAGGCAGTTTCTAAAATAAAGACAGCCGTGCCTAGCGGTGTGATTACCGCAGGCAATGCCAGTCAATTTTCGGATGGCGCAGCGATGACGATCATGATGAATGCGCAAATGGCTGAACGCAAAGGCTTGCAGCCACTGGGCGTGTTTCGTGGCTTTGCTGTTGCGGGGTGCGAACCGGATGAAATGGGCATAGGTCCGGTGTTTGCCATTCCCAAATTATTGAAGCGTGCTGGCTTACGCATCGAAGATATTGGACTATGGGAGCTCAACGAAGCTTTCGCAGTACAAGTATTGTATTGTGCAGATAAGCTAGGCATTCCGATGGAACGTTTGAATGTGAATGGTGGTGCGATTGCCGTCGGCCATCCGTATGGCGTTTCTGGTGCGCGTTTAACAGGACACGCTCTACTTGAGGGCAAGCGTCGTGGTGTCAAATATGTGGTCGTGACCATGTGTATTGGCGGTGGGCAGGGCGCTGCTGGTTTGTTTGAGGTTTTATAGCTGCAAGCGTGTATAGGTTTATTAATTTTTTGTAAGTCAAATGATGTCGAATCCAGTAGCAAATTCCAGTGTTATTTCACAAATCGAAAATCCTTTTCTCGACTACCTGGGCATCGTGTCGGGCGAGATGAAAGAGGGCAAGGCCAATCTATTTTTAGACCTGCACCATCATCACATGAATAGCTGGCAAATCACCCATGGTGGCGTCTTAATGACCTTGTTGGACGTGGTGATGGCAATGGCGGGACGCTCATTGCACGATGATCAAAAAGGCGTAGTCACAGTCGAGTTGAAAACTACATTCTTACAACCGGGCGGTGTAGTTGGTGGGCGCCTTGAGGCGCGCAGCGTCGCATTTCATCAATCGACCACCATGTGCTTTTGCGATGGTGAAATTTGGAGTGGCGATAAATTGGTGGCGAAGGCGATGGGGACTTATAAGTATTTGCGTAGCCTTAAGTCTAAAGCTGGATTGGTAAAGATGGGTGGGAGCGATTAAGTTCACACTATGCCTTCGTAGTTCTTGTAGATACTGTTATCCGAGTCAAGCAGAATGCAAGCTTGAATCGAAAGGTTTTCCTGATTTTAAGACCCCAAATGCAACGTGAATCAGTTTTCTCATCATTGCCCCAATAATGACCATGGGAGGTTT
>NZ_JACOGA010000003.1 GCF_014284175.1 Affinundibacterium flavidum
CCATTTTTTCTGCAGTAAAATCATCCCTAAGAGTCGCAAGCATGTCGTTCTCCTTAATTTGATTGGTCGAGCTTTTATTTTAAGGTTTGCTATTTGCTTGTCGACTCTTTTTTAATCATAGGATCTACGAATTATCCGACGAATTCGCAACAATTTCACGAACCCGATAGACCATGTGGGAGTGCACAATTTTGTGGAAATCAATTCTACATACAAAAGTTTGCTAAACTTAATCGAAGATAGCTAGATTGAAATAATTGAGAGAGATTTTGATGAGTTTTGAAACCATGTTAGTACAAGCCGGGCGATCTTCGCTTGTGACAATGGAGTCGGGTTGGGGACAAGGTCGCGCCATTTTTGGAGGGCTCTTGGGTGCAATGGTCGTCGCGCATATGCAAGCGCACCTGACCGGTGATGCCAAGCTGCGTGCCCTGACGATTTCGTTTGTTGCGCCTGTCGAAGTAGGTGAAGTTGAATTTAAAAGTGAAGTGCTACGCGCAGGAAAATCGGTCACGCAAATGCAATGCCATTTACTTCAACAAGGTAAGGTCGTATTAAGCGCGCTCGCCAGTTTCGGTGTCGCACGTAGCTCGCAAGTGGTAGTCGCGAGTGAGGCTGCTCCCGATTTTGGTGACATCAACGATGGCTTGTCCTTCCCCTATATCGAAGGCATCATCCCCGAATTTACCCGCAAGATCGACTTTCTTTATAAAGATTGTGATTTGCCGTTCAGCGCTTCGTCCAAATCACATATCAATGGCTGGATGCGTTGGAAGGAATCTGCTGGAGTGAGTGCCGAGGTGAGCACTGCATGTGCGCCACTGTTGAGCTTGATAGCACTCATCGACGCCTGGCCACCAGCGATTCTACAAATGCTTGACCGCCCCAGTCCCGCCAGCAGCTTAACTTGGACTTTAGAATTTCCAAGCATAGACGAGACAAGCTTATCGCAACAATCTAATCCATGGTGGCAATACCGGGCACACACGGATGCCGCACACAATGGCTACGGCCACATCGCAGCCGAAGTCTGGAATGAAAATGGCAAACTAGTCGCGATTAGCCGCCAGACAGTGACGGTGTTTGCTTAAGTTTGGAGTGATGAATACGGTACGGCGTATTTCATTCATAGTTTTTCTTAAACCATGCGTAATAGTGCTTGAGCAGCGCATCGTCAGGTGTGCTTTTGAGTAAAGCGAGGTAATGTTTTTCTTCGGCGTCGATATCCGTGGTATTGGCGTAAATGTCGATTAAGCGCCAGTGCAACTCGCTTTTTTGCGGGGCTAGCGACAAAGCTTTTTCATACATCTCCGCGGCAGCTTGTATCCAATACATATCAAACTGAAGAATTTCTGCCAAATCTTGATAGGCTTGTGCATCTTGTGGATGCTGTTGAATGCGCGCTTCGGCAGCTTGTAAGCCTTGCTTGATGTTGCTGCTAGCGTCACTCGCATGATCAGCATGACCATTCAATTTTGGTGGCACGATACGATCGTAATACACGGAAGCCTGATCGCGCCAAGCGAATGCAAAAGGTCCGGAATCAAATTTTGGGTGACTACTGCCATCTTCATATAAATGAAAATAAGCCCAAGCTTTTGCTTCATCGATCAGCCACAATCCTTCCGCATTTTTACGCATGAGTATCGGTTGCACTGGTGAATTAAGTGGAAATTTCACTACCGCCAAATCTTCTTTTTGCTGAATCTGGTACGGCATCGATTTTTGATAGTAGCGATACATACGTTGCAAATAGGCGGCCGTATGAGGTTTATTCATACGAAAAAACTGACTGCCCTCACTCAATAATGGCAAGCGAGGCGAGCCTATGCCCAAGCGCAATGAATCGAAATAGCGTTGCAATACTAGATCTAGCGATTGATCAGGCTGCATGCTGTGCTCAAGTTCGGCCGACAAGGCTGGCACTGCCGCTTGCACTTGTTCCAAGGTCGCAGCGTAATTGCGTCCAACGATGCCAGCACCGCCAGAAAAGTGCTGGCTCATCGATGCCAGGGGTGACAGGCTGGGAATCGCCATCGCATGCACTTGACCACTCTTTTGAAAATCCAAATAATCAATGCCCATGGTCACGATGACTTCTGTCAAAAAATCACGCTTGGCAAATGGTGCGGACGAGAGCATAAAAGTACGCGCGGCTTGCTCTAGTCGGCGGCATAAGGCATCAGGAAACACGCCTTCCAATTGATAACTTACTTCTATCTTGAATAGATGCTCTTGCTCTGACCAAATCAAGAGCAAAGCCGCTTGCTTGGCAGATCCGAGTGTGGCAAAGCGCTGCACCGCTTGCTGCTCGATACTAAGTCCTGTGGGTAAATGATCTTGCAAAATCAATCCCAAGCGAATTTGTGTACGTTCTTGAAAAAAACGTAGCGAACTACGCAATGCCCTATCGTATTGGTGATCACTAGAGGTATTGATAAAGCCATCTGCCGGAAACGTGAGATCCGAATTAGCTTGCGTTGACGATGACAAGTAAGTCGTCTTAAGCATGACAAATCCTAGCGCCGCGGTGATTACACCAGTGAGTGCTACAACACCCAAGACGATGAGCATTCGCCGTCTATGCTGGCCGAAACGCATCATAGAAAATCCAATGCGCACAGATAGTCAAAAAATGCTTGTCGGTTATTTGCGTTTTCTTGAGGATATTGTTTCAGCAAATCGGCGTAGGCTTGATGTAATTTTTGACTAGCCTGCTGCGCTTCACTACTTAAACTCCATGCTTGCCGACCTATTTCTTGTTGCTTGCGCACATAGAATCGTTGATGATCTTGCACAGCTGCCACGATCAAGTTACGTGCCGCCGTTAATTCGTTCGGAATTACCAGATCCTGCAGGCCTTTGATTAGGAGCGCATACCTTTGTACAAAATAATCGAGACGCGCTTTATCACCCGCTTGAAATGCACGCATCGCTTCTACCTTTAACACGACGCCTTGATCACTCAACACAAACAAGCGCTTAAGGCCATCCTTTTGTTGACTTGTCAGTTTGGACTGCTCAACATTAAACACAGTACGTGCATGCGGAATCGCGGCGTACGCTTGTTCTGTGCTCATATTTTGCGCATGGCTGATTTGCCATAGACAGATCAGAGCACATGAAAGCATCAATCGTTGAACCATCATCATAAGCATCCCTTTTTGAACTGAATATTCTTAAAAAACCACTACGCCGCACAGGCTTAGCTAAGCGCTCCAATTGTTCGAATTTAAACCATTCGGCATCATAACGCTTACTTACACTCAACACGCACAAATTAAATTTTGAAACTTTCTCATTTTTTCTGCATAGAATATTCTTTTAATTTTGATGATTAAACCGTGTGTTATGAAATTCTGTGATGTGCACTTTTTGTCGATTTTTTACACCTCAGGTTTATACCGTATAACGGTGATCAATCAAGCGCCATGCGGGTTTCAAGGGACTTGAAAAAAATTGTCTTTTTTAACGAGCCAAGTTAATATGCATTTTTGTCAAATTAAATTGAATTGAAGTTATGTTGACTAAAACTACGTCACCGCTATGTGAGCTGCCTTTTAGACAGCCGATTTTCTCACTGTTGATAGGGCTTCACATTGCGGCAGCTTTTTTGTTTGTGATCAGTACCCGCCCGACAGGCTGGCTCGTGCTTCCAGCGACTTTCATTCCGTTGTATTGGCTTGGCTATGGCAGGCAAATGCTTAACCTTCCGTCATATTGGGGGAAAGTAAAGAAGCCGGACTTTGTAGATTCTGTTGGATGGCGTCTGCGGTTGTTGGTCGTTCTTTACCCATCATCTGTGTTCTTCGGTATCTGGTTCGGATTGGAATATCGGCCGCATCTTTTTTCTGATGTTGACCTTATCCGCTATGCTTTTGCGGTTGCGACTGGGGTTATCTTGCCGCCTTTGTACTTGATGGCGGTGCGCGCAATAAACACGTCGAAAGAGAGCTGAAGTATGCGTTCTAGAATTCACGCTCCTACAAACTCGCGCCGCGATCAAGCCCATGCAACATAACTTTTTGCTCGACACGGAAACACAACTGAAGGCTGCGGCTTCGCCGCGTCGGTTGTGTTCCGGTCAGCGCCAGCGTTAGCCATCAGGTAGTGCCATGAGAAAAATCATTCAGGCTTTAATATTTTTCACCCTAATTGTAAATGCTGGTACATCGGTAGCCGCCCAGGGAAAAAATGGAATTGAAGCAGATAGTTGGCTACGAGATGCAGTTGAGCGGGCTGCCCCCGGTTACAAGGTTGCGTGGTTTAGTGTCGGCTCACTTGATAAAGGCAAGACCGAATACACTGCGGCTATGTTACAAAAATCCATATCAGGCAGTGAAAACTATGAAATCCGCATGGCAATCTTTCGACGCGAAAAAGATCAGAGTTATCAATTAGAAGCTCTTTCGAAGAGTTGGGCCGACTACCTTGGCGGCGACCCTTTCTGGGGAGTGGAAATTGAGAAGCAGTTTATAGTTGTGTCATCTTCTTCCTCTGGTAATTCCTACGGTGACGACTCGAAACTCCTCTTCCGAAAGATGGATGGAAGGTTTCTTCTTGTAGGTGAAGAATCGAAATCGTATGGCTTCACAAGCTCTCCTGAAAACTCAGAGTACAGAGAAAATCGCACTAGCGTCAATTTCCTTACTGGTCGTGCAATTCACTCCCGGCGTTCTGGCCCTCCTAAGGCCGACCCAAACTTGTTGGGTTTTGGCGGTAAGTCCCGAAGCAAAGAGATGCAGTTTCAATTTTTTAAAACTGCGCCAATTGACTTCGCTAACTTTGACCCTAATAGCTATGAATTATATTTTCAGGCTATAGCCAATGCCTGTGGTTTTATTAACGAGAAAATGAAATACGAACCATGCAGCAAATCTTCAGCCAAGTAGGTGGGCACGCTCTTTGTGCCCACGCGGAATTGATAGTCATCGTTTAAAAAAACTTTTACGCCTTCGATTTCTCACCTTGAGCAACCGTGGGTGGGAACAATGAAACCGTGTCCACCCACGAGACTAAAATACATAACATCACGTTTAAAAAGTCCTATTAAGACATGCCATCCAATTTCCTAATTAACCTTTTGTTAGCAGCATTCGTTAGCGCGAGCATTGCTGCCGTCGTGGCTTACTTTGCTAGCGTTTCTGTTCGGAAATTCGTGTGCGGAACAGCGGTGATTTTGCAGCACATTCACCCTTTGAGTTGGGATTCGGAAAGTTTTCGAGAAAGGTGGAAAAATGAATACACTCGACGAGAGACTTTTTTTTCGGCATGGTTTCTAGCTTTTACTTTATTGCTAGTTGTTGCAATATTATTTCAATAAAAAAGAGATTGGTAGTTCAATGAGTAACGCAAATGAACTCAAGTTTTGATATACCACTTCCAACATCACCAACCGACGAATCGTCTTGAATATGCTCTTCATAGTTCTATTTTCTGACAAGCCAAATTCCGGAGAAATCCGTGCCGCCCATCTTCAAGCGCATATTGACTGGCTTGAGAAGAACAAAGAATTCATCCCCGTTGGTGGCTCGCTGCGACAAGAACTTGGTGAAACGCCCAAAGGTGGGCTGTGGATCGTCAATGCTGACTCAAAGGAACAGATCGATACTTTGATCAAAACTGATCCTTTCTTCATTGCAGGTTTGCGCCAGAGCTACGAAATACTTCATTGGTCAAAAGCAAACGCCGAGCGTATGGTGCTCATTTAGGCAATGTGGATTGGCTCGCTTTTTTACTGACGCGGATTTGATAGTCATCGAGCAAAAATCTTTTACACCTTCGTTTTTTTCCACCTTAAGCAACCGTAACGCGTGGGCACAATGATGCCTTTCCCACTTTACACACTTAATCAATCGACTCTCAGTCGGTTCAGTCCTACATGGTTTATCCACCGCAATGATCGCGGATTCTATTTTTGCATTTCTGGCGCGACGGATAAACGCTATTCGTTAAATCTGCTAAAAATTTAGAACAATAGAACATGCTCTACAATATAGGTAGTGTTTTTATATTTAATTCAAACGTGAAATTAAAATATACTCATTATGAGTTTTTGTATCAGATCAAGTTATGTGAAAGGGAAATAAATGAGTTATGTTATCCAGATTGTGGATGCCGCTCTTCCAGGCGATACGATGCAACGTCGGCGCTTGATCGATCAATTGATTGAGGAATATCACACCAATGATCAAAAACCAGATACCGCATTGAGTCAAATGTACCAACAACTTGTTAACAGGTTTCCTTGTCTGACCAGTTTCATTGACGACAGAATTGACGAATGTGTTTGGGGTGACGGTCCGTTATTGACAAATTTTGGTGAACGGGTTGCCGTGCTTGATATCGTTCAGCGTCAAGATGAGGTTTTAGTTGTAATCCTTAAATTAGCACAAGACTTAAATCTAAAAGTTATTGATGCTCAGAGGGACATAGTTTTTTATCCGAAAAGTCAAGAGTCCATAGAATACATTGCTGTACATGAGAAGTTATCCGAGCAAGAAACGTCACTTACAGAAAAGAGTGTGCGGGATACTATTGCTGATCGCTTCGCGCCATTATTGACACCAGTTGGGTTTATTTGGAATAAGAAAGACAAATGGTTTCAAAGGAATGTTTCATATGGAATGCAATGTATTCGGGTGGGAGTGGAAAAGAAGCGTGATGCGTTCACAATATATTATGTGGCAAGATTTGATGTATTGGCAGTAGGTGATGTTATGAGACGACTATTCAATGATCCTACGGCGACTGGATACATTGGGTGCGTTGAAGAGTATTTTACAAAAAGAAAATTACCACTTTCAGTAGCCAGCATCGATGAACTACGTAATGTTACAAAGTTGTTTGAGGAATTGACCGAGTCGACAGTTCTTCCTTTTTTAGAGAATTCATTGACGCTCGATAGTCTGAATAAAGCATTAAACGATACTGAAAAATGTAGGCATTTTATTGGGAGACCATTCATCTATAAAGTGCTTTCATTGGCCTATTTAGTCGAGCCGAAAAAAATACATGAGGTTGTAGAAGTGTATAGAAACCACATTAAATTATTGAATTATTCTGAAGATGCTTACCTAAAACCGATTGAGGATACTGTCAATAAACTCATCGAACTTAATCCCACTCTTTAAATCAAGGCCGTAAGGCGTACTCTTGTCGTAGTATGTGATTGATCACAACGAATCATCAATTTCATCGGTTCGTTTAATCAGCAATTAAATTGTTTTGCTGGTTATCGAATGATCGTCGGACGGTGCAATGCGCTTTTGGCTATTGCCCCCTACTTACTACTCACTAGATCATGGTCATAGTCATTTTTCCGTGACAATGAAACACCGTCGTGATTGATCAGCATTTCCTATTAATTACGAAAATTGCCAAGCATAAGGAGCCAAGATAAGATCGCTCCTTATTTCATCAACAGCGTTAAATTGTGCAGCTCTCTTCTGCTAACCTCAAAATATCCAATTAGGTAATTCATCGTCATGGCAACCCCGTCCAAGATCACGGTCTATCACATCCCTGTCTGCCCTTTCTGTCAGCGTTTAGAAATTTTATTGGAACTCAAAGGGCGTCGGCATGAAGTTGAATTTGTCGTCGTTGATATTACCAAACCACGTGATACAAGTTTATTAGAGAAAACGCGTGGCACCACTGCGCTGCCTGTGTTGGAGACCGCGGATGGTAAGATCATTAAAGAGAGTATGGTGATCATGCAGTATCTGGAAGACTTATTTTCTGAACCTGCGGTTGCGCAGCGTGATCCTTATCGGCGTGCCATCGAAAATATGTTGGCAAAACTGGAAGGTGATTTTTGTACGCAAGGTTATGTGTATGTGATGAACCAAGATCCAGCGCGACGCACAGCGCTCGAAGACAAGATGTTAAAGCAATACGCCAAGCTCAATGATTTTCTGTTGGAGCATTCGCCAAGTGGCACTTATCTGTTTGAAGAATTTGGCTGGGCAGAAACGGTGTTCACGCCCTTCTTTATGCGCTTCTGGTTCTTAGAATATTACGAAGACTTCGAACTTCCGGATGAAGAAGGATTTGCGCGCGTACGTCAATGGCGTGATGCCTGTCTTGCGCATCCTAAGGCACAACAGACTTCCAAAGAAGAAATCGTCAAGCTTTACTATGACTACGCTAAAGGTGCAGGCAATGGTGCATTACTGCCAGGTCGCACCAAGTCTTCGTTTGTATTTGAGCCCGATTGGCGCACGCGCCCTTGGCCGCCGAAAAACAAATATGCCCATAGTGCCACCGATCTGGAGTTGGGCTTATAAACTTCTGCAAGATCATAGATCAAGACCACTAGAGCGCTTGGGCAGAGTCGAACCTTGCCCCCCATAAATGATTTTTCAAGAGATATTCATGCAAAAACTTTCCCTACAGATCGAGTTCATACTCAAACTCGACAAACTCAAAGCAGTGTACGTAAGCCACGTAGATACAAGAGTGGGCACGATGAATCCGTGCTCCCCAAAAAAACTATCCGCCAAGCCGCGAAATAAGATTAAATAATTTAGCCGGAATAACACAATGAAAAAAATGTTATGCATGTTGGTTTATGCAGTTTTACTCTTCGCCACTGATGCTTGTCATGCGGAGGGTGGTAATTTCGCAGCCCTATCAAAATCGGTGTGCTCAGAAAAATCGCCATCTGCATCGTCCCACGCATTTGATTATAGGTCGCCCGATGGGGAAAAATCGATAGTTGTTGGCCCTAGGCCTGATGGAGAGTTATTCACCCGGCTAAATATCGGCCTGAAATCATATAACATTTCACTTCCTGAGTATCCATGCCCAGAATTTCTGTGGGCATCAGATTCGACGGCGTTCTTTGTCAATTCGAGTGACGGTGGTGCTGTTGGAAATTTTGATATAACCGTCATCAAAATTGAGGCAAACGGTATTTTAAAGATTGATCCGATCAAACTGGTTCGACGTGATTTCAAATCAAATTATCCAAAATGTTTTAGCCCGGAGGAGCCAAATTTTGCTGGTGTAAACTGGATCAATGGCTCGAAGAATCTGCTGGTAATCGGCGAGGTCATACCCCACTCCAACTGTGACATGGCGGGAACATTCGCTGCGTATGAGATTGCGGTGGGATCCGGAAAAATACTAAAAAAATATAGTCAAATAAAAGCCAAACAATCATTTATGTCTTGGATGGGGCCGGAACTAAAAAATGCCGATGACAATTGTTTCTTAAAGCCAGGCTCATGCGATATTCCTGACTTACATAAGCGAAAATAACACGACACTCAGCAAAGTATGGTGAGCGCGCTTTTTTGTTTATCTAGATTTAATAGTTTTTGTCGATAAAATTTTGCGCATATAGATAATTTAGGCGTCCTATCACCGCTCCGTTCGTTCCTGTTCTCAAGCTCGAAAAATGGTGCCCACGGTTAGCCCTCGGTTTTCATGTATGCACAAATAAAAGCTTAGTTCCCCCTATAAAATGAATTTGATGGCCAATTGAACCAAGCAGCATCGAATCAATTAAGAACTGCACAATTTGAAATTGAGTTTGAATTTGAATTTGAATTTGAATTTGGAATGCAGAAATGATGATCACATCAAGGTCGTTGTACATGATTTCACATTGCGATGAATCGCACCCTGCATCCGTCATTGGGTAAGCTGTGCGCGACTATAGCTGGGGGCGCGTCACAAGACAGCAGCAATGCGACGGGGCGACAATTTACGGGGATAGATGGACAATGGCTTACGCCACCGGGACGATGGAAGACGTTCGCAAAAATCTATTTGCGATTCGGCAAGTGCAATTTTTGTAGGTCGTGAATAGCAAAGCGTATTGCACCGCCTCCTATCAGCATGCTTAGTGCACGCTTAGTGCATGCTGATAGGAAGCAGCAGAGGATCGCTTTCGCTTCGTGACTTGATATTCCGCTTGCGCAATTTAAGGTTTCGGACTCGGCGATATTTGCGTCATCACGTCCGCAATGGCTTTGATCACTGCTTGTGGATGCGTAGCGTGAATGATATGACCAGAGTCAGGCACAATGCGGACAGTGCCGCGTTGAGATAAGGCAGCGATCTCTTTTTGCATGGCCAAATTTTCCGCTTCGACCGCTTTGTTGAGAGCGCTTTGTGGCTTACCTGGTTGCGCAAACGGGCTGAGCCCACGCACTAATGCGATGATAGGAAGCGCACCGAACGAGGCACGCGCCGCACGCAGTTCGGGATTTCCAGACGCCCAGACTTCGGATTCAGCCTGACGCAAACGCCAATATGCTGGCGACATATTTTGTACCATACGTGCAGCACCTAGGCCGCGTCCATCGCTCACAGGTGCATCGTCGGTCTCGCCAAAACAAGTGCGCTGTAGCTCGCTGCCTGGCACGAATCCTTTTTCAGATTCAGCTAGACAAGCTTTTTCTATAGCAGAAAACATCGCTTGTATCTGCGCGAATTTACCCTGACTTGCCTTGTTCAGCCGTGCAAGGCTATCTTCATGTTCTGCTTCCACGAGCACTAATCCGGCCACTTCAGTCGGGTAACGATAGGCGAACAGCTGAGCATTCGCGGTACCAAATGAAGCGCCAACCAGCAAATACGGTGGTGCGATACCGGCCGCAGCAAGCAGCTTATGAAGATCTTCCACCGCATTGCCCGAAGTTGGTGGTCGCGGCGAAGGATCGCTAAACCCCATACCTGCACGGTCATAAACACAGGCACGCGTTTGCTTAGCTACCGCTGGCTGTACCTGTATCCAATTCCACCCCGCTTCGCCGCCCGGTGCATCAAAAACTACGGTGGTTTTTCCGCTGCCACTACAATACAGATTAAGGCGTCGCCCGCCGATATCGACCATCTGCTGAGGCTTGGCGAATGGGCTATGTTTATCGCTTGCCTCCGTGGTATTGGTAAATTTAATAGTCGCGCCAATGGCGCTCCCAGAAAAGACGAAGCCAGCGAATACAGAGAGACTTACGATTGATTTCAACATGTTTGATCACTTATTTAAATGAATGGATACTCTGTCACTATAACTATAACTATAACTATCACTATCACTATCACTATCACTATCACTATCACTATTATAACTATAGCTGTAACCGCGACAATCATAGTTGATCGTCGCACAAACTATTACATTGCTATACACGGCGTCAGCCTGAGGCAGGAAAGTTGGCAATTTTTTTGAATTAAATTGATAAGACGCGAATCTTTTTTTAAGACGTAAATAGCTATGCACATTACACCATAGAGTATCGATTCAAATACGCATCAACTATCGCGACTCCCTCAAACCTTCCAGTACACCCCAGAATGCCGGTTTCGCCTGTCCTTGATCATCAAACAGCAGCGGCCAGTCAGGATAGGGTTTGCTCTCTACCAGCCACGAATCCTTATCTAGCAAGCCCCAAAAGGTGATGCCGCCGCGTTGAGCAGGCGGCACGCTTTGCAGATAGGCGCTAACAATTTCACGGTATCTGGCTTTTTGCTGTTGCGCCAGAGCGGGGTTCAATGTCGCCGCCTTTTGTTTCTGATTTAGTCGGACATCCATTTCTGAAATACGCACCTGCAAACCACGTGCAGCCACCGCCTGTAGTGCACTTTTTATTTGAGCAATGTTTGGGCTATCGATACTGACATGCATCTGAAAACCTATACCGTGCAGGGGAATCTGGCGACGCTGAAAATCATCTACCATATCCAGCATGAACTGCAATTTTTCAGCTTTAGCCTCCATGCCAAAGTCGTTGTAATACAGGACGGCCGTAGGATCTGCTTCATGGGCTGCGATAAAGGCTTGCTCAATATATGCGGGCCCAAGTTTATCGAGAAATAATGTGGCACGGTACTGATCTGGCAGTTTGTTATCGATTGCTTCGTTGACGACATCCCAGCTCTTTAGCTTACCGGCAAAATGTCTGCAGATTTGCTGCACATGATCACGTAACATGGCTTGCCAATCACCCTGATAGGTTTTCATCCAGTCAGGTAGCTGAGAATCATGATGCCAGATCAGGGTGTGTCCATGCATCATCATGCCGTGTCCACGTGCATAACTCACCAGCGCATCAGCGGCTGCAAAATCATAGGTATTAATGGCGGGATGCAGGAAGCGCATTTTCATGCCGTTTTCTGCGACGATGCTGTTGAACTGCTGATGAATCAGTGCGGCGCTTTCCTGGATGTCTGCCAAGTCGCCTAGCTCATTCCCTACATTCAAGGCGACTCCAACAGGGAATTTGGCACTGTCTTTCAATGCAGGCAAAGGCACTGCGACTTGCGCCCTACTTTCAGGCGACCAAAGACTGAGCATCAAGGCAAGCAAGGTAACGGTGAAACGGCAAGGCATAATTTTAAGCATTCTATTTATGAGCTTGCCATCCTACCTCATTGCCTTTCAAATACCAGTGAAGCTCGAAAATAATAGTGTTTTGTGATGCATGAACGGAATCCAAACTCATGGAACCACGTTTTGAAACAGACATTGTTGTCATCAAGGCGCGATAACTTTTGAATCCAACTTGCAGCATTGCTGAAGCTCGTACTCTGCGAGCCTTAACGCGCTTGATATCGATTATAGGAAAACCCCAATATCAATGCGGCGATCCCAATTTCGCTATAAAGCAAGATGGAATTATTACTCGCGGATTCATTAAACGCTAACACATCAAAATACGGTACACCCTTGGTTTGTATCGCGAGATAAAACCAAAACATAAATGGTCCCAGAAAAGCACGGGAGGTTCGGGTGAATCGTCCCAACATGGATGCTAATGCACTCATAAAAAGTAGGCCGACTAACAGTGCCAAAGCCAAGTGTGGTGCTTGAAAGCTCCAACGATACAAGACCACACCGAATAGCAAGAAACCTAATAATACGCTGGCGGCAAATTGACGTAAGTAGCGACGATCGGCGCCCCCGGTCACCGCATCGCCCATGGCGGACAACTGCGCCTGATGATCTCGTGTACTTAAATCACTAATCAATACGCCCCACAAAGCACTTGCAAAGACCAAAATGCCGGCTAAGCTTTTCACATTCATGAATGCCGCAAAAATGGAAAATGCGATCATCGCAATAATAGCGAGCGGTGCATTGACTAAAGTCACCGCTACTTCGGCGACCACCTGCCCCGCGAAGTTAGGCATCTTTGCGGCGAAGCTAAAGAAAGGTTTTGCCAGACGTGAAACTGGACGTAACCAGGCGTTGACCATCCCAAATGGTGATCGACGTTTTCTGATGTTAGACAATTTGATTTTATCAGGAGAAAACCGGTGAAACAGGGGAATGGCGAGCAACATAGGGACGAGGCTCAGCAAGGTCGTTATAGCGCGATATTGCAACATGGTATTCGGGATCTCCGCCAATTCGACAACGTTAGCGGGCAAGCTTGGATTGAAGGTTCCAAGTCCGATAGAAATGCTATGAACAGTGAATTGCGTACGAACCATCAGATCGACGATTGTCATTCCCAATCCTTCCAGGATCATAATCGGTGGCATGCTAGTTACGCGGTCATGTCCTACCCTATCGAGCATCGATATTTCATAGACCCATACGAAGAAATAAATCACGTCGCCGGCTTTTCCCATGAGAAGGGGAACGCTATCAAATAGAATCGCGCAGCTCACACCAAAGAAGATAACCGGAAGCAGCACTAGTCCATATACTTTCAGATAGACCATCAGCTGCACAGCAGCTTCACCGCGAACAATTTGCAGTCCGATGACCGTCATCAAATATGCCAAGAGTATCAGTAGAAGATACGCCACCGCCCCTAACCAACGACTGAAGATAAAGGTGCCATTGCCGATACGCGTGGAGGCGATCACAGCACCGATTCCGCAGCGTGCATCTTCAGCGATACGCCCTCTAGTTAAGTAAAAACTCAATAGCCCGAGCAAGGGCGAAAACAAACAGGCGGTACCCAACGCAAGTGAGGAACTGTTGTAGACGGTGCGCGCTTGATTGATCACCAGCATGCTTAAATTGCCGTCGCCTGTGCCGAAAATCAGGCGTGCAAGCAAGGCTATCAGTATGAGCACCACCAAGGTGCTGACGCGGCGAGAACGAAGCCGGACTTCATTCATGACCAAAGTCTTAATGACTTGAATTTGTAGTGTCGACATGCTCTTCTACCTTCACAATACGCTGTCATGATTAGCGTAACGCTGTGCCATCAGCGCTTCTTCTAAATTAGGGGTGGCCAATTCTGCCCCCGTACATGGTGAATAAGGATGCGCAATACGAACATTCACCACATCCCCTTGACGCTGCATGTGCAAGACGTTAGTGCGGGCGCGTAATTCCTCTAATTCAGCTGGTGCAATCTGTGCCGACCAAACCTGACCGCGTGCGTTTTCTATCATGTTGTCAGGGGTGTCAAAACCTATCAATTGACCAGAGCGCATAATCGCCAGTTCGCTAGCCACACTCTCCACATCTGACACGATGTGGGTCGACATAATCACCAATTTACTATGCCCAATATCACCCAGTAGATTTCGGAACCGCAAACGCTCTTCAGGATCAAGCCCGGCAGTTGGTTCATCGACGATTAAAATATCAGGATCATTCAGCAAGGCCTGCGCAATACCTAAACGTCGACGCATACCGCCAGAGAAAGTAGCTGCTGAACGGTGCGCGTGATCCCGCAGGTTAACCAATTCGAGTAAATCTTGAACGCGACGTGGATCTTTCACGCCTTTTAGTGCTGCAAAATACTGCATAAATTCCAAGGCAGATAAATTAGGATAAACGCCAAAGTCTTGCGGTAAGAAACCCAAACGCTGACGAATGGCGTCGGGTTTCTTGATGATATCAATACCTTGAAAAATAATGTCACCGCTCGTCGGTTTCGTGAGCGTTGCAATCATCTGCATAAGCGTGGTTTTCCCCGCGCCATTATGGCCAATTAATCCAACCACGCCGCGGGTAAGCGATAGTGAAACTTCGTTCACTGCGGTCACTGCCTTGCCAAATTTTTTAACGACATTATGAATTTCTAACATGATTTCCTCGGCGAATTGACTCACAAATACACGCCATTGGTGCGTAAGTCGGTTGTCTATGGCGTCACAATAAATGGCATCGGTAAAACTTGCCTGCGAAAACCGATGGACTGCAAAAAGAGAGGGGTGAGCTGCTAAAAATTTGCGCATGTCGCATATGTGGGAAGTGAATGAAGTGGCGTCAACAAAAGTCTACCTCTCTCAAACACGGGATTATGCAAACACGGAGCCTGGTCGATATATAACTCCTTTCTAAAATCGAAAATTCTCATGAATCGCAACTTATGGTCACATAATTCGCTCAATACGACGACAGACAATGGCTTGTAGTTTGTCGGCTGTACACATTCATCACTAACAGTCATCAGACGCCTTTTTATCAATTTTCAATACCAGTCGTACTAAAATCCAAACAACACACCACAATTCCCCTTTTATGCACAAGCAATAATCCCAGCAACAGGCGGCCATAAATGTGTGTTGCTAGGTTTATTCTCCGCTTAAAATTGAGGACTTTCTGCACTTTCCAAACACCGTACCCAAAAGGACTATTACATGTTAATCCCGAACTACTGGGCCGAAGCGTCCGTCAAAGCGAGGCGTGAAAACAAGCAAATCACGGTGCGGCGTTTTGGCTGGTCAGAACAGAGTCAAGAAGATGCACAAAACAATGCGGAGGCGCGTGCACAAGACGCTTTAACGCGTTTGGTGGCAGGTGAAAAATTAGAACGTCGTGAACCTAAAGTGGCGTATAACGGTGCACTTGGTGTACCGATTCGTGAAGAAGTCTTATCGCGTCACAAGGATGCTGTGATCACGCGCAATCTGTATGGCGCGCGTTGCCTGAACACCCCAAATGTCCTATTTGCCGACATTGACTTCGTTGTTCAAAAAATGCCTTCTTCATTTTACTGGGGTGTTTTCTTCTCGGTGATCGCAGCCCTCGTGATCGCAAGAATTTACTTTAGTTTAGGATTCACTTTCCTGTTTGCGCTGGCGACCTGGTTCATCAGCCACAAACTTGCTCTGTGGTTATGGTCACAAAAAGTGAAGGCAAGCCCCAGCGCGGAACAAAGCGCAATGCAGCGCGTCGATGCCTTCCTAGAAAAACATTCTGATTGGCATGTCCGAATTTATCGCACGCCAGCTGGATTACGTTTATTGGCTATGCACAAAACCTTCGGTCCCGATGAACCCGAGGTCGCCACTGTGTTCAAAGAAATTCAGGCAGACAAAATCTATGTGCAAATGTGCAGCAACCAGCATTGTTTCCGTGCCCGTGTCAGCCCCAAGCCGTGGCGTATAGGAATAGATAGTCACCTAAAACCACGCCCAGGCGTATGGCCGATTAATCCGCAGCGCTTACCCGACCGCATCCGTTGGGTTGCAGAATACGAACGTAAAGCTCAAACGTATGCCTCATGCCGCTTTCTCATTGCCAAAGGCAGTGGCAAGATCGATGCCACTGCCGAAGAGATTCGCCAGTTACATGATGAACTATGTCGAGCAAATAGTGATTTTCCCTTGGCTTAACAAGGTGATGTTGATTGATCGGCGGCAAGCACGAACCGTCTCAGTTTTTGACGTAATGCATTTTTCAAAGTACGTCGCCTACCATCCAAAATTCTTTTGTACACAGTGATTCGCTTGCACTTTTAGATCAACTTCGATGAAAATACTGCATCATATCCGACGACACAGAGTCCACTATGAAAAAAATCTTCCTGCCATTATTGATCGTGATTGCGACCATAGCATCCACGATGTTTCTTGTTTCTTCGATGCGTATGCACAGCCTTGCATTTGCGTGGGCGCTCAATTTTCTTCTGATGTTTTGGGTGTCGATTTTCACTGAAACCCAAACCAAGGTTCTTACCCTACACTACTACAGATCACAGCCATGGGAGAAACAGGGCAAATTTTACGAGCACTTCGGTATAAATTTATTCAGAAAATTACTGGTCGTCATAGGGTGGGAAAAGCTGAATAAGAAAGCTAATCCAATAGAAAAAAGCGCAAAAGCTTTAGCGCATAATCTCCTCAGAACCAAGAAATCCGAATTCGCTCATTTGATTATTTTTTTGATCGTTGTCGGCATGAGCGTAATGGTGGCAATCAATAGTAGGCCGCGCGATGCCTTATGGCTGATCATCTTCAATATCATTTTCAACCTTTATCCTGTCTTACTGCAGCGATATAACCGACCGAGAATAGAACGTGCACTGCAGCTCATTCAAAGAAACGAACAAAGGATTCAAAACAGATCTACGGTTGAATAATTGCAGTAACTCGACGTCGTTGTCGTTCACGCATTGAACATTCACGCAGCGTGTCTGCGAGTGGTTCTAAGTTTTTAATTCCGTATAGATTAAGCTGGGGATAGCTGGTGTCAGACGATCTGAGTTGTAAAATGCAATAGCCTATCAAGCGCATACCAAACGGAGAATTCAAATCAAAATGCTCTATCGTAAAAAGCTCGATGTTATCTTTGACTTTGGAAAAAATGCCACGTTCTAGCTTTATCCTTTGTGTAGTAATTTCATAATGTAATCCGCGCGCTTTAAACCAATAATAGAAATAGCCGATACCTAGCGTCATTACCACCACTATCCATTGCCAAACGGTAAAAATAGTCGCTGGATGGCCGGAAAACAAAATTTTTTCCGCGTCATGTTCGACATTCGTCATATATGCCTGCAGATCGGTATTGCAGAAGCGGCATTTGATCGCGACTGCCTTAATGGTTTCGCCACAAACCGGGCAGTCTTTACTATCGCGATTGTCGCTGGTCACATTGGTGTTCATGATGTCTTATCATCTCTTTGTTTTTTGGCGAAGTACATAGTCTGCCATAAAGTCCCGCTGATAGGAAATACGTCTAGTAATCAAACTGCTGTGAGTTCTTGTGGATCGATATATTCTCGATCTGTAGTGTCCATCAATTCGTGAGACCGCAAAATACTACGAACTGCGGAGCAATGATAACTTCATCAAGATTTGCGCTAGAATTGATCAAATATTTAAATCGCGCGATCCAGTACTGTTGTAGTGCAGGCCGCTCGGTAAGGGCATAGCAAATCCTAAGCGAAGAACATTAACGAGGCCAGACGATGAATAATTTTTTGGATTTTCAGATTGATGAACTCGAAGCGCGTATTCGCTTTGCAGATGGCCTACAGGCGATCAGCAATAAGATACATGGAGCCGATCAGTTCGACGACGTCTTACCTGAATTGTCACGTGACATCTGCGATTTGTTTCTGTGTGATCGACTAACTCTTTATATCTTAGGCGACGACGCTAAAACCATACGCTCTGTCATTACCACAGGCATTAATTCTAGCAATAGCTTGACTTTGCCCATTAACAAACACAGTATCGCTGGCTTTGTAGCGCTTGTAAAAAGCGATATCAATATTGCAGACGTACACGATCATGCTGAACTCGCACTGATTGATCCCGATTTACGCTTTTGTAACAAAGTTGACCAGCTCACTGGCTACCGCAGTAGGCAAATGATGGCCGCCCCAATCTTGCAGGCGGATGGCACTTTGCTCGGCGTCGTTCAATTGGTCAATCATGTCGCAGACAAGGCATTTGCCAGTTTTGCGCTAGATGGCTTGACCAGTTTATGCACTATTTTGGAAATCGCCTTACGTCATCGATTGAAGCTATTGAATCGTGAACTCACCAAGGTACAACAAGCACCGACTACGCCCTTGCAAAATAATGAGGTAAACACGCGTCGCGGCTTTGCCAAACAATTACAAAGCCTGAGCAACCGTATTCACTCTACTCCGCATATCGATGACATTATGTTGGAATTGGCACCTGACATTTGCGCCTTATTCGCTTGCAGTCGCCTTACGCTGTATGTGGTAAGCGCTGATGGCAAGTCTATCTTTTCCAAGATCAAGACAGGTATACATTCAAGCAAAGAGTTAAGCTTGCCTATCAATACACAAAGTATCGCGGGCAACGTCGCACTCAATAGGCTTGGGGTGCGTCTCAATAATGTCTATGATGAAGATGAGTTAAAACGGTTTCAACGTGATCTGGTATTTTGTCGCAAGGTTGATGAAATTACCGGCTACACTTCGCGTCAAATGATGGTACAGCCGATACTAGATAGCGAGCATGGCACACTATTGGGCGTCATTCAGCTCATCAATGACCGAGAAGGTGGCGAGTTTTCGGTATTGGCAGAAGAAGGCTTATGTGATTTGTGCGAGGCGCTGGCGATCGCCTTCGCTCAACGACTGCGAGCACCGCCATTGCATTCAAAATATGATGCGCTGATTACCGATGGTGCAGTATCCAGTGCCGAACTTGACATGGCAATCGCGTGGGCGCGTCGACATCAGATTGACATTGAAACCGTATTGATCGAAGAGTTCAAGCTCAGCACCAATGCTCTGGGACGTGCTTTGGCTCGCCATTATTGTGCGCACTACGAAGCATACCGGTCAGATCTGCTGATCCCGACGGAACTGCTTTGTGGCAGGCCTCGTAGTTTTTTTGAAAAATACGAATTTCTCCCTCTGGAAAAAGACAATATCGGCATAACAATCGTATGCTTAGATCCTGGCATGGTTGAGAAATACGGCATGCTTAGGCGTCTATATCCATATAGCCATGCACTGCTTCGCATCACGAGCTTACGTGAATTTTCTCTCTTCTTAGATCATGTCTGGCCACCTGTAACGGCGACCAGCACAACTACAACAAGCTAAATGCGAACAGGTTAATCAATGATCACACTGTTCGCAATTAGGTCGCGGTACTTACAAATCCAACTTAGAATTTATATTGCATTCCAATTGAAGGGAAAATCGGCATTTGTGCTTCGGGCTTACGTGATTTGTAGTCTGCACTATATTCATAGCTTCCTACATTGCGACGCGCATAGGCATTGATCAATTCTGCGTAATAGGAAAGCTTGTCGCTATATTGATAATCCACACGCAGATCCAAACGATGATAGGCAGGCATACGTTCTGAATTAAGCGCGCCGTAGATGGGGCGGATGCGACCATCAGCATCGGTGCGCGTGCCGACGATAGGAGTATCAGGATGACCGGTGTGATAACTCCAACGCGCGCCATATTGCAATTTTTCAGAGGCTTTGTATTGGAGTACGGCGTTAGCTATCACGGGTTGATCGAAACCAAAGGTGAAGTTCTCTCCAGTGAGATCGTTCCGTCGTTTGGACTTTGATACACTGACCGAGACAAAACCCGAAAGGCCGTAGCCCATGTCTTTTTTCACCAAGACTTCTAATCCCTGCGCACTGCCACTGGCACCATTGCGGTAATTTTGCAGCGGGTCGCTCACAACAAAATGGTCAAAGTCTTTTTTGTATACCTCAGCACGCCACGACCAACCCTGTTCTAAATTTTGCGTGACGCCAAACACGACCTGTTTGGAACGTATCGACTTCAAATACGGATTACCAATTTCACTCAGACTTTGCTCTCTGGATGGTTCTTGGTGATGCTGGCCTAGCCCTACAGAAAACACAGTTTGAGGTGAGTAGCTATATTCAAGTCCAAGTCGAGGATCGAGAACGTTCTCCTTCAAATAGTCGTCACGGGTGGCACGCAAGCCACCTGTGAGCGTCCATTGCGGCGACAAACGCCAACGATCATTCACGTATGCTGCTGCACTATTGGCGCGTTGACTGCGCTTCGTACGTGAATAATCGGCGCTGGTGGCATCGCAATTCGGATCAAATTCTGTGCAACGTGGATTCTTAACATTCACGTCTATACCTAGTGTATTTGAACTTAGGTCAACACCTGCAATGACTTGATGATTGTCGAAGATATTGGTCGTGACCTGCTCTCGCAAATACTTGAGGGTCGATGTGGACGCATACGCACCTGCATTTCCGATTTTGCTTTTTTGATGAGTCACCATTTGACCCAGCGCGACTTGGTTACTGGTTTTCGCGCCCAGATCAGACTCCAACACTACCGCCATATTATTAAATGAGGTGCTCTCGGCACTCTCTCCCAGCAAAATCGGATCGTGCTGCACATCAATAGATTCTTTTTTCAAATTAAATTTGATTCTATCTTGGGCGGTAGAGAGATCGAAACGCAAACGATTTTTGCTGTCGATGTTCCATAAAAATCGCCCTTGTACGTCGCTATAAGATGGAAAGGTAAAACTGGTACCCGCTTTTTCGTCTTTAATCTCTTTCACAAACAAATCAATCACACTACGACGTGCCGATAAAAAAAATGAAGTATTGTCGGACAAGGGACCTTCCAGCAAGACACTGGCGTCTAAAGCCCCTGTCCGTATTTTGCCGCCTATTCGATCTGTTCTTGGATTGCGTAATGACGCGTCGAAAACACCACCAATCACGTCGCCATACTGTGGACTCCATGCCGCGCTATACAGATCAAAGCGACGAATCAAATCAGCATTAAATACACTGACAAAACCGCCCATATGAAACAAGTATCCTACTGGTAGGAAGTCTACATAGTAAGCATTGTCGGAAGGTCTTGCGCCGCGCACCGCCGCACCACTGTCGCCGTCATTATTCGTTGCCATTCCAGGCATAGTTTGCAAAGCTTTAAGTGGGTCGCCACCAGAACCCGGCATTTTAAATAACTCCTCACCAGTGAGGCTTATTTTTTCATTTGTACTCTGCACAGGTTTAGCGGCATGAACTTCAACTTTTTGGGTCTGTTCCGCTGACACTTTTTTTGTGGCCTCTGCCTCTTGCTGCGCGTTGGCGCTCGTCGTCGCACTGCCCGCAATTAGCACCAACATCGCGCTATTGAAATGACGCGCGAAGGCGCTTTGACGGAAGCAGGAATTCACAGATCGGTTAAGTAGATGATATCCAGTAGGAAACGAAACTAGGCTTGATAGAGTGGAGAGTTTTTTCATAGATAGACAAGAGAGAGTCAAAGGAAAATCACATTGAAAAAAGCGCCAGTCACAAAAAGACCGAACGCAACGAGACGCCAGAAGAAGCGCGACATTGTTATTTCAGCATGGCTTTTTTGATCAATTTTTTTGACAAGTACTGTCAATTGCTATGAATGGACGCATGAGCTTGGCCTTATTTCACTTTATTGAATATGTTGCGAGGAAAAATGTTGACTTTGGTTTCTTAGGAATCAAAACTATGTTCCCCAAGAAATTAAATCCAGTTCAACGTTTTTTAGGAGAAATGCCATGAAGTTGGTCAGTGTTCATCACCAAGCTCTTGAGAAATGCATTTAGTTTTTTTGGGGGATGTGCTATGTATCCAATCAAGTGTCGTCAGCTTTGAAAGTTAGTTCATGTCCCATCAATTACTTCACTTCCTAAGCAGGAAACAAATACTATGTCTTTCAACAAGCACCCATCACGGTCCTTAACCACGCTCTTTCAAGAGAAACCGTATCAAGGACAGGCGCCAGAAAAAGCGCGAATTATTTTCTTAAGTTCAGATGCAAACTATTCAGAAGACATTTCAAATTCTTCATTTTTTGATCGAATTCTTGAATATCATGCTGACGGCGTTTGTTTTTGGAAAACGCATGGCAAGCATCATCCTTTCTTATTGAACGATTACCCATTCGACAAGCGAAAAGACGGCGTCGTTTTTCATAGAAATTTCAGTAAATTAAATCTAGGGAGTCAAGACGCTAGTAATATTTCTTTCATAGAATTATTAGATGTACCGACAATAGGAATAAAATCAAAAAACAAAGTCAAATTTATGGACCTTGTCTCCCTTTCGCATATTCAATATTTGGATAATTTCATCGAAAATAATCAAGGAAAATTGATTCTAGTTCCCTCAGGAGTTTTACACGATATGATGCAAATAAAAAAAAGATATCCTGTTTTTAAATGGCTCAACTACTCAAAGACAAATCATAAATACCAACAGAGGTTTTCAAACGGAGAATTAAAAGAAATTTGTCATTTTTCATCTTCGCAAATTCATGCTTTTATTCCGATCTTACAAGAATATATAAGCCAATACAGGTTGAGAGGTGACTAATTCAGGGCATCTACGATCTGATGGCATGTATTTCCCTATAGATTTCCCATAAGCTACAATTCAAGCATTTTATTTCAGGCTCGCGTGTACCAACTTCGAGCGTGCATTTCATCGATAAAGCGGAACCATGAGTCATTCTTCAAGATTTAAAATAATCAAACGTGGCTTCATCAGTTTATTTGCACTCGCATTTCTATATGGCGCGGTCATTTTTTTCCCTTCTTTTTTGTATACGTATCAGTATCAAAACGAAAATATCGTCATCTACAGCGATGAGAAATTGCCTTCGAATATTGACAAACTTAGTCTTACCATCTTAGAGAGGATAAAAAAATCTGCTTATTACAACGCCCAGCATGAATACAGAATATTTATCTCGAATGAAAATTGGCGTTGGCGTCTTATTGCCAATCTGAGGCCGGATGCAGGCGGATTTAATATTGAATTCTGCCCCAACAATTCTTTTATTCGACCCAGTGTCATCGCTGAAAATCGTATTATTCCACCACGTGCAACGATGGCTGACGCGGCGGATAGAGATCTGGTTTATTTTATTTCACACGAAATCACTCACGGCATGATGGTCAACAGTACCGGTCTTTTCACTTCATTGTCTAAGACCAAAAGCTGGATCAAAGAAGGTTACGCCGACTTGATAGGAAAAAAATCCTTCGATTATGCGAGTAACCTTGCACAATTAAAATCGCATGAAAAAAGGCTGCAGATTTCTTCTGGACTGTATGTTCGCTATCATCTCGCACTAGTGTATTTGATTGAAAAAAAAGGGCTGAGCTTTGCCGAAATTGTCGACAAGAATCCACCACTAGAAGAGGTGATAGACGAAATGTTGGCATTGAAATAGCTGCCGTTTTGCAATCTCTTTGTGGGGCAAACTTACACCTATCTTATCGCTGGCAAAACCACTTCGAATAGGCAAAGAACCTGTATAGCTAAAAATCTGCAAAGCTAAGAATCTGACCAATCACGTTTGCGTCAGAAACAGGGTGTAGTAATGGACAAACAAACGTCGATCTCGCCTGCTATGCGCTTGGATCATCGTCACCGGCGTCAGAATTATGGAGCGAAGCAGCCCAACCAGAAATTCCACCATAATGCCACATTGCGCCATGCACATTCATATCGATCAATTCCATTTTTCCCATGGTTTGCAAATGGTGCCAAGTATATTTGTCTGTACGGTCAATTTTGTGGGCATTATCTGCATGGCGGAAATGTAGTGGACGCCCGCCGCTAGTCACTTCACTTTTTGTAAGCGCCCCATCCCCGTAATCGGCAGTAAGGTCATGGGCGGCTACCTTCACGGTAATATTCGGCGCAGTCAAGCCTGCGTACTTCGTTCCGTCAGCGATTTTGGGATTGGCAATATTTTTTCCGTTGAAGCTGTCAATAATGTTCCCGCTACCATAGGCATATTTAAAAAGTCCTCTAGAACCATCTTTGGGGTCGATGACTTTGGTCGCTGTGCTAACGCCTGACTCTCCATCATTAAATACGTCGACAGCCTTATCTTTCTTTAATTGGATTTCACCTTTGCCGAGATGAGCTACATTCGTCAATCCGTTACTGTGCTGGTCAGTTGAACGTTTTGCGAATTGTTTCGTGCTAGTTGGGGCTGACCTACTTTCAGCACGTTTAGTGACATCTGCAAGCGCTTTTAATTGCAAGGCTTGCGGGCTGCTTTGCGCAAGTAATTGTCTGGCTTGCAGTTGTGTAGCATGCGAACGCATATCAATGGATTCCGACTTTGTTACCGCCCCCACTTGCAACTGCCGAATTGATGTTTGATCAGATTTCGGACCAGAATTCTGATGTTGAACAGGCACGACGACTTTCATCAAATTCACCTCGTACATTAGGTCAACAATACAATCCCGATCGTGCTATAGAGATAGGATTAAATCTTGAATTTCAGTCGATTCAGTTAATCCAGATCGATGTGTAACCTTCCACACAACGATCCCGTTTTTCTTTCGATCAGCGCTAACTTCTCCAAATTGACACTAGGGCTGCTTAACATCCAAATCAGGAATCGAATGGAAAAGTGTGGACACGGTGCTAGGCTATCGTCGAAGAGCGGCAGCTTTGCCAAGTTGCTTGGCTACGTTGTGGCTTTGTAGTTTCAGCGAACAACACGCTGCTCAAACCCCTAACTACACCGCCAAACTGCGCCGCAGCGAATCTTAGGCTACGGCACTGTAAGCGACTTACGACAACGCCAAGTGCCCGTGAGTTGACCTAATTCGCCCATTCCTGAATGGCTTCAAATCAACATGCACGATGAAATGCACGAGGTTCTCACCTTTCGCAAGAGCCTCAGGCTAGGCGACGAACTACGTCTTGGTGTCCCCTCTTTTGGATTGAACACATCTCTCAATTTGAATGTTAGTAGCTTCTAGAGACCTTGATCATATTTCAGATTGCTTCCTAGCAAAGTCACACGATAACTCATTGCTTGTGATTGTGATCCGGCATCTCTATAGCCACCAGCCTGTCTTTCAAAAGAAGGCCATTTACCTGTCGTGTTTTGTCCGCCATCTTGCAAGAAAACATTATCAGCTGCACCACTTCCACCTAGCGCACTAGCTAAAATGTGCCCTCGATGGTATTCACGATCCGAAGCGTTAACGCCTACTGAGTCTCGATAAACCTGATCACCGCTAGTAATTGCGTCAGCGATTTCAACCGATGCGGAATAGCCTGTTACGCCAGTAATACCTGATCCACCGGGCTCATCACCACTTTTAAAGTCACTTTTCTTTCCCGTATAGGTGACTTGGTATTTGCTCTTACTCTGATTGTCAATTGTTCCTGTGAGCTTAGTTTGCGCGACAAATAGTTGCACCGCTTGTTGACCACTAAGATTAGGCAGTCTCAAATTGTCTCTCGTTTGACTTCTTTCCAAGGCATCTATTCTCCCTTGCAAATCTGATCGCAAAGCGCGCCTTCTGACCACTCTATTGCGGTGATGTTGTCCAGCATGTATGGCATCATCATGGAGTTCAATTTCTTCTTGAGACGCCATTTGTCCATTATCAGCAATTCCATCAAATGCATTTTGCAGTTCATCGATTTGCAATTGACGGTTATCAATTGCCTCACGTCGCTGCAAAATATTCCCACCCGACATCGCCATGGCAACGCTTTGTGCTACCGGCGTTGCCATACTCACAGCTTTTGCTCCCATAACATCAGCTTCGTGCTCCAAGCCGACATCATCATTGATTGGTACACCTGCTTTCATTTGCATAGTTGGCTTTACCCTGCCTTGCGCTTGCTGCACTACATGCCAAGCTTCGTGCGGCAGATGCTGCTCCTGCCCCGGTGCAACATGAATCTCATTTCCTTGCGCAAAAGCGTGTGCATTCAGTTGTGCAGGTTGTGATGAGTTGTAATGGACTTTGACATGATCCATGCTCATACCAGATAGTGATTCGATCCCCGATTTAAGTTGATTTGGCAAACCTGTATTATTGGGTCGAAATTTTTCTTCTAACTGTGCCGTCTCTCTCTTGGCTTGTACGGGTTCTTCCTCCTCAACACGTTGAGCTGCATCAAATTTACCTTGCAAGAGCTCATCATCCTCTACACATTGCACCGTGTCGAATTTACCTTGTAACGGCTCATCTTCTTCCACACGCTGGGCTATTGTAAATTTACCCTGCAAAATTTCCTCGTCCTCTACTAGCTGCGCAGTGTCAGACTTAGCTTGTATAGATTCATCGTCTTCAACTCTTTGGGTTGTGTCTGCTTTGCCAGCCATTTTTGCCTGCAACAACTTCAACTGGCTGGCAGCAGAACTACGATTCGCAATACCTTGAGTTTTACGTTGGGCGGACTGCACATCCCGAGTATCGAGCACTTGTGCTGCCTCTCGCTGTTTTAATTGCGACGAGTGTGACGCTGATTGTGAACGAGCTTGCTCCGCTAGGCGAGATGAACGTATTTGCATGTTAAATCCTTTCACTTAGACTTGGAGCCTAATGTCTATTAGCATCTAAAAATATCTAAAAACATTCAAAAATTATTTAGCTGTATCACGATATCTTAGATTGATTCTTAGATTGATTCTTAGATTTATTGAGATTAACTTTCTAACTTGACCCAGTATAGCCATTTTCAACTTACTATAAAATAGTTATTTTTTTACATTTAAATTTCAGGTAAGCTGCGTTGAAACATCGCATGTCATCTGAGAGGTGTTTGCATATCAGCATCAGCAAACATCATGCCAAGCTGGAATAAGTAGTCATATCAACGGTTGCCAGGTATCTGACTGCACCTTGCCGTTGTTGAATATTGTTGGATATTGTTGGATTCAGTTGGATTCAATTTGATTGATTGCTTTTCATGTTAACTTTACGTGTCAAACATGTCATTTCAAGGTGTTTCTGCCAGTCAGACTGCGCTTATAAACTCGTCGTTTTTTTGAAAATTTTGGTACTAGCTTGAGAGAATTGCGGGTCCGATTTATGCACATTCCTTGAGGGTCAATTTGGATTGACATGACCTTACTGAACGAGCGCGAGAGCGGATGCCTGAGCCAAGCTTTAAAATCTCATCGGTAGACTGCTTATTTCATATCGGCGATTACAAACTCTAGGCTTACAATCACAATTCTTATTTTCCTAGGAATTTCGTATGAAAGACCATATTGAAAAACTGCGCCAATTAGCATTGCAATCGGCAAATGGTGCAGGTCGTGGTTTGCTTAATGTACAGAATGTCGCACAAGATCTCACTCAAGTGGTTTCTCAAACGGTAAGCAAAGAAGCCATCAATAAAACCAATGCAGCTGGCTCAATCGCGATGGCTGCTGGAAAATCACTACAGCAATCTTTGTGCAATATCGTCGAACATGAAACAACTCAAGCATTGATGGAACAAGTCAAAGAAAAAAGCCAACATTTAACGGATAGTACGACGCATGCTGCTCAGTTCGTTAGTAATCAATTCATCGATGGCGTGAAAAAAATAGATGACAAGCTTGAAGAAAATCATGCTGAGATTAAAGAGAAAGCCGAAACCGTATCGATGGGTTTCGGTATTGCTGCAGGGGTTGCCGCGGGCGCAGCCATGATAGGCCCACCTATTGTTGTCGCAGCAGCGCCTGTGATTGGCGCGGCAGCGACGGTAACTGGTGCAGTGGCGGGTACTGCTTATTTTTACTCCAAATGGAAAACAAAAAAAGCTCAGGAGGATATGAAAGACCAAGGCATAACTGAACCTGCTGCAGTGGAAGAACGATCGCGAAAAGACTAAAAAAGACTAAAGCCTGCTGTCAGGTACTGCCAGACAGCAGGCCAAGATGGGCAGCGTTCATACCATCACCCAACTCACTCTTTCATATTCTTCACGACAAACACAAATCGATCTGTTTTACCGCGAATAGCAGGATCAAAAACCAGATTGGTTCTAGTGTCTGCAGGATTACGTAAGAGATCACTCTGCTTCACAATCTCAAAGCCGAATCCTTTTAGCGAAGTTTTGACAAACTCTTCGTCAATTCTATGATTGTCCTGCGCCTGAGCTAACTTGCTACCTATCGGTGCGGCATGGTCGATTACCAACATTAAACCATTAGGTTTCAAAGCTTTTTTGATTTGCCCCATGAGGTCTTTGTCATCGATTTTCCAACCCGGCGAGACGTGATACATATCGTGATACCCCATCACAAAAAAAACTGCATCCAAACTATTTTCAGCCAAGCCAAGCTGATCTACTTCGCGATCATAACGAACAACATTTTTCAAGGAACCATCCGCCAGACGCGCCTCTAAATCTTTGCCAACGAAAGGCATGTAAGCCTTATTGTTATGCAAAAGAACTTTGCCTTTCGCGCCAAGCTGTTGTGACAACAATTCGCTGAAATAGCCACTTCCACCTAACAGATCTAACACCGTCATCCCCTCCTGAATCGACATCAAGGCGATGGTTTCCAAAGGCTTACTCGTCACATCACGTACTTTGTCTGCAGTCGAACGGTGCGGGTGGTTCAAATCAATCTGTGCCAATGCCGTGGTGCTGAGGCTGGCGATGATCATCCCGATTAATCCTAGTCGTATTGCTTTATTCATTTTGTCTCCATTTATCCTTGTGTGAGTTAATCCCCAAAATATCAGCCAGCTTTCTAAAAAAACAGGTGATGTGCAATCAGAAATAAGCAAATAATTGAGCGAATTCAAAACAATTGAGCGTATTTTTACCAACTCACTGTTGAACTCTTCTGTGTTTGAAATTAAATTCCTTTTCACAAACATCGCAGATCATATCATCGCTTTTAAACCGGTTCAGAAATTGTGTCAACGATAGTGCAATTTTTTAAAAATGAGATTTAGTGCCTAATAATTGTGTAATGTAGTCTTCAAAATCACATGTAAATTAATTTATACTTCGGCAAATATAACTCGACAACTTTTTGGTAAATTATCCATCTCAAAAAAGGAAGGTTTATGTTAAAGCACCTATTTATCGGACAACTCTTATCGGCTTTCAGTTGCGTAAGCTTAGCAAGTACATTACCAACAAACGTGACTAATCCGGTCACATCAGGTCATAAGCAGCATTGGCAATGTACGACCGCAGAAGGTGCAGAAGCACAGCAAAAAATAGTGCTTGCTAATTTTCTGCCTGCAGTCGTATTCATCAATGAGAGTCAGCCAATTCCGATTGAAACTCGCCTAGTACAAAGTAAAACGCCAGCCTTATCGGTTGCAGTGATTCGTCAGGGTAAACTGGCCTGGAGTGCGGCATGGGGGAATTTAACGCAAGGTGGTAGCAAAGCCGATTGCCATAGCTTGTTTCAAGCGGGCTCTTTGGCAAAGCCAGTAACGCTGTTCGCAACACTAAGGATGAAACAGAAGGCTTTACTGAACATCGACGAGAACATCGACCATTATCTCAAGTCATATCATCTGCCAGCTGGGGTGCAAACAGCAGGCAACCCAGTGAGCATGCGCAATATACTCGCCCATACATCAGGTATCACTGCAGGTGGTTATGATGGTTATCCGAATGGACAAGCTTTACCGACCGATCTGCAAACTGTACTCGCCGAACCACCTGCAAACGGGCGTAAAGTCGAAGTGGTGAATGCGCCGAATAGCGGAGTACGTTATTCAGGGGGTGGCTACACCGTGCTTGAAATCGCATTACAAGATCGCTTTGCCATGCCGTTTGATCAGCTGCTGCAAAACTGGGTGCTGACGCCATTTGGCATGAAACAGGCGAAATTCACCCAACCTATACCTACTTCATATTACCCGCTTATCGCACGAGGTCACACCGCACAAGGTAGTATGGTCGCTGGCGGTTGGCACAATCATCCCGAACAAGCTGCTGCTGGTTTGTGGGCAACACCAAGCGATATGGCGAATTTCTTGATCGAATTACGTCAGGCTTATCTTGGGAAGAGCAAATTAATCTCTAAAGCGACCATGACAGAATTCTTAGCCAATCCTATCGATGGACATGCCTATGGATTTCGTCTGATTGGCGAGAAAGATCAAATTTTTATTACACATTATGGCGGTACCGCGGGATATCGTGTGGGCATGACGATGAATCTAGAGACTGGCGATGGCGCAGTCTACATGAGCAATTCCGACAATGGTTCAAGCTTGGGTTCAGAATTCTTGGGTGCAGTATCCCGCACCTACAACTGGCCTTGGTTCCGCGAAACACAAGTAAAACGTCAAACCCAAACGATAGAAGCTTTACAAGCGCTGGCAGGCCAATATGTATTTACCGAACAAGGCTGGAAAATACAAATCGCGTTTGAAAACAATATTCTGGCTATCATCTTTCCGAATGGCGATCGCTATGCGATGACCCCAATAGTCGGTGATGGTCTTGCCTTCATCCATGCCGATACCGGTGTGCGCGCGAGTTTTGAAGTCACGGGCGACAGTACAAAAGTTCAGCTCTATGGGCAAACTGGAACGAAGCAATAAATAAAGTAATAGGAATGAAATAAAAGTGCGAGGTCAAGTCTCTCACAGCCGGACTTCTCGCTTTATTTCGGACTTTATTGCGACCGCTGTTGTAGGCTTTATCGCAGCCGTTATCGCTTCATTTATCGCAGCAAATATACCGATTCACTCGAAGGTACTTTTCCTTTCAACCCGCCTTCGACTTCAGCACGATCTACCATGCTGATCTTATACGTCTCGCCATAGTGCTCCCTGACTTCTTGTTCAGAAATCGAAAACGGTGGCCCGTCAATGAGTTCCTGTTGATATTCGTAGGTAACTAGTAGTTGCCGTGCATTGTGGCTGAGTTTAATCAAATGCTTGGCATAGTCATTGCGCATAGTTCGTGGCAAGGCGACTAGAGCAGCGCGGTCATAAATCGCTGCGATCTCGCCAGTAAGTTCAGCGCTCAGTTTGAAGAAATCGCCGACAAAGATCGTGATGCCATCGGCTTGATAACGATGAAAACCATCGAAACCTTCAACTAAGGAAACCTGCGGTGCAATTGATAAGTCTTCAAACAATTCGCATATTGCGAGTTCACTTAACTCAACTCCAAGCACTTGATAACTGCAACTGAGCAAGTAGGCAATATCTCGCGTCTTGCCACAAAGCGGCAAGAACACACGATCACCTTCAGTCAATTCCAATTGTGCCAAGTGTGCTACTAAATGCAGATTAGCTTCGTCACGATGAAAAGCGATATCGCCGCGTTGCCATTTTTGATGCCAATAATTTGCTTCCATGTTTAGTTCTTCCTCTTTAATCTAGAATTGATCAATGACTTGTTGCTCAGTTCTTGCGTAGCTTCCTATTATTCTCCATCAGTACTTGTGCCGACACCGCATATAAACTAGCATACAAGCTCAAGTCAACTTGAGGTCAAGTACTTTTTTATAGAAGGAAATGGCGATATGGATATTGCAGAAGTTATACAACAATCAGGTTTGCCTGCTTCAAGCTTACGATTTTATGAAGAAAAAGGATTGATCGCTTCGACAAGCCGACTTGGACTGCGACGCCAATACCACGAGAGTGTGATTGAACACCTCGCCTTTATCAGTTTGGCGCGTAAGGCAGGCTTCAGCCTGGCGGAAATAGCCGATCTCCTCATCGATAAAAACACAGGGAAAAAACAGCTACGACGTGACATGTTGCAAGCCAAAGCCGATGAGCTTGACAAAAAAATTAAGGAGCTGACTGCCATGCGTGAGGGGCTGAAACATGCGGCGGCATGTCCAGCTCCGAATCACTTTACCTGTCCTACCTTTCTAAGATTACTAAAAGTTGCGCGGAAATCAGGGGCAAGAGTCGCAAACAAAGCGACGAACAAAACCACAAACAAAGCCACAAACAAAGGGACAAATAATGTGGCAAATGAGATGATGAATTCGGTACAAAAAAAACAGACAAAGAGATTAAACAAGAACTGAATGTATTATCAGAAAGAATCAGGCCAAGAGAAATGAGGCGAGTGCAAGTAGCGAATGTTGTTCAAAAATTGTACGACTTGCCCACGCCTCGCCCGTTCAGCGCAACATAATCCTCGTATGCATGCCCGAACTAAGCCCTAGCGAATCTGACATGCGTTCAAAAACGCCACTTGATTCCCGCCTCAAGTTTTTGTTGCGGAGTACCCTGATTTGAACCAGCGCGGTGGAACTCAACTACCAATCCCAATTGTTTCGTGACGCTATATTCCGCACCAAATCCAACCAGACCACGTACGTAACTATCCGAGCTCACTTGATCATTATCGAATTGGGTTCTCGCGATACCAGCCTTAGCAAATAAGGTCCAATTATCGCTCACTGGCTTACTGATCTTAGCAGCGGCGTACACCATATTGATTTTTAACTGCAATTGCCTGGACATACTATGCTGACTGCCGATGGAGGGGGATTGAAAACGGTAGCCCCAGTCGAGATAGCCTGCTTCTATGCTCAAATCACGATCAAGTTCAATGCCAGCGTAGATTTTTTTTGCCAGGGAATGATCATAATCGGCAACAGAGACGCCTGGTGCGTAAGACCACTTTCCCTCACCTGGGGTCATCACAGATGCTCCGACATAGACTTGCTGAGCATGGGCAACTTGAGCGAAACTCAAGCAGGCGAAGCTTGCAACACCGAACTGAATGGCTACTGCGACGACAGAAAATAATTTTTTCATGTAGTTGATTTTCAATAAAATTAAAATGAATGAAACCAAAATCAAAACAAAAACTCCTGCACCAAGCTTACCTAAGCTCGATCAATATCAGAAATCAAGTTTGGGGCGCATTGTAATTCATTAATTAATAAAAAACACACGATTTAACACACAACATGATTCGTGTTTTCTGTAAAAAATTAGAATTCCATGCGAACGATGAAGAGTGCATTTCTATGCGCCCTGCTCTCGTGTAATCTTAAATAAATTGACCAGATAAGCACAGATTGAGTATGCTCATTCCTCGGCTTGCTAGTCGATAGGTTGATCCACTCTCCTCATTTCTGAATAATCTCAAGAAAGTATTTCATGACCAGCGAAGCGACCACATCTACTAATGAATTTCTCGACGAAATCGAAGTTCGCGTCTTAGGCTCGCTCGCCGAAAAAGAAGCAACAACACCGGACAACTATCCACTCTCGCTCAATGCGCTAGTCAATGCCTGTAACCAGCTTACCAGCCGCGATCCGGTCATGTCGCTAACCGAAACTCAAGTGAGTGAAGCGCTGGATAGGCTCGCTGTCTGAAAACTGGTAGGCATAACGCATCAGGCAGGGGCACGCGTCGCGAAATATGAACATCGCATGCGTTTGAAGTGGATGCTGGAGCAAGATAAGCTGGCAACGCTCGCGATCTTGATGTTGCGCGGTTGGCAAACGGCGGGAGAGATTCGCAGCCGTGCTGGTCGTTTGCATGAGTTCTCTAGCGTTGCCGATGTCGAAAAATCGCTGGATTTTTTGATGAACAAATATCCCCCCTTGATAGCGCGGCTAGCATTAGCACCGGGCACCAAAGAGCCACGTTACGCGCATTTGCTGTGTTACGACGAAACTGCAATTGACGAATTGCAAGCGAGTACACCAAGCATGGCAACGCCGTCAGCGGCACACAAAGACAGGCTGGCACATTTAGAAGAGGAAGTCGTACAACTACGTGGCATAGTCGTTGCGCTGTCTGCACAATTTGAGGATTTCAAAAAACAGTTTGAATGAACGGATTGAACGTCTTAAGCGGACTAAGTTGTGGCGGGGAATTAATTTTCCTCTATACAATCAAGTTCCCCAACTATACTAGAGAAATAATTGACCTCTTGTGATCGATATTAAATGAACTGCAAAAACTGTCACAGCAAAATACATAATAATTTTTGTGCTCATTGCGGGCAGGCTGCCAAACTGAAAAGAATCGATGGCGCATTCGTCTTGCATGAAATTAAGCACGTCTTACATTTCGAGAAAGGCTTTTTTTTCACAATTAGAGAGCTACTAATTCGTCCTGGAAAAAGCGTCAGAGAATACATATCTGAAAACAGAAGCCGACTCGTCAAACCTATCATATTTATTATCATTACCTCTTTGATTTATAGCCTAGTAGAACATTTTTTCCATATTGAAAAAGGCTACGTAAGCTTAAGCGACGAAAAAATAGCAGCAGTCAATGTGATTTCAACTTGGGTACAAAATCATTATGGCTATGCAAACATCATGATGGGGCTATTCATTGCCTGTTGGCTCAAAATTTTCTTCAGAAAATACGATAACAATTTTTTTGAAATATCGATACTACTGTCTTTTGTCATGGGCATAGGTATGCTATTTCTCGCTTTTTTTGCGTTAATAGAAGGCCTAACACATTTCAAGCTAATGGCAGTTTCAGGAGCGATTTCAGCCCTCTATCTTTCATGGGCGATAGGCCAATTTTTTGACAAAAGTAAGCCGATGAATTTCATCAAAGCCGGTGCATCATATGCTCTGGGAATGGCAAGCTTTAGTGCGGCTACTTGGATCTTGGGATTTGGATACGACGCAATCACAAAATAAACCGCTATATATATAAAGTGTTTAGCTAAGCTCTGCATCTCTTGTCATCACCCCTCTAGACAACATAGTGCTGTCAGACCAAATATTCATGACAGCCTTAGCTATACACAGACTTTTTCCGCGAGCAGGAAACGCAACTATGCGTGAAGCCACGGATTCTTAATTCTATATTCGTCGCCGCATGATTTTCCCAACTTTGACGGTGCAGTCAGAATGATCAAAAATTTGTGCCCCAACGCCACTATCTCGACTTCTTATAGAAACCAATGTGCTGCACCCTCGCCGCAAAGCTGGCTAATTTTCTTGCCTTATGGCAGCAGGCTCGGCGGCACTTCGCAGGTATTTGACTAAACCCTCATCACTTAACGCTGTATCCCAAATCGGCAGAGTGTATTGCTTGTCAGGGCGAATTTCATACGAGAATGTTGATTTGGCTGTATCTAGCGTCACGAACTTCGCATCGCTTGGCGCAAAAAAATGTACCGCAACCGTTCGCGATGTACATGGATTACCCGATGCCAATAATTTGACATAGGTGTTAAACACCACAGAGACGTCTTGTTTTTCTATCGCCCATCTGACCTGGCATTCCAATCTGAGATCCCCCAAGCGCTTCGCATCGTCTGGCAAATTAGCACTTTTGACGTAAGGTTTGATATAAAACTGGCCCTTGGGTTTATTGAGAATTAAATCGTACTCGTCGTCTTTCTTAAGTTCTATCAAAGGTAATTGAAATTTTCCGCCAGCATCAATCGGGATGTTGACCGAGGTTTCGTCACTTGCCAGTCGCATTGTGAGACCTTGCACGGCGACATTTTTAGATTTTGGAATTAAGATGAAATAGAGTTCAGAATCTGGCGCGAGTTGATGCTGCTCTCTGTAAGCGATTAATCCTTTTAGCATTTGCGCATAGGAGCGTAACTCTGGTCCTTTATATGACGAGATCTCGACTCGATTTGTCTTATCGTCGTTAGTACTTTCCTGTGCGTATACGCTAATGAAATGCGTTGCTAACAAAAATGATGCGAAGATTTTTGACTTTTTCATAGATAAAATAAGTGAACCTTAGTGAAGACCGACAGACGGAGGCAAACTATGCCGCTCAAATCGAGCATCTAGAAATTATAAAATAGAATCCAAAAAAGATATTAACAATTTCTATTTTTTGATAATGGCAAATGCAAGAATAATTGTCCTTGCCAGCTAAATTTCAAATGAAAAAGCACCTCAAATATAGATACATTTCTCTCGGCAAAAAAATGTATTATCGATTTCTGATTCAAGTTCCGCACCCAATTTTGATGCGAAGCTATTGATAATTCACCAGATTCATTCCCCCTTTCGCGCCAACAATTCTGCGTTTCATCGCAAACCGATACTTTCGCTTTCACGTTTTCGATAAAGTCCCATTCACTTTGAATTCGCAGGATTGTTCGTTCGTCACAGCCCCTCGGCGAACTCTTATTATTGAGGAAAATATGCACGTTCCATTCTTGAAAACTCCACTCGCTAGAGCTTTGCCTTTCAAAGCGCCACTCAGCTCCGTCATCACGCTGTTGTTATGTAATGTGTTAGCGGTCAGCGCCCATGCGCAACAAGCTGCGGAGCCACCGTCTCAAGTAAAGCAAGAAATCCATGCTAAGAAACCAGAACCGCAAAGAGTGGAAGTACAAGCGCGTAGCGAAGCACAATTATCACGACAAGATGCGGCAGCAAAAACCATTATCAGTACCGCCGACCTGGTGAAATTCGGTGATACGAATGTGCTCGATGCCATGCGTCGCGTACCTGGCGTACAAGTCAATAACAACAAAATTCAATTGTTAGGCATGAACGCCAATTACACTCAAGTCCTGATTGACGGTGAGCCACCGCGTGGCGTCAATGTCGAAGATATACCTATGCAAATGATAGAGCGCATAGAAATTTATCGCACTGCGAATGCCCAATTTAGTACGCAAGCTGTCGCTGGTACGGTGAATATTATTTTGAAACGCACAGCATCGACCGCACAGCAATCCGTCAAAGTGACAGTCGGTCACGTACAACGCGAACAAGGTAGTGTTGAGTGGAATAAATCAGGTAAACAAGGTAATTTTTCGCACTCAGTTGCGGTCACTGCAGGCTTGAACTCTGCCGGTGCAAACATACCGCGTTACACAAGAACTGAACAAACTGGCTTAGATTCAAATGGTCAAGATTTAAGCTACGGCACGGTGACCGAGCGCCGCATGAGGGATCGCGATATCCGTATCTCTCCGCGTTTGCAATATAAGACTGACTCCAACATCAATCTGACATCGACCACTATGTTCGCCTATGCAAGTGGGGAGGCAGATAGCACTAAAGACTATCTTTTCTCAAAAACCAAACTTTTCAATATCGCAAAAATTCGCTATCACGACACCAATGAACGTGCCAATTTAAATAGCACGATACGCGCGACAACCACTCTTGGAAATGATTGGAAGCTCGATATTTCAGGCGGATTGCATGCAAACCGTATGAACAATTTCCAAAATTCACAAAATTTCAAAACAGGCAATGGCAACAGTGACGACCTCGGATTCGTGCGTAACTACGACACCGATGTTAGGGTTTTGGGTGCACATACCAGTGGCAAAGTCAGCGTCCCGACTAATACAGAACATGATCTGGTAATGGGATGGACAGGTGCAGGCACAACGGTACATATTGATCGCAATCAGACCGACATTTTCCCCGGTAATGCTCAACCAACTTATCTGCCACAAAGTGCACGCAACGAATTATATAAGTCAGCCTTGTACGCGCAAGACGAGTGGAAATTTCAAAAAAATTCATCTATCTATCTAGGCTTACGCTGGGAATCGCTTAGCATTAATAGTGAAGGATCAGAGCAAGAGAAATCTAAATATACAACCAGCGTGTTGAGCCCCATTGTGCAAACTTTATGGCAACTCGATCCACAAAATACCGAGAGAATTCGCCTAGGCTTAGCGCGCACCTACCAGGCTCCAAATGATTTCTATCTGGTGTCACCAAAAATTTATTCGGTGAACAACTCACATCAAAATCCTAACTTCATCGGCAATCCCAAATTACGCCCTGAACTAGCTTGGGGTTTAGACGCGGCATTTGAACATAATGGTAAAGATGGATTGAACTATGCCGCACGGGCCAAGATACAACAAGTGAATGACCTCATTCGCGACATTGTGTATTCTGAAAATAATTCACTGTGGAAGAAATATATAAATATCGGTAGCGCCGTTGGTAAGAGTTTGGAGTTGAGTACCCAGTTTCCTCTCAAGCGTTTTGTAAATGAAGCACCAGACTTGGATGTAAGTATGACCTACATGCACTTCTGGTCGAATGTTAAAGGCTTACCGCAACCATTTAATCAGCTCAATCCTTATACCTACCAATTCACGCTAAATCTAAATTATCGTTTAAAAGACTTGCCATTGACGATGGGAATGAACGCGAAACTGCAGGATTCACATTGGCAACAAACCAATCTGACTGATCGTGAGTATATCAAGTCACCATCGACGCTCGATCTATTTGGATTATGGAAGTTTGATAAACAAAACCAGTTGCGTCTCGCAATCAATAACATCACGAATAGCAAAACCACCGACTCCATTAGTCAAAGTAACTATGAACTCAACCACCGCGTCAACAATGATACATTACGTACCAATGTTGATCGCGCACGAAATGTAAGTCTTAGTTTTGAACATAAATTCTAACGCTTAGTATGTATACAAGCATGCATACTAAGTGAACACGATATCATGCGTGACTAAGATATCAATTTCATTCCAAGGGCGTGAACAAAGTATGTTCACACCCTTTTTGCTTTAAAGTTATTCCGCAAATATCCTTGATCAAGGAAAACCATGCAAGACTGGGCTATCTTAGAAAAATTGTGGCAACGCCAGTGTGATCCAAGGCATCGAAGCAGCACTGACGATACGGCATTATGGCGACGCCAGGTGCAACTTCTGTATGCCAACAATATTGCGCATCCGGTGGCGCTTAAATTTTTGACGGAAGAGCGGCCGACGCTACAAGCTTTTTATGATTGGATAGAGCGTGAGCGAGCTAGTTATCATTTGCTGCAAGAACAGCACGACACTATAGAGCCTGAGTATCGCCTGTCGCCGGAACAAGTGGAGTTTTGGCAAACCAACGGCTACCTCGTGCTACCGCAAGTCATAGCCGCTGACGCATGTGCGGCGAGCTGCGATGTGATTTGGGAATATCTAAACGCCAGCCCGCAAGATCCAGCCAGTTGGTATAGCACCCAAACCGCACAACAAGGCTTAATGCTGCCGTTGTACAATCACCCGCGTTTGAATACGAATCGTGCCTCAAAACGTGTTCGGGCAGCGTATGAACAACTGTATGGCAGCCGAGCCATTTATAAAACCATCGATCACTTAAGTTTTAATCCACCCGAAACAGCCCAGTTCACTTTTCGCGGTAACGACTTGCATTGGGACGTGAGCCTAGCCTTGCCTATTCCAGAACGTTATCAAGGCTTGTTATATTTGAGCGATTGCACCGCATCTGAAGGTGCCTTCCATTGTGTGCCGGGTTTTCAGCATGAGATTGCCAATTGGTTGAGCCAACTAAAACCAGGCGATGATGCTCGTCGCATCGCCCCCCAAACTCTGAAGGCACAAGCGGTACCGGGTAAGGCAGGTGATTTTGTAATCTGGCATCAAGCCTTACCCCATTGCGCCACACCGAATCGCGGAAAAACGCCAAGAATGGTGCAATACCTGACCTATATTCCTGACGGTGATACCGAACATCCTGTGTGGATTTAGTGTACATGCAACGCTACTACTCTCTCGGATCAATAAGAAATCAGATCAACTAGTTAGCATCTAGTTGTTGCCTAATTGCTGCCCATCATCGGCCAATCTAGTAGCGTCCTTACCCAGCTCTACTCAACTCTAAAGCGCAACAAATCGATCTTTCCGTCTTGATCTAATTCCACACTCATCAAAAAGATTTCGCCCTTAAAACGTATTCGATAACTGAGTTGCTGCGTTTGCGCTTGTTTAGCTTCTAATAACTCCATTTTCTCGAACGCGCCGTGCCTTTGAAACTCTGCACTTAAGGCTTTCATCCGTTCAGAAAATCTTGCTTTCACAAATTTTTCCGTGAATAAATTTTCCGAAATACTGCCATTAATAATTGCGGTTAGCATGTCACTTAATTTTTTTGTCGTGGCAGGATGTTGATCTTGGATCGCTTTTGCGGGCTCGATTTTCAATGCAGCGACATATTCTGCGGCGACCATGTCAGCGATCTTCTTGGGATTGGAACCAGAGCGATTAGTAAGAACAATCACACTTAACTTGTCGTCGACGAAGCGATTAATTTGCGTGGTAAAACCTTGCCATGCACCGCCATGCTCAATATTTTTATGTCCATTAATCGCCGACAAAAACCAGCCATACCCATACGGAGCTTGACTACCATCTTTCAATTTCACTTCAGTCCAACTTGCCTCTTTTTGTTGTTTAGTTAAAGGAAAATCCTTATATAAGGCGATATCCCATTTCGCCAGATCACGGGCTGTCAAATATAGACTACCGTCAGCAGTAGAATTTAAGGACGGCGATGTCCATTCTTGGTTTTTCCACTCTTGCTTAACCAAATCGTAGCCTGCAGCGCGATGCATAATAATGTCACGCTCATTGATGATGCGCGACTCCATTCCTAAAGGCTGGAAGATTCTCTCGCGTAATTGATCACCGTAAAATTTTCCGCCTACTTTATTGCAAATAAAACCTAGCAAGTGATAACCCATATTACTGTATAGCCATTTCTCACCCGGTTGAAACAACATGGGGATCTTGCCCTCTAAATCTATCCATTCCTGATCTGTATAGTCTTTCCGAAAATCGAGGTTTTTATACGGATCATCAAGCCCTGAAGTATGCGTCAGTAAATGACGTATGGTGATTCCAGACCAGATCTCAGGTGTATTACTGAGATGTTTTGAGATGGGATCATTGAGTGAAAGTTTGCCGTCCTGCTCCAACAATAAGATTAATGCTGCGGTAAATTGCTTACCCACAGAGCCGGATTGAAAAATGGTCGCGGGCGTCACCTTGACCTGATGTTCAAGATTCGCAAATCCATAGCCTTGTTCGCGTACGATTTTGCCATTTTGCACCACGGCCAAGCTTAAGCCAGGGATGCGTTGCTTTTGCATTTCACGCAGAATTTTGTCATCTAGCTGATCGGCATGTGCGACCTGCGCGGTCTGCACAGCAGCAACGAATGCCATCTGTACACCGAAAGCCGCAATCATCAAATATTTAAACATCAAACACTCCAATCAAAAAATATTTATTGTAAGTCAATACATCCTAAATTGCATTGAATTGAAAACCTGGTGGCGTATGTAAAATACTCGCACCCTCGCCTTCTCGACCTTGGAAGAAACTGGCTGAGGCTTGTTCTGCGCAATACATGCGCACAATTTGCATGGCAATTCGCGCTTCACTAGTCTCTTCCAATTGCAAAATCAATCGCACTTCTGCGTAGACTGGCGAACCGCTTTGCGTACGCATGACTGGATAGGGACGAAAACGCGGTTGTATCAACCATTGTTCTGCATCCTGTAATTGATCTAAAGTTTGTGCATCAGGTCCTAAATGTAAATCTTTGCCGCCGCAAGAATAGATATTCTTAGCTACCAATTTCTGTGCGGGCAAGTTCAGATTGCGCCATTGATGGCCTTTAACGTTCTCTGGTTCAAATGGAATTTTGATGTCGGCCGCCAAGCCTTTTTGCACCAAAAAATACCAAGCCGGATGACTATGCCAATGCAATTGCGCTGTTTTTAATTGCGGTAAAAACTGCGACGAAAATTGTTGGTCATCTTTGAGCTCGCTGAGCTCACTTAGTATTAGACGATTCAGAATTTTGTCGTGATGTTGACGTACGCCGCCTTGCTTAGAATGTAGACGCCCCGCTGCATCGATATCAATCTGACCTGGCTCTATGATGGGCAAGTTCCACAAAATCGACGCCGCATGCAAATCAAATAGCGTACCGCGCTGCCACGGCTGAAACTCTAACAAAACAGGATTATCGCCACCCGCCAACCAATTGCGACTACGATCTAACCACGCTTGTTCTGTGCTCAGTTTTTGCCAAGGCGGGCAATCTGCCAGTTGCGGCCAAAGTTGGCTATGCACTTGATGCAAGCGATAGCCCATCGTCAATAAAGAGGTGAATGCCTGAAACTCCACCAGACGAATATCCCAGCCTTCCGCTTCAGCATTCACATCATCATTCACATCATCACTCACCTCAGCATCCATCTTATCGCAGACAATCGCATAATCGACGGTGATCACATCCGCTCCACCACCGTATTGCCAACCTTGCGCTTGCACGCGTTCTTTTTGCAAATACGGTTTCAATGTTTGACACAAAGCTTGTACGCGGCGCGTCAATTGTTCTTGTAGCCGTTGCGATGCAACGATAGGCCATTCGGAGAACAGCACCGGTTGCTCTGGCACATGTGGCGTGCCCGCGCGCTGCGTCCACAGTTCATGCATGCGCTGTTTGGTTTGAGGTACTTTACTTTGCAGCTCAAATGTCAATGCATGAAATGGATGATTTGAATGATCTGTGGTCGCTGCAAAATTTGCCTGGCATTCTGGATGCACAGAATTATTGGAGGTAGCTAGCTGATGCAAAATGGGCGTCCTCTGTTTCGTGGATTAAATGCTGTACTATCGTTTGATAGTTTTCAGAACGCTGGAAGATGCCGCGTTGAATATCGGCAGATGCCCCTTGTATAAACAAAGCCTGCACCTTTTCGCGCATGCGATCGAGCAAATTTAATTCTTGCGCCGCTGGTGTCAAGCGCGTCAACCAATGCTCAAAGTAATCATATAGGCTGACTGGCGTTTCGCTATTCCAATCGATCAAAGACGCAGCCAAGCCACGACGACGCACGCGCCATTTATTTTCTTCCAAACAAGCACGTGACAAAGGTTTCGGTAAGCGACCGCGTTGATAATCTTCAACCAAAGTAGCGACTTCACATTGCAGCAAAGCCGTGATCAACCAAATGTGTTCGAGCGACGGTGTGGCATCACAAATTCTGACTTCCAAAGTGTGATAATGATGATGCAGACGCAGGTCTTCCCACATGCCATGCTGCGCCTCTAAGGTACCCACTTTCCGCAGTAAATTAATGTGCTGAAAATATTCTTCTTCAGAACGCCATATATCCGGTGTGCCCATACGTGGTAAGCGATCGAGCATGGAATGACGCCAACTTTGCATGCCCGTATCCCGCCCTTCATAAAACGGTGAGCTCAAAGAAATCGCTAACACCGGTGCCAAGCTATTTCGCAAAGAGTTAAACACGGCCATCGCCGGAATCCCTTTTGGCAAACCAAGATGAACATGAAAACCATACGACACCAGGCTGCGCATGATGTCCGCATATTCGTCTACCAGACGGATGTAATGTTGATGCTTATGCAGATCTTTGTTGATCTCTTGTTCTTTCCAATTCGAGAAAGGATGAACACCTGCGGATAAAATTCTTTGCCCTTGTGCTTGTGCACGCAAACGAATGATTTCACGCATATCTGCCACGCTGGCAACGATCTGATCAGGCGTATGACAAATCGGGGTCTGCAACTCCACTACCGCTTTATGAAGTTCGCATGAAGAGCTGCCATTGCGATCAGGGAAATCAAGTTGACCGCGCTCGAAATCATGCGTTGCTAACTCTAGGCTCTGCTGATCCACAATCTGCAATTCCTCTTCTGCACCCAAAGTAATCAATTTCGCCATGCCTTGCACCCTCAAAATTTGTTGAATTGTTGATATCGTCGCTGCCCGGTTTTGCACTCGTGTTTTCATCTTGTTTTTGTAGATTTATCGACTTTGCATGTCGTTTTTCCTTAACAAACTGAAAACCTGAGATGGCAACAGTGTAGAGAGTGTTGCTCAAATTCAATTAAGTTAATAAGGGGCAATATAGGTGTCAATTTGAGGAATTGAGTCATTGTGCATAGAAAAAAACCCATACCTAAAAGCATTGGTATCTACACAAGTCGAATAAACAGCGAAATAATTACTGTCGCTCCTGCGTAGGCAAGAGTCCAGTGTCTTTTGTTGATCAACGAACGCCGCTAGATTCCTGCCCCCGACTCAAGCATTCGAGGGCAGGCTCTACGCAGGAATGACATGCTGTGCTGTTATTTCACTTTTTTTCTTCTTTCATCATGTCAAAACTTGTGTAGATACCCATACCTAAGAGGCAAGGTCAGTCCAGGTGCTTGGAAGTCAAGGCTTTGAAAAATGGCAGCAATACTACACGTGCTACTGTAAGACTAGGCTTTACGTTAGAATTTGCCAGACACAGCTACACTTACCGCGACCGTTCTATGTCTATCATTTCATGCAGGCGACTTTCTCAGAATTTTTGGCCTGTTTCACTAGTTAGGGTATTTCGTCAGAGTATTTATTCAGAACACAAACGGTCTCATCTCTTATGCCGACAGATCAGTTCACAAGCTCCACTTCCCTACTGCAATTGCGGCGCTTGCAGCGACATTTCGTGCTTTTTTTACTGGCGATTATTCTTCCTGTCGCCGCGATCATTTACCTATATCAAAAGCACACCGAAACCACCGTACAAAATCGCCTCTTTACTGCAGTAAGCGCAACTGGCTTACAAAAGAAATTAGCGTTCGAGCAGCTCATACAGATCGCGACAAGTCACTTGCAACGTCTAAGTATCCAATTCTCAGATGCCTTAGAAAAACCAGATGTAGCGATCAATGATCAACATTGGAAAACCCTAAACAAGTTCGGTGTGCGTAGTAGTGGTAACGGAGAGTTAGTCGGGTCTCAGCTTGATCCGTGGTGGCGCTCACGGCTTGGTGCGCTGTATGTGCGTCAACAAGGCTCTCACAATCCCTTGCTACAAAAAGAGCTAGCCGCGGCCATGACCATTTTCCCCGCAATATGGGCTGCGCATCAAACTTATCCTTACTTTCAATGGACGTCGTTTTATTCGGCGCATGAAGATTTATTGGCGGTCTATCCTTACATCTCAGAAGATGATCTGCAAAAAGCGACCAACAGCCCAAACAAAGAGTCGATATTGAATGCGATTTTTAATCCGCAATCCAAGCAAATGATGCACAAGCTTGGGCCGCAAAATAATCCGCAGCGCACACAACATTGGACTGCTCCGTATTACGATTCTGGTGGCAAAGGTGCGATGGTGAGCCTGTTTCACCCTCAATATGTCGATCAACAATTCCTTGGAATTTTGGGTAGCGATGTGACCTTAACCATGTTCGATCAGGTGCTCACCGATGCGAACCGCGCCTTAGGTCATTTTATTGTCATCGATGAATCTGGCAACCTGATCGCCGATGACGTTGGCAGCGTTCAAAACAATAAAGCAATCTTGACGCTCGATAAAATATTACCAGATAGTTTATTGCCGCACCTTACTCAACAGCACCTTGCTCAGCAACTCCTTATGCAGCAACACACTATGCAAAAAGACGGCATACAACATGCCGGGGACTGGTATTGGTTGCAGATGCCTTTAAAAGGAAGCCAATGGAAGCTCATCGTGTACTTCTCTGCGAAGGAACTCAATAGCCTATCCGCAGACGGCGCTGGTAACACTTTATGGATCATGCTGAGTTTGCTCGGTCTACTCTGCCTTGCCGCCGGATTGATATCCTATTACTTTGCTCTTCCATCTCTCAAATTAGTCGATTTCTTGGTGCGCCTGTCGGGCAATCCTGCATTGCCGTCGCCACATGTGCCGAAAGCCTGGGCACCATCATTTGAACTTGTCGCCGCTACAGCACAAGAGCGGGACATCTATTTGCAAGAAATTAAATCGCACACAGAAAATCTAGAACTCACCGTTGCCCTACGCACGAAAGAAGTCGTCGCCCAAAGCGAACTAGCTGAACAAGCACGTCATGATATCGAACTACTGAGCGACATGGGACGCGAAATTACAGCGTCTTTACACATCCATTCAATCGAAGAAAAACTCTACGAACATGTACAAAAACTGATGATTTGCGATACGTTTAGCGTGGGAACCCTAGACTGGAACCGTCGCATGATCTCGTTCGATTTCGCCTACCGTCATGGAGAGCAAATCACTCCCTATACTCATAGCCTTGACGTATCAACACCAGAGTCTGTGACGAGTTCCACGCCAGCAGAGATGCGAGCGCAAGCATCTGCGCATTGCGCACTGCATGCAGTAGAAGTTATCACCAACGCCACAAAAAATTCAGCACTCTACGTTCCCTTGATGTTGAATCAAAAAGTCATAGGCATCATTAGCATCGAGAATAAACAGACGTATACCTATCAACAAAAAGACTTGATCATCTTGCGCTCCTTAGCAGCCTACGCCTCAGTCGCTTTCGACAATGCACTTGCTTATCAACGCTTGCAGCAAACACAAGATAAATTGGTCGAACAAGAAAAGCTGGCGGCATTAGGCTCTATCGTCGCAGGTGTCGCGCACGAATTGAATACGCCAATAGGCAACAGTTTATTAGCTGCCAGCACCTTAGCCGATATGACAAAACAAGCGATGTCCGAAATTGAGTCTGGCAAAATGCGCCGCTCTACGTTTCAAGAATATGGCGACAATGCCAAGACTGCCTGCGATCTATTAATCCGCAACTTATCAACTGCAGCGAATTTGATCACCAGTTTCAAACAAATCGCGGTAGATCAAACTTCAGACCAACGTCGCTTATTTAACTTATCAAAGGTGACCCACGAAGTCGCCCTAACTTTAGAAAATCGTTTACGGCGCGAAGAACACCAACTAACAATCGACATAGATGAAGACATGGAGCTAGATAGCTTCCCTGGCCCTTATGGTCAAGTCATCTCTAACCTCATCTTGAATGCGATTATTCACGCCTTCGACAATACCAAGGCCGGGAAAATTACGATTACCTGCCAACGTACAAGCAGAGGTGAACACATCACCAGCGATAACATGACTGACGATCTAGCGAGCAGAATTACTTTGATTTTCTCTGACAATGGCTGCGGCATAGACGAACAACATCTGAGTCACATATTTGAACCATTTTATACAACACGCATGGGTCAAGGCGGCAGTGGACTTGGATTACACATCTGCTACAACATTATTACCGCAGCCTTAGGTGGCAGCATCCGTGTTGAAAGTACCCTAGGGAGCGGCACCAGGTTTGAAATTAACCTGCCTTTGATGGCGCCGTGAATCCATTCCGTCTAACAACCAAACCGCCAAATCGACACGCAGTCCAAGCAAAGGCGACGGCAACAATGAATCGACTAAAAGCACTTTAACCACGGTAGTTTGATTAAGTCTATTCAGCACAAATTACTCGCTCTACAATGCTATGGCGCATTCCCTTTTTACTCATAACAGGAGCTCAACATGCCAACCCTACTCAGAAACATCCTCGCCGTCATCGCTGGTGCGGTTGTCGGTAGCATTGTTAACATGTCATTGATCACTGTGAGCGGAACAATCATTCCGCCGCCAGATGGGGCCATCGTGACGACGACAGAAGGTTTGCGCGCCTCTATGCATTTGTTCGAACCTAAACACTTTATATTTCCATTCTTAGCGCATGCGCTGGGAACTTTGGTTGGTGCTTTTCTTGCGGCTTTGATTGCAGCAACGCATAAGACCAAATTTGCGTTCGGCATTGGTATTTTATTTCTCACGGGCGGCATTGCCAGTGCTTTCATGCTGCCGGCACCGCTATGGTTTATCGTCATGGATATAGGTCTGGCGTATATTCCTATGGCGTATCTCGCTGGAAAATTAGCAAGCCGCAACTTCAATAATTAAGTCGTCAACATTGACGGTGAGCGTCTACATTGATGTTTCGACGCTTATATTTTTTGCAGATAATATTAGTTGAGGAACTTACTCGGCTCAAACCGATCAGTGCTAGTGATATTAAATAATTGAGTTATCCGACCTAACTGATGTACTTGATATTGCACCTGATTCTATGCTTGAAATATTCATAGTGATACTCGTTATGAATTTCGTTGAAGATCTCGTTATGGTAATCAAGATCTACTTTTAAACAAATCGACAAGCTCAGCGCGAGCAATGACTAAAAAGGTTACACATGACATTCAACCGCCGTCAATTCCTTGGCTCTGCATTACCACTGGTCGCGCTAGGATCAAGTGCTGATGCAAGCACATCCGAACTTACAAGTGTAAGTTCCTCAGCCTCTTACTATGCCGAATCAAGCGCAACGAGCACTACTGATCCAAATACGCAAGTATGGTTGGCTGGAGATTCCTTGCCCTATCCAGCCGAAAGCGAAGCGACTCGCCTGCAAGCCCTGCTACTCAAACATCGCACCAATCCAGGATTCTCCGCAGGTTCGTACATGGATTCTTATTTAAGCGGCGGCGCAGTAAGCGCACTGGAAGAGAAGTTTTCCAGTTTGCTGGGTAAAGAAAGCAGTGTTTTCATGCCCACTGGGACGATGGCAAATCACATTGCAATCCGTTTGTTATGTGGCGAAGCAAAACATGCCTTGGTTCAGCAAGAAAGTCATGTGTATCGCGATGAAAGTAATTGTGTCACCACACTTAGCGGCATCAATCTGGTACCACTGGCAGCAGGGAAAACCGCGCCAACACTGAGCGAGCTCAATGAGGCAATTCAACGTGCAGAAATCGGTCCCTACCCTATTAAGGTGGGGGCAATTTCTTTGGAAAGCCCGGTGCGGCGTACGCAAGGTGGCACGCTCAGCATTGAACAGATCAGTGAAATCGCCAAGATTGCACGTGCTAAGCAAATTCCCCTGCATTTAGACGGTGCGCGTTTGCTACTGATGTGTGGCGTGCCGGGATTTGAGCTTAAATCGTATTGCCAGTTTTTTGATACTGTCTATGTATCACTGTATAAATATCTGGGATCACCCTATGGTGCGATTTTATCTGGCACAAAAATTCAAATGAACAAAGCACGAGAACTGCGTCATATTTTAGGCGGCACTCAGTCTAGCGGCTGGCATGCGGCATTGCCAGCACTCGATGCACTCGAAGGCGTGGAGCAACGATTTGCAAGCGTGCGTCAAGCAGGAGAAGCCTTATTATCAACTTTAGAAAAAATAGACGGCATCAAGGTTCACCGAGTTGAACAAGGCAGCAACATCGCCACGCTGGCATTTTCGCCAGCACGCTTAGCAGGCTTGGAACAAAGATTGAAAGATGCAAATATCAAAGCCAGAAAAGTGCTTGATGGTAAGATGTCGCTGCAGTTCAATGAAAGCATACTGCGCCGTGATACAGCCTATTTGGTAGCAGCACTGGCCGGTATAAATTAAGTCGTTTGCGTTAACACTCAAGCAACTCAATAAGCCATAAAACCGAAGAAGAGAAATTCAATCTCCTCCACCAAAACTCTTCTACCAAAATAAGGAAGCCCCATGCGTTTGACGCAATCCGTTTTAGCCATGCTGCTGTGTTGTATCCAGTATTCCAGCATGGCTACAATCGTGATTCGTACCGCGGCACAAGAATCTTCAGAACCCAAATACATTGCGATTAACCAAGCCGGTAAGCCGGCAATTGGCGGTATTTGTGTCGACATTTTTCGGGCAATGGAAAATCTCGCGCCCAACTTACGCTTTCAAGGCGACCAAGTGTGGATGCCACGGATGCGTATCGATGCACACTTTCGCGACAATCGTATAGATGTTATCTGCGGCGTACAAAACATCACCCGCAATACTGAACATTATCAACTCTTAGCCACGCCGCTGTTTACCGTTAACTATCTGTTGGCAGTGAGAGTCGACGATCCCATCAAGGTGCAAAGCTGGGATGATATTCGTCAGCTTGATAATGAGGGAATTATTATGGCGATACATGGCTTTGGAATTGTCGATATCTTGCATAAACTAGGCGGCCTGCAGATCGATGCTGGTGCGACATCCTCTTTATCCAATCTTAGAAAATTATTGGCTGGGCGCGGCAGATTTTATTGTCACCGCTCGCCAGGCATCAAAGCTGCCATCAAAAGTGCGCATTTGGAAAATAAAATACGTTTGCTAGATCAACCCACATTATCAGAAAAATTTTATATGGGTGTGAGAAAAAATTTAGCGCCAGAGCAAATCAAATTGATTAGCGATGCCTTGCAAGTGCTCGATAAAAATGGGGAATTAAAACGTATTTTCGAGCAATATCGGGAATAACCTCTAAGACATGTTGCAATGAATTTCTGGCACACTTCGAAGTACCGATGCTTCTCAAACGACACTCGCCATTTCACTATTTCTCCATTTCACCACGAGTTAAATCATGATCAGACCAGTACAACAAAGCGATTTCGATTTTATTTATAAGCTATACATGCATCCCGAGGTCAATCCGTATTTGCTGTACGAGCATATGGACAAAGAGAGCTTCGCGCCTATCTTCGCTGAGTTATTACGAGATGGCGTGTTATACGTGTTTAGCGAACAAGGCGAGGATATCGGTATGTGTAAACTCATACGATTAAAGCACCGAACCTCACATATCGCTTACTTGGGGGGAGTCGCGATTGATCCGGCTAAGGCTGGAAAAGGATATGCCCACGCGATGTTTTCAGAAATTATTGCCCTCGGCCAAAGTATGCAATTAGCGCGCATAGAGTTGAGCGCCAGCGTGGAGAATCTTCGTGCTATTCGCTTATATGAAAAATGCGGATTTGAGCGTGAAGGAATTTTACGTCGATATACGTACCTGCGCAGCGAAGACCGCTACCTGGATGAAGTGTTGATGTCGTATCTGTATTAATTATTAAATTGATTTAGGTCCTGTTGACAAACCGTCCGCAATATCAGGAGAACACCGACCTGAAATTAAATAGGCCGGTGCTACCATCATGCTGATTGCTTAATTAAACTTAGGCTGACTCAAAGTCGGGGTACCGCCAATATAGCGTTGCAGCCAGCTTTGTACTTCCCAATGCCAATGGATAGCATTTTGTGGTGAGAGTATCCAATGATTTTCATTCGGAAAAATGACTAAGCGCGATGGAATTTTCATGCCTTGCAAAACCCCATAGAGCGCCGTGCTATTGACATAAGGCACGCGATAATCAATTTCTCCATGGGTCAATAACATCGGCGTTTTGAAGTTCTTGGCATAACTCATGGGATTATTTTTCTGCATCACATCAGGATTACTCCAAGGATTTCCACCCAAGGTCACTTCAAACGAATAATTGGTCGAATCTGAACCATATTGGGCAATGAAATCATTCACGCCAGCATGATCCACAATGGTGGCAAAACGATCTGTGTGCCCTGCCAACCAAGCAGCCAGATAACCGCCATAACTAGCTCCCGCAGCGGCTATACGTTTGGTGTCGATATTGGGCATTTTTTGCAGCAGATAATCATTTGAGCGCAAAATATCTTGTGTCGGTTTTTCACCCCATTGATGATTAATACTGCGTGCAAATTGTTCGCCAAAACCGGTTGAACCATGTCGATTCACCCAACTCACAATATAGCCAGGTGCTGCCATTACGTGCGCATTCCATCGGAAATTAAATGCATTTCCAACCATCGTATGCGGGCCGCCGTGCATCAATTGCAGTAAGGGATAAGTCTTGGATTTATCATAGTCAGGCGGCAAGATCAGCCAGCCTTGCACAATCTCGTCATTCGCCCCTTTGAAGTTATAAGCTTCTACTTTACCCAATTTAAATTTCGCCATGAAGTCATCGTTGAAATGGGTGAGCTGACGAAGTGCCTTGGTCTTGAAATCCAGTGTGTATATTTCATTTGGGCGATCAAAGGTACTACGTAAGAAAAATAATTGATTGGCGGTCTGCTTGAGCTTGGTGATTCCGCCATCACGTATGACGCGTTCAAATTGACTACCATCTGATCTGCTACTGAAGATACTGATTTCACCCTGATCTTCCGCCGCCATCCAAAGTTGATGATTGATTTTACTGACCTGAAATTCAGCAATCGCAAAATCACGTGCGTCTGTCACCGCTGTATTTTTTTCTGTCGACAAATCGTAACGCCACAACTTCGCTGAGCTGCCATCATAAATCGGCGTATTGGTGCGCATGTAGTACAGACTCTTACCATCGGCAGAAAAACCCGGTGCTGTGTCATTGCCCCGATTTTCTATCGTGATGTTCTTTACAGCCCTATCACCACTGGCACCACTGGCACCACTGGCACCAGCCAATGAGATCAGCAAAATATCGTTATTGTCAGTTTCCTGATGCGGCGCTGGAATAGTATTTAGGCTTAATGCAAGCGTATGCCCATCCGGCGAAACTTGGTAATCAAATGCACCCGAACTGCTAAACAAAGACTTGGAAAACGGTGTCAGATCTTTCAAAACCTTCGTTTGCAAATCGAATTGCAGCAAGTGACTGGACAACTCATCCGTCAACCAATGATCAAAGAAACGATACACGCGATCTTCCGTGACTTTGGCAGTCATTTTATTCTCGCGCCGACGCTTGATTTCTTGCTTCATGGCGGCGAGGTCTTCGGCACGCCACTGCCCTTTCAATGCGGGAATCGCATTCGTTCCTACAATCAGCCCCTTACCATCTGGCAACCACTGCGGGTTAATAACACCGTAAGGCAATTCCAAAACTTTTTCTGCTTCGCCACCATCAAGACGCATGATGTACAAAGCGGGCGCTTCATCGTCACTACGTCGTGAAGTGAATGCGATGCGACTGCTATCAGGACTCCAGACAGGCGCGCTATCGCTAGCATCGGCTGTGGTTAATCGGCGCTGTTGATTACCTTGCGCATCCATCAACCAGATTTGATTGTGCGCCCGGTTTTTTTCGACCGACCAGGTTTGCACGGTGAATGCAAGTTGCTTTTGATCTGGAGACACAGCCGGGTTATCGACTCGCTTAATCGCCCATAAGGCTTGCGGCGTAAGGACCGATTTCACGTCCTGTGCAATCGCACCGTAAGAGATACTTAAAGCAGACGCCAGTAACAACATGCCTGCACCTAGGTACTTCACTTTCGAACGGGCTTCCTTACGCATATTCATATTCCTCAAATTAGATATCAGAGCCAGGCAAAAAGAGCATACAAGAAATTTTACAAAAAGCTCTCCACAATCAACTTTTTAGTATTCAATTTACTACGCTATTTGAAATACTAGAATGCCTGCATTTAGACATTGCAAACGACAATTTTGTTCACCCTAAATACAATCTTTTTTTGACCAAAAAATGCCATAGCCTCACTAAGAAGAGAAAAAAATGATGACACCGTTTGATTTAAACGCGGGGGTAAAATTTCACAAAACACAACGCAAAACCACAAGAAAAACCGCTCTTCACAAAATGGGCGGCCTTTTTCATATAGATTCGTAAACTGATGAAAATTCCGATTCAGCCCTAGCATAATGATCACACCAAGCGATCACACCAAGCGATCACACCAAGCAATTGCACCCGACAATCACACAAAGCCGCGTTACCAAAGCTGATCCTGCAACGGTTTCACCTGAAATATCGTTTAAAATCGCAAAGTCGGCTGTTTGTTCGCCCTTCTCTCTTCCCACATTGCACTATGCCCTTCTCTCAACTCGGTCTTTCCAGTACTTTATTAAACGCGATTCACACGCGCGGCTATGTGCAAGCGACTGCGATTCAACAAGATGTCATTCCCGTCGTTCTGTCAGGGCGCGATGTGCTGGCAACCGCGCAAACCGGTTCTGGCAAAACTGCCGCTTATTGCCTGCCCTTACTAGAAAACTATGTTCGTGCGCAAGCGAACAAGTCCACCAAGCCCAATACGCGTGTCGTGCAGAGTTTAATCTTAGTCCCTACCCGTGAATTAGCAGTACAAGTTGGCGACACCTTGCGTAGTCTGGGGCAGAACCAAAGCCACCCAGCCAAATTGGCGGTACTGTTTGGCGGCATTTCTATCAACCCGCAAATGCTACATTTACGCGGCGGCGCAGACATCGTCGTAGCGACACCGGGGCGTCTACTGGATCTGGTCAGCAAAAATGCCATTAAATTGGATCAAGTCACTAGTCTGATTCTCGATGAAGCCGATCGTATGCTGGCACTCGGTTTTGCTGATGAACTCAAACAGATTCTGGCCCTATTACCCAGTTCACGTCAAAGTTGTTTTTTCTCTGCGACTTTTGCGCCCAATGTGGCGGATTTGGCTGAGGGAATCTTGCGCGATCCGGCGCGTATCAATATTCCAGATACCGATGAATCGACGCCGGATATCACTCAAAGAGCGATCATCGTAGAGGCAACGCAGCGTACGCAATTATTGCGCCATCTATTTCAAACAGAAAAGTGGTCACGCGTTTTGGTATTTGTTGCGACAAAATATACCGCAGATTTATTGTCGACTAAATTACGCCGTGCACATATCAGCGCAGAGGCTTTTCATGGTGAACAAACACAAGGAAAACGTAGCCAAGTCATCAGCGACTTTAAAGCCTCACGCGTTAAAATTTTGGTCGCGACAGATGTCGCCGCGCGGGGCATCGATATTTATCAATTGCCCGTCGTTGTTAATTTTGATTTACCGCGATCCAGTGATGATTACACGCATCGCATAGGCCGTACCGGGCGCGCTGGCGAAGCTGGCTTAGCGGTTAATTTCATCTGTGCAGATGCGGCAAATGAAGCTCACTTCCGTTTAATAGAAAAACGTCACGGAATCAAAATCGCGCGAGAACAAATTGAAGGCTTTATTCCCGACGAGATTAGTCTGAAACAAACACAAACGATCACGCCAACTGATCCAAATGGCGGGATCAAAGGTAAACGCCCAAATAAGAAAGATAAATTACGTGCTCTACAGAGCCAGACGATCGCACAGGAATAAACACCATGCCTAATCCAGACCCACGTATAGACGCTTACATCGAAAAATCGGCAGAATTTGCGCAGCCTATTTTGCGCCATATCCGCAGTATGGTGCACAAGCATTGTCCCGATGCTACAGAAACGATGAAATGGAGCATGCCGCACTTTGAATACAAAGACAGCATCTTCTGCGGTTTCTCCGCCTTTAAACAGCATTGCGCATTGGGCTTTTGGCTAGGTGCGCTGTTAGAAATTGATAGCAAATCACAGAAAGCCATGGGCGACTTCGGGCGTATTACTTCGCTTGACGATTTACCCAGCGATAAAGAATTTGCCAGGCTGCTCAAAGCCGCCATGAAATTGCATGATAGCGGTGCAAAACTACCGGCCCGGGCAAAACCTAGTGCGGACAAAAAAGAATTAGAAATCCCCCCTGAGTTTCTCAGTGCAGTAAAGAAAAACAAGGCTGCCTATGCGACCTTTGATGCATTTTCTTATTCGAATAAAAAAGAATATGTCACCTGGTACTGCGAAGCCAAAACTGATGCGACCCGCGAAAAACGTTTAGCGCAAACGATAGAATGGATGGCGGAAGGTAAGCGACGCAATTGGAAATATGAGAACTGTTGAGTTTGCCTCAAGCCCCTTGCGCCGCAAAACTTGATTACGCTTTTTGCATTTTCTTTTGCTGCCAGATCCTGATCATGTTGATAGAACGGCCGTAGTGATAATTCATTTGCGCATCTGTATAGCGATGTGCGTCTCCAACTGGGCAAGCGACACGGGCCAAGCAAGTTTTTTCACAAAGCGATGCGCTTTGCTGACGATAATCCAGGCATTTATCAAGATTAAATTGTCCATCGTCCAAGGCCTGCGCAGGACAAGCAGCAATACATACTTTATCGCCGCAACTATTACATGGTGAAACAGTTTCCACCTTGCCAGTCAGCGGCAATTGGGTATTCGCCAACACGGCAACACGATACGCAAACCACGAACCAAAATGTGCGTTGATGCCCACCATAAATGGCGAATGATGATGCCAGCCAGCTTGTTTACCTAAAGATTGCAAACCGATAGTGCGACTACCGGGATACAGAATTTCATAGTCGCACCCCGCCCATTCTGTTTGCAAAAATCGTTGTACGGTCGCAATTGAAAATGCGTCTATCGGATGCTCGTCAGAGTTTCTGTCCATCACAGTGTCGATGTGACGTTCACGATTATTTTCTTGAATCGCTTGCCACATCGTCGTGCCGCCATGCCCTATCAAAATCAGTTGTTTAAAATTATCAGCCTGTGGACATTGTTCCCGCAAATTTTGGCGCAGTTCCGGCGCTAATTGCGCGAGTTCAAACACCGCATGGCAATTTAAACCCGCCTGATTCAAAATCGGCGATGAGATCGATTGATAGGGATTCATGAGTGAGCTTACTTTCATCACATTTTTACAAGAAGAGACTGTTATAGGACTTACGCAAAATTGCGCTAGCTAGAAGCGTCGCCGAAGACAGTACGATTGTACGGCGAGGCGACAGCAACGACGCTAGCGTCTGTTTTGCGTATGTCCTATATTGTAACCAAGCTCTGATTGTCTCTGCTAGACTATCTCCTACCTCACCTCTTCACATCCAAACACGATGACACAGCAACTTGATAATATTTTTTGGTACAGCTTATCTGGCGCCCAAGCTTGCTTTGCTGCTGGCAAAGGTAATGCGCGTCGATATGCCAAGGGTTTCTCACCAATACTAGGATTTGCCGATGCACAAAATCCAGACTTTAGCTTGTTAGAAAATGATTGTGAGCCTGACGAACATTTTTACGTCGGAGGTTGGACGGGCACTGTACCAAATGGTTGGCATGTCACTGCGGAGAGCAGCATGTATCGTATGGTATGGGATGGTGTGATGCCTGCGGAGGACGACACTTTTCAAGCAAGACGATTACTGCCAGCCGATGCGGAACAGGCGGTCGCCTTGGCACGCTTGGCCAATCCCGGCCCCTTTGGACTGCGTACGATAGAACTGGGAGAATATTTGGCGTGCTTCGTCGTTGAAAATTCAGGCGAACATTCAGGCAACCTTTCGGGAAACCATGCCAGTGAACGTCTGATAGCAATGGCAGGCGAACGGAGTTTCGCACCTCCCTATCGCGAAGTGAGTGGCGTTTGTACTCATCCTGATTTTCAAGGTCAGGGCTTAGCCAAACGCTTGATGCACAAAATTATTCGTCGCCAATTATTAGCGAACGAAATCCCTTTCTTACACGTGATGAGCAGCAATACAGCGGCACATGAATTGTATCTACGTATGGGGTTTCGGGATTATTGCGAAACCCCAGTGCGCGTGGTTTCTCGCGTACACAGTAACTCGGTAGCAACTCAATAGTCAGGCAATAGCAACTTAGCTTAACGCTTGATCAACTCTGCCCCAGAAACAATCCTCAGGCAGGGCAAAAAGTACAGTGAGGGAAATTCAAGCATGCGCTATGGTAAACTGCTGCCCTCAGAAATTAATCGACGCTAAGCGTCAGCGCCATGACAAATCCAAGCATGAGTACAAGTAAAAGCATAAATACAAGCACAAATACAGCGCCGCAATCAGGCAGTATCAGCCAATTATTTCCCCAAGCTTTATGGCAATGGTTTGAACAAATCTGCGCGATTCCACATCCATCCAAACATGAAGCCGCCCTCAGCGCACATATCCAGCAATGGGCGAAAGCGCAAGGCTTGCCAGTATTGGTCGACGAAACCGGCAATCTGATTATTCGCAAACTCGCTACAGCAGGCATGGAAGACCGCAAGACAGTCGTGATTCAGGCGCATCTCGATATGGTGCCGCAAAAAAATGCTGATAAGGTTCACGACTTTCTGACCGACCCGATTGAGCCTTGGATTGATGGCGAATGGGTAAAGGCACGCGGTACGACTTTGGGCTCGGATAATGGCATAGGCATGTCATCAGCATTGGCGATTTTAGGCGCATCCGATATCAAGCACGGCCCATTGGAAGTGCTGTTGACGGTTGATGAAGAAGCTGGCATGTCTGGTGCGTTTGGTTTAAAAGCCGGTGTGTTGGAAGCAGATATTTTGATCAACACCGATTCAGAACAAGAAGGCGAAATCTACATGGGTTGCGCTGGCGGGGTCGACGCTAAAATACATCTGCCAACACAATGGCAAGAAGCGCAGCCAGATCATCTTGCTTACACGCTGAGTATCAGTGGTTTAAAAGGCGGCCACTCGGGTGTCAATATCCACCTCGGTCGCGGCAATGCGAATAAATTATTGGCACGTTTTTTTGCTGGCCATGCACTTGAATTAGGACTCTCCATCAGTCATATTCAAGGTGGCTCGTTGCGCAATGCGATTCCGCGTGAAGCAAATTGTAGTTTTACTGTGCCAGTAGAAAAACTCGACTTATTGCAGCAGCGTGTCTTGCAATATCAAGACATGATAACAACAGAACTCGCGGCAACGGAGCCAAGTTTAAAGCTTATGTTAAGTGACTGCAGCGCGCCCGAACGTGTTTTGCAACACACGACGCAACAGCAATTGATCAACCTGATTAATACCTGCCCCAATGGCGTGATGCGTATGAGTGATGAAGTCGCTGGCGTGGTTGAAAGCTCCCTGAATGTCGGTGTGATCAGTACGACAGAAGACAGCATACACATCATCTGCATGGTGCGTTCACTCATCGACAGTGGTCGTTCTTACATAGAAAGCCAGTTGCAATCTTTGTGCGACTTAGCGGGTGCCAGTGTGCAATTCGAAGGATGTTATCCGGGTTGGAAACCAGATAATAATTCTGCCGTGATGGCCATCGTCAAATCGACTTACGAAAATATTTACCACCGCGAACCAGAAATTATGGTGATCCATGCGGGCCTGGAATGTGGGCTGTTTAAAAAACCCTACCCACATCTCGATATGGTATCAATTGGTCCTACGATACGTTTTCCACATGGTCCAGATGAGATGGTGAATATCCAAACTGTTGGCCAATACTGGACGCTCTTATTGGCAGTATTAGAAGGCATTCCTCGCAAGTAAATTAGACATCATTGGCAGATATCATTGCAGACATCAACTTGCGTTTAAAAACGCAAGACGTGAAGGATTCTCCTGCAAACAACAATCCGTAGCGAATTCTCATGCTCGCATCGTAGTTCTGGCTAAAATAGGCAGTTCTACGATGGGAGAATAAGATGACTGTCGCACGAAGAATGATGGTGTTAACCGGAGTAATCGTCTTAGGCATTATGATCGTCACCGGTAGTCTGTTGTACATGCTAGAACGCGTCTATAACAGTGCCAACGCCGGCAATACCAATGTCGTCCCCAGCCTGGTCATTTTGGACGAAATGCGCGAAGGCATTTTGCAAACTCGGATACAACTCCGTAGCCACGTTTTAAACAATGATCCGGCTGCCATGTATGAAATCGAGAGAAAACTTGATTTCTATCAAAAACAAACCGAACAACAATTAAAAGCCTACGAGTTTAACGGCTGTGGTGGCGTGTCTTGCTTTGTTGATGAGACCGACGCCAATTACATCAGACAAATTAAGCTAGTCTGGGATCAGTATCAAGCCACACTACAACCCATCATCGCGGAATCTCGCCGGGGTGCTGCTGGCACAGAAAAATCGCGTGCACTGATCGCCGAAATCAAAACCAGCGAGTTGGAAAAGAAAATCTCAGCTCTGATTGACGAACATATTCTCTACAACATTGACCTCGCCCGCAAAAACTCGGATGGATCAGCACTAACAAAAACAAATGCTTTTATCATCTCTAGCATACTAGGATTCATATTAATCATCAGCGTACTCATCCTTGGCAATATGACTCGCCGCTCTATCCTCAAAATTTTGGGTGGCGAACCGGCGGTCGCAAATAATATTGTGAAGCGAATTGCAGATGGCAATTTGCATTCCACCCAAGACTTGCAAGACGCAGCGCCGGGTAGCCTACTCGCGAGCGTAAAAAAAATGGCTGGCAATCTGGAGGCATTGGCATCTCAAGCAGATACCGTCGGGCGTGGCGATTTATCCGTCGAAGTCCATGCACGTTCCGAACATGATCGTTTAGGCCATGCGTTCAAGAACATGGTGAATTTATTGCGGATCGCCAGTCAAGAAGATCAACAACGCAATTGGCTGAAAGACGGTATCAACCAACTTAATCAACAATTAACTGGTGACCTGAGCTCTCAGCAAATGGTAGATATCGCGATTTCCACACTCGGTCGTTATCTCGGAGCCGGACGAGGTGTACTGTACATCTGGCGGTCACATGAAGAAAAATTAGATTTACTGGGCAGCTATATGTATTCCGAGCGCAGCGAGTCTTGTCATCTGCCCGGTCATCAGCCCGGCAATCAGTCCAATAAGCAGTTTCAATTAGGCGAAGGCGCAGTCGGCCAGGTGGCACGTGAACGCAAGCCGATTATTTTAACGACGATCAATCAGGATGGCGCGCCTATCGTCACAGGTACCAGCAGCGTTCAGCCCTTATTCACTTATACCTACCCTTTGCTACGTGAAGATACCTTATTAGGCGTCATAGAACTAGCCAGCGTCGATCCTTATGATGAAGTGCAATTGAGTTTTTTAGGGAGTGCGGTAGAAACAATTGCGTCTTTCTTATATGTCGCGGAACAACAAAACAATATCCGCGAATTGCTGGGTGTCGCCGAGAAAGCAGAACTGGAAGCAAGAACACAAAGCGAATATCTGCAGCAAGCAAATAGCCAAATGGAAGAACAACAGCAACAGTTGCAACAACAAAGTGAAGAGCTGCGTCAGACCAATGCGCAAATGCAAGAACAACAGCGTCTGCTAGAACAAAATAACGAATCTTTGCGCACCGCGCAGGCAGAAACAGCTGCAAAAGCCAAGCAATTAGAGCAAGCAGGACAATACAAATCCGAATTCTTGGCGAATATGTCGCACGAACTACGCACGCCACTCAATGCCATCATTTTGTTATCCAAGATGATGATGAAGAATGCCGATGGCACCTTGATCGAAGAAGACGTTAAGCGTGCTGAAGTCATCCATCGCTCTGGCCGGGATTTATTAGGCTTGATCAATGATGTATTGGACTTATCCAAAATTGAAGCAGGCAGGATGGATCTGAGTTTTAGTGCGATCGGCAGCGCCGACTTTCTCCAAAACTTGAGCGATACGTTTACTCCTCTATCACAAGAGCGTGGAGTGGCTTTCGTCATTGATGATCAATTCAATGACGAGATCGTTACGGATCAAGATAAGTTGGCACAAATACTGCGCAACTTGTTGTCGAACGCATTTAAATTCACCAAAAAAGGTCAGGTCAAACTATCGCTAAGTTACCGTGAACAAGACCCTCTCCCCCTACACATTGAAGTAAGCGATAGCGGCATTGGCATCCCGGCAGATCGTCAAGAAGCCATCTTTGAAGCCTTCCGCCAAGCAGATGGTTCTACCTCACGGGAATTCGGGGGCACTGGTCTAGGTTTAACAATCAGCTTGCGGATCGCGCAATTGCTAGGCGGCACGATCAAATTACATAGTATCGCCGGTCACGGCAGTACCTTTAGTCTGTGTTTGCCGCGCGTGCCTGAGTCATTACCACTGCCAACAGCGGCAGCGACTTCAACTTCGACAACAATGCAATTAGCCCACCGCGCAGGTGCATTGAGCTCAGCCGGGTCCCAATCGACTTCCACACCAGCGATTCAAAGCGACGACCCGAATGCCCAGCTAGCTGCCAGTGCTGACGATAGAAATAACTTACAGCTCGGCGACAAAGTTATTCTGTTAATTGATGATGACTATGATTTTGGCCTCGCCGTCATTACCATCAACCGGCGTCAGCACTACAAAACTCTACTCGCGACCAACGGTGCAGACGGCCTCGTACTGGCCAAAAAATATCGCCCTACTGGCATCTTGCTCGACTTGGGTTTGCCCGACATGCATGGCATTGATCTATTACATGAATTTAAGACTACACAAGAACTTGCCGCGATTCCGGTTTATATCGTTTCTGCAAGTGATCGCACAGAAATTCACGAACAGCGTGACATTGTAGGTTACTTACAAAAACCGGTTAATCGCGAACAACTCGTTGAAGCTGAAAAAAATCTTTTGGCCGCCGTGCTGGAGCAAAGACTGGAGCAAAGAAGTGATGCCATTTTAGTGTTAGCGAATGGGGGAATATGCGCCAACGAAATCCAACAACTATTTGCACAAGCGCACAAAACCAGCAGCACTAAAATGCGCGATTGGACAAATACACCGATGATCGACGATAAGGGTGACAGTTTAAATGCAGTGTTAGCAGAAGATGCGTGGTCACTTTGCATTATTGACCTGACGAACCGAAGCATAGACCAGGGTATCTCACTGGCCAAGCAAGTACAGAACTCTCATCCTAAACTCGCTTTGCTATTTTTTTCCAGTGCATCCTTAATCGAAGAAGATGAATTGCGCTTACGCCCCTATACCGATAGCATCATCGTCAAAGCACCGCGCTCTCCGGAACGTCTGCTGGACAATATTGAACGTTTCTTAAGCAATATTAAGCAGACACAAAGCAAACTTCATGCGACAGGCAAAGTACATGAGCTACAAAAAATAAACGGCGGCCAACAAAAGTCACTGGAAAAAATACACATTTTGGTCGTCGATGACGATCTCCGCAATTTATTTGTGATCACACAAGCATTGGAACAAAATGGCGCAAAAGTAGATACTGCGGTCAATGGTCGTCAGGCTTTAGAAATGCTAGAAAAGAATCCCGTCGATTTAGTCTTTATGGACATCATGATGCCGGAAATGGACGGTTTCAAGACCATTGAAGCGGTACGGGCAACGCCACATATCGCGCATACTCGCATCGTGGCGCTAACGGCCAAAGCGATGTTACAAGATAGACAGAAAATCATTGAAGTCGGAGCCAATGATTATTTGTCGAAACCTGTTGACTATGACGACTTAATTCGCGTCGCCATACAATGGAGCAGTACCGGTTCATCCACATTGACGAGCCCATAGGGGATCATCATCAACATCACCTTACGTCACATCGGCACCCGGCTTCATATTGGCGTGCTTGGTAATTTAAGCTCTGCTGCTGAGCAAGCGGAGCTCATTACTCTTTTGAGCAATATCAAAAGTGGCGAAGCCTTACAAATTGAATTTTATGATGCGGATACGCTACCAAACGACATCATATCGATGCTGGCACTGTGCTTGGAACGGTCGATCGCTCTCAAAATTATCAGCTACCGCGGCTTGCTCAGTCACAGCTTGATGCGGCTTGGCTTCACCGTCAACCAAGTCCAGACCAAACATCATCACGCCAGCTTACATACTTGCCGCGCGATTGCCATAGGCGGCTCTGCGAATAGTCTAGACAAGATTCTGCATATTATTGAACATCTTCCACCGTCTCCCATGGTGATATTTATCGCCCAACATGTAGCGGAAGACGAAATCAATTTACTCGATCAGTTATTACGTGTGCGGACCGACTATCAAGTTTGCATGCCACAGCATATGTGCGCCATCGTTCCCGGCACAATTTATGTCGCGCCGCCAGCACATCACATGAAAATCGCACACGGCTATGTCTATCTGACACGAGATCAAAAAATCCGCTTCGCACGACCGTCGCTCGACGTCTTGTTTGAATCTGTGGCGCAAGAATATGGCCAACATTGCCTCGCGATTTTGCTATGCGGTTTTGGAGATGATGGAGTTGCGGGCTGCCTTACAGTCAAAACAAAAGACGCATGCGTCATTATTGAAAACCCCAGTGAATGCGGAATAGCAAATGTCTTGCCTGAAACCGCGCAAAAGACTGACAACTTCGATCATATCTTCAAACATCACGCAATTACTAGCTTAGTTGCAAGCTTAGTTTCTAGCTTGGCTGCAAGCCCAGTGAATAGCTCGGCTGCAGGCCCAGTCACCTCCCCCACAGCTTTAGAACCCACTCAAGCCCTAGAACAAGGTATCAATCGCGAGCTCATCGATTTATTTTTAGAAGCCCTGTGGGATGAATATGGCTACGACCTACGCGGCTATCAACGCGACAGTTTAGAACGTCGGCTGCTCAATCTCATGCATCGATTTCATTTGCCGCATTTCTGTGATTTTCAACGCGCCATCTTCTCTGACTTTGCCCAATTCATGCGCCTGGTTGCCGAAATTTCCGTTGGCGTGACCGAATTTTTCCGACACCCAGAACAACTTAAAATCATACGAGAACAGGCGCTACCTTATCTGCAAAGCTTCCCCGTCATCAAGATCTGGTCGGCTGGTTGTGCGACTGGCGAAGAAGCCTATTCCATCGCTATCTTATTAGAAGAATTAGGATTAAGTTCAAAAAGCCGGCTGTTTGCTACCGATATCAACCACTACTTTTTAGAGCTTGCGAAAGCCGGATTATATTCACTCACGGCACTCGAATCGGCACAGAAAAATTATCACCTCAGTGGCGGCCAACATCACTTTGAGCAATTCGTCGACAACAAAAAACGCTACCTGCAGATGCGCTCAGACTTATGTGAAGTTCCTTTGTTCTATCCGCATTCTTTAGTCAACGGCGGCATCTTTAATGAATTTCAAATGATCATCTGTCGCAATGTCCTGATCTATTTTGACGCCGCCATGCAAGCAAAAATTTTGCAACAATTCGCACGATCTCTGCATCGTGATGGCTTACTTGTCTTAGGTCCACAAGATGGCCTTCGACATGTCGCATTAGAAAATGGATTTACCCCCTACAGAGATAGCATCGATATCTATCGCCTTCAAAAAGGAGCATTACATGAGTGAAAAATTTCTGATCCTGACGGTCGACGATAATCCGAATAATTTATTTGTACTCAATGCCCTGCTGTCTGGATTACCCAATGTCGAATTAGTCGAGGCGGCATCGGGTGAAGCCGCATTGTCTATCTGCGTCACTCGCGATGTACACCTCATTTTGCTCGATGTGCAAATGCCCGTGATGGACGGCTACGAAACCGCACAACATCTGCAAATGATAGAGAAAACGCGCAACATTCCTATCGTGTTTATCACGGCGGTATTTAAGAATGAGGCCTTTATCCAACGCGGCTACGCGGTCGGTGCGGTCGATTATCTGACTAAGCCAATCGACGACTGCATGCTACTCAATCGAGTCAGGCACTATCAACACTTACGCAAGCGCGAATTGGAATTGAAAGAGAAAACCATCTCTCTGGAAAAAACCACCAAACTACTAGAACAAGCGCAATCTTTATTGGTCGGCAAAGTACGAAAAAGTACGGCAGACCTGCAAACCTTGCTCGACGCCGCATTGGAATTTACCATCGTATCGACAGACACTGCAGGCAATATCACGACCTTCAACCACGGCGCCGAACTTATGCTGGGCTACAAAGCCAATGAAGTCTTGGGTAAATCACCGACGATTTGGCATCTAGAAGAAGAAGTGGCGGCACACGCGATTGATCTTAGTGAGTTTTTATGTCGCCCGATTGAAGGCTTTGAAACCTTTGTGGCGGTTGCTCGCTTAAATGGCTCTAGCGTAAGCAATTGGACTTTTGTGCGCAAAGACGGAACGCGCTTTTTGGTTTCTCTGGTAGTGAGTTTAGTCCTGGATGAAAATGGAGAACATGTAGGCTTTTTAGGCATCGCGCGCGATATCAGTGCACAAGTCGAGGCAGAATCCAATTTATTAAAACTCAATCAGCAGTTGGATCAACGAGTAAAAGAGCGCACTGAGCAGCTACAAAATGCCCTCGACCATCTGCAACAAACGCAAAACAAATTGGTGGAGTCAGAAAAGCTGGCGGCCTTGGGTGTCATCGTAGCCGCCGTTGCGCACGAATTGAATACACCGATAGGCAATTGCATTACCGCCGTATCGACCCAGGCAGATCTATCATTGGCATTTGAAGAAAAACTCGATAGCAAAGCGCCACTGCGGCGTAGTGAATTGTCAGGCTTCGTTACTTCAACGCGTTTAGCGATAGAAATTATTGAACGCGGCCTGCGGCGAGCATCAGAATTGGTGAATGGTTTTAAGCAAATTGCGGCCTTACATTCCGGCTTGGAAAAGCATCAATTTAATTTATCCAACACGCTTCATCATATCCTTGCTGATATCAAAGCCCACGTAGAGAGCAACGGTTATCAAATCGAGTTAGACGTTCCGGCCTCTATTCACATGCACAGTTATCCCGATGCACTTGGTCAAATTATCCGAATCCTAATCAGCAACTCCACCGTGCATGGATACGAGGGAAAAGCACAAGGTTTGATACAAATTAAGGCAGAAATCAAGAATGAACAGGTAGAGTTAGTGTATCGAGATTTTGGTAAAGGCCTAAGCGAAGAGGTGCGCAAACATATTTTCGATCCTTTCTTTACGACGCGACTTGGGCAAGGCACGAACGGACTCGGCATGACGACTTGCTACAATCTGGTCACGGGTCCACTGCAAGGAATTATTGATCTCGACAGTAGCGAAGGCAAAGGTGTTTGTTTTACCTTGCTACTGCCGGTTGATGCTCATTGTGAAAGTGGATCTGGCGTGACCTCATAAGCAACTTAGACTAAGAAAATTAGACTAAGCAAATTAAGTTAAGTAAATTTAAGTTCGGCTAAACAGATTTGGCGTGCAGCCGTATGCTGATTTGTAATTGTTCGACCAATGCGGGCATCAACTCAGCAGGCACCTGTGCATAACCCAACATCAAGCCGCACCACGCGTGGCGTCGACGTCCGACACTATGCTTGCTCAACGCCGGTGCGACCACTCCCAATGTCAAGGCATGCTGACTGATCGCCACATCATCCCAACTCGTATCGTGAAAACAGAGTGACAAATGCATACCCGCACTATCGCCTTGCACGGTCGCCACATCGCTTAGTTGCGCCTGCAATAGACTGACCAATACATCGCGCCTCTGTCTATAAAGCCGACGCATGCGACGTAAGTGCGTCAAAAAGTGACCATCGCGAATAAACTTCGCCAGACAAATCTGATCAGCGGAGCGTCCACGCAAGGAGGTTTTTTCGACTAATCCGCGCATGGTTTGTACTAAATTTTTCGGCACTACCAGATACGCAATGCGCAAAGCCGGAAACATCGTCTTACTAAATGTTCCTAAATAAATGACCGGCGCATCCGGTACTAAACCTTGCATCGCAATCAATGGCGGGCCATCATGCCTAAACTCGCTATCGTAGTCATCTTCGATGATTAAGGCGCCGTGCAAGCGTGCCTGCTGTATCAATTCCAGACGCCGGTTCAGACTCAAAACCTGTCCGGTTGGATATTGATGAGACGGTGTGACATACACAAACTTAGGGCGATAGGCGTGCCAATCTTGCATCGTTGGCGCAATGCCATCACCATCGACTGCAATTCCTATGAGCTTCAATTGTGCCGATTGAAAGGCAATTTGCGCACCGACATAACCAGGATTCTCCATCCATACTTTGTCACCAGCATCTGCCAATGCATGTGCGCATAGGTCCAAACTACTTTGCGTACCGTCAGTAACAATCACTTGCTCGGCATCACAAGTGACGCCACGTGAAGCACGCAAATATTCAGCAATGGCAGCACGCAAATCTGGCTCACCTGCAGCATCCGCATAGCCTAGTTGTGCCACATTCAGACGACGCCAACTGGCATCCAGAGACTTACGCCATAGATTTTTGGGGAAATCCGCGAGCGATGGCACTCCCGGTGCAAATCCAGTCGTTAAATCAGCGGCAACCGGCAAAGGCATCACGCGTCCCGCACGGCGAGATAAGCCAAGATCGGCACGATCAGTCACACTCGCAGTCTGTAGCTGCTGTGCCACTTGCGCGATAGAATTAACGATGCTGCCGCGTCTGTCGCTACTGACAAAACCTTCACTCAGCAATTGTTCGTAAGCGTACACAACGGTATTGCGGGCAATTCCTAGCTCTTGCGCCAACACCCGACTCGCTAACAAGCGACTACCGGGCGCCAGCGCGCCTTCTTGTATCGCATTACGTAGCGCTGCGTGCAATTTTCTCTGCGCCGATAATTTGCCGTGATTGTCTGGCGAGAATTGTTTTATCAAAAGCGCATAATCCATTTCTGTAGTCCTAAATAATTATTCCAGTTTGGATCTTGTTGGGGAACCATGCGGACATTATAGTGCGACCTGGCTTGAGCACCTAACGATATGCATGTTGAGTGACAGGCAATCGCACTCACTCATTTTTACGAATTTTTACGAATTTCTACCCATAGAAACCAGCACCATGACATCTGACGCTACCACTACAACAGCAACTGCGACTGCAACTACCTCTGCCAATATCAGCAGTGACAAAAAGACAGCACCGAGCGAGCGCACGCAAGTTCGCCGGATCGCCGAAAACGCCGATTACGAGCAAGCAACTTTGTACGCAATCATTGACGATGCCTATTTGTGCCACGTCGCTTTTGCAGATGACAAAGGTAGCCACTGCATCCCTACCGCATGTTGGCGTGAGGAAAATTATTTATATATCCATGCAGCCAACCCAAGCCGTCTGGCAAAGGTTTTGCTGCAAGCGACTCCTGCTTGTGTAGCCATCACGCATTTAGACGGATTGGTGTTAGCGCGTGCCGCCTTCAATCACTCGATGAACTATCGTTCTGCCATGATTTACGGGGTATTTGAACGGGTAGAAGGCGAACACAAGGAAGCTTCGATGGAGGCCTTCATGGATAAAATTGCGGCGGGCCGCCAACAGCAAGCACGCCCAGGCAATCGCGCAGAATTAGCAGGCACCACGGTCATGCGTATCGCTTTGAACGAAGCTGCCTGCAAAATGCGCAGTGGCGGCCCGAATGACGATGAGGAAGATATGGCATTGCCAGTCTGGGCCGGCGTCTTACCATTTGCCCGTCAGCCCTTGCCCCCTATCGCGCATGAAGCGAATATTCAGGATGCACCGGATTATGTGCGTGACTGGTGTCAAACTAAGTAAATTCATAGCAGGCTTAACCTGCGATTAGGTATCAATCCAAAAGTACGAGTTTCAAACTTAGAAGTTTCAAACCCTGCAGTTTCAAACCCATCAGTTTCAAACCCAAGTTTCTAAAATCTTTCTATCCACTTCAATTCCAGCACAAGTTTTGCTGGAATTGAATCCCACCAAGCACTCTTCCAACGGGCTTTCAGCCCATTCAGCCAGGTCAAACCCGCGAAGCACACGAATACGGTGTAGTGACTTTCCCCCTATAATTATTTTGAGTTTTGACAAAAAGCAGACACAGAACCCAGCCTGCCAGATCTATCAACAGGTAACAGCTCGACGAATAGCTTCTCATTAAGGGCTGTCAAAAATACCGTGATCTGGATTTGATTTTATTTTTGACTGATTTTTTCTCAAATTTCTCACAGTTTTTTTCTCGATTTTTTTCAGATCTTTATTCGGCTATTTTTTTGCGCCGAACAAAATCACATTTGAGCATGTGTCGAGTAGGTGTCCAGAATGCGTCCAGTATGTGTCCAGTTCGTGTTCATAATGGACAAACTTTTTTTACCTGTTTTTTTAGGATCAAGAATGTCTATCGCTTGGGAACAATTTACACCGTACACAGCAATTGTCGGTGGCCTATTAATTGGTTTTGCTTCAGTTTTGTTATTCGCTGGGATAGGACGAATTGCTGGCGTGACTGGCATCTTAGCTGGCGCTTTCAATGGCCTATTTCAAACAAAAAAATATGACTCGTGGTGGCGCTTGGTTTTCTTATTGGGGATGCTCATCAGCCCATTACTGTATTCGGTTTTCGCACCTTTACCAGAGATTAATATTCAAGCGGATTGGCCGGCACTTTTGGTGGCAGGATTGATCGTAGGATTTGGCACGCGTCTTGGTTCTGGTTGCACTAGCGGGCATGGCGTATGTGGTATTTCACGCCTATCACCACGCTCCATCATCGCCACCTTAGCCTTTATGGGCGCGGGTTTCCTCACGACTTACCTGATTCGTCACGTGATTTAGTAATACAAAATTCGATTCAATAAAAAGAGAAATTAGCAATGATCATCAGAGTTTTTATCGCCGCATGCAGTGGCATTATTTTTGGCCTCGGTTTGTTAATCGCAGGCATGGCAAACCCCGCTAAAGTTAGTGCATTTCTGGACCTCGCTGGCGGCTGGGATCCCTCCCTTGCGTTGGTAATGGCATCAGCAATTGGCTTGGCGATTTTGCCGTTCACGCTATTGAAAAAGAAGAGCTTATCGTGGTCTGGTGCAAGTCTGAGTTTTCCGAAAAAAACGCAAATCGACTGGCGTCTAATCAGCGGTAGTTTATTGTTTGGCGTCGGCTGGGGTATCGCTGGAATTTGCCCCGGCCCTGCGATTATTTTACTCGGTGCGGGGCTCGCCAAAGGTGCTGCTTTTGTCGTGATGATGTGTATAGGAATGTGGTTGGCGGATCGATTTAATGGCGCGACAGTTATCACGGAAGATGATTAAATTGGCTTCGTGAATGACAACACTACGGCAACACGATGGCAGCAATTTCGTTCGACGCTCGAAATTATTTCAATCTAATTTCAAACTTATTTCAAACCTAGTTTCAAACTTAGTTTCAACCCTAAGCACGTATTTAATTTATTAACTTCGCGCAAACTCAGTACTGATTTTTTATAAAGTTTGCGCCAAAACGAAGCTGCCTACCATTTGAAAATGCCCCGCACATTTTTATCAAAAAATGTGATTCGGGGCTTTTTTGTATCCATTTAGTCAACTTAACTGCGCTTTTCATTAAAATTCAACAGACTTTCTCGTAATTTGTAAATTCCCTGTACGTATAAGCTTATGTTAACATCGCTGCTTTCTTTATCGCTTTTTTCTTTATCGCTTTTCCAGACGAGAAACACCGCAATGAATAATGCAACAACATCAAGTCCATCGCAGCCGGTCAGTGCTTTAGAACAACACTTCGCGCCGTTCAGAACACAAATTATTGGTGTTGATCAGCAATTCGAATCGCCTTACGGAATCAAAAATATCGTCTATACGGATTGGACAGCGAGTGGTCGTTTGTATCGTCCGATCGAAGAAAAATTGATGAATGCTTTCGGCCCTTTTGTGGCGAACACACATACCGAAACCACAATTTCCGGTACGGCAATGACGATGGCCTATCATGAAGCCAAGCACATTATCAAAAAGCATGTGAATGCGAACGAGAATGACGTATTGATCAACGATGGCACGGGCATGACCGGCGTCGTGAATAAATTCCAGCGCATTTTGGGATTTAAGATTCCTGAATCTTTGAAGGACTATTTCTCGCTACCGCAAGAAAAACGCCCTATCGTTTTCATTTCGCACATGGAGCATCATTCAAATCAAACTTCATGGCTAGAAACCATCGCCGACGTTGAAGTGATTCCTGCTGATGAACAAGGTTTGTTTTGCATACAAAACCTGCAAGCCCTGCTGCTCAAATATCAAGATCGTCCGATCAAGATCGCGTCCATCACTTCCTGTTCAAATGTGACAGGCATTAAGACACCGTATTACGAAGTCGCGAAACTCATGCATCAACAGAATGGCTTGTGCTTTGTTGACTTCGCCTGCTCTGGCCCCTATGTCGAAATTGACATGCATCCTGCTGATCCGGAAAGCTATTTGGATGCGATTTTCTTTTCACCGCACAAATTCTTGGGTGGTCCTGGTACATCCGGTGTTTTAGTTTTCAACAAAAAACTCTATCGCAATATGGTGCCCGATTGTCCAGGTGGTGGTACAGTCACCTGGACTAATCCCTGGGGCGAGCATCAATACATCGACAATATCGAAAGTCGTGAAGACGGCGGCACACCTGGCTTTTTGCAAGTAATCAAGACTGCGCTGGCGATACAATTAAAAGAAAAAATGGGTGTTGCGAATATTCTAGCGCGTGAAAAAGAATTGACGGATTATGTGTTTGCGGAATTGGGTAAAGTACCAAACCTGAGCATACTCGCGCCACAACATCAGAATCGTTTAGGTGTGATCTCTTTCTTTATTCATGATTTGCATTTCAATTTAGGTGTGAAATTATTGAATGATCGCTTTGGTATTCAAACTCGCGGCGGCTGTAGCTGCGCGGGCACTTATGGACATTACTTGCTGAATGTCGATCAAGAAACTTCGCACAAACTGACCGATCAAATCAGTTCTGGCGACCTCACCAGTAAGCCAGGCTGGATACGGATGTCTATCCACCCGACGACAACTTCAGCCGAAATCGCTTTCGTGTGCGACAGCATCAAACAATTAGCCGCGCATCATCAAGAATGGGCAGATGCTTATCGCTATGATTGCAGTAGCAATGAGTTTATTCACAAAGAAGCTAAGCCCATTGAAGCAAATATGGTTGCGAATTGGTTTGCGACTTGAGGTGACACTTTAGTCGGCACTTTGGACGACACCTAAGGCAACACTCAAGGAAAATTAATTAAGCTAGTCATTTAGCCATCGGCTTCTTTTTGACACAAAAGACCGATGGCCAATTCTTTGGGCTGCACTAGCAGTCCGTAATCTCCCCAAATTCCAAAATTCCCAGTTTCGCGTATACTGTCAATTCTCTTCGTAGTTCATGCAAATATACCGATTGCGCTGACGCAATCAGCACAGTCAGCACAATCAGCGCAGCCACTCGAACTATTTGGCAAATAAGCCAAATCTTCTCTCATCTCTATCAAGGAACACCATGTCACAAGTACTCTCCTGGGCCGATATTTCGACCACTGCCATCTCTGAAATCGGCGTACGCCAACAACACAAGCCTGCCGATAATTTCAAGTTTTACAGCAATACCTATGATGCCAATCAGTCTATCGACATCAAGGCGTCGCATGGATTTCGTCTGTATGTTTTGGCTGGAAGCTGTTCATTAACTGTTAATGGACAGGCGCTTGATCTGGATGCAGAACAATTTATTCAGTTAAAAGATGGTGTCTATACCTGCAATACCGGTAGCGAAGGCGTGAGCATCATTAAAGTATTTAATGCTAAAACTAAGAATTAAGCGATCACTTGCATGAGCGATACTGAAATGCAGGAAGATGCAGAATTAATTCAAGAAGCGCGTGTATGGCAAGCTGAGGGCTGGACTGCGCGCGTCATCAAGAATGATGACGATGACGGTTGGGCGGTGGCCATGTACAAAGATGGTGAAGCTGAACCGGCCTTAGTTGGCCCATGGACTATGGGGCGCGATAAGAAAAATCCCAAACCTCTGGACCACAATGCATTTAATACTTTGGTCAAGACCGCAACTGAATTTGTACGTAGACATGAGCAACAATTGCATGCAAGTCTGAATAAAAATCTGATCCTCAGTCACGAAGACACTGACTACAAAATCTGTTTGCAGATCATTCCCGATGAAGAAGGTGCGAGCGCATTCTTAAGTGCCTACAATATGTTCGATGAGCAGATCGCTAAAGTCAAAGTACGTCCTGATTTCAAACTCACTCAGGCTTCTGCATTGAGTTGGATACAAAAAGACTTTGCCCGACTGAGTTCTGATTGAGTTCTGATTGAGTTCTGACTGAGTTTTAAATAAGCAAAAAAAGAACGCGCGATCAAGATACAGTCTGCCTCAAGTTAGTTGCGACAAACCACATCAAGATCGCGCGCTCAACCGGTAAGATCTATTCAGATTTCAGCCAACACGATTAAAACGAATTTAGAATGTATATTGCACGCCAACCGAGAAATTATTCACAGAACTTTTCTCGTCACCAATCTTCACGCGACGTGTTTCTACTTCACCGCGTAAAGCGATTTCTTTGCTGACTTTATAGGTCAAACCAAAACCTAACACTGGTTGTGTCGAATTTGTGTCAGACGCCATTTTCACTATCGATGGCACGTTCGCGCTAGTATCAACAGAAACACGTGCCAGACCGAGTTTTGCGAAACCAGCAAAGTCGTCATTGAAATCACGCTTCACTACACCTGCAAGTTCAAAACCTGTGCCCTTAGCTTCGGCAAATCCAGTAATACCACCGGAGCTAGCGGTCGCTTTCATTTTACCCAATGAAAAGTAACTCGCTTCGAGTGCGAAATTCTTGTCCAGATTGTAGCCGCCTATCACTTTGTAGGAATTGCCAGTTTTATCGCAGCTCGCGCCTGATTGATTGCAATCGGCATTCCATTTAGCTTGACCAACTGTGCCAGCGACATAGACTTGTGCGGACGCGCTCGCTCCGACTACCAAACCCGCAACTAACATTAAGGATGCAAACAATTTTTTCTTCAACATATCGACCTCTGATTATCTATCTCTAACATCGTAGAGAAATAAAAATAAAAACGCACTTTGCTTCTATGTCTGCACCGCGATGGGTACACAACATGAGCGCGAGTCTAGAGATCGATTAACGAAAATCACAACGGCGATTATCAAGTCGTCTTTTATGATCTGCGTGGTACTAGCAAACAATACTTCTCCAAATACCAACTTGTGCTGGAACTTATATGAACATAGCCACCACATGCAGTGTGAATCAACATAGTTTTTATCGCAATAATGAAACACTTTTCCTTGAATCTATGCGTTAATTACGAATGGTCTATGTACGAACTACCTAGGCAAAAGATTACGAAATCAGATCGCTAGCAAGTACCAATTAATTGGGTTGAAAAGTTCATGAAGAAGATACATGGCGAGTGGGAAATCACTGTCATTCGGCAAATATTAATTCGGAGTACCGCAGGTGTCTTTAACGAAGAAGGCACACGCGCCGTTTTTGAAGAAACGCAAATGAAAGCGCCCATTGCTGCGCCTTGGGTTGGACTCACCAATGCCGAAAACTGGGAAATGTCTGGCGCCACTAGCCTGCAATTATTTCCGGGCATGCGCGAATGGGCGTTTGCACATCATTGTGTGGCGCTTGCGATTGTCGTTCCTAGCGAACTGAAGAAAAAAATCCACCAACATCAAACTGGAGACTTTGGACACGATCGCGTGAACTACTTCTCTAACCTGGAGCAAGCATGTGAATGGTTAACGGCTAAAGGGTTTCCGATTCGCGAGGAAGAATATCCGCATCGTGATTTTATTCGCCGAACCAAAGCTCCTTAATGGAAGTATGGAATCAAGCCACGAAATCAAAGTATGGAATCAAACTAGAAAGTCAAACTACAAAATAGCTGAGCATTTTCCCCAAGTAGTTCGCCGCCGCAGGATCACCTTCTGCCGGAGCCCAAGCTGCGCGCTCTTGTTCGGCAATTGCAAGGTAAGGCCCCGCCTTCGCCTCGAAAAACACCGACCCCGAACTCAAGGCCACCATGCTATGAAAAGTGCCGCTTGGAATATGGATCCCAAAGTATTCGGTCGCAGGCGCTAACACCAAACTTTGCTGCACAACACCGGATGCATCAAATAGCAAAACACCGACACGTCCCGCTACTACCACCAATGTTTCATCTTTATCGGCGGACAAATGACAATGTGGCTGCACGTAGGTACCAGGTTCTAGGGCATTCAATAATCGGTGGCAGGCCGCTTCATTATTCGCATGAAAGTTCAAGTTTTTACGCAAACGGGGGTTTTCTTTCGCCTGAGCCGATAAAATTTCTACCGTTTGTTGGCCTATGATTTGGATTGCTGTCATCACGCTTTACCTGTTATTTTTTCAATTCTGTGTATTTCAACGCCGAACCACGTGCAGTTTGTGCTGGGTATTTCTGCGCATTCAATTGTATTTTTTCATTGGCCGCTGCCAGTAGATCGACATCTAAACGATCTGCCAGCATCACCAGATAATTCAAAACGTCTGCCATTTCATATCGGATCGCGGTGTGTGTTTCGGCACTCAACTCCTCGATCTCACCGGTTTTCAACCATTGAAAAGGCTCTAATAATTCAGCTGCTTCTACTGAGAGCGCACTCGCCAGATTCTTAGGCGTATGAAATTGTTGCCAATCGCGTTCCGCGACAAAGGCCCGCAATTGATCTCGCAATTGCTGCAAATTTTGAATTTTTGCCGACATGGTTCCATCCGTCATCACTAACAAGCCTGCATTCTACGTGGAACTCACTCAAACAAAAATTGCATGTCGTCAAGAAATTGACTTTTCAATATCGCAATGCAGCAAATATTATCACTAAGACTCGCCATTTCTCTAATCTGGTAATACAATCGAGAATGCTGCAATGCCGCAACCACAAGGTAAATCAGCCCCAAGTGAATCGTTACTTGATGCCAGTATCAACAATTCATCAACAATTTTGGGGTTACAAACTCAATCAAACGCGAAGGAGGAAATATGATTTTTGTTTCAAACCAGCTCACCGCACAATCAACGCCAGGCTTCGAGCAACAGTTTGCTGCTTATAATAATCTGACACAATCTCTGAGCGAAGAGTTTGATCGCGCCACTGAATTGCAGGCGCAAGCCGTGCAAACCGCGTGGGAAACTTGGGGCGAATTTTGCAACGACTTAAGTTTTATCAAAGATCCGCAAGAATTTTTTATCCGCAGTAATAGCCAAGCCCATACTATCGCAGCACAAGGCCAGCAATATCTGCACGCGATGATCGCCCTACATCAACAGATACAAGAAAAATTTCTTGCCTTAGGCCAGACAATTTCCCCTATGATGTTAAATAGCGTTGTTGAAGTCATTCCATCAACTGAATTTACGCCTGCTAAGCAAGCAAATACAGCGACGCTCAAAGATATCAATCCAGTCACAGTATCCGTCGCACCTAAAACAACTCAACGAAAACCCCGTGCCATAGCAGTAAAAGTCGCTGCAGAAAAAGTTGCCGCAGTAAAAACTGCAACAGTGACTCAAGTTGCCATCAGCACACCAACACCAAAGGTTCGCCAAGTGAAATCTACCAAAAAGAATGAGGTCAATCCAAGCAGCGATGTGAGCTCAGATACATCTGCATCGCCATCAACAGCAACAGCAACTGCAGCAACAACAGCAACTGCGCCTGCAAAAAAATCCGCCGTAGTTGGCTTGCCATCTAAGCCTGCAGCAAAATCAGGATTCGCAGGGGCTGCCGGGCTACCAGACTACAAAGCAAAAAGCAGCAAAGCAACTGGCGCTAAGAAAAGAGTTCGTCAGTAATTCTTGTGGAGATTCAACTGACTTCACACAATATCGTGACTAAAAATAAACCCCGCCAATCGCTTTGATTGCCGGGGTTTATTTTTTCCAAACTAATTCCTACTTTGCAGGAATCGAATCTCAAGACCCACTCAAGACCAACGTAAATCACTACGCAATAATGGCAATTGACGTACACGCTTACCCGTCGCCGCAAAAATCGCATTGCACACCGCAGGCGCTAACGGCGGAAATGCTGGCTCACCTAGACCTGTCACAGGAAAATCACTTTTCACAAAATGAACGTCAATTTTGGTAGGCGAATCAGGCATACGCAATAAGCCATATTCATTGAAATTGCTCTGCACTACCCGACCACGCTGTATGTCTAATTCCGGGAACATCAGCGTGCTAATCCCATCGATCACTGAGCCTTGCACTTGATTTTCCGCACCACTCAAATTCACAATCTGTGAACCGATGTCCGTTGCAACCACCACGCGATCAACTTTCAATTGACCATCTTTGGATACTGTCACTTCTGCTACTTCAGCGATATAGCCACGATGACTAAAGTGGAAAGCGATACCTTGTCCCTGACCGCGCGGAAATTTACGTTGTCCCCACCCCGATTTTTCCGCGACTTCTTTCAATACCCGACGCATACGGCTGACGTTATACGGCTGACCGCGTTCACCCGTGCCTTGCATAATGTCCTTGTCACCCAGAATCTCTAAACGGAATGCCAACGGATCACGTCCTGCGGCATGTGCCAGTTCATCAATAAAGCTATGAAATACCCAAGCGAACACATTACTGCCGGGTGCACGCCAAGGCCCCATCGGCACCCCAGTTTCCATTGGCGTTTGTTCGAGTAAGCAGTTTTCTACCCAACGTCCTGGAAATTCTTCACCCGATAAGCTAGCACCGCTACCGGGTTGCAATACGCTTTTGCCATCACGCATGATGCGATTGGCAAAGGTGACGAAATGATTGTGCCAGGCCGTCAACTTGCCTTTGGCATCGACCGCGCCGCGCAAGAAATGGAAGCCGCCAGCACGATAATGATCATGCCGCATATCGTCCTCACGTGACCAAGTCAGCTTCACTGGTGCATTCACTTTCATCGCAATTGCCGCAGCTTCGATCACATAATCTGCACTCAAACGGCGGCCAAAACCACCGCCACTGCGGGTCATATGCAAGGTGATTTTTTCTTTAGGAATTTTTAAAACACTGGTGACAATTGCCTGCCCTGCCGCCGGATTTTGCGTCGGTGCCCACAGTTCTAAACTGCCATCTTCCGGCTTATACCAAGCGGTACAATTTTGTGGTTCTATACTTGCGTGCGAAATAAACGGATAGCTATAACTAGCTTCCACAGTCTTGGCAGCGTTTGTGAAGGCGGCGTTCACATCACCATCTTTGCGCAAATTAATCGCACCCGTTTGTTTCGATAAAGCCTGTGCTTTGTTACTAAAATCATCCCAGCTTTCATTGACGACTTTGCCTTCATCCCATACTACCTTCAATTGCTTACGTGCCGAAAAACTGGCCCAAGTCGATTCCGCAATAATTGCAACACCAGGCATTAGTCCATTGAGGTTATCGGTACCTTCGATGATGAAGGCGTCACGCACACCGGGCAAGGCCTTAATCGCTTCCAGATTGGCACTCACCACTTTACCGCCAAAGGCCGGACATTTTTCATAAACTGCATACAGCATGCCAGGTACTTTGACATCAATTCCGAACAAAGGTTTACCAGTAACGATGTCTTTGTTGTCCACACCACCGATGCGACTACCGATCAAAGTATATTTGGCCGGATCCTTCAACTTAACCGTTTTCACGTCGGGCACAGGCAAAGTTGCGGCCAAACTCACCAGACTCGCATAGGTGGCTTGGCGCTTACTCGCGGTATGAATTACTTTGCTTTTTTCCGCATGACATTCAGTCACAGGCACTTGCCATTTCTGCGCTGCGGCGGAGATCAACATCGTACGAGCCAATGCACCTAGCTTCAAGAATTCATCATAGTTCAAAGGGGTTGATAAAGATCCACCTGCGAACTGACCACCATAGGCTGGATTCAAATCGCCCTGAACTATCCTCACGTCTTTCCAATTCACTTCTAATTCTTCAGCAATCACCATTGGCAGTGAGGTCTTAATTCCTTGGCCAATTTCTGGTTGCTTAGATATCAAAGTGACGATGCCATCACTACTGATTTTGATCAAAGCACTTGGTGTGAAAGCGCTACCTTCTACCAGTTTAGCGACAGCCTGTTCTCCATCTGCAGCTTGAGCATGTAAGTTCCAAAAACTTCCCAAAACCAAAGCTGTACCGCCGAGACTAGTTTGCTGCAAAAAAACCCGACGTGAGGAGTTTTTAACAGATGTTTCAACAGATAGGTCGCCCACGAGAGACAACTCAGAATTCATTTCAGTCGTTTTCATTTTTTACCTTTCTGAGTACGGGCGATTTCAGCTGCGCGATGAATCCCAGCTCGTATTCGCATATAGGTTGCACAGCGACACAAATTTCCACCCATTGCGGCATCAATGTCTGCATCACTTGGTTTCAGATTATCTTTCAACAAGGCCGCAGCACTCATGATTTGCCCAGCCTGGCAATAACCGCATTGGGGTACATCTAGCTCTTGCCAAGCTTGTTGCAAAGGCGTCGCAGCCTTGGGGTCAACACCTTCTATCGTCGTCACTTTTTGACGACCGACGCTAGACACCGGCGTCATGCATGAACGCGTCGGCACGCCGTTAATTTGCACCATGCAGGCACCACATTGCCCCACGCCACATCCATATTTGGTACCGACCAAGTTAAGGGAGTCACGCAAAGCCCATAGCAAAGGCGTGTCTGGAACGACGTCTAGCGATTTCATTTCGCCATTAACGCTTAGTGAATACTTACTCATACATACTCCTAAAGATCGGGCTTTTCAATTTGCAATTGGGATGCTGCCTGTTTGTGCTATTTGTGCTGCGTGTGCTGCGTGTGCTGTTCTTTCCAGCAAATGCATGATCTGCCGCTGACTACTTGGCACATGCCTGTGCTATATCTTTGTCCAAACTACGTTTTTGCTGTTGCAGACTTTGCATGGTCGCGACATCAGCGCCTGCACGTAAATTCGCATTCACGATTTCTAACTGCGTTTTCAAATTAGGGCATGGCAAACGCTTTTTCGAAACGAGACTGTCGGCGTCTGCCGGATTGTTTTCGTTTGAACTTGCGCCAGTCGTTTTGTCTGATTGCGTCGCCTTCGCACTTGATCTGTCCGATGCTTTATCTGCGGCTTTATCTGCGGCTTTATCTGCAGCTTTGTCCGTCGTTTGCGTTGTTGGTTGTGCTTGTTGCGCTTGTTGTGCTTTGCGTAAAGCTTGCACCATCTCGGCTTCGGGTACGACACCTAAACGCTTGATAAGCTCTCCACGCAAGGCGCGTTCTTGCATGCAATTTTTTTCTATGTTGGTGCGAATATCATTTGAATTACCTCGCACCGCGTAGATATCGGCAATCAATTGACTTTGTTCATCGCTATTCGATTTCGCCAACAAATCATTTTTTTGCGCACCACCTTCGCGCATCCAAATAATTTTCTTCGCTTCGTCACCGCGCCGCTTGCAAACTGGGTCGAGTGCTTCTGGCGTATCCGCGGAATTTTGTGTACGTGCCTGGTTACTTCCTATGACTACGCCCTGCTGTCCATTGGCACAAGGTTTGTCTTGATAGTTGCTACCACAACGATACATAGTTTGTGACTGGGCACTCGCCGCAAGCAGGCTAAGAAAGATTCCTGTCATCGTGAAAGCAACTAAGAAACGCATCGACATAAGACTTTTATCCCATTCGGATCAACAAATAAAAAAACCCAAACAACACAGATGTGATGAATGGGTTTTCGTCATGCCAGCAAATTTTATGGCTTTACAAATTTCAAAGTCATGCGATCACTCTCGCCAATTGCCGTGTATTTTTCTTTATCTTTGTCTTTGTTCGCTAAGACTGGTGGCAATGCCCAAACACCGCCTTCGTGATTCGCATCATCCTTGGCATTTGCATTCACCTCTGACTTCGCAGCCAATTTAAAGCCTACGCTTTCCGCCAATTGAATGATGAAAGCTTCATGCACATACCCTGTGCTGGCTTTGGCATCTTGGGTCATACCAGAAGGCAGACGATGTTCAACAACGCCAAACACGCCACCTGGTTTCAATGCATCAAACGCACTTTGAAATACATCTTTCACTGCGCTGTCATTGATGGCGATCCAATTATGCACATTACGAAAAGTCAACACGACGTCGACACTATTCTTTGGTGCGTAATCAATTTTCTTGCCAGGTGCGAAATCACCATACACCGCTTTGTCATAAACTGCTGGCATGGCTTCTAATTTGGTTTTCAATCTCGCGCCAGCACCCGCCAAGATCAGTTTGCCATCTTTACGTACATAAGGAGCGAGAATTTCTGTGTACCAGCCGCCGCCAGGTGCCAATTCAACCACCGTTGATTTGGCGTCAACACCAAAGAATTTTAAGGTTTCATATGGATGACGCGCACCATCACGCACCACATTTTCAGGGCTACGCTGTGGATTTGCGATCGCCGCTTTCAAATCGTCACTAGCCAATACTGTTTGACTACCTGCGGCAAAAATTGCCAACGCCAATAATATTTTCTTCATCGCCACTTCCTTGAATTAAGTTGAACATCGAACGAGAATTCATCATCTACCGCTTGAAAAAACGAATCACTTAGATTGCGATTCGTTCTAAAAGGTAAATCGACTTATTAATCTAGGGTCTGTTGACATATATTTTAGTCAAGCGTTTCACTCAAAACGCAGGATGGCAAGGCGCATCTCGCCGCTGCGGCTGGCCGCCCCAGCAAGAGATGCAACGCTGTCCATCGTGCGTTTTGAGCGAAACCCTCCGGGAATGGCTCAAATGGGCACATGGCGTTGTTGCAATCTGCTTATAGTGCCCGCACTACCGCGCAGCTTGCGGTGCAGTCAGGGTTTCGGACAGCATGCTGTCCGCTGACGTAACGGAGTTCCCTTGCAAGGAAACTTTCCTATAGCGATAGCCTAGCCCTGTGCCCATTTGCGCGCATTCGCTTGCCTAAAATATGTGTCAATAGACCCTAGTTAGAGCAAACAATTCACAATTAGTTCATCAAATCTAACAATCGCTTTTGCAAATCTCGGTTCATCATCCAGCGCCTGAGGTTTTTAAATTAATGTGTTGGCCTTGTATTGGACTTGTATTGGCTTTGTGTTGGCGTTTTACGCGATGACTTTCAAAATATGCGCGATTTCATGTCGTGTCTCTATCATCAAGCGCTCAGTCTTTTCTTCATCAAGATTCAGATTCTTCAAGGCAACCGGCATGGCGTTCCAATCGATATCACTTAGGGATTGCTTGACGAAAGCGACATCCAGAAAATCTGCTGCAGCGATCACGTCGGTGAGTGTAGGACGACTATGTTCAGGCAGGTCTGTGCGTTTTCGGTTCATCACTGCTTCCCGAATGTCATCAGATACTTCCCAGCTTTCCAAGATCGCGACTCCGATATCAGCATGCCATTGATCAATCAAGTCCCACAAGGCTTCGCTTGAAGTAAAAAGGCCTTGATAATTATGCGCACGACTTAAGATATAAAATTTACCAATATCATGTAAGAGCCCTGCGACCATCGCTTTATCTGGGCTTAACTTTGTACGATTTTTGGCGATAACAAAGGATAAGGCTGCGACGCGCATACTACGTGTCCATAAACCTTCCATAGGTTCAGACATTGAAGTATCTTCTTGCTGATCTTTTAATTGCTTCATGCCAACAGAAATCGCGATATTTCTAACGACACCAAATCCGAGCAGAGTCACAGCAACGCGTAACTCTTCAATCTTCTTGGAAGTGCGATTAAACATCGGCGTATTTGACAACATCAAAATTTGTGCTGACAAGACTGGCTCGGTACTAATGATACGTGCCACCTGATCACCAGGCATATTGGCATCATCCAAAGCATGACGGATTTTCATCGTCGTTTTGAGTGATGTAGGAAATACCAAATTTCGGGACGATAACTCGGCACTCAGTCCCTTAATAAATTCAAATTCTGATTCTCGTTGATTCATTGCTAATAGTAAATAATTTCGTGAGTGACATTGTTTTTCGAATTTGCCATGGTAAAACAAATGCAGAACTTGGTGTCCATTTATCTCAATAAGCTGTTTTTTTTGTGGAAAAATCCATAATCACCACATCTAGGCGCAGAAACTGAACAAAAACACAGGCTTACCATTGGGGCAAAAGAAACTTTCTGGTAACCTAACTAACAACTTTAAATAAGCTCGGGAGAACCCGTATGTTTACCGAAGACGATTTTTTTGCGATTAGTAAGTTTTTAAAACTCGGTGTGCGGATCACGGTAAAAAACCCCATGGGACAAAACCCGGTATTTTCTACTAATTTTCCGAACCCAAAAGGTGGTACTGTCACAATCGAAGTAAGTAGTTTATACGATGTAGAGAAAAAATTACGTGCTCTGCTAGCCAGTGATATTCCCGTAAAAACCAAACTCACGCCGCTAACCTATCTGGGAACTAATTTCCAAGGTGTTTTATATTGCACCAAAGGTACCAATGATTTTGTAGTACAAGAAACGCGCAATATTTTTGGCATGGAGTCAAAAGCGATTATTCGCAGCGCGGAACATTTTATTCAGTTATTACAATAGAGTCTTACATGCTTCAAAGAATACATAGTAAAGGATGTCCATGTCGGCCTCGCTAAGCAATGAACAAATCGAGGATCGTTATTTTCTGCTTGGTCAGGTAGAAATTCTCAGCACGCTCAATGATCTCGCGCACAGACGAGAACCTGTCTCTGTCTATTTCAATGGTGGTCAACATTTCATTTTGAGCCTGATCTTATCAGCGCGCCCCGATGGACTGGTATTCGATCTCGGTGGTGATCCAAAATCAAATGCCTTATTAGAAAAAGCCCAGCAATGCGTTTTCATGGCGTTTCCAGATGGAATTCGAGTGCAGTTCAGCGGTTTTAATCCTCAACGTTTTGGTTGGGGTGATCAGGACGCATTTTGGGTACCAATTCCGACCAGAATTATTCGCCTGCAAAGACGTGAGAGCTATCGGAATTTATTACCGATAGCCAATCCTTTTCGTGCCAAATTGAGCGACCAGGATGGCGATTTGATCGCAAATTGGCCGATGCATGATTTAAGTGTAGGTGGTTTTGGCGTCGTGATCGATGGTGAGCCGAAATTCAAAGTAGGCGACACCATCCATAGGGTTTGGATCACGCTATCGCCCAAAACCAATTTGCAGTGCCCAGTCGTGGTCAGGCATATCACCCAAATCGACAAGAGCAAAGGAATACGCTATCAAATCGGCTTTAGCTTTGTTGATTTGCCACGCGCAATGGATATCGCGGTGCAAAGAACGATTATCAATATCGAATATGAGCGTCATCGCTTGTTAGGAAAATAATCAGGGAGCTTGCTGGATACCTCGATGTCGTAAGTCTACGCCTTCTTCCTCCTTAGGCTTGATCCAATCAATCCTGCATTTACGCATTTTTTCTACTTTTCATTTTTTCGCCCATCATGCAAGAATCTCTCTTCGATACTCCGCACAGAGGCGAACAAATACAATTAGAAGACGCGACGTTACTCTACTACCCGCGGTTTTATGACGAGGCGAAAGCAGACGAATTATTCCGCGTATTGCAACTGCAAATTCCATGGCGGCAGGAGCAAACACGTATCGCTGGCATACCACGTTTACAACCACGACTCAGCGCAGGGTTTGGTGATGCGGATGCAGAATATACCTACTCTGGCTTGCATCTGCTTCCGCTACCTTGGCATCCGCACTTGTTAGACATTAAGAACGATATTGAACATGCGATTGCAGGCGAAGTGAAGATGCGAGGACCTCAGCACTTTAATAGTGTTTTACTCAATTACTACCGCGATGAGCGCGACAGCATGGGTTGGCATAGCGACGATGAAACTGAATTGGGACTGCAACCCGTGATCGCCTCCTTGAGCTTGGGAGGTAGCAGGACTTTCGCGCTCAAACATCGGGAGCGTAAAGATTTGCGCTACAAAATACCCCTAGCGCACGGCAGCCTTTTAATTATGTCTGGCGATACACAAAGTCACTGGCTGCATGCGATCGCAAAAGAAACACTAGCCTGCGATGCCCGAATTAACCTGACTTTCCGTCAGATCTTCCCAAGCAAAATTATCTGAATTAGCGATAATTCTGCCTCAACTTCGTCATTCACCGACCCGTTTCCGCCATTCGCCGAATACGGCATGACTTCCCGAACCGCCTGTTTTATCTTATCGATGTGGCGCACGACATTGTGTGCCAAACGAATAATTTATCAAACCAAATACAGCTCACATCTGAGTTAAACGCAGACATCGAAAGGAAACATCATGTTATTTCGCAATCGCAGCAATCGCATAGATCGCATCAATGGCTACAACAGCAAAGATAACATCAGTTTCGGCATCGTCTTAATCGTCATCGGCAGCTTCTTCTTATTGGATCGTCTCGATATGATCAATGCCCGTGAATACTATCAATACTGGCCAGCCTTAATCGCCTTGTCCGGCGTGATCTGTGTTGTACGTGCAAGCCAACTTTCCGAAGTACTCGATGGTTTTATGCAGATCGGTATCGCTGCATGGTTGTATGCGGTGACTCAGCATCTATATGGCCTGACTTGGTCGAATAGCTGGCCACTCTTTATTATCGCGATAGGCATCAATATTGTGATCAAGTATTTTGCAGAAAAACCAAAAGCCTGATTCACACGCAGCCGCCATTCACCAGATCAATTTAATTCCCTGATATCCCCTATTTCGACGTCTCGTCTACAAAGGAAAATTATGAAAAACGCTAACCCACAACAGCGCCTCTTGCTCGGCGCCTTCATCGTGATCATCGGCGCATTAGCGCTACTCGATAATCTACGCATCTTCAACACCAGCGATCTGTTGCAATTCTGGCCTACAGTATTCGTGATTGCTGGCGCAATTAAATTATCTCAAGCAAATACACGATCCGGCTATATCGTTGGTGGTGGCCTCATGGCAGCAGGAACGATCATGACTCTCGGCCGTCTGGGTATTATCAGCATCCGTATGCGTGATTTGTGGCCAGTGTTATTGATTGCCGCAGGCATGCTGGTGATTTTTAAAGACAAAACGACGAGCTTAATACATGGCGTAAACCGCAATATTGCATCAGAAAACAATTCCAATGATTCTTTACTCGACATCGTAGCGCTTATGAGTGGTCATCAAGGGAATATCGCGTCTTCTGATTTTCGTGGTGGTGCGATCACAGCAGTGATGGGCGGTGTTGAGCTTGACCTACGTAATGCAGTGATTCAAACTGAAGCCGTATTGAACGTCACAGCATTTTGGGGTGGCATCTCATTGAAGATTCCTGCTGACTGGACGGTCGTCAACAATGGCTTTGCTTTCTTAGGTGGCATCGATGATTCTAGCGTGCCGACGATGAATGCGAGCAAGCGTCTGATTTTGACTGGCACTGCAGTGATGGGTGGAGTGGAAATTAAGAACTAAGTTTCGAACCCCAAAAAAAGAGTAACGATGAATCCTATCCTATCCAACCTGCGTCATATCAGCTTAAGTTACGCCATTTGGTTATTGGTAGGATGTTTGCTGGCAGCATTGTTGGTATTGACCAATAGCAGTCCCTGGAGCAATGCACTGCTTTTTGCGATTCCTATGAGCTTGGTATTTGGCGGTGTTGCTGCATCGGCTTACTATGTAGGCCGATCCTTACCGTTAAAAAACCGACGCTTTTTTATGGTTACGGGAATATTTGGTGGTGCGGCATTGTTGTATGGTGCGATCTGGGTTTTACTTTGCTTTTTGTGGAATAAAATTTGCGGCCTGTTTGCTGAAAACTGGGCTGGCATCGATCTTAATCAGCACTTGGCAGGCGTGCTTTTTATTTGTGGCACCTTGTTGTATCTGCTATCTATCTTGGTGTATGACGTCTTACTGGCGCTCGATAATGTGCGTCAGGCAGAACGTCGTGAAGCAGCATCAGAAGTCATGGCGCGTGATGCTGAATTGCAAGTACTACGCACCCAAATTAATCCTCACTTCTTGTTTAATAGCCTTAACTCGATCAGCGCCTTAACCGCAATTGATGCCGCCGGTGCACGCAGCATGACGATAGAATTAGCGCAATTTTTTCGACAAACTTTGGCCTTATCTGAGAAACAAAAAATTCTGTTGCATGAAGAAATCGCGCTATGCAATCATTTTTTGGCGATAGAAAAAATCCGCTTCGGCAAGAAACTACAAGTGCAGATAGAACTCGATGTACAAGCAGAAAACTGCATGATCCCACCTATGCTGTTACAGCCCTTATTGGAAAACGCGATTAAGCACGGCATTCGGGATCTGGTCGACGGCGGCACGATTCTGGTCTGTACCAAAGTGCGTGCGCCCTGGCTGTATATTGCGATTGAGAATCCTGTCGATATCCAAGCAAGCCCGGCGGCAGGAACTGGCACCGGACTCAAAAACCTGCAAGCGCGGATGCGTAGTTTATATGGCGACAAATCCAGAGTTGAATGGCAAGCCACCGAAGAACAATTCCGGGTTGAGATTACTCTGCCTTTAGAACTCAGCAATGCTTGAATCATCCGAAACAACTAACCCCACAGAAATAATCCCAAAGAAATAAAAAGAAAATCTATGAGCACAACACTACGCGCCCTGATCATCGACGACGAAGAATTGGCTCGCCGTCTTAGCAAAGAATACTTGCGTGCACATACCGACATTGAAATCGTCGGCGAATGCGAAAATGGTTTAGAGGCCGTTGATGCGATTACAGCACTGCAACCTGATCTCATTTTTCTCGATATGCAAATGCCCAAGTTAAATGGCTTTGAAGTCTTAGAAGCCACCGGACGTCGAGATGGTGTGATCTTCACTACTGCGTATGATCAATATGCGCTCAAAGCCTTTGATCAACATGCGATCGACTATTTATTGAAGCCCTATTCACAACAACGCTTTGACGAAGCTTTAAGCAAAGCGCGCAAATTATTGGGGCAGAATCCTCCCGAAGTAGCGAATTTAGTCGCGCAAACCAATGCCATGCCGGAACGTCTGATTGTCCGGGATCGCGGCCAGACCCATGTGGTTCCTGTTGCACAAATCGATTACATAGAAGCACAGGACGATTATGTGCAAATCCATTTCAATGGTAAATCTCTACTCAAAACACAAAGCCTGACGGATTTAGAGAAACAACTCGATCCAGCACTTTTTGTACGTATTCACCGCTCGACTATCATCCGGCTACAAGCATTAAAATGCTTAGAACGTGCAAGCAAAGACAGTTATCAAGCTGTGATGCTCAATGGTGTTAATCTTCCGATTAGCCGTTCTGGCTATGACCGTATCAAGGGAATGCTGTAAACTGCCGATCTTTCGTATTGAGACCTTCTCCGGAAACTCAAAGACTACCCATCGCAATCGGCTTGTCCAATGCCGCGATGAAATTAATGCACCATACTAGGCACCATCCAAGCACCATGCAAATCATCATCAATCAAGAATTACGCGATTACATCGATCCCCTCACTACCCACGAATACCTAGCTCTGGAACGTAGCCTGTTGAAAGAAGGCTGTCGTGATGCGCTGGTACTATGGGGTGAAACCTTAATCGACGGCCATAACCGTTATGCGATCTGTCAGAAACACAACATCCCTTTTCAGACCAAGCAGAATGACACTTTTCAAAGTGTGGAAGACGTCATGCTATGGATGATAGACAATCACTTGGCTCGTCGCAGCGTATCGAGCTTTCAACGCGGGGTGCTAGCGCTACGCAAGAAAGAAATTATTACCACCCGCCGCAAAGATAAAAGCAGTAAGGAAAAAGCCGCAGAAGCTGAATTGGCAGCGAAAGAACCTGATCCAGTCTCGGTAGAAACCCGTGATGAAATCGCAAAGGTAGCGGGCTTAAGCAAACCCGCCGTTGCACAGATCGAAAAAATCCGCAAAGCAGCAACACCAGAATTAGTCGAAGCCGTACGTGCCGGTACGATTTCTATCAATACTGCCGCCACTATTTCCTCGCTCCCTAGCGAGCAACAAGTAGCGGCTGTGGCAGGCGGCAAGAAGGAATTGCAGCAAGCTGCTCGGCAGCTACGTCAAGTCCGTACACCGCGCGTCAGCAGTGAAACCATGGCTGCAACGACTACAGCGACTGAAACGACCAGCCCAACGATGGAGACGACCACGCATTCCATCGACCATAGTGCGCCAGCATCAGCATCAGCATCAGCAACTGCAACTGCATCTGCATCTGCAGAAACGTCCGAGATCGAACGTTTGCGGATTGAAAATCAGGCTTTGAAGCAACAAATTGCCGAATTGACTGCACAGCTCAGTGCGGTTCAAGCTAACTAAATCAAAAGTTAAACAAAGCACAAAAGCGGTTTACAAACTCTGCTCATTTTTTATAAAAACGCCTAAATATCGCAAAAATGGGCTTGAAATAGCCCATTTTGCCCATAATTATGCTGAGATTTAAAATTTCAAACCTCACTGCTTTCCTCGCGCAGCATCACTAGTGCCAAAATGAAACTGTGAGTCAATTTAATCGCATCTTCTATTTTTATTTTTACTTCATCTGTTAGGAACATCATGACTATTCGCGTTAACGGCACCGAAATCAACGAAGCAACCATCAATGCTGAAATGGACCGTGCCCGCGCTGCTGGCCATCCAGAAGGCGAACAATTACGCGATAGCGCGATTCAAGAATTAATTTTACGCAACTTAATGATGGCAGAAGCAGCCAAACTCGATATCAATGTTGGCAGTGAAGAAGAAATCATCGGCACACTGTTGCAACAAGAAGTTGAATTTGCTGAAGTTGATGAAGCAACTTGCCAAGCTTTTTACAATGACAATAGCGCTAGCTTCAAACAAGGTGAAATGGCAGCCGCCAGCCACATCTTGTTTACGCCAGGTGAAGGTTTAGCAGCAAGTTTAGTGAAAGCTAAAGCAGAAGGCATTTTGGCTGATCTGCAACAAAACCCATCTGCTTTCGCAGCACTGGCACGTGAACACTCAGCTTGCCCTTCCGGCAAAGAAGGCGGCGCATTGGGAGAATTTGGACGCGGTCAAATGGTGCCAGAATTCGAACAAGCCGTATTCAGTACAGAGCCTGGCAAAATCACACCAGAATTGATTGAAACCCAATTCGGTTATCACATCATTCAAGTCACAGCACGTAAAGGCGGCGACCTGGTGAGTTTTGACGAAGTCAAAGAACGCTTACAAGCTTATCTGACTGATATGGAAGGCCGCAAAGCGACTCACGCCTACCTCGCCAATTTGGTCAGTGCAGCGAACATCGAAGGCTATGAACTGCCAGCATTTGCTTAATGTAATACGACAAATCATCTTCTGAACGGATGATTTAGTTCCTTAAGAACGCACCTTGCATAGTTACTGTATGCTTGGTGCGTTTTTCATATTTGGTGCAATTTCTAAAGGTAAACTATGTCCACAACAATGTACTCCACCTCAGTTCCCGTCTTCCAACAAATGCTCGGTAGTCTGCAAGTAATTTTGCAAAAAGCCCAGGCACATGCGGCAGAAAAGAAGATTGAAGATCAGGTTTTTCTGCAAGCGCGCTTGTCACCCGACATGTTCAATCTGATTCGCCAAGTACAAATCGCGGCAGACTTCGCTAAAGGCGTTTCTGCACGCTTAGCTGGCATTGACGTGCCCGATTATCAGGATACCGAGAACAGCTTTGAAGAATTGCAAGCACGCCTGAGCAAGACACTAGAATTCATTGCTAGCTTGAACGCCGCACAATTCGAAGATAGCGAGAATCGTGAAATCGTATTGCGCCCTGGTACGCCAAAAGAAAGAAAAATGTCTGGCACGACCTATTTGCTCGGCTATGGCTTACCGCAATTCTTCTTCCACGTAACGACAACTTACGCCATCTTGCGCCATCATGGTGTGGAATTAGGTAAACGTGATTACATGGGTAACTACTAAGTTGTGAATCCGTGGTGATTGCTTGTCACGGATAATCTGCCCGCCAATACGGCGGCGGGCAGATTTTTCGAGCTCATCCACTACCTCTTCATCTCCCCGTCCACCTCGTCCACGACCACCGTTCATCAGATTATCGATACCATTGGACATGGTTTATCAGCAATTAACTTGCTTTATTGTGAATTAAACGTATATTTTCAATCATTGAAAATCCGTAAAGTGCACAGGTGGTCTGATGTTTTCACAATTCCTCGATAAAGGCGATAAATCTATCCCCGAGTGTGAACCGCGCAAATTTTTTGACGCAGAAGAAGAACTGTTCTTTAAGCGCATACAAAAAGCCCTGCCCAATTGCCTGATTTTCCCCCACGTACAATTAGCTGCCATTCTAGAAGCCCACGTTAGCAATGAGAAAAAGCGCCAAGTTATGCGCCAAAAATTACGCGAACGCCATCTCGACTTTGGTATTTTTAGTCAGGATTTGACTCTGCTGTGCGTGGTGGAACTTGAGCGTACAGACGACGCGCCTAAAGACGAAGAATATCCAACCCGCAAATTGCTCAAGAGCGCCGGGATCAAATGTATACGTTGGAGTCGTGCAGCATTGCCAAACGCTGAACAAATTCTGAGAACTTTGGCTCCCTACTCTGATTTAGATGCGCCAAAAGTAGAAACCAGTATGCAAACGATAGGGAAATTCTTTTCAGAAGAGGACTTGAACGACCCCGCTACTTTGCATGAAAAAGCCTTCACCTATGTTGAGCATGGCAACCCAAATGCACTGTCACTGGCGGCGTTGAGCCGGATTACTCCAGACAGCTTCATTAAGAAGGAATATCCGCATATTTGGAAAAAAATCTGCCTATTCGCTGGCGATCCCGGCTACTTAAAAAATTATCTGGAATCGCTATTTGTACAGAACCGCCCGATCAAACGTCGCGGTTTGCCTAAGCATGTGGCTACAGAAGTGATGGCAATACAAAGTGAAAACGCTCGCTTCGTGATATCAAAAGAGCCGGAACCAATTTGGGACCCCAGCTTCTTGCATCGCTAAATCCTGCCAACTATCGCTAAATTTTGCCAACTATCGCCAACTATCGCCAAATTTGCTTGAATATTGCGAACTCTCAATCAATATCACTCGATATCGCTGGTGATCAGTATTCACATTACAGATCAGGAGCCAGCATATGGCCGAGCTTACTGGCCTTGGTCGCCAGATAGCGTTCATTGTATGGATTGCGCGCGATAATCAATGGAATCTGCTCTTCAACCCTTACCTGCATATTTTGTAATGCGGCAATCTTGCGCGGGTTGTTCGTCATTAATTTGACACTGCTTATCCCCAGATGCTTAAGCATAGGATCGCATAAAGTATAGCTACGCAAGTCTGCGGCAAAGCCTAGGCGCTGATTCGCTTCAACCGTATCAGCTCCTTCGTCTTGCAAATGATATGCCTGCACCTTCGCCAACAGACCAATACCACGGCCTTCCTGACGCAAGTACAAAATGACGCCGCGCCCTTCCGCAGCAATTTTTTGCATCGCCAATTCTAGTTGAGGACCACAATCACAACGCTTACTAAACAAAGCGTCGCCAGTTAAGCATTCTGAATGTATGCGTGCCAATACTGGCTCGCCATTTGCCACATCACCTAAAGTCAGCGCCACATGCTCTTTGCCCGTCGCTGGCTCTATAAACGCGTGCATAGTGAAGTTGGCCCAGGTCGTAGGCAATGCACATGAATCTACAAATTCCAATGCCTGTTCGGATGAATTTACAGGCAATTCCACACTCGACATAATTTTCTCACGGTCTGTCTTTGACGATGACAAAGACTACAAACTTGCTGGCTCCATCAAAACAGTAGGAAAAGCACTAAAAAATATTAATTCAATATCGATTCAATATTAACTCAGTGCTAATTCCACATTAATTGTATGAAGCCCCAAAGCTGAGAGTATAAACGAGTCGGGGCAAGTCGGTCGAAACTGGGTTTGAGCTGGGTCACTAAATCTTGTTTCATCACGCTGATATGGCATGATGAAACAAGCAAATAGCTAACAATAAAGGCAAGGATCTTTGTCGTGAAATCAGCCAAAAGCAAATCTAATTACAGAAACATCCCGCCCGATGCCTCTATTCTTTGACCATTAATCCAGCCCGTATCACCTGCCAACAGTGCTGCTGCGACACTACCGATATCATCCGGCAAACCAGCACGTCCCAGCGCTGTTTGTTGTGCGACGAATTGATTAAGCTGGGCGTTATCTCTCACTGCGCCATGCCCAAAATCAGTTTCGATCGCTCCTGGTGCCAGCACATTCACACTGATGCCCCGCGCGCCTAGCTCTTTTGCCTGATAACGACTCAGCACTTCAATCGCACCTTTCATCGCTGCATAAGCGCTATAGCCTGGCAAGGAGAAACGCGCTAACCCAGAAGACACATTCAATATCCGCCCACCATCTGCCAGCAGAGGGAGCAGTCTTTGCGTCAGAAAAAAGACACCTTTAAAATGCAGGTTCATCAATTGATCGAATTGCGCTTCGCTAGTTTCGGCAAAGCTGGCATGGATCCCCGTGCCGGCATTATTCAATAAATAGTCAAATTGTTGCCGCCCCCAGTTGTCTTGCAAAATTTGATGCAAGGACTGACTAAATCCTTCAAAACTGGCGGCATTGCTGACATCCAATTGCATGGCGACGGCAACCCTACCCATCTGCCGCAATTCCGCTACCACAGTCTCAGCTTCATCTTGTTTGCTGTGATAAGTTAAAACGATGTCCACTCCCTTACGCGCTAAATGTTGCGCGGCGCTTCGCCCCAAACCACGACTACCGCCCGTGATAAAAGCGATTTTTTGATTATTTGCATTGATATTGACATTGATAGAGCTCATCGTATTTTCCTTCGGTGTTTGGTTGATCACTGCGTTCGAATCGCTGACATTTCTTACGCAGCGATAGAGCTAGTCTACCTATCCAACAAACCGCCATAAAGATGCTATTTATGTTTAAACTATTCAGAATTACCGAACAATTAAATATGCGTCACTACGCTATCCCAACTACGTGAATAGGAATCTGTATGAATCAACTCGAAGCCATGCATATCTATTTGCGCGTCGCAGAACTAGCGAGTTTCACGCAAGCGGCAGATAGCCTGGGCTTACCGAAAGCCAATGTATCTGAAGCCGTCAAACAGTTAGAAAGCTTTTTAGGCACACGACTCTTACAGCGCACGACTCGCAGCGTGCAGATGACGCAAGACGGTTTACTGTTTTATGAACGTAGCAAAGATCTACTCAGTGATATGGCAGAGTTACACGGCCTATTTCTTGATGAAAAAAGTAGTTTACAAGGGCGATTACGCGTAGATCTTCCGGTGGGTGTCGCCAAGAACATTTTGATTGCCGCGCTCCCGGAATTCTTGCAACAACATCCGAAAATAGAATTGGAATTGAGCTGCACTGATAGGCGGGTCGATGTGATACGCGAAGGTTTTGATTGCGTGATGCGGGTAGGCACCCTCAATGATAGTAATCTTATTGCGCGTCCTTTAGGTTTTCTGCGTCAGATAAATCTGGCCAGCCCAGACTATCTCAAGTTGTGCGGAACTCCAGCAAGCATAGACGATTTGCAGCAACATTTTCTGGTGCACTACTCCAGTAATTTTGGTGCAAAATCGCCGGGCTTTGAATATCAATGGCAAGGTAAATCTCAATTTGTAAAGATGAAGGGCAAACTGACGGTAAATAATAGCGATGCCTATCAGGCCGCCTGTCTGGCAGGTTTCGGCATCATTCAGGCGCCGCAACTCGGTGCACACAATCTGCTGGCGCAAGGGAAACTTGTAGAAATTTTGCCTGATTTTCGCGCGCTTAGCATGCCAGTTTCATTGCTATATCCAGATCGGCGACACCTCGCAAAACGCACACAAAAATTGATGGAATGGATGACGCAAACCTTGGCCCCGCATTTGCAAAGCTCTCCAGACTAAGCTGTGCTAGTACAAACTGCTATTCAAGGCTTCCACATCGGTAAACCACACCAAAGCTCTCGATAAAATTGACTGGTAAGTTAGGGTCTGTTGACATATATTTTAGGCAAGCGTTTCACTCAAAACGCAGGATGGCAAGGGTGTAGCAGGGGTTTCGCATAGCGTAGCTATGTGCCTGCGAAACGGTCATTGCATACTTGCAATGGTGCGCCCTGCAAGGGCATCTCGCCGCTGCGGCTGGCCGCCCCAGCAAGAGATGCAACGCTGTCCATCGTGCGTTTTGAGTGAAACCCTCCGGGAATGGCTCAAATGGGCACATGGCGTTGTTGCAATCTGCTTATAGTGCATGGTGTTTAAAACCCGCTACAGCGCAGCTTGCGGTGTAGTCAGGGTTTCGTGCAGCATGCTGCACGCTGACGCAACGAAGATCCTTTGCAAGGGATCTTTCCCAAAGCGATAGCCTAGCCCTGTGCCCATTTGCGCGCATTCGCTTGCCTAAAATATATGTCAACAGACCCTAGCTCTCTCATTGTCGTTAATATTTATTTATGGTTTAATCGCAAGCAATTCTTTGCTTCTTTACCCAGCAAAATAATTTCGTTTGAAATAGGGAAAAGAGCACAGACCCGTCTTTTTCTCTACTTCAAGATTCCACTAAGGTACTTCATGATTTCTATCCAATTTCGTTTGCTCACTATTTTCTTTTTCTCTTTACTGATAGCTGGATGCGGTTGGAGTGGCTTCGCCACGCGTTACGAAGTTAATGTGACGGTTACTGGACTAAACGGTACAGGTTTAATTTTGCAAAATAACGGTGGCGATAATTTAGCGGTCAATGCAAACGGAACCGTTAAATTTGCACCGTTCTATGACAATGGCGCCAAGTACGCGGTGACCGTATTGACCGCACCGAGCGCACCAGCTCAAATCTGTACCGTAAGCAATGCCAGTGGCACGATTGCGGCAGCTAATGTCAACAACATCACCTTAGTGTGCAGCAATACCGCACGCTTTGCTTATGTTGCAAATAGTATTGAAAATTCGATCTCGGCTTACAGCATCAACAATGCCACCGGCAATTTGACTAGCATCGCCACACCAGTCACGACTGGCGCGACACCAACTGCACTTGCGATAGATGCTAATGCCAAGTATTTGCATGTATTGAACTCAGCAAACGAAAGCATTTCAAGTTTTTCTATCAACCAGACTAGCGGTGCTTTGACCAGCGTCGGTAATAGTGTCGCTACCCGAACAACACCCACGTCCATCACAATCGATCCGAATGGTAAATTTGCATACGTGACCAACCAAGGAGAAGGCATTGTTTCCGGCTATAGCATAGACAGCAGTACGGGCGTCCTAAAAAGCATAGGTGCAGCGACAAACTCAGGAGCCGGCGCGAGTGCGATGGCGATAGAGCCAAACGGGAAATTTGCATATGTGACGAACAGGTCAGCCAATACCGTGTCTATCTTCAGCATCAATGCCAGCACTGGAGTCCTAACCACAACTAGTACGACTGCCCAAACTGGTACTTTGCCAAGCGCTATTGTGATCGCTCCCAACGGAAAATATGCCTACGTCACCAACAAGTCAGGCAACTCAATTTCGGCCTTTAGCATCGACGCCAGCACTGGCGCGCTAAGCAACATAGGCGCAGTGGCTGCAGGTAATTTACCAAGCGCCGTCACAATAGAACCAAACGGAAAATTCGCCTACGTCGCTAATGCTACGGACAACAGTGTCATCACCTATGCGATCAATAGCAGCACGGGCGCACTCAGCAATGTGGGAATCATCACCGTGAAGGGCGCACTCGGCATAGTCGCTGCGAAAGAGTCCGTCTACGTAAGCAATAGCATAGACAATACCGTGTCAGTTTATGCGATCAACGCCAGCACTGGCAGTTTGACTGCCGTCGGCACTCCTATTGCTAGCGGTCAAAGTCCGGTAGCAATCGTCACTACTAAGTAGGTCAAATCTGACGCCAAATCCGCTCAAGCGGACGCTATAGAGTCGTAAAGCAAGGTAAAAGAAGGTGCAATGGTCTTAGACTATTGCACCTTTTTCATAATTGGAATCAATTACTTGACGTCCAACACACAAATACATTCCCATGTCCAATCTCATAATCTCAAACAAACTACCCGAATTATCCTAGCGTCGGCACAATCACATAATCGACTTGCTGGTGAAATCGCTCTGGGTTCGCATCAAAGTCACGACGTTGAATGATACTGTGTTCATCTAGCGCCAAGTCTGTCGCCAACACACCGTCCAAATGATCAATTTCGTGTTGCAACAATTCTGCGAGGGATTGCCCTAAGTGTTCCCATGATTGCTGACGGCCTTTTTCATCGATAAATTGCACCGAGATCGACAGGTGCCGTCGTACTTTGACGAGTAACTCGGGAAAACACATGCAATCGTCCCACATCGTAAAGGTCTGCTCGCTGCGCCAAGTGATCTTGGGATTAATCATGCTAAATGTCCCTTCACCCAAATTTAAGGCGATGAATCGTTTGGCAATCCCTAGTTGTGGTGCGGCGATACCGCGACCAAATCCATGTTGTGCACGGAAGACATTCAATGTTGCTTGCAGGGTCTGATTTTCTTGCTGAAATTGAAGATCATGACAGTCGTCGACATCGACACTGTGCCGGCGCAAACGTACATCATCTAAAGGCAAAACTGAGGGTAGCATAATCAAATTCCTACGATGCAAGGCGAAATATTTTGTGTGGCTGCTGCTCTAAGATATTGATGGTAGCGCAATTTTATTATATGAAAGAAGTCTCCGACCACTTTCAAACACCGCTTGAAGCGTGGATTACGGCGTCACTTGAAACATCGCTTGAAACATCATAGCCCAGCAACTGCCAGCGACTACCAGTAATTACCAACACTTATCGATGCAAAAATCAAAAAAACACGTGAGCTTCCACTAAGAATATTTTGGTGAAGCCTAATCGAAAATCTCGCCTGCATCAGCTACACTCGCTTTATTTTTTTATACACCACAATTAAGCAAAGTCACTCCGATGCCGATTCAATTCAAAACCGAACTACGCAAACAAGCGATTACCTCATTGCAACGTTATTTCGATCTCAACATGGAAGAAAAATTAGGTAATTTACAAGCAGATGCCCTATTGAATTTTTTATTAGAAGAAATTGGTCCTAGCATTTACAACCAAGCAGTCAACGATGTGCAGAATCACTTACAAACACGCGTACAAGAACTTGACATAGATGTACATGCAGAAGAATTCGCTTATTGGAACAAGGCAAAGAAAAAACCGTAATTACTGAGTTCAATATTCAAACCTTGTTAATTTTTCATTATCAGATTTGATCAAAAACACACTTGAGACAAATCTGTTGGAATTTATCCATGCATTTCTTGACGCACCCAGTTTCGTAAGGAATACTCATGAGGTGCCTATTTCCTGCAATTTCCATATCAGTCAACCGAATGTATCATGTCAGGCACTCATAAAGAATTTGATTCTGATCAGCTCAACAAAGTGCTGCTGCAGCTCTGCAAGCAGCTAGAGCGCGCTTGGAAGCTTGAAGACATACTGCTCGCCTACGCACCGGTTGCAATCGAAGTCCTTGGTTATCCCCATGTTTGGTTGGCGATTTTCAATCAAAAGCCTGGCATCCTCTCGGTGATTAATCACTTAAGCTCAGGACAAGAAACCGATACCTCTCGCATGATACAAAGCGTTGATATCCCGATTGAGGGAGATCGTATGCTGGAAGAGATCATGGATGCAGAACATATTGTCATCGTTGAAGATGCGCGTACTGATCCTCGCACCAATAAAGACATGGTTGCGCTCATTCAAAATCGTACCATTATTAATGCGCCATTAATCCTCGCGGAGCAAAAATTAGGCGCACTCGGCATGGGCACCTATGGCGATGAAGAGGGTGTACGCCCTCCTCAACCTTGGCAACTAGAATTTATGCAAGCCATGGCTGGTCATATCGCGGTCGCCTTAGATCGCGTCAAATTTATGCGTGCCCGTCAAGATGCAGAAGATGCTTTGCATGCCTCGGTTGAATTTGCCAATAGCTTGATTCAAGCAATGCAAGATGGGTTCTCGGTGCTAAATCCTGATGGCGTGCAAACCGAAGTGAATCCAGCATTTTGTCTTATGACTGGCTTTAGCCGGGAAGAATTACTCGGGTGCCGCGCCCCTTTCCCGTATTGGCCAGAAGAAGAAATAACGAACTTACAAGCTACGTATAGTGCAATCACCGAAGGCAATTTTAGTGAACGTGAATTAGTATTCATGCGTAAAAATGGTGAGCGGTTTCCGATTACCATGAACCCGTCGGCGGTCAAGAATAAAGAAGGCAACATCACCACGTTCATTGCCACAGTCAAAGATATTTCCGAACGTAAGGCAGCGGAAAATGTCATCAAGTTCCAAGCTACGCATGATGAATTAACCGGTCTAGGAAATCGTCGCGCATTTGAGCAGATCTTAGGCCATTTATTTGCGCAAACGCGGTTAAAGAATCAACAGCACGTCTTATGCTACCTGGACCTGGATGAATTTAAAGTCATCAATGACACTTGCGGCCATGCTGCTGGCGATGAATTATTGCGCCAAGTTGCACTCAAATTTAGTAGCGTTTTAAGAGCCGAAGATCATCTGTGCCGGATTGGTGGTGACGAATTCGGAATGATTTTGCATCATCAAGATGTCGATCAAGCCCTGCATATCGCTGAACGACTTCAACAACAATTAGCGAGTTTCCGCTTCCAATGGCTAGATCGCTCATTTGCCGTTGGCGTTAGCATCGGCATGGTTGTTTTAAATGAGCAAAGCGAGAGCGTTGGCGTCTTATTGCAATCCGCTGATAGCGCTTGCTATGTCGCCAAAGACGCCGGACGTGGACGTATTCACGTCTACGCCAGTGATGATCCCGCACTAGCGCAGCGTTACGGCGTGATGGAATGGGTCAGCCGCATAGAAAATGCGCTATCCGAAAATCTGTTTGCCTTGTACGGTCAAAAAATACTTAGTATCAACGGTGCCAACACAGGTCGTTTACACTGCGAGTTTTTGTTACGGATGCAAGATGGACATGGCGGCATCATTGCTCCTGGAGCATTTATGCCAGCGGTGGAACGTTATCATCTGGCAGCACGCGTCGATCGATGGGTTGTCAGTCATGCTTTAGCATGGATGTGCGTACATCAAGAAGACATGGAATTGTGCTCTATCAATCTCTCGGGCCAGAGCTTGAGTGACAAAAATTTTCTGGATTTTGTGAATACAGAAATCAGCAATTCAGGCTTAGATTGTGAAAAGATTTGTTTTGAAATCACAGAGACCGCAGCAATTGCAAATATCGAACTAGCGCAAGACTTTATGCAAGAATTGAGCGCACGGGGTTGCCGTTTCTCATTAGACGATTTTGGCAGTGGCTTATCTTCCTTTGCTTACCTGCGCAACCTCGATGTCGACATTCTCAAGATTGATGGCCAATTTGTATGCGACATCGACAGCAATCCTATCAATCTGGCGATGGTGAAATCGATTCATGAAATTGCTGGATTAATGGGCAAGAAAACCGTCGCGGAATTTGTTGAAAATCAAGCTGTTTTAAAAATACTCAAAGACCTTGGTATCCATTATGCGCAAGGCTATGCTATTGCTTATCCCATACCTGTCGATCAGTTGTTAAGCGTCCAAACTACGTCAATCCAAACTTTCGCTTAAAATCGTACTCAGTTCGATTTTGAGTTGATCACTCGGCTCGTGAATTATCGTCAAGCCATCCGTTGACGACGTAACGATATCAGTTTTTCATACCCACATCTTGCACCTCGATAGGATTACTATGAACCATAGCCTAGACTACAGCCCACAAGAATTAAGCGATATTTTGCAAAAGACTAGCGATCTAGTATTAGAACAATATGCCAAGGTCGATCAGCAAGATGGTTTTCATCACTTCCCGCAAGCGGAAGTCGCCTCATGGTTTGACGAACCATTGCCACGGGCAAGCACTAATGCGCTGGCCTTGCTAGATCTGGTCAAACAACGGGTATTAGACACTGCAACAGGTAACCTCGGGCCAAATATGTATGCCTATGTCATGGCAGGTGGTAATCAGATATCTACCGTCGCCGATTTTCTTTGTTCAACCATCAATCAAAACGCGACCAAATGGCATCTCGGTGCGGCGATGACAGAGATAGAAAAGCGCGTAGTGAAATGGACTGCCGAAATGATAGGCTACACACCCGATGCTGGTGGTGTGATGGTCAGTGGCGGATCGGCAGCAACCCTGACTGGCTTAACCGTCGCCCGCAATATTTTCTGGCGCAAACACAATATCAATAAGAATGGCCTGTTCGGCATGAAGCCATTCACCGTGTATTGCAGCACCGAAACCCATAGCAGCACCGACAAAAGTGTGTCTTTGCTTGGCATAGGCACCAATCAATTGCGCCGCGTTGCAACGGACACTGACTTCAAAATCGATTTGGATAAACTACAACTTCAAATCGAGCAAGACATCGCTGCTGGCTTTACCCCCTTTTGCATCGTCGGCAATGCTGGCACGGTGAATACCGGTGCAATCGATGATTTAACAGCACTCTCACAAATTGCCAAACAGCATGGCATGTGGCTACACGTTGATGGAGCCTACGGTGGTTTAGTCTCTTCTCTACCCGAATTGAAAACGAAATATGCAGGCATGGAATTGGCCGATTCGATTGCGCTCGATTTTCATAAGTGGCTGTATCAACCATTCGAAATTGGCTGCACGCTGGTGCACAATTGGGATGTGCTGCGGGAATCCTATTTTAAGCAGGCCGATTATCTGGATACTTCATTAGAGGTCAAAACAGATCGTTTAGAATTCAATGAACATTATTTCCAATTGTCGCGTAACGCCAAGGCTTTCAAAGTGTGGATGTCCTTAAAGGCCTACGGCTTTACCCAGATTCAAGCGATGATGCAAAAAGATCTGGATCTGACTCGCTATCTGGAAAAACAAGTACGAACATCGAAAGATTTTGAATTGAAATCGCGCAGTGATTTAGCGATTGCCTGCTTCCGTTATATCGGTACAGGTCTAAGCTCTGAACAAATTATTCGCGTCAACCAAGAGTTGATTCCTGCACTAGAAACCGATGGCCGCGTGTTTATCACTGGCACTAAACTCAACGGGGAATTTGTCTTGCGTGCCTGCATTATCAATCATCGTAAGAGCGAGGCATCAATTGATTATTTGCTTGATGTGGTGCGCGACGTCGCTCAAAAACTAAGCTCAAAATTAAGCTCGAATTGAGAGTCGACTAATCTTCAGCAAGCAAAGGCAATAGCAAAGTAAATCGTGTACCAACCTCGATGTCGGATTGCACACTAATTTGCCCGCGCAATAAACCGCTGACTATGTTGTAACAAATATTTAAGCCAAGGCCTGAGCCGCCTTGGCCAAATTTCGTCGTAAAGAATGGATCAAAGATTCTGTCCAAATTATGCGTCTGAATACCAACGCCATTATCGCCAAACTGCATCTGTACAAAACGACTATCGTGCTCGTCCAGCTTCGCCGTCAGCGTCAGCTCTCCCCCATCTCGCCCTTCAAAACCATGGAGCACGGCATTATTAAATAAATTGGAAATTACCTGAATTAAGGGACCAGGATAACTATCCATCACAATCTCGGACGGAATATCGATACGATATGAAATCTTGGTTTTCTTCAGTTGCGGTTGTAAAGTGATTGCCAGCTCTTCCATCGTTTTGAGTAAATTAAATCGACGTCGGTTTTCACTGGCTTGATCGACTGCTACCGTTTTAAAACTATTGATTAGTTCTGATGCACGTTTGAGATTCTTGCTCAATAAATCAGCGGCTTCCGCCATGTCTGCGGCGAAGCGATTCAAGGTCGATTTCTTAATACTGGCATCGTTGTGCGCATGTTCAAATTCCTCCACCTTTTCACTCACCGTCGTCGAGACCGTATATGCGTTGCCTATAGGCGTATTCAATTCATGGGCGATACCTGCAACTAAAGAACCGAGGCTGGCCAATTTTTCTTTACTAATTAATTGACGCTGTGCCTCTTTGAGTTGCATCAAATTATTTTCCAACTGCTGTTTAGAATTCTCTAATTCGAGCGTACGGCTTTGTACGCGAGACTCTAGTGATTGATTCAACTCGGTGATTTCATTAATTTTTGCCTGAACCGCATCCACCATGCGATTAAAATGCGCCGACATCAAATCTAATTCATTGTTGCCAGAAACTGCAATCCGCATATGGAAATTGCCCGCCACAATTTCACGACTGGCCAAATTCATTTGTTGCAAACTCTTAGTGATTTGCCGTCCAAGAAAAACAATCGCAAAGAAAGTCAGCAACACCACTACCAAAGTACGCATCAAAGAATTCATACGTTCATTCGTAGTCGCAGCAATAATATTCTTCGTCGATAATCCATACTGCAAGAAGCCAATTTCATTGCCTGGTAATAGCAAGCGATTACGTACATGAATGATACCTGAGCGTGCAGCTTTCTCGTAGTTACTGGCTATGTCTGGAGCTGGAGTGGCGGCATTCAGCGCCAAGGTAGAGATTAATGGTTTATCTTGAGAATTAGCGACCAGTACATAGGTCAAACCATTTTTTGCTTCTTTGTCCAAAATCTCATCAAGAAACGTCTGCACCGTCTGCAAATCATTATTGCTGGCGTAAGTAGAAACGGTGAGATTCAGTAGTTGCGAAGTTTGCCCTACACTCAGTTTGATGTTTTCCAATAAGGCCGCATCCAGCGTACGATTCCCAGTGTACAGCACATTAGCAACCAACAAACCAGACGCCAAAAAGGCGATGGCCGTAAATTGTCCAGTGATCGTCGAGAAAAAACGTAAGAATAAGGAGCGCATTGTCGTCAATTTATATGCGTGCAAAAAGACCTTGTAAAACCAGCGCGGAAGCAAAAGTATACTTTCCATCGGAGTCCATATCAGGTCAGGCACTTCGGCTTTTGTTTGTTGGGCTTGCTATTTAGCTTGCTACTTAGCTTGCGATTTAACACCACGTCACTTCGGCAGTTAGCCAGGTAACGCAATAGCGATCACCAACGCAAAAAGCAATCTGATTATTCTAAGCTAAGAATAAACAGGGATTGTGACAATAATAAGTCGCGGCACGATTCTGCCGTATTTCTGTTGCAAAAAACAGCAAATCCAATATTCACTTCCGATTATCTATAGGCAAATCAATCAGGAACGATTGCGGTGACTTCAATTTCGACTCTAGCCTTGTCTTCAATCAAGCCAGCTACCTGTACCGCTGCCATCGCAGGAAAATGTTTCCCAATTACGTCGCGATAGGCAGCGCCGATTTCTTTGTAAGCAGCCACATATTCTTTTTTATCGATTACATACCAAGTCATACGCACAATGTGTTCAGGCTTTGCACCACCTTCGGCTAATACCTCAACAATATTTTGCAAAGCCTGACGCGTTTGCCCGGCAATATCATCACAATGAAATTGCTCTTGCCCATCCCAACCTATCATACCACCGACGCAAATCGTACGTCCTTTAGCTGCGACGCCATTCGAATAACCGCGGGGTCTTACCCAGCCCGGTGGTTGTAAAAAGTCCATATGCATTCCTTTCAATAATTCTTGTAACCCATAGGGTGCGCCGTGCGCACCGATGTTTATCTATCGTCTGAGCGTTCTAATATCTAACCAAACGCTCGGTGCGCATGGCGCACCCTACTAATATCCTTTGAAAAACTAAGATCGAGGCTATTAATAGCTGGTAGTTTTACCCGTAGGGTGCGCCGCGCGCACCAGTACCTATCTAGCTTCTGACCTTAACACTATTTGCTTAGCCATCTGATGCGCACGACGCTGCCTACTCAAGCACATTCGCTTGCCAAGTACTTCTGCATTTGTTCACGCAAGGCTATCGGCAATGCAATTGCTTTGCGTTCTTGTACCTGCGCCATCACCAATACCAAGCTAGCCTTCAGTCGTAAATCCTGCTCTTGTCCCAGCATCTGAATTTCTACCGTAGCAGAAGCTCGTCCTAATTTTGTCACACGCAATTCAGCGACTAATTCATCACCCATCACACTAGTTTTCACAAAGTCAGTTTCTATGTGTACGGTGGGCAAACCTATACCTTGCACCATATGCATTTCATGAAAACTCATACCCAGCGCTTGCGCACACCAGTCTTCTACTACGCCGTTGATCAACTCAAAATAGCGAGGATAAAACACGATACCGGCCGGATCGCAATGCGCAAAACGTATACTGATGGGTGTGCTGAAGACTAAGCTCATGGATTTGCGTCCTTATAGTCTTTCAACATTTCACGGGCGATGATGAGTTGTTGCACTTCGGTAGCGCCTTCGTAAATGCGCAAAGCGCGAATTTCACGGTACAGTTTTTCTACAGGCACTTCGCTCATCACGCCCATACCACCAAACATCTGCACCGCAGCGTCGATCACTTGTTGCGCGCCTTCAGTGGCAACCATTTTTGCCATCGCTGCTTCTTTGGTGACGCGCTGTCCCTGATCACGTTGCCAGGCAGCTCGATACACGAGTAAAGCGGCGCTATCAATGGTGGTTGCCATCTGCGCGAGTTTGGCTTGCGTCAATTGAAAATCAGCGAGCGTCTGACCAAACATCTGACGACTGGTGGCACGCGCCATCGCTTCATCCAAAGCACGACGGGCAAAACCTAAGGCAGCAGCAGCGACAGACGTACGGAATACATCGAGCGTTGCCATTGCGACTTTAAAACCTTGTCCACCCTCACCTATACGCTGGCTGACAGGGATACGGCATTGATTAAATTTCAAACGCGCTAAAGGATGTGGGGCGATGACGTCTATCCGTTCAGCGATTTCAAAACCTTCTGTATCTGCATCAACGATAAAGGCCGAAATGCCACGCGCCGCCGCAGCCTCACCTGTACGCGCAAACACCACATAAAAATTGGCGATGCCACCGTTTGAGATCCAGGTTTTTTCACCTTCCAATACATAATAGTCACCCTGCGCGTCGTGCACCAGAGTTGCAGCACATTGCATGGCAGCGACATCGGAACCGGCATTCGGTTCGGATAAAGCAAAGGCGGAAATCAATTTACCTTGCCCGACTTTTTCTAGGTATGTGGCTTTTTGTTGTTCACTGCCAAACAAGCTAATTGCACCAGTACCCAAACCTTGCATTGCGAAAGCGAAGTCGGCCAGGCCGGAATAGCGCGCCAATGTTTCGCGCAAAATGCAGATCGCACGCGTGTCGATCACATCTTGAATCGCACCATAAGCCTTGCCACCGATTGCATGTTTGAGCCAACCGGCTTCACCAAGTTGCTTCACCAAATCACGACATTCCTGATCGACGTCTTTGCTGTGTGTGTGATGAATGTGTTGACTCGCCCAATGGTCTAATTGTGTTTGTAATTGGCGGTGCTCTTCGTTGAAGAAAGGCCAGTTTAGGTGGGATGTGTTGGACATGTGTTTCCTATTCATTCTATCTATTCTTGGAACTTAGCAGATTGTTTTCTAATCGGGTAGACCGGTATCATTTGTAGGGTGGGTGCAACCCGCGCTGTAAGTCACCTTAACGATTTATCGTTCAAATATTTTCTCTTGCATCAAATCACTATCGCGGCACCTTGAAAATTCTGGCGGCGCGGGTTGCACCCGCCCTACGTAACTAATTCAAGTCTCTAATCCCCCTTCTCCCGCAAGCGGAAGAGGACTACAAGGGCCGGGGATGAGGGTCGTCGAGAGAATAAAATGATGTTTCCTTCTTACATACAAAATCTGACGAACCATATTGAACAAGCATTTCGCCAATCTGAACTACCCTCACCCTAACCCTCTCCCGCTTGCGGGAGAGGGAACTTTGAACTCGTCATCAACCTATATCAAAATTCAATTACAGGGATTTGCGACACCGTAATGTACCCAGCAATTAGATTTCTTAGTTACCCTCAAATTTCGGTTTTTCCTTATTCACAAACGCATGATAAGCACGATGAAAATCGTTGGTCATCATGCAGATTGCCTGTGCTTTAGCTTCCGCATCTATTGCCTGATCGACGCTCATATCCCATTCTTCATGCAACATTTTTTTTGTCATAGCATGCGCAAAGGTCGGGCCACTCGCAAGATTATTGGCATAGGTTTGCGCCGCGTTAACGACTTGTTCTGGTTCGCTTAGCTGATTAAAGAAACCCCAGCGTTCGCCTTCTTCACCTGACATGCTGCTTCCGCTATACAGCAAATCCGATGCTCGTCCCTGACCGATGATGCGTGGCAAGATCGCACAGGCACCCATGTCACAACCAGCTAGTCCAACGCGTGTAAATAAAAAAGCTGTTTTGCTGCGAGAAGTGCCTATCCGGATATCCGACGCCATCGCAATGATTGCACCAGCACCAGCGCAAATGCCATCGACTGCAGCGATGATAGGCTGCGGACAAGCACGCATTGCTTTCACCAGATCGCCAGTCATTTGTGTAAAGCGCAGCAAGCCTGGCATATCGAGTTTGGTCAAAGGGCCAATAATTTCATGCACATCGCCACCCGAGCAAAAGTTCTCACCGGCACCAGTCATAACGATGGCTTTAATGTCGTCGGCGTAGCACATAGTGCGAAACAGATCGCGCAACTCGGCATAGGATTCAAAGGTCAGCGGGTTCTTACGCTCAGGACGATTTAAAGTAATGGTCGCGACTTTATCCTTGACTTGATAAGCGAAATGCCTTGCCTGATAATTCGTCAGCGTTTGATGGTTGCCAGGCAAATCGCTGGCTGTTCCATTGAGATAGTTCATATTGTTCTCATTCACTCTCGTTATGCTTGTTACCCGCGCTCAAATCCGACTTCACGCTAGACAACATACTAATCATTTGATTTTTTTGTTCGGGATCTAAGCCCGCCAACAATTCCGCAACCCATGCTTCATGCACGCTGGCCATGGTCTTAAATGCTTTACGTCCTGCCGGTGTCAACTTCACGCTGTAAGCGCGCCTGTCTTGCTTATCAGTCACACGCACGACCAAGCCTTCTTGCTCTAGCTGATCGGTAATACCTGTGATATTGCCACCCGTGACCATCATGCGTTTGGATAATTCCCCCATGCGCAAACCATCGGGATGACGTTCGAGCTGCGCCATCAAATCAAAGCGCGGCAAAGTAATATCAAACTCCGCACGCAGGCGATTGCGGATTTCGTTTTCTATCATCACGGTAGTCGATAACATGCGCAGCCATAATTTTAATGACTGGTGATGATCTTGGGTTAAACGAGTTTCAAGATCAATAGTATCAATCGCAGCACTCTGCACTGTCTGCACATTCATCACATCACCTCGCCGCCAGCCACCGCTATCGACTGACCATTTTGCGACGCACTCGCAGGTGAGCATAACCACAGTACGGCATCTGCCACTTCTTCAGCTTGAATCAAGCGTTTCTGCGGATTACCAGCGGCCAATTCGGCACGCGCTTGTTCTTCGCTACGACCGGTCTTTTGCATGATATTCGCAATCGCCTCAAGCACGATGTCGGTCTCAGTATAGCCTGGGCACACTGCGTTCACTGTCACGCCTTTTTGCGCGACTTCCAAAGCGAGAGATTTAGTCATGCCGATCACGCCGTGTTTCGCCGCGGCGTAAGCTGCAACATAGGCGTAGCCTTTTAATCCAGCGGTGCTCGCCACATTCACAATACGCCCCCAGCCTTGCGCTAACATCGCTGGCAATGCTTGTTGTGCACACAAAAACGTACCGGTCAAATTCACTGCCAGCATTTGCTGCCATTGTGCTTCCGTAGTTTTTAAAAACGATGCCGAACTTGCCTGACCTGCGTTATTGATCAAAATATCGATAGTGCCAAATTGTTTAATGGCGGCGGCAAAGCCTGCTGCGACCGAGGCACTATCACTGACATCCATACAAATGTAATTGATTTGCCCGTTTTCGTGCAAACGATTCACCGTGTCCATTAAAGTGCTTTCAGTTCGACCACTGATGGTCACCTTTACACCTTGCACTAACAAAGCTTGCGCAATCGCTAAACCTATACCGGTCGCGCCACCTGTCACTAAAGCGTGTTTGCCGACCAATGCGGGATGGAAAAAATTCATATCAGCCTTCCAATAATTTTGCGGCGATTTCTTGCGGGCTCATACCTCGACTGGCCGCCGCAACTTGACGTTCACGTTCCAAATTGCGTTCTAACTGCAATTTGCCAGCGACATATTGTTGTGGCCAACTGATATCGGTAAATCCTAGCTTAGCGGCTTCATGCAAAGTCCAGGCGGGATCCGCCAGATGTGGCCTAGCAATCGCGCATAGATCCGCACGTCCGGCAGCGATGATGCTATTCGCGTGGTCTGCTTCAAAAATCGCGCCAACCGCAATCGTCGCAATTTGCACTTCATTGCGAATACGATCCGAAAACGGTGTTTGGAACATACGTCCGTATACTGGTTTCTCTTGCTTACTGACCTGACCCGAAGAACAATCGATCATATCCGCACCTGCTTCTTTAAACAGTCTTGCGATCTGCACCGCATCGTCAGGTGTGATGCCGCCTTCTACCCAATCGTGCGCGGAAATACGCACCGATATGGGCTTTTGCGCAGGCCAAACTGCACGTATAGCGGCAAACACGTCCAACGGGTAGCGACAGCGATTTTCCAAGCTGCCGCCATATTCGTCGCTACGCTGATTGGTCAATGGTGAAATAAAGCTAGACAAAAAATAGCCATGTGCGCAGTGCAGTTCCAGCCAATCAAAACCGGCCTGTTCAGCAGCCACTGTCGCAGCGACAAATTCATTGAGCACTTGCGTCATTTGCTCTTTGGTCGCCGCTTTAGCGACTTGCGAAACGCCTTGCAAATATTGTTGATCTGAAGCCGAAATCAAAGACCAATTACCCTCATCCAAAGGCTGATCGATGCCGTCCCAGGCACGCTTAGTTGATCCCTTGGCACCTGCATGACCTAGTTGCACAGCGATCTTGGCATCGCTATTCGCATGCACAAAATCGACAATACGTTTCCATGCTTGCGTATGTTCGGGCTGATATAAACCAGGGCAAGCCGGTGTGATTCTGCCCTCAGCTGAAACGCAAGTCATCTCCGCAAACACCAAACCTGCGCCACCCATCGCCCGACTACCGAGATGCACCAAATGGTAATCGCCCGCGACACCATTGACCGCAGAATATTGCGCCATCGGCGACACCACGATACGATTTTTTAAAACCACATCACGTAGTTTAAAAGGTGTGAACATCGGTGGGATGGCATGCGTTGTCAAAGGCATAGCAAGACCCGCTTGTGCAAATGCCTGCTCAGCAATCCAGACTTCAAAGCTACGCACATAGCCCGCATCACGCAGGCGTAAATTTTCATGCGATAGACGTTGGCTGCGGGTCAACATGGAGTAAGCAAATTGCGGTGCTTGCATCGCGGTATAGCGATTCACGTTTTCAAACCACTCCATAGAATTGCGCGCCGCGCTTTGTATTTTCATCACCTCAATTGCACGCACTTCTTGATAAGCGTCCATCACCGCTTGCATACCATGGCTACCGTGTTGCGCAAAACAATCAGCGAGTTCGATCGCATCTTCTAAGGCCAGCTTCGTTCCCGATCCTATAGAAAAATGCGCAGTATGGGCAGCATCACCCATCAAGACTACAGGTACGGCTTTGCCATTGAGTTGATTGTGATGCACCCACTGCTTACAAATAATGCGCGGAAATTTGATCCAACTCGCTGAGCCACGCAGATGACTGGCATTGCTCATCAAGGCATTACCGCCTAAATACTTGGCGAACAGTTTTTCACAAAATGCGATAGCTTCAGCTTGATCCATTTGATCTAGGCCCGCTTTCAACCACACTTCCTCAGGCGTCTCGACAATGAAAGTCGCCGTATCGCCGTCGTATTGATAGGCATGCGCCTGAAACCAGCCATGCTCGGTTTCTTCAAATGCAAAAGTAAATGCGGAGAAAAGTTTTTTAGTGCCGAGCCAGACAAAGCGGCATTTACGCGTGTCGATATCGGGTTGGTAAGTGCTTTCATAACGTGTGCGGATACGGCTATTTAATCCATCACTCGCGATGACTAAGTCAGCGTCATAGGTCTGCGCTAAAATCTGATCATCTTGCACATCGGTTTCAAACACCAACTCCACACCCAGCTGCTCACAACGCTCCTGCAAAATATTGAGTAAGCGTTTGCGACCGATACCGCAAAAACCATGACCACCCGAAGTGACTACCTGGCCTTTGAAATGCACGTCGATATCATCCCAGTGATTAAAGGCTTGCAGTATGGTTTTGGCAGTCGGTTCGTCCGCTTTCACCAAATTGCCCAAAGTCTGATCTGAAAACACCACACCCCAGCCAAAGGTATCGTAAGGGCGATTGCGTTCGACCACAACGATGCGATGCGCGGGGTTCTGCTTTTTCATCAGTAACGCAAAATAGAGACCAGCGGGACCACCGCCTATGCAAAGTATGTTCATGTATTTATAGATTCTTTTTTTGTGCAAACTTAGTTTCAACTTTGACCTCGTAGGGCGGGTGAAACCCGCGCTGTTCGGTCGTTCAATGTGCTGGCGGCGCGGGTTGCACCCGCCCTACAACTTAATAGGCCCTGCTCATTCGTATTAATTGGTCAGCTTTAACTTAAATCGCTGAACCTTGCCCGTCTCAGTACGTGGCAATGCGTCTTTGAATTCTATGCAACGCGGATATTTATACGGCGCGACATTCGCTTTTACAAATTGCTGAATATCACTAATCAGAGCTTCACTCGCCTTAGCATCACGCAGCTTCGTCGCATCACGTAAAACCACAAAGGCTTTCACGATCTGACCTCGCTCTTCATCTGGCAAACCCACGACCGCGCATTCAGCGACTTCAGGATGTTTCAGGATAATTTCTTCAACCTCGGGGCCCGCCACGTTGTAACCCGCCGTAATGATCATGTCATCGGTGCGGGCGCGATAATGGAAATAACCTTCGGCATCCATTTCATAGGCATCGCCAGTCAAATTCCAGCCATTCAAGACATAATTTTTTTGTCTGTCGTCCGCCAGATAGCGGCAACCAGTGGGACCTTTCACGGCTAGTCTACCGGTCACGCCGACTGCGGCGGGCTTGCCTTCATCGTCTAATACACAGGCCTGATATCCAGGTATGGCTTTTCCCGTCGCACCTGATCTCGCTTGATCTCCGGCAGCCGAAATAAAGATATGCAACATCTCAGTTGCACCTATGCCATCGATCATGATTAAGCCTGTTGCAGCTTGCCAAGCTTCGCGCGTTGCTGCGGGTAAGGTTTCGCCAGCCGACACCGTTTTCTGCAAAGATTTCAGTGAAAAATTCGGCACCATAGGCAGCATCTGACGATAAAAAGTCGGGGCAGTAAAACAAACCGTCGCCTGATATTCGTCGATAGATTTAAGTAAGGTTTCTGGCGTGAGTTTTTCTAATAAAACTGCGGTCGCACCTATCCGTAAAGGGAATAAAAGCAATCCGCCAAGACCAAAAGTAAACGCCAATGGTGGCGTCCCAATAAAAATATCACTCGCTTGCGATTGCAAAATCGAACGCGGGAAACAATCACAAATCGCCAATACATCACGATGAAAATGCATCGTGCCTTTTGGCATACCAGTCGTGCCCGAAGTAAAACTGATCAGGCAGACATCTTCAGCATGCGTATCGACGGCTGTGAAAGTCGTAGATTTAGACGACATCAATTGCTCGACCGAACCTGCAACATCTGCATTAAAAATCTTAAACTGCTGCAGTACAGGACTCAATTGCTGCGCAGCCTCTAACTCTTCCTGCAATGCTGCGGAACACAATGCCGCAGAGATCTGCGCCTTGTCGACAATCACGCTCAACTCTTTGGCGCGCAACAAAGGCATAGTGGGCACCGCCACACAGCCGACTTTCCACACGGCCAAAATGCACGCTGCCATCATGGGATTGTTCGCACCGCGCAATAACACGCGATTACCTGGAACCAACAGCATATCGTCGACCAAGACTTGCGCGATTTGATTCACCTTGGCACACAGTTCGGCGTAAGTCCAAGTTGCGCTAGCGCTACGTATCGCCACTTTGTCGGCAAACCCTTGTGCCGCGATGTCTTCTAAAAAAGCACTCGCACAATTTAAGCGTTCGGGATACTGCAACTCAGGTAAATCAAACACCAATTCTGGCCACTGCTCAGGCGGCGGCAAATGTGCAAATGCGAAAGTATCGACATGTGCAGACTGCGGAAAACGAATAGACATCAATAAGTCTCCATACGATGATTGGGTGCAGTTTTCGACTTATGTTCGATTTTTTATTTAGACTTTGCACCACGACGGATAAATACTTTAAACCTAAACTATTTAAAGGTAAAGTAAATAAAAGCAATCAAGCGCAGAGCAAGGTGGTCTGTTGCTAATAGCGTCGGCTTGCAACCGCAACTGCAATCTCAATCCCAACAATTTTATCGACGCAGGCCACCATTTATCGCTAGCCTTTCAAATGCACGCGCACAGGCACAAATTGCGTGATTAAGTTTTCCGCCACAGCAGTCTCTTGCTTAGTCGCTCCAAACTATGCAAAAAAAGCAACAACATAAAAATATTTGAATTACTGTGCAACACACAGTGCAGTGCACCACATGATTACTACAGATACTTTCGGAAAATTAGAGCTCGAGCTACGGCGCGTTGTAGTGGTGCTAGCCACACTTTTACAATTACGCACGCTACGGGTATGAGCTACGCCAGGCTTTGGCGGATAAAGATATAGCACTTGAGGAAGGTACCTTGTATCCCATTTTGCACCGCCCGGAGACGCAAGGTTTATTACAAAGGGAGTGGGAAATTGAGGATGGCCCGCCGCGGCCTTATTACTCGCTTAATGCGGATGGCAAAAATTACTCAAAAAACTATTGGACTGAAACTGCTAAATTCGTATACAGGTGTTCGGCAATAAACATTGCCACCAGAGAGAGATAGCAGAGAAAGATGTAATGGCGATGGGACTTTTCAAACGGCAGCACGATCAAGACAAATGAATGTACTTCAAGGAAAGTGAGTATAAGTGTGCAATTAAATCTAACATCCTTATAAGAAATTCCATCTACGATTACCGATTCGCTGCCATCAAAAACTAAGCGATATCAATTTTACTTTCTTCACAACACCTGTTCTTTACTGCCAATCAATAACATCTACAACCGATCAAAACAAGAACACAGTAAGTGACTCAGCACCAACGAGGTGTTACTGTTTTATATCAGTTAGAGTCTTGCATCCTCACCTTGTAGTGACGTCATAGCTCCTATCGTGGCGATGTTCATGCAAGACCCAAATCTTCATTGTCCTATATTTTCCTGTAAAAAATTTTCAACGCGCAGCCAAAAATCCAAGCGAGTACGCTCTAATTTCCAGCCATGGCCTTCCTCAGGATATTTTATCCATTCGACTTTGGTGTTATGTTTGCTGACCTCGGCATAAAATTGTTCACCATGCGCGATGGGAACGCGTCTATCGACGCCACCGTACGCCAACAAAAGGGGCTTTGTAATTTTCGCAGCCAAATTAACTGGCGAGGTATTTCGTAATTGTTCAGCATCTTTAATTGGATCGCCAATCATCGAGGGCATTCCGTAATTTTGCCATTCTGCAGAATAATCATTAGTCCAGCTTGATTCATACAGTAAAGGAATGTTTGTAACACCAACCCAATTCACCGCGCATTGAAATAATTCTGGATGATTCGCAATCCCCATCAAGCTCGCATAACCGCCATAACTGGCACCCGCAATACAAATGCGCTTGGGATCGGCGATGCCTTGAGCGATTGCCCATTTGGCGGCATCCGCCAAATCATCTTGCATGGATAGCCCCCATTGCTTCCAGCCAGCCTTAAAATGCTTGAAACCAAAGCCGGTACTACCGCGAAATTCTGGCTGCAATACTGCATAACCGCGCGATGCCAAAAACTGCACCTGCGCATCCCATTCCCATTTCGCCCCACGAATAAAAGGACCTCCATGCACCAAAACAACCATAGGTAGATTTTTGTTTTTATCACCTTTTGGCAAACTCAAGTAGGCAGGGATTTGGAGGCCGTCCCGTGCCGGGTAACGCACCATATCTTGGATAGCCATCGTTTTCGCATTAATCTTTGGATGGCTATGGCCAATTAGTTCAAGCTTGCCATCTTGTGTATCATAGATGGCATATATCTGCGGTTGAACATCCGAGTAAGAGCGCACCGCAACATATCTGCTCAGGCCATCTCTGGCAATACTCAGTTGATTGATCGTTGCGGGCAGCAACTCATCAATCTTCTTCTGCATGGCTAGCATATTTTCATCCAACCAATATGTGGAACGTGCGTCATTCAAATAGGAAACACCGAGTAATTTTTTACTGGTACGATCAAAAATCAAGTGGCCGCTAAAATCATATCCAGCAACTGAAACGATGGCTTGATCGTCCACCGCTTTGGTTTTCAAATCAAAACGATAGAGCGACGACGTATCTTGTGTTTTTCGTGCTACCACATACAAAGTGCCATCGGGCCCCAACTCTAATGGTGTAAATTTTCCACTGTACTTGTCACTTTCCGAAATCACTTCCCAACGATCATTTTGTTCATCGTAGTACATGATTTTCTCTTTACTGCCCTCTGAGATAACACTCACTTTGGGCTTGCCATCGTAATCAACCAGCCAGGAGCGAGAATCCCCCGGGCGACTCAAAAATTCGGCCTTGCCAGTGTTTGTATTTAGGCTAATCAGGTTCAATGCTCGCAAATCATTAATAGCAGCCCAAACCGGCTGTGCGACGAATATACTCTCGGAATTTAAACGTAAATCGACCGCATAAAAATAACTTTCAGCAGGCAAAATTCTCTTTTGAATCTTCGTGCCGGTAGTCATTCTGCCTCCCTGCAAGCGTTCAATCAAAGTTCGCAGTTCGCTGCCATCAACATTGACTGCAAACAAGCCGGGGTTATACCGAAGCTCACCCGTTGCAACCGTATTATCGGTAGTCTTAAAAACCAAACGCTTAGAATTTACCCAATGAAATTCGCTAATATCGACGTCACTAAAACCCGCCACAATTTTTGATTTCTTGGTATCTAAATCCATAGAGACCAGTTGTACCCGACCATTTTTCATCGCCGTCAACATTGCCAGCGATTTTCCATCTGGGGACAGTTCCACCCTATTCATACGAGGGTTCTCAAAGAACAACTCTAAAGGTAGGGGCTTAAGCTGTGCAAAAGTACTCGACGTCAAGACAAGAAACATCAGCACCAATATTATTCGATGTACATGAATAACAAGCTTTTTGGAAAAAATTGTGATCATAAAATCCTAAAATTGAATGTTTAGGACTTACGCAAAATCACAAGCTTTATTGGAAGGTCAAACTTTACAAACGTATGACTGCCTTCGCTGTCGGTTGTGCGTAAGTTCTGCTAAAAATTAAAATAAAACCTAAGTAGTAGATCGTTTTATTTTTTAACAATTATATCAAATGCACTTAGTAAATTGCCTCCTAGGATTAAATTAAGAACTCCACAGATTTATTCACTATGATCTTAAAACCATTGGAGTTTTCGAAATAGTCGAAAGCAATTAGAACACGACGCGTCAGCATGCAAAAAGCGGCATTCCTGTTTGCACAGAAATGCCGCCATAGAAAATCAACTTACACCAAGAAAAAGACGCGCCGAATTATCGACGCAGTTGCGTAATATCTCTCACAGCACCACGGTCCGCCGAAGTTGCCAATGCCGCATAGGCTTGCAGTGCCTGCGATACATAACGATCACGATCTACAGGTTGCCATGCTAATGCGCCTTTCGCTTCCATGGCAGCGCGACGGGCAGCTAAAGTCTCATCACTAATGTCCAAACGTATACTGCGATTTGGAATGTCGATCAAGATTTGATCACCCTCTTCCACCAGGCCAATCGCGCCACCTTCGGCAGCTTCAGGCGAAGCATGGCCAATCACCAAGCCGGACGAACCGCCGGAAAAACGACCATCGGTAAACAAAGCACAAGCCTTACCTAAACCCTTGGATTTTATGTACGAAGTTGGATATAACATCTCTTGCATACCGGGACCGCCTTTCGGCCCTTCGTAACGAATAATCACGACGTCGCCTTCATGCACGGTATCCCCCAAAATCGCAGCAACTGCATCATCCTGGCTTTCAAAGACACGCGCTTTACCACTGAAAGTCAAAATGCTTTCATCGACACCTGCCGTCTTCACGATGCAGCCTTTTTCTGCCAGATTTCCGTACAAAACCGCAAGACCACCATCTTTAGAATAAGCATGTTCGTAATCACGGATGCAGCCACTTGCACGATCTATATCGAGGCTATCGAAGCGTTTATCTTGTGAGAATGCGGTTTGCGTTGGTACGCCGCCAGGTGCGGCCATAAACATTTTTCTGACTGCTGCATCATCACTGACAGCAATATCATTGTGCGCGATCGCTTCGGCAAAAGTCGGTGCGTGGATGGTGGGACGTGTGGTGTCGAATAAATTAGCACGCGCCAATTCACCTAAAATCGCAATAATGCCGCCAGCGCGATGCACATCTTCAATATGGTATTTATCGGTCATCGGGGCGACCTTGCACAAGCACGGCACTTTGCGTGAAATGCGATCAATGTCTGCCATTTTGAAATCCACGCCAGCTTCATGCGCAGCAGCCAATAAATGCAAAACAGTATTGGTAGACCCACCCATCGACACATCGAGCGCCATTGCATTTTCGAAGGTCGCTTTATTCGCAATCGAGCGTGGCAAGATGGTGTAATCGTCTTGTTCGTAATGACGCTTGGCCAAATCCACAATCAAACGACCAGCGCGTAAAAACAAATCTTTACGATCAGCATGGGTCGCCAAAATTGTGCCATTACCTGGCAAGGCTAAACCTAAAGCTTCCATCAAACAATTCATCGAGTTTGCGGTGAACATACCGGAACATGAACCGCAAGTCGGGCAAGCCGAGCGTTCAATGCGACCAATTTCTTCATCACTGACTTTGCTATCACCTGCTTTAATCATGGCATCGACTAAGTCAATCTTCATGATCTTTTGCTCGCCCGTTTGCCCTGGTGATTTAGGATGCAAAGTTTCTAAAACCTTACCCGCCTCCATCGGACCACCAGACACAAACACGACAGGAATATTTAAACGCATCGCGGCCATCAACATGCCCGGCGTGATTTTGTCGCAGTTAGAAATACATACCATGGCATCAGCGCAATGGGCATTGACCATATATTCAACCGAATCAGCAATCAACTCACGCGATGGGAGTGAATACAACATGCCACCATGACCCATAGCAATACCGTCGTCCACCGCGATGGTATTGAACTCTTTGGCGACACCACCAGCCGCTTCAATTTCGCGTGCGACCATTTGTCCCAGATCTTTCAAATGCACATGACCAGGAACGAATTGTGTAAAGGAATTGACCACCGCCACAATCGGCTTTTCAAAATCACCGTCCTTCATACCAGTGGCACGCCATAGAGCGCGGGCACCCGCCATGTTGCGACCGTGAGTGGTGGTTCGGGAACGATAGACTGGCATAGGATTTCCTTATTGCAAAAAAAATAAATTCAAAATTAAAGACAAACAAGATGCAAAACATCTTTAGAGTGCAGCATGACGTTTAATATGTCAAATAGTTAAAAACATCAAAATTAAGTCGAAATACATATATATAGCCCGACAAAGTTGCCGAGAAAATGATTCATCAAAACAATTGGTCAAAAAATAATGTAAAAAAATCTCATCAACCAATATCAAAAATTAAATACTTACGTGTAATCAAACATGAATTAGACGTCAAAAATGCCAAAAGTCTGACAACAATCAGCCAACTACACTGAATGTCAACTTGGCACAAGACTTGCTATACATTTTTGCAAGCCATTCATTCTTTGACGCGAGTCAGGCAAATACAGGATGCACGGTGATCGCTTTAAGAATATTGGGATAGTGGGAAACCTGGTTTTCAGTCGACAAATGCAATTGCTCAAGCTACAGCAGCCACTGCACAAAAACTTCTGAATTTTTTAAAAAATGGAGGAATGCAATGAACCGCTTCAACATCAATGTACGACGTAATTTTGCTGTTTCAAAATATCAGGCGACAATATCAGCCGCCTTAGTCGCTTTCGTCACTTTTGCACCAAGCTTTACCACCTCAGCGCAGGCACAAACGGTACTGCCACAAGATGCGAAATCCTTATGCCCAGTCTCTGCGCCAAATTTCAAGACCTGGTTTGGCGGCAATGTCAGCTTAAATGGCGCAGTCAATCCAGCTAACAGCATCACGTTTCCAAATGGTGGTGACTGCGATTTTTATCTGTGGTCAGAACAAATGTTTTTGTGGCTAACTTCCCCTGCGCCAAGAAACTATGGCGGTGGTAGCTTCGTCTTCAACTCGCCAGTTTTCTACAATGTTTCTGGCGCGAACGCCGATGGCAAACGCACTTATACGCAAAACCAACCAAATGCAGCTTTACCTATATTAAATGTACGTGCTGCGCAAGCTGGTCCAAATGGATTACAACGCGTAGTCGACAAAAAAGGTCGTGCCTTTGAAATTTTGCCAGCCCCCTTAGCCAGCAATGGTAAATCGCTCGTGAAAAATAGTAGTGGCAAACAAGTTGAAGTTGAACGAATTGAAGCGGTCGCCGGTAAAAAACCGACTTTCTTTGATTCCAGCAATAAAAAAATCAGCTTACCGAGCGCACCTGTTTTAAATACAGAAATGGCCGTGCGAGTAGCGCCACAGTTGGCTAAGTTAGACAGCAAAGTCGCCAAAAACATGGTGCAAGCATTCCGCAATGGGAAAGGTAAGCCAGTATTTATCGATTCCAGCGGTAATGCGATTGAACCGACTCAAGGTCAAGCTGGCACGTCTGGCGTTCTGATTGGACAAAATCAATCATTGATCTATTACGCGACCATGGTGAATGATGTCTTTGCTTACTTCCAAACTGGAATTGGCAATGGCAGCATTCCTAATCCGAATAACATTAACCCACCTGGTCAATTCCCAACCGCATTGTTCCCAACGACGCAAGCAGAATTGGATCCTGTCATCGCTTACGCCGCCACTAAAGGTGTGACGTTCCCAGACAAAGAAGCACTGGCGATGGAAGTCAAAACTGCATGGATAGATACCGCAGGTATTGACGCTTTTGGTTTCAAGGCTGATGACTATGTCACGGCAAAAACCTCGGTACCAGAGTATGACAAAACTGACCCGATGCTATGGATACCAACTGGTAAAAGCAAAGCAGTCAATCTGGCTTTAGTCGGTATGCATGTGGTAGGTAGTGCTAAAGGTCATCCTGAAATGATCTGGGCAACTTTCGAACACATCACCAATGCGCCAAACGCGGCTTACACTTACACCAATAGCGCAAACAAGACCATCACAGTACCGCAAAATAGCGCAGGTAAATGGCTACTTGCAGCACCAAATGCAACGACCTATAACGTGCAAAAAGCTAAGTTCTGCGCTTCGCAAGACACCACCGATGACTGCCCTGCTGACAAGCAAAATTATATTGCTGCCATGGTCGCCAGTGGTATCGCCCCAAGCGATACCATGCGCTTAAAAGCATTTGGTTCCGGCTCTGACGCCACCAATGCGACACTAGAAAATACTGAAGTCATTTCCAGTAATAACAGTGTACGCAATCAATTGATCAAAGGTGACATCCGGGCTAACTACATCATGACTGGCGCAACCTGGACTATCGGTGGTTTGGTAGTGACATCGACCAATCAAGTTGGTACCAGCTTATTGGCAAACACGACCATGGAGACCTATGACCAAGGGATAGACAGCAAGAAGAGTAGCGGTCTCAATTGCTTCTCCTGCCATAGCAATGGCTCACAACCAACCGGGCAAAAATCGAATACCTCGGTCAGCCATATCTTTAGCAAGCTGATTCCTTTGTATCCAAAAACCACTAGCCCTGCGAAACCTAAGTAATCAGGCAAGCAAAAACGTTTTAGTACAAGGTCAGTACAAAGCTACAGACCTTGTACCGAGACGGCAGAAAGAAAACCCTCTAGCCAAGACTGGAACACCTCGATGTCTAGCCATGTGATGAACAAGGAAGTTCCGCGCATAACACAGCAAGAAATACGTGTTAAAGGCACAGTGCAAGGCGTAGGTTTTCGCCCCACGGTGTATAGACTTGCCTTGGAATGTCAGCTACATGGTGAAGTCAGTAATGACTGCGATGGCGTGTTAATCCGCCTATCTGGCATGGATGTCAAAATCAAAGAATTTTTAAATAGGCTCAACACCGAGGCGCCACCACTGGCGAAGATAGAATCCATTACGCATGCCGTAATTGAACATGCCTGGGATTATCGAGATTTTAGTATCCGCGCCTCCACACATAGTGCAGGTCGCACCGACATCGCAGCCGACGCGGCCTCCTGCGCACAGTGCCTTCTAGAGATCAATGATCCCAACAATCGCCGCTATCTCTATCCATTTACCAATTGCACGCATTGCGGCCCACGGCTTTCCATTGTCAATGCGATTCCTTATGATCGCTGCCATACCAGCATGCATGATTTCAAATTATGTGCTGCATGTGAAGCAGAATATCGTAATCCCTTAGATCGTCGCTTTCATGCGCAGCCTACCGCTTGTCATGCATGTGGACCACGAATATTCTTATCACCAAGTTCGCTTCCAACTCATATTGATCCTATTCAAAGAACTCAATCAATATTAGATGTTATTCAGCAAGCCTTAGTCGATGGAAAGATCGTCGCAATTAAAGGTTTAGGCGGCTTTCACCTGTGCTGCGATGCCAGCAATCATGCCAGCGTAGAACAACTCAGACAGCGTAAACATCGTTATGCCAAACCATTGGCTTTGATGACGCATGATACCGCCGCGATACGTGCCTACTGTCAAATATCAGAACAAGAAGAACAATATCTACGCAGCCCAGCAGCACCTATTGTCTTACTCAATCGTCAGGCACAAGTTGATGTCAATTTTCCTGTTTTATCGACGGCGATTGCACCAGGAAGCCATTTAATTGGTTTTATGTTGGCATATACACCTTTGCACCATTTAATCTGCCAACGTTTCGGCAAAGCGCTAGTCATGACCAGCGCCAATCTATCTGGTGAGCCACAAATCACAGACGATGAAGAAGCATTAGAGAAATTAGCGAAGACAAGCTCAAATAAAGCTGCGATTGCTGATCTGGTGCTCTACCACGACCGCCCTATCGCTAATCGTATCGACGATTCCGTTGTGCGTTGCCATACATTTGGCGTGCAAGTGCTAAGGCGCGCACGCGGCTATGCACCGCGTTCGATTGCCTTACATAACAGCTTTCAAAATGCGGATAGAATTCTCGCTTACGGCGCAGAGTTGAAATCTACTTTCTGCCTGATTAAACAAGGCGGCGCCATACTCTCGCAACATCAGGGAGATCTGGAAGATGTCAAAACCTGTGACGACTACGAGAAAAATCTCGCATTATTCAAAATCCTATTTGAATTTTCGCCCACGCATCTCGCCTGCGATTTACATCCTGAATACATCTCCAGCAAGCTCGCTCACGCCGAAGCACATTCCAAAAATTTACATCTACTCGGCATACAACATCATCACGCGCATATTGCCAGTGCGATGGCAGAAAACGGCTTGTCACGCACGCATCCCAAAGTCTTGGGTATTGCTTTTGATGGGCTCGGATATGGTGATAATGGTGAGCTCTGGGGTGGTGAATTTTTACTGGCCGATTTTTGTGAATCACACAGAGTAGCGCGTTTGCAGCCTGTCGCCCTACCTGGTGCAGCACAGGCCATGTTACAACCGTGGCGTAATACTTATGCACAGATACGTAATAGCATGTCGTGGACAGAGTTCCGCGAGCGTTATGGCACTACCAAGATCGCGCAATTTTTTGAGCAGCAATCGCTAGCAACTGTAGATCGCATGTTACAAGCGCAAGTCAATTGCCCCTTAGCCAGCTCTGCTGGACGCTTGTTTGATGCAGTCGCGGCCGCACTAGATATTCATCCCGACAAAGTACAGTTTGAAGGACAGGCGGCAATCACCTTAGAAAGCTTGGTCGATCAAAATTACCTTACGCAATTACTGCGCGTTGATTCCACAGAACGATGCTATCAATTTGAAATTCAGAGCGATCCAACTACGCAATTGTACAAACTCAAATATGAACTAAGTGCGGCACCTATGTGGCCAAGCTTATTGGACGACCTGAATCAACAACATAGCCAAACACAAATCGCCACCCGCTTTCACGCGGCACTAATTCAAGCGGTGCTTAAGACAGTCGATTTATTACGCACACAATACCCATTCAATGATGTGGTGTTGTCTGGCGGCTGTATGCAAAACGAAGTTTTATCCAACGCCTTACAAAACGCCATACAAGAACGTGGACTAGCTTGCATTACACATCATCTGGTGCCTGCTAATGACGGCGGTATTGCACTCGGACAAGCTGTTATTGCTGCAGCCAGAACTATTAAAAAAATCGACATTGGTCATAATGAATGAGCATCATGAATAAGTATAACAAAACACCCCTCAACGCCGAGACGCTGAGGCGCAGAGGTAATGCAACAGCAGAGAAAATCTTGGCTTGCAATTCTCATATTTTTCTCCGCGCCTCGGCGTCTCGGCGTTGAGGGGTTTTCATTTCTCTAAAAAAATCTGAAAACTACAAAACCCTTCAAGAAAATAATCAACCCAGATAGGAAATGCTATGTGCCTAGGAATACCAGGAAAAATCGTCAGTATCACTGACACAGAACAGCAACTCGGTATGGTCGATGTTGGTGGCATACAGAGAGCGGTCAATCTTAGTTGTATCGCCACAGAAGGCAGTGATCTATCGCAACACGTGAATAGTTGGGTTTTAGTTCATGTCGGCTTTGCTATGAGTGTCATCTCTGAAGCAGAGGCGCAATCCACACTGGAGATTTTGCATGAACTAGGACAAATGCAAGAAGAAATGCTGGCGATGCAGGAAGGAGAATCGTGATGGATAGTCCAAATAGCAGCACCAAAAATGGTGCTAACAACGATGCGCATCTGCAAGCACTCTATCCTTTTCTGACAGAGAGCAAAGTCGACCATGTGGATATGAATGTGGCTTTGCTCAATTCAGTAGAACAAAAAATGCAGCAACATCAAAATGTCATTCACGCTTTTTTTGAAAAAAATACGCAAAAGGTGGTCGATTGTGCCAAGGCGATTGCCGACATGTACAAGCAAGAAGGCCAGCTTTTCACCATGGGTAACGGTGGTTCCAGTTCAGATGCTTCACATATCGCTGTCGAATTTTTGCATCCGGTAACGACCGGACGACCTGCCCTGCCCGCTTACGATTTAAGTTGCGACAAAACCGTGATGACCGCGATAGCTAACGACGTCGGCTATCAACATGTGTATGCACGTCAGGTTGCTAATTTACTCAAGAGAAAAGATGCTTTGATCGGCATTTCCACCAGCGGTAATTCCGACAACTTACTTCGTGCATTTGCGCAGGCAAAAAAAATAGGTGCTATCACCATAGGCTTAGCTGGTGGCAATGGCGGTGAAATGGCAAAAAGTGGATTAGATCACTGCCTGATCGTTGAATCCGACAGCATACATCGCACCCAAGAATGCCACGTCGCCATCTATCACGTCTTGTGGGATTTAGTACATACCTTGTTAGCTAGCGAACGCGGTGGTCTCAACAAAAACAACCCTAAAATGAAACTTAGTGGAGGAGATGAATAATGAAATATGTTGATGAATTTCGTGACCCGGAGATGGCGAAAGTCTTACTCAAAGAAATCACTAAAATATCGGACAGCTTAGCAAAAGATTTAAAGCGCCCGGTCTACATCATGGAAGTCTGTGGTGGTCACACCCATTCCATCTTCCGTTATGGCATAGAAAACATGCTGCCAGACAGTCTGGAATTAATTCACGGCCCCGGTTGTCCAGTCTGCGTTTTACCTATGGGCAGGGTCGATGATTGCGTCGCCATCGCCGAACAAGAGAACGTCATCATGACCACTTTTGGCGATGCGATGCGTGTGCCCGGTTCTAAACGCAGTTTGCTACAAGCCAAAGCCTTAGGTGCTGATGTACGCATGGTGTATTCACCGTTAGATGCCTTAACAATCGCCAAGAAAAATCCTGATAAAGAAGTGGTGTTTTTTGGCCTGGGATTTGAAACTACCATGCCGAGCACGGCATTGACGGTGTTGAAAGCAGAAGCCGATGGCATTAAAAATTTCTCTTTATTCTGCAATCACATCACGATTATTCCTACCATTAAAGCGGTGCTCGACTCACCCGATTTGCAACTCGATGGCTTCCTCGGCCCAGGTCACGTCAGCATGGTCATCGGCAATCAACCATATAACTTCATCGCCGAGCATTATCAACGTCCTGTGGTAGTCGCTGGTTTTGAACCGCTCGATATTTTGCAATCGCTATGGATGGTCTTGAAACAATTGAACGTAGGCGAAGCACGGATAGAAAATCAATACAACCGCGTAGTACCTGAGCGCGGCAATAAAATGGCTTTGACAGCCATCAGTCGTGTATTCGAATTACGTCAATTTTTCGAATGGCGTGGTTTAGGTTCTATAGACAACTCAGGCGTGCAATTAAACGCCCAATATGCCGCCTACGATGCCGAGAAAAAATTTGTCACACCTTCAGTGGTGATTGCAGATCCTAAATCCTGTCAATGTGGTGAAGTCTTAAAAGGCGCGATCAAACCCTGGCAATGCAAAGTCTATGGCAAAGCCTGTACGCCCGAGACACCACTCGGTGCACTAATGGTGTCAAGCGAAGGTGCTTGCGCTGCCTACTTCCAATATGGCGGTGCCCGCATAGAAAACATGCAAGCCAAACAATCTCAACAAACGACGCCAATCATTCCAATTCATCCTGTCATCGAGGAGGCCAATTTATGAATGTTTTAGATAAAAATCTGCAAGTTGCCAGCGATACTGAAACCCCGGTGGCAAGTGCGCGCATACGTCAAGGCAAGCTAGTCAGCTCCGTCATTACACTGGCACATGGTGGCGGTGGCAAAGCCATGCGCGATCTGATTGATGATGTCTTCATTGATGCCTTTAGTAATAGTAGCCTCAACACCTTAGAAGATCAGGCGCGCTTCCAGCTCAGCGATCTCGCGCAATACGGCGATAGATTGGCGATGACAACCGATTCTTATGTCATCGATCCTATTTTTTTCCCCGGTGGCGATATCGGCAAACTGGCAATCTGCGGCACCGTGAATGATCTGGCAGTCGGCGGTGCAAAACCGCTGTATCTGACCTGCGCCATGATTATCGAAGAAGGCATGCAAGTGTCAACACTAAGGCAAATCGTCCAGTCCATGGCAGACACCGCCAAGGCAGCGGGGGTCTTAATCGTCACTGGCGATACCAAGGTCGTAGAACGCGGAAGCTGTGACAAAATTTTTATCAATACTGCAGGCATAGGTGTCATCAACAAAGACTATCAACTAGGTGTACACAAAGCCCAGGCGCACGACAGAATTCTAGTCAATGGCTACCTCGGCGATCATGGCGCAGCGATTTTAAATGCACGCGGTGATATGCATTTGAGCAGCCCGATAGAAAGCGATTGTGCACCTTTGCATGAATTGATCGCCGTGTTATTGAAAGCAGCACCCAATACCCGATTCATCCGCGATGCTACCCGTGGCGGCATCGCCTCAGTACTCAATGAAATCGCCGATGCGTCCAAATGCGGTATTGAAATACTAGAAACCGAGACGCCGATACGCAATGAAGTCAAAGGTTTTTGCGAAATCCTGGGACTCGATCCACTCTATCTAGCCAATGAAGGCAAGTTAGTAGCCGTCGTACCAGAAGCAGAAACCGCCGCTGCCCTAGCCGCCATGCGAGCACATCCTTTGGGCAGAGATGCGGCCGATATAGGTTGCGTACTAGAAGATGGGCGCGCCGGACGGGTGCATATGCAAACAAGTTTTGGGGGCAAGCGGATTGTGGATATGTTGGTAGGGGAACAGTTGCCTAGGATTTGTTAGGGAGACTTATCACGTGATTTTCGACATATGAAGCCTTTCCGCTGGCGAGGTTAAGGTGAAAGACAAAACCCCTCAACGCCGAGACGCAGAGACGCGGAGAAGCGCAGAGAAATGCGAGGATTTTTCATTCTTCTCTTATTAGATTGAATGACGAAATAAAAAAATAATGATTTATTGCCTTCTCTTTTTCAAGGTTTCCCTCCGCGCCTCTGCGTCTCAGCGTTGAGGGATTTAAAAGAATGTCATCGCAATTTAAAATTTTCCGACGAACTCTTTCGAGAGTATCAGATTCATTTTTCAACTTCTTAAAAACTTAACTTCTAACATTTCATTCAAGGACAAACATGCAAACATTTTCCTCCAGCGAATACACCCCAGCCCAAGGGCTTTTGATTCGCATTGTCGACGACAACAAAGTCCTCACATTGGACTACCAAGAAGCCACTGCTCAACATCAACGCTCACTTTGGTGGGGCACGGCTGTTGGATATCGTGCCATGCAAATGGCGGCGATTGCTTTATCGCCTAAGCATTTATGGCGTCGCGATCATTTGGTCGTGGTCAGTGCTCACCCAGGTCCAGGCGTGCTCGACTCTTTAAACTACGTCACACATTGCGCCGACAAAGGTACATTGACGGTGATGGAAAACGATAATTGCGTGAGCCGCTGCAATAGTCAAATGAAATTTGAATGGTGGGTCAGTGATGGAGAAAAAACGGCGCACGTAATGCTCAATGAAGATTTTGTTCCCGTTGAGTTCTATCAATTAATTGATCGTCGTGTGTACAGCGAAACCAAAGAGGATGATGATAAATTATTTGAGCTCTACAAAGTGAATCTTTCGTCCCGCATCTGGGTTGCACCTTTAGAAGAAAATTTTACCGTCGAAATCTTGCCGCCGCTGGCGAAAGGCGAAATCCCTGGCAATCATGTCTGGAATAAAGCTTTAGCGTAATCCTAGAAACCTCAGTTGACCGCTTAATTTTCTCTTGGAAGGCGCATGAACATTAACTTTTTCGGTGTTTTTTCTGTTCACCATTTTGGTGATGACGCTACGAATTCGATTGCACACTTTTCCGCGTCTCTGGACTTTTTCGACATTTCAGTGAAATATCCTCCTCCTATCAACATGAAGGTTGCGTCGTCGTCGCGCCTCGCCAGAAACGCGGAAAAATGCACACTCGAACTCGTCCAACTGAGGTTTCTAGGATAATGATGGAAATGCCAGTTGCTATTGAAAACCGGCTGTGGTTTCTCGAAGAAATCCGCAGCCGCGATTTACCGCTAGCACAAGATTTATATCGCCTGTATCCAGGGATGAAATTCGGCTTGTTAGAGAATATCGATTTTTTCAGTGCAAAACTGACAGAGAAGCTGACAAATAAGCTAACACCGATTCTCAATCAAGGAAGCACTTCCTTACACACCAATTCCAAAGAATGGATCATCACAGCACCCGCTTTTTATCACTTGCCTGCCGCAGCGAATCTATTAGCAATCAATATTCACCGCCGGCTGCAACAAGCAGGTTTCAATATTCGTCTAATCGTACCGACCTTATATCAAGATCCGGCATTGGTCGGCGATAGTCAAACTTTTTCCATGTCAAACAATTACAGCAAACACAGTCGCGAACTACGTTATGCCCATCGTTTGCAATATTACCGGGTACGCGATGAAGCAAATCTACGGGCACAATTTCACAACCAACAAGTCATCGTTATCAACGACATTTATGTGACTGGAATTCAACAGATGATCATGCAGCAGTTGTTTGATCATTGGCAAATCGCCTCTTGTGACTGGCTGTATATTTTCAAGGTAGAAGAGACGCTGGCACAGCAATACCCAGAACTAGAATATCAACTCAACACCAGTCAATACAAAGACTTAAGCAGTTACGCTGCACTGCTAAATAAAACCGAACTACATTTGACTAAACGCTGCGTCGCTCACTTGTTGGAGCAAGAATTGAACGATTTTAAATACTTAATGATGCAGTTGAATCCCAACATTCAAGCAAAACTAAAGCATGACATCCGTCATGAATGGCCTGAATGCAAAGCGCTATTCGCCGAAAAATTGGCGACCATCATTGATGACCGCATTCACGACCGCATTGACAACAATGACAACAATGACAACAAAAATGACAAAACCCGTGCCCACAAGATCAATACCGCCTAAAAGGAGAAACCCGTGTACGACATCAATTACAAAATAGAACTGGTCGATCTCAATGACATTCGCGTACCGCATTATCAAATTCCTGTAGATCAAAGTTCACCTCTATTTAATGAGCCATTGGTCAATTTAAAAGACTACGACCTACCATTTTTATCCTGGCATGCCATCAGTGATGGTAGCAATGCGCCCTACCACAAAGCGGTGCGTGGTAGTCGGCAAGAAGGTTGGTTACGTAAAACGATTGCAGAAAAACTGCAAAGAGCGAATCAGCTTTTACATCGCTTTGACGCCGAATTACTGATACTCGATGCCTATCGTTCCTTAGATTGCCAACAAGGTTTATGGGAGTATTTTTACAACCGTGGCCGCACCGAAAATCCAGACGGTGACGATGCGACGTGGACAGCATACGCGCTCGGTTATGTACGAGACCCGCGCCATTTTGATCCACTCGATGCACGCACTTTCCCCATCCATATTACGGGTGCATCAATTGATAGCACCCTACGTCGCCGCAGCACTGGACAGATCATGAACATGGGTTCTGAATTTGAAGAGATTACGGAAGTCAGCTCCACCGATTATTTTGAACGGCAATTACTGCAAGGTTTAATTGCCGAAGACGATGAACGTTTATGGAACCGACGTTTGTCCGAGTGGGCATTACGCAGTGAAGGTTTTTTAAATGACCCCATCTATTTTTGGCATCACGATTGGGGCAATCAACTCTGGATCAAAGTAAAAAATGCCTTAAGCGGTGATGCCCCAGCAGCAGCCTGGTACGGACACATGCCCTCGCCCGCGTGGACGGTGGCGGAAAATTAAACACAACACAGTCTAAGTATGTTCCCTCTCCCGCATGCGGGAGAGGGCTAGGGTGAGGGTAGTTCAGCGAAAGCAAAGTTTCTGATTCGCACATAACAGCATAAGAATCGCGCTATTTTTTATTTAATAAGCGTATTCGAATCTGAATACCCGTCAAAGCATACTTTGACTCCCCGCCCCTTCTCCCGCTAACAGGAGAAGGGAGTTTAATGCGACATCATCCAAGAAATTATTTCAGACAGTAATGCGATTAAGCCCGACATAAAAACAATTAGTGTGAACTATTCATAGCCATCCCCGCTGAATAGTCGGAAAAAATATTTAATAGCTAAAGATAGGTCAACCAAGATGAAACTTGAACGCGATTTGATGCAGCCTGCACAAGAACAAGCAATCAGCCCAGCGCTGATGCAATTGATGCGGAAAAATAATCACGACTACCAACAACAAACACAGAGTGGTGACCCGTTCAGCCGTATTGAAGGCGCGCTCTCCGTGCATTGCCACGTTGATCTACAACAGCGTACCGTCATAGAAAGCGCAGCGATGGCGACACCGTTTAAGGGTTATGAAGCCTTACTACCGGGACGCGATTTGCAGCAAGTTGGGCGTGTCAGTGCTACTGCATCCGGTATTTGCGGCGGTGTACACGCCACGGCATCAGCGCTTTGCCTGGAAATGGCCTTAGGTATAAGGCCACCACCGTTAGGCATCGTCGTGCGCAATCTACTATTGAGCTGTCAATACCTTAACGACAATTGCATGCACTTATTTGTTTTGGCGGGTCCTGATTATTCGCAAGCCGTAATCGAAAAAAGTAACCCAGAAATCTGGTCACGCGCGCAACACAGTGCCAGTCGTTTTGCAAACATTCACGGCTACCAACACATCGGCGAGATTATGCTGGCACTGAACAAAGGCCAGGGCACTTTGTATAAAGAAGCACTGAAAATGATCGCCATTGCGCGTCAGGCTTACTCGCTGTTAGGTGGGAAATATCCCCATTCAGAATCCATCATCCCCGGCGGTGTCAGCCTGCAAGTAGATGCCACCAAATTACAATTATTTAAAACACTGCTAGCTGCCTTCACCAGTTATAGTCAAAAGACCGCTGCGATCTGGGATGATGTGTTTGATTTTATGTTAGACGCTAATCCACATTACGAAAATTTAGGGCGAGCCAAGGCCAGCATGCTCGATTTTGGACAATGGGATCACCCTGACTATTATGATGCGACTTATGAAAATTGTGACGTCTGGGGTGCACAACGCTGGTCAACACCTGCTGCTGTCATCAATGGTGAATTACGCTGCACGCAATTAAGTCTATTAAATGCTGGCATGGAAGAAAGCCTGGATTATTCCTATCGTGAACGGCAAATTCTCTCGCCCGCCGATGTCATTCGACACGACCCTAAAGGCAATCCTATTTCTATCCATCATCCCTGGAATAAACGTATCGCGTCAACCAACAGTGCAAAAGAAAAACCACAGGCTTATAGCTGGGGTTCTAGCCTGACATGGCAAGGTGAAAGCTTTGAAGTCGGCGCTTATGCGCGACTCTACCTAAGTGCAATAGCACAAAAATTACCCCGCAATGCCTTCGTCGCTTCAACTGGTAACAGCTTAGAATTTTTATTACCGCAAACGGGGCAAGGCAGTATCAAAATGCTCTGGCAAATTCCTCAAATCTGGAACGCCTTTGAACGTAACCGCGCTCGTGCCTATTCCCTAGCCTTCAACTTAGCCGTCACTTTAGAAAATATAGCGATCGCAGAACAGCTAGTTAACACCGGACAAACACAAACTCAAGTCGCTCTCGATCGACAACAAATGGGTACACGATTAGGCGTAGGTTTATGGGGAGCAAGTCGCGGATTTCTAGCACATTGGGCCGTGATTAAAGATCAGGTCATCGATAATTACCAAATCGCGATTCCCTCCAGAATCAATGTCGCTACCCGCAACCAACATCAAGCTATGGGTCCCTTGGAGCAAGCTTTACAAAATACACCGATTTTGGAAACCGGTTTCCAGAACGTGACGGATTTTCAAGGCATAGACATACAAAGAACGATACAAAGTTTTGATCCCTGCATGAGCTGCCATGCGCAGATTCTGCTTAAAGAAAATGGTATGGTATTGAGGCAGGAGATTGATACAAGTTTTCCGGTGTTACCTCCTGCCCATTCCAGCTAAATCGGTCACCCGCAGGCGGCGCAAATAGCCCACATAAAAGCTGATATCGTCATCCAAAAATAAAATCCACACTAGATGTAAAATAGCCTGCATTGTTCATCACCTTAAAAGGAAGAATTTTGATGGCTATTCAACTACACAGCAAACCTGATGCCAAACTTGCACAAACACTAGAAATTAATACGCATCAACTAAGCACCGATGTATCCATCGCCGAAGGTGGCGAAGATGTGGGTCCTAGTCCGCACGATCTGTACGATGCCGCGCTAGCCTCCTGTAAAGCCTTAACCGTGATGTGGTTCGCTCGCAAAAAGAATATTCCTGTCACTCATATTGATACCCGCATAGAACGTGATGATAGCGAAGAACGTCAAGGAACTTATCGGTTAAGCACGCACTTAATTATCCATGGTGATATCAGTGATGAAGAATTTCATCAACTCAGTGCCGTCGCAGAAAAATGTCCCGTACACAAACTAATGACCAGCGTCACCACAGAAATCACCACGAAAGTCGAGCGTGCATTATGAGTAACAACCCAGCTTTTGATCCCGTCAAAGTACTCAAAGCCCACGGCAAAGATCTGGGCGGCGGCTTTGTCGTCAATCGTTTATTGCCATCTGCAAAGCGACAGGCAGTTGGCCCGTTTATCTTCTTTGATCATTTCGGCCCAGTGACCGTCAAGCCTGAAGACAATCACGATGTACGCCCACATCCCCACATCGGCTTAGCGACATTGACCTATTTATTCGATGGCGTGATTTTGCATAGGGATAATCTCGGTTACACCCAACGCATAGAACCAGGCGCAATTAACTTGATGATCGCGGGAAATGGCATCGTTCACTCAGAACGTAAACCAGAAGAACAAAAGAATGACACCTACATCAATCACGGTTTGCAATTGTGGATAGCCGTGCCCGAAGACAAAGAAAAAATCCCCGCCTCATTTAGCCACACACCCGCCTCCTCCATACCCGAAATCACCAATGGCAATGCGACCATACGCGTATTAGTAGGAAGCGCATTTGATGCAAACTCGCCCGTACCAACTGTATCGCCTACGCTCTATCTCGATATTCAACTCCCACCCAATAGCCAATGGCAATTACCCATGCTGGCAGACGAGCAGGCAATTTATCCAATTGAGGGAGAAGTATTCGTCGCGGGCGAAGCATTGGATACGCACACGATGTTAGTCATCGATCAGGAGCAAAGCATCACTAGCGGTGATCATCCAACACGCTTGGTACTGGTAGGCGGTCAGGCTTTAGGACATCGCTTTATGTGGTGGAATTTTGTTGCCAGTCATAAGGCAGATATAGAAGCTGCATCGCTGGCATGGGAGGCTGGTGATAGTGCTTTGGGAATGGGGCAAGTGCCTGGGGAGAGTGAGCGGATTCCTTTGCCTAAGCGTTAGTATTGTTACTTAATTGAAGCTCCCTTCTCCCGCAAGCGGGAGAAGGGTCGGGGATGAGGGAGATTCAGATTCGAATAAATTACTTGCTTTTTTATTCAGACGATTTGATGCTAGAACACTAGGTTTCGGAATTCTGTGAATAGCACTTTTTTCGTTTTAATTTTACTTGGATTTCACATGATATAAGCACCAAAAAATTGACTACATGTTGCTTTTAAGAGAGTTGAAACAAGTTGTCCATTTATTGATGGTCGGGTATCTTTCTATTTCGAAAATAAATCACGTTAGCCGTAAAATGACCAAGCCCTACAATCTTTTTATCTCCTACGCTTCCGAAGATGAGATATATGCAACAAATCTTTCGAGTTCTTTAAAGAATCTTGGACTCAGTATTTGGTTCGCGCCCTTGTCATTAAAAGTCGGCGACAAGCTGCTAGACTCAATCAATGCTGGATTATTAGCGTCCGAGTATGGCCTGCTACTTCTTTCACCCCAATATCTAGCAAAGCAATGGACCAGCTACGAAGTAGATGTGCTGCACCGACAGCACATTGAAGATCAAAAGAGGCTTTTCCCTCTTTGGCATGGCGTTGAGAAATCGCAAATTGCGCAATGGAATCCCGGCCTTTCGGGAATCATTGCCTTGAAGAGCACGGAGAGTCTAGTCTCTATCTCTGAAAAGATTGCGGATATCATATATCAAGGCTGTCCGACGCGCGGAATATCTCCAAGCTATGAAAATCCGCAATGGCGCTTCCTACAAGGTTGTGGTGAACTATGCGCCAACAGAGAAAACGGTGGCGTATTTAATCTGTTTGAGGCCGCCGAGTTTCCAGACGATCATTTCCCTCTATACGTACACAACAGGCCACACAGCCGGAAGGAAATTATTTTCGCTGTTGCAAAGACGTTATATTACAAAAATCCTGACGTGATACCGATCACCGAAGAGAGGTATATCCAAATGAAAAATCTTTGTAAGACTTACGGCTTTAATCTCGATGCTCCCGAATTTGATCCAGCTCTTTATGGTTAAAACGATGACAATCGAAATTGTATCGTATATAAATTAGCCCCGTGAGGCGGGTGCAATCCACTCCGACAATCTTTAAAAATCCCATGTGGTAAATTTATTTTGGAAGACAATAATTGGGCGAAAAATCGTTTCGTTTGATCCGCGACGCGGATTACATCAGTCCTACATAACTTAACGTTAAACCGTGAAATTGAAAGAGTACGTCATGCCAATAATCCCAACCGTTCGCTGCCGTAACATAAAAACGGCGCTAGAGTTCTATACGGGTGTTCTTGACTTTGAGCGAATGGATAATGACGTTCACGAAGATGATCCATCATTCACCATCCTAGTCAGAGGTTCGGATCGAATGTTTCTGTCCAGTCATAGCGGAGACGGTGTATTTGGTCAGGCTGTTGTTGTGCTGACAGATGAAATCGACGCACTATTTAAGCATTATCTTGCGCGGGGACTTGTTACACCGGGAAATCCTGATTCTCCTGTGCACGAGGGACCATTAGATCAGACTTGGGGAACTCGCGAATTCTATGTGAACGATCCAGACGGCAATACATTGCGCTTTGTACAGGAATAGGGCTTCTGGTTTGCTATATCCCCATTCATCGAATCACGGTCATGTAGAGCGGATGCAACCCGCGCCGCCAGAATTTTCAAGATACCGCGATGGTGATTTGCAGCGACAAAAATATTTGAAATAGATTTACAGCACCGGTTGAATCCACCGCACATCACTGGGTCTCCCTAGTTCTTGATTTAGAATAATTTTTTCCTGTGCTCGTTGTTCGCTGGTCGGGTGTGGCCCGACAGCCAATTACCTTTTTTGCTTCGTCAAAAAAGGTAATCCAAAAAAGACGACCGTAGACTCGCCCCTTCAGGGTGCTTACGCTTCGCTTCAGCATAATTTGTGCATGTCAAAAAATGGGGTGTCGCGAAAACTCGCTTCCCTTGCAGGGCGCATCTTCGCTTGCAAGCGAAGACCGTAACGCAGGCGATGTGCATGCACATCGAAACCCCTGCTAAACCTCAAACATTCGCAACCCTGATCCCATTTTTCGCCAAGCACAAATTACATCGTCTCAAACGGTGGTAGGTCAAAAACAAAAACCTACCGCTGCAATTAGAAAAATGAACGTCCGTCGGTACTGTTTGTTTTGGTGTTGACGTTGCTTTTGACCTTCATCCACTTCTGACACTGCCAATTGTGCGGGGCAGAAAATGGACAAAGAAAGCCTTGCTGTCTGAGCGAAGCGAGTTTCAAGGCTTTCCCATTTTTTGTCCCGCACAATTGGGAACCCGAAGGGCAGTGGCAGCGTGGTCGCCTTTCTTTGCTTACTTTCTTTGGCGAAGCAAAGAAAGTGAGTAGCTGCCGGGCTACCCCCGACCTACAGACCAATCAGCAATCTCAAAAAACAAATACATCGAAATAAAGTTCAGTCGATTTCTCGACAATAACCCATCCCCATCCCAACCTTCCCCTTGAAGGGGAAGGAGTATACAAAACGCATAATACGGTTAAAAAAATTCAAGCCCCTTTGAGATCACACAAGAGAGACGCAACGCCATGTGGGGCGGGCACAACCCGCGCCGCCAGAATTTTCAAAATACCGCGATGATGATTTGAAGCAAAAAAAAATTTGAACGATAAATCGTTAAAATCAATTTCTGAAACACCGGCGATAACCCATCCCCACCCTAACCATCCCCTTGAAAGGGAGGGAACTTTCAATAGCGCTTCGACTTATGTAGATACCGATATTGCCCTCGCTTTACATGCCGTCAAGTCAAACAAAAAACCACCCAATCACTACAACCCCAAAGGCTGCAACAAAGCCTGCAAATCCTCAATATTAAACTTCGCAGAAAACGCAGCATCACTGCCGAGCACTCCTTCGGCCAACGCGGCTTTACGTTCTTGCAAACCCAATATGCGTTCTTCTATGCTGCCCTCGACTACCAGTTTATACACGAATACATTCTTATCCTGGCCGATACGATGCGCACGTGAGGTGGCTTGCTCTTCGACTGCGGGATTCCACCACGGATCCATGTGAATCACGGTATCGGCTGCAGTCAGATTTAAACCCACACCACCGGCTTTTAAACTGATCAACATAATAGGCGGCGCATTGTCGTCAGCTTGATTTTGAAACTGCGCTACCACCGCACCCCGTTGTGCTACGGGTGTTTTTCCAGTCAAACTCAGAAACGGTAAAGTCAAATTCTCCAGCTGCACTGCAATCAAATCCAGCATCTCGGTGAATTGAGAAAATACCAAAATACCTCGTCCTTCGGCTACCAAGCTGGGTAACATATCACTGAGCATTTCTAGCTTTGCGCGTTCCATCGTCTCGGGTGTTTTCGCGCCTTTTAAAAGATAAGGGTCACAGCAAACCTGGCGTAGTTTTAAGAGCGCATCGAGTATCGTAATCTGACTGCCAGAAAAACCCTTATTCTGTAAAATTTTTCTAATTTTCTCATCCGCTGCGACACGCACACTCTCATACAATTCACGCTGCTGCCCCTGCAATTGCAATCGTTTAATCACCTCGGTCTTGGCTGGCAACTCACTCGCCACTTCATCTTTACGTCGTCGCAAAATAAAGGGGCGCACACGCCGTGCTAATAATTGCGCACGCAGCGTTTCGCCATTGACTTCGATAGGCTTACGCCAGAGCCTTGTGAAGCCGCGCATATCACCCAAAAAGCCTGGCATCAAAAAATCAAACTGCGTCCACAATTCACCCAGATTATTTTCTAGCGGCGTGCCCGTAATACACAGTCGATGCCGCGCACGCAAACGACGCACCGCATCGGCGCCGCGACTGGAGGCATTCTTCACCGTTTGCGCTTCATCCAAAATGAGGAAGTGAAATGTTTGTTGTTCCAAAACAGCTAAATCGCGCCACAACAAAGGATAGGTCGTCAACACGATATCGACCTCAGCCATCTGGGCAAAATTATCAGCACGTTGCGCCCCCTGTAATGCCAACACGCGCAAACTTGGTGCCATGCGCTGCGCTTCTGCCTGCCAATTAAACACCAGCGAAGTCGGTAGCACAATTAAAGCAGGCTTATCCAAACGCCCCGCTTGCTTCTCTATCAAAATATGCGCCAAGGCCTGCGCCGTTTTACCCAAGCCCATATCGTCTGCCAAAATGCCAGCAAGATGATGCTCACGCAGATACTGCAACCATGCGACACCGTGCAATTGATAAGGTCGCAAAGTGATGCCCAAACCTGCTGGTGCAGAGACAGGCTTTAATTCACCCACCATTTGCAAGCGTAGCGCCAATTCACGCAAACCCAGATCACCACGCAACTGCCAGCCACCATGCACACCAGCCCGCGCGGCCTGACTATCGAGCAAAGACTGACGCAAAGCCTCAAGTCGATAGCCATCCCAAGCCGATAGCTGCAAAGGTCCCGTCAGTTTGTCTTGCAAGCGCTGCTCATCCGTCAGCAACTCCAACATATGCGTGACGATGGCTTTTAAAGGCGCGGCCAAAGCATCGATACGCTTACCACCAGGCGCGCGCAATTGTATGACCGCCAGATCATCAATCGCCGCCACCTGCTTTGCATCTAACCACCGCGCATCCCGCCGCAACAGATTCGCCAACATGGGCACCAGATCCACAATCTGCCCATCAATTTCCACACCCAGACTCAACAACCAAGAACCTTCACGCGCCGGCAAGCCCAAAGGCACGATAGTCGGCGCATAGCCATGCATAGGCGCGGCGACCTCTTTACCGATCACTTCACCACTAACAGGATCAAGTATCAAATGCCAGGCATCCACAGTCACGCTCTCATGCGCAAAACCCGGACGCACCACCACGCGCCAACCCAGCGTCTGCAAACGCGGTAATTCTTCCGCCCAAAAATCCGCAAAAAAATCTTCTTGTTGCAGGCTCCAAAGTGGACCAAATTGCAAAGCTGCATCCTCACTACGCCATTGCAAACTATTTGCTGGAACGGGTTGCAGATTCAGATCCCATACCAAATCGAGCGCATCCGCCTCACTCCCCAAATCACGCACAAAAACAATCGGTGAGCCATTGGCATCTTGCATCAGATGCGTGGCATGCGGTCGTCGATTTAAAAGCGTGGTTGGTGCGGGTGTTGTCCATTGCAGGCCATACTCTGTGGTGTACATCCAATCGATCTGCACAACGGTAACATTGCCGCCACGCGGGCCAAATGTTCCCGTTGGCTTCATACCCAGCAAACCATCGCCTCGATGTAGTGTCTGCAATGTGATGCGCGGTTGGAAGTGGGCGATGATATTTGAAATAGACGACATAATTTGGAGAAGGCTTGCTAGGAGTCTGACATATTCTTGCAGCTGAGATCTGGGTTTTAGCTGAGATTCAGCTGAGTTTTTTCACTAAGTTTTTTGTGAAGTTTTAATAGCTTATAGACTACTTGTTGGCGGTAAGTTTGGCGAACTTCGCTTACTCATCGCTCGAAAAAAAAGGCAGCGAAAAATCGCTGCCTCTTCTCATCAAATAATTATATAAATTATTTTGCTTGATTTGCGTAAATCGTCCAGAAACGTGCCAATTCCGCAGTACCATCTTTACCTTGAACAGTTTTCAATGCTTTCAAACCAGCTGCTTTTTTACCTGCCAACAGGTAAGCCATACCCAGATGTAAGTTTGCATCGTCGGGATGTTTCAAGTTATCCTTCTTAATACCCTGCTCCATCAGACCGAGGCCCTTGTCAAACTCACCGCCCGTCACCAAAGAAAAACCAAGGCTCACTAAACCGGTGCCATCAGCAGCTTTTTGGGCATCCGCTTCTGCCGCAGCAAAACCAGCTTTTGACTCAGCAGCACGTTTAGTTGCTAAGTCTTTCAAGCGACCATGACGAGCAGCTTCAGTACCGGTACCTAATGCACCTGACTTAAATCCCTGATCAATAATTTTCAATGCTTCGCCAGAGTTACCATCCTGGATCGCCATTTGCGCCATTTCCATGTAGTCGCCTGTTTTAGAAATTTGACCTACTGCCAATTTCAAACGATACAAGTCCATCGACAAACGTGAAGAAAAATCCTGTTTGCGCTCTACGCTATTGAGCAAATTCACCCAATATTCTTTTTTGCCGTAATGCATCACCAGCTTTTCCAAAGTCGCCAAGTAGGCAGCTTTGTCACCACTTTTTTGTACAGCGTAAGCGTAGGATTCCAAAGTCGTTTGGCTTGGAACACGGCCCGCTTTTTCTGCTGCTTGAATTTCAGCACGTGTTTCTTTCAATGCACCAGCACTATCACCGCTCATTGATTTTGCTTGGATCATGTACTGACGAGAAGAGCTATCAGTACCACCTTCGCTAAAATAGCGCTCATACATCTTAGCTGCTTTAGCGTAATTATTCGCTTTAAAATAAGAGTTCGCCAAGACTTGAATCAACTGTAATTGATCTTTGCTTGGCAATTTATTTGCGGCAACAATCAACTCACCAGAACGAATCACTGCATCATTATCGCCTGCAGCAGAAGCAACTGAAAGACGCATACGCTCAATCGTAAAGGTCTCATTCATACTTTTGTTACCAACACGATCAGTTTCCTGCAACTTGGTCAGTGCTTCGCGATATTTTCTTGCTTTATATAGTTCGCCAGCCTGTTGAACCACTTTGCCGATTTCCGCACGCATCGCTTCTTGCGCGATTGCTGTATTGCCTGCAATGCCAGTTAATTCAGGAATAGTCGCGCAGCCCATAGCGGCGATTAGAATAGCTAGTTGTGATAAGCGTAGGTGCTTCATATTTGATCTCTCAATCAATAAAAATCAATAAAATTAATAAACTTTGAGCCTAACAAACCAAGGAAAACAGAGTCGTCTGTGGCTGTTATCATAGCCTGACCAAGCAGAACTCACAATACAAAAAAAGGCAGGGATATCCCTGCCCTCTTTCGCTTAACAATTGTTTGAACTCATTTGAATTACGCAAATCCATTCAAGCCAAATGTCCGTCATGCATTACTTCATGAACTGTTCGTTACCGATCATACCCAATTTTGTAATACCACGACTTTGTGCAGACGCCATCACAGCAGCTACAGATTTGTAGGCAACTAAACGGTTTGGCTGCAAATGAACCTCAGGTTGTGGATTCATTGCTGCTGCTGCCGATAATTTATCTTCTAACTGGCTACGGGTAACAACTTCACCATTCCAAGTCATCGTGCCGTCAAAGTCCACGTCAATCTTCACAACTACTGGAGGTGTAGGTGGCGGTTGATTTGGTGTATTTGTTGGCATATTCAAATTCACCGCGTGATTTGCGATTGGTAATGTCGTAATAAACATAATGATCAACACCAACATAACGTCGATCATTGGTGTCATATTCATTTCCATCATTGGTTCTGGATCACCACCAGAACCGGAGCTCATATTCATGCCCATGCGATTCTCCTTTTAGCCTTTTGGTGGTGGTTCAAGTACGAAACCAACTTTTGCAATACCTGCTCGTTGCACTGTCAAAATCGTTTTACCGATGGATTCGTAACGCGCGTTTTGATCGCCACGAATATGCACTTCAGGTTGCGGGTTTTTTACCGCTTCTTTCGCCATTAATTCAAACAAAGCGTCATCAGAAGCAACTGGTGTGCGCAAGCCGCCCCAGTAAATATCGCCATCTTTATTGACAGTAATAATTACGTTTTTTGCATCAGGATGATAGTCTTCGTTCTTCTCAGCTGGCAGCTTAACTTTTGCCAAGTCTAAAACAATTGGTGAGGTGATGATAAAGATAATCAACAAAACCAACATAATATCCACCAATGGGGTGGTATTAATGGTGCTGTTGACTTGGTCTTCACCACTGTCACCGCCGATTTGCATTCCCATAATATTTTCTCTTTAGTGAATTCGTTTCGCTGTACTACAAGTAGATTCGTTATCGAGTCTACTTGTAGCGAAAGAATTTATCGTAATAAAAACAACTTACTTCTTATTACTCAGATTACTTATTTGAGTTAGCTTTGCTCATTGCGCCAGACAATACTACAGAGTGCAAATCAGCGCCGAATGCATTGATGTCTTCCATTGCTGCCTTGTTACGACGCAACAAGTAGTTGTAGCCCAAAACTGCTGGAACCGCAACGCCCAAACCGATCGCTGTCATGATCAAAGCAGAACCAACTGGACCCGCAACTTTATCAATAGAAGAGTTACCTGTAGAACCGATCGCTACCAGAGCGTGGTAAATACCCATAACTGTACCGAACAAACCGATAAATGGTGCTGTAGAACCTACAGTTGCCAAGAATGTCAAACCTTCACCCAAACGGCTTTGTACTTTATCAACAGAACGTTGGATAGACATAGTCACCCATGAGTTCAAATCGATTTGTTCCAACAAAGCACCTTCATGGTGTTCGCTAGCACTGATGCCAGAATCAGCGATGAAACGGTATGGGCTGCCTTCTTTCAAAGTAGACAAGCCAGCCGCAACGTTTGCTGCTTTCCAGAATTTACGTGCTTCTTTAGCTTGGCCACTCAATTTAGCCAAGTCAACGATCTTAGTGATCAAGATGTACCAGCTGAACATAGACATGATCAACATGATTGCCAAAGTTGCTTGGTCAACCAAAGTACCGTGTTTGATCAAGTGAGCCAAGCTGTATTGATCAACAACTTCTGGTTGTGCTTCAGCAGCAGGCACGGAAGCATCGGCGGCAGGTGCTGGAGCAGCAACAGCGTCAGCAGATGCTGGAGCAGCAGCGGCCGCCTCAGTTGCAGCAGAAGCGGAAGCAGAAGCTTCTTGAGCGAATACAGGTGCGGTTGCCATTGTTGCTGTCAATGCGAACAAAATTGCCGCCAGGAATGTGCTTACTTTAGCGCGGGTTTTCATGTAGATACTTCCTTTAAAAAAAATTTAATACTTACGTTGGTTGTGAGTAAAACGATACTTTTTTATGACTCTTGTTACATGTTGGCTCTGTTTTAATCAAGCTTCCAAACGTATTCAACTTGAGTCGTGGTAGCCTGCGGCTTGCCGTCCACTGTTCCAGGTTTGTTTTTGCACGACCCAGACAACAATTGGGCACGCACTGCATTATCTAGACCCCTGAATCCACTAGATTTTGCGATTACTACGTCGGTAACTGCACCGTCTGCACCGATAGTAACAGTCAAACGTGTTACACCTGTCTCTTCGTTACGCAATGAAGCACGAGGATATTCTGGTGTACAGCCAGCTTGTTGAAAGTCAACACGGCCAGGTACGGTTACTGGACCTGTTGGGGCTTTCGGTGTTTCAGCCACAGGCGCCGCTGTCTTTGTCATCACATTGCTATCAGGCTTAACATTTGAAACCGTAGAAATAGCATTTGGCGATGGAGTCTGCTGCGCAACCTGCACCTCTGGTGGAGGAATAAACGGTGGCGGTGGCGTCGTCAATTTAGGTGGCGGCGGTGGCGGCGTATCTGGCGGTGGAGGTGGTGGCGGTGGAGTTTCCTTCACCACGGCTTCCATCGGCTTCTGAATAAACTTAGCGAGCTTGCTACCTAAGCCGTTCATTAATGCCCAGCCTAAAATAATGTGAAAAACAATTACCAAACCTAAACCAAAAAATTTCTTTCCCGGTTCCTGTTGGCGTCCTGAAAAATCCATACCTACTCCTCCAATACCACAACAATTTCAATTAGGTTCAAACGCGCGAAACTTTAGCCTTAAATAAATCCAGAAAATAAGCTTGAAAACAAATCATCCAGACCCACTTAAACAACAAGCAATCGCTCATCAATAAACTTCTATCGACTCACCGTTTGCGCCCCCATACTCACGCTGAACTGTCAGAACCTTGGTTTCAACATACTCATGTGGGTACTACTATTTACTTACAAATCGTTTAGTCACCTTCAGATGATTGCAGTATTGCAGTACCTACTTTTACTACAATCATCAAATTCAAATTTATCTTAAAGATATATTGAAAATTGAAGCGGCTGCTTTGCATGAGCAATTTGAAAAGGAATCTTCAAATCACTGCCAACAAAGCAATGTTTTTTTAAAATCTTTGCGAAAAACAGCGCCTATTTTGACACAAGTAAAGCGATGAATGGAAGTTGCTTCTATGCTGCTATGCAACATTAAATTAGCTTTGAAGCAATCCCTTCATTTCTAGTCATATCTATTTAATCACAACCAAAAACAAATTCACTAAAAAATTAAATTTTCGCTCATGAAATTATTGATTTATATCGATCATTAATTCCAATATATTTAACTTCTTTTCTTGCGGCAACGATTCTAATGGGAAATACTTGGAAAGTGTCAAGTAATCCTGCAAACAACTTAGAAAGAAAGTTAAATTACTGCAGTTCTACAACATTTTTGGGAAATTCCATATTCAAAACTCAATCATTTTCTAATAATACATGGCAATAAGACTATTTAGACATGGGTAATACTAACTACACCTAACTACCCTCTCTTAGTTATTATTTGCCCTATCTGCCTTGAGCAACTACAATTCCGACCTGTCAGTACATTCTGCGCCTTAATAAATTTAAATCGTGAGCTTGGATTACATAAGTATTACGCAATTTTGAAGTATTCAAAATCGATGCAATGCTATGTCGTTTAAAGATATGTTTTCATTCTGATCGGCGCAGTAACATTCGTCTAAAAACCTTAGCGTAATCATCAAATGACGAGATTATCGTTTTCTTAAACAAACAAGAAAAAAGTCATTTGAGATGCGCTAACACCTGGAGTTGATATGGCATTTTTGCAAGGCAAGAAAATTCTCATTACTGGTTTATTGTCAAACCGTTCTATCGCCTATGGCATCGCACAAGCTTGCCATCGCGAAGGCGCTGAATTGGCCTTCACCTATGTTGGAGAGCGTTTTAAAGATCGCATCACAGAATTTGCAAAAGAATTCAATAGCGAACTGGTATTTGATTGCGACGTTAGCAGCGACGAACAGATTGCTGCTGTCTTTACAGACTTGGCGAAATCATGGGAGAAATTAGATGGCGTTGTGCATGCCATTGGATTTGCACCGCGCGAAGCGATTGCAGGTGATTTCTTAGATGGTTTTTCACGCGAAGCATTCCGCATTGCCCACGATATTTCAGCCTATAGCTTTCCAGCCTTGGCCAAAGCAGCATTGCCTATGATGAATGAAAATTCTTCTTTGCTCACGCTGTCTTACCTGGGTGCGATCCGCGCGATCCCTTACTACAATACGATGGGTTTGGCGAAAGCATCTTTAGAAGCAAGCGTGCGTTACTTGGCCGAAAATCTGGGTAAAAAAGGTATACGTGTCAATGGCATTTCTGCGGGTCCAATCAAAACTTTGGCAGCGAGTGGTATTAAGGACTTCGGTACTTTGCTAGGCTTTGTTGCAGAGCATGCGCCTTTGCGTCGCAATGTGACGATTGAAGAAGTTGGCAATACCGCCGCATTCTTATTGTCACCTTTGGCTAGCGGCATTACTGGCGAAATCACTTATGTTGACGGTGGTTTCTCACACGTCATGGGTTTGACACCAGACTAAGCACTCGCACGGGAGTTGAATGTGCGCTGAATGTGCGTTGAATGGATGTTGGACTAAGCTAAAAATTTGGATTTAGTCGTGTAATTTGTGGGCTGAAAGCTTTGGTGGAGATCGCAATCTTGTCACCGACTTTCAGCCTTTTTACATCTTCATGTGACGCAATAATTTCAATAATTTCTTGACCTACCAAAAGCGAAAGAATGTACACAATTTCTTCGGCGCGAATTGCCAGAACTTGCGCATGTAAATGCAATTTCCCTTGCGTTGTCTGCTGCAAAAATACTTGCTGTGGACTACCGCAGCGTACGATAGCCCCCTCCTCTAGTTGTATGACTTTTTGTGCAAGCTTAAAGACTTCAGCCACTTCGTGACTCACCAACATCATTGTCAAACCAAACTCCTTATGCATCATCAACAAGTGATCTTGCATTTGTATTCTCACATGTTGATCGAGTGCGGATAAAGGCTCATCCAATAACAATAATTTAGGTTTGCGCGCGAGCGCTCTGGCCAAGGCAACTCTTTGCTTTTGCCCGCCGGATAATTGTTGAATAGACTGGAATCGCAAGTTCTGTAAATCACTCATTTCCAGTAACTGTTCAACCCATGCATTGGCGCCCTTTTCAACCGCAAATGCCACGTTATCTCGCACATTTAAATGTGGAAATAAGGCATAGTTTTGGAAAACCATGCCGATAGAGCGTGCGTGTGTCGGCAGATTAATTCCCTGCAAAGAATCAAACCAGACTTCATCATCAAATACGATGCGCCCATGATCGGGCGCAGTCAGCCCAGCCAGCATCCGCAATACACTGGTCTTACCGGCACCTGATGGCCCAAATAAGGCGACCGAATCGCTTGCAGCTGATTGGAATGCGACATCCAATTCAAAATTTCCCTGAGTACCGCTCAGTTTTTTTTGAACTTGCACATCTAAAAATGCCTTGCGCGTCATGAGAATTTTTCCGGAAATTGTCGCTTACTCACATACACCGCGATCAAGATGAGGAAACTTAACAGAACCAGCACCATGGAATAAAAATGGGCATTTGCGTATTGCAAACTTTCGACTTCATCATAGATCGCGATTGATGCAACTTTGGTGACACCTGGAATATTCCCGCCTATCATCAATACCACACCAAATTCACCCAAGGTATGTGCAAAACTCAGGACCAATCCACTCAACACAGAAGCCTTCATATTTGGCAGCAAAACCTTGCGCAAAGTCTGTAATTTTGTCTGCCCCAATGTATAAGCTGCTTCGCGCAATTCCAGCGGTAAATTTTGCAATCCAGCTTGGAGTGCATGCACCATGAATGGCAGGCTAAAAATAACGGAACCTAACAGAATACCGAGAAAACTAAAGCTCAAACGCAGATCAAAATGCGCTAGCAACCATGCACCTAAACCAGATTGAGGATTAAAAGCGATGAGCAAATAAAATCCCAGCACGGAAGGCGGCAGCACCAAAGGCATACTAATCAATGCCTCCCACAGAGATTTCAAACGACTGGTAGAAAATGCTAAGTAGTAGGCAATAGGTAAGCCTATGAAAAACAAAATCGTGGCCGTCATCAAGGCCAGTTTCAAACTCAGCCATAAAGGCTGCCAGTCATGGTCAAGGAGATTCATGTCGCCTCTGATCGGATCAAATTCATTTCGTTGGATTTCACCAAGCCCTCAATTTCGTCACCCAATCGTAGCTCTAACTTGATTGCTGAACGGCTTGTAATCACCGCGCTAATTAAGTGAATACGATCAACGATAAAGACGACGCGTGCCAACACTTTGCCAATTTCCAAGCCAACAATTTTGCCCTGCAAACGATTGCGTAGACTGATCTGTCCAGACAAATTTTTTGCAATGGCAACTTCCATTTCATTAAAAATCAAATCCACTTCTTGATCCAATTCCCAAGCCAAAAGCTCTTCCGTAGCGCCCAGCAAGCTTGCACTTAGGCGAAGCTCGCCGACCGCGACTTCGATCAGCGCGATACTGCCTTCGGTTTCTATACTAATAATTCTTCCGGGTAGTTTATTCACGGTACAGCGTATCCATTTTTTTGCAAAATAGCTTTGGCTTTTGCACTCGACAAAAAGTCATAAAATTGTTGGCTAGCTTGCGGCGCGTTTTCTTGGCCGTGTTTGAGGATAACAACGCCTTGCGCAATCGGCGTATAACTATTCGCAGGCAATTCTATCCATTGACCCTTTCCTTGCATTTTGGAGGATACGACCACTGATTTTGCAGTAAAGCCTAAGTCAACCACACCAGAATGAATGTATTGATCTGCTTGCGAAATGCTCTCTGCATAGACAAAACGTGGCTCCAGGACTACATCTAATTTATAGAATTTTAAGACGCGAATCGTTTCTTTGCCATAAGGAGCAGTCTTGGGATTTGCAATTGCAATTTTCTGAACTTTGTCGCTTTGCAATAGACTTTGCCACGACTGCAAATCTAGATTTTTGGTGGTCCACAATACCAAAGAACCATAGGCATAAATTTTAGGTGCCGTGATAGTGAAGCCCTGTTGATAGAGGCTATTCGGAAAATCCATATCAGCCGACATAAACACGTCAAATGGCGCGCCATTGATAATCTGACTGACAAATTTGCCCGATGAGTTAAAGACACCTTTTAAGTCATGTCCAGTTTGTTTCTTAAACTCTTCCTTCAAATCGTCAAAAGCAAACTGTACATTGGCAGCGACCGCCACACTCAGAGTGTCTGCGTGGGTGCTGTGCATCATGCTAAGACTCGCGATGAATGCTGTCGCCGCCAATGCAGAAAACTTGATAAAACGTTTTTTGAATGTTGTCATCATTTTCAAGAAATCCGTCAATTATGTGAATAATGTCTATTTTCGCTCATTTCTCTCTCTGCCAACTGTGCTAAAACAAATTATCAAATCAAAATGAATTTTCCTTGCGGAATTTAAAGCGCGCATAGTTTTTAGATGCGTGAAGCTGAAATATGCTGTATAGTCTCGTTTTTGCACTGCAATATAAATTTGCTTTGTGAGTTTAAGTAGTAGGTAGCACCGTAGCCCTTGCGTATCGTGAGTTATTGATACTGCAATGTAAAGCCCTCCCGCCCTGTATGTCTGGTTTCACACATAGACATCGTCCCGGCGCAAAGCTTTTGTGCCGAAATTTCATCGTATTCCTGATTTGTACCCTTATCGGTACTGGTTTTCTTTGTTCATTTCGATTGGTTGACGCTGCTTTTTTGCGCGCTTGGTTTTTGCCCTGCGCAGATTAATAACGGAAGAAGAACACAATGACTTTTGAAACACTAGGCCTCCACACGTCCATCCTGCGCGCTATTGCTGATACTGGCTATACAACACCAACAGCAGTTCAGGAACAAGCAGTTCCTGCAGCGATTGCAGGTCGTGACTTATTGGTATCCTCCCAAACTGGCTCAGGCAAAACTGCCGCTTTCATGTTGCCAGCTTTACATAAATTTGCAGCCGCCGCTGACGATTTGACTGTCACAGCTGGTAAAACACCAAATCAAGAACGCCAGGCAGCTCGTGCTCGTGGCGATCGTCCACGTTTTCAAGCAGCAAAGCCAAAGATGTTGGTATTGACACCAACTCGTGAATTGGCCTTGCAAGTAACCACAGCCACTGACAAATACAGCGCGTACTCACGTCGCGTCAAAGCAGTCTCGATTTTGGGCGGTATGCCTTACCCAAAACAAATGCAACTTTTGTCCCGTAATCCAGAAATCTTGGTGGCAACACCAGGTCGTTTGATCGATCATATGGAGTCCGGCAAGATTGATTTTTCAGAATTAGAAATTTTGGTTCTGGACGAAGCAGATCGCATGTTGGATATGGGTTTTATCGATGATATCGAAAAAATCGTTGCAGCAACGCCAGAAACACGTCAAACCATGTTGTTCTCTGCCACTTTGGATGGCGTAGTTGGTAGCATGGCGCGTCGCATTACTAAAGACCCAATGATTATTCAAATCGCTGGTTCTGCGACTAAGCATGAAAACATTCAACAAAAAGTGCATTTTGTCGATGATTTATCCCACAAAAATCGTTTACTCGATCATTTGCTGCGCGATGAATCTTTGGATCAAGCCGTCGTATTTACAGCGACAAAACGTGATGCAGACACGATTGCAGATCGTTTGAACATTGCTGGTTTCGCAGCGGCTGCTTTGCATGGCGATATGCATCAAGGCGCACGTAACCGTACATTAGATTCTTTACGTCGCGGTCAAGTTCGCGTTTTGGTAGCAACAGATGTCGCTGCACGCGGTATCGATGTGCCTGGCATTACGCACGTATTCAACTACGATTTACCTAAATTCCCAGAAGATTATGTACACCGTATCGGTCGTACTGGTCGCGCTGGTCGTAAAGGTTTGGCAGTGTCCTTGGTCAATCATGCTGAAAGCATGAACGTGAAACGCATCGAGCGTTTTACTAAGCAATTGATCCCAGTCGATGTAATCGAAGGTTTTGAACCTAAGAAATCTGCCATGGCAGCCCGCGCACCAGCACGCAAAGCAAGCGGCTGGAAACCAGGTGACAAGCGTACGACAGGCAATAGTTTTGGTAACAGCAGCAAGCCAGGTCAACGCAGCTTCAGCAAACCAAACGCCGCTCCACGCAGTGAAGGCGGTGGTTTCGGTGGTGGTGCTGCGAAATCCCGTTTTGGCGATGCGAATGGCAATCGTCGTAGCTTCGGCGATCGTTAATCGAAACGCTGTAGCTGAGTAGAATTAAAAAAGCGACCTGCATGGGTCGCTTTTTTTATGTGCCTTTCGATTATGCTCATTTACACATAATTACGTCCAGTCAAATCCAATACAGAGGATAAGATCGACGACAGGCACGATGATAAAACCAAGCTACCAAGACCATCATCATGGCACCAAACAAAGTCGGAAAAAATAGGAACTGCCAATCAGGCATCGCCAAAAACACGATGATAGGATTAGAACCCGCAGGCGGATGCAAAGTACGGGTGAGCATCATGATTGCCGTTGCGAGCGCGACCGCAATTGCCAATGCCCACCAGTGATGACCGGCAAAAGACAAAACCAACAAAGCGACTAAAGTACAAATAAAATGTCCGCCCACCAAGCTGCGCGGCTGCGAAAAATGATTCTCTGGAAAGGTGAACAACAAAACTGCACTGGAGCCAAATGAGCCCAACGCGAGCAATACACCAAGCTGGAATGAGCAATAACTAAGTATCCCAATAATCGAAAATACACCGACGCAGGCGACCACGCCATTACGCAATGAATGACGTGGCGCTGTAGCTGGTAATGTAGGAATATTCGTTTCTAACATCATCTACTCTGGTGATCTCAAGGATTCTCTCTATAGATAGCTTATTTGGACCGGAAAATAATTTCTTTCATACGCTGCAATTTCGGAGCAACGACAGGTACTGTCAACATCGTGCTGGCGATTGCCATTAACAGCAGCGCAGTAAAAGTCTCGCTGGTAATGATTTTTTTATCGAGCAAAATATTCACAAAAATAATCATGATCAAGGCTTTGGTTTGCAATAGCCAACCAATAATGCTCGCTTCGCCTTTTTCCCATTTCAAAATTTTACCGGCGAGTTGCACACCAATTAATTTGCCGCTGACGGATGCCACCAAAAGCACCGCTGCAACGATAAACACAACAGACCCACCCATCGCCCAGTTAGTGCGCAAGCCAGTACTTAAAAAGAACACCGGCATAATCGCCAGCAATACGTGATGACGCATCAAGTCCATTTTTTCTTGATTAAACCAATGTGCGTCCATCACCGCACCTGCCAAGAAAGCACCGACCATAAAGTGCAAACCCGCCCAATCCGCACCGAAACTGCAAACCGCTAACCAAATCAAACCCACATACCAACGATCGCGTTCTTGTAGCCACGCCATCACGCGTCGATAAAAAATCGTCACGACAGCAAACACCAACAAAAATCCAATTTGGCGCGTGACTCTATCCCAATCGAGCATAATTAAAGCCAGCACACCCCAAATCGCAATATCATCAACGCTGGCATAACGCAAAATTCGTTGACCGATAGGCTGGCGCAAAATTTCTAATTTTTCCATCAGCAAAATCAGGATCGGCAAAGCTGTCACGGCGCAAGCCATTCCCACGCCCAACACAAATTGCCAACTCTGCGCACCCGGCCCCATCCACCCTACAAATCCCAACATACCAAGCGCAACCGCAGAACCAAAAATCAGTGGCATCCCCAAAGCCAAACCAGCAGTCACGCCACTTTCAAAACGATGCTCCCAGGCTTGTACCAGATCCAATTCGATGCCAGCAATCATCACAAAAATCATCACCGCCCACCAGGCAATGCCATTCAAAGACTGAATCACCGCAGGGTTAAAAACGAATTGATAATACTCAGGAAAAGCAGCACCCAAAACGCCCGGCCCCAGCAAGATGCCAGCAATAATCTGCACCACGACCAACGGTGCATAATAGTCAGTCTTGCAGACGCGCCAGACCAGATAAGGAACGGAAAAAATTAGCAGCATCGCTAATAGGAAGATTTCGGTGGTGCTCATTGCTTGGTGCATAAAGTAGGTCCTTTCCCTCAGGCTCATTACATATAGGGTGTTTTAATTATCGTACTTTGCGTGTCGTACTTAGTGTGTGTGTACTTAGTGTGCCGTACTTAATTCGTCTCAAAATTATTGAAGCTTGCACTTCTTCGGCTTAGGTTTTATTGATTTGTGCTTGATTAGCTAAACTTCCCTCATTCTTTTTTTATCTCTTATCTCTAGTAAATAGAGAATCAATTGGAAAGGTTTCCATATTAAATCACATTTTCTTTTGACTTATGCCAAAAACTATCTTCAAGAACAAATATTTTCATGATTTGAGTACCAATAGAAACACAAATAGGTTGAGCGAACAAAACCTCGAAAGGTCAGATTTTGAAATTGAATTTAGTGACACAAGGCAAATCCTTCGGAAACTGATTTACTCTACATTCAGCACTAGGTACCAAAAACACCTTAAGCACCATCCAATGCCTATTTAGTAAAAATAAAAATCAGGCTTAACAGGGTTTCACCGTCGCTCCGAACGCATACAGAATAAAGCAATTAAAAACGAATTGGTTGTAGTCAAACTACACAATAAGAAGAAAATTGAGAAACGATAGAAATCTAAACGTTCAAATAATTAAGGCGTGATAGATGAAATTGATTGTCAATCTTTACGTCACACTATTTTCAATTGCCATCTGGAATTTATCCAAATCATTAAAAAATATGCTACTTCGAATATTGGCACACCTACCTGACCACAATTGAAAACAGTAACAATATGAAAATTTTATAGTTTTACTACACAAATTATTTGAAGCCTAAGCTCTCTTGTGAATCTTTAACCTGACTATTCATGCTCACATCTGTCGAAAAATAATACTGTGAGCTCTGTCTTTCTTTCGCATTGAGTGAACGCTGATAAAGTGAAGTTTGAGTGGTGACACGCGTCCCTAGGCGAGAGCCTGATACATATCAACTTAAAAAGAATCCTGCTCAGGGCAAATTATCAAAGACTCATACTCTTCTTTGTTGAATGGTGAAGATACGGAGGCTCAAACGCCATGCAGAATAGAACCATGCCAGACAAAGCATTGCATTTTTTGATGATGACGGCCTATGTTTGATTTTTCTGCCTCAGCCTGACGGCAGTATTCTATAATCGGTCATTCATCACTCACAATTAAGCCCAGACAGATTCATGAACGACAGCACAAGCATGGGAAATAGCATTAGCTCCGGCACCGACATCGGCACAGGCCCAATTCGATTGACTTCGTTTTCCCACGGCGGTGGTTGTGGCTGCAAAATAGCGCCCGGGGTTTTGGCTGAAATACTCAAGAAATCGACCGGATTCTCAGTTCCCGATGCACTCATGGTCGGTATAGAGACTTCTGACGATGCTGCGGTTTATCGACTCAATGACGAACAAGCTTTGATCGCGACTACCGATTTTTTCATGCCTATCGTTGACGATCCCTATGATTTTGGCCGTATCGCTGCGACGAATGCGATTTCTGACGTGTATGCCATGGGCGGAACACCGATTATGGCGCTGGCTTTGGTCGGAATGCCCATCAATCAAATTCCATTAGATGTCATCGGTAAGATTATTGAAGGTGGTGAAAGTATTTGCCGCGAAGCCGGTATTCCGATTGCGGGCGGCCATAGCATCGATTCGGTCGAGCCAATTTATGGATTGGTGGTGATGGGATTGATCCATCCGTCCAAGGTCAAACGCAATTCTAGCGCACGTGTTGGCGATCAATTAGTTCTCGGTAAGCCTATAGGTGTAGGCGTACTGTCTGCCGCTTTAAAAAAACAAAAATTAGATGCGAATGGCTATGCGAGCATGATTGCGAATACGACCAAGCTCAATAAACCTGGGCAGGCCTTGTCGCAACTGGACGCTGTACATGCGATGACCGACGTGACGGGCTTTGGTTTACTCGGCCATCTATTAGAAATCTGCCGTGGCGCAAAAGTAGGTGCCACGCTGCGTGCTGCAGACATTCCCTTTTTACCACAGGTCAAAGAACTTGCAGCCGCGGGCTGTATCACAGGCGCATCTGCCCGCAATTTCGCAGCTTATGGTGAGGATGTCCGTTTTAGCCATGAAGATACTATCACTCAAGCTTTATTAACCGACCCACAAACTTCCGGCGGACTGTTAGTAGCCTGTGCACCTGAAGCATTGGCGCAAGTATTGGAAATATTTCATAAGAGTGATTTTCAAGATGCCGCAGTAATAGGCGAAATCGTCGCCGGTCCTGCGCACATTCAAGTCTTGTCCAACTAAATTTTTACTTACTTTTTTCGAACCTTATTTCACACTCCATCATGAATCAACTCGAACAACTGAAACAATACACAACCGTGGTGGCAGACACTGGCGATTTTCAATCCATGCAAGCCTACACGCCGCGTGATGCGACGACGAATCCTTCGCTGATTTTGAAAGCCGTACAGAAACCCGAATATCAACCATTGCTCGCACAAGCAGTGGCACAAAACGCTGGCAAATCTACCGATGAAATCATTGATCAATTACTGATTAGTTTTGGCCTGAAAATCTTGCAGATCGTGCCTGGTCGCGTTTCCACAGAAACCGATGCCCGCCTCTCGTTTGATACCGAAGCCACCGTTGCAAAAGGTCGACAATTGATCGCCTTGTATGAAGCCGCTGGCATTCCACGCGAACGTGTCTTGATCAAAATCGCATCGACTTGGGAAGGCATTCGTGCTGCAGAAATTTTAGAAAAAGAAGGCATACACTGCAACATGACTTTGCTGTTCTGCCTGGCGCAAGCAGCAGCTTGTGCGGAAGCTGGCGCGCAATTAATTTCTCCATTTGTTGGCCGAATCTATGATTGGTTCAAGAAGCAAACTGGTCAAGAAATTTATGGTGCAGAAGACCCTGGCGTGCTGTCGGTCAAGCGCATTTACAACTACTATCGCAAGTTCGGCTTTAGTACAGAAATTATGGGTGCTAGCTTCCGCAACACTTCGCAAATCTTGGAATTAGCGGGTTGCGATTTATTAACCATCAGTCCAGATCTGCTACAAAAACTCAGCGAAGCCGATGGCAAAGTACCACCTAAACTCAATCAAGAAGCCGCAATGGCATCTGACGTAACGAAATTAAGCATCGATGAAAAGTCCTTCCGTTTTATGTTAAATGAAGATGCCATGGCAACTGAAAAATTAGCCGAAGGGATACGCCTGTTTTGTGCCGACACGATTAAATTGGAAGGCATCATTGCAGGTATGCGCTAATACAAGCGATGCAGCCCAAACAGCCGAAGTAACTGCTGAAATAACAGCCGAAGTAATTGATCAATGAACTAAGTTCAAAAAAAATGCCGCAATAATATGCGGCATTTTCGCTATTTCCAACAAGCTGTCAGCTTGTTTGTACATTCGCATCGTCATCGGTTTGACGTACCTGTTCTATCGTGACGTAGGCTTGTTTTGAAGCATACTCAAATGATGTAACCATGTGTCGAATAGTCTCTTCATCCGTCGGCACTTTAGAGGTCGCCGACATAAAAACCGCCTGATTTCTGCCGTGATGTTTGGCGTAATACATCGCCATATCACTTAACATTACATTTTGTTCAAAGCTAACAAGCTCGGGAAGATCCGCGTAAAACGGAAATACCGTATAACCTATCGAACAGGTTTTATGGATACGCACGCCATCACCCAAATCAAATTCTGTGTCGGCAACTTTCTTCAGCAATTTTTGCGCAAAATGATGGATATAGTCTGGGTCGGTTTTCTTTAAAACTACCAAAAATTCCTCTCCGCCCAATCGAACGACAACGTCATCTTTACGCACCGATTCATTTAATATTTGCGAGAATTGTTTCAACAACATATCTCCAGCTTCGTGCCCATACGTGTCGTTGATTTGCTTGAAATGATCCATATCCAGCAAGTACAGCGCGAAAACTTCACGCCCCGTCATGCTGGCGCGATTGATGGAAGCTTGCAACACATAGTTCTTGTAACTAATAAATGCTTGTACATCGTTATGCAAAACTTCTGATAGAAAACGACGATTGCGTAAGCCAGTCAAAGGATCTGTCAACGATGCTTCGCGCAATTGTCGAGTGCGCTCAGCAACCAATTCTTCCAAATGAATTTTTTCACGCTTTAAACGCAGAGAATAAAAATGCGCGACACCCCAGATCAAAAATGCCGCCAAGGCGATCCAGAGTATGTAAGCCCACCAACTACGATACCAAGGTGGAAGTATCTGGAAAGCGTAAATCGCTTCCTGTGTTTGCACACCATAGATGTTTTTTGCTCTTACCTTGAACCGATATTGTCCTTCAGGGATATTGGTGTATTCCTTGGCGGTGGCAGCATCCCACTCACTCCACTGCTGGTCGAATCCCTCAAGCTGATATTGAAAACGCAAGCTACCCGGCTTTTCAAAAAAGGTAGCGGCAAATTCAAAAATCAAGGCATTTTTGTCATACGGTAATTGCAGTACTTGCTGCTTGCTTTGTAGCGTTTGAAACACCGTTGCGGCGTTTGGAATACTGCTTCCAGCTTCGGCAAAACTACCAGAAAAAATGAGATGCTTGCCAGTAGTCGTTACACGGCGAATCAAGGCCAGAAAATCTTGCCCATAATTTTTCTTCGCGGTTGGCTCTACCCGTGTCAATACTTCGCCAGGCATCCAAACGCCACCGAGAGGATGGGCGAATAAAGCATCGTCAGCCGAAGTCACTCCTCGGAAAGCATTTCCATCTACGGCATAGTTGGCCGCCGACTGAGTCGCCGACGGTTGAAGTTCTCCGACTGAAGTCTTCTTGTGCAACGCAAATATGCCATCTGTGGTTTTAAGATAAACGCCACCTGCACGATCTTCTATCAGATCACTCACCTCTAAAGTGCCATCACTAAATTGCGATCCAAAGCGTGCATCGGGTGCGAACCGCGTTGCATCCACATCTGCATCACCCTCTTGCCACGGGGCGATCTTGGCAGACATGATTCCTTTTGGCGTCACTAGCATTAAGTCTTTGCCGAATAAAATGGTGCGGCCAGCCGTTAAATCTGGCAAGCCATGCGCTAGTCCTATTCTGTGAGTTTTTACTCGATTCACTTTGTCGCCATCAAAGTGCACGCGTAGCAGTCCCTGAACTTCCGTATTGAGCCACAAGTCACCATTCGCATCCGTGGTAATGCGCCGAATATTATCTTTCACGCCATCCATTCGCGCGATGCGCTGCCATTGCCCCGCGTTGCGTTTAAAAATTTCAACGCCACCCATCAATCCGACAAATAAATGATCTGGCCAGCGTGGCGTCGTTCCTAGGCTATAGGCATTACCGGACGATTCATTAATATACTCGGCACGGTCACCACGGATTCTATATAAACCACGCCCTGATGCAGCCATCAAATCGCCACTGACTTCCAAGAATTGCCAAATTTCGCTAGTCCCTTCACGCAAGGGTGAAAACTGTGGCACGTCATTTTTGAGACTGTATTTGAAAGGAGATTGGGTATAGATATCTTGAAATGTACTGACATAAAACTGATCTTGGTAATAAGCGACCGTGATGGAAGTCCCTTCCAAGCCATTTTTTGCAGAAAATAACATCTGCGGCACACTCAGTTCAATATGAGATATGCCGGAATTCGTTGACGCCCACAGATTCTTGTGGCGATCGAGCATGATTCCCGCGACAGTGTTATCCATCAAACCGGCATTCTTGTTAATCGCACGTAAAACCTTACCCGTACGATCTAAAATTAAGACGCCTGCTTTCACGGTGCTGATAGCGAAAGTATCGCCATCTATCGGCAACACCTTATACAAGAACATATTATTCTCATTGAGCAAGGCATCAACCTCAGTGGGCATAGGGCGCACCAGATTGCTTACTGTACGATTTACATCATAGGACTTTGTCGTGGCATTCCACAACGGTGCAAGATCAATTAAGCAGAAGTCTCCGGCGAGGCGTCCGACCAAGAGTTCGTGCGGGCCAAACGCCGCCATCATCACGCGCTTGCGATTAAATACCCCGGCCAATTGCGGGATGGGCACCACCTTGTCGCCGTCAAGCAAACTAATGCCGTGATCGATATCGGCAAAGATTAATGTACCGTTCAAGACCGCGGCTTGCGAGGAAGCAAAACGCCCAGCAATCGCGGTGAGCTGACCTTGATCGAAACGAAAAATCCGACTGCGAGTCAAAAATACGACTCCTTGTTTCGTATTTTCTACCTGCCAGACATCATTGAAGACTGCTTCATCTTTCGGTAATTTATCGCGTAGAGAAACTGCCATCACCTGACCTGAATCAGTCGCGCGCAAATAACCAAAATCACCAACCGAGCCGTAGAAAATAGTACCGTCACTAGCCACCGCCAGCGAACGCACCATAGGATTGCCAGTAATGATAACCGCTTGCCAACGTTGACCGTCAAATTCAATGATGCCGTTTGAGTTACCAAAGTAAAGTATGCCGCGACGATCTTGCACCGATACCCAATTTTGTCCATGCGCCTTATACGTTTTAGCATCAAAATTACTGATAAAGGGAGCGCCGACGAAGGGAGGACTAACTAAAGGAGGACTAACTACAGGAGAACTAACTATAGGATGGGCGACCTTATCGTTCTTTGTCGCAGTTGTAGTCTCGGAATTGGCCGCATGCGCCGAATCAATGAAGGAAATAAACGAAGCCACAGATAAAAGAAAAATTAAACATGCCTGAATAATCAGATCCTTATCGATCAGCTTGTTTTTATGGAGCTTGTTTTCATGCAGCTTATTTTTAATCCGTGACCGGTGTAATCGATACATGCATTCGTCTCCCTAATAGAATCAACTTCAACTCGGCATCTCGGTATTTATGACAAGAACAGCAATTTCTTTACTGGCGCATACTTCAACTTCTATTCAATCACCACTTTTCACAAGCATGTGTTTCAGATCTGACGTTCCCACATTGAGGGCACTAGATGCACGCATTAAGCTCAACGAAAATCGTCATGCATGATCAAACCAAACGCTAATTTACAGTCTCGACACCACGATTTGCCAATTGATCTGCGCGTTCATTCCCAGCATCACCTGCATGACCTCTAACCCAAATCCATTCTATGGTGTGCAGATTGCGTGCGGCATCTAACTGTTGCCACAAATCGACATTTTTTACTGGTGATTTCGATGCAGTTTTCCAGCCTTTTGCTTTCCACCCGTCTATCCATTCCGTAATGCCTTTGAGTACGTATTGACTATCCGTGTGTAGTGCAATTTCACATGGCCGCTTCAAAGCACCGAGCGCCTGAATCACTGCCATTAATTCCATGCGATTATTTGTCGTATCGGCCTCACCGCCGAATAATTCTTTCTCACGATGTCCTGCGATCAGTAATGCCCCCCAACCGCCTTTACCAGGATTCCCTTTACAAGCACCATCTGTATAAATCTTAATTTTGTCCATGTTCTTTTATCTTATTCGCGACTGGTACAGCATTCGCTTGTCGTACACGTTTTTGTTTTAATGCAGGGCCGATTAAATGCATACCTCTGACTCTTTTGATCGCTTCTATCATATACACCGCGCCTAGTCGTGGCCACCAGCGTTGACCCAGTTTGTCCATCAAGCTTGAATTTTCTAACCACTGCGCATTGTCGACTGGCATGGCGTAACATCCAAAGCGCGTCTGACTCACTTCCATACTCAATAATTTCAGCCAATCCTTTAAGCGATGCGCACTGATAAATTCGCCTTCTTCCGGCAAAAATGGTCTGTGCGCCAATTTCCCTAGCATTTGCCGCGCACCCCATAAGCTAGCGCGATTCAAACCACTGATAATGACTCTGCCTTCAGGAATTAAAATTCTATCGACTTCACGCAAAATTTGATGTGGTTCTTTGGCAAACTCAAGTACATGCGGTAAGACGATCAAATCAATACTCTGTGAGTCAAATGGCAATTCGGCAAAATCGTGCACCAACACCACTTGCTGGCGCAGCACCGCATTCATTTCAGGGACTTGCTGGGCTGTCTGCCATTGATGTGGCATTCTGCTCGCTGCCAACGCAGGCAATTGCGGCAAACCAATTTGCAAGGCATGAAAACCAAAAATATCCGCTGTCAGCAAATCAAACTGGGTTTGTTCCCACGCACAGATATAAGTTCCCGCTGGCTGCATCAGCCAATCACCTAAGTCTATAATGGCGGATTGCGTAGAATTTGATGCGTTCACTTCACTCACTTCTCTAAAAAATCAGGATAAGCCTACTATGAATCAGCAAGTCACTAAGCAAGCCCTCAGTATATTGACTGTGCCCGCGTTTGACGACAATTATCTATGGCTAATTCACAATGGCAGCGATGCTATTGTCGTTGATCCTGGCGATGCCACAGTTATTTTACAGGCACTTACGCAACACGGCTTGACTCTCAGAGCCATCTTACTGACGCATCATCATAGCGACCATATTGGTGGTGTTGCAGAACTGCTCACACATTACCCGGTTCCAGTATATGGCCCTGCACATGATGGGATCGCGGCAGTCACGATTCCTTTGGATGATGGAGACCAAATCAGCATAGCCAGTCTGGAGTTAAGCTTTAAAATTATTGCAGTACCAGGCCACACGTTTGGGCATATCGCCTATTATTCTGAAGCACTGGCCGCGGTCTTTTGCGGCGATACCCTGTTTGCCGGTGGCTGCGGGCGCCTGTTTGAAGGCACACCAGCACAAATGCTCAATTCACTCGATCAGTTGGCTGCGTTACCAGCCGCTACGGCCGTTTATTGTGCGCATGAATATACTTTATCCAACCTGAAATTTGCGCTCGAAGTTGAACCAGCAAATGCTGCTTTACAAGCCCGCATCGTGCGCGAGCAAGAAAAGCGTGCACAAGATATTCCAACAGTGCCGACGACGATCGCCTTGGAAATTCAAACCAACCCATTTTTGCGCACCCGCGTCTCGGCAGTTATAGAACGTTTAGTGAGTACGGACAAAGTCGCTGCAGCGCAAGACGAAGCCACCAATTTTGGCGCTTTGCGTGAGTGGAAAAACAATTTCCGTTAATCATACAAACTTTTTATTTATTTTTTGACTGAATTTTCTGTCTGATTTTCCAATTCATGAATCATCTCAATAGCTCCACTACCAGCCTTGCCCTCTTCTGCAAAGTTGTCGACAATTTCGGCGATATTGGTATCTGCTGGCGCCTCGCGCGCCAACTCGAACAAGAGCATCACATCGCGGTGACATTATGGGTCGACGATTTAGTCAGCTTCAAAAAGATCTGCCCTGAACTAGAGATCGAAACAGAACAACAAAGCATCCACAATATCCACATTCGCCATTGGCGTGATCAAGACGGTCGATTTGAAGTGAGTGACATTGCGGATATCGTGATTGAATTTTTTGGCTGCGATATTCCTCCCGCGTACATCGCCAGCATGGCACTATGCCAACCACCACCGGCCTGGATTAATCTGGAAGGCTTGAGTGCAGAAGAATGGGTTGAAGGCTGCCATACTTTGCCGTCCTCACATCCACAGTATTCGCTGACAAAATATTTTTTCTTCCCTGGGTTTACGCCAAAAACTGGCGGACTTTTACATGAGAAAAACTTAACTCAAGAGCAGCATGAATTTAATCAAGTAGCCCAAAATCGAAAAGCTTTTTTAGCTAACTTGGGTGTAAGCGCAGAAGAATCAGATGCACTTAACATTTCTCTATTCTGCTACCCTCATGCACCAGTCGAACAGCTATTTCAAGTTTGGGAAAATGGCACGGAGGCCGTTAGCTGTCTGGTTCCTACTGGGGTAGCCAAGGAGACAGTAGAAAAATTCTTGCAACAAGATGCGAAACCAGGTGCGCATGTCAAACGAGGCAATTTAAGTGTGCGTGTCATTCCCTTTGTGCCGCAACAAGACTACGACAAATTGTTGTGGAGTTGCGATCTGAATTTTGTCAGAGGCGAAGATTCTTTCGTACGAGCCCAGTGGGCGCAAAAACCCTTTATCTGGCACATCTACCCGCAAGATGAAAACTTGCATCACAAAAAATTGCGCGCCTTCTTGGGACGACATACGGCATCAAGCACAGCCAGCCAAGCATTTTCTCTGGCATGGAACGATGCATCAACCACGCCAGATTGGCAGAGTTTATGGACAGACTTCCGTCGGAATTTGCCAGAAATTCAAATACAAAGCGCTCTCTGGCAACAACAAATGCACGACATTGGCGACATGACATCGAATTTATTGAGCTTCATCAACGCGAAACGATAAAAGCCCCTGAAAATAGGTTAAAATGTGCGGTTAATTTTTAATGAATTTTTCGATTTATTCAAAACACCATCAATGCTGAGCTTGCAGGGCAATATTTTTAATATTCCAGTAGGCAACAGATGATTTTTAAGCAACCTACTTTTTATATCAATTACTATGAAACCTGCAAAAGAAATTCGCGTTGGCAACATTATTATGGTCGACAGCAAGCCTATGATCGTTCTGCGCTCTGACGTCAACGGTTCTAGCCGTACTGGCTTCACTTACAAGTGGAAAATGAAAAACTTGTTGACGAATAGCCCATTGGAAAACGTATTCCGTGGCGACGACAAATTTGACGTTGTTGTTTTGGATAAAAAGCCAGTAACTTACTCTTACTTCGCTGACCCTTTGTATGTATTCATGGATACAGAATACAACCAATACGAAATCGAAGAAGAAAACTTGGGCGATGCATTGCATTACCTGAAAGACGGCATGGAATGTGAAGCTGTTTTCTACGACGGCAAAGCAATTTCTGTAGAATTACCGACAACAATCGCTCGCTTGGTTATCTATTCTGAGCCAGCTGTAAAAGGTAATACTTCCGGTAACGTTCTGAAAGAAGCAAAAATCGAAAACGCCATCGAAGCGCATTGCCATATCGTGCAAGTGCCATTATTCGTTAGCCAAGATGACGTTATCGAAATCGATACACGTACAAATGAATACAAGCGCGTAGTTCGTAACTAATCGCTTTCGGAGTCATAAGAAAACGCTGTTTATTTTGAACAGCGTTTTTTTTCGCCCCTATTTTTGCTTGTATGATTTTCAACAAAATGAAATTGTGACAATTGCGTAAGTGCGTACACCAGCTTCGATTCAGTTAATTTAATCGTAAGCATTCAAAATCCATCTTGAAGATTCATCTGATCTCACCTATTCTTCATTGTGGTCATCATAAAAGAAACATCTTAAGTCAGGAAATATCATGGCAACCGCACCAATTACTTCAACTGCCGCAAGAGACCAAGTCTTTTCCAATAGAAATGAAGAGTTAAAATCATTTGCCCCAAAGAACAAAGTCAACGATGCCGAAGTTGTCAAAGCTAAGGCGGATGTGAATAAGACTAATGAAGTCAAGGCGGCACGCGATGCCCAAGAATCAAAGCAAGCTGCCAAACCTGCACAAGAACCCAAACCAACTCCCGTGCCCAATACCCGCGGAGAAATCACTGGCGGAACAATTAACACCAGCGCTTAGTGTGAGCACTTAATGGCTGTACTTAAGACCAGTACTCAAGACCAGGCATTCAGAAAACAAAAAGCCCACTTAAACAATAAGTGGGCTTTTTCATTGCGCTAAAGAGATTTATAGCCAAACTGCAAAGGACAATAATAAAAGTAGCAACATCCATAGCAATAAAGCCCGCCAAACCAAGCCAACGGCGCTCTGCAGTGAGCGTGGACTCGCTTCCACGCCAGGCTGACTTTCAAGTTCCAGACTATCTACATCTACCGCACTAGCATCGGCATTCAAGATCACAAGAGCTTTGGTTTCAGGCTCTCCCAAACGCACACCTATCGCGCCACCGCCAGCAGACAAAATAATACCTAGCAATTCATCAGTCCAACGACTCGCATAATTACGCCAGGAATAAATAGCATCTTCAAAATTACCAACAACCGCAAATGCCACCGCGGTCAAATGAGCTGGCACCCAATCTATCCAATAAAATACTTTTTTCGCAAATTGACCAAACTCTTCATTTTGCATGTGCTCAGGCTCGCACCATTCACGCGATAAGAATTCAGACATGCGATACATCACAGCACATGCTGGACCAACTGGCATCAAAAACCAAAAGAACACACCGAATACATTGCGATGCGATGCGATCAAAGAACGCTCAACTGCCCCACGTGCAACGTCGGTGGCATCCATCGCGGAGCAATCTCTATTCGTCCAATCTGACAAATATTTGCGCGCTGCATCTTCATCGCCAGCATTTAAAGCAATTTGTATCGAGGTAAAGTAATGGCTATAGCGGCGAAAACCCAAAGTCAGGTAGACGATAATGACATTCCAAATAAAGGCCGCAAAGGGATTCAAACGCAAACATAACCAATACACCAAGGCAGTTGGCAAAGTCAGCGCACCAACCACGATAAACCAGCCAGTGCGACCATGGTGCGCCTTACCCGCATTGCACCAGGCCTCAACTTTGGCCGCGAAATGCTGAACTTGGGTGTACACGGGATTATCCACTCTCAGTGGCTTGAGTTGCTCAATCAAGAGCGCGAAGAGTATGGAGAGAAATGTCATAGTGGGTCTTCAAACTTCCCGGTTGAGGGCGGACTTAGAAAAGAACTCCAGTGTAAACTGATTTAGCCTGTTTATGAAGTAGATCACACCCTCATTCAGGTAGATCAGCACGTAAAAAATGGAATAAATTACGTAGCATGCCCGCTGTCGCACCCCAGATAAAATAATCCTGATAGGGCATCGCATAAAAACTGCGCTTACCGCTCCCATCTGGAAAATCAATCTGACGACGTTGATGGTGATGTGGATCCATTAGAAAAGCCAACGGCACTTCGAAGATTGATGCTACCTCAAATGGATCAGAATTAAATTCGTAAGGCGGATGCACTAACGCCACCACCGGCGTCACCGAAAATCCGGTTCCCGTATAGTATTGCGGCAAGCGTCCCAATACTTCAACTTGACTGTCAGCGAGGCCTATTTCTTCCTGTGCTTCGCGCAAAGCAGTATGTTCTGCGGACGTATCTGTCGCATCCACTCGACCACCAGGAAAGCTGATTTGCCCACCATGATGATGCAAATGCGCCGCCCTTTGCGTCAATAATATTTGCAAGCCGTGCTCGCGCGCGATGATAGGCATTAACACCGAGGCTGGCTTAAATGCATCGCCTTTAAATAGGCTTGATTCCTCCGTATTTTCAGGTGCCCAAAATATATCCCGCTGAAAACGATGACGTAAAAAATCCAAGGAAATTCTGTCAGATGGCAAAGCTGATTCATCTGCATAAGAATGAATTGCCAATAATTGAGGATCAAAGCTGGTGGTCACGATAATAACGATGGTAATGACAATAGAAGTGGTAAAAACAAAAAAGGGATGCCACTGGCACCCCTTCTTTAAAACTCACAAAACAAGCATGGCTATGATTAAACAGCTGCTGCTTTGCGGTTTGGTAATTTCTCTTTAATACGAGCAGATTTACCTGAACGTTCACGCAAGTAGTACAACTTAGCGCGACGTACATCACCACGACGTTTCACTTCGATAGAAGCGATCAATGGTGAGTACAATTGGAATGTACGTTCAACGCCTTCACCGGAAGAAATTTTACGAACGATGAAGTTCGAATTCAAACCACGGTTACGACGGGAAATAACAACGCCTTCGTACGCCTGAGCACGCTTACGTGTGCCTTCAACTACGTTAACGTTAACAACGACTGTATCACCAGGCGCGAACGCAGGGATATTTTTACCTAAGCGAGCAATTTCTTCTTGCTCTAATGTTTGGATCAAATCCATTTTTATCACTCCAGATACCATCTTGCTGACGCCTAAGTTTGTTTACACAAGCTTGCTCAGTAGAGGATGGGGTTAAACATGTGAACACATTACTTCTTCAGTTCACTCTAAACACATGCAAAAAATTTACATGATTTATTCGTACAAAAAGTCACGAATTCTTTATAAAGGCTAGATCAATCAGATTGGATTAAGTGATTTCAAAAACTGCTCATCCGCCTTACTTAACAAGCCCGCTTTACGCGCTTGTTCAATTAATTCTGGGCGTTTGTGCCAACTCACCAATAAGGATTGTTGACGCCGCCATTTTGCGATCTCTGCGTGATTACCGCCCATTAAAATCGTCGGCACGCATTGATCTTCAAAAATTTCTGGTCTGGTGTAATGCGGACAATCCAGCAAACCATTGACAAAACTATCTTCAACTGCCGAAGCTTCATCGTGCAATACGCCAGGTAACTGACGTATCACCGCATCCATCAAAGCCATCGCCGGCAATTCACCGCCAGATAAAACGAAATCGCCAAGGCTGATTTCTTCATCGACTTCACGATCTAACAATCGTTGATCAACGGCTTCGTAACGACCACACAACAAAACTAAACCATCTTGCTCTACCCATTCCATCACACGAGTGTGATTCATAGGTTTGCCTTGTGGCGATAAATAAAGCACTTTAGGCTTTGCAAATCCAAGTTCTTGTTGCCGCGCTTTTGCTGCATGCAGTGCCGTCTGCAAAGGCTTGGCCATCATCACCATGCCAGGACCACCGCCGTACGGCCGGTCATCTACAGTTCTATGCTTATCGGTCGTGAAATCACGTGGATTCCAAAACTGCAATGCACATTTTTTTTGCTCAAATGCCCGTCGCGTCACACCGGATTCGGTAATCGCAGCAAACATTTCCGGGAACAACGTAATGACATCAAATTGCATTCATCACGCTCCACAATGCAAACAACTGCGATTCTTTACATACCGGGACTTAATAATCACTACCCCAGTCAACAACGATCTTGTTCGCTTCGCGATCCACTTCTTTAACGAAATGATCAACAAAGGGAATGAGGCGTTCATGCTTCATCAATTCTGCTTCTGGCACATCACTGGCCGCGACCCGCAAAATTGACTGCGCACCGTTGTCCATCATAGCGCGGACAACGCCAAGGTCTTCACCTTGTAAATTCTGTACTGCTAAGCCGATCAGATCGACCCAATAAAACTCATCTTGTTCTAGCGCCGGAAACTCCTGACGCGATACTTTCACTACAGTGCCTTTTAAGGCTTCTGCAGCTGTACGATCTGGCACTTCATCTAATCTCGCAACCACATCTTCGCCATGAATCTTAGAGCTCAGGCGTTTGACTTGACGCAGAGTCGGAGCAACACCCGCTTGCGCGGCGCTTTCCAACCAGAACAGAGGCGCATCTAACAAAGCATCGGCAGTGCTCGAATAAGGACGGATTTTTACCCACCCTTGAAGACCAAATGCCCCTGAGACATAGCCAACAATGACTAAATCATCAGGAGCAGATTGATTTGCAGATACTTGCACTGCCTGCCCTACCTCAGTTTGAGCAGACAATTAAGCTGCTTTTTTTGCTACTTGAGCAACCAAACGAGCAACAGCTGGTGACAATTGTGCACCTACGCCTTGCCAGTAAGCCAAACGATCTGCAGCAACGCGAACTTCTTCAGCATTGCCAGTTGCTACTGGATTGTAAAAACCGATACGCTCGATGAAGCGACCATCACGACGATTACGTGAATCAGCTGCAACGATATTGTAGAAAGGGCGCTTTTTTGCACCACCACGAGCTAAACGAATAACGACCATAATATTTCCAAAAAATTGTCAAAGGACGGAAAAAGCCGCAAATTATAGCCCGCAAAGCAGTAACTTCGCAAGAACTATTCAATAGTGGCTTTGTAAAACCAAGCATTTTACCCGATTTCTGTCGCTAATTTATAGCTTCAATTAAAGAAATTTGAAGCCCAGCCTATTTTAGTCAAGAAGCACAATGAATAAGCTTAGCAAACAACAAATCCGATAAAATCACTACTTATCCAAAAGCATCAAAAACTCATTTTAAAATTCAATTATGACAACAAACTCACACAAAAATAAAACACTCACAGTATTGATTTGCCTGCTATTTGGCAGCTTGGGAGCGCATCGATTTTATCTATATGGCAAGCGCGATAATTTTGCCTGGCTGCACTTTATCAGTCTGCCGTTATCCTTTTTATTATCTAAACTTTATTTCAACCTGAATTTCTTTGTGACTTATGCACCTTGGATCCTGTCATTTCTGATCAGCGTCTTGATGTGCCTAGTGCTGGGATTGAAGTCAGATGAACATTGGGATGCACAATTTAATTCACAATCAGGTCAAACCAGCGAGTCTTCCTGGCCACTCGCATTGCTATTGGTTTTTAGTGTGGGTTTGGGCGCAATTTCTTTGTTGTTTGTCTTAGCGCGGGGTTTTGACTTGCTGTACACAGGTGGTGCTTACGGCTAAGTACGTCTCGCTCCTTAAAATATAAATGGCGCGAAGTGAAGAACTTCGCGCCATTTTTTTACTACTTAAGCCAAAACGAAGACTTAGAACTGTTCTTCACTCAATGCCAACACGCCAGCACTACCGTCCACGATAGAAGTACGCAAACCTTGCGCTGTACTTAATATGTGGTCAGCGAAAAAGCGTGCTGTCGCGACCTTCGCCTGATTAAAACTGGCATCCCCCCCGCCTGCTTGCAATTTTGCCTGCGCAATCAAAGCCGCACGCGCCATTTGCCAGCCGCCCAATACGACACCTGCCAATTTCAAATAAGGCACGCTGCCAGAGAACACCGCTTTGATATCGGATTTGAAGTTCGCCACCACGAATTCAACCACGTCTTCCATTGCTTTGGCACCGATTGCTAATTGCGCTGCAATAGCTTTCAAATTTGCCTCTCCGGTCGCGCTCAATTCGGCTTCAACCGCACGCACTTGTGCGATGAATTGTTTCGCCACTGCGCCGCCATCACGTGAAGTCTTACGACCGACCAAATCATTTGCTTGAATCGCCGTCGTACCTTCATAGATCGTCAAAATCTGCGCATCGCGATAATGTTGGGCAGCACCAGTTTCTTCAATAAAGCCCATACCACCATGCACTTGCACGCCAGTTGAGGTGACATCTAAAGACAACTCAGTTGACCAACCTTTAACGATAGGTACTAGGAATTCGTAAGCCGCCTGATTTTGCTTGCGCACTTCAGCATCTGCGTGATGATGCGCTTTATCGCTCATCGCAGCGGCAACATACGCCAAGGCACGTGAGCCTTCTATCTGTGCACGCATAGACATCAACATACGACGCACGTCAGGATGATGAATGATGCTCACCGGGCCGGCTGAACCTGCCAGATCACGTGACTGCACGCGATCTTTTGCGTATTGCACGGCTTTTTGATAAGCGCGTTCTGCTACCGCCACACCTTGCATACCAACGCCAAAACGCGCCGCGTTCATCATGATGAACATATATTCCAAGCCGCGGTTTTCTTCACCCACCAAAGTACCAATTGCACCGCCGTTATCGCCAAATTGCAAGACACAAGTTGGGCTCGCTTTGATACCGAGTTTATGTTCAATCGACACGCAATGTGCATCGTTACGCGCGCCTAGGCTACCATCTGCATTAACCATGAATTTTGGTACGATAAACAGCGAAATACCCTTCACGCCTTCTGGTGCATTTGGCGTACGCGCCAATACTAAGTGCACGATATTTTCCGCCATATCGTGCTCACCATAGGTGATGAAAATCTTAGTACCAAATACTTTATAAGTGCCGTCATCTTGCGGCACAGCACGGGTACGCACCATCGCCAAATCGGAGCCCGCTTGTGGCTCGGTCAGATTCATGGTGCCGGTCCATTTGCCGGAGATCAGGTTTTCGAGATAAGTTGCTTTATCAGCGTCACTACCAGCAGTCAACAAGGCTTCAATCGCACCGTCCGTCAACAACGGACAGAGTGCGAACGACAGATTCGCAGCATGCAACATTTCTATACAAGGGGTCGCCAACAATTTAGGCAAACCCTGACCGCCGAATTCTGCCGGATGCTGCACACCTTGCCAGCCTGCTTCACCAAACATCTTGAAGGCTTCTTTAAAGCCTTTGGTGGTGAAGACTTGGCCATCTTTCCAATAGCTTGGTGCCTGATCACCAGCCCAGTTCAAAGTGGCGATTACTTCACTCGTAAAACGCGCTTTCTCTTCTAAGATCGCTTCTACGGTTTCCGCAGTGGCATCTTCGCAACCTGGCAAGGCATTGACTTCGTTCAAACCTGCCAGTTCGTTCATTACAAACAGCATGTCTTTTAAGGGGGCGACGTAACTCATACTATCTCCAAATATTTGGGTATCCGTCAAAATCCAATTGTGGGGCGCATTGCGTCGTCGGTTTTGTAAATGCGATACTCGCAATACCGACGTATTGCTCCGTTTTGCGCCTAGCACTGCATCCCCAAAATTGAATTTTGACGGATACCCTTTAGTTAACTTTTTCTACAAAGGGAAATAAAACAAACAGGGCGCAGAGAACACATTTGAATTCTCTGCGCCCTTTGCGCTTCTATCGCTAAGAATTCTTCTGTGTGAAATTCACAGGATATTCTTGCCTTAAGGCTTAACCTAACTCAGCAACCAATTGCGGTACGATTTCAAACAAATCGCCAACAATGCCGTAATCAGCAACGGAGAAGATCGGTGCCTCAGGATCTTTGTTGATCGCCACGATGGTTTTGGAATCTTTCATACCTGCCAAATGCTGAATCGCACCGGAAATACCTACCGCGATGTACAAAGTTGGGGCGACAATCTTACCTGTTTGACCCACTTGCCAGTCATTCGGCACATAGCCAGCATCTACCGCTGCGCGGGATGCACCCATCGCTGCGCCGAGCTTATCTGCTAATGGCTCCAACACTTTAAATGCCTCTGCAGAACCCATACCGCGACCACCAGAAACGATGACTTTCGCCGCAGTTAATTCTGGACGATCAGATTTCGCCACTTCGCGTGAGACAAAAGCAGACTTGCCACTATCAGCAACTGCTGCCAATGTTTCAACAGCAGCGGAACCACCAGTTGCTGCTGCATCAAAGCCTGTCGTACGTACTGTAATCACTTTCACCACGTCAGTCGATTGCACAGTGGCGATCGCATTACCGGCGTAGATTGGACGCTCAAAAGTGTCTGGGCTATCGATCTTCGTGATTTCAGAAATTTGCGCAACATCTAATTTAGCCGCAACGCGTGGCAAAATGTTTTTGCCGTAGGCTGTTGCTGGAGCCAAGATATGGCTGTAAGCAGGCGCGATTGTCAAAACTTGTTCGGCAACATTCTCTGCCAAACCTTCAGCGAAGTACGCTGCATCCGCGTGCAATACTTTTGCTACGCCTGCGATTTGTGCCGCTGCTTGTGCTGCTGCGCCAGCATTGTGACCGGCAACTAAAACGTGTACGTCACCACCGCATTGAGTCGCGGCGGTAATGGTGTTGAGTGTGCTGCCTTTCAGGCTAGCATTATCGTGTTCAGCGATGACGAGTGTAGTCATGATGGTTTCCACTTTATTCTGCAAATTCACAGTTGAATTTGCTTAAAAATTTGATTGAAATGAATAAGAAAAAATTCGCAAGCGAAAAATTAGCCTATTACTTTAGCTTCGTTTTTCAACTTGCTAACCAGCGTCGCAACGTCTGGCACGATAATGCCTGCAGTGCGTTTTGCTGGTTCCGCGACTTTCAGAGTCTTAATGCGGGAAGTCACATCCACGCCTAAATCGGCTGGTTTAACGTTATCCAAAGTTTTCTTCTTCGCCTTCATGATGTTAGGCAAAGTCACGTAACGTGGCTCATTCAAACGCAAGTCGGTTGTGATGATCGCTGGCAAAGTCAGGCTCAAAGTTTCCAAGCCGCCATCCACTTCGCGCGTCACAGTTGCTTTGCCATCAGCGACCACAACTTTAGATGCAAAAGTCGCTTGTGGCCAACCCAATAAAGCCGCCAACATTTGACCAGTTTGATTGCAATCATCGTCAATCGCTTGCTTACCCAAGATGATCAATTGAGGTTGTTCTTTGTCTGCCAAAGCTTTGAGCAATTTGGCGACTGCCAAAGGTTGCAGTTCTTCATCAGTTTCTACCAAAATACCGCGATCAGCACCGATTGCCATTGCCGTACGCAGTGTTTCCTGGCATTGCAACACGCCGCAAGAAACCGCGATCACTTCCGTCACCACACCAGCTTCTTTTAAACGGGTCGCTTCTTCCACTGCGATTTCATCGAATGGGTTCATAGACATCTTGACGTTAGCAACATCAACGCCAGAACCATCGGATTTGACGCGGACTTTAACGTTATAGTCAACCACGCGCTTAACTGGTACTAAGACTTTCATAGTTTTGCCTTTACTGTGCGGTTCTAAGATAAAAATAAATAAGGTAAAAAACGAATAAAAAAACGAATAAAAATCAAAAAATTCTGTTGCCAGTCTACGTTAAGGAGAAATAATTCTCGCTAATTGACGTAAACGTAAAGTAGATGATTATAGATGTTAACAGGAAACGCGTCTGCATTTTTAGAACGTTCGTTCTTTTTTATGAAAACTGATGAATTCCTCTATGAAATCCTTGCGATTTGATAAAAAAAACCACAAAAATATTTGTGGTTTTTTAAGATATTGTCGTTCTGAGCTTATTTAAAATACTAAGCTAGGCAGATATTCTGTGCAGATCGCTTGATTTATTTGCGCTTCAAGAAATATTCAAATTCATTACTGACTTCTAAATGCGATAACAACTCATTGCCAGTTTGCTTAGAAAAAGCTTTGAAATCGCGTACAGAACCGGGATCGGTAGCAATCACGCGCAAGACTTCGCCCGTAATCATTTCGGCTAAAGCTTTTTTTGCTTTTAAGATAGGAAGCGGGCAACTTAATCCGCGAGCATCCAGTTCTTTATTGAATTGCATGATTTTACCTGTTACAAGAGTAATAATAGCTTTTGAGAAAACTTTGTACTGCTAAAACTTAATGCGAGCAATTCTACCGGAAATTTTGGAGAATTGTGCAACGCAACAAGCAAAACATGTTTTACTTTTTGCTTCTAACCTACATTAACTGTAATAAGAATAATGATTAATGCAAGGGATTACTTGAATACTGACATTCACGCTTTCTTCAAGTCTGCCCTAGTCATTCCATAACGCAGTAAGCAATGATTCGGCTTACAGTTTCGCAGCCAACCATGCAGGCACCGCCGCCAAAGCCTCAGGTAATGCATCAGGATTAGTACCACCCGCCTGCGCCATATCTGGACGACCACCGCCTTTACCACCGACTTGTTGCGCGACAAAATTGACCAAATCACCTGCTTTTACCTTAGCTATGCAATCTGCGCTCACGCCTGCTGTCAGACTCACTTTGCCATCAATCACGGAGGCCAGAACAACGACCGCTGTTTTCAATTGATCTTTGAGACGCGTAACGGAGTCACGCAAAGCATTGGCATCAGCACCATCCAAAGTCGCTACCAAAACTTTCACGCCATTGATATCCGTTGCTTGTGACAACATCGTATCGGCTTGATTAGAGGCTAATTTGGATTTCAATGCAGTCACTTCTTTTTCTAGTGACTTCATTTGATCTTGCCATTGATTTAAGCGCGTAGTGATATCTTCTGGTTGCACTTTCATCGTTGCCGCAACTTGGCTGATACTTGCATCCATATCTTGTACCAGACTGAACGCACCTTCGCCAGTCACAGCCTCAACGCGACGAATACCAGCGGCGATACCGCCCTCACCCACGATTTTGAACAGACCGATATCGCCAGTACGATGGACATGCACACCGCCGCACAACTCGCGTGAAGTGCCGATATCTAATACACGCACTTCATCACCATATTTTTCACCAAACAGCGCCATCGCACCATGTTTGACTGCGTCATCGAACGACATCAATTGCGCTTGAGTCGCGACATTAGACAGAATTTCACGATTGACGATTACTTCTACCTGACGAATTTCTTCGGCGGTCATTGGTGCATTGTGACTAAAATCGAAACGCGTTTTTTCTGCATCGACCAAAGAACCTTTTTGGGCGACGTGCGCGCCTAGTACTTCGCGCAATGCTTTGTGCATCAAATGCGTCGCGGAGTGATTACGTATTGTGTGTCCACGCAAAACTTTGTCGACTTGTGCGCTGACAGCATCGCCAACAGCCAAACTACCAGCGGTCAACACACCATGATGACCGAACACATCTGCTTGAATTTTCTGTGTATCTGCGACGTCAAAAGCCACACCATTCGCCGCTTGCAAGACGCCCGCATCGCCACATTGACCACCAGATTCGGCGTAGAACGGTGTCACATCCAGCACCACAATCGCTGGCTGACCCGCTTCAATTTTTTGCACCGCTGCGCCGTCGACATACAAGGCAATCACTTTACTGTCGTAGCTTAATTGCTCGTAACCGACGAATTTAGATTTCTCGCCGTTATATTCAATTGCGGCACTCATCTTGAACTTGCCTGCAGCCTTTGCCATTTGCTTTTGAATCGCCATCGCTGCATCAAAGCCGACTTCGTCCAACACCACATTGCGTTCGCGGCAAATATCGGCCGTCAAATCGAGTGGGAAACCATACGTGTCGTACAAAGTAAACGCGGTATTGCCATCCAGATTTTTACTGTCTTTGGCAAGCGCTGCTTCCAGAATTTTCATACCGTGTTCCAGTGTTTCACCGAAACGCTCTTCTTCTTGTTTCAAAACTTGGGCAACGCGCTCACCAGCTTCTGCCAACTCCGGATAAGCAACACCCATTTCTTTTACCAGATCAGCCACCAGCTTGAAGAAGAATGGCTTCGTCTGACCGAGTTTATGACCATGACGCAGTGCGCGACGTGTAATGCGGCGCAAGACGTACCCACGGCCTTCATTGCCCGGAATAATACCGTCGACAATCAGGAAGCCTGCGCAACGGATATGGTCAGCGATAACTTTCAAAGAATTATTATTCAAATCCACACAGCCAGTTTCGCGTGCAGCCGCTTTAATCAAAGCCTGGAAAGTATCAATTTCATAGTTGGAATGTACATGTTGCAAAACTGCCGCAATACGCTCCAAGCCCATGCCAGTGTCGACGCAAGGTTTTGGCAAGGGATGCAAAACACCTTGTTCGTCTTTGTTGAACTGCATGAACACCAAGTTCCACACTTCAATAAAACGATCACCATTTTCATCAGGAGAACCCGGAGGGCCGCCCCAAATTTCTGCGCCGTGATCATAGAAAATTTCACTGCAAGGGCCGCAAGGGCCGGTGTCTGCCATCTGCCAGAAATTATCCGATGCGTAGCGTGCGCCTTTGTTGTCGCCGATGCGGATGATGCGCTCTGCTGGTACGCCGATTTCGTTTTTCCAGATATCGTAAGCTTCGTCGTCTTCCTGATAGACAGTGACCGTCAACTTTTCTTTAGGCAAACCGTAAGTGACCGTCAATAATTCCCAAGCGTAGTTAATTGCGTCACGTTTGAAATAATCGCCAAACGAGAAATTACCTAACATTTCAAAAAAAGTATGATGACGCGCTGTGTAGCCGACATTTTCTAAATCATTATGCTTACCACCGGCGCGCACACTGCGCTGCGCTGTGGTTGCGCGCGTGTAGTTGCGTTTATCTTGACCAAGAAACACGTCTTTAAATTGCACCATGCCCGAGTTGGTGAACAACAAGGTTGGGTCATTGCCCGGAATCAGACTGGAAGAACGGACGATGCTATGTCCTTTAGATTCAAAGAATTTGAGGAATTTTTCGCGAATTTCTGACGAGTTCATAATTTATATAGAGGCAAAGGCCATGCAAAAAGTGAATTTAACCTTTGATTATACGTGAGTGTCTGAAAATTTTGCGCTAAAAACAAAAAACCCGCCTCGTGTATACACACTAGCGGGCTGTCGACTTCTGTGTTTCGTAGACTACAAGATTTAATAATTCAACATTAATTTTGACAGCGTTCCATTTTTTATGCCGCGCTCTATCGCCACATCGATCTTATCAATCACTACGTCCCAGTTATTTTTAGCGCTAGCAAAATGTATCGTATCGATAAAGATAGGATTCATCGAGACGTTAAAGACACGTCCATTTAACTCGGGATCGTCAAAACCAGGAATCAATTTGCGGTTAATAGTAAACTCCACCTGCTCTCGACTAATTTGCTGGTGATAAGGCACCAAAATAACGTCACTACGCTTTGCGATCAGTTTCTTCAATCGCTCCTGAAAGGATAAAAAATCTTCCGTCACGGTAAAAACCGTGTCACGCGCACGTTCAAACTCTATCCCATGGGTGATGCCAACACTGGTCGCAATGACTTTGCCTTTTAGGTCCTTCAATTCGGCGATCTGTGCGTTTTCCGGTCCATAAGAAATTGCCCAGATAGGCAAATTGATAATCGGTTGCGAAAATCGATATCTATTTAGACGATCAAGTGATTTTGAGAATCCATAAATGAGTCCTGCGCCTCGCTCCACTTCTAATTGAGCGCGTTTCCACGGCAAAATTACGATGGAAAATCTGAGCCCAGCTTCCTTCTCAAAATATTGAAATACTTTGAGCTGCTCTGGCGTAAATGGGATTTGCTTACCTTTTGAATCAAGAATTTCCGGGTAGAACAACCTCACCTGACGAACCGTCTCGGCTCTCGATGAGAAACACGCTACACAACTTATCAAGGCAAAGCAAATACGCAGAAATCGAAAAATAGACATGAGAGAAAGTTCGTAACTGACAACTAAGCAACCAACGCGACGCAGGGAGTATGAACTGTTTTCTTATCTATTCAAACGAAATATTGCGCAAAAGCATCAAAGAACCACAGCTTGTCAATTAGTGGTAATTTATTGTAAATGTAGAAAGTTAACTCACTTGATGTTGATCAAGAAACTTTAGTAGAAGCGGTGCACAAACCAGACTAGAAGTGAATCTGGTTTGTGTGCTCATTGTGCGCTCAATTTGATCATTGCAGATGAGTGATAAGTCATTTAGTTTGCAGCTTAAATGTGACTTAATCTCATCGAAAACTGAGCATCCAAAATTTTACTTAGTCTACTTGGTAGTGCGGTCGTTATGCTTCTTTTGATAAATTTTTCTACTTGCGCGATTTTCTTCAGCCTGCAATTTCGCGCGCTCGGCGTTAGTCACGACACCATCGGCTTTAGCAGCATGCTTATCCGCCTGAATTTTTGCTTCTCGTGCTTCAAGATTCGCTGTTTCCTTTGCAGTTAATTCGCCGGAACGTACGCCTTCCGCAATACGTTTTTGCTGTAACGCTTGACGCTTGCTCACATTTGGCGTCGCCGTAGTTTGTGCCGATGCAGGCATCGCAAAAGCGGCTATCAAGGTAGTAGAAATTAAAGCGGAGATCATAGAAGTAGTTTTCATCATTTTTCCTTTTTGTATTAATGTTGTATCAATATTAAAAATTTAGCAATAAGAGCGTCGTGCTCAGGGAATATAACGCGAAGCAAGCGCCATTGCTGACATGAATTATGTAAGGAAAGTAAGCATTTGTAAGTACTAAAAATGTCCATTCGTCACTTACAAGAAACCACGTCATCTCGCGATGGCAAAATCAGCACTAATCAAATCTATGCGATCTGTACAAAAGCCATCCACGCCCCAAGCCAAAATTTCTCGACCACGTTCAGCTACGTTGACGGTGTAGCAAAACAAGCCATAGCCAGCGCTTTTGATTTCTTTTGCCCACTCTGGAGTCAAGTGCTTTTGATTTGTATGTAATGCGACCGCCTCTAGAGTTCTTAAGGCGTCGTGCCAGTCCGATTGAAATTCGTCGATCAAATAGCCGCGTGCGATTTCTGGTGCGGCCTCCTTGGCGAACTCCAATGCTTCAAACGAAAACGACGAAAATAGTGGAGGAATCGCCTTTGCACCACAGTCCACCAATAATTTTTGCGTCAGGCTGGCAACTACTCGCCCAGTCTCTTGCTCAAATCCAGGCGCTGGTTTAATTTCTACATTCATCCAAATTTGATGTGCCTGACAGAACAGGAAAACAGCTTCGTAAGTAGGCACGTGCACTTGTGCGAAACGTGGATCAAACCAGGAACCAGCATCCATCTGCAATAAATCTTGCGCCAAAGTCGTCGCTACCGAACCAGTACCAGCGACAGTTCTGCCAAAATCGGGATCATGCATTAGCACAGGCACGCCATCCTTTGATAACATCACATCAAACTCGACTGCCCGAAACCCATAATCTAAGCCACACTGCATTGCAGTCAAGGTATTTTCAGGTGCCAGACTACCGCCACCACGGTGCGCTACGACTTTAGGATATGGCCACATCAGGTACTCCCTCAACAATCAATCATATGAAATGAAGACAGCATATATGCAGAACTCGCCTCAACACAAGACTGCTCTCGGACATATTCGTGTGCTCGATCTGACGCGGGTATTAGCTGGTCCCTGGTGTTCACAGAATTTGGCGGACCTGGGAGCGGAAGTCATTAAGGTCGAACGCCCAGGCAGCGGCGATGATACTCGTAGTTGGGGTCCGCCCTATCTTAAAGACCATGCTGGAAACAACACCAGCGAAGCTGCGTATTACTTAGCGGCTAATCGCGGCAAACAGGCAATTACCGTGGATATTTCCACGCCCGAAGGTCAAGAAATTATTCGTGCTTTAGTACTGCAATCTGATGTGGTTCTCGAAAACTACAAAGTCGGCCAACTCAAAAAATATGGGCTTGATTACGCCTCATTACAACAAATCAAACCAGACATCGTCTATTGCTCCATCACTGGCTTTGGGCAAAATGGTCCATACGCACAAAGGGCTGGTTACGACTTTATCATTCAGGGCATGGGCGGATTAATGTCCTTAACTGGTGAACGTGATGACTTACCCGGCGGCGGGCCACAAAAAGCTGGCGTTGCCATCACCGATTTAATGACCGGGATGTACGCCACGATTGCCGTATTAGCCGCGCTCACGCATCGAGACAAAACTGGCGAAGGCCAATACATCGACATGGCCTTGCTCGATGTTCAGGTTGCCATGCTTGCGAACATGGGTGCCAATTACCTGCATAGCGGTAAAGCACCACAACGCTGGGGCAATGCGCATCAGAACATCGTTCCGTATCAAACTTTTGCGACATCCGACGGACACATCATTGTCGCTGCAGGTAACGACGCACAGTACCGTAAATTCGTACAGATAGGCGATAAGCCTGAACTGGCTGAGGATCAACGCTTTCTCACCAATCCTTTACGCGTACAACATAGAGATATCTTGGTTCCAATACTAGCCGCGATGGTGCAATGCAAATCCAAAGCCGAATGGATAAGCGCGCTAGAAGCGGCGGGAGTTCCTTGTGGCCCGATTAATAATTTGGACGAAGTATTTCATGATTCACAAGTGCAAGCGCGTCACATGCAAATTGATATGCCACATCCCTGTTCCGGCACCGTAAAATTGGTTGCCAGCCCATTGAAGTTATCAAAAACACCTGTTCAATACGAACAAGCGCCGCCCCTATTAGGGCAACACACCGAACATTGCTTGCAACAATTGCTGAATTTTGATGATGCAAAGATTACACATTTAAAAGCCAATGGGATTATCTAAAGAGACTATATGGTGCGTTTGGTAAGACTATAAATTCGCATGTAGGTAGCGGCGTGATCAGCGTCAACTGTCACGTCTGTGAGCGCGTTAATGGCTAAGCGTGCTACCTCGCGACTCTATTAGGAAATCATCATGCGTAAAATTGCCCTCATTGCTGCAGCACTTATCCTGACTCAATTAGGTGGTTGTGTTGTCCATCGCTATCGTGCTTCTGATGCGAGAAATTACAACAACGACTACGGTTCAAGTTATTCGAATCAGTCCTATGGGCAATACGCTGATCCATATGCATCGCAACAAATACCACAGCAAGCCCAATACCAAGACCGCTACGGGTACCCAGACAATTACAACGGCAATTACCAAAACAACACCGACGTCGCGCAAATCGTGAATATCCGCAACGTCACACAAGTTCGTGAAAGTAGCGGCGGTGGCGCTGTCGTCGGTGCGATCTTAGGCGGTATTATTGGTAATCAATTAGGGCGCGACGACGGCAATGGCTCGCACGGATCTCGCTATGATCGCCGAGGCCGCCACTATGATAATCGTTCTCATGGCGGCAACGAGGCTGGACGCGCAGCAGCTACTGTTGGTGGCGCTATCTTAGGTGGCATCATTGGGAATGAAGTTGATCGCTCATCCTCAGAACAAGTCTATGCAACCGAAATCACTTTACGCCTCGCCAATGGCAGGACGCAAACTGTACTGATGAATAATCCCGGTCAATTTCGTATTGGTGACCGCGTCAGAGTTGGTATGCAAAATGGACGTTGGATTATTTTATAAATGCATCAAAGTTAGCCTTACGAACAAATAAGCTAATTTCCAATTTCCATAAAAAATGCGGTGCGATTCTGATCATTCTCTCACACCGCATTTTCGTTTGCACTAGTACATCTTTACATCTAATTTACAATCGATTCAGAAATTACTTCGCAGTTGCTGCCGCCGCGGCAGCTTTTTTTGCGGCGCCAACAAAATCACCCGCGTAGTAGTGGCCGATGTTTTCTGGCTTAATAAATTGACGAATTGCTGCATTCACTTGATCTAAAGTTAAAGCCGCAATTTTTGCATCGATATCAGCATCAAAAGCCATACTACGACCCAAATACAATTGATTACGCAAAGCACCAGCCAAAGCAGGATCTTGAGCACGACGCAAAGTGTAAGTCTGTGCCAAGGCTAATTTAGCATCTGCCAACTCCGTTGCAGTAATGCCGTCTTTGACGAACAGTGCCAACTCTTCTTTCACCGCATTTTGCAATCGTTCTAAATTTTGCGGAGCGAACATCGCAGAAATACCGAAATTAGCCGTCTTATCCAAAGCTGGAATTGACATAAAACTACCTACGCCATAACTGATACCTTCTTTTTGACGGATACGACCGAACAAACGAGATTTGATACCACCACCGAGAACATTGTCAGCAACTAACAAGGCTGGATATTCCGCCGCCTGATCATTCAAAGAAAATGGCATCTCAGCCATGTAAATTGCATTCGCTTTGTCCGGTGTTTCCAATTTGACGGAAGCACTCGCTGCAGTTAATGGCAAACTTGGCGCACGGGTAAATTTCGCTGGGCTATTCCAATCGCCAATAACATTGGCTAATTTTGTTTTAACCGTCGCTACATCAAAATCACCAACTAAACTGAACTCTGCTGCGCTCGCACCATAGAAATTTTTGTAAAAATCTTTAATCGCTTCGAGTTTCGCCGCGCTGTACTCCGCAATACCTTCATCAATGGTAGAGGAATAACGAATATCACCTTTTTTGTAAGGTGCATTTTTCTTCACTTTCATCGCTTCGGCAGCCGCTGTTTGTGGTTCGCTACGCGAGCTTTCTAACGTTGACAAATTCTCTTTGATTAACAAATCAAATTCACTAGGTGCAAAACTTGGCGCACGCAATACTTCACGCAATACGTCTAGCAAGGCTGGCAAATTTGTACGCACGGTATCAAAACTAATTGTCACATTTTGACCTGATCCAGATACATTCAATTTAGCTTTCAATTCACCCAATTTAGTATCGAGTTCTGCACGCGTGAATTTACTAGAACCGCGCAACAACATGTCCGCTGCGAGGTCTGAAGCAACCATTTTTCCAAACAAGGAAGTCTCATCACCGAGATGTAAGCTCAAACGACCACTAACGGTTTCACCGCGTGTTTTTTTACTCAGCAAAGCGACTTTTGCACCATTTGCCAAAGTCAGCTTTTCTGTACGCTTATCAATATTGGCTGGTGTTGCATCAAAAGTTTCACCTGCGGCGACTTTAGCGCGACCTTTGTAGCCATCCACCAATTTAGCAACATCTGGTACATCAGGGATCTCAGCGCGATCAGGTGTCGCAACCGGAATAAATTGTCCGAAACTACGGTTGTCAGCTTTGAAGTAATTCTTCGCGACGCGGTTAATATCCGCCAAAGTCAAAGCTTCGATACGATCACGCTGAATAAAGAATAAACGCCAATCACCTAATGCGATCGACTCAGACATGCTGACACACAAACGTTGTGGGTCATTAATGGTTTTTTCCAGATCGTTCAGCAAAGTCGTTTTAGCGCGCTTCAATTCTGCTTCCGTCACCGGATTTGCGCCCAAACCTTCTACGGTGTCAATCAAAGTTTTCTTTGCTATATCAACACTTTGATCTTTGCTCAAGATGCTCAGATACATGGAATAACCGGGCTCAGCCAACTGGAATACGATATTGCCCACACCGACCGCTTGTTTTGATTCAACCAATTGTTTATGCAGACGGCCATTCGGAGCGGAGCCCAAAATATCACCCAAAGCGGCCAACGCTGCAGCGTCTGCGTGACTACCAGGTGCAGTCGGATACAACACGGCTGCCATTTGTTGGTCAGTGACGCGACGTACAGTGACTTCACGCACACCGTCACGTGCTTGTTCACGCGTCCAGGTTTTCTCTAACTGACGGCCAGGTTTCGCTAAGCCACCAAAAGTTTTTTCAATCATCGCCAGAGTTTTGTCGGTATCAAATTTACCCGCAACCATCAACACGGCGTTATCTGGTTGATAGAACTTACGATAGAAACCCTGAAGATTTTCGATCTTCACGCCTTCCACGTCGGCGCGCGCACCTATCGTGTTATTGCCATAGTTATGCCAGTCAAAAGTGGCAGCGGCTAATTGCTTCCACAATACGCGGAAAGGATTGTTTTCACCGATTTCCATTTCGTTACGGACAACAGAAAATTCAGTATCTAGATCACTACGGGCAATTTTGGAATTGATCATACGATCCGCTTCCATGCTCAATGCCCATTGCAAATTGTCTTCACTCGCAGGGAAAGTTTCATAGTAGTTAGTACGATCATAGAAAGTCGTACCATTAAACTGCATCCCGCGCTTACTCAATTGATCCATCAAGTTGCCGCTAGTCTTGGTGCCCTTGAACAATAAATGTTCGAGCAAATGCGCCATCCCAGTTTCGCCATAACTTTCATGACGTGAGCCGACCAGATAAGTCACGTTGACCGTTGTGGTTGGTTTGGAGGCATCTGGTGCCAATAAAACGCGCAGGCCATTGGCTAGGCGATATTCGGTAATGCCTTCGACTGAGGTATAAACACTGGCAGCAGGTGCTGCTCCAGGTTTTTTTACCATTTTAGCCGCGGAAGATTTCGCGTCTTGTGCGAAAGATGGGATAGTCAAAGCGGCCGAGCCAAAAGCCAGTGCGCAAGCGACGTAAATAGGTTTCAATTTCATGTTTTTCCCAAAAAAAGAAAGGCACACATCAAAAAAATAAATCAAGTTCTCACTTATTCATTGCCTGACGACAATAAATAAAATACTTATCGTTAGAGTAATAAAACGAAGCTGGCAGCATATCAAAATAGGTATGTTTTGTGTGTGTGATGCGATGAAAACTCAAAAATCTTTGATCAAACGACGATTTCTAGCGATTTAATGCCCAAACGGTTTGAATGATCCATTTGAAAAATAGTTGCCAAAGATTATCCCAACTTTAGAAATCAACAATACAAGCATAGAGCTTAAGGCTAAAATGCTGCATCTTGCACAAGACATCGCACGATGCATGACACAACGCATCACACAATTCATCACAAGCAGCGAGCAAGTATTCCCATAGGAGAAGATATGAAAATAAGAAATTTTGTTTTGAGTGCCGCCGCCATGGCATTGACCGGCATCGGCATGAGTTCCTTCGCAGTTGCAGAACAACGTGGCTTTACAGTTGAAGATCTGGTCAAAATGGAGCGCGTTGCCAGTCCCGTAGTCTCACCAGACGGCAAACTAGTCGTGTATGCACAACGTACGACAGATTTAGAAAAGAATCGCGGTCGTTGGGATTTATGGCTGATCAATCTGACTGATGCCACACCAACACCGAAAAAACTGACCAACGTCGCGAACAGCACCGAAGGTAATAACTCAGGACCACAATGGTCTGCCAAAGGCGACGCGATTTATTTTGTCTCGAGTCGTTCTGGCAGTGGTCAGGTATGGCGATTGTCAATTGCTGGCGGCGAAGCGCAAAAAGTTACGGACTTGCCGCTAGATGTAGAAAGTTTCAAAGTCGCGCCGACGGAAAATCGCATCGCAATGGCGATAGAAGTATTTCGTGATTGCGCGGATTTAACTTGCACGAAGGACAGATTAGAAGCGAAATCCAAAGTCAAAGCGACCGGCAAAATTCATGACAAACTGTTTATCCGCCATTGGGATACTTGGGCAGATGGTCGTCGCAATGTTCTGTATTCAGCAGCCTTGGATGCGAATCATGTCGCGAGTAAATCGCCTGTCAGTTTATCCGCTGCTTTAGAAGCAGACGTACATTCCAAACCCGATGGCGATCAGGAGGATTACGCCTTCACACCAGATGGGAATAACGTCGTATTCTCAGCCCGCGTTGCTGGCAAAACGGAATCTTGGTCCACCAATTTTGATCTGTTCAAAGTGCCTGCAACTGGCGGCGCAGCACCGCAAAATCTCACTGCCGAGAATCCAGCCTGGGATGCGAAACCAGCATTTTCTCCGGACGGTAATACGCTCGCTTATTTGGCAATGAAACGCCCTGGCTTTGAAGCCGATCGTTTTCAGATTATGTTAATGGATTTGAAAACGGGTAAGAAACGTGCGCTGGCAGAAAAATGGGATCGCTCCGCCACAAATCTGACGTGGTCAGAAGATGGTAAAACCTTATACACCAGTGCATTTGATCTCGGTCAATTGCGTTTGTTTGCGATTGATGCAAACAGCGGCACCGTCAAAGCATTAAGCGATAAAGGTTCTGTCGCTGGTTACGACGTGCGTGGCAATACCGCAGTGATTGCAAAAGCCGATCTTGGTTCAGGTGCTCAGCTCTTCGTCAGCGATGTCAACAAAGCTGCATGGAAGCCTGTCACCGACGTCAACAAACAAGCTTTGGCGGATGTACGTTTTGGCGAATACGAGCAATTTAGCTATGCTGGTGCCAAAGGCGAAAAAGTGTATGGCTACGTCATGAAGCCATGGAATGCGCAAGCTGGCAAAAAATATCCTGTTGCCTTCATCGTGCACGGTGGTCCACAAGGTAGTTTTGCGAATAACTGGAGCTATCGCTGGAATCCACAAACCTATGCAGGCGCTGGTTATGCCGTGGTGTTCATCGACTTCCATGGTTCACTCGGTTATGGTCAAGGCTTCACCGACTCTATCAGCCAGGATTGGGGTGGCAAGCCTTTGGTCGATTTGAAACTCGGTATGGCGGCAGCGGCCAAACAATTTTCATGGCTAGACAGCAAAAACGCCTGCGCACTTGGCGCCTCTTACGGTGGCTACATGATGAACTGGATCGCTGGCAACTGGAACGATGGATTCAAATGTATCGTGAATCATGCTGGCGTATTTGACACCCGCGCGATGTATTACTCGACCGAAGAACTGTGGTTTAACGAATGGGAAAATGGCGGCACCTACTACGATGTTCCAGCCAAGCATGAAAAATTCAATCCAGTCAATCATGTCAAAAATTGGAAAACACCAATGTTGGTAACACAGGGCGAAATGGATTTCCGTATTCCTAGTACGCAATCCTTCGGTGCCTTCACCGCTTTACAACGCCGCGGCATTGATAGCCAATTACTGACTTTTCCGGATGAAAATCATCACATCTTGAAGCCAGCGAATTCGCTGTTATGGCATCACACAGTGCTGGATTGGATGGGAAAATATTTGCAAAAATAAACGGTCGTGAGTAGTTCAAAAACAAAATCAAACGACATCAAGAAAGAAAAATTTAAGAGGAAGCTGCCTGCAGCTTCCTTTTTTTATGTCTACGGAAAATCAATTTTTCATCTTAGCGTTCAGAATTCTTGCATTGAGGCCTTCCTGTTGATCGCCTGTTGTTCGCATGTTGTTCGCATGTTGTTCGCCTATTGTTCGCCAATCACCTGCTTATCGTTCGCTCACCATTTTCTTAGTGAAACTCGACATAATTTTCAATTTGCAAGACTTACCTCCCACTCCCCAAAAAGATTCTTGTCACGATTCTCGATAAAAATTGATTTACCTCAATCGATGTGGATTATCGGCAACAAATTTCCGCACGCATCGTAATTTGTCCTACACTAAAAAACAGTTAATGTTCTTCAGTTCTTCAATTCTTCTTTCTGACATTTGTTATGGACAGGAATAGCTATGAAACAGATGATACGTTCTCTGGCAATGACCGCATGCTTATCGGTCATTACCATCCCAGCATTTGCCGAACTAGTCATAGTCATTAATCCACAAAATGACATCAAAAGCATGACAGCTTCGCAAGTAGCTCAATATTTTCTCGGTGGCTCAGTGCAATTTACGCCGATAGAACAGGCCAACGGTTCCCCAATACGATTAGAGTTTTACAAAAAGGTTTTAGAAAAAGAGCCTCCTCAAGTACAGGCGATTTGGGCACGCATCGTGTTCACTGGAAAAGGCAAGCCACCAAGAGAGCTTAAAACTAGTGACGAGATCAAAAAAGCCATTCGCGAGAATGTGAATGCCATCGGGTATATCGAAAAAACAGCCGTCGATGACAGCGTTAAAGTCATCGCCTCAATTCCTTGAACCTGATCATGCGCTTCCACTTTTTTGGAGATTGAATAATGAAAAAATCACTATTGGCAATCGCGCTCAGTCTGCTTACTCCCACTGTCGTATTGGCGACAGATCTCAGCGATGATGGGTCTTTAAAATTAACCGGCTTTTACAACATCACAGCCGCAAAAGTATTGAGTGGTTCTGCACTCGGAAGCAGCACTCCATGGACTTACCAACAGTGGCAATGTCCGTGCGCGATGCAAGCTTGGGAATACGCCGGTGTATATGAAAAGAATAAGGGCTTTCAATTCGATAAAGAATCACTGTTGGGCATACAAATAAAAAAGGACTTTAGCCCGACCTTCTCGGCCACGACGCAAATTATCAGCCGCTCGAATAATCCCAATGCGGGTTCACGTCCTACCGTCGACTGGTTGTATGCAACTTGGACCCCCAAGCAAGATTCAGCCTGGACATTTCAAGCAGGGAAAATGCGCATTCCTTTGTACTACTACAGTGACTATCTCTACATAGGATATGCCTACCCTTGGGTGCGCCCTGCGCCAGATGTGTATGGCTGGCCTATCTATGCGTATAACGGTGCCAATGTCAGCTATCGTGCCCAATTGGGTCAATCAGAGTGGGCGACCACGATTTCTGCATGGACCGGCGGCTATACACAAAAAAATGACGCGTATGACACCTTGATTTATTACACCACGCCGACTCACGAGTCCTGGAAAAAAATCATGGGGATGTCGGTAGCAGCGAATAATGGCATCGTCGATGTACGCGCAATGTATATGCGCTACAAGGACACGCTATGGCAAGACAACCCAGGCGGTGGCAATGTCTATCTGGTGAATGACCAATCGACGCAGATTATGGGTCTGTCAGCTAATATGGATTACAAAAATTGGTTGATTAAAGCGGAGATCGATCGCTACCAGCAGGTTGACGCATCCAAGGGGCTTAACAATGTTTACAAGTACGCGCTAGTCGGTGTTGGCTATCAGTTGGGGGCGTGGACGCCCATGTACACATTTTCTAAGTACACGACCATCAATGAGCCAACTGAAGGAAGAAAAACCCAATACTTATCGTTACGCTGGGATTTTCTCAAAGACACCGCCTTGAAAATTCAGTATGACATTTCCAAAGATAAGTCACATTATTCTTACCCCTTCTTTGGCGATTCGAAGTTATTGTCTGTCTCTTTGCAAGGGATTTTCTAGACCTAAAATTTGCCAGCGAGACTTTTGACACTCGCGTCCTTCATGTCATAGGTATTTCTGGCAAAAGCCAACTCGGCGAGAGCATCTGCTTCGTGATTTTTGGCGCGAGGTATCCACACTATTCGAACTTTAGGTAACTTCCGCAGTAGTGTCTCCGCTTGATGTCGATAATCTACCAAGCTTTGTGCAGACTTGGTCGCGGGAGCATCAAGATCATCAATTACAACTCGGCTGTCGCCATAGATCATTGCTTCGGTACAGTCTTGCTCGTGCATTAAGGCTAACAATGCGAGCAAGGCCTCGTATTCCGCAGTACTGCTATTTCCAAAACCGATAGTCCGACTTATTTCCCAGCGTCGACCATCCGGCGCCAACAACACAGCACCAATAGAGCAGACGCCAGGGTTAGGTTTTGCTGATCCATCAAACCAGCCACACCAACCGGATCGCGCGATTTGTTTTGCCTCAACTTGTGCACGGTGTTTTTGCTGCGAGCTTAACTTATTCTGTTGCTTCATTTCGTTCAAACGCAGGGCTTGCTTGCTGCGCATCTCTAGCAACATGGTTAAGCTCCCTTCACCCGCGCAAGCCATTAGTACCCTCTCTAATGCTACAACCAAACTGATGCCTTCACGTTGAGCCAATCGGCGTGCAGCAACGCGTTCACGATGCACAGAAGCGATGTGCATTAATTCAAAATCTGGCATGGCTATTGATCAATATGTGCGATGAAGAAGAATATTGTAGACTATGTAAAATCAGGAGCTAATTGATTTAACCACATCATAGAAAAGGAATTAAACATGTCACTGAATAAGCATGTGCAACTGATGGCGCAATACAATCAATGGATGAACCAAAAACTCTATGATGTCGCTGCAGGAATGAAAGAATCGGATCTAAAAAGCGATCGCGGTGCATTTTTTGGATCGATTTTTGCGACTTTGAATCATATTGCAGTGGCAGACACTATATGGCTGAAGCGCCTGAACAGCATCATTTCTTCACAATGGAATCTAGCCAGCATAGAGAATTTAGCGCCAGTCAACTCACTGGAAATGCAGCTATTTGATCAGCTAACTGAGCTACGTTGTTATCGCGAACAACTCGATCAACTACTATTGGGAATTAGCAATCATATTGGTGAATACGAATTATTGCTTCCGGTCCAATACCGCGATATCAAAGGAAACCTGCATACAAAGCAATGTTTTAATTTACTGATGCATGTGTTTAATCATCAAACCCATCATCGCGGACAAATCACCACCATGTTAAGCCAAGCAAACATCGACATTGGCGTCACTGATTTGAATGCACTGATTCCCGAATTAGCCTAAAACATTGGCATAAGCTGATATTAGCGATATTACAAATCAAAGGATCAAAAGATAAAAGGATTGGAGGATTAAGTGTTATAGGGAGCGACAGGATCTCGCTCCTCTCTACCGACAAGATATTGGCAGAATCTTAGTTAACGCCAGGACGTCCACCGCCCATGCCACCTTTTCCGCTACGATGCGCTCCTCCGCTATTTTTTTCACCTCCATGCTGAGCCTCCTTTGGCTTATCTGCAACGCGCATTAACTGCTCGTTCATTAACACAGCCAATGCATCACGTTGAACGTCACTCAATGCGTCATACATCGTCATCCAGCATTCACGCAACTCTTGATTTTCACGTGCAGATAGTGTGTCGTCTTGATCCATCAATTGTGCCAAATCCCTTAGCTCAGGCGCTTTCGTCTGCAATCGTTTTTTAATACTAAGTTGGATTTCATGACGCCTATCTTCCCGTACGCGTAACATCGCTTTGGTACGAGCTTCCATTTGTAGCCATAGCCCCTGCTGATTCGATGTGAAATTTGCGTTATTTTTAAATTCACCCAAAATAGGTAATACGTCTTGAGCGCGAAATTCCCATATATCGATAGCCTGTGCGTTGACTCCTATGAGCATTCCTGCCATCAGAAGTCCCCACAAAGAAGCCATAGTCATTTTTTTTGTGCTCGGCAGCGATTGCAAACGTGGCAGTAATTTTCCAAACATAAGGCACTCCAGTAGATAAGTCTTCGCGATAATATCGGAAGTGCTGAATTAAATGATTGCGAAGTATTGCCCCTTACTCCGTTCGATACAATTTGAAACATCGCAGGATGCCTACGATTGCAGCAGCAACGCACAACATAAACAACATCTCTCAGATGAAAACGGTCCTTTTTTTTGTACAAATAATCTCCAACAATAATTTTTAGCTGACTACAATTACTTACAAAATAAATGACTCGATCAGCGCATTCCTTCTATTTATCAACTGAGCAGATTTGAAAGTTCACCATTCAAATAAGTACAGGTAGATCGGCTTAGTCCATACGGCCGCGCAAAAAAAGCTTTTATTATTAGCAATTAATATAAAATAAAGCCCTAATCAATCGTGCAGAAAATCAGACTTAAGTCGAAAATCCGTATTTCTATATAGTCAAACTGCATATAAGCAAATAAATACTAAGTAGTTGGTTATAAAGTGGCTCGCACTTATCATGCATGCTACTTTGTATGAGGCTCTATGACACTTACCTACATCATCTCTGGATTTGCAGTTGGCACCCTGGTTGGATTAACTGGTGTCGGTGGCGGCTCGTTGATGACGCCTTTGTTAACTCTGTTATTTGGTGTATCCCCGGCTGTTGCAGTAGGTACTGATTTGGCATTTGCCTCGATCACGAAAGCAACGGGAACTTTCACACACAGATTGCGTGGTACAGTTGAATGGAATGTCGTCCGCCTGCTGTGTTACGGCGCTTTGCCAGCAGCTCTGCTCGCCACCCTCGCGCTTAAAAATTTCGGCGGATTAAGCAAAGAACTCGGTCAAATTATTCGTTACTCCATCGCCACATCCGTTTTTTTGACGGTGATCGCGATTCTGTATCGCAGTAAATTAATGGCCTGGATTAATGCCCATCCTGAACGTCAATTGCATGGAAAGAAGTTAGCAGTCGCCACCGTGATCGCGGGTGCGGTATTGGGCATCTTGGTGACCATTTCTTCTATCGGCGCAGGTGCCATTGGAGCGACGATTTTAGTTTTGTTGTATCCAAAAATGCCAGCCGCTCATGTGGCAGGAACTGATATTGCCTATGCCGTGCCACTGACAGCTATCGCTGCGATTGGGCATTGGTGGTTGGGTTCTATCAATTGGGAATTATTGGGCTCTTTATTGCTGGGTTCAGTTCCAGGCATCACGCTTGGTTCACTCGCTGCCAAAGCAGTACCCGAAAAATTATTACGCGGCATTTTGGCCACGACCTTAACACTGGTGGCTTGCAAATTGGTTCTGTAAGATTTTTTTGCTAACCAGCAGGCACTCTAACAAGCACTCTTTCAATAACCTCAACTCGTTGAATATGTCGACACCAGATAGTCTGGCACGACGTCTTAAATAGGAAGTTCGCAGATGTATCGTTACGACCAACATGATCATTTAATCGTTCAAGAGCGCGTTGCTCAATTTCGCGATCAGGTAAGCCGTCGCATTGCTAATGAGCTGACGGAAGATGAATTCCGTATTTTGCGTTTACAAAACGGCTTATACATGCAACGTCATGCCTACATGTTACGTGTAGCGGTTCCGTATGGCTTGGTGTCGTCCGCACAAATGCGCAAATTTGCTTTTATCGCGCGCAAATATGACCGTGGCTATGGTCATTTCACTACGCGTCAAAACATCCAATATAACTGGATTAATCTAGAAGACACACCAGACATTCTGGCGGAATTAGCGAGCGTAGAAATGCACGCGATTCAAACGTCCGGTAATTGCATGCGCAATATCACGTCAGATGAATTTGCAGGTGTCGCTGCAGATGAAATTATCGATCCACGCCCTTATGCTGAAATCTTGCGTCAATGGACAACTTTCCACCCTGAATTTGCCTACTTGCCACGCAAATTTAAGATCGCCATCAATGGTGCTAAAGAAGATCGCGCTGCAATCGCTGTGCACGATATCGGTTTAACAGTTGTTCACAACGAAGCAGGAGAAGTTGGCTTTAAAGTGATGGTAGGAGGCGGCATGGGTCGCACGCCAATTTTAGGTAGCGTGATTCGTGAATTCCTACCATGGCAGCACGTAATGACCTATCTAGAAGCAATTTTGCGTATCTACAACCAATTTGGTCGCCGTGACAATATTTACAAAGCGCGTATCAAAATTCTGGTGAAGGCAATTGGTGCTGAAGAATTTGCTCGTCAGGTTGAAGAAGAATGGCAAGACCTCAAAGATGGTCCTGCCACCCTGACTGAAGCAGAGTTACAACGTGTTGCAGCTTATTTCACTGCACCCGCGTATGCCGATTTGCCTGTAATTGATAGCAATTTTGTGCAATTACAACAAGAAAATAAGGCATTTTCTAATTGGGTGAAGCGGAATGTAAAACCGCACAAACAAGCGGGTTACAATGCAGTAGTGTTGTCACTTAAGAAACCTGGTGTACCGCCTGGTGATGCCAATGCGGATCAGATGGATTTCGTTGCTGACCTAGCAGATCGCTATAGTTTTGGTGAGATTCGAGTAACGCATGAGCAAAACTTGGTGTTGGCAGATGTGGAACAAAGTCAGTTATTCGACCTATGGAAAGAAGCCAAAGCACACGGTTTAGCCACACCAAATGTCGGTTTGCTGACGGATATGATTTGCTGCCCTGGCGGTGACTTCTGTGCATTGGCAAATGCCAAATCGATCCCAATCGCACTCGACATTACCGACCGTTTCAACGATCTCGATTATTTGCACGATATTGGTGAGTTGGAATTGAATATGTCTGGCTGTATTAATGCTTGCGGTCACCACCACGTTGGCAACATTGGCATCTTGGGCGTCGATAAAGATGGCAGTGAATGGTATCAAGTGTCCATCGGCGGTGCGCAGGGCAATCAGTCCGCCATAGGCAAAATTATCGGCCCGTCCTTTTCTGCCGGACAAATGCCAGAAGTAGTAGAACGTATTGTGCAAGTGTATTTGCGCGAACGTGTTAACGGTGAACGCTTTATCGATACCGCGCAGCGTTTAGGGATTACACCATTCAAAGAATATGTTTATGCAACACCAATAAAAACGATCGAGCATCACGGAGAGGATGCCGGCTCTGCAGTAGTGTACTAGGGGGAGAAATATATGACTAAAATTATTAAAGATAGAGCGATAGTCAATGACGATTGGGAAATTTTACAATTATCTGAAGACGATACGGCGGATTCCATTGCAGTACCTGAAGGAAAGGTAATCGTACCACTCAAAGTCTGGCAATTTCAACGCGATCAATTAATTCAACGCGCCAAAGAGCGGCATGATATCGGCGTATGGTTTAGTAGCAATGAACAAGCGAAAGAGTTGCAACAGGATTTGCAATTATTCAATTTGTTAGCAGTGGATTTTCCTAAATTTGCGGATGGTCGCGGCTACTCTATCGCCTACAATTTGCGGACGCGTTTTAACTACACAGGCGAACTCCGTGCCATTGGTGATGTGCTGCGCGACCAATTATTTTATATGCAACGTGTAGGCTTTAATTCCTTTGCTGTACGCGCCGATAAGAACATCAACGATGCGATCAAAGGATTGACCGACTTCAGTGAAAAATATCAAACTTCAGTCGATGAAAAAAACCCTTTGTTCCGACGTGTGGCTAGAGCAGGCAATTAATTTCTATAAAATTTCTATGAATGATACGAGTAATTTTGCGATACGCTTAGCCGACACCGTCGCCATTTTAGAGAGAATCGCTAACGAGTTTGCACCAGCGGTATTTGCTTCCAGCCTTGCTGCTGAAGACATGGTGCTGACGGACTTAATTTTGCGTAACAAACTGGACATCAAGATTTTCTCACTCGAAACCGGCCGCTTGCACAAAGAAACCTTGGCTATGTTGGAGCGTATTCAAGAGACTTATGGTGTTGAAATACAGTTATTCAAACCAAAAATCGCCGCGGTTGAAGACTATGTCAGACAGCATGGTGTGAATGCATTCTACGACAGTGTAGAGATGCGTAAAGAGTGCTGCAGAATTCGTAAAGTAGAGCCCTTGAACCGTGCGCTGTCAGGCAACAAAGCGTGGATCACAGGACAACGCCGTGCCCAGTCAGCGACCCGCGCTGAATTAGCAGTACAAGAAGATGATGTCGCGCATGCTATGCAAAAATTCAATCCCTTAACGGATTGGTCAGAAGAGGACGTTTGGCACTATATTCGCAGCAATAATGTGCCTTACAATGCACTGCATGACAAAGCTTATCCATCTATCGGTTGCGAACCCTGCACGCGTGCGATACAGCCAGGCGAAGATGTACGCGCCGGACGCTGGTGGTGGGAAAATCCAGAGTCGAAAGAATGTGGCTTGCATGTAGTGGATGGAAAATTGGTCCGCATCAAATCAATTTAATCAATTGAAATTGAAATTGAAAATCAAAACCGAATTAAATCGAATAAAAAAGGCTTAGCATGAACACCGTAGTTGAAAATCACTTCATTGATGCCGCGAGCAATCGCCATCTCGATTGGCTGGAATCCGAAGCCATCCACATCATGCGTGAAGTGGCGGCTGAATGTACTAACCCTGCCCTGTTGTTCTCCGGTGGTAAAGATTCAGTGGTGTTGTTACGTATCGCAGAAAAAGCTTTTCGTCCTGGCAAATTCCCTTTCCCATTGGTACATGTGGATACCGGTCATAATTTTCCAGAAGTGATTACCTTCCGCGACAAACGCGTCGCCGAATTAGGCGAACGTCTGATCGTCGGTTCGGTTGAAGACTCTATCAATCGCGGCACCGTACGTTTGCGTAATCCTAAGACCGATTCACGCAACGCGGCGCAAGCAGTGACTTTATTAGAAACGATTGCTGAACATAAATTTGATGCCTGCATCGGTGGCGCGCGTAGGGATGAAGAAAAAGCCCGCGCTAAAGAACGTATCTTTTCTTTCCGTGATGAATTCGGTCAATGGAATCCAAAAGCACAGCGCCCTGAACTCTGGGATTTATATAACACCCGTGTTCATCCTGGTGAAAACATGCGCGTGTTCCCGATTTCCAACTGGACTGAACTCGACGTCTGGCAATACATCGCTCGTGAAAAACTAGAATTACCACCGATTTATTTTGCGCACGAACGCGAAGTCATTCCTCGCAATGGTTTGCTAGTTCCAGTGTCAGAGTTAACACCACCGCGTGCTGGTGAAACGGTAGAAAAACAAATCGTGCGCTTTCGTACTGTCGGTGATATTTCCTGTACCTGCCCAGTATCGTCAGATGCCGCAACAGTAGAAGCAATTATTGAAGAAACCGCAGTCACCCAAATTACAGAACGCGGCGCAACACGCATGGATGATCAGACTTCAGAGTCGTCCATGGAAAAACGTAAAAAAGAAGGATATTTCTAATGAGCACCCAGGTACAACAGTCCGCCACTTCTATCGATATTGCGCGTGAACGCGGCTTACTGCGTTTCATCACGGCAGGTTCAGTGGATGATGGCAAGAGTACGCTCATCGGTCGTTTACTGTTCGACAGCAAAGGTATTTTTGCTGATCAATTGAACGCCATTTCTAAAGCCAAACACAAACGCACAGTCGGCGACACGATAGATTTGTCTTTGTTGACGGATGGCTTGGAAGCGGAACGCGAACAAGGCATCACGATCGACGTCGCTTACCGTTATTTCGCAACACCTAAACGCAAATTCATCATCGCCGATACGCCAGGTCATGAGCAATACACACGCAACATGGTCACTGGCGCCTCGACTGCTGATGCTGTCATCATTTTGATTGACGTCTCCAAAGTGAAGCTCGGTGACGATGGTAGTGTTGAGCTACTCACGCAAACCAAACGTCATTCTACGATTGCACATTTACTGCAAATCGAACATGTGATCGTTGCCGTGAACAAGATGGATTTGGTGAATTACGATCAAACCGTCTATGACCGCATCGTTGGTGCTTACCAAGAGTTCGCTGCACAATTAGGTTTACGCGACGTACATCCAATTCCTTTGTCGGCATTAGCTGGCGATAACGTCGTCACCAATAGCGATAATCTGGCCTGGTACCAAGGCCCTACTTTAATCGAGTTGCTGGAATCCTTAAGCGTCTACGATGAGTGCCATGACGAGCCTTTCCGCTTCCCCGTGCAATTGGTGGCGCGCCACAATGGTCACGAGGCAAACGACTTCCGTGGCTATATGGGACGTATCGAAGCGGGCAAAGTTAGCGTCGGCGATAGCATCGTGGTGCAGCCTTCTGGACAGACTGCGACGGTCAAAGATATCCAGACTTTGGATGGTTCTTTGCAAACTGCGGTGGTGGGTCAATCCGTTACTATTTTGCTCAATGAATACGTGGATATCTCACGCGGCGATATGTTGGCAGGTGCGGATCGGCCTGCGACAGTATTGAAAACTTTGAGTGCCGATTTGTGCTGGTTATCAGAAGATGCCTTAGACGTTCGTCGTAAATATTGGCTGAAACATACGACACGTCAGGTCGCAGCCCGTGTTGCGTCGGTCGACACTTTGTTGGATATCAATACCCAAGAACGCCGCGCAACTGATACACTTAAATTGAACGACATCGCTCGCGTCAATATCAATGTACAGCAAGCACTGGCAGCCGATGCTTACGACATCACCCGTGCTACAGGGGCATTCATTTTGATCGACGAAGTCACCCATCAAACTGTCGCAGCGGGAATGATACGTCTTGGCTAATCTATCTGAATCAACTACATCCCCAGTTAAAAATAAAACCGGTATCGTCTACTTAGTCGGTGCTGGGCCGGGTGCAGTTGATTTAATTACCGTGCGTGGTGCAAAACTCTTAGCGCAAGCGGATATTGTTTTGCACGACGCATTGGTCACTGCCGAGATGCTGGCACTCTGCCCTCAAGCGATTCAAGTCTCGGTTGGCAAGCGCAGCGGCCAACGCTCAGCCGCGCAAGAACACATCAATCAACAGTTAGTCGAAGCCGCGCAACGACATGCCATCGTAGTCCGCCTGAAAGGTGGCGACCCTATGTTATTTGGCCGTGCTGATGAGGAAATGACAGCACTGGAGCAAGCTGGAATACGTTTCGAAATCGTGCCCGGCATTACGACTGCTATGGCCGCTGCAGCCAGCGTACAACTACCACTCACTAAACGCGGAGTGGCACGCAGTGTTGCCCTCTTCACCTCCAGTACCGCGCCCGGTGAATCCGCCGAAACCCGCATTCCTGATTGCGACACCTTGGTTCAATACATGGGTGGCAAAGAAGCGATACTGACCGCACAGCGCATGCTGGCAAAAGGCTTTTCCGCCAATCTTCCGATTGTGATTGTGCAAAGCTGTAGTCGCCAGGAAGAGCAGCATTTGCACCTGACGCTGGCAGAACTCGCACATGGCTTGCCGGATTGCGAAGGCCCGGTACTCGTCATGATGGGCGAAGCGATGCGATCACGACAAACTCAAAAAGCATAGTAAATCGCTATACCTGCACAAAAACTTGCGCTAAAACAAGTTTATCCGGCCTCAATCCTTTTAAAATCTCGGCTCACTAGGATATTCGCTGATATTCGCAAATATTCGCTAATTTTCGCTATCAATTGGCATTTTAATTGATGGCCGTAAGGCTGTGCATGAGCTATTTTGAATGGAATGACAACTTAAGTGTGCACGATGCACTGATAGACCAAGATCACCAAGCCTTAATTGGTATGGTGAATGAATTGCATGATGCGGCTGAATCGGAACAGGACTATCAGAGTCTATCGAAAATTTTGACGCGTTTAGCGACCTACACCCAAGAACATTTTCAGCGTGAAGAAGATCTCATGCAGGCGAGCGCCTATCCAGCTTATAGGGCACATAAAGAGCAGCATAGAAAATTATTAGAGCGCGTAAGCGACCTCAAGCATGAACTGGAAAATGCGCGCACTCTGGTCGCATTGGAGACTGCTGAATTGCTGCGATTTTGGCTGACATCACACATTTTATTGAGTGACAAACAATTCGCCGACACCTTGCATCAACACCATACAGAAGCGACATTTGAAAAATCGTCGCTAAGATAAGAAAACAAACCTACTCTATCGAACGTAGGCAATAATCTCGCAATGCGCTTAAAACACCTTGGTCTTCACCTGCAGCAAGCACCTGCTTAATTTGTATCTGAGGATAGCGGCTACGCAATTCATCGACCATCAAAGGCAAGTCCCGCAGAACATGCCCCCCCTGCCCTAAAAATATCGGCGTGATCGTCAAGTTGTCATAGCCCACCGAAACGAGATTCTCTACTGCTTCTGGCAGCTGTGGCTGCATTAATTCCAAAAAAGCCAGCTCCACCTTAACGTCAGGTAAACTTTGCTGCGTTAATTGTTGCAGACGTTGAAAAGGCTGTGCCCAACTAGCAGCACGAGCGCCGTGGGCAAACAAGATTAAGGCTTTTTTGGACATAATCAAATTCAAATTCAAATCGAAAATCTACGCTGAGAAACTATCAGAAATTGCGTTGCACCTAATGTCGCTCAACATAACGCAAACCTACATACGCCAATAAGGAGAAAATCAGACTAGGAAATAATGCCGTCACTAATGCTGGCCAAGTATTAATTTGCCCCAAATAAGCGAACAAACTATTCACCAGATAGAACACCATCCCCAGCATGATTCCACTAAAAATACGCAAGCTGATTCCGCCATCTCGCGCATGCAAATAGGCAAATGGTAGCGCTAATGCCATCATCACCAAAATAGAAATTGGGTACGTCAATTTTTTCCAAAAAGCGATATCGTAACGCTCGGTCGATTGCTTATTTTCTGCCAAATGCTTGGTGTATGAAGCTAACTCTAGAGCGGACATACGATCAACTTCCGTGAACAGCACCGATAAAATATCTGGCGTAATTTCTGACATCAAATCCTTCGTAGCCAATTTGTGCGTATCTGACTCTATCATGGTCTCAGTTGCCAGATTCTTGGGAAAACTGGTTTCCACTACCTCATGCAATTGCCACACATGTGAACGCACGTATACCGCTTGCTTCGCATTGATCTCACGCAGTAACTGAAAATTAGTATCGAACTCGTAGATTTTGACGCCGAGTAAAGTTCGCTCAGGCGATACTTCCCTGACATTCAAAAAACGCGTGCCAATCACTGCGCCGTCCGCATCATTACTACGGATTAAATCCTTAGTCCACAAGCCACTACGGAAGCCCTGAGTCAATGGTGACGAGGCGGCTTGCATGCTGATTTGCTTAGATAATTTTGTCGCCATAGGAGCAATCACTTCACCCAATAAATAGGTCAACAAAATAAAAATAATAGCGATGTTTCCCAACATTTTAGCAACCGTCCAGGACGACATACTAGCGGCGCGCATAATCGTAAACTCAGAATTACTGGCAAATTGTGCCAACACATAAATTGTGCCGATCAACACAGCAATCGGTAAAAAATCGTAGGCATTGCCTGGGATATTCAAGAGCACAGTCAACAAAGCGTGCTTCAACAGATAACCATTTTTGTTGATCGCTGCGAGCTCTTTCATCAGATCGAAAAAAGACGTCAATACCAACAACGCGAACAACACAAACAACACAGCGCGAATAATCTCGCTACCAAAATAACGTTGCAGCACTTTCATCAGTTACCCACCATCTGTTGATGATCAACACATTGCTGATTCTTTTTTCGATACAGGTGACATTTGATACGTCCCCATACACTGCTCGGATGCCAGGTACTATTCACCTTGAGACGCCACATGAAAAAGAGCGCTATAAGTATGGCGACCACGACATGCATAGGCCAGGATGCACGCCAAAAACTGACTTTACCCTGTACCACAGCGAGCTGTAACATGTTCAAAATATTTAAATTTACCGCCACTAAAATCAAAGCGACTATCATATTCGCCGAACGCCCCACACGCGGATTGACATAACCCAAAGGAATGGCCAACAACATGAGCAGCAATCCCATAAATGGCAGTGACACTCGCCACAGTAATTCACCATCGCGAGTAGGATTGGGTTCATCTATTAAGGTACGCAAAGGCAAAGCTTTGGCAGATTTATTATTTGCATCGAGATTGCTTTGTGCTGAGAGTAAGACGGCATATTTCTCAAACTGCATCATTTGAAAATCACCTTCCGTCGGCAAACCGTCGTAACGACGACCTTGGCTCATAACCAAAAAGCGATCGCCATGCGCGTCGATTTCAACTTTACCTTCCTTGGCGATAATGACGCTAGAGCGTCCATCATTCATCATGCTGGTAAAAATATTCTGAACCTTACTTAAGTCGCCTGAAACCTCTTCGACAAAAGACACACGACCACCACCACGCGATTCTTGAAATTTTCCTGGTGCGACCTTAGCGATATCTTCGCGCTTCTCATAGCGATTTCTGACTTCTTGCATTTGCTCATTCGCCCATGGCGACACCACCAGACTTAGTGTTCCCACTAAGATGGTCAAAGGCAATGCCACACTTAAAATCGGCGCAATCCAACGCGTCAAACTTAAGCCGGACGCAAACCAGACCACCATTTCGGAATCTTGATAAGCACGAGTAACCACCAACAACACTGAAATGAAGCCAGTCAAAATCAACAAAATCGGAAAATAATCGAGTGAATAGAAACCGATTAATATCAAAACATCACTAGAAGCAATTTTGCCACCGGCAGCATCACGCAAAATCCGGATCAGCATGAACGTCACCGTAATGGTGAACAAGGTCGTAAACACAGCGCTGGCAGCACTAAATAATTCTCGTCTGAGCGCACGTTGAAAAATCATAATTAAGTTGGTCTTATTAGTAGTTATGGAGACTATGCAAGGGGGTTATAATAGTCGTTTTACGTATTTAAGCGAAATTCAAAAGATCATCGCTGATCGACAATAAGGAGCAAGACGTGGACTTTAGCATAAAAACACTAGCAGCCAAAAGCACAGCAGCAGACAATGCCAGCACCATCAAGACCGCCTGTATCGTCGTCGGCGTATTTGAAAACAAGAAATTATCAACCGCCGCTACGCAATTAAATAAAAAAGGCGCGATTGATGCTGCTCTGAAATCCGGTGACATTTCTGGCAAGATCGGCTCTTCTTTATTATTACGCAACATTGCCGATGTCAGTGCTGAGCGCGTATTGTTAGTCGGTTTGGGTGATGATCCAGCCAAAGTATCCGAAAAAGCCTATAGCAGCGCAGTACAAAGCGCAGCGCGTGGCTTAAATAATCTGGGCGGCACCGATGTCAGCGTCGTCTTGCCTGCAGTTGATGGACGTGATTTAGCGTGGGCGATCCGTCAAACAGTGATCGCGTTCAAAGAAGCAATATTCCGCACGGATGCGCACAAGAGCAAAAAAGACACCATTGCGGCAAATATCAAGAAAGTCGCAATCTATGTCGCTGCGACAGATGCTGCAGCCGCTAAGCTAGCTTTGGCACAAAGTATCGCTCTCGTGAACGGTATGGAATTGACCAAGGAATTGGGCAATATGCCAGCGAATTTCTGCACCCCAACGCATCTGGCAAATACCGCGAAAAAAATCGCAACCGAATTCAAAATGGGCGTAGAAGTCTTAGAACGCAAGCAAATTCAAGCTTTGAAGATGAATAGCTTCTTATCCGTTTCTGCTGGGACTGATGAACCACCAAAATTTATCGTCTTAAAGCACATGGGTGGCAAGGCGAAAGATGCACCAGTCGTATTGGTTGGTAAAGGCATTACCTTTGACTCCGGCGGTATCTCTTTGAAGCCAGGCGCAGGCATGGATGAGATGAAATACGACATGGGCGGCGCAGGCTCGGTGCTTGGCACCATGCGCGCCATCGGTGAAATGAAATTAAAACTGAATGTGATCGCGGTGATTCCAACCTGTGAAAATATGCCCTCTGGCAGCGCCACACGTCCTGGAGATATCGTCACATCGATGTCTGGTCAAACCATAGAAGTTTTAAATACCGATGCTGAAGGTCGTTTGATTTTATGTGATGCATTGACCTATGTAGAACGTTTCAAACCAGCCGCAGTGATCGACGTTGCGACTTTAACTGGCGCGATTATCACTTCCCTCGGTCACCACACCACCGGTCTATTCACCCGTCATGATGACACGCATGACAAACTTGCCGAAGAATTACTCGTCGCTGGCAAACAAGCGAATGACGTGGCATGGCGCTTACCGATAGGCGAACTGTATAACGAGCAACTCAAATCGAATTTTGCAGATATCGCAAATATCGGTGGCCCTGCGGCTGGTTCGATCACGGCCGCTTGCTTCTTGGAGCGTTTCACCAAGAAATACACTTGGGCCCATCTGGATATCGCTGGTGTATCTTGGAAATCCGGCGCAGCAAAAGGTTCGACTGGTCGTCCAGTACCAATGCTGACGACGTTCTTGATGAACCGCGCGGGCTAAGCTGCCAGGTTTTATTCAACGCGCTCTTTGCTTGCACTGAGCGCGTTTTTATTTTTTGGCGTATTTTTTAACGTATTTATTATCGTTTAGCGCTTTTGCATGAGACCGAATATGAAACTAGTCACCTGGAACGTCAACTCCCTGAAAGTCCGTCTCCCCCAAGTCTTGCAATGGCTGGAGATAAATCCTATCGATATTCTCTGCATACAAGAAACCAAACTGACCGACGATAAATTTCCACAGGCAGAAATCGAAGCTGCTGGCTATCATGTGGTGTTCACAGGTCAAAAAACCTACAACGGCGTAGCAATCATCTCGCGTCATCCGATTGCTGATGTGCAAAAAAATAATCCTCTGTTTGAAGATGAACAGCAACGCATCATCGCCGCGACGATAGCTGACATGCGTATCATTTGCGCCTATGTCCCTAACGGACAAGCGCTAGACTCAGAAAAATATCCGTATAAATTAAGCTGGCTGGCCGCTTTGCACGACTGGGTCAAGAGTGAAATGGCACAACACCCGCAGCTCGCCTTGTTAGGCGATTACAACATCGCGCCAGATGACCGTGACGTACATGATCCAGCTGCTTGGGAAGGCATGAATCTGGTGTCGCCACCAGAACGCGCGGCGTTTCAAGCTTTAATTGATCTGGGTCTCAGCGATAGCTTCCGCCAATTTGAACAGCCAGAAAAAACTTTCAGCTGGTGGGATTATCGTCAGCTCGGTTTCCGTTTAAATAAAGGCGTGCGGATTGATCATGTATTGCTCTCTAAACCTTTGGCTGAGCGCTGTACCTCCTGCGTGGTAGATCGAGTGCCGCGTAAATGGGAACAACCTTCAGATCATGCGCCGGTCATCGCTACTTTGGCCTGACTCAACATAACCTGTTCCCAACAATAAGCGACAGTGCGAGATAAACACTGTCGCTGACCGACTGGCACAAAGCATAATCAAGCCAAAATTCGCCTCACGCCACGCATAGTCCAAGCTCATCGGCTCCTTGCAACAAGAAGCGTTTGCGCACTTCAACATAGATAAATGCCCAAATTATTCTACTGTTAACACACTCGATTCTATTTGCGCAAGTTGATCCGAAAATCAATGCTCATTTAGGAAGAAATCACTTCAAAAAAGTTTCAATCAGTCTGATTGAAAATAGCAGCAATCACTTCCAGAAATCTTCAATAAACATTGAACTCAGTTTCTTTATAGCTGTGCGGCGTTGTTTATTTACTTCATATAAATTATTTGAATGCACGTCAAATTAATGTCATTTCCTATTTTTTTCAATAATCTCTAGAATTATTTGCATTACTAAAACACCTCTTCAGAGGGGTATTTATAAGCAAAGATAGTGCTGATAATTGGAAATAGCTTACGCAGAAATGAGTTCCCGCTTACTTATTGATACGTAAACAAATCTAATGTGGACAGTATTATTTCTTGGTGAACTAAGTCTATTGAACAGTGATGATAGATTTAGCTTTCTCCTGCATAGCTCTTACTTATGCATTAATTATGCATTAAGTAAGAGCTTTTTTTTAATCAAGTTTAATGAACGTTAGCTCCTATATCTTTTGTATAGGGGACTTAAAAAAAGTCAATTGACACCTCACCGCGGCGCAACTTAATCTCAATCATGCATTGAATCATTGACGATCATTAGCCATCTCAGGTTCTTCTTTAATTCAGTAAAAAATTTTGCGTATTACTTTATAAGATCCAATTCATTTGGACATTTTTTTAGAAAATCACTGAAACTAAATGGGGAAGACAATGAAATTTGAAACATATAAGAAACTAGGTGTAGCTGCTATCCTGCTCTTAGGCGTGACGAACATAAGCCATGCACAAACGCGGAAATATACAATTCCTGTTGTATTTCATGTACTCGGTTCGGGTACAGCCAGCACTGAAGCAACTCCAGCGCGCATCACGGGTGCACTCAGAACGGCAAATTTGGCTTTTCAGGGGCAGTATCCTTCGTTAGGAATTGATCCCGCGACCATAATCGCCAACAGGGGTGGCCTTGATATCGAATTTAAGTTAGCACAACGACGCCCAGATGGAACATCAACCACTGGCATTGACTATATTCCGAATGCACCCGCTGCCTATGTCACCAATGGCGCAACCGATGCCAATTTACCCAAAATTACAGCAGCCTATAATTGGGATGTTTCGCGTTATTTGAATATCTATATTGTTGACAGATTAGAGACAAATGCCGATTACGGCGGACTTGCATGGCAACCAACTTATGCGACGAACTTGAATGCAGTGTTGTTACCGTCGTGGGCAATTGGTGCAAAACAGAATGATCCGAATATCAGCTCACGAGTACCTACGCCTGGACAACAAATGAACTTGGCACACGAAATAGGGCATGCAATGAACTTGTATCATACCTTTGTGCCTAATGGTTCAGATCTTTGTGGTACAGATGGTGTTGCAGACACGCCCCCAGATGATGGCAAAGGATTTATTTTCGCCACCCCCACCTCCATCTATTACGCGCCAAACTCTTGCAATGGTGGACAAAAAAAGCCTGTCAATATAGAAAATGTCATGGGAGCACCAAATGACACGACTATGTTTACGAAAGGTCAATTGGCCATTGTCGAACAAACTCTCAATTCAGCAGTTTGGAGCCGTAACAGTCTTTGGTCCAATAATTCCTTGGTCTGTACAGGCTTAGCCACTGGCACTTGCGCAACATCATCAAGTGGGTATACCGCATTGCAAAGTGGTGTGGCCGTGACTGTCAATGTTGATACCGGGAAAACCCAAATGTTTCAAATTTCAGTACCATCAGGAAAAACTAGCTTAACAGTGACACTGAAAAATGGTACGGGCGATGGTGATATTTATGGCAAAGCTCAAACCATACCAACGCGCAGTGTGTACGACAGGGCTTCCTTTGCCGATGGAAACAATGAGGCATTTGTTGTCAATACACCTGCCGCCGGAACTTACTACATTATGGTAGAGGGCTATTCGAAAGTAACTGGTGCCGTGCTAACTGCAACTATCAAGTAATCTGATAAACGAGAGTCGTGCAAATGATTATTACTGCACGACTCACTTTGTGAATAAAACTGCGACATAAAAAACTTGATTTATCAAATTGAAAAATATTTAATCAAACATAGTGTTTGAAAATATGTTGCTTTGTGTCGACACTAATACCCAACTAATTTAGTTGCAAAAGATGCCAATCTTAGCAATGTAGCCTAAGTCGCAATTATAGGTTTTTCCTCATACTCTAGACCGACACGATCTATTCTCCCAAGCGCTTTCCCCGAACTGCCCAATAAACTTAGCGTTCAATCTGCTAACAGCCAAGGTCATGACTTAAGGCCATCAAGCCTTTACCAATTTAAGATTGGTATCATCGATACGCATCTACATTAATTTCAGTTTAAATGATTCATTTGCATTATATTTAGATGCGGAAACCCAAATAAATTTCCGCAAGGCAAGTTTATCTGCTACATTGATATTTGACGAAAGTGGGAATCAAGCACAAAATTTGGCAGACTCATTTATAGTTAAATGAATTTTAGCCAGCTTGGCTGGAAATCCTCAGCCGGCTTATATGCGGTGAAATACGTTTTCTCAAAAACGGAGTGACTTTGTGTCATGAATAAAACTGAAGCCCTAGATCTGCTGGTAGAGCAAGCCTTACGCGATGATCTGATATTTTCCGCCAGCGTTGCCACCTCCTTGCGCGTACAAGAAGCGATTGATGTCGCTGACTGCAGCTTGGACACCGCCGCAAAAATCATTATGAATGAGCCGCTGTTGGCCGCAAAAGTTGTAGCAGTCGCGAATAGCGCTGCCTACAATCGCGGATCAAATAGCGTAACGAATGTCAGATCTGCCATCGCCCGCTTAGGATTCAACACTTTGCGCGCGCTCGTGGCATCCCTCGTCATGCGTCAAATAGCGGGTGCCAGCAAGCATCCGGTGATACGCGCCAAAATCAATCAATTGTGGGAGCATTCCGCGCAAGTTGCGGCAATCGCACAAGTATTGGCAAGACGCGTTACTAAGTTAAATCCTGACACCGCTATGTTTGCGGGTATCGTGCATGAAGTCGGCGGATTTTACTTACTTTCACGCGCAGAAGAATTTCCTTGCTTACTAGAGCCGGACGATCTTTCTGGTGCTAGTGATGACCAGAATTTTGATGAACTCGAGACAGTCTCTACTGATTCACAAGAGGCGATTATAGGTCGGGCGGTACTTAAAAATCTGCATCTGCCTAGCGAAGTGAACGACGCTTTAGAAGCGCTCTGGTATGGACTACGTGCGATGCCGCCAGAAACTTTGGGCGACACGCTACTCTTGTCGAATGAATTAGCTCGCACCTTGTCACCACTCGATACGCGCACAGACTCTGAAACAAATCGCTGCGAATCAGAAATCGATTTTGTGGTGGGCGAAGGAACTTTGCTGAGCATCTTAGAAGAGTCTGAAGATGAAGTGATTACGTTATCTGCTGCTCTAATTATCTAAACTAGTAACTCTCAAACATTTTTTCAAATATCAAAAAAGGGCATCAGAGTTATTCCGACGCCCTCAGCTTTTTTGCGCTCTCAAAAATTAAGGCAGCAATGCATTCTTGATTTGCTGCAATGACATAGGATCTTCTATCGTCGTCAGATCACCCGCATCACGACCTTCACAAACCGCTTGTATCGAACGACGCAAGAGTTTACCGGAACGCGTCTTCGGTAACATCGCCACAAAATACACACGCGATGGTCGCGCCACGGCACCTAATTGCTGATCAACGACAGCCATCACTTCTGCTTCTAAAGTCTTCGCTAATTCTGCAGTTGCCGCGCGCTCGGGATTTTTGATAATCGCAAAAGCAACTGCAACTTGCCCTTTCAATTTATCCTCAATCCCGACTACAGCGACTTCAGAAATCTGCGGGTGACTGGAAATACTTTCTTCAATTTCACGTGTGCCGAGGCGGTGTCCTGCCACATTAATGACATCATCGGTACGACCAAGGATGAAGTAATAGCCATCCGCATCACGGATGCCCCAATCAAAAGTTGAATACAATTGTTCTTGCGCGAAGTTAGACCAATAAGTTTGTACAAAACGCGCATCGTCACCGTAAATGGTTTGCATGCAACCTGGTGGCAATGGTCCTTTAATCGCCACCACGCCTTTTTCATTTGCTCCGCAAACCGCTCCTGTGGCTTCGTTAATAATGGTCACGTTGTAGCCGTACATCGCGATGCCTGGGCTACCGAGACGCGTGTCTTTGTTTTCAACCCCACGTGCGACCGACAAGACAGGCCAACCTGTTTCAGTCTGCCAGTAGTTATCAATAATCGACACACCAAGCTCGGTCGCGATCCAATTTGAAGTCGTTTCATCGAGCGGTTCACCAGCCAAGTACAAAGCTTTGAGTGAAGACAAATCATATTTCTTCATTAACTCGACCGGGTGTTTTTTGAGGACACGTACAGCAGTTGGTGCAGAAAACATGCGCGACACTTTGTATTTTTCAACGATGCTCCACCACACGCCAGCATCAGGGCGTATTGGTGTGCCTTCATACATAATTGTCGCCATACCGACAATCAATGGACCGTATACGATGTAAGAATGACCAACCACCCAACCAATATCCGAAGTCGCGAAATAGGTTTCACCGGCGTTACCGCAAAAAATATTTTTCATCGATGAAGCCAGCGCCACCGCATAACCACCTACGTCACGCTGCACGCCCTTTGGTTTGCCTGTGGTACCCGAAGTGTAGAGCACGTACGACATCTCATTCGATTCCAGCCAAGTCACGGGCACTTGCGCGTCCATGTGTTGCTCACGCAATGCTGCGTAATCTTCATCGCGACCAGCAACAATATTCATCGCATCGAGACCACGATTCACTAACAAGACTTTTGCAGGTCTATGCTCGGCTAACTGAATTGCTTCATCCAGCAAAGGTTTATAAGGCACTGCCTTACCGCCACGCATCCCGGCGTCGGCAGACACCACCAATACGGGTTTAGCATCGTCAATACGCGTTGCTAAACTCTTAGAGGCGAAGCCACCGAACACCACGGAATGCACAGCACCGATGCGCGCACAAGCCAACATGGCAAATGCGGCTTCGGCAATCATGGGCATATAGATGAGAACTCTATCGCCCTTCTTGACTCCGAGATCTAACATCATTGCTGCCATGCGTTGTACTTCGACATGCAGTTCAGCAAAGCTGTAAGTTTTCTCGGAATTGGTTTCAGTCGAAATGGCGATCAATGCCGCCTTATCCGACTGTGTTTCCAACCAACGATCAATCGCGTTATAACAAAGATTGGTCTCGCCACCGACGAACCATTTGACGAATGGTAGTTTGCTGTGATCGAGTACTTGGGTGTAGGGTTTGTGCCAGCTGATGAGTTGAGCTTGTTTGTCCCAGAAGCTGGCGGGATCTTGAATTGAGGCTTGATAAAAATCTTGGTAGTTCATTTTATCTCCAGTTTTTATAGCGTTTTTACGTTGAATTCTGTGTGGCGTTTTATTGATTGTTGTTCTTTTTACGTAATCGCCATTTGTACTACATCAAAGCTTGTCTCTGTCCTGCTTACGTTCTATAACTTTTCTCGCTTAATTTACTTCCTCTGGCCGGGTGTGGCCCGGCGGCCAAGCACCTTTTTTGCTTCGCCAAAAAAGGTCCTCCAAAAAAGGCGACCGTAGACTCGCCCCTACGGGGTGCTTACGCTTCGCTCCAGCATAATTTGTGGATCACAAAAAATGGGAAAGTGTCGAAACTCGCCTGCGGCTCAAACAACGCCACTTTCTTTGTCCATTTTCTGTGAAACACAAATTACATCGTCTCAAACGGGGGTAGGTCAAAATCAAAATCAACAACAAAATCAAAAACAACTACCTACCACGGCTATTGGGAAAATGAGTATCTGTCGGCACTGATTGTTTTGATGTTGCTTTTGAATTTGCTTTTGACTTTCATCCACTTCTGACACTGCCAATTGTGCAGGACAGAAAATGGATAAAGAAAGTGGCGTTGTTTGAGCGAAGCGAGTTTCGACACTTTCCCATTTTTTGTCCTGCACAATTGGGAACCCGAAGGGCAGTGGCAGCGTGGTCGCCTTCTTTTGCTTACTTTTCTTGGCGAAGCAAGAAAAGTGATTCGTTGGACTATAGTCCAACCTATCGGGCCACTCCCGACCTACAAACCGTTGATAATCAACAAAGGTGAATAAAAACCTCAAAAACAATCTCCAGGCACTCTCACAAACCCCTCCATCAAAACCCTAGCACTACGACTCATACTAGCCTTAGTAACATTCCACTCACCATCCACCAACTGAGCCTCAGCCCCAACCCGTAACGTCCCAGAAGGATGCCCAAATCGCACCGCAGAGCGTGCGCCACCGCCGGCAGCAACATTCACTAAAGTACCTGGAATCGCCGCCGCGGTACCAATCGCAACAGCAGCAGTTCCCATCATCGCGTGATGAAGTTTGCCCATAGACATAGCACGTACACACAAATCAATTTCATTCGCATGAACCTGTTTTCCGCTTGAGGAAACATAATCCAAAGGTTTGGCGACAAAGGCGACTTTCGGCGTATGTTGACGCTTTGCAGCCTCATCGATATGTTTGATCAACCCCATACGCACAGCACCATAAGCACGAATAGCTTCGAACTTCGCTAAGGCTGTGGCATCGCTATTAATTGCGTCTTGTAATTCTTTACCGGTGTAACCTATCTCTTCGGCATTGACGAAAATAGTCGGAATGCCGGCATTGATCATGGTCGCTTTTAAAGTACCTATGCCTGGCACTTCTAAATCATCCACAAGATTCCCGGTCGGGAACATAGAGCCACCTGCGCCATCTTCTTCCGCCGCCGGATCCATGAATTCGAGTTGCACTTCAGCGGCAGGAAAGGTCACTCCATCGAGTTCAAAATCACCGGTCTCTTGTACCTCGCCATTGGTCATCGGCACGTGAGCGATAATGGTTTTAGCGATATTCGCTTGCCAGATACGTACAACAGCAATGCCGTTTTGCGGCACATTTTCAACCAAGCCCATGCTGATTGCGCAAGAACCGACCGCTGCGGATAAATTACCGCAGTTACCGCTCCAGTCAACGAAGGCTTTATCGATGGCGACTTGGCCAAATAGATAATCAACGTCGTGATCAGGCTTGCTGCTTTTGGCGAGTAATACCGTTTTCGATGTACTCGAGGTTGCGCCGCCCATACCGTCAATTTGTTTGCCATATGGATCGGGGCTGCCGATCACGCGCAATAACAATGCATCGCGTGCTACGCCCGCTTGCTGCGCTGCTTCAGGCAAATCCTGCACGCGGAAGAACACGCCTTTGCTGGTGCCGCCACGCATGTAGACTGCGGGGATTTTTATTTGGGGTTGATGGGACATTAGTTTTCTTTCTTATCTAAATCTGTATAAACCACGTACAACGGTTCTACGTTACTGGCTTTTCACTCCTTCCCCCTATCAATTGTATGGGGAAGGTTGGGATGGGGATGGGTTTCGCGTGACGAAATTCGATACACGTCCACCTGCAAAACCCATCCCCACCCTAGCCCTCCCCTTGAAGGGGAGGGAATTACCTATCTAATCTGAGGCTGCTCGGATTACCAAATGCTCATGCTGACTTCGTCGACTCCAAAAAATCCTGCGCAAAACGTTGCAACACCCCACCAGCTTCATAAATCGACACTTCTTCCGCCGTATCCAAACGACAAGTCACAGGCACTTCTACGCGCTCACCATTCTTACGATGAACAACCAAAGTCAAAGTCGTGCGCGGCGTACGGTCACCAATTACGTCATAAGTTTCTGTGCCATCTAAGCCCAAAGTCAGGCGATTCACACCTGCTTTAAATTCCAATGGCAACACGCCCATACCGATCAGATTCGTGCGGTGGATGCGTTCAAAACCTTCTGCCACAATCACTTCCACACCCGCCAAGCGCACGCCCTTCGCTGCCCAATCACGTGAAGAACCTTGACCATAATCTGCACCCGCAATAATGATCAGCGGTTGCTTGCGTTCCATGTAGGTTTCTATCGCTTCCCACATGCGTGTCACTTTGCCTTCGGGTTCTATCCGTGCCAGCGAACCCGCTTTGATCTTGCCATCGGCATCGCGCACCATTTCGTTTTTCAGCGTTGGATTCGCGAAGGTGGCGCGTTGTGCAGTTAAATGATCGCCGCGATGTGTTGCGTAGGAATTGAAATCTTCTTCCGGCAAACCCATCTTCGCCAAATAAGCACCAGCCGCGCTGTCTAGCATAATCGCGTTGGATGGCGATAAGTGATCGGTCGTGATGTTATCGCCTAAGACCGCCAAAGCGCGCATGCCTTTCATCGTACGCTCGCCGGCTAAAGCACCTTCCCAATACGGCGGGCGACGGATGTAAGTGGATGGCGCACGCCAGTCATACAATGGCGGCACGCTGGCCGCTTGCTCAGTCGAGATCGCGAACATAGGCTCATACACATTGCGGAACATCTCAGGCTTCACGCTGGACTTCACAATCGCATCAATCTCTTCATCTGTCGGCCAGATATCTTTCAAACGGATTTCTTTGCCATCGACTACCGTCAACACATCTTTCTCGATGTCGAAACGTATCGTGCCAGCAATCGCGTAGGCCACTACCAACGGTGGCGAAGCGAGGAAGGCTTGTTTTGCATAAGGATGAATACGGCCATCAAAATTACGATTGCCAGATAAAACCGCAGTCGCATACAAATCGCGGTCAATAATTTCTTGTTGAATCACTGGATCAAGCGCACCGGACATGCCGTTACAGGATGTACAGGCATAGGCCACCACGCCAAAACCCAAGGCTTCGAGATCAGACATCAAGCCTGCTTCTTCCAGATACAAAGTCACTGCTTTAGAGCCAGGCGCTAAGGAGGATTTCACCCAAGGTTTACGCGTTAAACCGAGACGATTGGCGTTGCGTGCTAACAGGCCAGCGGCAATCACATTACGTGGGTTTGAAGTATTGGTACAGCTGGTAATCGCAGCGATGATAACCACGCCATCTGGCATTTGGCCTGGCACGTCGTCCCATGCAGCAGCGATGCCTTTTGCAGACAAATCTGCTGTTGCGACACGTGCATGTGGATTCGATGGACCCGCCATATTGCGCACTACCGATGACAAATCAAATTGCAGTAAGCGTTCATATTCGGCTGTTACTAAGGCGTCGGACCACAGGCCAGCAACTTTGGCGTAGCTTTCTACCAAAGCGACTTGTGCATCTTCACGACCAGTTAATTTCAAGTAGTCGATCGTTTGCTGATCGATACTAAACATCGCCGCTGTCGCGCCATACTCAGGTGCCATATTTGAAATCGTGGCACGATCGCCGAGCGTCAATGCTGCTGCGCCGCTGCCATAGAATTCAAGATAAGCACCCACCACTTTTGATTTGCGCAAAAATTCTGTGAGTGCTAATACGATGTCAGTTGCAGTAATGCCAGGTTGTGGTTTACCGCTCAGTTCGACACCGATAATGTCGGGCAAACGCATCCACGATGCGCGACCCAGCATGACGTTTTCTGCTTCCAGACCACCGACACCAATTGCGATCACGCCAAGCGCATCAACGTGCGGCGTATGACTATCGGTACCGACTAAAGTATCAGGGAAAGCTACGCCATTTTGTGATTGAATTACGGGCGACATACGTTCCAGATTAATCTGATGCATGATGCCGTTACCCGGCGGGATCACTTCCATATTCTTAAATGCGAGCTTGGTCCAGTTAATGAAGTGGAAGCGATCTTCATTACGTCGATCTTCAATCGCACGATTTTTTTCAAAGGCTTGCGGATCAAAACCACCGCATTCAACCGAGAGAGAATGATCGACGATTAATTGCACTGGCACCACAGGATTCACTTGCGCTGGATCACCGCCCTGATCCGCAATCGCATCACGCAAACCTGCCAAATCGACCAGTGCGGTTTGACCGAGAATATCGTGACACACCACGCGTGCTGGGAACCACGGAAAATCCAAATCACGCTTGCGTTCTATGAACTGCTTTAAGGAATCCGTCAAAGTCGCAGGGTCGCAACGACGTACCAGATTTTCAGCGAGGACGCGTGACGTGTAAGGTAGTTTGGCGTAGGCACCGGCTTCGATGGCGTCTACGGCTTCACGTGCATCGAAGTAATCGAGCTGCGTGCCGGGTAGGTTTTTGCGGAATTGTGTGTTCATAGTTTTTCCAATTATTTTTTTAAACCCTTCAACACCGAAACGCTGAGCAATGTAGGAGTTATTTTGTCACTCCTCCCCCTTCAAAGAGGAGGTTGGGAGGGGGATGGGTTTTCATCTCGCACAACAGAAACCCATCCCCACCCCAACCCTCCCCTTGAAGGGGAGGGAGACTTCATCAAGACTCGCTCATCATTAACCTCTGCGCTCCTCTGCGCCTCAGCGTTGAGGGGTTTTAAAGCCATCCAAATTTACTTACGATCTCTTAGCGGCACGAATGCCAAATCCTCAGGTCCCACATAATTCGCACTTGGACGAATAATCTTGTTATCAATACGCTGTTCGATGATATGCGCCGACCAACCTGAAGTACGAGCGATCACGAACAAAGGTGTGAACATTGCGGTTGGTACGCTCATCACGTGATAAGAAACCGCAGAGAACCAATCCAGATTTGGGAACATTTTTTTGATGTCCCACATCACAGTTTCTAAGCGCTCAGCGATGTCATACATTTTGGTGGAGCCAGCTTCGACTGACAAAGTGCGGGCGACTTCTTTGATGACTTTATTGCGTGGATCAGACACCGTGTACACAGGATGGCCGAAACCAATCACGACTTCTTTGTTTTCTACACGACGTTTGATATCGGCTTCTGCTTCGTCAGGATTGTCGTAACGCTTTTGAATTTCAAATGCGACTTCGTTTGCACCACCATGCTTAGGGCCGCGCAAGGCACCAATCGCGCCAGTGATGGCGGAATGAATATCGGAACCGGTACCCGCGATCACGCGGCTGGTAAAAGTTGATGCATTGAACTCATGTTCTGCGTACAGAATCAAAGAAGTGTGCATTGCGCGCACCCAAGAAGCTTTTGGTTTTTCGCCGTGCAAAAGATGCAGGAAATGACCGCCGATAGAATCATCATCAGTTTCCACATCGATGCGTTTGCCGTTGTGGCTGAAGTGGTACCAATACAAAAGCATAGAACCGAACGATGCCATCAAACGATCAGCGATATCGCGTGCGCCTGGGGTGTTGTGATCGTCTTTTTCTGGTAGCGTGCAACCTAACACCGATGAGCCTGTACGCATGACATCCATAGGGTGTGAGGATGCTGGCAAGGCTTCCAAAGCTAATTTCAAATTCGCTGGTAAGCCGCGTAAGGATTTTAATTTTGCTTTGTAAGCGGATAATTCAGCTGCCGTTGGCAATTTACCGTGCACCAGCAAATGGGCGATTTCTTCGAATTCGCAATTGTCTGCCACGTCTAGAATATCGTAGCCACGATAGTGCAAATCGTTACCGGTTTTGCCTACGCTGCACAATGCGGTGTTACCAGCAGCGACGCCGGATAAGGCTACGGATTTTTTTGGTTTAAATGTTGGGGTTTCTTGTGTGGTCATTTTATTTCTCCGAAAGTATGTATGTCTTTATTTCGCTATCGTTTTCTAGTCTGTCGCTCCTCCCCCTTCAAGGGGGAGGTCGGGAGGGGGATGGGTTTTAGTTGATCCTGACATTGAAACCCATCCCCACCCCAACCCTCCCCTTGAAGAGGAGGGAGTTAACGCATCACTACACGTCAGACGATAGAAATGTACTTTTTAAATTAATTCAAACCAGTTACTTCGCCTTTTGCTGCGCAAACAAAGCATCCAATTTCTGTTCGAAATCGTGATAGTTAATGCGCTCGTAGAGTTCCATGCGCGTCTGCATCGTATCAACCACATTCTTTTGCGTACCATCACGACGAATCGCGCTGTAGACGTTTTCCGCAGCCTTATTCATCGCACGGAAAGCGCTCAATGGATACAGTACCAAACCTACGTCAGCGGAAGCTAATTCTTCTACCGTGTACAAAGGTGTAGAACCGAATTCGGTGATATTCGCGAGGATAGGTACTTTGACTGCATTGGCGAATTGTTTGTACATTGCCAGCTCAGTGATCGCTTCTGGGAAAATCATATCGGCGCCTGCTTCTACACAAGCTAATGCGCGATCAATCGCTGCTTCTAAACCTTCAACAGCTAAAGCATCAGTACGCGCCATGATGACGAAATTCTCATCGGTACGCGCATCGACGGCGGCTTTCACGCGATCGACCATTTCTTGCTTGCTGACGATTTCTTTACCCGGACGATGACCACAACGTTTCGCGCCAACCTGATCTTCAATATGCATCGCTGCCGCGCCAAACTTGATCATGGATTTCACCGTACGTGCCACATTAAAAGCAGATGAACCAAAACCGGTATCCACATCGACCAGCAAAGGCAAATCGCAGACATCGGTAATACGACGTACATCGGTCAACACGTCATCGAGGTTAGAGATACCTAGATCAGGTAAACCCAAAGAGCCAGCGGCAACACCGCCACCCGACAAATAAATCGCTTTGAAACCGGCACGTTTCGCTAACAAAGCGTGATTTGCATTAATCGCACCAACCACTTGTAGCGGAGATTCTTCTTGCATCGCCTTGCGGAAGGCTGCACCTGCGGAATATTGGGACATAGTTTTTTCCTTTTATTGGGATGCAGTCCTTATTGCAAAGCGCGTGCCAGTCTGCACTAGCCAAAATTCAGGAATCGCTTAAGCATTAAAAATCAAATACTTAAATTCAAATTCTTGCGAATAAGCCCGACTGAAAAAGTCGGCTATGTTGCAGAAACGCGTTGCACATGAAACAAATTTGAAACATAATTGAAACAACATATGAAACACACCTTAAAACCCATGTTGAAACACGCCTTGAAAAGTAGTCGTAGACAAACACTCTCACCAAAACAAATTAGGTGCACCAGTAGTATTCGACAATATTAAAGAAGACAACATGAGCCGACGCCCGCCTATCCCTCGCGATCCGCAAGACAAGCCTGTCATTTGGACTGTCTCCATTTCACGCTTGTTCGATTTATTCCGCGACATCATGGTGGAATATGACGCCAGTGCAGACATTGAGCCGATTCACCTAGGATTTGAAGAGGCGGCGCAAACCTTGCGCGAACGCCTCCAAACCGAACGCTGCGACGCGGTGATTGCGGCGGGATCGAATGGTGCATATCTCAAGAATCGACTACCTATCCCCGTGGTCATCGCAAAAGCGAGTGGCTTCGATGTCATGCAAGCTTTAGCAAGAGCGCGCAAGGTTTCGCGTCAGATCGCCATCGTTACCTACCAGGAAACCATGCCAGAATTGGCGGATTTCAAGGCAACTTTCGGTTTTCAAGTAGAACAAAGAACTTACGTCACGGAAGAAGATGCCAAGAGCCAGATAGGCGAACTTAAAGCCATGGGTGTGCAAGCGATTGTTGGTGCGGGCTTGATTACAGATCTGGCTGAAGAAGCTGGCTTAACGGGTATTTTCATGTATTCGGCGGGGTCTATCCGTCAGGCTTTCGATGATGCTATCGAAATCTCCCGACTCACGCGACTAGAGGCGTCAAAAGGACGTCAACAACCGATAGGAGAGTTGCGGGCACGGCATAGCATTAATGATCTCCGTGGAGATTCCAACATAATGCAGGAGGTAAGACGATCCATCATGCTGTATGCACGCTCGCCAGCGACGGTATTATTGCAAGGCGAAACGGGCACCGGCAAAGAGCTTGCAGCACAAGCAATACACAAGGAAAGTGCACGGGCAAGACAAGCTTTTGTCGCCGTCAATTGTGGTGCGATTGCTGAATCATTATTGGAGTCAGAATTATTTGGCTATGAGGAAGGTGCATTTACCGGATCGCGTCGTGGCGGCCATGCAGGCTTGTTTGAAGCTGCGCATCGGGGCACTTTGTTTTTGGATGAAATTGGCGAAATGCCCCTGAATTTGCAGACACGTCTATTGAGAGTGTTAGAAGAGCGCGAAATCGTGCGCGTGGGTGGCGTACGGCCAATTCCAGTTGATGTACGCATTATCAGCGCGACACACTGCGATCTCGAGCAACGAGTTCACGAGGGTCGTTTTCGCGCCGATTTGTTTTATCGACTGGCGGTACTACGTTTGCATTTACCCTCTCTACGAGAACACCCCACAGACTTGGTAGCGCTTGCACAATGGTGCTTAAAGCAAGCCTGCGCATCAATTGGCAATCGACCACATCCGAATTTACATGCGGAAGTTGCGCGCTGTGAGAGTCTGCTACAGACTTATCATTGGCCTGGCAACGTACGCGAATTACGCAATTTGATGGAGAGAGTTGCATTGCATCTATCAGCAACGCCATTGCAAGCGATCACCCCCAATTTTCTGATGAAATTATTACCAGAAATAACTAACGCAAACTTATCTGATACACCACACTTAGCAAGCTCAATCACGTCTATCGCTTCAGAAGATGAAAATTCTATCGACAAATTGATGAGAAAATTCAACAATAACCGAGACGCGGTTGCCAAGCACTTGGGCATTAGTCGCACGACCTTATGGCGTCGCTTACGATCTGGTGAAAAGCTGTCAGAAAAGACACAATAAGTAACAGATATTAGCGACCATTTGCGGTATAACAAAATCTATTTTTTTAGAGAAAAGAGACGTAAGATAGAATGTCGAAGTTCTTAGCGATCAAACTGAATTAATCTCAATTAAGCCCAAGTTCTTCCCAATAAGCCCAAATAAGCCCAACATCATCAATCATAGTTAGCTTCAAGTAATCAGGGTTCTGCTTAGCTAGCAGCAATGGCACTGATAACAGAGATAACACCGACAGCAGCGACAACGAATTACGATCAGGATATTTTCATGACCAGCGAACTACCACCAAAAAAATTATTAATTGTTGACGACAGCAAAGTGTCACGCATGATTATTCGCGCCAGAGTGCTAGCGATCTATCCTCACTGGGAAATTCTGGAAGCCAGTAATGGACCCGAAGGCATAGCTAGTGCGAAAGAACACTTACCGAATTTTTGTACGATGGATATTAATATGCCCGGCATGCTGGGTACAGAAGCTGCAGAGATCATATTGCAAGAGATACCTCAAGTTCGTGTGGTCATTTTTTCTGCCAATATCCAAGAAAGTTTTCAAGACCGAGCCTCGGCCATGGGCGCAATTTTTGTCGCTAAACCCATTACTGAGAAATCTATCGCAGAAGCACTAAATTACTTTATGGGGTAACTGTGGAAAGTTTGAGCGAACTCCATCTGGATGCATTGGCAGAAGTCTTTAATGTTGGCGCAGGTCGTGCTGCCGCTAGCTTGAGCGAGATCGTGGGCGATGAAGTGAAGCTATCGGTGCCTTCGATAGAAATCAAAAGAACGGACGAAATCGATGCCAGCCTCATGTCCCTCAGCAGTATGAAATTTGGGGTCGTCAGTCAACACTTCTCGGGTCCCTTTGACGCGCAGGCTTTGTTACTCTTTACCGAGAGTCACGCCTTAGAGATTGTGCGCGATATGATGGGCTCACAAATGAGCATCGAAGAGTTGGCTGAGTTTGAACAAGAAGCCATGTGCGAACTGGGTAATATCATCTTGAATGCCTGTTTATCGGCGATGGCAGATATGTTACATATCGTATTAGACAGCTCTTTGCCTGAATATAGAATTGCGTCCACTGACGATATTTTCAAAAGTTTAAAAAGTTCGCAAGATCAACCGTATATACTGGTATTGCACATCGACCTATCGATAGAAAAGCGGCACTCGGAAGGACATTTGATTTTTTTATTGAGCTCAATGTCACTTAGAAGTTTGGTGCAGCAGTTAGAGCAGTTTTTAGGAAAAATAGAATGAGTTCGTTAGAGATTTATCAAAATCAAATTTTGGACAGCATCAACATGGGTCTGGTGATCGTCGATGCTGACGAAAAGATTTTGTTGTGGAACGCCTGGATGGAAAAACATTCTGGCATCAGCGCTGAGAAAGCAATGAATCAAAAAATAGAAGAGGCGTTTGTGTCAGTTCCAAGCGCTGCTTTTATGACCGCACTGCGCAATAACATTACCTATGGCCTGCCATCGGTATTATCAAATGCATTGCATCGTTCGCCATTGGCGCTGTTTAGCGTGGATGAATATTTTGAAAATCAATTAGCGATTCATCAGTCGATTGCGATCACTTCACTCGCTCGCGACGACAATCAGCGTTGCAGCCTAATTCAGATATCTGATTCCAGCACATCGATTCGCCGTGAAAAAATGTTGCGCTCACATTCAGAAGTCTTGAAAAAAGATGCGACCACCGATAGCTTGACGGGTCTATACAACCGACGCTTCTTTGATGAGCATTACAAAATTTCTTTGGGACAGGCGATTCGCCAGAAACATCCTTTGTCGATTTTTATGGTTGACATCGACTACTTCAAACAATACAACGATTATTATGGGCATCCGGCCGGCGACAAAATTTTGATTCAGGTCGCATCGACCCTGAAGTCTCAAATTTCACGTTCTTCCGATATGTTAGCACGTTATGGTGGAGAAGAATTCGTCATGATTTTGCCGAACATGACCGAGCAAAATGCGATGGCGTTTGCGGAGAAATTGATAGACGCGGTCAGCCAATTAGCACTGCCTCATCTCAAGTCAAAATCGGAAAAAATCATCACGATCAGTATTGGAGCTAGCACATACGATCCCAACCAGCACCGCGAAGTGTCGGCCTTGATTGATGCGGCAGATACCGCCTTATACAAAGCGAAGCAACAAGGGCGCAATCAAGCTTGCTTACTTCCTTTAGACACCCTACTCACGCATAGGCTGCAGATTCATGCAGAATAAGTTGACTGGCGCCATTGGTAGTTTTCATGACGCCAGATCTTAACTTGAGAATCTTGATTTGCGAATCCTGATTTGTGAACTTTAAGTCGCCAATGGTAATTAGCATCACGCAATAATTTAATGGTAGCCGCGCAACACGACGGCTAGGCTACCATTCTTATTGCCACGCGCAATTGCTTTGTCGATCTTAGCAATCACATCTTCGTAACGCCCTTTTGTACTAGCGAAATGCGTCGTATCGTAAAACAAGGGACGATCAGTGACATCAAAATGACGTCCGGCCAATTCAGGATCGTTCGAATCTTGCACCACAGTTCGATTGACATACGCTTCAACATCCTTGGCATGCTCAAAACCGCGCACTGGCCACACCATCAGATCGCTACGTTTCGCCATCAATTTCTTAAAACGTGCGACTGTCGATGATGAGTCTTCTTGCACCGTAAATATCACATTACTGGCACGATCAAATTCCATACCGTGACTAAATCCGCGACCGGTGCTGACAACTTTTCCGCGCAAATCTTCTACCGATTTATAGACTGGTTTAGGTGAGCCATATGTCACGCCCCAAATTCGCTCCACCACCACCGGTTGAGAAAAATGATAAAGGCGCAAGCGTTCGGCCGATCGTGAGAAACCATAAATGATGCCGTCCCCATGCAAAGTCTCTAACTGAGCGCGCTTCCATGGCAAGATGACAGGCTCAAATTTGAGGCCAGTCTCGCGTTCAAAATAAGCCAGTATTTCCGTTAGTTTGGGGTCTAGAGCTTGTTGCTTGCCTTGCTGGTCTAAGTTTTCTTGCAAAAACAAACGCACGGTTTGTTTTTCCCCTGCCTGTGCTGAACTCAAAAACAAACAAAAACATGTAAACAAAAACAATGTGAAGCGAACTATACGCATAAAAAACCTGATAAGTGACTTTGGGCGTCAGTATCGCAGTGGAACACATTTTGAGCAAGAAACACCGTCTTCAAGGACGCATATTTGACACCAAGATTTACACCCAAGAAAGTTTCAATGCCAATAAAGAAATTAAACTTCGACAAATTAGCGCCGAATGGTTTTTTTCAGACAACACTTAGCTTGTTGACCAAGATGTCTTCGTAGATACTGTCTATGAAGTTTATGCAATGACAAACTTGCTGAACTCAGTTGTTTAATCCACCAAAGGAGAGCTCTGAATGGAATCCCCCCAAATTCCTCAGAACGAAACAATTCGGCTACAGGCACTCCGTGAATTCGATATTCTCGACACGCTCCCAGAGGAACGATTCGACCGCTTGACCAGACTCGCGCAAAGCATTTTCAATACAGAGATAGCACTGGTGTCCTTGATCGACGCTGATCGCCAATGGTTTAAGTCCAAACAAGGATTAGACGCTTGTGAAACTGATCGCGACATTTCATTTTGTGGCCATGCGATTTTAGAGCAAGATATTTTCCATATTCCGAACGCTTCACTCGACTTGCGATTTGCCGATAATCCCTTGGTGACAGGCCCACCGAACATTCGCTTTTATGCTGGCGCACCCTTGCGCCCAGATGGAAAAAATAGCGTTGGCACTTTATGTATTATTGATAGTCAGCCACGAACGCTGAGCATTAAAGAAAGGCGCACCTTGCGCGACTTGGCAGATTGCGTAGAACAAGAAATCTTGCAATCGCAAATGAGTCAGCAGCATCAAGCCTTGTTGTCACTGACCAAAATCTCGTCTTTGGTCGATCCTAACTATCACATTTTGCTACGCAAAGCTTTAAAGATTGCGCAAGATTTTCTCGACATGCCAAATGCAATGATCAATCGCGTTCGAGACCAAGACTGCGAGATATTGATTCAATCAAGCGCTGAAAATTCTGCGGAAGGAAATTTGCTAAAGCTCGAACAAACCCTATGTTCAATTACCTTGGCTAGAAACACTTTAATCCTGTTGCCAAATGTTCAGAAAACCGCATATGCGAATCTGTCAAAAGATTTCCAGATAGTCGTCAACTCGTATATTGGGGCGCCAATAGAAGTGCATCAAAACATCTTCGGAAGCCTGGTATTTTCTTCGCCTGAGCCGCGATCACCGAATTACTTTAGTAAGGTAGAGATCGAATTTATTCAGCTTTTTTCTGACTGGGTGAATAGCAAAATACACGAATGGGAATTAGACCAATCCTTAAAATCGCAGCAGCAATTGGCTAAAGCCATTTCGCATGCGCAAGAAAAATTTATCCATGGTCAAGATCAAAACAAGGGTTTTAATGATTTGCTGCGCGACATCCTTGAATTAAGCGTCTGCGAATTTGGTTTTATTGGCGAAATACTCCAAGACCAAGACGGACAAGAATACGTAAAAACTTTTGCTCTTGGTTCCTCACCGTCGTTCGCAACAGAGCAAACACAAGCCCACTTAGATCCTATTTTTGCCAAAGTGATTCCATACAATGTCATCACAATTGCGAACTCAGTTTCAGATCTACAGAAACTCAATCTGTCACTGCCGCACGCTTCCACCATACAAAATTTTTTAGGCATACCAATTTATTACAACGAGAAATTGGTAGCGCTAATAGGGTTGGCAAATCGCCCATTTGGCTTTCAAAGCGACTTCATTAAATTTCTAGACCCCATCCTATTGACGATAGGCCAATTGGTGCAAGCTGCCAGAGTCCAGGTGCAACACGCTGAAAGTGAACGTCGCTTAGCAGACATCATCAAAGGCACGAATATCGGCACCTGGGAATGGAATGTGCAGTCGGGAGATATCAACGTCAATCAGCGCTGGGCTGAAATCCTCGGTTACAGCTTGGAAGAAATTATTCCCGTCAATATGAAAAACTGGCATCGTTTTGCGCATCCCGACGATACAAAAGCAGCCCATGCACTACTGCAAGAACACTTTAGTGGTGCGCTTGATTATTATGAAATTACAAGCCGTATGCGCCATAAAGATGGCCACTGGGTATGGATCTTAGATCGCGGGTGCTTGATTAGCCGCACTAGCGACGGTCTGCCATTGCTGATGTCCGGCAGTCATGCTGACATCTCGCGCCAAAAAGAAGCCGAAGAGCAGCTTGCTCATGCTTACGATTTACTAGAGCAATCAAATGCAGTAGCAAGAATTGGCACTTGGGAAATCGACATCAGCAAATCGAGCATGGAGTGGAGCAATATCACCAAACAAATTTTCGATGTTGAAACCGACTTCGTGTGTGACCTGGCAGCGGCTATTCAATTCTATAAAGTAGGAAAAGACCGTGAATTAATTTCTCAATTATTACAAAAAGCAATTGAAGATGGTCAAGCGTTTGACACTGAATTAGAAATCGTCACCAAGACCAACAAAGAACGCTGGGTGCGCGTTGTTGGCATCAGCCAATTGAATGGGGAAATCTGTGAGCGCGTGTATGGCACGCTACAGGATATCAGCGAGCGCAAGCGCATTGAAAAAATGAAGGATGAATTTATCTCCACTGTCAGCCACGAATTGCGCACGCCATTAACCTCCATTTCAGGTGCATTAAGTTTGATGGTGAATGGTGTGATGGGTGACATCCCAGAAAAAATAAAATCGATGTTGCATCTGGCGAATAAGAACGGTCAACGCCTCAGCCTGCTCATCAATGACTTGCTCGACATGGAGAAACTATCCGCTGGTCAATTGCACTTTAAGATAGAAAGCCTGGCGCTGGCTGGCATCTTGCAAACTGCGGTAGAGAGTAACTCTGGCGCGACCATAGAGCGCATGATTTCTATGTCGATTGACAATCCTCACGGAGATATTCACATCCTTGTCGATCAACAAAGACTCATGCAAGTGCTAACGAATTTGCTATCGAATGCGATTAAGTATTCCCCCAACCATGGGCACATACAACTGACTGTGAATCGGGACGATGGCAATGTTCGGATCACGATTAGCGATCAGGGACCTGGTATTCCGGCTGAATTTCAAACTCGCATATTTCAAAAATTTGCCCAAGCTGACTCATCAGATACGCGTCAACGTGGTGGTACTGGTTTGGGTCTGGCAATAAGTAAAGAATTAGTCGAGGCTATGCATGGCCAACTCAGTTTTAGCTCAACGATAGGACATGGCGCGCATTTCTATCTTGACTTGCCAATTGATACAAAGAATCAAATACGTAACTAAGGCCTGTTGATATATATTTTAGGCAATGCAACTTTAGCCTGTCAGTACTGTCTCAAACTATCGTAAAACACTCTCCCAGCATTAAGAAAATACGTAAGAAAATAAATAAGCAAACTGTCAGCAATAAGGCGCTTAGACCACAACAGTCAAACAATAATCAAATACCAAGCTTTTCCATATTTCCGATAAAAATAGAGAGACAATCAGATGCGCAAACTAAATCCTTTTCTTGTGTTACTCACCGGCTGTGTCATAGCAACGCCTGCTCTTGCGGCAACGACGGTCGTCAATTGCGGCAAATTACTCGACGTCAAAAATGGGGTATGGCGCGACAAAGTCAGCGTCACTATCGAAGACAAAAAGATTCTCTCTGTAGCACCATGGAAAGCGGATGTTAAAGCCATCGACCTTAGTCAATATTCTTGTTTGCCGGGTCTGATCGACATGCATGTGCATTTATCTCACGACCCCAAACCACAAGTCGAACAATTGCGTGAGCGCCTGACTGCCGATCCAATTGACTACGCGTATGCGTCAATTAAATTGGCAGAACGCACCCTAATGTCAGGCTTTACGACCGTGCGCGACCTCGGTGCTGCAGATGGATTAAACGTATCAATGAAACGCGCCATCGAAGCTGGTAGTATCGTCGGACCTCGCATGTTCACCGCGGGTAAATCCATCGCCACCACAGGCGGGCATGCCGACCCCAGCAATGGCCTGTCAATGGCGATGCGGATGGCGATTGGCAAACCCGGTCCAGAGCAAGGTGTCATCAATGGAGTTGAAAGTGCACGCGAAGCCGTTCGCAGTCGTTATCAGGAAGGTGCGGATCTGATCAAAATCACGGCGACCGCTGGTGTATTGAGTCAGGCTAGTAGCGGCGAGAATACCCAGTTCAGCGATGAAGAACTAAATGCCATTATCAAGACCGCGAAGGACTATGGCTTTCGCGTAGCGGCACATGCACATGGCAACGAGGGCATCAAACGCGCTTTACGGGCGGGTATCGATTCCATTGAACACGGCACTTACATGGATGATGAAGCTATTGCACTCTTTAAAAAGAATGGCGCCTGGTATGTTCCCACTATTTCGGCTGGAAAATTTGTCGCCGAAAAAGCGACGATTCCTAACTATTTCTCACCTTTGGTGCAGCCCAAAGCGGCAGCGATTGGCCCCTTAATACAATCAACTTTTGCACGTGCGTATAAAGCTGGAGTAAAAATCGCATTCGGCACCGATGCAGGCGTTTTTCCGAATGGTGACAACGCGAAAGAATTTCGCTACATGGTAGAAGCTGGCATGCCCGAATTAGCCGCGATACGCAGCGCCACACTAAGCGCAGCTGATTTGCTGAATCAGAGTCAACGCCTAGGTTCAATCGAAAACAATTTCGCTGCCGACATCATCGCAGTCAAAGGCGATCCGTTAAAAGACATTACACAACTAGAAAAAGTTGAGTTTGTAATGAAGGATGGTGTGGTTTATAAGACGCCTGTACAAAAATAAATCGTCCCCAAGCTGAGTGGTTTGCAAAGATAAAGCGGCGTTCTGATAATATTAAGTCATTATTTAGAACGCCCTAGAAATGTCACAACAACGCCTGTGTCTGTTTTATGTGAATTCTAAGGCCTTATTTTGCTGACTTTTGTTAACTTTAGCTGACCACTCTCCGGATTGATTTCCCCATGTTGCCGCTCCCCATACCTAGCACGCCACTCCCTGCCGTTCCCGCCATCGCCCCCAAGCTTCCGTATGAGCCATTAGAACACGGCAAGAATTACTGGATCGTCGACAACGTATTACCCAATGCGGCGGAGATTAGCGAACGCTGTTTTAGTCGTGACAAATGGGAATATGGCTCACCTTATCAACCAGAAAGCTGGCCCGGCATGCGTTTTCACGGTGCCTTAAATCCCACTGAACTAGAGCACATAGAAACACTAGTCAAACAACTCATAGGTAAATCCAAATTATGGATGGAGCAGCCTGCAGGCGGATTGCGCCTTGATTGCAATGTTGCGCAATTGGTTGGTGCAACTGAGAGTACGCCACATCCGCATACCGATAGCCGTCATCTATGCCGTTATGCTTGCGTAATTTATTTAAGCCCCAATCCTCCACCAGACACAGGCACTAGCTTTTGTCGTCTGCGTTATCCCAATGGAGCAATTGGTGGCAACATCGTCTTAGCGCCGCATAAGAATTTAGTCGATGCCTTGCGCGTCAAAGCCTTGCCAATTCAAGCCTGGTATGAAGACTTACGAGTGCAAAATGTCTTCAATCGTATGATTCTTTACAAGGCCAATTTAGTGCATTGCGCGACTGGTTATTTTGGAAAAGAATTGCGCGACAAACGCTTAACCACGGTCTTCTTTTGGATGACTGAGGATTAATTTTTTTGATCTATGATATTAAAAAAATCGGCATCAGTTTGACTGTTGCCGATTTTTTTCGTTGAGGCATTTTATAAAGAGAAGGCTAAATCCAAAGAATTTCCAGCCAAATCTGAGACACCTACTAAGGTCACGATATCGCCGAGTGCGACCGTGGTTCCGGTACCTAAAGTCACAGTAAGTTGAGTACCATCCGGACTCCAGACTGCTGTTGCACCCGTTCCCAAAATATGCGCATTACTCAGCAATACCTCATTGATCGTAATTGCTGTATTGGTGGCTTCGTTAATCACGAACAAAAATGTATCGCCGACATTAATTGAACTCGAACCATCCACATCTGTGTACACGGGCAATGCCGATGACGCTGGCATCGTAGTATCTAGATTTGTGAGCAAACTCCCGCCAGCCAATCCTATATTGCCTGCACTATCTTGTATGCGCGCCGACAAATTTTTGACGCCATCTGCTCCCCATCCTGCAGTCCCTGTAATCGTCAGGCTGGCACTCCCGGCCAAAATATCAGCATTATTAAGTACACGAAACACTGGCGAAGAAAAGGCCGCGCCCCCCAACAAAATTTCTAGTCTATCGCCAACCACTGCATTGGTACCGCTCAGGTTCACCACCGCTACCACCCCTGACGTCTTCTCTGCGAGATTAATTCCGAATGCTGCCGCCGCGACACCCACGGCACTAGATGGAGCATTTGGCAAAGTCGCATCGAGTACGACTGTTACGTTGCCGCCTGCCAAACCAGTATTACCGGCGACGTCGGTCATGATCATGCTCAAGACTTTACTACCATCAGCTCCCCAACCGTCGTTGCTACCGATATTGAAAGTAAAATTACCCGCAGTGACTTCGCCCGCAGTAATGGTATGCATCACCGGCACAGAAAACGACGAGCCATCAATCAGTAAAGACGCAATATCACCTGCGGCCGCATTCGTTCCGCTCAGATTTACAAACACCGAGACGCCCGCATTTTTTTCATTCAAATTAATACCGTTGATAGCGGCCGCCACGGTCATCGCTAAATTGGGTACATTGGGTGGTGTGGTATCGAGCATAAGCACATTAGTTGATGCACCACCTGCGCCAATGTTTCCAGCGCTGTCAATAAAACGCACACCGATAGATTTTGCCCCGTCCGCCCCCCAACCATCATTGGCGCCGATCGTTAACGACACTAAATTCGCGGCAATCTCGGTACCACTTAAGGAATGAATAATCGGTGTTGCCCATGCAACGCCACCGATTAACAATTCAACCAGCTCACCTGCGACTAAAGTTGTTCCAGTGAGGTTCACGTCCACCACAACACCGGCATTTTTCTCTGCAGCGGTAATGCCACCACCAGAATTTGCCGCGACACTCACCGGATTAGTTGGCGCTGTAGGGCCGACCGTATCCAAGGTCACCGTTAAACTACCTCCATCGCTACCATTGTTCCCTGCATTATCAATACCACGGAAAGAAATAATCTTACTGCCATCGACACCCCAATTGACACTACCCGGTATCGTCATAGTGAGCAATCCACTTCCAACTTCGAGCGCACTCAATACTTTCGTTACCGGCGTTGAAAATGGCAGATGATTTAACAATAGCTCTATGCTGTCACCGAACACGACACCAGTTCCAGTCAAATCCAAATTCACGCTAACTCCAGCAGATTTTTCGGCCAAGCTGATGCCGTTCGTGGCAACACCAATTACCACGGGGTTGGATGGAATTGTGGGTCCCACGGTATCAAGCAGCACGGTCACACTTCCACCCGGTGCACCCACATTTCCCAAGGTATCGGTGATCATGGCAGTCAATACCTTACTACCATCGGCTCCCCAAGCCGCGACACCTGGAATAATAATCGTCGCCGCATTTGCCCCAACCTCTGCGTTGGTAATGACATGGGTTACCGGTGTCGCAAATGGTGCGCCATCAAGAAGTAGTTGAATCGTATCGCCAGCCACAGCGCCAGTTGCACTCAGGCTCGCCAGTACGGACACCCCCGCAGATTTTTCAGTAGCACTAATGCCATTCGCCGCCGTGGCCACCACTAAGGGCGTCGATGGAGGATTGGGTGCCCCTGTATCCAAAGTGACAGTCAGGGTGCCAGTGTTAGATCCCACATTTCCGGCGATATCAATAAAACGTGCGGTCAGAATTTTCGCGCCATCCGCGCCCCAACCGTCAGCACTGCCTATGGTCAGTGTCACACTCTTGGCAAGAATTTCTGCGGGAGTCAGTATGAAATTCACAGGATTAGCGAATGGCAGACCGCCAATCAAGACTTCAACCAAATCACCTGCGACAACTGTCGTCCCATTCAGATTAACAATCACATTTACCCCAGCATTTTTCTCGCTTAAGGTAATGCCCCCCCCGCTGTTCACCGCTACATTCAAGGTGGTGACAGGTCCAGCTGGCGCAGTGGTATCCAAATTAACGCTACTCGCAACACCAGCGACACCAATGTTGCCTGCACCATCAATAAAGCGCGCTGCGATCGATTTGGTGCCATCCGCACCCCAACCGGCGGCCGTTGGAATCGTCAATACCACCGAACCGGCAGCCAGTTCTAAAGCCGTCAGGGTTTTTATTACAGGTGTTGGAAAAGCAGCTCCACCTAATACAATTTCGACGCGATCACCAACACCAGCGCCTCCGCCTGTCAAATCAACCGTGACCGCGACACCCGCTGTTTTTTCAGCCGCACTAATACCATTGAGTGCTGCGGCAATGACCAATGGATTCGTCGCGGGAACTGGTGCGGTCGTATCAAGCAATACACTCACGTCACCACCGGGCAAGGAAGTATTTCCACCCGCATCGGCAATCGTCGCGCTCAAAATCTTATTACCATCCGCACCCCACACCGCGGTTCCTGGAATCGTAACAATCGCAGACTTCGCGGTAATTTGCGCAGCAGTGATCTTTTGCGTCACCGGTGTGGAAAATGAAACACCATCGATTAAGAGTGTGATCGTGTCGCCCACAATCGAGGTCGTACCGGTAAGATCGACGACGACATTGACGCCCGCCAAGCGCTCCGCATTGCTGATCGCGTTTGCCGCGGCTGCAACTACTAAAGGTGTGGGCACAGGATTTGGTGGCAAGGCATCGAGTGTGACGGTAGTCAACCCAGAAGCTGTTCCTACATTGCCAGCACTATCAATAAAACGCGCGGTTAAACCTTTACTGCCGTCTCCTCCCCAACCATCATTGGGGCCTATGGTAACGGTAGCAGTTTTGGCGAGAATGTCTGCCGCGGTCAATACATGTTTGGCTGGAACAGTAAATGCATTACCAGCGATCAAAATTTCGACGGTTTCGCCTTCGACCGCTTTCACTCCGGTCAGATTGATGATCACATCGACCCCTGCATTTAATTCTGCCGTGGTAATTCCCCCTGCTGAGTTCACTGGCACGACCAGAGCATTGGTGGGGCCTGCTGGTGCGACTGTGTCTAAGTTAACCGGGACTTTCCCAGCCCCAACACCGACATTGCCGGCGACATCAATGAATCTTGCGGCCAGAGCCTTCACGCCATCAATTCCCCATCCGGCGGCAGCCCCTATCGTTAAGCTAACCTGTCCGTTAAGAATGTCCGTGTTAGTTAATACCTGACTCACATTAGGTGAGAATAATTTCCCGTCTATCAGCAGTTCTACGCTATCTCCGGCTACCAGGCCAGCACCACTCAAGCTAACAACAACAGTTACGCCCGCGTTTTTTTCCGCGGCATTAAGTCCATTCAGGGCGGCTGGAATACTTAACGCGGCGGATGGACTACCCGGTGCGATGGTATCGAGGGAAACGATCAGATCGCCTGCGGCGATACTTGTATTTCCCGCCTTATCGACCAAACTCGCGGACAATAAATGATTGCCATCGCTAATCCAATCAGCATTTCCTGGAATTCTGACGGTGGCTGTTTTAGCTGATGCCTGCGCCGCAGTAATCGTAAAAATATTCGGCGTCGCAAATGCGACACCATCGATCAAGATTTGAATTTGATCTCCGCTTACCGCTCCGGTACCAGCGAGATCTACCACCACATCAACGCCCGCATTTTTTTCTGTAGCATTAATTCCATTCTGGGCGACACTCACCTTCAATATATTGATGATCGGATTGATGCCTGTAGTATCTAAGCTGACGCTAACTAAGCCCGTCGCCGTACCAGTATTTCCAGCGATATCAATGAAGCGCGCAGTCAAATTCTTGGTGCCATCTGCTCCCCAACTATTAGTCCCCGCGATCGTCAAGCTCACACTCTTGGCTGCCAACTCCGCTGTCGTGATGACATGGCGTATGGGCGTGGAAAACGGGCTATTACCGATCAAAATTTCGACACTATCTCCAGCAATAACCGCCGCGCCGACAAGGCTCACAATCACGTCAACACCCGCATTGAGTTCCGCTAGCGATATACCACCGCCATCATTTGCTGGCACAGTCAAACTACTTGATGGACCTGCTGGAGCAACCGTATCCAAAACAACGTTCGCATTTCCACCAGCAAGGCCGACATTGCCAGCGGCATCAACAAACCTTGCGGAGATAGCCTTGAGGCCATCAGTCCCCCATCCGGCCGCAGCGCCTATCGTCACATTCATTTGTCCGTTGACAATATCAGTGCTGCTCACTATCTGACTGACACTGGGCGAAAATGATTTTCCCCCTATCAGCAATTCCACGCTGTCTCCTGCTACTACACCGGCGCCACTCAGGCTCACGACAACAGTAACGCCCGCGTTTTTTTCTGCATTGTTCACTCCATTAAGAGCGGCTGGAATATTTAGTGCGGCGGATGGACTATTCGGTGCGAGGGTGTCGAGAGAAACGATCAAATCACCACCAGCGATGCTCGCATTGCCGGCTTTATCGAACAAACTTGCTGACAATAAATGATTGCCATCGCTAATCCAATTGGCATTTCCTGGAATTTTGACGGTCGCTGTTTTTGCTGATGCCTGCGCCGCGGTAATCGTAAAAATATTCGGCGTCGCAAACGCGACACCATCAATGAAAATTTGAATCTGATCCCCGCTTACCGCGCCGGTACCAGTGAGATCTACGACCACATCAACGCCCGCATTTTTTTCTGCGGCACTGATACCATTTTGTGCTGCACTCACCTTCAATATGCCTGTAATCGGATTGACGCCTGTGGTATCTACGGTGACGCTGCTTAAGCCCGTTGCGGTGCCAATATTTCCGGCGATATCAATGAAGCGTGCGGTCAGATTTTTGGTACCATCTCCCCCCCAGCTATTGCTTCCCGCAATCGTCAAGATCAGGCTCTTAGTTGCCAATTCTTCTGTCGTAATGACATGGCGTACAGGTGTAGTAAATGGACTATTACCGATTAAAATTTCGACACTGTCTCCTGCAGTGACAGCCGCGCCGACTAGGCTCACAATCACGTCAACACCCGCATTGAGTTCCGCTTGCGATATGCCACCGCCACTATTCGCTGGTACATTCAAACTGCCTGATGGACCCGCAGGCGCCGTGGTATCTAGGGTCACGCTCAGGGTGCCACCAATCGCACCCACATTTCCAGCAACATCACTCACTCTAAATGAGATATTTTTGCTGCCATCCGCACCCCAGTTCGCATTGGCGGGGATGAGTAAATTAACTAGACCATTCGCAATATCGCTACTGCTCAGTGTTTGCACGATAGGCGTAGAAAAACCAATGCCATTGATCAGCAATTCGACTTTATCGGCAACCGTCGCATTAGTCCCCGCCAAATTCAATTCAACCGCTACGCCAGCATTCTTTTCTATGCTGCTGATTCCATTGATCGCGGCTGGCATCACCACAGGATTGGTGGCGGCTTTTGGTGCGGTAGTATCCACTTGAACAATCAAAGCACCGCCGGCGCTACTCACATTGCCCGCGGCATCATTGATCACCACGGTCAATACATGACTTCCATCGGCTAACCAATCTGCATTCGCAGGTACTTTAATAATGGCGGATTTCGCTAAGGCTTGAGCAGCAGTAATCGTCTGCTTGATCGGTGTCGAGAATGCCTGTCCATCAATAAATAAATTCAGGGTGTCGCCACTGAATGTGCCCGTACCATTCAAGTCGACGACGACATCAAAGCCGCTCGTTTTTTCTTGTAAATTAATACCATTTTGGGCAGCTGTCACAGTCAGCACCGCAGCGGTTGGATTCGGCGCAACGCCGTCTAAGGTGACGGTTTTAGAACCACCTGGCAAGCCCACATTTCCCGCAAAATCGATCAACCTGACGGTCAAAACTTTGGCACCATCTGCGCCCCAACCATCATTGGGGCCGACATTTAGAGACACACTTTGGGCCAATAAATCAGCATTGGTCAAAATACGAGTGACAGGCGTCGCAAAACCTTGCCCGCCAATCAGCAACTCCGCACGGTCGCCGATTTGCGCGTTGGTACCAGCGAGGCTAAGCTTAACTTCAACGCCTGCATTCTTTTCGACGATAGAAATACCGCCATCCGCATTCGCCGGAACGACCAAAGGAGTCGACGGTGCTGCCAATGCGATAGTATCAATCACAACCGGCAAGGACGCGCCCAGTGCGCCAACATTTCCGGCAAGATCGGTAACACGTGCACTCAATTGCTTTATGCCATCTGCACCCCATGCCGCGTTTCCAGGAATAGTCAGTGAGACGAGTTCATTGGCAATATCATCGGCGTTTAAGACATAAGTGATAGGGCTGGAAAACGCAGCCCCGTTCAATAAGATTTCTACTTTATCTTTAGCCTGTGCTTGGGTGCCGGACAAATTAAATTTCACCACAACGCCATCTGCTTTTTCGACAGTATTAATACCATTTAAGCTTGCTGGCACTAGCAAATCTTTGGTCGATGCGAGTGGCGCGGTCGTATCGAGTATGACATTCAATGCGGGACTGGCAATGCTAGTATTACCTGCAATATCTGTAAAGCTGACAGCGATTACCTTACTACCATCGGCTCCCCACGCGCTGCTAGCGGGGATGGTGACTATCGCTTGTTTGGCACTAATTTGTGCTGCGGTGAGTACCTGACTAGCTAAGAGCACAGGCGTTTGTGTTCCGCTTAAAATGCTCACCGTGTCACCAGCGACTGCACCCGAACCGAGCAAACTCACGACCACCGCCACACCTGCCGTTTTTTCTGCACTACTAATCCCATCTTTCGCAGCGTCAATCGTGAAGCTAGTGGTTTCGGATTTAGGTGCAAGACTGTCCAGCAACACCGTTAGGTTTCCGCCGCTTTTACTAACGTTGCCCGTTTTATCTGACATCCGAACCGAAATACTGCGATTGCCATCGGCTAGCGACCATGCAGTATCAAAAGCAGAAATGGAGAGCGTTACCGTATTCGCCAGTACTTCCTCTGCGCTTAATACATGCAGTGTGCTTGAACCAAATACCTTATCGTCGATAAATAGCTCAACAGCATCGCCCGCTTTCGCATTGGTGCCGGTAAGATCAACCACCACACTGATGGGGTTGGCACGCTCAGGCAAACTAATGCCAGCAGTCGCTACAGGGATTTTTATCGCATTGCCTGGTGGATTCGGTGCGATGGTATCGAGCTTAACATTGACCGCGCCACCGATACCGCCAATATTGCCTGCCACATCAATCACTCTGGCTGCCAACACCTTATCTCCGTCTACTCCCCAATTTGCTGTGCCAGGAATGACCAGTTCCACTGTGCCACGTTCGAGATCTGCCTCAGTCAAAGTCGCCAAAACCTTGTTACTGAAACTGACATCATTGAGTAGGATTTCTATCCTGTCACCGACAACCGCGTTGGTATCGGTAATATCGACCGACACGGTGACACCCGCAGATTTCTCTAGCAAATTAATACTATCAAGCGCTGCCGTTACACTTAATGGATAACTCGGTGCCTTTGGTGCAACAATATTAAGATCAACGCGCAAATCGCCGCCCGGAGCGCTGGTGTTGCCACTACTGTCTTTAACAATCGCTTGCAATAATTTAATCCCATCCGCGCCCCAATTCATAGTTTTTGGAATCAACAAACTCACTTTTTTGGCTGTAATATCCGCCGCGCTGAGTTGCTTAGTAATCGCCGTAGGAAAAGAGCTGCCGTCTATCAACAACTCCACCACATTATTTGCCACCGCGTTTGTGCCAAGTAAATTGACGACGACATCAACACCCGCGGCGGCTTCCGCCGCACTGATGCCGTCCGCAGCCGCAGTCACGATCAAGGCATTCACCGGTGCGCCGAGTCCAATACCCGTGGCACCTGAGCCCAAGGCCTTATTCGCAATCGCTATCGTATCGGGATTGGCATTCACTCCTTGCATCACCGTCTTTAAATAGGCCGGAGACAAATCCGCTTTTTGTGTGAATTGTTGATCAACTGCAAATTGCGAGACAGCCAAGCGGTTAACGATATATGCCTTACCGGGGGTACCGTCCACGGTGCTTAGTCCGGCATTGATCATGTCCATCACCAAATTACCGCGACTACGCCCATCTATCATCTGCTGCTTCCAGTAATTCAAGCCTTCCAAATCCGGCGATTTACCAAAAACATTGACGTAAATGAGCGTCACAAAAGATTCAAAAGGTAGGTTAGTTGGATAAATCTCTTTCACAATATCCAAGCTAAAAACAGTCTCTAAGACGCTATCGAAAGTCTTACCACCATTGAGCTGCAATAACCAATATTCAAGACCACTTTTCTCCGGCGGGCGGATAAATGCAGCCAAGTACATCTTTATTAACTCATTTTGATAACCGACACTAGCCATAGTCACTTTCGATGAAAAATACAGGTGATACCAAATCTTGCGGGATGGATCAAAGCGGTAAATATTAATTAAGACTGTTAAAAATGAGGCTCAAAGTGACGTTCACACTGCTGCTCAGATTGACAAATCTCAGGCTACTTCTTCAGTCTCTGCCAAGATATGCAGAGTCGCCGATATCGTGTTATCGGCAGCAATTCGATCTTACTTTACAGAAATATCACCGCCCATGAAAACTTGATGCTCTGCTTCTCGTTGCTAGGGGCTACTTCAGCCTTGATTCAGCCTCGATTCAGCCTCGATTCAGCATAGAAATAGTCTTATCCACTACGACATCATGCAAAACTTCCTTGGGATTCAATTTGTCTAACAAACCCATGAAGACCTGTCTAATTGGCAGATCAGTCGACTATGTTTTTGAATACACTAACAGCTATATGGTAGAGCCAAATCTCAAATTTAGCTCATCACCACCAATCAAATTGCTTTAGTAAAAATACCGCTATGACTATACGCCTCTCAATTCCAAAACCTTCTAGTCTCAAGTTATCCATGGCCATTTGCTTAAGCCTAATTCTGACAGCCTGTGGCGGTGGAAAAGACAGCACGGCCACCACGACTAGCACAGCGCCAGCTCTGGTTTCGATCAGTCTTAGTCCTGCCAATTCGACCATAGCGCTGGGCCTTACACAGCAATTTGCAGCGACAGGTAATTATGCCGATGGAAGTAGTGCTGTTATCACAAAAGATGTGGTGTGGAGTTCACCCGGTACAGTCGCCAGCATAGTACAAACTACAGGGCTAGCGACCAGTAAGACGATAGGCACAGAAACCATCACCGCAACCTCAGGCAAAATCAGCGGCAACACCAAATTGATCGTGCAAGGCCCCTATGTTGGGGTATCCGCCGGAGGCAGTCATTCCTTGGTGTTAAAAGCAAACGGCACGGTGAACAGCAGTGGTCTAAATCGCACAGGTCAATTGGGTAACGGCACTGCGAATGATCAGTCAAGCATGGCAGCAATGGGTAGCGTCAACACCTGGACACAAATTGCATCGGGCGAATTTCATACCGTCGCACTACGTAGTGACGCCTCTCTGTGGGCATGGGGTTTCAATCAAAACGGACAATTAGGTGATGCCAGTTTCGTCGATAAACTCAATCCGACTAAGATAGGCAGTGCAAGCTGGATCGCTATTGCAGCCGGAAAATCGCACACGGTCGGAGTTAAAAAAGACGGCACCCTGTGGGCATGGGGACGCAATTTTTATGCACAATTAGGTGATGGTACGGTCATCGATAGAGTAGAACCGGTACAAATCGGCACTGCAAAAAATTGGACCAGTGTTGCCGCTGGTGCCAGCCACACCATCGCACGCCGCTCCGATGGCACGATCTGGGGCTGGGGTAACAATACCAATGGACAAGTTGGTACTGGCCCTAGTGCCACGGTTACCACCCCAACCCAAATTGGCACCGCCACTTGGGTTTCAATCGCGGCTGGTCAAAATCATAGCCTGGCGATTCGTGCCGACGGCGCGCTATTTTCTTGGGGAGCAAGCGATCAAGGCCAACTCGGTAACGGCGCACTATCAGATCGTCTCAACCCTAGTCAAGTCGGCACACTCAGCAATTGGGCGTCAGTAGCAGCAGGAAGCAAACATAGTCTGGCCCTCAAGAGCGATGGCAGCCTGTGGGCTTGGGGTGCGAACGAAGACGGGCAACTTGGTATTGGCAACAATCTGACACAATTATTACCAATGCCAGTTGGTGATGCAAAGAATTGGAAATTTATCTCCGCTGGCATCGCCCACACGCTTGCCGTTCGGGCCGACGGTAGTTTATGGGTTTGGGGTAGAAATAATGAAGGTCAATTAGGAGATGGCAAACGCCTGAGCATCAATATTCCTAGCGCATTACCTTAGAAATTGCATCATTTCGATGAGAAATAAGCAAAATTTACCTTGTTCCATCTAGGAGATTATCCACCTGATTCAGCGTCAGGCGTAGGGAATTACGCTAGAATAGGTTATAAAAATAAATCTACTAGTTCCTTGGAAAACGGCATTTTGTTCACTTCACTTCAATCACTGCTTATCTGCACCGTGGTCAGCTTTATCTTGCCGATACAGCAAGCCAGTGCCAAGCATATTCCCTCCGCAAAAACCACGCCCCCGGTAGTGGCAGTGTTAATGCCTGAACAAAAAGGCGACCGGGATCAGATCCTTCCGCTAACCAAAAATGTTTTACAACTTTTCAATTACATAGAAAGCTCGGCGAATGTCAAAATTGATATTCGCCGCTATCCATGGCGTCGCGTATTACACAATGGTGAGAATGGCGAGGGACTCATTTTTGGCATCTATAAGACTCCTGAGCGATTAAAGATTTTCCATTTTTCTGAGCCCGTGTATTCCGACAAAGTCTGGCTAGTGAAACGCTGTGAAGACAACTTCAACTTTAACTCTATGAGTGACCTCAAAGGCAAGACCATAGGCATAGTGCAAGGTTCTAGTGCGGGAGATGAATTTGATAAACAAGTCAATGTCCTTTTCAAGGCCGAATACAATACCAGCAGCCTCGCGGGTCGGTTTTCCAAGCTATACCAAAAACGTATGGATGCTTTTTTACTTTACGAACCGCGCACTAATCTCAAAGAAGTACAAAAAGAATTAAATCAGTTATACGCTGCCGAATTCGACGAATACAAGAAAAAGAAAACCGATCTGTTTTGCATCCTTCCCCGTCCAATTTCCATTATCGATGCGCACTTTGCTACCGGCTTAAATTACGATAAAGACATTTTAGAAAAAATCGATAAAGTGCTCATTCAAGCAAGAAAAAATGGCGAACTGGAACGTATCTTTGCCAAATAAATTCATGGCTGACAGCTCAGCTATCATAGCGCGATATTGAGCCTAAGTTCTTAAGCCAATTTCATCACACTGAATCGATGTAATGGCTCAGGCTTGATTGAAGCAGCCACTATCTTGCAAACCTGACAGGCGCTGTAAATCGAGGCATAAGCGACGCATATTAGGTTTAGAGGATGGCATTATCTACAGACTATTTCAAATATCCCATCCTATTCACAGTACGTACTTTTGGTGTCCACCTATGCAGCGAGGACGCTTGAATTTAAGCGCCCTTGGCCTCCCTACTGAACTCAATTAAGTACTGAGTTCAGTTCAGCATTTAACTCTATACCTGAACCTGCTTATCCATCGCTGCGTAATGCAGCGATAGGATCTAGACGTGACGCTTGCTTAGCCGGAAATACACCGAATGCCAATCCGACTGCAATACACATAGCCACCGCGATCAACAAACTAAGCGGAGACCAGGCAACCGACCAACCCGCTAAGCTTGCAATGCTATACGCCGTAATTGCACCTAACAGAAGTCCCATTAATGCCCCTGTAACAGCAATCACCAAAGCTTCCGCCAAGAACTGCTCAACCACGTCTCTGCGACGTGCGCCCAAAGCCCGTTTCAAACCAATTTCGCGTCGACGCTCCAATACGTTAGCCAGCATAATATTCATGATGCCTATACCACCCACCAGCAAAGACACAGCTGCGATTGAACTCATGACTATCGTAAAGATTCTTTGCGTTTGTTGATTCTGCCGATACAAGCCCATAGGCACGATCAAATTCGTATCGTCTGCGTTTGCATGACGTTGTTCAATTAAAGTTTGCAATACACGCGCCGCCGCATCTGGCGCGACCTTCTCATCAAGCCGCAAACTGATACCGTCGACCTCATCTTCAATTTGTTTGAACAGAAAACGCGCACGGCCACTTTCCCAAGAGACGAATAAACGTTCATCATCCAGCCCAAGTTTTACACCTTCAAAATCAGATTTTCCGGCAGACCGATCAGCCAGCACACCAACGACTTCCAACCAGGTATGGTTGAGCTTAATGCGTTCACCGATAGGATTAAAATCGCCGAACAAGCTCTTTGCCAAACGTGCACCCAACACACACACAGGTGCCAAACTAGCGCCATCTTCGGGAACTAACCAGCGTCCAAGATTGACTTGCAAACCGCCATGTTCAGCGTAGGCATGCGATACTGCAAAGGCACGGCCAGCCACAATATTGGTACCGTACACCAACTGATCCACTTTGATTTCTTTTTTGAGAGCCACTGATTGCGCACCAGGCACTACCGACATTGCTGCGGCAGCATCGGCTGCAGATAAACCAAGAGAGCGGACACGTACGTCTTTTAATTTTTCGGCTGCGATATTTTTTGATTCCAGCAAAATATTATTCAAACCTAATTCAGCCACCAAACGTAAAGCTTCACGCTTGCTACCCTCACCAACAGCGAGCATAGCAACTATTGCCGCCACCCCAAATATCATACCAAGCAAGGTCAAACCAGTGCGCAACTTGCGACGTTGTAATTCAACGATTGCCTCAAGAATCAAAGCGCGGTTCATGACTTCACCTCTTTTTTCTCGGGAACCAAGACCAATTTGGCGCCAGCACTAATACCAGATTTAATCTCACTACGAATCTGTCCGCGCAATCCCAGCTCCACTTTTTGTTTCAACAATTGAGAACTTTCCTTCAGATAAACAAAGTAGTCTGCGCCCTCTTGCACCAAAGCGATATTCGGAACAGTAAGCACCTTATTTGCCGCCAATAAAGTCACTCGTCCAGTGATGGCCTGACCAGGCTTTAATCCATAGCGACGCACCAGATCCTGCCCAATATGCGCCTCAAAATCAGAATATTTAACAGGGGATTCACGCGACTTGGTGCTAGCTGTTTTACCGACTTTACTAACTTTAAGATCAAGTTCTGTGCCAGTACCTGACAAACGAACTTTAATCGCCTGCCCTTCTTTTAAACCAAAAGCTGCACCTTCTGCGATACTAAATTTTGCGACTTGTTGTTCGAGATCTGGCAGTGAACCAAACTCTTCTCCAGCCCATAATTTAGTTCCTATCTGTGGAACCGAGTCATCCCATCGCGTCTTTAGAAAGAACACTCCCTGATGCGGCGCTCTCAATTCCAGTGAAGATAAACTCTTACGCTGCTGTTCTATGGTCAGCGCCACACTCTCCTTTTGCGAATTAATGACCGCCTGATCAGCATTATTACGTGCACCTATTTGATTGTTTTTCCATTTCAAATAATCTTGTTTATGATGCAGAAAACCAATGTCCACCAAAGTATCAAGAATTTTATTTTGAGCAAAAATTTTTAAGTCAGCATTCGCATAACGCTGACTCAAATTCAGATCGGCAGTTACTTTGGCACTATCAGAACTGAGTTCAGCACGCCCTAACTCTGTATTCGCCCGCACCCCAAGTTCCATCAATTCTTTGCGTAACATATCCGTCTCAGCCTGGGATAAGGTCACTCTGGCCTGCGTTGCATCAAATTGCGCGATCACCTGACCTTTTTCGACCATACTGCCGTTGGCCACCATAGAAACTAAATTACGTTGATCCCAACCGGTACCAGGCACATTCAACTGTGTACTGGCGGCAGCTTTAATTTCTCCATCTGCAACAAGTTCTTCTTGCCAGCTACGTGCTTGTAGCACTTCAACCGGCACACTATCGTTAGCCTGCTCACCACGACAAGCACTTAAACCAGTCAGCAAACTAAGGGCAAGCAATCGCCATTTAATTTTTCCCATTTTTTGCTCCCAATTGTGTGACAGATTGTGCACGGGTATTGTCGGTATTGTTTTTGTCCTTTACTAGCACTTTGCTGTCACCTAATTTAACTTGCACTGCAGTACCGGGTTTCAGATTTTTCGGTAAGGCATCAAATTCTAATTCTATGTCGCGCACGATAATCGGTTGATTCTTCGATTTACCATGAAATACCGGGCCGTATCCACTCAGTTTGGCCGCCACTTGGGTATTTGCACCCGGCACAGTGACTAATAATTGCTGCCCTAATTTAAGTAAAGACACTTGAGCTTCAGGAACTTTAGCCGCTACAAATATTTTTTCCGGGTCAGCTAAATTGGCCACCGCAGAACCCATAAAAACGCGACTACCGACCGCAAATTTTTCATCATCGAAACCTGCATTATGTACAACCGTACCGGAGCGTGGTGCAATCACTGTTAACCCATTCAAGCCTTTCTCCAGCACAGAAATGGTTTGCTGCAATTGCGCAATTTCAGATTTCAAACCGCGTAGTTCAGCAGTTCTGGCGCGCTGTTGGGCTTCGCGCTGACGTTCTGATAATTGGGCCAATTGGTTAAATAGCTCGCGTTCAATCACTAATTTGTCATACTCAATACGCTTGACCAACTCGCGCGGTAAAGCGGCTTTGCGCTGCGCTTTTTCGGCATTACTTTTTGCCTCGTTCACTGACAGATCCGCTGCTTTCGCTGCTTCTGCATGATCGAGTACGATCTTTTCCAGATTACGTTGCTTCTCTTTGAGTGAACTACGATGCGTATCAAGTCTGGTTTTAGCTTCATTCGCTTCGAATATCGCTACTGGTTCACCCGCTTTGACATGGCTACCTTCCGGCGCCAGCATAACCAAATTATAGGTCCACACTTGATGAATACTGGGTGGAGCGATTTGTGCCGATTGACGCGATAACACTTCACCTTCAAATGTTAATTCTTGTGCAGTGACTTGCGCGTTCTTCTTACTTAGATTTAAGCCAGCTTTATACTCAGATTTGGCATCATTATTTACCGCTATCTTTTGCGTTTTTATCGTCTCGACCGCCACACTCATGCCCTGCTGCAGATCATAGGGTAAATTTTCTGGCAAACTGATTTCAACCTTGAAGTAACGGCCATTTCCCCAGATTGCACGTGGTTCTGGAGCACTGGCAATACGCTCAATGACTCCTCTCGCACCAGAAAGTGGTATCGCGTCAAATCGCAACTGCAGGACTTGTCCCTGTTCCAAAAATGGTCGATCCGCTTCCAATACCCAAGCGATTGCTTTTAGCTTCCCTTCGCCCATAATTTGACCCGCCGACGAACCAATTTGTGCGTGTCCGCCTTCATCTAAGCGTTTGCCGTTCCAAATATCATAACCATGAACCACTATCCCATCGCGTGCAGCTCTTACCTCGCTTTGTGACTGTTGGAGTTTGGCAAATGCGATTTGAATTTGCAGACGTTTAACTGCCAGATCGGCGTCTTCTAATTTGCGTTTGACCGCTGACTTCGCGTTTTCTTGTGCCTTTTGCTTGACCGTTAAATCTCGAATAGCACGCTCTAGCTCACCCTGATATTTATCAAAATCCAGTGCAGAAATCTGTGCTTTTGGCAAAGCGGCATCAATCTTCGCCTTTGCCAATGCAGCTTGAGCGGTAATCAAGGCTCTATCCGCTTCTACCGTCTTGACGTCCAGATCTGCCGCTTCGCGCAAACCACGTTCGCGAGTTTGCACCAGTTCTAATTCCAGCCGTTCTAATTCTGAATTACCTTGTGAGTCGACCCTTAGAATGACATCTCCCGCTTTAACCTTGCTGCCCTCGGGAACAAAATAACGTAAAGTAACAGGCGAGATATTCGATGATGGAACGATAATAGGAACCGAATCCACGGCCTGCAGTTCGCCAGTAAATAAAACCGGACGCTGATAAGCAGGTGCAGGTAATTTGTCAGCATACGCAACTGCACAAATCGATAATGTCAGTCCAAACACTAGGCGCCTCATGCATGCACCTCATCGACTTTGCCATCCTTCAAATAAATAGTACGTTGTGCCTTTGCTGCGATATGCGGATCATGGGTAACAAGCACCATGGTTTGCCCATTGGCGTGCAATTCTGCGAGTAATTCCAGTACATCATTCGCACTTTTAGAATCCAAATTACCGGTTGGCTCGTCCGCAAGCAGCAATGCTGGTTGATTCAACAAAGCGCGCGCAATCGCTGCTCGTTGCAACTGTCCACCTGACAATTCACCCGGCAAATGACTGATACGTTGACCTAATCCCATACGTTCTAACAGATGTCGGGCACGAGTTTCTGCCTCAGGGTCAGCTTGCTCGGCGTAACGCTGCGGCAATAAAACATTTTCCAACACCGACAAGCGCGGCAATAAATGAAACGATTGAAACACAAACCCTATACGACGATTGCGTAAATCCGAGGAGGCATCATCATCCATACTGCCAATCTCATCTTGCTCTAAGTGGTAAGTGCCACTATCTGGTTTATCAAGTGCCCCCAGCACATTCAACAACGTGGATTTACCAGACCCAGACGGCCCCATAATCGCGACAAATTCACCACGAGCAATCGATAAGTCCACGCCATCTAAGGCACGAATATCGTTTCCCCCTTGCTGATAAGTCTTACGAATATTCTTTAATGCAATCATCGATTTTTCCTAAATAGCCATATCATGGTAGAACCATAGAAATTGGCAGGAAGTATCTTTGCATTTGTGACAATTGTCAACAAAGCAGATTTATATCAATAAAGAAATTCTTAAAATTATTAGATCGACAATTTGGTATAGAAAAATCGTATAGCGTTCAGACAAAAAAAGCCCGCAACGTGTTGCGGGCTCTTTGCAGATTGAAAAATAGAGACTGATTCTGACAGTAAATCAGCAAGGCATTTCAGCATTTTTACGTGAATAGAACCACCAGGTAATGACCATGCAGCTAAGGTAAAACACGATGAAAGTGTACAGCGCCATATCCGGTGCACCAGTAATTTTGATAGAAGTACCAAAGCCTTGTGGAATGAAAAAACCACCGTAGGCACCAATCGCACCAGAGAAGCCCAACACTGCCGCAGATTCTTTAGCCGCATCCAAACGTGCTTGTTTGATTGCTGCTTCGCCTTTGCCAGCGGCTGCACGTTCTCTGTCGGTTTGGAAAATAATCGGAATCATGCAGAACGTAGAACCGTTGCCCAAACCAGTCAGAATAAACATGCCGATAAAGGAGAACAAGAACACGCTGAATTGGTTCGCATGTAAGGCAGGCAGAATACCAAAAGCAATCGTCGCGGCCATCGCGGCAAATACCCAGAAGGTCAAACGTGCGCCACCTAATTTATCTGACAAGATGCCACCAACAGGACGAGCCAACGCGCCTGCTAAAGGCCCCAAGAAAGCGAATTTAGCGACATCAATTTCGGGGAACTGCGCTTTAATCAACATGGCAAAAGCGGCAGAAAAACCAATGAATGAACCAAAGGTGCCAATGTACAACCAACACATTAACCAATTGTGTTTGCGTTTAAAGATAATCGCTTGATCAGAAAATGAAGCTTTTGCGGAAGCGATATCGTTCATACCGAACCAGGCAGAAATCGTCGCTACCACAATAAATGGTACCCAGATAAATCCTGCGTTCGCGAGCCAAAACATTTTGTCGGTATTGGTTTTGACATTGTGATACAAGAAACCGTCGCCAGAAACTGCAGCACCAAACACCGCAGACGAAATGACCAAGGGCGCGACGAACTGCACCACGGATACACCGAGATTACCTATCCCTGCATTCATCCCTGTGGCATAACCTTTACGCGATTTTGGAAAGAAGAAACTAATATTCGCCATACTGGAACTGAAATTGCCGCCCCCCAAACCACACAGCAGCGCAAGAATTAACAGTGTGGAATAACTAGTTGTTGGATCTTGCAAGGCAAAGCCCATACCGATTGCTGGTATCAGCAAACTCGCAGTCGAAATCGCTGTAAAACGACGACCGCCAAACACCGGCACGAGGAAGGAATAAAAAATCCGCAAAGTCGCACCAGAAAGCGCAGGCAATGCGGTTAAGAAAAACAACTGATCTTTGGTGAATTTAAAACCTGCCTTATCCAAATTGGCTGCTACTACGCTCCATAACATCCAAACAGAAAATGCCAACATCAGACAGGGAATAGAAATCCACAGATTGCGGTTGGCGATATTGCTGCCCTCTTTCTTCCAAAACCCGCCGTCTTCGGGTTCCCAACGACTTAAGACGTGACTCATTTTGTACCCCCTCTTTAATGAATTACTTATTTACCTAATTTACTGAGCTAACTTACTTAGCCAACGTATTTAGCCAACTTACAACGCGCCGCACTCCGATGACACCACCAAAAAAAACGCGCAGTCCTTAGTGATTACTTTAAGGACTGCGCGATAAATTAGGAATTCTTCGTATGGGCTTAAAGCCCTACGCAAAGGAGGGAGAAACTCAGCCAAAAGAACTAGTACGTTCAGGCGCCTGCTCAGATGTTAGCTCTGATGTAGATTTGCGGTTTGCAGCACGGGTTGAATTTTTATTCGACGTATTCTCTTGCGCCGCATTGGTGCTAGCGTAAGCTTTTAGCGCGGTCAGGCAATTAATATGTATGCGCGACGCGCTGACACGGATTAAATCCAACTCGCTAAGATGATGCAACATGCGCGAGAAAGTTTCTGGCGTGAGATTTAATAAAGAGGCGACGACATTTTTTTTCAATTCGAGCCGGATGTCATTGCTGTCCTGGGTCTCCGCCACTTGTACTAGATAATCAACGACTCTTTGCATTGCGTTGTGTGAAGATTGACGTTCTACACTGCGGATAAATCCAAGCAAACGATGCGACAAACCCGTCATCATCTGTCGTGCTATCGTTGGCGACTGATCGAGCAGTTTGAACAATGCGTTCTTAGGCAAACGCAATAACAGCGAGGGTTCTAACGACTCTGCGTAGAATGGATAGGGTTCTTCCAAAAACAACATTGCTTCACCGAAGCATTGACCGGGGCGAATCAATTCCACGATTTTGTCACTACCGTTAGAAGAGGGAATCGCCAGTTTGATCAAGCCGTACACTAAGATAAAACAGGCGTCGGCAGTATCGCCTTTTTGGAATAGACTGAGACCTTTATCCAATTCCAGTTTCACCACTTCCTTTTTTAAGCTCTCTAACTCAAACGGTGAAATGTGACGAAACAAAGCTTGATTGGATAATAGTCCGTCAAGATTGATCTTACTCATTGCAAGCCCCCATCTTATTAATGTATGGGGGCAAGTGTAATTGGGCTATTCAACAGCGCCTATACGCCATTAGGACTAGATCGTCATCGCAAAAGACTAAGACCCGTTACGATTTAAAACGCTCAGGAAATAATCGAAACACTATTTGTCCATGCCGTGCTCCACCGCGTACACGGCAATTTGCACGCGACTGGTGAGATTAAGTTTTTTGAGTATGTTCTGCACATGAATTTTGACGGTGCTTTCTGCGACATCAAGATTGCGCGCAATTTCTTTATTACTTTCGCCCCGTGCTAAACACACCATGGTTTCACGTTCGCGCGGTGTGAGTTTTTCACGCTCTGGCGTGCTTGAAACATTATTCCCTGAACGAAATTGCATGACCAATTTGGCGGTCATAGATTCCGCGATGACCGGTTCGCCAGCAGCTGCACGCTTAATCGATTGCGTCAGGTAATCGGCTTCGATATTTTTTAACAAATAGCCGCGCGCACCATTTTTTAATGCCGTCGTCAGGTCTTCTGCTTCTTCTGATACGGTCAACATCAAAACTGCTGTATCGGGTAAGTCTTCGACGATCAATTGCATCGCCTCTAACCCCGACAAACCAGGCATATTTAAATCCATCAAGACCACGTCGGGTTTCAACTGCTTAGCGCGTTTTACACCTTCCAATCCATCAGCCGCTTCACCGACAATTTCAAATTCTGGATTGCGTTGCAGTAGCAAACGTATGCCGCTGCGAAATAAACTGTGATCATCTACCAATAAAATTCTTATGCTCATGTCTCTTACTTCACTTTCTTTTGATTTTTTCGGCTGACTTTTTTGTGTGATTTTTTCGTGTGATTTTTTCGTATGTTTTTTACTTGATGAGAAAAATCGAATTATGCCACTAGACGTTCTTCGCGCTTCAAATGTAGCGCAATCGTGGTGCCATGAGCGAGATCACTTTGGATCGAGAACTGGGCGGCTAAGCGCTCGGCCCGCTCTTGCATAATCCGCAAACCCACGTGATCTTCGCCCTTTTGTTTGACCGTGTCCATATCAAATCCCAAGCCATCATCATGCACAGTCATCGCGAAATCACGATCATTGATGACTATCACATTAACTTCACTCGCTTGTGCATGTTTTCGTACATTTGATAAAGCTTCCTGCAAAATGAACAGCACTTGCAATTGCTGCTCAGAAGGTAATTGAGCACCATTACCCTCGAACTCTATCGTGCCATGGACGCCAGTCTGGCGCTGGAACTTCGCCACGACATTGCGCATTTCTGATTCTAAATTACTGTCTTGCAAGCGGGTGCGGAAATTCAATAACAACTCACGCACATCTTCATAACTCTCTTGGATACCCGCGCGCAATAGCGGTGCGATGTCATGAATCTCTTGCACGTCGTTGCGTTTCAAAGAGTCTTCCAACATCTGCACTTGCAGATTGAGGAAGTTCAGACCTTGGGCAATGCTGTCATGCAAACCTTGCGCCAATAAGTTGCGTTCTTGTGAAACGGCGAATTCTTTTTCTTTGGAAATCAAGCGTTGATTTTCTATCGAAGAGCCGAGGTTTTTTCCGAGAATTTCTAAGAGTCGACGCTCCTCCCCCGACACGATACGCTCTTGTGAAAAATGCAGAGAGAAACTGCCGATTACCTGATCCCGAGTTTGAATCTGAAACACCGCAAGCGAGACGTAACCTTCTTCCTGACAACGATAACGTTTTTGCTGGTCTAGCAAACGGAAATCACGCACTAAAATAATTCCTTTTTCTGTAGCGGCGCCACACAGGCAATCATCTTTTTTGATGCAATGTTCTTCCTCTATCATTTTTTCAGAAATACCTTCATGCACCGTGATATGCACATTATCTTTTTGACTGTCGAGGATGCGCACGGTACCGCCATCGGCTTGCATGCGTTGCATAATTCTATGCAAGAAACCGCGACATAATTCCTCGATCGCATGAGGCCCAGACAAAAATGCCGCGATCTCATACAGGGTACTAATTTCATGATTCTGCGATTGTAATTTGGCAGTCTTTTCAACGACCCTGACTTCTAATGTTCTATGCACGCTTTGCACGTGATCCGCCATTTGATTGAAAGCTTGCGCCAGCACACCAAATTCATCTTCTGTCTCTATCGGCAAGCGCACGCTTAAATCATCTTTACTCATACGTGCGATCCCTGCCTGCATACGCGTTACAGGGCCGACTATCCACAAATACAAGAGATACAGCAAAGCCACGCTGGCGGCCAAAGACATGAATATCAAGGAAGTTTGACATAGTCGTAGCCACGTCGTTTTTTCGGCAAGTTCGACCTCCACCAAGGACACCAGTTGATTGATCGTTTTAACGAATTCTGGCAAATCTAGCGCGTAATTTTGCAAAGCAATTTGCTTTAACTGCGGATCGGTTTCACCTGCAACTTTTTTGGCATTGACTTGGATATGTTGCAGCCAGGTTTGCTGCACATTTTTCATCTGTTCACGAATCGCTGCAGTTTGCGGCAAGAACAGCGGTCGTTTCGCATCACCGGTTTGCAGATCAAGTAAGGTGCGATTAAATTCTTGCAGCTCTTGCTCCACACTAGTACCAGGCTGTGCATGTTCTAACACCATTGCCAGTCTATAGGAGCGCATACGCAGGCTGCCTGCTTCATTAATCGCTGCACCGCCCCCTTCCAGTTGCCAAGACAAAAGCAAGGTATAACCAATGGCGGCCAAAGTCAGGGCGAGCCCCAGCACCGTCGTCATTAGGATACGAAAAGTAAGTCGTTTGCCGATAGGTAATTGATTGTCGGAGTCCATGTGGATTACTTTACCAAGGTTGAAACTCAATAGGGGCTCGCTGCAAATGCATCAGCTATAGTGTAGTCGCTAATTCTGCCGCATGGGGAACTCCAAGCGGGCAGACCATAGGCAAAAAACTGTCGGTTCTGTCTGAGTATGCCAGCAAAGCACCATTCGTCATATCAAAATACCAGCCATGCAAGGCAATATCACCACTGAGTTCGCGCTCAGCAACCCAGGGAAAGCTACGCAAATTATTCAAAGACAAAATGATCGCCCCTAACTCACAGGCGTGATTCTGTACTTCTGTCGCACAATGACCTAGTTGGTTGAGCACCTGCTGCTTAACAGGCTCCACAATACGCATCCAACGTCCGATAAAATCAATTTCACGACTAGGTTGATAACCTTGCATCAGCGCACGGATACCACCGCATTTTTCATGCCCCATCACGATAATCCGCTTTACATTTAGTGCCTCGACCGCAAATTGTATCGCTGCACTCACCCCTTGCTGATTACCCGATTCATTGCATGGAGGGACAAGATTCGCGACATTTCTAATCACAAAAATATCGCCAGGATCACAATCGAGTAGCAAAGCAGGATCGACCCGTGAATCACAGCAGCCTATCAGCAAGGTTGTTGGATTTTGCCCGTTACTGAGCTTATTGTATAAAGGCTTTTCACCAGAAAAATACTTAGATTGGAACCGCTGAAACCCTTCTATAAATTGGTGAATATTGCGTACTTCCATCTTGCTCTCCCATGTCGATTTGCTTGGCCTTTCGTTGCTTGGCCTCTTGTTGCTTAGCCACCTGTCTGTGACATAAATCGAATGATCTTATGTTTTTGTGTCGTAAATTCGTGACGCTCAGGCTTTAACTCTATCGCCTCGCGTATTGCTTGTTCTAATTCCTGATCGCTGATACCGGCGCGTAGTAAAGGGCGTAATTCAAATTTTTCATCTTGCCCCAGACACATGTACAAAGTACCATCGACTGCCAATCTGACCCGATTGCAGGTAGCGCAAAAATGCTGGCTGATCGGTGAGATAAATCCTATCGTTCCCTGCCCATCACGACTACTCCAATAGCGTGCAGGGCCTCCACCCAGTTCTTCGGCAACTGGCACCAGATCAAATTGTTTCACCAATTCATCGCGGATGGGGCCGATATCGCGATACTGGCTATTTTGTCCGGTACTGCCCATGGGCATGGCTTCAATCAGGCGCAAAATAAAACCTTCGTTAAAACAAAACTCCGCCATGCGTTTGACTTCATGTTCGTTCACGCCGCCCATCACCACCATATTCAATTTGATAGGTTTAAAACCTGCGCGCTTACCGGCCTGCAAACCCGCCATGATGCTGGCGAAGCTATCGCGCCCAGTAATATTTTCCATGCAGGCTTTATCCAGACTATCTAGACTCACATTGATACGGCTGACTCCCGCCTGATATAGAGCGTCGGCGTGTTTATGTAGTTGTGTGGCATTGGTGGAGAGCGAAATGTCGCGAATTTCTGGATGACTTGCCAAAGACTGCACCAATTGTGGCAAATTTCTACGCAATAAAGGCTCGCCACCAGTCAAGCGCACGCGCCCTACTCCCATTCGGCCAAAAGCAGCGACGACGCGTTCTATCTCTGCAAAGCTCAACCAGTTTTCAGGTTCTTCAAAACCATTGAAGCCTTTTGGCATGCAATAACTACAACGTAAATCGCATTTATCAGTCACCGATACGCGCAGGTAATTCAATTGCCGGCCAAAGCGGTCGATCAATTGCGCGTCTTGCCCTTGCTCTGCGGAGGATAGAAATTTTTTCATGACGCTATTTTGTGCTTATTAAAGTGAGTGCACAATTCGCCGCCAAGCTAAGACGTCTAGTTCTTTTGGGGGATAAAATTTGTCGCAAATCAATTTTACGTATCGATGTGAAATGACATCGAGATGGTGAAATTTACTTGAAGCGCCGTCTGGGGAGTGGCAAATATCCACAAGCAGTCTCGAATTAGCTTTCTATTTAGCTATCAGACTTGCCTTCAGCATTGGCTGCTTTAATCGGCGCGTGACGTGGTAATACCAGCGTAAAATTTGTGCCAAGATTCACGATACTATCCACGGTGATCGTTCCTCCCAAGACAGAATGAATAATGTTGTAGCAGATATGCAGCCCCAATCCACTTCCCCCAGTTCCCAAGCGTGTTGTGAAAAATGGTTCAAAGATACGCTCTATGTTTTCTGGTGTGATACCTGCGCCATTGTCCTGCACCACCAATTGTATATGCTGATCGCCAAGCGCCCGTCCTAGTACAGTAATCACACCTAGACTACGCTCATGCAAGCCATGCACCATCGCATTGATAATAAGATTGTTTAACACTTGCCCTAAAGCGCCAGGATAACTATCCATGCTCAATCCAGCTTCAATCTCAACCCGAATTTCATGTCCTTCACGCTTGCTACGATTCGATAAGGTCAATGCCACTTCTTCACAGAAAAATTGCAAGTCAAATTCACGCCGCTTGTCCGACGTTTGATCGACAGCGATTTGTTTAAAGCTACTGACCAAATTCGCTGCGCTGGTCAAACTCCGCACAATCAGATCCGAAGAGTTGATCGCATTTTGTGTATAGTTTTCCAGATCAGAACGACGCAATTGATTTTCTTTCACCTTGAGTGAAAACTTCTCACTCATGTCTTGCATCGTACTTGCCATAAGTAAGCTATTACCGATAGGTGTATTCAATTCATGGGCGACACCGGCAACCAAAGATCCTAATGCGGCCAGTTTTTCTTGCTCGACTAACTTTGATTGGGTAATCGTTAAGCGACGGTAGGCTTCTGCATTGTCGTAAGCTACGCCTATATACGCGGCCAGCGTGCGTAAAATATTCAAATCGTTCAGGCTAAAGGCGTTCGTATCGTTGCTCAGCGCGCCAACTACGCCCATCACCCGACCACCCAACATAATGGGAACATACACTCCAGAACGCGAATCTTCAGTTTCAGATCCATCTTCCAAACGCACTAAATCATCGCCCATACGGTCGGCAATTACATTATCCAGCTTGCGACTATCATGTTCTATATGATTAACAATCAGTTCTTGGCCGCTCAATACGCAACGGGTAGACGGTTGCTCATTCGCGTCTAAGCTACGTTCATATGGCAAGATGAATTTGTCGCCTTGTATCGTGTATTCAAAACTGATAATGCGTTTATCCCAATCGACGATTCCAACCCCAAAAGTTGACGCAGGAATCAGGCTGCGGATACTTTGATACAAGGTTTCCAGAATCTGACGCTTGTCTAGCGATGAAGTAATCTTCAGGCCAATCTCACTTAGTCGACCGATATCATTACGCGCCTGCTCGGCAATTTCTCTTTGAGTTTCGGCCAGCCGTTTTTGCTCAACAACTTCTTGAGTTTGCGCTTTTACCTGACGCTCAAGATAAAGTTGGTTTTCTCGTATGCTACGCAAGCGTTGTTGATAAACCAGACGGGCAAGTGCCAGTACGACCAATATCCATAATCCATACCACCACCATGTGCGCCAAAATGGAGGCAACACGACAACCTGAACGACTTCAACCGATTCACTCCAAACGCCATCAGGATTCGCGGCCTTCGCCAACAAACGATAACTACCTGCATCCAGATTAGTGTAGGTCGCGACGCTGCGGTCGGCCTGACCGTAGATCCAATCAATGTCATATCCTTCTAACTTCCATGCATAGCGGTTTTGTGTACGGTTATAGAAATACAAAGCCGCCAGTTCGAAACTGACCATAGTTTGTTTGTAATTGAGTTGTATTCGCTTTGCACTACTCAGCGGGCCGCTAATACCGATACTTTCCAGGTCGATAGGTAATCCATCATTGCGAGCATTAGCATCGTGAATGCCGCTTTGTTCTTTCTTAGTTGCCCAAGTCATCAACGACTTATTAAAGAGTAATACATCGCTGAGAACTACCCTCGGCGCAATCGAATTATCCGAAATACTAGCTGGGTGAAAATAGACTAATCCTACGCCACCAAAAAGTAAGCTACCGTCACGTGCGCGCGCCGCAGCGGCAAAATTGAATGCCCCATCGAAGCGTCCAAATGAAGGGAAGTTGCGCCCTTGTTTAGTTTCAGGTCGCACTCGCATCAAACCACGTTCGCTACTCATCCAAATCTCGCCGTTATCCGCATCTTGCATTGCTTCAATGACGTCATTGGGGATTTGTGGAGTATTGGCCCAAGAAATCAATTCCCATTCACTGTCATTGTCGGCAGTAGGCGCACGCGGCCTAACCTCAACCAAACCACCCAAGATAGTGGCGGCCCATATGCGCCCTGTGTGGTCTTGACGCAAGCTGGTAACGCCTAACTTTTCTGGCGTTGGCAAACCTGGAGCCGGACGCCCTATCGCTTGAAAACTATCCTTACGGTCGTCATACAAATACAGCGCTCCCTTACTACCTACCCATAAGCGCTGCGCTTTATCAACCAGCAAACTATCAATCGCGTCATCTTTCAGGCGACCAGGCGTTCCAGGTTCGGCTTTAAATATTCGTACATTGCCGTTAGACTGAATTTGATACAGTCCCACACTACTACCCGCCCACACATCGCCACGTGAATCTTTAGCTAATGCCGTGAAGCGTGCACCCACAGGAAAATTCTTGTCCACATCGACATCGCGACTATGTTCAGTTTTCGGATCAAAAACTTGCAGGCTCTCTCCCCCTATCCACAGTTGTTTCTTATCATCCAACATCAATACGCGGATATAGTCGACTCCAGCTTGTTTGCTCGTAAATCTTTGGGTATCACCCGAAGGAATGTGTAATCGATTTAAACCACCACCCAATGTGCCTATCCAAGCGAACTCTTCGTTTTCAGAAACAACCGCGGTCACTAAGCGATGTGAGAGGCTACGCTCATCGCCAGGAATATTCAGATAAGTCGTAAAACTTCTACCACGTAAATCCACGAGGCTGACGCCATAATCACTGGTACCTACCCACAAACCGCCACTCGAATCAAGCATTAAGGAGGTGATGGTATCGCCGCTCAAGCTGCTATTGACCGAAGGTAGATTGACAAATTTTTCCAAGGTATTTTTATTCTCGCGCCAACGCAATAAGCCTTGGTCTTCACCGAAGCCCAACCACATCGATTTTTCATCATCAGGTAAAAGCGTGACGACACTGGCTTTAGGAATCTTTAGCTGAATTGGTACAGGCACCGCGCTAACTTGTTGCTGATTAATTCGCCAGATGCTTAAGCCACCAGTCAAACCGACCCATAATTGTCCCTGATGATCAAACGCCAGACTTCGCACTAGGCGTTGGCTGGGCAGGAGTTGTTTATCGTTCAGATCATCACTCGCTTTGAATTGCAAAAGCAGCTGTCCAGCTTGATTAACATGCGCAACCCGATGACCTTGCCCTATCCAAACCCCACCTGCCTTGTCGCTCATCAATGCACGCACTTCACCGCTAAAATACGCTTGCGATTCTGGATCAGGCTGCCACCTTGTAAATTTTTTAGTCTCGGTATCAAAACGTAATAAGCCTGAAGAACTTCCCAGCCATAGCTGTTTGTCGTCAGCCTGACTCATAGCATAAATAAACCGCGCTTTCGCAGAAAAATCCTCGGGCATGGAAATACGTTGGATCTGATCAGTTTTCAAATCAAGTACATTCAAGCCAAGGCGCGTGCCTATCCATAAGCGTTGCTGTCCATCCTCAAATAAACTCAAGATACGGTCATGATTGATCGTATTCACATCCGACGGCAAATGGGAAAACACGCGCATATGCCTACCGTCATAACGAACTAAACCGTTGGCGGTGCCCATCCAGATATAGCCATTGCGAGTTTGATACACGGTCATGATGCCGGTGCTAGGCAAGCCCTGATCGATGCTGAAATGATCAAAGCGAAGGCGATGCAAAGCGCCCGCTTGCACGGGAAGGGAGCTTATTAGAATAGAGCAGAATAAGATGGTTTGGCTAATGAACAACGACGTGAATCGCGACAAGGCCAAGGAGCGAGATAAGGGCAATAAGAGCAATAAGAGCAATAAGCGCGACGACGAAGAGCGCAGACAGCAGAACAAGCGCGCACGCAGCGCGCTAGAAAAATGGCTAAACAATTGAGCTAGTTTGAGATGGAACTGCAATGCCAGCACCTTTTTCAAAACATCTATGCCACCAAAGTGGATTTCAGTAATGAAACTATAGCAGACAAAAACTGGGGAATGCTCTAAAAGTATTTATCTGGCAGCAATTTAGCTGCAGTGCACAACACAACCTATTTTTCCTTACCCTTACTTACCATTCCTAATCATTCCAAACAGTGATCGACAGCACATTAACAACATAAAATCATTATTAATCAAGAAAAAATCCCATCAACAATATCACTGCCATCGTCATTCTTAGAAAGCTGCTTTAGGCAGAGCTTCATGCAATTCATAACTCATCAAGGCCAAAAACACCACTAAGCACAAATACATGACTCCGTAATTAACCCGCGTATTGAAAGCCACCTCGTAATACCCTGCAGGTAAGCCGTCCGCCATAGTATTGGAGAATGCGAGCTTCAATTGCGGATAAGCCAATATGCCGATCAATATCAACATAGGACTTGGCCGGTACAAAAAGAGCGCAATCAATAAAGGCACACCAAGCAACCAAACCTTAGGTGAAATAATCGCGGTAATGCGGCCACCATCTAAAGGAGAAATCGGTATCAGGTTCAACAAATTAATAATGAATCCTGAATAAGACAGCGCCAACATCAAATCACTATCCAATTGACGTCCCAGCCAATAACAAATTAAGACAGCAGCAGTACCAGCAATGGGGCCGGCAAAAGCAATATAGGCTTCCGTCTCGACGGTATGAGCTTGATCCTTTAACTCTACCCATGCTCCCACAAAGGGGATGAAAGTCGGCAAGCCAACTTGCATGCCACACAATCTGGCCGCGACAAAATGTCCCATTTCATGAATCAAAATGAGTAACACAAATCCGATAGCATATTTCCAGCCATACACCCAGGAATACAAAATCACGGTCAGTAACATACTGCCGCCACTGATAAATAATTTACCTAATTTTCCTGCAGCAAACAGAGCACCAAATAATTTCAACATAACAGATAGGATTCGAGGTAAGCATACAAGAGTGAGCACGAGATCATGGGCGCTCACATTGAGGTGACAAGCATCGCAGTCAAAACTTAGGGTATCTCCAACTATGCAGAAATACCCTCATAAAACTCCGCGCAATCCAACCGATTGCCAGAGCAATCAAAGTGATTATGTCGATTCTTTTTTCTTAAAGAATTTTGCAATACCAGCAAACACGGCGATGGCACCAACAAATAACAACTTCTTAAATGCAATCAGTAAGGCAAACAATTTACCAAAGAAACCCAACTTAGCAGCGACACCACCAGCGACTAAGGCAGCTAAACCATACTCGGCCACTTTGTCTGTGCTGGAATTAAAATCGGTGTAACGATTGCCCTCTACGAATTCAGTAAATGCCACCACCGATTTCATCTCTTGTTTAATCGCTGCAATTTGCTTCATACCTGCCACCGCATTCAAGACCAAAACACCTTTGCGTCCGAGTACGCGAATGCTGTAGTTCAAGGTATTTTCTGTTTGGCCTGTTGACAGTTCTTTCGCCCAAAAATATTTATGCGTTTGCTTGTCATAACTCGGACGTTCTGCCCAACCGACCAGATTCATTTCGCCGTAGCCCGCTTTTTTTCTTTCTTCATTGGCCGCGACGCTTGCTTCTTTCATGTCTTTCAATAAGTCGTCATAGTTAATGCTGTCGGCATCATCATCTTTGACGTGACCGCTTTCATCATAGGTAATGATCACGCCCCAACCACTCTCACTGAGCGGCGAAGTATTAGAAGGCACCAACATGCCCAAAGTCTTAGCGCCGGGTGGATTACCCCAAGCTTGTACTAAAATTTTGTCAGCATCGTCGGGGGAGAGGTAACGAAATGTCTCAGGCAAATTGAGTGTTGCAACACCGTTAGGCAGTTTGATACTGCCTTGCTGAAATTTGATGCTTGCTAAAAAAGCTTCGGCAGTTTGTTTAGGTTCTTCACTTTTTTGCGCAATCGCAAGATGAGAAAAAATGGCGGCGCCGACGAGCAAAATAGATAAGCTGATTTTTTTGAACATGAACAAATCCTTGTAGTTTGGTGAATGTGGTTTGGTGAATGTGGTTTGGTGAATGTGGTTTGGTGAATGTGGTTTGGTGAATGTGGTTTGGTGAATGTAAATGGCTTGTTCAACACCGAACCCCGAAAGGATTTTGATAGGAATGTGGCTGCGTTGGAATATGCGTAGACTTAACAAAATGTGTCAAATAGACAAGCGCATGATCGTATTAGAATGCGGGCAAGAAAGCAAATTTATCTATAGAATTTACACTCAACAATGTGACGAGCGCGCGACAACGTGGATAAGTAAAAGTGGATAAGTAATAAATTCAAATCACACTAGGAAAAATACTGTTCCGCAACTCCCGGCGATAGCGAAATAAACTCATTAACAAAAATACGGCGAGCATTGCTTGCGATGCGGCGAAACTCAAACCCGCCAGATATTTCAGATATTCCGGTGCAAGAGGAAGCAGCAAAAGACTGAACAAACTAAAACACACCAACCATGTTTGCCAGCGCAAACGCTCCGGTGGCAACACCACTTGCATGCTGGGCACGCGCCTGCCCATGGGAATTTGGCGACGCAAATGTAAGAAAATCAGGAAGGGAATAATTTTTCCCAACATCGCATTGACTGGCATGACTGCGCCGCCAACCAAGCTAAGCACGCCTATCCACCACGGTAAGAATGAGATCCAACTAGGTGCAAGTACATGCTCTAGGTGCGTATGCAACAGAAGCAATATCGCCGCACTGCCCCAACTGGCAGCGCACACCAGCCACAAGGTCCACGCAGGATCGAAGCTACGTTTTGCTTGCAATAATGTACGGAGAGACGACCAGGCCAGCACACAAACGAACAATGCCAGTGCCGATATCAACAGCTTTAACAAAGTGTCGGATAGAGGTAAAAACAAGATCAGTAATCCCAACCAGATATCCCACGGCAGGTGCCTATGCCAAGTCGGGCTCGGGCGTCTGGTTTGCCAAAACATAGGCACCACGGTTGATGCCACACCGAGCACCAGGCTGGCAATCCAGCCAACTAAGCCCCACGCCACATGCAAACGTAAGACATAGGCGATATCGACTTGCCACCAGCCCGCAAAAGCACCAGCCAAAGCCACACCTAATCCAATCACCAAACTTAGGGCCAGCGCAATACCGCGTAAGGTTTTCAAGGTTGCATCCGGATGTACTGGCAGAAACATACGCCAGGCTGCGCTAACTAATGCCAGCACAATCGCGCCATACAAGATCATCGCTACCCATGCCGCGAGCACAAAACCATTTGGATTGCCTTGTAAAAATCCCGCACTCAATCCGGCGGCGATCGTGGCAGATCCCACCGCAACAAAAGGTGCAATCCATTTCGCTAGGCGCACCACTTGTCCGGCAACGACAGGGAATAATTGAAACAATGCACCAACCATAATCGGTGCCAACATACCAAGGACCAGTACATGCGTCACAGCCAAGACTAAGGGGGAGTAGCGATCAGGTAATCCGGCAGCAGGACCGAAGGCAAGTAAGAGCCCGGCGGCGACACCCAACCACGGCGCGGGTAACAAGCAACCGAAGATGGTTGCGGGCGAAGGGGCGAGTTCGTAATTGAGGATATTCGGTGCGGACATGGCAAAGCTAGCAATCAACAACCTAGGTTGGTAACTTGGTGTTGAGTAAAGCGAAGTCGAACATGATTCAATCCAGCATGATTCAAATCAGACAAAATCATGGACTTCACTACGCGCAATGCCAAGCGACATCAATATCCAAACATCAATGGTGCAAAAGGATCAAGGGCTCAAAAGTTCAAGCCGCGCAAGAACAAGCGCCACCACAGCCGCCCATGCCGAGCACGGACATCAGATTCGGTACACTGCCACCACACATAGGGTAAAGAATATTTTCTTCTTTCACATTATGCTGTTGGATCAAAACATTCAAGGTGTCAATCGTCGCTAAAGCAGATTCGATTTTCCCCTCTTCAATTTCCTCCATCGCCTGATCGCGCAGTTCGCGGATTTCTGCGTGTTCACCACGCATCACCACCGTAGGACCATTGGTCATGCCTGTAGCTTTTTCAAACGCAGGAAACAAGCGCTCCTCTTCCAGACGGAAATGATGTTCTAACTGCTCGTCGAACAAACGGAAGTTTCTACCAGCTGAAGCCAGATCCGCTTTATGCAAAGCCGCTTCGACGCGATTTAACTGATCGTCACATTCTTGGTGCTGTTTCACCAAACTCATCATTGCTTGCGACATGATTTGCTCCAAATTCTAGTCAGTCATAATTCAAGGCAAGGGGGTGCGCCATGCGCGCCACTCTTCCCTGCGTTACAAAGGTGCGCACGGCGCACCCTACTTTATTGAAATTTACTGCACCAAAGGCGTATCCGCACCTTCGAGTTCTATGCCGCTAATCTTGGCTTGTCCAACCATCAATTGCAGATACTGACGCATCGCGTGATCGTGGCTAGCTCTTTGCATAGCATCAGCGATCTTGCTTTCTACCTGTTCGAACGGCAGTAATTTTCCTGTCAGTTTGCGACCAAGCTGCACGATATGCAGGCCAAAACGGGTCTCGACTAAACGTGGCACGATCTTGTGTTCTTCCGCTGAGAAAATCACTTTTTCAAATTCGGGAACCGTGTCGCCGCGTGTCAGTTGCCCGAGATTGCCGCCGACTTCACTCGATAGGCAATTCGAATTCGCCTTCGCCATCGCGGCAAAATTGGCTGGATTATCCAACAAATCCTGCAACACAATTTCTGCATGCTTACGCAGATGATCTAAATCTAAGGCGGGGGTCACTTGAAACAAAATATGATTTGCTTCGACTAATTCACCCACCGTAAAACGCTGTGGATGCGCCTGATAATGACGCAGACATTCTTCTGAACTTGGCTTAGGCACAACCACTTCGCGCACCAACAAGGCTTCGATTTTGTCTTCATCCTCACCTTGCAAACCCAACTCGTTTGCCTTATCCAACAGAACACGACGCAAGACCAAAGCGGTCATCGCACTTTTCATAGCATCAGCTGCACCTTGGTGCTCGGGCAGTTCTTTTTCCATCTCAGCATCGCTGAGTTCGTAACCATTGACTATAACGGGCATGATTGCCTCCTAAAAATTTTATGCTGGCAATTTGTTTCATTGCCGCTCCTGCGCAGGCAGGAGCCCAGTGTCTTTCGTTGATCACCTGACGTCACTGGATTCCTGCATTCGCAGGAATGACGATCAGCGTGGACGTACCAACTGCCACGCACGGCTCAAATAACCAACCGACGCAAAACCACTCCACACGTGAACCAAGCGAGTGAATGGGAAGATCACGAACAAGCTCAAGCCCATAAACAAGTGTGCCTTAAACAAGAACGGTGCGCCGACGATGAAAGTAGCTGCATCACCTTTGAAGGCCACGATATGCTGTGCCCAAGTCATCAACAAAACCATCATGTGGCCATCAGTGTGATGCAAAGATTCAAAGATGGTGGACAAGCCCAAGCCCAGCGTAATGAAAATCCACAACAACAAGACTTTATCGCCCGTTTTGGTCACTGCAGAGATACGTGCATCGGTAAAACGACGGTGCATCAAAATCAACAATCCAAGCATACACAAAGTGCCAAACACGCCACCCATCACAATCGCGATCATTTGTTTGAAACCATGTGTCACGCCGAGTGTGTCCCATACGACGATAGGTGTCAGCAAACCAACCATGTGACCGAAGAACAAACCGAGTACGCCGATGTGGAACAAGATATTGCCAACACGCAGATTACCGGCATGCAGCATTTGCGAAGAATCGCTCTTCCACGTGTATTGTTCGCGCTCAAATCGTGCCAAGCTGCCGAACAAGAAAATCGCCAGAGCGATGTAGGGATAGATCCCATAGATAAATTGATGTAAGTAGTCCATGATGTTTCCTCTTATTTACTTTGCATTCCAAAATTCACGCCCGAATGAAATTAACTTACTGTATTCCCTCCCCTTCCAAGGGGAGGGTTAGGGTGGGGATGGGTTTGGGTTGTTTAATTAATGCACGGTTTACCCTACTAAAACCCATCCCCATCCCGACCTTCCACCGCGACGCTTGCAAGCGTCTTAGAGATTCGTGGCGCAAAGCATGCTTTGCGAAACCCCACGAATCTCCCCTTGAATGGGAAGGAGCAACACATACAAATTAATCAGCGCCTCGTCCCCAATCGACAGTTAGCCCCGCAATTCAGAACCAGCAGCATTGGGTTGACGTGGATAAAAATTAATCGCCTGCGCACCGCCAGATGCTCCGCTGGATGAGCAAGACAAACCTGGTTTCAACAAAGGCTCAACACCATCCGCGCCCGGACCAAAGGTTTCCATCGCATCGTCCATATCCCGCACTGGTGGCTCGCCTTGTTCTTGCGGCACCACATCAGTAAATGAAGTCAGCAATAAAAACGCATTCGCATACGGACTATCTTTGCGTTGCAAGCGGATACCAATCGCCGCTAATACGTGGATAGCTTCACCCAAGAGTTTTTCTGCGGTGTCTGCATCAACTAGGCTCAAGAACTCCAAGAACAGTGGCACATAGTCCGGCAATTCGCTCGCTTCTGGCTCAAATCCATAACGACGATATTCCGAAATCAAATCCACCATCGCCTGACCACGATCACGGCTTTCACCATGGATGTGCTCAAACAAATGCAAGGCAACTGATGGCGTACGATCAAAGGTACCCACATAGTTTTCTTGCACGCTGATCAAACTGTTTTCTTGCAAATAATTGAGCAAGGGTTGCACTGCTTCCAGGACTTCCGAATCGGCAGCCAGCTCAGTACGAATCTCTGGTAATGCCGCGATCAGATCTGGCTGCGGATAACTGAGTAGTGCGGATAAAATGCGATAAATTTGCATACGATTTCCTTTATTTTTTGTGGCGTTCGTGGCGTCGTTTCGACCTTTAACATCCCCTCTCCCGCAAGCGGGAGAGGGTTAGGGTGAGGGGCGTTGAGTAATCCGAGTTGTTTGGCAGGAGGCTTAATGTATCCCGACAAAATTCATCACGCTCACTCAACTACCCTCATCCCCAACCCTTCTCCCGCTCGCGGGAGAAGGGAGCTATTCCGTCGTCGACAACTTCTTCCTCGACTTCGGCATATCCACAAAAATCACACTACCCTGCGGTTTCTTACCAAACAAGGCACCGTCAGAAGTACCGCCTGAGCAGCCATTGCCAAAAGTAAATCCACAACTACCTTTTTCGTTGAAGCTGTCTTCCACCATTTCTTTGTGTGAAGAAGGAATCACGAAACGGTCTTCGTAGTTCGCAATCGCCATAGTTTGATACATGTCTTCAACTTGCGCTGCGGTCAAACCGACTTGTTTCAAGACTGCATGATCGAGCTCGCCATGCACCACTTCAGATCGCTTGTAAGCGCGCATTGCCAACATACGTTCTAGTGCAGTCAAGACAGGTTCTTCTTTACCAGCGGTCAGCAAGTTCGCCAAATAACGCACAGGAATACGCAAAGACTTCACATCAGGAATAATGCCGTTCATGCCCATGTGACCTGCTTCTGCCGCTTTTTGAATTGGTGACAGCGGTGGTACATACCAAACCATAGGCAAGGTGCGATATTCTGGATGCAGTGGGAAAGCGATCTTCCATTCCATCGCCATTTTGTAGACTGGCGACTTCTTAGCAGACTCAATCCAGCTTTCTGGAATGCCATGCTTGCGCGCTTCGGCGATCACTTCTGGATCGTGTGGATCTAAGAAGCAATCTAACTGCGCCTGATACAAATCTTGCTCGTTCGGTGTCGATGCGGCTGCTTCGATTTTGTCGGCGTCATACAACAAGACGCCGAGGTAACGAATACGACCTACGCAAGTTTCAGAACAGACAGTTGGCTGACCAGCTTCGATACGTGGATAGCAGAATGTGCATTTCTCTGCTTTGCCTGAACTCCAGTTGTAGTAAATCTTTTTGTAAGGGCAACCAGAGATACACATGCGCCAGCCGCGGCACTTGTCTTGATCGACTAAAACGATACCGTCATCTTCACGCTTGTAGATCGAGCCAGATGGGCAAGATGCTACGCAGGCTGGATTCAAGCAGTGTTCGCACAAACGTGGCAAGTACATCATGAAAGTCGATTCGAAAGTGCTGTACATTTCTTTTTGCACGCCTTCGAATAACTGATCACGACTACGTGAGCTAAATTCACCACCCAAGTCATCTTCCCAGTTCGGACCCCAAACAATCTTGTCCATTTTTTTGCCAGTGATGACAGAAACTGGGCGTGCCGTTGGTGGCGTCTGTGACAAGGGCGCATTTTGCAGGCGCTCATAGTCATAGGTAAATGGCTCGTAGTAATCATCAATCTGTGGCAGATTGGGATTGGCAAAAATATTCGCCAAGATGCGTAATTTGCCACCTTGTTTTGGCTCTAGTGTACCTGCCTCATTACGATGCCAGCCGCCCTTCCACTTCGCCTGATTTTCCCATTCTTTAGGATAACCAATACCAGGCTTGGTTTCGACGTTATTGAACCAGGCATACTCAACACCATCACGACTAGTCCAGACGTTTTTACAGGTCACGGAACAGGTGTGGCAACCGATACATTTATCCAGGTTCAACACCATGCCTACTTGTGCGCGAATTTTCATGACGCTGCTCCTTCTGATTCTTCTAACTTACCTTCAAGCCAATCCACTTTTTTCATCTTACGCAAGACCACAAACTCATCGCGGTTACTACCGACGGTGCCGTAGTAGTTAAAGCCGTAAGCTTGCTGCGCATAACCACCAATCATGTGCGTAGGTTTCAATACCGCACGGGTCACCGAGTTATGGATACCGCCACGCATACCTGAGAGTTCTGCACCCGGCGTATTCACGATTTTTTCTTGAGCGTGATACATCAGACACATACCTTTTGGCACACGCTGACTGACCACCACACGCGCTGTCAAGGTACCGTTACTGTTAAACACTTCGACCCAATCGTTATCCACTAAGCCTGCTTCTTTCGCTTCGATCTCAGAGACCCACACGTGTGGACCACCACGAGACAAAGTCAACATACGCAAGTTGTCAGAGTAAGTTGAGTGGATACCCCATTTTTGATGCGGTGTAATCCAGTTCAAGACGATCTCTTTTTCACCATTCGGTGATTTATTCAACATCGGCGCAACGGTCTTGGTATCAATCGCTGGTTTGTACACACACAAACCTTCACCGAAATCGAGCATCCAGCGGTGATCCTGGTAGAACTGTTGACGACCAGTCAGTGTGCGCCATGGGATCAGTTCATGCACATTGGTGTAACCCGCGTTGTAGCTGACTTCTTCCGATTCCAAACCAGACCAGGTCGGTGCAGAAATAATCTTGCGTGGTTGTGCCTGTACATCACGGAAACGGATCTTGTCATGTTCACGACCAACTGCCAGATGCGTATGATCGCGGCCAGTAATTTTACCCAGTGCTTCCCATGCTTTCACTGAGACGTGACCATTGGTTTCTGGTGCAAAGGTCAAAATCATTTCGCAAGCATCAATCGCCGTTTCCAGACGTGGACGACCTTTTGATACGCCCTCTTCTGTCACCACTTTGGTGATGCCACCGATTTCATGCACTTCATGTTCGGTGTTCCAGTTAATACCTTTACCGCCATTACCAAGTTTGTCTAACAAAGGTCCAATCGATGTGAACTTTTTGTAGATTTCTTTGTAGTTACGTTCAACCACCACAAAGCTCGGTGCAGTTTTACCTGGGATCAAATCGCACTCGCCTTTTTTCCAATCTTTAGGCTCAAACGCTTGACCGAGTTCGCCCGGGGTATCGTGCATCAAAGGTTGCAAGACGATGTCTTTGCGTGTACCTAGATAGTCACCACCAATTTCAGTAAATTTCTTGGCGATACCTTTGTAGATTTCCCAGTCGGTTTTACTTTCCCACAATGGTTGCACCGCTTCACTCAATGGATGAATGAAAGGATGCATATCGGAGGTATTCAAATCGTCTTTTTCATACCAAGTTGCAGTTGGCAAGACGATGTCGCCGTACAAGCAAGTCGTACTCATACGGAAATCAAGTACTGTCAAGAGATCCAATTTACCTTCGGCAGCTTCTTCACGGAATTTCACTTCCGATGGTTTCACCGCTTCATCTGGATCATCGAACAAAGCGTTTTGTGTACCGAGTAAATACTTCAAGAAGTACTCATGACCTTTACCTGAGCTACCGAGAATATTCGAACGCCATACGAACATATTGCGTGGGAAATTCTTAGGATTATCTGGATCATCGCAGCTCATATTCACTGCGCCAGATTTCAAACTTTGCTTCAGATATTCTGCTGGTTCCAAACCGGCAGCGGCTGCTGCATCACAAACATCCAGTGGATTAGTTTCTAACTGCGGAGCAGAAGGCAACCAACCGAGACGCTCAGACTTGGCATTCATATCGATCATGCTCATATGACTGACTTTGGATTTATCCGCAGTCGGTGCGAGGATTTCATCGATATGCAATTTCTCATGACGCCACTGACTCGTGTGCGCATAGAAGAAGCTCGTACCATTCATTTGACGTGGTGGACGGGTCCAGTCAGATGCAAACGCGAGTGGAGCCCAACCGAATTGTGGACGCAGTTTTTCTTGACCAACGTAATGTGCCCAACCACCACCAGATTGACCTACGCAACCGCACATCATGAGCATATTGATAATGCCGCGATAAATCATATCGTTGTGGTACCAGTGATTCAAAGCCGCACCGACGATGACCATGCTCTTACCATGTGTATCGTGCGCGTTTTGGGCGAATTCACGGGCAACTTGAATGACCAAGTCACGTTTGACGCTCGTGTGTTTTTCTTGCCATGCTGGTGTGTAAGGTACGTCGTCGTCATACGATGTCGCAACCGCGCCACCCAAACCTTGATCCACGCCGTAGTTGGCCATGGAGAGGTCATATACCGTCGCCACTAAAATCTCAGAACCATCTGCCAATTGCACTTTACGCGCTGGCACATTGCGCAAGACCATATCGTTGGCATCGGCACCACCGAAGTAGTTAAAGCCTACGCTGACCACTTCATCATGCTTCGCTACCAAACTCAATTGTGGATCAATCTCACGACCTGAACCGCCATCTTTTGGTTCCAAATTCCAGCGACCCACTTTTTCGCCGTCATTGACTTTACCTTCGCCCCAACGATAACCGATGGAACCATTTGGAGAAACGATCTCGCCTGTGCTTTCATCAATCGCGAGTGTCTTCCAATCGCCATTATTCGCTTCGTTCAAACCACCTGGCAATTGCGATGCGCGCAGCATTTGATCTGGCACGAAGCAACCATTGCGCTCAACCAAACGTACCAACATAGGCATGTCGGTATATTGTTTGACATAGCTGCGGAAATAATCAGACTTACCGCCGAGATGGAATTCTTTCAGGATCACATGACCCATCGCCATCGCGAGCGCCGCGTCGGTACCTTGCTTAGGTGCCATCCAGATATCACCAAACTTCACCATCTCACCGAAGTCAGATGAGACAGCAACGGTCTTGGTACCTTTGTAACGCACTTCTGTGTAGAAGTGCGCATCTGGTGTACGTGTTTGCGGTACGTTAGAACCCCACACCATCAGATAAGTGGAGTTATACCAATCCGCAGATTCTGGTACGTCAGTCTGTTCACCCCATACTTGCGGGCTGGCTGGTGGCAAATCGCAATACCAGTCGTAGAAAGACAAACAAGCGCCACCGATCAAAGACAGGTAACGTGCGCCAGCAGCGTAAGACACCATGGACATCGCAGGAATTGGGGAGAAACCAATCACGCGGTCTGGACCAAATTTTTTGACTGTAAAGGCATTCGCTGCGGCGATGATTTCTTGCGCCGTATCCCAATCCGCACGCACAAAGCCACCGAGGCCACGTACGGATTTATAACGCTTGGCTTTGACTGGATCTTGACTAATGGATTCCCATGCTGCAATCGGGCCCATAGTCTTACGCGCCTCTTGCCACATTTCCATCAAGCGACCGCGGATCATAGGATATTTCACGCGCTGCGCAGAGTACACATACCAGCTATACGAAGCACCACGTGGGCAACCGCGAGGTTCATGATTTGGCAAATCTGGACGAGTACGTGGGTAATCGGTTTGCTGGGTTTCCCACGTAATCAAACCGTTCTTGACATACACCTTCCACGAACAAGAACCAGTGCAGTTCACACCATGGGTAGAACGCACAATCTTGTCGTGCTGCCAGCGGCTGCGATACGCATTCTCCCACTGTCTATCCTCATCCACCACCGCACCATGTCCGTCAGAATAGGTAGATTTCACCTTAGACATGAACTTCAATCTATCCAGAAAATGACTCATCTCACACTCCTTGTTGTTTGAGATGAAGTGAACCTGATGTTCACTCCACTTTGACATGATCAAATTTTAGAGAGCTGACCCGAATGTGCCCATTCGTCGGTGCGGTGGAAGAACTTGCGCATTGGCACTAGGGTGGGATAGTTCTTTGGAACTAGGTGGGGAGTTTTTGCTGATGCGGGTTAGATTTGACTCAAGTTTTATGGAACATAAATTCTAAAATTGAGACATACTAAATCTTCCATAATTCTAGGTTCTTCTGCTCCATTACAGCATGCGAAAAACCTAAATTTATTTCAAAATGAAACCCAAAATGAAGTGCAAAATTACTTAAAAAATATTGAATTAACCGAATAAACAACATTAACGATTCACACATAAAAAATTGACTTAATATACTGCCTATCCCACAAAACTTCTCTACGACCCGAATTTATGAGCATAGAAAAAAATATTCAAAAATACTCAAAAGGCGAAGTAAATAGAGCTGGCATCAAATTACTTGAGAAAAATGATTCTGAATATGCCGCTGCAAAAGTTATTTTAGACAACTGGAGAGCATGTCATATTACGCCCCTAAATGGCTTTCAGAAAGCACTCCGAAAAAAATTGGTTAAGATTGACGATAGTTCGCTAGTTTCACAGAGATTGAAGCGCACGCCTTCGATTCTTTCGAAACTAGAACGCAATCCCAAAATGCTTTTGTCGAGAATGCAGGATATTGGAGGAATTCGAGCCGTAGTTAAAAATATTCAAAAAGTCCGTGAGCTAGAAACTGCATATAAAAAGGGAACAAGAGTATTTTCAATCGTAGACGGTGGAAAAGATTATATAAACTATCCTAAGACATCTGGGTACCGTGGCATACACCTAATTTTCAAATGTAAAAATGGTTTTTCAATTGAACTTCAAGTTAGAACACATATTCAGCATGCGTGGGCTACCGCAGTAGAGACCATGGGAACCTTTCTCAATAATTCTTTAAAATCAAGCGAAGGACCTGAAGAATGGTTAGAATTTTTTGCTTTAGCTAGTTCTGCGTTTGCAATTTTAGAAAACACGCCAAGAATTCCAGGGCACGAAAATTTATCCGATCAACAAACGTTTGAAAAAGTACTACGAGTTGAAAAACAGCTTGATGTACTGAATAAATTATCTGGATTCAGAGTGGTCGCTAGGCATATAAGTAACGACAAAGGAAAAGGGAAGTACCATTTAATCACCCTAGACTTAGATTCTATGAGAGCTAACATTCAAAGCTATGAAGCGAAGTATATCAATGTTGCGAACATTGAATATTCAAGAAAAGAAGCGGAAGTAAATTCCGGAAAAAATTTGCAAGTAGTATTGGTCTCATCGGAGTCGATAATTGCATTGAAAAAAGCATATCCGAGTTACTTCTTGGACGCAGAACTTTTCTTCAAACAAATAGCTACGATTCGCAAGCGCCTAGAAAAAAGAAAAACGACTCTCAAATAACGACTTTTTTAGCAATACATATTTTTTAACTTAATTCCGAAGATTCGCTCGTTTAATGTTACGCCCAATAACCTAAAATGATTTGAAGCATTGGACTTATAAGTGTATATGTGGGCGCCTCAAAGAAAACCTTTGATCGAGATTCAATGCGAAGCACTTCCGGGAGCAATACTCAAGCTTTACGAGGGCCGCATTTCACGACCAACGTAACGCATGGGGTCGCGCCTTGAATCCAAGCATTCAAAACCTAATTTCGAATCATTCTCAAGCCTACTGTATCAAAAACGCTAGGTTCACTTGCGACAACATCAAATCGCTGTTTTCGCTGCTGCCAGCGAAAAGAAAGCCACAAATCAAATACCAATTTCCCACACTTTTCAAATAATCAATAAAACCATCAAAATTTGCCATTCACCAAGGCAAAAAAACACCAACCTTGCAGCAAAGTATTGTCGATCAAATGGACTTTAACCTAAGCGAACACTTGCTTGGTCATAGTCTCGGAAGTTGGCGTATAATTTTAAAGCTAACAACTTAAACGGATATTGTTATGTTAAGCAATGAAAAAAAGCGCGAGATTTTTCTAAAATCACGGACAGCAAATTATCAAGCGAGCCTGCGTCTTGAGGGTTTGAACCCGCGTCCTACTGTATCAAACAAAACTGCAACGCTGCAGACAGCTACCCCACCAAAAACCAAACATGTCCGATAAATACGGCACAGGACAAGACAAGCAATACTGCTATCCTAGTTCAGGGGTGCTCATCAACCAACTCGGTATCACCAATGAAGCAGATCTAGAAGCGGCAGAGGTCGATCTGACTCAAGCGCGTATAGAACAATTCGAACCAAACTTTAACGATATTTCATTTTCTGCGCTGTGCGAAATTCATCGATTCTTATTTCAAGACATCTACCATTGGGCTGGTCAGATTCGATCGGTTGACATAAGCAAGGGTGATACCCGTTTTGCGAATATGACTAGGATCGAGCCTGAAGCAAACAAGTTGTTTCTGCAATTAGGACAAGAAAACTATCTACTCAATTTATCCCGTATACAATTCATTGCACGTTTGGCGCACTACTACTGCGAACTCAATATTATTCATCCGTTTCGCGATGGAAACGGACGAACACAACGACTGATGTTTGAAATCATATGCATTAACGCGGGCTATGAAGTCAATTGGAATTCAATTGAACGCTCTGAATGGATTACTGCCAACATTGCTGCTTATCATGGTCAACTTGAGGCACTCGCTCAACTTCTCAATAGCGCAATGACTGCCATCGAATAATTTTCATCACACTATTTCAAAGTACTGCACAGGCTTTGATCACAAATAATGTCTCTGCATCTCTTTCATGTTGTACCTCACTTTATTACCAATTGCCTGACAACATGGAGCTTTGATATTCACTCTACATCAAGCAACAAACCGATCAATCCATCCAGCATTCACCCCAGCAATCCGCCGAAAATCCAAACTAATACGCTCATCAACTTCAAGGCGACGCCAAAACACTCTGGCCGCACTTGCCGCAAGCAACCAAATTTCACGCTCTTTTGGCAAAGGCAAAGCAGGATTCAATTTCCGTTCAACCAGCTCCACCCCACGCTGCGGTGCATACATCATCGGTAGCATGTCATAAGCCGGAGCCAAGCACATATCTGGTAAGAAAGCGAGATTACCGTCGTGCATATCTGTGTTGCCTATCATGCGACCAAACTGCTCCAAGAGTTTTATTTGTTGCGCGGTTTCTTCTGAGATGTAATTCGCATGCAAGAGCGCATCTGCACCGTCTGACCGATTGCCTGTTCCACCAAACAGTGCCGCATTCAATTCATGCCAACTGCAAACACCAGAGCGTCCAAATTCGCCATGTCGATCAAAGCGATCGACCTCATAGAATGTACGTCCTGCAAATTGGTAGATGCGACTGTTCGCTGCTTTTAGTTTTAGGGTGTCGTTGATCGTTGTTAAGGCTAGGTGTTCGCAGATCAATAGGTCAGCCCAACGATGTTCTTGTGGGGTGTCATCTTCACCAGAGAATTTGACGATCACATGCGTTGGTACATCGCGCGCGCGACGTGCGGTGAATTTAGGAAACTCACCGGCCGCCGAAGAATCGGCGATGCCAAAATTGAGCGCTTGCAGTGCGTAAGTTGGATACGCAGCCGCGATTTCATCATCGTTTAAGAAATGTGCTGCTTGTTGCTGTGTATTTAAGAAGCGACGTAATGCCTGTTCTCCAATGATGTAGTTACCGGGTTGATCTGCACCAAGCACACTCAACATGCAACACATCATCCTCACTCCATCTTGTTAGCGTCTCATCGACCTGCATTAGCGCGGCAAACTGAATATCATTCCTCCATATCGTGCTGGTAATAGATGTGCAGTCCATTTCTCTTTTTAAGTCATTGGTCAATGCAGTTATGAAAATGTGCTTGAGTTCAATCAAGTGTAGTCAATGAACTGATGAAAGTATCGCAAGCTATCATTCCAGAACTGACAAGGTCGAAAACCTTTTTGGTCAGGCATTGACTACGTTAAAATGACGCAGTTCCAATTCACCGCTCGATAACGTGAGTACAAATTCATTTCCATTCTGAGCAACGCAACCAGCATTTCTCCGATTACTTAATTTCTCTGAACAACAATACTCTATTTCTTCTAAAAATCCGATGCAGAAACTCCGTCAACAGCTCCCAATCATCCTCGCATTCATCACATTGCTGTCCAGTACAACAAACACTTTTGCCCAGGATGCACCAAAGCGCTGTCGTTACATTAACTCAACAAAACTTCAAATAGAGTTAACCAACCAACAGGCCTTCGTCATTGGCAGTGTCAATCAAAAAGCCGCAAAACTCCTAGTAGATACGGGTTCCTACAATACGGTAATTGGCTACAACTTCGCGAAAAAAAATGAATTAGTATTGGCACACACCGATACCATCAGCTATGGGATAGGCGGGGAAACTCGTGAATACAAAACCAAGCTTCAAGAATTTTCAATAGGCACAATCAAGGGTGGGCAAACGCTATTAAAAGTTGGCTCTGAAAATGCCACAGAAACTTACGATGGATTAATTGGCGCTGATTTTCTTTATCAAAGCGATCTCGAAATTGCAGTCAATCAGGGCGTACTTCGATTTTTCACTCCGCAAAATTGTGAAAATTCGTATCTGGCCTATTGGGACAAAAATGCCAACGAAGTTGATCTGGAGTTAGGCTATAAATACGACGCCCGACCCAGTTTTTTTGTCACCATCAATGGTCAGCGAGTGCGGACCATCCTCGATACTGGCGCGCAGGCAACGATCATTAATGAGGAAACTGCGAGAAGCCTAGGCATGAAATTTTCCACCTTGAGTCAGCATCAAGGTAGCGCCGTAGGGATTGGAAAACGCACGATGAAAATCCAAGCAGCGAGCTTCGAAAAATTTCAAATTGGTGAAGAGTTGATAGAAAACGCGATGATTAGTGTGGGCGATCTTTGGGCAAATTCTAAGTTAGACAAAACCAGTCCAGAGATTACGTCACATCTAAAAGATAGTGCCCAGCTCATATTAGGAATGGATTTCATTCGCGAGCATCGGATTCTCGTTGCACTCAGCCAACGCAAAATATATATGAGCTACCTAGGTGGCCCACTCTTCATGTCCGCAGAAAAAGATAACTGACGTCAACATTCTTCTATTAAGAAAACGAACCACATGGGGCGATATCCTCACTCAGCTATCCTCACTCAGCTATCCTTAATCAGCCATTCTTACCATGGCCTGAACCTACTGATTTCATGCGACATCAGGCGAAAATACAAACTCTCCTGACCTCCATTTGGTAGATAACAACTTAATCTGGGGCACTCAAAGGAGGACACCCTATTTCTTAAACTTAGATAACTCCCCCATCCCGCGAACAAATCACTTCCTCGAATTTGCATGCAATGCAATGAACTTGACGAATGTTCGCACATCTTTGTGCATATCAAAATCGGTGCAAATGAACGCGATAAAAACGTCATTAATTTCGGCTTCGCCAAGGAAAAATTTAGATTCAAACAATTTGTATACGACAAGACACGCGATTTTAATTAAAACTGTATTTATCGTTGTGTATGAAATCAAAGAATAATATTCACGTCCTTTCTAGCAAATCCAATTTTTTAATTGGTCGCCGTTTTTTCCTAAAAGCCGAATAAATTATCTTCCGGCGATCTGTGTTTTGCCCGTTTTATCCTCACTTCTCCCTCTTTTGCCTTGCATTCTGCATTCCACCATTATTCGTTCAGACAAGAAGTTCATTCTTGTTCGAAGATCAAATAACTCATTATGGAGATAGTCAGAATGAAATTAAATTCAAAAATCATCACGCTCGGAGCGATATTGAGCGTTTCGCTACCCGTCCTCGCCTACCAAGGCTTAATCGAAAATCGCTTGATAGAAGGTCAAGCCATGGTGTCGACCAAACAAGCTTTACAAAAGCGTGAGCCTGCAGGCTTGCGCGCTGCCGCCGAATTAGGTCTCAGAAAATTTGTCGCCGAACTCAATGAAGGCGAAGATCCAAATAGCATTCCGAGTAATTACCCATTCAGTGTGGAAAGCATCTCACAAATGAAACAGGCAACTTTGGATTTTGCATTTGAAGTCTTTACCACCAATCCCAATAACATCAGCAATAGTTCTGCGCCTTTCGATCGCATGTTAGCCGGCACTGGCAACTGGAAAGTTATTGTTATGGTCGATAAAAAACCGGTCGGTTTGATTGATCTTGTAAGTGAGAATGGTAAGTGGGAAGTACGCTCTGCAGGCGCGGCAAAAACTGCGGAGAAAGTTGCGGCGTTAGCCAAATCGCATTCAGGTGGCGATGCATTCCGTTTTGTGAGAATTCATGCAGCAAGTGCGGATTTTTTGGAAACCAAAGCGAATTCTGGGGAATTTAAATATGTGCCGCTCAGCTCAGACACGACGCTCATTGGTTTATCAAAAAACGCCTTGAATGAAAAAGAAGAAACCAGGGAAAAGAGTTCTAGCGAAGTGCTGACCCAACTCAAAGCTGCCGTAGCCCGTTCTTCCAAATCAAACAATCAATGATCAAGTTCAACGTCGACTTCGATCTACTTTCTGAAATAAAGGAATCACTATGAAAATCAAACGTCTAATCCTGTGCGCACTTTTCGGTCTATCACTGACATCACTGACAGGCGCTGCACATGCCCAAAACAAAAGTTTAGCTGTACCTATGTATTACCAGCAATATGACCGTTGGTGCTGGGATGCTAGCAGTCAAATGATGATGAAGTTCTTAGGAAAATCAGTCGCTCAATGCACCATTGCAAACTGGGCATTAGGCGTCACCAATGCCTGCAATGGCCCAAGTAGTGGCCCGCGTGCCGCATGGAATAATGCCGCCAATGGTTCGCCGGGATGGGGATGGGAAGGTGTCATCATGGCTGCATGGGGTCTGCCTGGTGGTTATTACTATACACGCGCGTTAACTCAAAGCGAAATCGTTTCTGCCATCAATGCGAACAAACCTATCGCTCTGGAATGGGCATGGAATTCCGGTAGTGGTCACGCAGTTGTAATCACAGGCTACAAGAGCAATGGCGCGACGGTCTTAATCAATGATCCTTGGGACGGTCCAGTGGCAATGAGCTACGCCTATGCAAAAACACCTAGCGGTGGCTATTGGGCATATAGCGTCGTCGCTAAGTAATTTTATTACTCGGTCAAAAGCTCAGATATAAACTTAGTTATAAAGCACGAAAGCGAGCCATATGTTGCAAACCAACATATGGCTCTGCTGATATCTATATGAAATTGAAAACGCACCATTATCAATTCTAGCCAAACTGCCACACTCGACTTCCAACGCAAGCTAAGCAGACCGATCTTGAGCTAGTGAATTTACCTAGTGCATTCATATACCCCGACAATTGTCATATTGTGGATTAGCCAAATTCATCGCATTCTGAACTCGTAGCGATGTCGTAAGTGCTCATGACGTATTCAAATGCTGCTCAGAATTAATACGCCAATTTTCTGTAGCCGAAACATATTCGTGACGATGAGTTGCTACAACGCGCCAACTTAACAGGTGTAAATCGAGTACGCGTCAAAACCAAATTTGAGCAGTAACGCAATTTATTTTAATGAATGGTCAGCGACTTATGTTTGTCATCATCAGCATCATCAATCCCATCGTCAGGAAGATTGCCGACATCTTAGGCAACGCTGGTACAGAAGTCATATTCGTTGATCCCTACCTCTGGGAAATGGACTCTGCGAATCCATATAAGGATGACGACGAGCTGACTCATCATTCCAACATCACAGAATTGAAAGAGCAGATCAATAATGCTGACGCCGTTTTTATAGGGATAGTAACGAGCACCCATACTCCTCCAGTTCCCGTGGGGAAAATGGGCTTACGAGAACAGATATTTGCGACCCTACAACAAGTCAAAGTGAGACACTTGATCACACTCAATTATCTCAATCCCATTATCGCTGCAATGAATAGTTGTGACAATGATTTATATCACGGTGAAGATCTCAATATCATCGCCGAAATCAGTGCCATGCATACCACCACCGATCAACATAGCGCGCCAGACATGCAAGAATTTTGTATGTGCATGCTCACTATGTATCGCCCTTTGGCGCAACAAAATATGTTGGTCTATCAAGAAATTTTAGAAGATATTTCACTCGTGATTGCACGAGAATTATTATATCGAGGCGCGCATTTTAATCGTCGTAGAATCGACTTTGAAAATGGCGCTTCGTATACTCAGTCCTTGCACTGCAAAGTATCGCGCCGAATCGATCGCCACAATTACCGCTGGCGATCTGTAGAATCCCATTTTTGTCATGTAAGTACGTGAAGCTTAGGTTGCGCATGGGGCAAGACAGCAAAAATATCTGCCTAAGAATCACGCGCATACCGTACTTAGCGATTCTATCAATCCGTTTCTATCAATCCGTTGCTATGGGTCACGGACTCAAACTACAAGCTTCGATTGGCTTAAATTGGCTCAAATCAAAAACTCAAGACAAACCACTAATCACGCCATTATCATCAATATCTATATGCAAAGCAGCGGGCACGGCTGGCAATCCCGGCAAGCGCATAATTGCCCCTGTAATCGGCACTAAGAAACCCGCCCCCGCTGCGATTTCAAATTCCCTCACCGTTAGCTCAAAACCGCTAGGTCGCCCAATCAAGGCTTCGTTGTCAGAGAAGGATTTTTGCGTTTTTGCGATGCAGATAGGCAAGTGTCCCAATCCAAGTGCTTCTATATGCTTGATATCGGCTAAAGCTTTGGCTTGAAATACCACAGAACCAGCACCGTAGATTTTTTTAGCGACAGTTTCTACCTTGGTTTTAATGTCGCTGTTCCAATCATAGATAGGTGTATAGCGTCCATTGAAGTTCTCTACCGTTTCGACGACTGCACGCGCCAATTGCGTCGTACCTTCACCGCCCAGAGCCCAGCCTTCCGACAAAGCAACGTGTGCGCCTAATTCTTTACAGCGTGTTTTTAAGAAATCTAATTCTTCATCGCTATCACTACTGAAACGGTTGATAGAAACCACGGCGGGCAAACCAAATTGCGCGATGTTTTCTAAGTGCTTTTCAAGATTTGCGCAGCCTGCTTTTAGCGCGCCTAAATTAGGTGTAGTTAAACTTTTCAGACATTGTCCACCATGATATTTCAGTGCACGTACGGTGGCAACGATCACCACTGCCGAGGGGCTCAAACCTGAGTAGCCACACTTAATATCAAGGAATTTTTCTGCACCTAAATCGGCACCGAAACCTGCTTCTGTGACAACGTAGTCCGATAAGGATAAACCGAGTTTAGTTGCCAGAACGGAGTTAGTACCTTGTGCAATATTCGCAAATGGGCCACCGTGGATAATCGCTGGATTACCTTCTAAGGTTTGCACCAAATTCGGTTTAATAGCATCTTTCAACAAAGCGGCCATCGCGCCCTGTGCTTTTAAGTCTCGGCAATAAATCGGCTTGTTGTCATAGGTATCGCCGACATAAATATTACCTAGCTTAGTCTTTAAATCCTGAAAGGATTCTGCTAAGCACAAGATCGCCATGATCTCTGATGCAGCGGTGATATTAAAACCCGCTTCGCGTGGATTGCCGCCGGGGCGACCACCGAGACCAGTAATGATGCTGCGTAAGGAGCGATCATTCATATCCATGACGCGCTTCCACTTCACCGTGCGGGGATCGATGCCTAAACTCTCTTTTTGAAAATAGATATTATTGTCGATCAACGCCGCTAATAAATTATTTGCTTTTTCTATGGCCGAAAAATCGCCGGTGAAATGCAAATTAATATCTTCCATAGGTACGACTTGCGAATAACCACCACCCGCAGCCCCGCCTTTAATACCAAAAACTGGGCCGAGTGAAGGCTCACGCAAAACTACGGTGGTTTTCTTGCCGATGCGGTTCAGACCTTCCGTTAGACCAATGGATGTCGTCGTCTTGCCTTCGCCCGGCGGGGTCGGCGTGATCGCCGTAACCAGAATTAGTTTGCTCTTCTTTATTTTTTCTGGGTCAATCAAATGCAAAGGCAATTTAGCCTTGTACTTGCCATAGTGTTCGAGATCATCGACTTCTACGCCTAATACTTGGGCAATCTCGTTGATGTGTTTGAGTTTCGCGCTCTGAGCAATCTCTAAATCGCTTTTAACTTCGTGTTGTGCCATCATCATCTCTCTTATATCAATTTTATGAATAGTCGGGAGTCTACTGTTTCTATCTTTTGGATGTCGACAATATACAGAAAACCAGGAAAAACTCTTAATATTTATCGTACATTTTTTGAATAAATGACTAAAATAGAACTAAGGCTTTCAAAAAATAACATGCGCAAACAGATCAAATAGGGAACTATTATGCGTGCATTTCTCACACTTCTTGTCCTACTGAGTTTGAGTGCTTGCAGCACAATTTCTGCGCCACTCAAAAGAGAACAAATCGTCTGGCAAGACCAGCTTTTCAAGCAAGAGCAAGCGCCTCAGATTCTTAGCAAAGACGAAATTTTCGAGCTTAGCCCGGCGCTAAAAGCGCAATTGTTAAAACCCGAAGTTCGGAATCTGTCTGTCTATTTACGCACAAAATATTTTCTTGAATTAGTGTATTCGCCGGAAGTTTCACCATTTGTCTACAACCCTAACGACACTACTATTGCCAGAAAAACTTGGGAAGACAAAAGTGGCAATTGCATCTCACTGACGATACTCGCCTATGCCGTTGGCAAAGCGCTCGATTTGCCTATCACAATGCAAGATGTTGATGTACCTGTGCAATTTGACCGTCGAGGCAACATCGAGTTTCTTAGCTCGCATGTGAACGCGATTATATTGCACAAAGGGTTTTGGTTTGAAGGTGACTCAGAGCAGCGTGGCAACCTGATTATTGATTTTGAGCCGCAGACTATGGTATTACAAAGAGGTCGTGTTCTCAGTGAGGATCAAATCCTCTCGCGTTTTTACAATAATCTTGGTGCTGAATATCTGGCAAAAAAACAAAAAAACATTGCATACGCTTACTTCAAAGCAGCCTTAATGACCACACCAGATAATTCATTAGCACTCAACAACCTGGCGCAACTTTATCTGCAAGTTGGTGCCCAAGAAATTGCAGAATCCACTTTAAGGCGCGCATTGATTCATAATCCTGAAGATGCAATCGTTATGCGCAGTTTGCAAGAGTTATTACGCTCGCAGAAACGTGATGGTGAAGCCGAACTATTATCCACTGCGATTAGAGCCAGCAATGAAAAAAATCCACATTACTGGATAGGTTTGGGTATGTATGCAATGAGTAGAAATAACTTCAAAGAAGCGATACGCAGTTTTGAAAAAGCAGAGACAATGGCGAGCGGGTTTGCCGAAATCCACCAAAACCTCGCCGAAGCCTACATGAAAATAGGTGATATGGATCGCGCAAAAACAGAGATCAAGAAACTCATCAGCCTGGTTCCTGCGCATCCCAAGTCAAAGTTATTGGGGACCAAGTTTGCTGCACAATAAAAAGACCGAAGACAAAAAAATCCATAGAATACCTTGCCATTTTATGGATTTTTCTCACCTTCAACACGGACTCAATGATTCAACATTTGCTGACTGGTCAACATCACTGGAATATTACCGTAGTCATTAAATGCTTTAAAAAAATCTTGCATCACAAATGGTTTATTTTCCAGTTCCAATTGTTTAGCGCGCTGCGCCATCAGGCGCTCTATCAAATATTTTCCGACTACATAACTAGTACCATACCCGGGTTGACGCAAGTATAAGTGCTGTTCAAATTTAATCAAATGCGGTTCACGTCGCATCCAGTTGCGTGGCGTCCAGTCGAGATGCATACGACTAGCTTCTTCCATATTTTTCATATTCGCGTGCGCATATAAAGAACCGAGGCCACGCGCAGCACGTTGTGCTAGGAGTATCCATACCAATTCGCGTGAACGCGGACTGTCATCGTGCAACCCCATATGCATGAACATTTCTTCTACGCCAGTCGCGACGCCTTCATTTCGGTTATCCCAAATGTTATACAACAATGGGCCGCGCCGGATTGGACTCGCATGCGGCTCATCTCTTACCTGTGCCAGATCAAACCAATGGTACCAATGACAATACAAAGCAGAAGGATCGTAGTGCAAGGTTATTGCAAAAAATTGCGTTTATCTTCGGGGACAAAATTTTGCAAATGTTCGCGCAAGGCTGGCTCCATATTCGCTTTAATCGGCATCACCTGCTTGTCAGCTAAAAAGCGCATGAGTTTGCTGGCGGCACGATCAGCCATTGCTTTGTATTCGGCATCTGTACTCGCCGCGTGCATGGGTGGCAAATCTTTATTCCGCTGTTCCTCCAACTTCAGATTTGCCCACGCGCGATCTAGTTCGCGCTGTAACAAGTCGACTTCTTGTTGCCAAGTCATGGGCACCAAATGCACATTTTTTTGATACCAGGTGTAATTGTCTTTGCCTATGCCTGAAGGTCCTGTCTTGCGTGCCGCCAGCGCGCTCAGCCATTGAATAAAATCCGTGTTCGCTGTTAGCGCCGCTGTCAACGCTTGCTTAAGTGCGGGACTCGCATAGCTAGCAAGGTCTTTTTCTAAGGACTTTAATTCGCTTGCCTGCAACTCAAAAGTATTGATTCCCGCCATCCACAGATCACGAGCATTGCCAGTCAGATTGGTTTTTGCCTGGGCAAGCAAAGGCGGCATCACCGCCAACTCTTTTGTCAAGCGCAGTTGATCTTGTTCCGACAGTGGGAAGCGATACTTCCACACTTCGATCGTTGCGTGATTGGTAGGCCCTTCACGTGCAGGAGTATCACTCGCCTCCGTATAAATGCTTTGATAAAAAGCGGGATCACGCACCCATGGCTGCAATACACTTTGATTGAACTCATAGCCATTCATTTCTGCATCGACGATTTTCCAATCAACTTGCTGTTCCACTGTCCAAGCTTTGGTATCCATTGCCATCAATCGAGCATGTAAACCTCTAGCCTGTTCCATCGCAGCCAATCTGGTTTTCGCGGTGTAATCCGGTGCCCCGTTTTTCAACACTGGGCGTTCAAACGCACGCCACTCAGTAAAAAGTTGTAATAAGTCTTTGTAGCTAGCCTGCTGCACTTGCAGCTTAGAATGTGTTCCAATTTTCTCACTGGCGTGGGCATCTACATGCAACATTGTGCCAGTTACGCATAGCATGATGAATGATGCAATGATGCTTATTTTCTTTATTCGCATTGACGGACCTTTTTGCTTTCAATTAAATTGCATGCTCATTTCAATCGACCATGTGTGACTTGGCAAATCAAAATCTCTTATAACACTCTGGAAAACTGCACCTGAAAGAAATATTGCATCTTGCACGCTTTACCGCCACATACTGCAGGTTTATATTTGGTTTCCATCAGCACTAGTGACGCCACTCGCGTAATATCAGGATCCGGCGATTCATAAATCGACACCGACTGTGCTTCACCAGTACTGGAAACATCGACCGTCATCGTCAATACTCCTTTTGCTGCGACGTATTGCTGTGTCTGCGACATTTTTCTGTGAATCTCACGCGTACCATACAGAGGATATGGCGGCTCATCGTTTTCGGGCATATTGTCATACACACTGCGGATTGCTTCTTTTTCCTCTTCGCTCAGTTCTTGATAACTTCTGTCCATTGATATCGACGAAGTTGCGACCTTCTTCTTCAAACTTGTACCTAGTGCCGGCGCATCTTCGCTAATAGACTTTCCATCTTTAGATTGCGCATAGAGTTCATTGGAAAACATAGAAAACCCAGCAATCATCATCACACAAATCAACTTCTTCATTTCACATCCCTTCATTTTTCATTACATTTCGCATTTCTTTTCGCATTATTTTTCGCATTACTTTTCGCATTATTTTTCGCATTAAACTCAAAACTCAAAACTCAAATATCGACTCGCCATTCACAAGCAGAGTTCATCACTCTTCTTCAATGCGGTTTTTCATCTCAACACTAAGGCTTCGTACATCCATAAATCACACTAATATTTTTATCAATTCTAACTTCCCCGAGCAATCACAACTTATCAAGCTAATACCTGAATCTGATGCCTACACTTCCATTTTACCGATCAGATTAACGCCTACTTTCAAATCGCGGCACGATTCTTTGATCGCACATTTGACATCTTTCGCAAACGATATTGAGCGACTTCCCGTGGCTACTAGTGACTAATGGTAACTACTGGCGAAAAGTAAACATTGTATCAATTGGCGCTTCAACACTTCTAATTAATTCTCCTCATGGCTTTACCAAAGACATTTTTCTTGACCGCTATCCCCATGTCATTAAATGGTCATTTTAAATAGAGAAAATAATACAGTTGCGATGTTGATCCATCGTATTCAATCACGAAGTCAATAGTGGTAAGACCCTAGGTCTGCAAGCCGACGATATTTTCGTTTGAATTTTGCTCACAAAGTAGAAATTGCAGATGGCCATTATTCGGTTCATCAACACTCTTTTTTTAAATCGAATTCAAACATGACTACACTAACTCGTCGCACCTTTCTCGCTAGTACGGCTGCTGGAGCCGCGGCTGCCAGCATGCCTAGCCTAGCTCAAGCGATCACGCGCGCGCTCGCCATCCCCGCCAACAGTAGAACCAATAGCATCAAAGATCTTGAGCACATCGTCATTTTGATGCAAGAGAATCGCTCTTTTGATTCTTATTTTGGAACGCTGGCCGGAGTTCGTGGTTACAGCGATCCACGTGCGCTCAACCTGCCTGACGGCAAGGCCGTATGGTATCAACCCAATGCCGGCAGCTACACTTTGCCTTATCACTTTGACGTACGCAACACTAAAGCTTTACGGATAGGATTAGACCATTCGTGGAAAGGCAGCGAAGCGACTTGGAAGGATTGGAATGTCTGGATCACCAAAAAAACGGTGCGTTGCATGGGCTATTTTAATCGCACTGACCTCCCATTCTATTATGCGCTGGCCGATGCTTTTACGACTTGCGATGCCTATCACTGTTCCGTGTTTGGCCCCACTGATCCAAATCGTTTCTACGCCTTAAGTGGGCATTCTCCGAACAACATTACCGGACTATCGGATGGCAGTTTGTATAACGTCACGAATGGCATTTATAACGCCGATATCGCCAACGATAAGCCTACAGCGAAAGGCATAGAATGGAAGACCTATGCCGAGATTTTAGAAAGCAATGGGATTAGCTGGAAGGTGTATCAGGAATGGGATAACTACGGCGATAACTATCTGCAATATTTCAAAAATTTTCGGGTTGATGCGAGTGGCAAACCACTCACCCCAAATTCTCCGCTCTATCAAAAAGCCCGCACCATGGCTCCCGGCTCCAACTCTGGTAATGCAGTTGGCACGACCGGCCAATACTTGATTGACCAATTTGCTGCCGATGTCAGGAACAATACCTTACCGAAAGTTTCCTGGATTTGCGCGCCGACTGAATATTGCGAACACCCAGAAGCCACGCCTAATGCCGGAGAAAATTTTACGGCAAGACTGTTATCGGCATTAGTCGATAATCCGGAAGTCTGGTCTAAGACCGCACTGATCCTGACCTACGATGAGAACGACGGCTACTTCGATCACATGCCGTCGTATCTGCCACCGCCCAATGCTGATCGCGGCAGAACCACACTGGCAAATGCGACGCAAGGCGAGCTTTACAACAATGAATCGATAGGTCTCGGCCCACGTGTGCCGGTGCTCGTGATATCGCCGTGGAGTAAAGGTGGCCGCGTATGTTCAGAATTATTTGACCATACTTCACTCATACGTTTCATGGAAGAATGGCTAGTGCAAGGCTTAGGCTATGCACGCAGCAATGTGCAATGCCCGAACATCTCGCCTTGGCGCCGCGCGGTGTGTGGTGATATGACACGCGCGTTCAATTTTGCGGCAGCGAATACGGATTGGGTTGCCAGCATTCCGCGTACTGCGAATTATTTCAAAGGCTGGGGGAGTGCAGATGCTTTGCCGCCTGCAGTCCAAACGATGCCTACGCAAGAAGTTGTGACTAGCGGCGTACCTAGAGCGGCCTGTCCTTTAGCGTATCGCTTGGTGACAGAAGGTGTGACGCATCTGAGCAATTCTCAGTTTAGTCTCAGCTTCATCAATATAGGCAATATGGCCGCAGCTTATCGTGTTTATTCTAAGCTACGCACTGATGGTCCTTGGCATTACACGGTCGAAGCTGGCAAACGTATCGACAATGAAGTGTTTAACTGGTCGGGCAATGAATATCATCTGGTGGTTCACAGCGCCAACGGTTACCTACGCGAATTTGCAGGTGCTTTTAGCAACAGTTCACGTGGCGCTGAAGTTAGTTTGGTGGACGACGTGGCTTCTAAAGCAGTGCGAATTGATTTCAAAAATTCCAGTAAGACTGCCTGCCGTTTCAAGCTCATCGATAAAGCCTACGGCGATCGCACGGTTTATACCTTCGACACCTTACCGGGCGAAACCAAATCGGTGCTGAAGTCACTCATCAATAGTCAGGGTTGGTATGACTTGAGTGTCAGCATTGAAGGTGACAATACCTATGTACGTCGTTTTGCCGGACATTTAGAAGGTGCTGGACTGGACTACACCGATCCTGTTCTCAATGGCATCAATCGCGGATCGACGCCGCCTGAAGCTGTAAGTTTTACTTGCCCTGTCAGCCAAATTCGTAGCACGGAGGCAGTCACAGTGAATTGGAAAAATCTCGCCGCCAATCCTAAGAATTGGATAGGTGTGTATAAAGCAGGAACAACACCGGGTTCCACACCTTCAACAAAGTGGAATTATGTCACTACGGCAGACGGTAGCACTAGTTTTAGCGGTCTGAGTGCAGGTTCGTATTTCATCGCTCTCTTCTTGAACGATACTTATCAAGAAGCCGCTCCACGCTTAGCTTTGAGTGTGATCTAAAAAGCTAGCTCAACGCCGCATCCAAACTTCACTCGCCCATCGCTTCATTTGCTTTGGGCGAGCAAAGTTGCGGAATTTAAATTATGGCAGTTGTACCACTTTGCCGTCCTTCATCACTAGTTTCACTTTACGGATGAATTTGATGTCAGTTGATGGATCTCCTTCAACAGCGATGAAGTCTGCCAGTAAACCCGGGGCGATACGTCCTATTTTGTCTGCATAACCAAAGGCTTGCGCATTAACAGAGGTTGCTGAGCGCAGCACTTCTAGCGGCGACATGCCGTAGTCCACCATCAATTCCATTTCGCGGGCATTATCGCCATGCGCATAAACACCGACATCGCCGCCCATGCACATAGTCACGCCAGCTTTCAATGCTTGCGTAAAGCTCTGACGCTTTGCCAGTATTCTTGCGGGTTCTGGATTCACCCCTTTTTTCCAGCCACGATACTGTTCAATCGCATCGCCCGCTGCCAATGTTGGGCAAAGCGTTACTCCTTTTTCTTTCATGCGTTTAAAGACTTCGGGTGTGCCGCTATCGCCATGTTCTATGGTGGAGACACCGGCTTCGATAGCACGCAACATACCTTCAGGGGTCGATGCATGTGCGACTAGTTGGCGCTTGCCGCTATTCGCGATTTTCGCCATCAGGCTCATTTCCTCTACCGAAAAAATCGGAACGGATTCACCATCGCGGCCAGCACGATAATCAGCATAGACTTTAATCACGTCCGCGCCTTTTCCGATCTGGCTGCGGACTTCATGCGAAACTTGCTCCAAGCCCGACACTTCAGCAGCACCTTGCGGCAAATCCAGATCAGGATTTTGACTGCGCGGACCATACGCACCCTTGGCAACCAAAGCCTTGGTCGCAATGATCATGCGCGGCCCCGGAATCACTCCCTTCTCTATCGCGCGCTTTAAGCCAACATCATCATACTCAGCGCCTTCTGTCCCCAAATCACGCACGGTGGTAAAGCCTGCGCTCAAGGTTGCCTTTGCATGATTGCTGGCGCGTAGCACGCGTTCCGCGCGACTTTCTTTTAATACCTGATCATCCCAACTCACTTCATTGTAAGGATGTAGCAATAAATGCGAATGACCTTCGATTAAACCAGGAAGCAAGGTCATGCCTTTTAACTCTATCACCTGCGTATCGGCTGCCAATTTAAAACGCATAGCACCGGCTTCGACGATCTTATTATTTTTCACCAAAACGACCCAATCGGTATGCATTTGCTGGCCATCAAATACGCGATCTGGTTTCAGCAAAATGCTGTTGTCTGTTGTACTCGCTGCATTGGCTGCAGTGGCTACACTAATCATTGTGGCCAGAGCCGCGATCCCTAACAGTGCTGGTGAAATTTTTTTGAACATGGTCAGCAATCAAAAATTCAAATTAAAAAATGGAAAATTACAAAGTTTTATGCGCCAGATCAGCCGCGTGTTGTTCCCAATTTTTCCCATCAAAACCGACGATTTTCACAACAGCAGGCTGGGTTTTCAGGCACCGTAAATTAACATCCATCCCATCAGGATTAGAGCGTGGTACATAGAAGGGTTTGATCCCACAAATCTTACAAAATTTGTGTTCGGCGACTCCGGTATTAAAACGATACACAGTCAAATGATCAGCACCAGACAATAATCGAAACGCACGCTGTGGCACGATCAAATGTAAAAATCCTGTCATCCGACAGATGGAACAATTACAGTCTTCCACCTCAACTTCATCTGGTGCATCCACCTCAAATTGCACCGCACCGCAATGGCAACTACCTTGATAAATCATTTAGCGCTTCCAATCTTTTTTCGAAATAGACGAAAATTATTCTCTGGGAACAATTTCGTTTAGCTTTAAGGCATTATTTACTTCCACAGAGAAACTAATATTACCGCAAAGAACGCTTATTTCTGTACTTCAACAGAACTGCTGCTGATAGTGTGTGATTTATGCAAACTTGTCGCGATATATCCTGATTTCCAGACAATCTACCTTAAAATTCAAGCACTTCTTTTTAGGATGACAGTGCTATGGCGATCTCTGCTTTGCTCTCACGCAATCTACGGCCTTACTTGACTGCTCTGGTGTTTTGCTTCAGTTTCAGTCTCTATGTGCCCATCCATGCACAACAGAACAGTGAAGTTGGCGCTAATCAAAACGCATCGCCAACTACACAGCAAAGTAATACCACAGCGAACAGTACACCTTCGCAGCGTGCAATGTTGCAACAAGAATTACACAATTTACTCGCTGAAAATACCCGTATCAATAAAGAAAAAATTCAATTCCTGGAAGCTCAATCACAACGCGTTTTTTGGACGCAGTGCCTGATCGGATTTTTAGTGTTAATGATGTTGATCTCCTTGTTTTCATTTTGGCGCTTGCATGTGCAGCACAAATTCCAACATGGTATCGATGCACTGACCACATCTTTAAAACACTTTCAGGATTCGCTATTTTCGCTGTCTTTCATTGATACGTCGCAGCTCAGTACAGTCAGCAACATTTCTTCATTTCATATCGCAACACCAGAAGCCGAAAATTCTGCACCACATACTAATAGCGCTTTTCGTAAAACGATTAACCCGAACACCGGCACCCATGGCGATGAATTTTCTGACATACGCGGGTTCTTCGACGCTTGGTTAAATGTGTACAAACCAGGTGACCCACGTTACGAAGAAGCTTTAGCGGCAGCGAATAAACCAGAATCGCCACGCCCATGGTTACACATGCTCGATGGCTTTTTGCAAAACAAAGATCAGCACGGGTTTGAATCCATCAGTAAAGAAATTAAGAAATTTTTTAACGTCAAATTGCACGCCTGGCAATCACACTCAGCGACTGAAAAAAAACAGCTGTCTGACTACCCGCACGTGCAAAATAAAATATTAGAACTGTGGCCGACCGACGAAGTCGTCGTTTATCTGGAGCGTTTACTCAATAATTCGCGTATGAGCCCACGCGAAGGTTTTGATCTGAATATTTTTGAACAATTAGAAACGCTATTTGAATTGGCACAACAACCGAACAGGCCTCGCCGTCTGCCACATCTTAAGAGTTTGGGCATTGCAGATTTTTTATTTCACACGTCACCATTGTCTAAGCCAGAAGTCATCAACAATTCAGTACCTTCAACTAAGCCTGTACACACCACCACTACAAACAGAACTGAGGCAAACTTAGAAACGGAAAGCAAGCATCATTCAGAAAAGACGGCAAGTAATTTATCCCCAACTGAAATCATCAACAAGGTCGCCTCAGCAGCCCCTGTTGCATACAAAAATCCGATACAAGAGCAAGCTCTGCAGCCTAGGTCGGAACAGGCACAGAAACAGGCAAGCACCAAGTTAGCGCCCGCACAGAGTCCGACACAAGCTATCGAAGAAACAGTTGCTGAAGTGATTAACGAGCAATCCGTATTTGCCGCGAATGAAGTGCGCTTACAACTAGCGCATGCCTACATTGATATTGCGGATAGCGAGGGTGCCTGTCTCTTATTGGAAGATGTCATTCAGGAAGCGGTGCCTGCCCAGCAAGAACAAGCAAGGCAGTTGCTGATGCAAATCGAAAAAAAGCAGGCGCGTATTTGTGGCAATAGTGAGGAGATTTATTTTGCGGATAGCTCCGCGCTGACTGCAGCAAAAAAAGCCTGATCATCAATCATCGCACCGCCGCTAGGTTGCGGCTGCGCACCCCATACAACGATCACTAAATTTTGGCGCGGGTTAATGTACAAATATTGACCATGGATGCCAATCGCACTGTAAGCAGCATCTTGCAGTCCCGCACGTGAAGTCACTGGCCACCACAAATAGCCATACGGGATTAGCGTGCCATCCCGCAAGGTTTGCGGTGTCGTCGCCTCATAAGTCCAGCCCACAGGCAAAACCATTTCTTTGTTCGCTAATCCACCAGCCAACATAAACAAGCCAAAACGCCCATAGTCGCGTAGATTCGCGCTAATGCCGCTACCACCTATCTCTACCCCATTCGGCGAATCTAACCACCAATAGGCGTCTGCTTCCATCCCAAACCGGCTCCAGATTCGCTCGGATAAGTAGCTGGATAAAGACTGCCCCAATGCATTACGCAATAACTGGGCTGCGACTTGTGTTTCACCCGTGTTGTAATTAAAGCGTGTACCGGCGGCGGCCTGTTGCGGCAAACTCGCCATGACTTTCATTGCGGCACCTGACACTTGCGCGATCTGCGCTTCTAATAAATGGCGACGATCTGAACGCGGGTCGGAATACGCTTCGCTCCAACGCGCACCGGAACTCATCATCAAAACATCGCGCACGGATGCCTGTTGATAGGCGCTAGATTTGAGATTGGGGACATACTTAATCACCGGGTCATTCAGGCTTTTAATTTTGCCGTCTCTGAGCGCAGCACCGATCAAGGTGGACGTAATTGACTTAGCAATCGACATCGACATCCAGCGTGTCTTGGGCGTATTTCCATATCGATAGCGCTCCGCCTGAATTTTGCCATCTTTAATAATCAAAAGAGCGGCAATTTGATTGAGCTCCAGATATTGTTCTAATGAAAAATGGCGACCGCGATCAACAAAGTTCACATTAGTCAGTGGCTTCGTTGCTAGTGGCAAGGGATAAGGTTTGCCAGACTTGGCGATACGATTTACAGGAAACAAGCGATCGATATTACGGAAAGTATTGACCGCCATCGCTGGTGATAAAACCCCATCGTAAATTTGACGGACTGTACCTATGCTTTCTTGAGCATGTGGGTAGCTGGCGCTGGCGCTTGTGCTAGTGCTGGTGTTTTTGCCAGACGAAGCTTGGGTTTCTTTCGCTTGCAAGCCGCATGGTATGGCGACGACCAAAGCGATCAGGCTGAGCGAGCAAATCAGCTGTTTGAATCTGACTGCATCAACTATTCTGAAGTCCTTAGTTGAATTTGCAAAGGTTTGTACAACGGGATTTCCTGGTTGATTCTTCATCGGACAGCCTAATAAAAAAAACGAAAAGAAAAGCGCAAAAAAATGATAAACGCATTATCGCGGATATTCTTCATTTTTTTGCGCCCTGCTTTGAGACTATCGACTAAATTCACAACAAGCTATTGCGCAACCCGATGCAAACTCAAATCAACCGTCGTCGCTTCTTTGCTCTTATTCGACCACATCCAGCAATAATCCTGCGCCACTTTAACTTCAAATTGTTCGGCAACCGTTTGCTTTGCTTGATGTTTCACTGGTACGCTGAGTTTTTTTCCTTCGTGATAATGAATATTAAAGTCCAGTGCTTGCTGGCTCTTATATTGCCAGTCAATTTTTAGCCCAGCGGGCAATTTTCCACAGACTTCCAAAAACCCACCGGCTTTGATTTCAGCGCTATGTTGAAATTGCCCTTGTTCATTCCACTTCAAATCGACCAAACCTGCTGCCGCATGTTGACTGAAAAAAAACGTGCTGGCAAGCAACGCCAAGCCAGCCGAAAAGTGTAACTTCGCTGTTATCTTCACTGTTATCTTCGCTCTCGACTTCGTATCAATGTTCATGCTGGTGCTCCGGCTCTGGTTTCGCTGAACTTGCTGCTTTAGCAGAAGATTTTTTCGCTATCGCAAATGGCGTGAAACGGGCTTGCTCCGCTGGCTTCCCTGCCATTGTGACTGTCAATGCAGCTTTCAAGTTAGCAGTCGACGCATAGGAGGCTTTTCCGACCAAACGATTTTCGCCTTCTGCTTGTAAGTTAACAGTCAACTTATTCGCGCCTTGCACCAACGTCAAGCTGGCGCTGGCACCCTTAGTGGACAAAGCTTTACCTGCGTGATCTGTCACAAACACCGTGACGGAATTCTCTTTCGCTGTTTTGCTATCTTGCACTAGCACCAATTCAAAATGATAAACACCGGCCATACGAGTTTGGCCGCCGTTCGGTGATTTGATGGAATCGAAATATTTATCATCGTGTGCAAAGGCATTGCCCTTACTCATACTCAGGCTCAGACTCATCCCCAACAAGGCAAGGAAGATTCCCGCTACAGATTTATTCACATATTGACGCAAACTCATGCTACTTTCCCTTTCAAAAAACTTCTAAAAATATCTAAAAAACTGAAACCTACATCCAAAAACAATACGCAAAATCGCACTTAGAATACTTCTTGCTCTTGGCTATTCTGCTTTGCCGCCAATAGCTTTAACAAAGGGCGTTCACCCCAACGCCAAAACATTAAAGGCGTCAACACGGTGTCAAGTAAGGTGGAACTGATCAATCCACCAAAAATCACCACCGCCACCGGATGCAAAATTTCCTTGCCTGGCGCATCTGCTGAAATCAATAATGGCACCAAAGCGAAAGCGGCGACCAGAGCTGTCATTAAGACTGGCGTTAATCGCTCTAGCGAACCACGAATAATCATTTGCTTGCCAAAACTCTCTCCCTCAAACAAACATAGATTAATGTAATGGCTGATTTTCAAGATCCCATTGCGAGTCGAAATACCTGCCAAGGTGATGAAACCGACTAAGGCTGCCACCGATAAAGTTTGCCCAGCCAACCAAAGTGCGACCACACTGCCGACAAGGGCGAGAGGAATATTACCCATGATAATCATGGTCAAAGCAACGGAGCGATAGCGGCTATACAGAACCAAGAACATCAATGACAAAGAAACTAAAGACAGCAAGGCGATCAAGCGCGACGCCTGTTCTTGCGCCTGAAATTGCCCTTCCAGCGCTGTTGAATAACCAACCGGTAAAGTCTTGGCGGCAAGCTCTTCCCGAATGTCTTGTATCACTTGACGCATATCGCGACCATCGGTGTTGGCAGACAACACGATACGACGCCGTGAATTCTCTCTATTGATTTGATTCGGGCCATCGCTTTCTTCGACTTTTGCCAATTGCATCAAAGGCACATGACCACGCGGCGTTTCTATCAAGAGTTGCTGTAATTGCTGTAAGTTACGTCCCTGCTCAGGCAAGCGCAATAACAAATCAAAGCGTCGGTTGCCTTCAATAACTTGAGTGATTTTTTCCCCTTCGATTTGCTGCTGCAAGCTACGCAACAACACGCCGGGGGCAATGCCGTAACGACTGGTTTGCGCGTAATCAACATGGATTTTGATTTGCGGAATCAAAACTTGTTTTTCAATTTGCAAATCAGTAATGCCAGGTACGCGACTTAAGCGTTCACGCAGATCACTCGCGATATTGCGCAAAGTATCGAGATCGTCGCCCACGACTTTTAACGCAATTTGCGCGCGCACGCCCGACAATAAATGATCGAGGCGATGAGAAATCGGTTGCCCAACATTGCTATTCGCAGGCAAGACTTTGAGACGATCGCGGATGTCTTGAATAATGTCATCGCGGCTGCGTTTGGATTTTTTCAGATCCACATCCATCTCGGTGTAATGCACGCCTTCTGCATGTTCATCGAGTTCCGCACGTCCGGTACGGCGCCCTATCTGCGTCACTTCCGGCACGGCCAATATCAATTCCTCTGCCAAGCTGCCAAGGCGATTCGACTCTTGCAAAGAGGTGCCGGGATTAAGTACCAGATTCACAGTCAACGTGCCTTCATTAAACGCCGGCAAAAACGCACGCGGGAAAAATGGCACCGCTATCGCGGCTACTAAGACCGCGACCAGTGCAACCGCGAACAAACTGCGTACATGCTGAAACGACCAGTTGAGCAAACGTGTATCCCATTTTTTAAGCCACACAACCAAGGGGCTATCACCGTGCCCTAACTGCTTCATCTTCGGTAATAAGAAATAGCACAAAACTGGCGTCACCGTCATTGCCACTGCCATACTCGCCAAGATCGAGACGACATAGGCAATCCCCAGTGGTGTAAATAAACTCCCTTCTATGCCCGGCAAGGCGAATAGCGGAACAAATACCAGCACCACGATCACTGTCGCATATACAATCCCGCTGCGTACTTCGCTCGATGCATTTGCGATCACTTGTAAGGTCGATAGCGGTTGCGCCAACACACTGTTTTCTTTGAGGCGTCGCAAGACATTTTCTACATCCACCACTGCATCATCGACCAGCTCGCCAATAGCAATCGCAAGACCACCTAAGGTCATGGTATTAATCGATAAACCCAGATAGCGGAAAACTAAGATCGTCGCTAGCAAAGAAAGTGGAATCGCGACTAAAGAAATAATCGTCGTGCGTACATTCAACAAAAAGAGAAACAGCAAGATCGCTACCATGATGGCACCGTCACGCAATGCCTCTTTGACGTTATCTAATGAGTTCTGAATAAAGTCCGCCTGACGGAATAAAAATTGCGGCTGCTCTACACCTTGCGGCAAATTCTTTCCTAACTCAGCAATAGCGCGTTCAACTTCACGTGTGAGTTTGACGCTATCGGCAGTTGGCTGTTTTTGTACCGACAAGATCACCGCAGGCTTGCCTTTGTAACCGCCATCACCGCGTTTAAATGCAGAAGCTATCGTGACATTCGCCACTTGCTTGAGCAAAATCGCTTGTCCTTGCTTGAGCGTGACCACGATGTTTTGTAAATCTTCAATGCGGCTGGTGCGACCGATTTGACGAATCAAATATTCACGTCCATTCGCTTCCGTAAAACCACCGCTGGTATTCGCACCAAAATCTTTTAATGCGGCCTCAACCTGATCGAGTGGAATACCTAAGGCTTGCAATTGTGCGGGCTTAATCTCCACTCTATATTGACGCACCTCGCCACCAATTGGCGTCACTTGCGCCACGCCTGGAATATTCAACAAGCGCGGGCGCATGACCCAATCGGCATATTCACGTACACGCATGGCTGGGCTGGTGACAGCATCTTTTGCATCACGCTGATCTACGCTCTCGTCGGCACTCTTATCCGCACTCACTGGTAAGGCGATCAATAGAATTTCTCCCATGATGGACGAAATCGGCCCCATCTGTGGTGTGACACCGGCTGGCAATTGTTCGCGCACTAAACTCAAGCGTTCAGCAATTTGCTGACGATTGCGATAGATATCTGTACCCCAATCAAATTCCACATAGATAATCGACAGGCCTATGCCCGACACTGAACGCACGCGCGTTACACCGGGCATACCATTCATACTCGATTCGATAGGAAAACTAACCAGTTGCTCAACTTCTTCCGGCGCCATACCACCGGCTTCCGTCATCAAAGTCACGGTCGGTTTATTCAGATCGGGGAATACGTCCACCGGCATCTGACGCATGCTGATTAAACCGTAGACGATCAGTAACAAAGAAGCCGCGAGGACGATCAGGCGTTGACGCAGGCTGGTGTGAATAATAAATTGAAACATGCCGTCTACCTTACTTTACCTGTGCGAGCAAACTCGCACCTGCAATCACCACGCGTTCATCTTCTTTCAAACCGGAAGTGATAGCAACTTGATCGGCATCTAAACTTTGCGCTTGTACTTTACGTTGCACAAATCGTTCGGCGTCGGTATGCACCCACACCACAGATTCGCCACCGCTCAATTTAATGACAGCAGAATTTGGCACTGCGATCCCGCTGATCAAACGCTTGGTTTGTAACATCACCTTCACTGGTTGTCCGACTGCCACCGCCACGGATTTTGCGGTCACACGGAACAATAAGGGAATTGCCTGTTCACGCATTTGCTGACCGCCACCGAGAAAACTCAGTTGCAAGCTAGCTTGTGGGCTAACTACTTTCGTATCGTCACTTTGCGCTTGATTGGTGTGATTGGTGTGACTTGAGCGCCAACTGGCACTAGCACGTGCAATATCGGTGGCAATCACAGGATCGTAAGCCAAGGCTTCTACCATCAAACGGCTTGGATCAATAATTTCGAACAAGGTTTCTTTCGCATCGACGACTTGGCCGGATACGGCATTGGCAACGCTGATGATGCCTGAAACTGGCGCTAGCAGAGCTTCTGTTTTAGATAAGCTCGCTTCCACTGCGACTTTACGTTTTTTCAAAGCTTCATAATCAAAACGCGCGGCTTCAACCGTCGCTTTGGGTAAGGCTTCGGCGAGTTGTTCATAGCGTTGCACTTTGCGTTCGGCAATAGAAAGTTGAGCATCGATATCAGCCAAAATCGATTGACTATTGCCGCGATCTAAACTACTCATCACCGGACGCAAATAGGCCAACACTTGACCTTTACTGACACGTTGCCCAAGATTCGGCAAACCCGAAACTGCTGCTTCAACCCGACCTGATTGACTCGCTTGCACGCGCCCACCCGCATTTGGATCGGCGACGATCTTGCCGTTGAGTTCTATCGTATGCGGCAACTCATCTTGCACACTTAATAGCGTACGCAAGCCCAATTGTCTTTGCACGATTTTGGGGACAAACAGACTGCCATCCGACAAGCGTTGTGGTGCAGTCGCGTCTAACAAATTAGATTTCACACTGGCGACGGGCTTAGTCGTTTTCTTGCCGTGATCATCATCACCATGTGCCTGTGCAGAGTTCATACCAAGTAACAATACCGCCGTCAGCAAGCTGCGACTTAATGAGGATGATAATGAGGATGACGATGGGAATGATAATGGGGATGAGTAAGAGAATGAACGCATCATTTGAACTCCTCCTTCGCACGACGTTGGCGTACAAAGACGATTGTCAGCAAAGCGAGTATAAGCGAAGCAGCGGCAAGCGCTGGCCACCACCACGACCTAGATTCCTCAGCATGGGCATGCTCTTGTTCGCTGAGGTCAGGAATTTCTAAACTTGCAGCCATCACGTCACCGATTTCACCGGCCTGCACACTGATAGCCAAGGGATATTTACCTGCTTTATCAAATACACCTTTGGCTAATTCCAATACATACACACCCGGCGCGATTTGTTTTGCCGGCGCGTTCAATGCGTTGCCGCTTTCAACCTCGATCTGCGCGCCAGCGACGAGTTCGTTATTGGCAAAACGATCGAGGTAAATAATCAGGGAACGGCCTTGCAACACCACGACGAGTTCAAAATCTTCCGTTTGCGCACTGGCACGCGGCGCAACTTGTATGATAGATGCAGCAGGTGCAGCATGTTCATGGTCATCATTGCCATGCGCGTTAGCCTCACTCATCATTGACAGGCTAATTAAAAACATCATCAGGATAAACAAAGACTTCAAAACACACTCCTCGCTGCGGTGGTATCGGATAAATTTCGGAAAAATAATTCTGGCTGTATTGAGCTTATATATTGAGCTTGCATTATCGCTGTTGCAAGGCGTCAGTTTGCTGACTGCCAGATTACAAATCTGTAATCTAGACTTGATTTGCCTCGGTTTAGTCGTGTTTCTGCGGATTTCGCGAGTAAAATTACTGCAATCAACCCCGCTCCCACAGATAAATTCAATCCTAACGTATTGCCATGAAAATTTTGATAGTCGAAGATGAACAAAAAACCGGTGATTATCTGAAACAAGGTTTGACCGAATTTGGCTTCATAGTCGATTTAGCACGCAATGGTTTAGATGGCCTACATCTGGGTAAATCCGGTGATTACGATCTCATTATTTTGGACGTGATGTTGCCCGAGTTAAGCGGCTGGCAAGTGCTCGATGCTTTGCGCCAGCAAGGCTTACAAATGCCTGTACTATTTTTGACCGCCAAAGATCAGGTAGAAGATAGAGTCAAGGGTTTAGAACTGGGTGCCGATGATTATCTGGTAAAGCCCTTTGCATTTTCAGAATTAGTCGCGCGGGTCAGAACTTTGCTGAGACGTGGCAGGCATCAGATCGAAGCCAGTGTGCTGAAAATCGCCGATCTGGAATTGGATTTACTCAAACACCGCGTCACGCGCAATGGGCAGCGCATAGAACTCACGGCCAAAGAATTTTCCTTGCTCGAACTATTCATGCGACGTCAAGGTGAAGTCTTAAGCCGTTCCCTCATCGCCTCGCAAGTCTGGGATATGAATTTCGACAGCGACACCAATGTGATCGAAGTCGCAATGCGCAGATTGCGCAGCAAGATCGATGACCATTTTGAACCCAAGTTAATCCACACCTTACGCGGCATGGGATATGTGCTGGAAGTGAAATCAGTATGATCCACAAACTCTCACTAACGGCACGTCTGACGCTGTTCTTTACTGCTCTGTCCTGCCTTGTTTTGCTTAGCCTGGGTTGGCTAATTGGTGCTTCGATAGAAGCCCATTTTGAAGAACAAGATCATCACGCCTTGAGTGGAAAATTAGAATTAGCCCAGCACATTATCGAGCGCGTCAATACCGAACAAGATGTCGCCAGACTCGCCGATCAACTGAGTGAGGCACTGGTCGGACATCATGATTTGGCGATCACGATTCTGAATAATCAACAAAAAATTTTACTCGCTTCCGAGGCAATAGAATTTCCACAGACACAACTACAACAGGCACTTAAGAGCGCACAAAAATCACCACATCAAAACGTCACACCAGCTTTATTTTCATGGGAAACTAAGGGTGAATATTATCGTGGTTTAATAGCGATATTTGCGACGAAAAATCCGGCTTATGGTCCAATCACGGTAGCGATTGCGACTGACATCGCACATCACCAAGCCTTCATGGCGAGCTTTCGCAAAACCCTGTGGCTATTTGTATTGGTTGCTGCCCTATTGACTGGCATCTTGGCTTGGTTAGCTGCGAAGCGCGGCTTACGACCTCTCAGCCTAATGCGCGATCGCGCCGCCAGCATCACCGCTAGCAAATTAGATCAACGACTATCACTAGATGCGGTACCGCCGGAACTCGCAGAATTAGCGACGAGTTTGAATCAGATGCTGGCGCGACTGGAAGAAGCCTTTCAACGGCTATCCGATTTCTCTTCTGATCTGGCACATGAGTTACGCACGCCTATCAGCAACCTCATGACACAAACGCAAGTGTCGCTATCGCAGGCTCGCGATGCAGATAACTATCGTGAAATTCTCGAATCAAATGCGGAAGAATACAGTCGTTTAGCCAGCATGATTGCCGACATGTTATTTCTGGCGAAAGCGGAAAACGGCTTAAGCCTGGTAAAAGTCGAAGCTGTCGATCTGGTGCAAGAAGTCAACAATTTATTTGAATTTTATGAAGCACTTGCGGAAGAAAAACAGATACGTTTACAGTTAAATTTATCCGACGAAACAAGCACTATCGTGCCAGCAGATCGTTTAATGTTACGCCGTGCCTTGAGTAATATTTTGTCGAATGCACTGCGCTATACGGCGCATGGCAAGAGCATACAAGTACAACTCCAGGTTCAGCTCTGGCAGCATACACAATACTGTGAAATCAAAATTTGCAACCCCGGCCCCAGCATTCCGGCGCAGCATTTACCACGTCTATTTGAACGTTTCTACCGTGCCGATCATGCACGTCAACATAGCGATGGGGAAGGTTCTGGATTGGGCTTGGCGATCGTCAAAGCCATCGTGGATGGTCATCGTGGTCAGATTACGGTGAGCTCTGAAAACGAGCTGACTTGTTTTAGTATTTTGTTGCCGGTTGGCGGGTGATTTCTCTGGCGCAAAGAGCTTTCTGTATTCTGGGAAGCACTTCTTTCTCGCGCTTACGGGCATCGGTATCTACATAAGTCGGAACGCCACTAATAATCCCCTCCCTTTCAAGGGGAGGGCTAGGGTGGGGATGGGTTATGGTGGAGCAATTCAGTTTCTGTCGAACGACTAAAACCCATCCCCATCCCAGCCTTCCCCTTGAAGGGGAAGGAGCTAAAAGCACAAATTCCAAGCACCAAAATTTAAGTAAATATTTTAGAAAAATAGCCCGCTAGCCGGAAAAGGAAGTGGCTCACTGACTCAATCGTTTAGCAAGTTCATACAAAAACTGCTGCCCTTCATACAGCGACTTCACCGGCAAGCTCTCATTCAAGCCATGCGCGTTTGAGCCTTCTGGGTAATGAAACATACCGCTAACACCGTAAGTCCAGATGCCTGCATTATTCAGGAAACGTCCATCAGTTCCGCCTGGTGACATGGTCGGAACGACAGGAATGCCAGGCCACATCTGATTCGTTAGATCCGTCACTGCTTTCATCAATTCGGGATGTAATGGTTGTGCTGGAGATGCAGTCGCCATACCTACTGGTGTTACCTTAATTGCGCTATCCGCCAACACCGTATTAATCGTCGCCTGCGTTTGCTCTACCGTTTCACCTGGCAGAATACGGCAGTTAACATTGGCTTGTGCGCGTTGTGGCAAGGCATTCGCAGCGTGTCCCGCATTGACCATGGTGGCAACACAAGTGGTGCGCAGGCTGGCATTGTAAAACGGGCTGGTCGCACTCAAACGTGCCAACGCGTCAGAGTCTACTGGCTCGCGTAAAATGGCTTTCATATCTGCGGCTAACTGCCCGCTTTCCAGATTTGACATCGTGTCGAAAAAGCCGCGTGTAGTCGCTGTCAAACGGAAAGGGAAATCAAATTTCCCTAATCGCGACAAGCCGTCTGCCAGATGATAAATCGCATTGTCTTTGCGTGGTACCGAACTGTGACCACCGGTGTTCGTCACTTCCAAACTATAGGATTGAAAAATCTTTTCCCCCGCCTGAATGCCATGACGTACTGGCTTACCGTTTTTATCCAAACTGCCACTGCCACCTTCGTTCAAAGCAAGTTCTGCGTCGATTAAATTGCGATGATTTTTCAACAGATATTCGACCCCATTGTATTTCGCTGGCACCAACTCTTCATCGCAAGTCAAAGCTAAAATCAGATCACGTTTTGACTTCAATTTTTCTTGTTTGTAACGGATCATATTCGCCACAAATACCGACGCCATCGCTTTATCGTCCGATGCTCCGCGTGCATAGAAAAATCCGTTTTCTTCCACCAATTTGAAAGGATCACGTATCCAGTCTTCACGCTTCGCTTCGACCACATCGATGTGTGCCAATAACAGCAAAGGCTTTTTGTTGGTATCTTTATCTGTGGCTTTCAGACGAGCGATCAAATTTCCTTTTCTGGCATCGCCTGCTGGCACGATGATTTGCATATCCGCATCGCTGTAGCCCGCTTTCTTCAAACGCGCAGCCATTGCTTTCGCCGCATTAGTGCAACTGCCAACCGAATTGGTCGTGTTAATTTCGACTAGCTCTTGATAAATCGAGCGCAATTGTTTTTGCTCTGGATTGAGATTCTGTGCAGTTGCAACGAGAGGGCTAGCGGCCACTAAAACAACAGCTGCAATCGTGCTTGGAGACTTCCATGTATTTGTTGGCATACAAAGATCCTAAGGAGGTGAACTACGAGGGTGAAGCTACAACGATGAAACGGCGAAGGAGAAATAACAAAGCAAGCTTGATAGACTAGTACAAGGCGCATGGAGTTCCCGTTAATTTACCAATCAAGCTGCCCCATACACGCAATAATGCCAACAATTTACACGAAATGCTTTTTAAATAGCCAACAAGTCGCCGTTCTCCCTATCAAATCGGAACTTAACAACAACACAAGACGCATAACTAATACGAGCCAAACTTAATATTAAGATATTTGGAAATCAAAGAAGCCAACAAAAAACCCGACGAGAATTTTCATCCTCGTCGGGCTTTTATACTTATTAATTAGCAAGCTTAGTAATGATTAATAATGCTTAATCATGGTTAGCAGCTAAGCTTGCCACGAATCACAATTTTTTATGCCGTCACCGCTGTCGTGTTCAAAGCTGTTTGTGCTGATTGCATAATCTCTTTGCGGAATTGGAAGTGCATCCAGATTAAAGATACGCAAACGGTGCCATACAAGAGCATGAAGCAAGAGCTACGAACGCCAGTCAGATCCACCATCGCACCAAACATAATCGGTAATACGAATCCACCGAGACCGCCAGCCAAACCAACCACACCGGAAACCGCACCGATATTGTGGGTGTATTCATCGGAGATAAATTTAAACACTGAAGCTTTACCCACTGCCATCGCGATCCCGACCACAAATAAGATGCTGGTAAAAATCACAGGCGTTAATGCGATATTGAATACTTGTGGTCCAGTAACTGTTTTGATCGTGAATTCTGTCTGTGGGTAAGACAATAAGAAGAAGGCAATCCAGCATACCCACATCACCCACCAAGTCACTTTATACGCACCATATTTGTCCGATAACCAACCACCGAAAGCGCGTAGTACGCCACCTGGTAAAGAAAAACAAGCTGCCAACAAGGCGGCATCTTTCATGTCGAAGTTATATTCAGTGACATAGTATTTCACCATCCACAAACTCAAGCCCACATAGCCGCCAAACACGACTGAATAATACTGGCAATAGCGCCATACTTTAGGATCTTTCAACATCTTCAATTGCGCGGCAAAACTGACCGTTGATTTCACGTTATGGCTAGGATCAGTCGATGAGAATAACCAAAAAATCAATGCCGCCGCCAACATCATCACGGCATAGACCTTCGGTACCATGACCCAACCAGCCGATGCAATAATCGCTGGTGCGATAAATTTATTCACCGCCGCACCCGAATTACCAGCGCCAAAGATACCCATCGCCAAACCCTGACGCTCTTTCTTAAACCAGCGCGCAACATACGGTGTGCCGACAGAAAAAGAACCACCAGCTAAACCGACGAATAAACCTAAGACCAGAAAATGCCAATAAGCCGTGGCATAGCTGATCAAATAAATTGGAATCACGGTGCTGATCATGAGCAGGAACAAAACAATACGACCACCGAAACGGTCAGTCCAAATCCCCAGCGGAACACGAATCAAGGAACCCGTTAACACTGGCATCGCGGTCAGCAAACCAAACTGGGTTTCATTCAAACCCAAAGTTTTTTTAATCGGAATCCCGATCACGCCAAACATCATCCAGATAGTGAAACAAATGGTGAAAGCCAGCGTACTGGCACCTAGTACCGAATTGGCTTTGCCAGAACTATTTACCTGCGTAGTCATTATTTACTCCCTTAACTTTTATCAGTGCTACTAGGGTCTGTTAACAGTTAAATCGGGAGATGCGTTCAAGCCAAAAGGTGGGATGGCAAGGCGTAGTTCGCCGCCGAGGCTATTGCCTCGGCAAGAGCAGAAATAAACCTCGCGCAATCCATCGCGCGTTTTGGCTTGAACCCTTCGGGAATGGGCGAATTGGGTAAACTCGCGGGCACATGGCGTTGTTGCAAGTCGCTTACAGTGCTCGCACTGCTACGCGACTTGACGCCTAGCCCTGTGCCCGTTTTACCGCATTCGCACTCCCGATTTAACTATTAACAGACCCTAGCTTAGGGGAGTTTCACAAAATGATAAATTCGCCTGAAGTAGGCAAAGGACTAGGCTGATCTGACTAGGGATACGCCAAAAGAACTAGGCTGCGTTTTTATGCTGGCCTTAAGAGTGTTAAACTGTCGCTTGTAAACCATCTCTTCATAAGAAAATAACAATGAATCAAAATCTCAGCATCGACGAATATGATGCGCTCGAACAAATTACTAAGTTACCTAGAGGTGCGCGTCCGAATGCCTGCATTTCACGCAATTCCAAGCGTTTAGTCGGGATCAAATTAATTGCGCATAAGCGTGATGGCAGTTTTGAATTAACCGACACGGGCAAGCAGGTCTTATTTATCAAACAATGTATCGATGGATTGCGTGCGATTGCGGCGAATCCAGATTTTATCTTGAGTGGTCCAGTCGCGACTTTCTTAGGTAAGAAAACGCATATTGAAGTTGATGCCGCCAGCGGCAAAAATGTGATCACCGCACGCGGTCTTGAATGTCTGGCAGATATTGAAGCGACCAACGTCACTTCGAAAAAATATTAAGTTCTTGTCTTCTTGGCTTGGCGTTGACTGACTATATAAGCGCCAAGCATCGCCATCGCTGCAAACACCATCCACAGCCAATTCCCAAAGCGGATATACGGCGTCAATCCACGCATGCCCTGCACTTGCCCCGCCAAGGTTCCACGCGTTAATGAGGGCAGTTGCGATACCACCTGACCACGTGCATCAATGATTGCAGTCGCACCAGTGTTCGTCGAACGCAACATAGGACGCCCGGTTTCCAAACTACGCATTTGCGAGATTTGCAGATGTTGTGGAATCGCCGTCAAATCGCCAAACCAGGCTAGATTCGAGACATTTAATAAGATCGTTGCCGCGCCTTGTGGCGTCACAGCTTGCGCTCGCAATTGCTGCGCGATCTCTTCGCCGAATAAATCTTCATAACAAATATTCGGCATCACCCATTGGTCTTTGACCGCCATCGCGGGCTGGACAACACCGGGATTATTATATTCACCGAGCGGAATCTGCATCATGTTGACAAACCAGCGGAATCCAAACGGCACATATTCTCCGAAAGGCACCAGATGATGCTTATCGTAACGATAGGCCGTGCCTTGTTTGTCACCCAATCCGATCACACTATTTGAATATTGCTGACGCCCATCATCACTCACCACACCTATCACTATGCGGCTATTAGTTTGACTAGCGAAATCTTGTAATCGCGGCAGATAAGTAGATGGTAACTCTGTGAGCAACAAGGGTAATGCGGTCTCGGGCGTCGCAATCAAATCCGCCGCTTGCGCAGTCATCAAATCCGCATACATCGCTAAAGTCTCATCCAAAAAACTCGACGTGAATTTAATCCCCTGATCGATATTCCCTTGTGTCAGACGCACGCTGATAGGCTTACCGTTTGCTTCTGTCCAACTCAACTGCTGCAGTCCTATGCCACTGATCACAATCAACAACAAGCCTATCGCCCCCAAGCTGCGTGCAGAACGACGCAAGAACAAAAGCGCGATACAAGCCGAAGTCAACATCGCGATTCCGCCGACGCCATATACGCCGACCACAGGCGCGAATCCGACCAAGGGGCTGACATTATGCGCGTAACCTATCGATAACCATGGAAAGCCGGTGAACAAATGCCCACGCAAAAATTCAAATACGGTCCAACTGACAGGAAACAACACCAGTAAAGTAATCGGGTCAGAAGTTTTCCATTTTGACTGCAAACTATGTACAGCAACAAAACACAAAGCCGGAAATATCGCCATGAAAGCAGCCAATAGCGCGAGAGCGATCACGCTCAGTGCGTATGGCATTCCACCATAGCGCGACATCGCAATCACTAACCAACAGACGCCAAACACAAAACTGCCGAAGCCATAACTTAAACCTAGCAATGCTTGCTGTTTCTTATTCCATTCAGGATGTGACACCAAGATCAACATCATCAGACTAGCGCTGATCACTTGTAAGGGCCAAATGAAAAAAGGCGCGAACGATAAAACATTCAGCGCCCCAAACAACAAAGCCACGAGACAAGCTCGTGGCAATGAGAGATTTCGCAAAACAGAATTCAATACTTGCATGCCCGACTTAGTCTTCCGCACTATAGTTTGCACTCCGTTTTTCAACCAATACGATCTGCACCTGACGAGCATCCGCGCGCAAGACTTCAAAATGCAATTGACCTATCGTGAATTCGTCGCCTTTATGCGGCACGCGATGTAAGTGATTGGTAATAAAACCACCGACTGTATCTGCGTCGGCATCAGTGAATTCGGTACCGATGACTTCGTTAAATTGTGCGATCTCGGTCAAACCTTTGACGCGCCAACGTTTACCATTGCCCTGATTTTCCAGAGCAATCACATTGTCTTCTTCTTCATCAAAATCGTATTCATCTTCGATATCACCGACGATTTGCTCTAACACATCTTCAATCGTAATCAGACCAGCGACTGCACCATATTCATCGACTACCATCGCCATGTGATTACGATTCGCACGGAAATCGCGTAGCAAAATATTCAGCCGTTTAGATTCTGGAATATAGACCACAGGACGCAACATTTTATGGACGTCAAAACTGTCTTCGGCGTAGTAGCGTAACAAATCTTTTGCCAACAAAATGCCCACGACTTTATCGCGATCACCGTCCACTGCGGGGAAGCGTGAGTGAGCTGTTTCCAGCACTTCTGGCATCCATTCAGCAATCGGCTTGGACACATCGACCACGTCCATTTGCGAACGAGGCACCATGATGTCACGGGCGGATAAATCGGAGACTTGGAAAACCCCTTCGATCATCGCCAAGGCATCGGCGTCGATCAAATTCCGTTCTTGCGCGTCGTGCAAGACTTCTAACAGCTCTTCGCGGTTTTCGGGTTCGGGAGAAATTAAGGCGGTCAATCGTTCAAACAATGACCTGTGTGGTTTAAGGTCAGATGGTCTGACCTTACTAGAGTGCTCTTGCATAATGGGCTTAACGCCGTTGTTTCAATCCTACAGGATACAACATCTGCGCGCTTTTCCCAAATTTTGCACGGCTTTTATCTGGAAAACTACGTATCTCTATCAATTATGGGAACAAATCGCACTGCACGAGCAAAAAACATCAACAAGAAAATTAATGGCAATTCAAACACTTAGCACAGCAATCTCACCTAAAATAGTCAATTTCCTTTTACCCCATTTTCTACATCCACCGTTTAATAATGCCCAATGTTGTTTCCCAGTTCCTGGAAAATTATCCAATCATGATGTTCTTGATTGCCTACTATGGCTGCGTAAATCTGATTTGTTTCGTGCTATACGGCTGGGATAAAGCCGCAGCACGTACGAAAAAATCCCGAATTTCGGAGAAGGCTTTACATAGTTGGGCATTCGCTGGTGGTGCAATCGGCGCTTTATGCGCGCAATCCTTTTTCCGACACAAAACGCAGAAAACCTTTTTCAAATGGTTTAGCTGGTTTTGTCTTGGATTGCATGTTGCAGTACTTTTGCTGGTATTTAGCTCCACAGGGATGATCAGTGGCGCGTGAAGCTAATAAAAAACCTTCAGCAACGAGGAATAGCGTTCATTTCAATGGAGAATCTCAAAGCTTGTCATTCCCTCGACGGCGCACTACTGTCCGGAATAAAAAATGATATTCGCAGGAAAAGCATGATGGCCTTGAATTTGACGAGGGGATTGGATAAGTTGACTTGAAATTTCAATAAAAAATCAGGTCGCAAAATAGACGGATAACTCCCTCCCCTTCAAGGGGAGGGCGGGGTGGGGATGGGTTTCCATAGAATGAGCCGCACCATTTTTTTGACCGAAACCCATCCCCATCCCAACCTTCCCCTTGAAGGGGAAGGGGTTGCATAACAATGCCCGAAGACTCAAGAAAATTACTCTAAACAGCAGTGCGCCTTCGCGAGAATGACAATTCATTTTACAAGGCTTAACTGAACACCATTACTTCGTATCGAGGAATTTTCGTTTTCCAACATCTAGGATCTAATACCGCAGCAAAATGTAAGAAGGACTGCCATTTTTATTCAGCGTCACAATAATCAAGCGATCATATTCATCATCTGCTACGGGTTTCACATCGGTGATACCCATGCCCTTCAGAATATCGAGCAAAGTGTTTGAATGCCCGACCACCAAAGTATTCGCTTCCGCCGTCAGCAAAGTTTTTCCAAAACTCGCAGATTCTTTCGCAGCATACGGTGTTAATGCTAACTGACGCGCGTCCACAAGTGGCGCAGCGGTCATTTGTGTACGTTGAAATTCGGTGACATACACTCGTTTGATATCGGCATCACGCAATTGCATAGCCAAATTCGCTGCACGTTGCTTGCCTTTCAAACTTAATTGAGGATCACGACTTTCGTCGACCTTTTCGCCGTGGCGGACGATGAAGATGGTTTGTGACCAGGCTGCAGCACTCACCTGACAAGCAATAATGAACAACAATGCGTTTAGCAAATTTTTCATGGTCACCTCAAATGTGGGGATTTACTCTTGGTAAGGATTCGCCAACCCCAAACTAGCCAAAATCTCGATTTCCAAAGCTTCCATTTCTTCGGCTTCTTCATCGCTTTCATGATCGTAACCTTGTGCGTGCAAGACACCGTGCACAACTAAATGTTGCGCATGTTCGAGTACTGTTTTCTTTTGCTCTTTGGCTTCTTTTTCAAGCACATCAGTGCACAAGATAATATCGGCTTGAGTGACTTCGGCGTCGCTGTCTTCGGTGTAAGCAAAGGTCAATACGTTGGTCGCATAATCTTTACCACGATAATCGCGATTGAGTTCTTGCCCTTCTTCGGCATCAACGATGCGCAGTGTTAATTCTGCGGGGAAGAATAAAGCAGCTTGTATGGTCTTGCGTAGTAAGGGGCGAGTCAAGACGTCTTTCAAACGCTCATCGGCATATTGTACGGACAGTGTTAATTTAGGTTTAGAACTGGTTGCCATAATTCTCTACATTATCTACGTCGGGGTTTATTCATTGCAGTTGCATGCTTCAAGCTAACGATTTCAGCATCTTGTTGATCTTGATGCTGCGTTGCTTCTTCATACGCATCGACAATACGACCAACCAAGGGATGACGCACTACGTCGACGCTGGTGAATTGATTGAAGGCGATACCGCGTACATTACGTAACACCTGGCAAGCATCGACTAAGCCACTCTTTTGATGTCGCTGCAAATCGATCTGAGTCACGTCGCCCGTGATCACCGCTTTGCTGCCAAAACCAATGCGAGTCAAGAACATTTTCATTTGTTCTGGCGTCGTATTTTGTGCCTCATCCAAAATGATGAAAGAATGATTCAAAGTGCGACCACGCATGTAAGCCAAGGGAGCGATCTCTATCACCTGTTTTTCAAACATTTTCTGAGTGCGATCAAAACCGAGCAAATCATATAAAGCGTCGTACAAGGGGCGTAAGTAAGGATCAACCTTTTGCGCCAAATCACCAGGCAAGAAACCCAAGCGCTCGCCCGCTTCTACGGCTGGACGGGTCAGCACGATACGTTTGACGGCATCACGCTCCAAAGCATCAACCGCACAGGCGACTGCCAGATAGGTTTTACCTGTGCCGGCAGGCCCGACACCAAAAGTAATATCGTGTTCGAGTATGGCTTTCAGATAAGTATTTTGATGCGGAGTACGACCGCGCAAATCACTGCGACGGGTTTTGAGAATAGGGCTTTCTAAAGCTTCTTCCACTTCCACAGGCGCGACTTCTTTGATGGTATTTTTTGATGAAGCGACTGTCTTCGTAGTCGCTTTAGTGCTACGACGTTTTACTGGCTTTGTTTCGTCAAACTCGGCTTCCGACTCTTCTTCTGGTGCAAAGGCAGTCTCAGCGGTCTTTTGCAAACTTGCCGCGGCGCGCTGCTCAACCAAGGCTAATTGCACTTCATCGATCGTGATGATTTTTTTCGCCTGTGCGTAAAATTTTTCGAGTAACTCCAAACCCTTTTCTGCATTATGTCCACTCACGATAAATTTCTCACCGCGACGGAAAATACTGAGATCTAATGCAGCAGAAATTTGTCGCAGATTTTCATCCAAAGGGCCGCACAAATGCGCGAGCCGTAAATTATCTAAGGGCTGAGGAACAAAATACAAAACTGGAACTGGCGTTTTCGTTTTCAAAATGTTTTATTTTCTAAAATTAATTTAGGTGAAAGTCAAAACCTCTCAACACAGGGACACAGAGACGCAGAGAAAATCTTAGTGTTGGCGGCGCGGGTTGCGCCCGCCCTACATCTTTTGTACTTGAAGCCTTAATCGACCAATTCACCACGCAAAGAATAATTATAAGATTCCGTGACTCGCGTATTCACCAAGGTACCGATCAACTCTTTACCGCCTGCAAAATTGACCACGCGATTATTTTCGGTGCGACCTTGTAATTCATTCTGGTCTTTCACCGATGGGCCTTCCACCAAAATGCGTTGGATGGTTCCTATCATCGCGTTGCTATATTTCTTGGTATTCGCGTCAATCACCGCTTGCAAGAACTGTAGGCGCTTGAGTTTTAATGGCGCGGGTGTGCTGTCTTCCAAACTCGCTGCCGGTGTACCCGGGCGGGCGCTGAAAATAAAGCTGAAACTATTATCAAATTCCACGTCTTTAATCAGTTTCATCAGCGCATCAAAATCTTCATCGGTTTCACCCGGGAAGCCAACGATAAAGTCCGAAGAGATGTGCATATTCGGACGCACCGCACGCAACTTACGCACGACCGATTTGTATTCCAATGACGTGTAACCACGCTTCATCGCTGCCAACACGCGATCAGATCCATGCTGAGCCGGCAAATACACGTGATCGACTAATTTCGGGATCTTGGCGTAGGCATCAATCAAGCGTTGATTAAATTCTTTCGGGTGACTCGTGACAAAACGAATGCGTTCGATTTGTGGAAATTCTGCGATGTATTCCAATAGCAGAGCAAAATCGGCGATCTCGCCATCATCCATCACGCCGCGATAGGCATTGACGTTTTGTCCCAGCAAACTGATTTCTTTAATGCCTTGTTCTGCCAAGCCTGCGACTTCGACCAAGACATCATTAAATGGACGCGAGACTTCTTCGCCACGCGTATAAGGCACCACGCAATAACTGCAATACTTAGAGCAGCCTTCCATGATCGAGACAAAAGCGGTTGAGCCTTCTACTTTCGCCGGTGGCAAGTGATCGAATTTTTCAATTTCAGGAAAACTGATATCCACTTGCGAACGACCAGAATCACGACGGTCCTTAATCAATTGCGGCAAGCGGTGCAAAGTTTGCGGTCCAAACACCACATCGACATAAGGCGCGCGACGAACGATAGCTTCACCTTCTTGCGAGGCGACACAACCACCAACGCCTATCAACAAATCTGGCTTGGATTTTTTCAATTCACGCAGGCGACCGAGATCAGAAAACACTTTCTCCGATGCCTTCTCACGCACGCTACAGGTGTTGAGTAAGATCACATCGGCGTCTTCCGGATTATCGGTTTTGATCATGCCGTCAGTTGCCGTTAACACGTCTTGCATTTTGTCCGAGTCATACTCGTTCATTTGGCAACCAAAGGTTTTGATGAATACTTTCTTCTGCATGGAACCAGTTTCTTCCTACTATTGAATAAATAAAATAAAAATAAATACTATCTTCGAGCTTAGCTCACTTGGTTTCTTCTTGACTTAGTTCTTCTTAGGCAAAGGCTGACGCGCTTCTTCCGCTGTTAGTACCCAAATCTTCTGGATTTCACCAAATTCATTTTCGACATAATTAATGATGATATTGCGCACATCGACGCTAGCAATCGTCAGCGTCAGATTATCTTCGCTATAAATGCGCAAAGCCGGTGAATACATGCGCAATTTGCCGTCGATTACCAGCTCGGCCAGATCAGTCGTACTCAATTTTCCACGCTTCACTTCTGGCGGAAACTTACGTTCTAGTTGCATGGCGCTGGCGTTAAAAAAACCACTCAGACAACTGAACAAACAGGCAATAACAACAAACCGCAGTGATTTACTAGTTAGCATGGCAGTATCCCGCTTAAACGATTTCAATAATTTTCTTAAAAATCAATTAGTTACGAATGCAATCACAGAGCAATAAGGGCGATAGTTTAACACAGACGGATACGATCAACGCGCATTCCCCTGCACACAGGTATGCACAAATTAGCAACACCATCCAATCAGTCAAAATCTGGGATAATGGCGGAAAATGTTCTTGGAAAACCAATGTTAAGTCCAACTAGTACCGCACTCCCCCCTGATTTTGATAGCCGCCATTTTCGTCATGCCCTTTCGCAGTTTGCGACTGGCATCACGGTCATTACGACACGTTTGGAAGATGGCAAGTTCTTGGGACTGACTGCGAGCTCCTTCAACTCAGTCTCACTCGACCCGCCTTTGGTGATCTGGAGCTTGGGTGATCGCGCTCAGAGCATGCCGATATTCGCTAAAAATTCGCATTATGTGATCAATGTATTATCGGCTGATCAACGTCATCTCGCAGAACAATTTGCCAGCCGTAGCGAAGACCGTTTTGAAGGCGTCGAATACAACCTATCACGCACTGGGCTGCCCATACTCAAAGGAGCCTCGGCTTGGTTTGAATGCTTCAATCGCAGCCGCTATCCAGAAGGCGATCACGTGATCTTTGTCGGTGAAGTCGAGCAGTGCGCCTTCAAAAATCAGCCGCCATTAGTATTTCATCATGGTCATTTCCTGACTAGTAAAGCGCTATAACTTACTTAATAACTCAGTTTATGACTCAATTAGATTTCGTCGGCTATATTGCCGCGTTTTTAACCACCAGCGCGTTCATCCCACAAGCATGGCTCACCTGGCGGCGCAAACGTGCCGAAGGCGTTTCGCTCGGCATGTATTGCATTATGGTGACAGGCACGGTTGGCTGGCTGACCTACGGATTAATGCTCGGTGCCTGGCCAATTATTGTGGCTAACGTGATTTCACTCTCACTGTCTGCTTTCATTCTGGCAATGAAATTGATCTATAAATAATCCCACAATAAAACAATGAAACACGGAATATTGTGGGATAACGACGGCGTCTTGGTGGACACAGAAGGTCTGTTCTATCAAGCCAATCGCAGCTTATTTGCCGAACACGATATCGATTTGACGCCAGAATTATTTTTCGATTGGTTTCTGTTGGAGAATCTGGGCGCTTGGCATTTGCTCGAAGCGCGCGGCATGAATGCAGATGAAATTGGGTTGCTACGCGATGAGAGAAATCGACGTTATTCAGCACTTTTACAATCGACTTCTGATTTAGAAATCACTGGTGTAAAACCTTTGCTCACCAGTCTGCAAACTAAAGTAAAAATGGGCATAGTCACGAGTTCGCGCCCAGATCACTTTCATCTGATCCATAGCAAACTCGATCTGCTCCCTCATTTTGAATTCGTTGTGACTGACGCCGACTACGTCAATAGCAAACCCGCACCCGATCCCTATTTACTCGGGTTGGAGAAACTGGCAATCGCCAAAGAACATTGCATGGTGATAGAAGACTCACCACGTGGCTTACGTTCTGCGATCTCGGCTGGATTAAATTGCGTCGTGATACGCAATCACCTAAGCCGCCACTTCGCGTTTGAAGGCGCGTATCGCGTGGTGGATAACTATGTGGCGCTTGGCGCTGTGATTGAAGAATTCTTGTGTACGACTTAGAGCGTCAACATTTTTACCAACACGCTCTGAGCAAACGGGCCTGAATCAAGATCGAGAACGCCAGCCTTGCACTTGCGCATTGGCTGAATGCGGCTGATACGCGATCACCATGACAGGTTTGCTAGCAGCGAGTAAATATGAAATGGCCGACTCTAACTCTACGACTTTTAATTACGAGAACACTATATACTTTCACGTTTCAAAGAAATTAAGATTCATCTATGAGTTTAGAAAGCTTCCTCGCCTATGCAAGGTCGAAAGTCACCTATTTTATTGCCTTTAACATTTTAAATGGCGCAGTTATGGATTGTGCATGGGCACAAGAAAATCCAGGCTCGACGACTAGCAATAGCAAGGCTCAAGTCAAACAAATCGAACAAATCGAAATCAATGGCAGCACTAAGAAATACGACCCGCGCCGCGATGACACAGCCACAAAGTTCGTTGTCACCAAAGAAGAAATAGAAAAGTACGGTGATACTAATGTGATCGATATTTTGAATCGCCAGCCAGGCATCACTAACGGCAACCTCAACGGCATACGCGGTTACACGCAATACCTGCTTGATGGCCAATCACCGCCCCGCAATTTTCGTTTAGAGGATATCCAACTCAGTCAGGTTGAGCGCATCGAAATTATTCGCTCGGCCGTTGCCGAATTCAGCACACAAGGAATAGGTGGCACAATCAATATTGTACTCAAGCGACAAATCAAGGCTGCCAACCGTAAACTACAACTGGCACTAACGCACCAAGATGAATCTGGATTTTCCAAGCGAATGAATCTCAGCATCGCCAACAAATTCGATGATATGTCTTACGACATCTACGCTTTTACGACTAAGACACGATTTGGCAGATTGAATTTGACAGAAATTGAAAAAGATGACTCTAAAGAGGACTTACACTTATTTCAAACACTTCGCCGGCAAACTGCGACTGATAACTGGATATACAGCCTCAATCCTAGTTTCAATTGGAAATTGACTGATGAAGATAGCCTGTCACTTAAATCAAGAATCACGGAACTCACATCGAATTCTGGAACTCAAGGAAAACGTCAGTCTTACGATCTTCCAACAAACTCACTACAGCAAGAAGATGAACTGAGTACCTGGAAACCAAGCGTCCAATATCTAGAAACATCTTGGATAAAACAACTTGGCGAGAAAACCAAGCTCACTAACACTGTTAGCGTCTACCGTGCATCAATCAATTCTGAAAGCCAGATGGCAATTTCAAATGTTCAGCGTCAAAGCCGCCAAAGCATTTCTAAAATCTTGGAGCGTCACAAGAACGTACTTTGGAACGGCAACTTTAGCCATGATTTCAGTTCAACGCAAACATTTAAGTCTGGTTGGAATCTAGAATCGCGCGATTCCACTTCGCTCGAATCTCAAGAGTCGCTATTAAAGTCTCATACGAAAATTCGAACTCAAAATATGGCATTCTTCGCACAGGACGAATGGAATGAATCTGATATTTGGTCGCACTATCTCGGTCTACGCTGGGAAGCATTTCGATCGAAACTCGACAATGAACAAGGTCAACAACTCAATAAAATAGCCACAATACTTAGTCCTATTGTGCAAACACGTTGGAAAAATCCAAGCAATAAGGAAAATCAGTTTCGACTTGCTCTAGCACGCACTTTCAAGAGTCCAGAAGCAATCCAAATGATTACAACAACATTACCACACTTCAATAATGATCTAACATCGCCGGACACTATCGGCAATCCTAATCTAAGACCAGAAATTGCTTGGGGGCTTGATAGTGCCTTCGAACATTTCGGCGAGAATGGCTTCAATTATTCGATTTCCCACTACCTAAAACAAGTCAAACATCTATTACGAGATCGACTATTTCAAAGCAATGAATTATGGCTGCAACAGACCATCAACGACGGTAACGCACTAGCTCAAAGCTTGGTGTTCGACACCAGCTTCCCAATTTCCATCGTATTTAACAATGCACCCAACATGAATATAAAAGCCAATATGTCACGGAATTGGTCGACTGTTAACAATGTCTCTGGCCCCAACAATCGTTTTGCTGAGCAAGCAAAATTTAATGCAAATTTGAATTTGGATTACAAGTTCAATGACGCTTGGAAGATGGGTGCCAACTATGGCGTCGTATCTGGCGGACCTCTACGCGTCGCGCAAGATCGAATCAATTTAGTACAAGTACGACGCACCACTTCGGCTTATGCACATTGGGCTATTAACAAGGAGAGCACGCTGCGAATGTCGGCATCGAATCTGCTGCTAGAACCAGTTCGAACTCAAAGCAGTATCTTCAATCAACAAGAAAAAACCACTGTGCGCAGCGAAAGTCGTGGCGTGCTATTTACCAATGTAAACCTCGAGATTAAATTTTAATTCAAGTAAGCACAGCAATTCATGTATCGAAATTCACACTTGGCACAAACTTCAAGCAGTAAGCATAGTTTGCAACAGGCCTTGCGAGTCAAAGGCAGCGCGGCGCAATCGATCAGCGACACCTTGCCATTCACGTTCAGTCGGTAAAGCTTCCACCAAGATAATGTCAGCACCGACATGATCTAGCTCGCGCAGGTCGGCATATAAATCATGAGCATAGGAAACTGGATCAGGATTAAGTTGACGCCAGCCTTGCAATTGTGCGTTCGCTGTGTGCGGTTGATAGGCCATGACAGCCACACGCTTGCCAGCAGAGAGTAATTGTAAAATAGTCGTTTCTAACTCATCTACCGCGACCATCGCGACTGGCGTGCTTGGTGCGTAGTGTGCTTCCAAAGTGCCGGATGCGCGCGGTGCTGCTTGATCCGGCGCATTCACAGACATGCCCAGCACGTGCTCTAATTGTGCTGCAGTGATATGCCCCGGGCGTAGCAAGACGGGGCCATGCGTGGCTAAGCGACTCATATCAACAATGGTCGATTCTATGCCGACATCGCTTTGCCCGCCATCGAGTACCGCTGCGATCATGCCATTTGCCACTTCAGCGGGAAATTCTTCTAAGACGTGTTCGGCTTTAGTTGGACTAACGTGCCCAAACTTATTCGCAGATGGTGCGGCCACACCTCCTTTACCGTCTTTAAATGCACGCAATAAAGCTTGTGCGACGGGATGCGATGGGCAGCGAATCCCAATGGAATCCTGACCACCAGACACTGCGTCAGGAATTTGTTCTGCGCGCTTTAAAATCAAAGTCAAAGGACCGGGCCAAAACGCATCGATTAATGTTTGCGCTAGAGCGGGAACTTCTTTCACCCAGTAAGTAATATCAGCCTCCGGTGCGACATGCACAATCACTGGATGATTCGAGGGGCGACCTTTGGCTTTATAAATATTCGCAACCGCATCGATGTTCTCAGCATCCGCGCCGAGACCGTACACGGTTTCTGTCGGAAAGCCTACTAATGCGCCGTGCTCTAAAGCACGTGCTGCGGCAAGAATTTGTTCAGAAGAATCCAATCTCAACCTCAGTCTTGATCAAACAGCGATGCCGAGGATTTCACAAGCCTGACGCATTTCGTCTTGCGCTTGTTCCAATGTGGGTGCGATGAAAGTGATATGCCCCATCTTGCGTGCACGGCGTGCTTCTGCCTTGCCGTATAAATGCAAATGCGCCGATGGTAAGGCTAAGACTTTATCCCATGCTGGTTGGCGTTCTTTATCTTGCTCTGTGGTGCCGTCAAACCAGATATCACCAAGGATATTCAACATCACGCAAGGTGAATGTTGACGTACATCGCCCAAAGGCAAACGCGCCATCGCTCTCACTTGCTGCGCAAACTGACTGGTTACGCAAGCGTCTATCGTGTAATGCCCACTATTATGTGGACGTGGCGCCATTTCATTGACGACGACAGAACCATCTTGCAAGACAAAAAATTCTATGCAGAGCACACCAACATAATTGATATCAGCGATGAGTTTCAATGCCGCGTTTTGCGTTTTCAAAGCGGCTTCTGCCGAGACGTGCGGACTAGGTACGGTGGTAGTGAACAAGATGCCATCACGATGCACATTCTCTGCAATCGGATACACGACCGCCTGACCATCTGCACCACGCGCGACCAACACCGAAACTTCATACGCCAGCGGTAACATTTTTTCGAGTACGCAAACTACGTCGTTGAGATTAGCAAAGGCAGCGCGCAACTCTTCTATGGATTTCACGCGCACCTGACCTTTACCGTCATACCCCATGCGTGCTGTTTTCAAGATACCTGGAAATAAATCTGCACTGACATGATTAAGGTCATCCGCTGTGCGCAAAATCGCATGCGGTGCTGGCAAGATGCCGGTTTGTGGTGCGCAACGAGTGAAGAATGCTTTCTCTTCTATACGGTCTTGGGCTATCGAAACACAGTCGGCGCTTGGCGCGACAAAACCAGTTTCTGCAAGTTTTGCCAAACTAGCGGCTGGGACGTTTTCAAACTCTGTAGTAAATGAAGAACAAGCATCTGCGAGTTGCTGCAAGCCAGCCGCATCATCATAAGCTGCTTGAACATGCGCATCGGCTGCGTGTGCCGCTGGGCTGCCAACTTCTGGTTCCAGCACCATCACTTTAAAACCCAAAGCCTGCGCTTCGTGCACAAACATGCGTCCTAATTGTCCACCACCAACCATGCCTAACATGCTGGATTCGGTATTTGGAAATTGCGGAGAGTTGTTGATTGATGAAGAGGACATCGTTGGATTTTCCATACTGGTGCGATACAAATTAAATGCGATTTAAAACGAATAAGACTGACACAAAACAGTATCTGGTAGGGTGCGCCGTGCGCACCATCGTCAATCAATAACTAAAGTAAAACGGTGCGCATGGCGCACCCTACTTTATTTGCCTAAGTTCTGAAAAACACGAACTCTGAAAAAACATCAAAAGCGCTTGCCGCAGTATTACAAAGGCAAATGCATATCCCGCGCGACTTGTGTTTGCTTGGCGCGGAAGGCTTCTAGCTTGGCTGCCATTGCATCATCGGTCGTCGCCAACATGGCAATCGCGGCTAATGCGGCATTACCTGCACCCGCTTCACCGATGGCGAAGGTATTCACCGGCACACCTTTAGGCATTTGCACGATAGACAGTAATGAGTCTTCGCCACGCAAATATTTGGATGGCACTGGCACGCCAAACACTGGCACGATGGTTTTTGCCGCGATCATGCCTGGCAAATGCGCAGCACCGCCAGCGCCGGCGATAATCCCGCGTATGCCACGACTACGTGCAGTTTCTGCATAGGTAAACATTTCATCCGGCATACGATGTGCGGACACAACCTGCGCTTCGAAAGGAATGCCGAATTCTTTCAACATATTCACCGCGTGCTGCATCACATCCCAATCGGATGACGAACCCATTACCACGCCGATGATAGGTGTTGCATTTAATGTTGCGTCGCTCATATTACGCCTTCAAACTTTCACCCGTTAAGCGCTCTAAGGCTTCACGGTATTTCGCTGCGGTTTTTTGCACGACTTCATCCGGCAAAGTTGGCGCAGGTGCAGTCTTATTCCACGTCGTAATCGTTTCTAAATAATCGCGTACGAATTGCTTGTCGAAGGATGGTGGAGAGATGCCTGTTGCATAAGAATCTGCAGGCCAAAAACGTGAGGAATCGGCTGTTAAAACTTCATCCATCAAATGCAATACGCCATTGTCATCGAGACCGAATTCAAACTTCGTATCGGCAATGATGATGCCGCGTGTCGCTGCGTAGTTTGCTGCTTCGGTGTAGAGCTGAATACTGATATCGCGCATCTTGGCGGCGAGTTCGGCGCCTATGCGTTTTTCCATTTCGGCAAAGCTGATGTTCTCGTCATGCTCACCCATTTCAGCCTTCGCCGCTGGTGTGAAAATTGGCGCTTCTAATTTTGCTGCTTGTGGCAAACCTGCTGGCAATTGGATGCCACAGATCGCGCCTGTGTCTTGGTAATCTTTCCAGCCTGAACCGATGATGTAACCACGTACTACCGCTTCCACCATGATAGGTTTCAAGCGCTTAGCAACTACCGCACGACCGCGGACCTGTTCAGCTTCATCAGCTGCAACGACGGATACTGGATCGATGCCGGTCAAATGATTTGGCACAACGTGTCCGAGCTTTTCAAACCAGAAGTTGGCCATTTGATTGAGTACACGACCTTTATCAGGAATCGCTTCATTCATGATCACGTCAAATGCGGACAAGCGATCGCTCGTCACGATCAACAATTTATCTTCGCCAACGGCATAGTTATCACGGACTTTGCCACGACCTAACAGTGGTAGCGAATGTAAAGTGGAGTTTATTTGCGTAGTCATAATGTGGTCTCAAAAAAAATGCTGAAGGGAGATTCATCCGCAACTCGATAGACACTCGTCATCGAACCACTTTTGAAACTCCCCGATGGGCACAGCACGCGCCCGTTTACTTCAATCTAAATTTACTCTTATGTGCTTACTTCACAAGCTGCGCTAAAGCACCTGATTTATATTGTTCTGCAACTTTTTCCAAAGTCAAAGGTTTGATCTTCGCCGCTTGACCTTCGCAACCGAATGCCAAGAAGCGTGCTTTGCACACCAATTTCGCTGCTTCGCGTGCTGGCTTCAAGTAATCACGTGGATCAAACTTGCTTGGGTTTTCAAACATGTAACGACGGATCGCAGCAGTCATTGCCAAACGGATGTCGGTATCGATATTGATTTTACGTACGCCGTTTTGAATACCAATTACGATTTCTTCGACTGGCACGCCATAGGTTTCTTTCATGTCGCCACCGAATTGACGAATTTCTTCGAGCAATTCTTGTGGTACGGAAGAAGAACCGTGCATGACCAAATGCGTGTTAGGAATACGTGTGTGAATTTCTTTGATACGGTCTATCGCCAAGATATCACCGGTAGGCTTGCGGGAGAATTTATACGCACCGTGAGAAGTACCAATCGCAATCGCCAAAGCGTCACATTGTGTTTGTTTGACGAAGTCTGCTGCTTGCGCAACGTCGGTCAACAACTGTTCACGCGTCATCTTGCCATCTGCACCGTGACCGTCTTCTTTATCGCCCATCATGGTTTCCAAAGAACCCAATACGCCCAATTCCGCTTCGACTGTTACGCCGATAGAGTGAGAAAACTTCACCACTTCTTTTGATACAGCAACGTTATATTCATAGCTAGCAACAGACTTACCATCTTCCATTAAGGAACCGTCCATCATCACAGAAGTGAAGCCAGATTTGATCGCTGCCATACAGACTGCTGGCGATTGACCATGATCTTGATGCATAACAACTGGAATATGCGGATACGCTTCAACCGCAGCAGAAATCAAGTGACGCAAGAAAGCTTCACCAGCGTATTTACGTGCACCAGCAGAAGCTTGCATAATCACCGGCGCGCCGACTTCATTCGCCGCTTCCATGATTGCTGTGACTTGTTCCAAATTATTCACATTAAACGCTGGAATACCATACGCATTTTCAGCTGCATGGTCCAACAATTGACGCATAGATACGAGAGACATAGTTTTACTCCAAATAAAAAAATCTTCAGTCGAAATGCTGATTAAGCTACTGCGCGACCACATTTTGAATTGGCGATGCTCGCTGTACTCAAGTACAGCTGCGCTTCTCAATCCAAACTGTGACCGCTCGCTACGCTTACTCAGCACTTCTTTAAGCTTGTGGCCTTTAGACTTCGCCAGTTTTGAATTTTGTTCGTTATTCTTCTTACTCGGCACCTCTAGAAACTGAATTTTAGGGATGCAGTGCAAGGCGCAAAACGCAGCAATACGTCGGTATTGCGAGTATTTGCAACGAAACAATGCGCCCTATAATTGGATTTATAGAGGTACCGAAATTATTCGCCGATTTTGACTATCCGCATGGCGTTTGTGCCACCGACCTTACCCATTTGCTCACCCCAAGTCGCCACGATCAAATCGCCCTTTTTCACCGCGCCTTTATCGAGCAAGACATTTTCTGCTTCTTTCAACACCAAATCGCGATCTGGGTTATACGGCAATTTGAAGGTTTGCACATTGCGGTACAAAGCGGCTTTACGCATCGTTGCCACACTTGGCGTCAAGGCAAATAAAGGCACATCAATACTTTGGCGACTCATCCACAGTGCGGTCGAGCCTGATTCAGTCAAAGCCGCGATCGCTTGCACGCGCAAATGATGCGCTGTGAATAAAGCGCCATAGGCAATGGATTGGTCGATACGGGTAAACTGCAAATTCAAAAAGTCAGCATCCAATTTACATTCTTGGAATTTCTCTGCTTCCAAGCAAATTGCTGCCATGGTTTCTACCGTTTCAATTGGATATTTGCCGGACGCTGTTTCTGCTGACAACATCACCGCATCAGTGCCATCCAAAACCGCATTCGCAACGTCGGAGACTTCAGCACGCGTTGGTACTGCATTCACAATCATGGACTCCATCATCTGGGTCGCGGTGATCGCTAATTTATTCGATGCACGCGCCATTTTAATCATGCGCTTTTGCAAAGCTGGCACTGCTGCATTACCGACTTCAACTGCCAAGTCACCGCGAGCAACCATAATGCCATCAGAGGCATCGAGAATTTCTTGCAATGCGGGGATCGCTTCCGCACGTTCTATCTTCGCGATCAGCATCGGTTTATGATTGTAAGGCTCGCCAGCGATATTCGCGAGTTGACGCGCCATTTCCATATCCGTGGCATTTTTCGGGAAAGAAATCGCCAAATAATCGGCTTGAAAAGACATCGCTGTTTTGATGTCTTCCATGTCTTTCGCTGTCAATGCTGGCGCGGTTAAGCCGCCACCTTGGCGATTGATGCCCTTATTATTCGACAGTTCACCACCAATTTTGACTGTGGTGTGAATCTCATTGCCAATGACTTTATCAACGATCAAAACGATCAAGCCATCATTCACCAACAACACGTCTTTTGGTTTGACATCACGTGGCAAGGCTTTGTAATCTAGGCCGACACGCTCTTGATTCCCTAATGTGCAATCCGCATCCAGAATAAATTTATCGCCGTTTTCGATTTGAATTTTGCTGTTTTCAAACTTACCAATACGGATTTTTGGACCTTGCATATCCGCCATAATCGCGATTTCAATACCGCAAACTTCGGCAGCTCGGCGCACCAGATTTGCGCGATCAATATGGTCCTGTGCTTTGCCGTGTGAAAAATTTAAACGCACTACATTCACACCAGCTTTCAACATGCTCACTAAGGTATCCAAATCATTGGATGCCGGGCCTACTGTCGCTACAATTTTGGTTCCGCGTAACATTGAATCTCCTGATGGATAATTTTTACAAGGTCGGGCTTAAAACTAAAAATCTTTTTTAAAACCTCTCAACACAGAGGCACGGAGACACGGAGAAAAGCATGAGAATTCAAAAAAACTTTGAATATTTTTTGGTGTTTTCTTAGCGTTTCTCCGTTTTTCCTCTGTGTCTCTGAGCCTCTGTGTTGAGAGGTTTGGCTTTCTTAAGCTGCAGCTCTCTGCAACAAAATTTCTACTGCTGGCAATGTCTTACCTTCCAAGAACTCTAAGAAAGCGCCGCCACCAGTCGAGATATAACCAATTTTTTCTGTGATGTTGTACTTGGCAATTGCGGCTAAAGTATCGCCACCGCCAGCGATTGAGAAACCTGTGGAATCGGCAATGGCTTCAGCCAATACTTTGGTACCGTTACCGAACTGATCAAACTCGAACACACCAACTGGGCCGTTCCAAACGATGGTGCCAGCTTGACGGATTTGTGCGGCTAATACTTGCGCAGTCTCTGGGCCGATATCGAGAATCATGTCATCGTCTTGCACATCTGCGACGGCTTTGACAGTAGCGACCGCCGTTGGAGAGAACTCTTTCGCGCACACAACATCCGTTGGAATAGGCACAATCGCACCGCGCGCTGCCATCATGTCCATAATTGCTTTTGCTTCGCCAACCAAATCGGCTTCCGCCAAAGATTTACCGATCTTCAAACCAGCGGCCAACATGAAAGTATTCGCGATACCACCGCCAACGATCAATTGATCAACTTTTTCTGCGAGCGATTTCAAGATCGTCAATTTACTCGACACTTTAGAGCCCGCCACAATCGCGGACAATGGTCGCGCCGGATGACCAAGCGCTTTACCTAAAGCATCAAGCTCAGCTGACAGTAAAGGACCAGCGCAAACGATAGGCGCATATTTCGCGATACCGTGGGTAGTTGCTTCGGCACGATGCGCAGTACCAAACGCATCGTTGACGTAGATGTCACAAAGCTTCGCCATTTTTTGCGCGAGCGCGTCATCGTTCTTTTTCTCGCCTTTATTGACACGGCAATTTTCTAACAAGACGACCTGACCTGCGGCCACTTCGACGCCGTCGATCCAGTTTTGTTTGAGTTCAACTGCCACACCCAAGAGTTCTGACAAACGTTTTGCAACCGGAGCCAAAGAATCTTCTGGTTTAAATTCCCCTTCAGTCGGACGACCTAAATGCGAAGTCACCATCACCGCTGCGCCCGCTTGTAAGGCTTGTTGGATCGCTGGCACTGAAGCGCGGATACGCGTGTCTTCCGTAATATTGCCAGCATCATCTTGCGGAACATTCAAATCTGCACGAATAAAGACACGTTGAGCTTGGAGTTTATTAGCAGCGATGAGATCGCTCAGACGATTAAATTGCATAGCAGGACCAATTAAGATGAGAAGGAATTAAATCGAGGCATGAAATCACGGGATAAGCGAATTAGCTAATTTGCACTGACTCGCTCAAAATTGCATTTGAAGCAAGACAAACAATAATTCCGTGATTTTTTAAATTAATCGCGTATTTTACCAAATCACGAGCCCGATTCACGAATTTTCTCGCAAATCTTAACTTTCAAGAAAGTTAAGATTTGGCATGGCTTACTCAAAATTGCCGCTCCTTAGGCGTGCCAATGAAGACAGCGCTTAAGCACGGAGAGGTGATGACAACGACGGCGCGGCGGTTTTGCCCCCCCCTTATGGCAAGATGAATTAAAAGTAGAGGCGCGCTAAGGTAAATATTCCCATGCCGAAAACAATGGTCAGCAACATATCTTTCTTCCAAAGATAAAACATTGCCGCAGCGACACTAGCAATCAATTTAGGATTATGCAGCGAGGTGACGAGTTGGTTGTCGCTGATGAACAAATCAGGGGCGACAATCGCCGCCAAGGCACAGCTAGGCGCATACCGCAATGCTTCTTGTACGCGCTTTGGTAAATTAATATGATGACCAACTACCCAAAATGCACTGCGATTGATAATCGTAGCAACGGTCAACAGGATAATAACTATCCAAATTTCGATGTCATTCATCGCGCGGCTCCTGCTTGCTATCGATAGATGGAGTGAGTAATTCAGAATGCTCTTCTACCCACATCGCCACTGCCATACCTATCAAAACGGCCAATAACAATCCCAGTTTATACGGCATAGCATGTGCGGCAACTGCCACCACACCAGCCACTACCACGCCAACAAACCCGGGCCGATTGCGCATCATGGGCAATAAAATACACAAAATTGCCAGGGTTCCGGCAAACCCTAAGCCCCAGTGCATAGGCACCTGACTTCCAGCCAAAATCCCCAAAATAGACCCAGCCTGCCAGACAAACCAGTTAGGAATAATCAATCCTTTTAGGTATAAAACTTGGTCACGTTCTTCCGTAGCGTTCTGCCACATGGCAGGAAATCGTTGCATAAACAAAGGCACCGAAATATCTCCAGTCAAAAATCCCAACATAATGCGCTTGGGCCAAGCCAAATGGGCAAATCGCGGTGCTATCAAAGCGGACATAATCAGGAAGCGCAAATTCACGATCAAGGCCGTCGCAAATATCACCCAAATTGGTGCATTCGCAACGATCAAGGGCAAAGCGGCCAATTGTGCTGAGCCGGCAAAGACCAACAAGGTCATACCCAATGCCTGCGGCAGAGTCAAACCGGCTTTGATCATAGCAACGCCTACGACCATCCCCCAGGCTGCCATCCCAAATAGAGACGGCGCGGAAGCCTTAAAGCCTTCGCGATAGAGAGCGGAATGCCAATCTTTTAACATAGTGGAAAACGCCAATGCGTCTGAATTGAAAATGATTGCTGAAATGATTACCGACAAGTGCTTGCAGCAAAAGCGCTATTGTAACGCCGTGCTGAATTACTTGCATACTTGCTCAGCATCAACGCAAAACTGCTGCGAATCACCACCTCGACCGATAATCGCTCTCCGCAAAAGCAGTGGAATCCGTTAAAATCATGCACTAGAGAAAATTCACTCATTGAGGAGAAAAATATGTCAAATAAGCCATCTACCGCCGCTGCAGTTGAATTGCAAGCCAGCGACTTGCCCGCGCACTGCCCTAACCCTGCGATGCCTTTGTGGTCATCACATCCCCGTGTGTATTTAGACTTATCCCACAGTGATTCTGCCACTTGCTCCTATTGCGGCACCGTGTACAAACTAGCTCCTGGCACTGTCCTGAAGGCGCATTAATTTTTAAAACCCCACTGAAATCACCCGCCAGAGAAAATCCGAGAACCCCAAATGCCAGCCAAGAAGCAACTCAACGGAAGTGCCGACGAAGTCGAAATTGCCTTCTATGATGCAATCTCGCGCGGCGATCTGGATGGCTTAATGGCGCTGTGGGCAGAAGATGAAGAAATCATTTGCGTACATCCCAATTCATCGAGATTAATTGGGCATGCAGAAATCCGCGCTTCGTGGGAAACGATTTTTGAAAACGGTAGCGTCCATATTCATATCCGTCAATTACACGCCATGCATAATATGTTGACGGCGGTGCACAGCCTGATTGAAGAATTCCATCCCAAAGATCAGATTGCCCAAGACGTGCATATCATCGCTACGAATGTGTATGTCAAAACACCACGCGGCTGGCGCATTGCGACGCATCACGCCTCCGTTGCTGCCGGACCTACTCCTGTCGATTTATCCAAAGGCGACGTTTTACACTAATGCATTATTCTTCTCCCTGGTGGCTGGCTGGTGGTCATGCTCAAACGATTTATCCTGCAACTTTAATGCATAAACCTGAAGTCCAACTCAGACGCGAACGCTGGACGACGCATGACCAGGATTTTATCGATGTCGATTTTCTGGATGGTGAAGCGGGCAAGCCCTTTCTGGTTTTGTTTCATGGCTTAGAAGGCTCTAGCAATAGTCACTATGCGCGTGCCTTGATGCATAAGCTCAAGGCTTTAGGCTGGTCAGGTGCGGTACCGCATTTCCGCGGCTGCTCAGGAGAACCGAATCAGGCACCGCGCTTTTATCATTCTGGTGATGCACAAGAAATCAACTGGATTATCCGGCGCTTGCATAGCGAATTTAAAGCAGCACATCCGCAGGCAAAGTTTTATGCCAGCGGCGTCTCGCTAGGCGCGAATGCATTGTTACGTTGGCTGGGTGAATCGCAAGCGAGCGCCAGCATCGTCGATGCCACTTGCGCGGTCTCTGCACCATTGGACTTAACCAATAGCGGCGCGACACTATCACGCGGGTTTAACCGCATTTATACAAAAAATTTCCTGCAGACTTTAAAGCCAAAATGCCTGCACAAGCTCACACAGTTTCCCAAACTATTTGATCGTGAGCGCATGCTGAGCGCAAAGAATTTGTACGAATTCGATAATATCGTGACCGCGCCTTTGCATGGTTATCGCGATGTCGATGATTATTGGCACCGCGCCAGCGCCTGTCTGGTATTAAACGATATTCAAGTTCCGACATTAGTGTTGAATGCACAGAACGATCCTTTCATGCCAGCGCAATTCTTACCCAAAGTCGCCTCAACTTATGTCACACTCGACTATCCACAGCATGGCGGCCATGTGGGCTTTGCGCAAGGCAGTTTCCCAGGCAAATTAGATTGGCTACCGGAAAAAATTATTCACCACTTAGAATCGTATGGATGACATCGTTCTAGCCGCCATGACCAAATGGCCAGATGTACCGCATTGCTACGGCTGGCTAGCACTCGATGCCCGCGGTCACTGGCGCATGCGCGATGAGCGCGCACAGGCACTCAATCTGGCAGGTGATTTGATTCGCAATCCCACTTTGCAAGGCTTTATCAATCGCAATTATCTATGCGATAACGACGGCAATTGGTACTTTCAAAACGGCCCGCAAAAAGTCTATGTCGACTTAGCAGCAACGCCATATATCGCCCAGATTTTGCCTGACAATAGCTGGCGTTTGCATACTGGTCAGATCATGCCTCCCGCAGAGCGCGTTTGGATTTTGGATGATGGAAATATTGTGTGTCAGGCTGATCAGTTTTTATGCCAGCTCGACGATAGAGATATCGCTTTATTTCTAGAGGCGCTCACGGAAAATCAATTGCCTTTGAGTGAGGCGCGCTTACTAAAATTTATGGAATCATCGGCTGACGATATTTCAAAATTCACCATCTCTGCGCGGATAGCTGATCAGGAAGTTCGTTTGGAAAAAAGTGATTTGATCAGTTTGATGCGCGAAGCTGCAAATTGCCAGCAGCCGCGCTTCTCTGAGGACAAGTCACAATAATAAGTTGGGTGCAGTAGCCAAAGGCGTATTGCACCGTCCGAAGATTGTGCGATCAACGGCGAAGCAATTTATTTATCGATCAAAAGAAGCGAAGAAAATCATTGGTCACCATAATCAAGCTTCATACGGCGCAATACGCCTACGGCTATTGACGCCCTACGACGTAATTACGCCTTACCGAGTTACAGTAGGGCATTGTCCCAACCTTCGCTACGCTTCGTCTTAAGGCTGTCTATTCGCCAACCATCTGTCTTTTTGAGCAACACAAACATGTACACCGTGTCCAAGTACTCGCTCTTTGCAGTAATTTCGATTCGATTTCTATTCAACGTATTCTTCTCTAGGATAGCGCTTTCGCATATTCCGGCATATCTGGTGGGCATTCCATAATGGTCTGGATGCCCCCCATACTTTCTTTCCTTTGAAGTGCAGTACTTGCTTAGGATGTTGAAGTAGTACTGATCGAGATCGGATCTTGAATTGGCGGCTACGTATGCCCGCTTTTCGTCAGATACATATTTACCGTTTTCGATGCGACTGACGATATACATTTTTGATTCCCAATCGTTCATTTCATTGGTGAACTTGAGAACAACATCCGCGCTGGAGTTAATTTCGTCCATGTCTCTAACGTTTAGATGAAGGGACCGCATTCGTGGATTTAAATAAGAACGAAATTGTCATATGCAACTCCCTATCGATTGTCGTGTTATGTGTTTTCGCCATGGAGTTTCTCCCAAGCGATAGATTCGAGTTCACCAGTCAGTTCATTGGATTTTTCATCGAATAATTTATAGTTGATTTGATGTCGACCAATTGAAGCACAGCCATCAAGCCCAAGTAAAACAGTATAAAGAGCATCAGTAAGCGCTTCATTGACAATTCGTTTGGTTATTTCAATTTGCTCTTCACTTAGGCCAGCGTTCTGCAATTTATCAATTCGTGAAATCTTTGAATCACCGGAAAAATAATTACTAACCAGATAGTTCTTCAAGTCTTTAAATTCCTGAACGAACCCTTCTGGAGTAATAGAAAAATTAGCCTCACTCATTCAGCATCCTGGCACCTAACGCCGAGTTCAGCGGCAGTTTTTAAGTTGTGGTTTTGTGGGATACTTTTGCGCAGCAAAACCACAAAGCCGCGACTTAAAAACTGTCCAGCGCAGGCACGTAGTGCCGGAGCGGTGCTGCAACGACTTGTTAAGCATTACCGTTGTTACGTTGATATTCCAGAAATTCTCTAGCTGACTCAGCTACGAAATCTGGACATTTTATATTGCTCTTTACATGCTCAAGCTCAAGTAACCAAAAATTTCTTTGAGAAGCTGGAATTTCACTATTCAGGATTCGATTCACCATATGCACAGTTGCTTCGGTAGGTTGCCTCTTTAGCGAAGCACTTAATTTGTTTTGGTATTCAGGTGTACTTTCTAGCGCGTGAACTAAAGGGCCCGGACTTCCAAATAATTCTTCTGGATATTTTTCAAGAAAAGAAAATATAGCATCTATGGCGAGTTCCCTATCAGGATGACTTTTGAAACCCTCAAGGATTTCATAGAGATTACAAATATTTGTATCTTCATCTTCCAATTCAAACTTTTCGAGTGCTGAAATTACAAGATTAATTTGATTCATACGCGAGCCTAACTAGATATAGGCGACACGATGTCGCATAAAAATTTAACGTGACGCATAACACTTTTCATTCATCGTCTCCAAAGGCTTTTAAACATGGGCTTTCCGGCATTGCACTGTCCATTTCATCACTACTAAAATTTCTGTGAAATGCGTCACGATTTTTTGCATTTTACCAAACACTTTAACAATTCAAACAACATCCCCCTACTTCCCCTACTTCCCCTTCTTCTCATCTTCCATTTCTTCACGCCGCTTTTCTTTCCACTCACGTTCGCGGGCGTCGATCACAGACAAGTCGTAATACTTCACATCAGGATCAAGTCGCGCTATATCCAATTGTGCCAAAGCTGCTGGTAGCGCGCCTTCTAAGGCATAGGCTTCGGCCAGTGCGATATGTTGCAGGGCTTGCTTGCCTTCCGCCGCGTAGGCCTTGGCTAGCAGATGTTGTAACTTGGCTTCGCGCCTGTATAAGGCGATTTGATCGCGTAAAAAGACTTCTGCTTCGGTATAGTTTTTTGCTTCAATTAAGACTTCGGCATATTGATGCGCCAGTCCTCGTGCTAGGGGCAATTCACGTAAAGCATTCTTGGCTTTAAGGACAGCCAGATCTGGGCGTTTCTTACCCATCTCAATATCAATCGCGAGGCTGGCGAAGGCGCTGGTTTCTTTCAACCATTTCTTCTGTGATGGCGACTGAGCAATTTGCGCTACGACTTCGTTTAAGAGTTTTTCGGCTTTCAGAAAATCGTTCTTTTTGTAGGCGACGAAGGCTAAACCATACTGCGCGCTTAAGCGACTTTCTTCATTACCGTTTTTAATTTGATTATCAAACGCTACCGTGGCATCAATCAAACCTTGCGCCTTACTGTCTTGCAGCACGCGCACGCGCGCTTGAGTCAGATAAAAATCGAGGCCGTCTGCTCGTTGCCGGTAACGTTCACCAAATAAACGCCCTTGAATATCCGCCATACGCTCACTGGTCAAAGGATGACTGCGCAAGTACGACATCCCGGTATCGGTGTAATTACGCGAGGCATGCTGCATGCGTCCAAAGAAGGCGAGCATGCCCGAGGTATCGTAGCCGCCGTCTCGCAGAATTTGAAAACCCATCCTGTCGGCTTCGCGTTCGGCATCTCGATTGAAGCTGAGCTGGCGCTGGATCGCCAATCCTTGTCCACCCATCACCATCGCCATCGCGGCATCGGGGCTAGAACGTGCGGCCAATGCGGCTAAGATTAGAGCTGCAATGGGAATCAAGAAATCTTGCTTTTGGTTACCCAACATGCGCGCAATATGGCGTTGTGCGACGTGACCTATTTCATGCCCCATTACCGACGCCAGTTCAGACTCGGTCTGTGCTGCTAAAATTAATCCAGAATGAAATCCCAAAAATCCACCAGGAAACGCAAACGCATTTAAGACTGGATCACGGACCGCAAAAAATTCAAATTCGTAAGAGGTTTCACCACGTGCATCGGGACGCTTATCTAACAAAGAATTACCCAGCTTAGTCAGATATTCAGTCACCGGGCCATCTTCTAAATAGTCCGGATCATGCCGAACGCTACTCATGATTTGCTCACCAATTTTGCGTTCCATGATGGGCGAGAGATCACCGCGCGCGGTATCGCCTAAGGTGGGCAAAGTTTGGTTCTTCGTGGTACTCGGCGCAGGCGTCTGCGGTCCGGGCTTGGCACTAAATTGCGGCTGTGCCGTAGCGACATTGAAGGGGGCGAATACAGTCGAACAAGTAAAGCTCGCCAGCAATGTGAGCGAGATCAACTTAAGACGAAATTGCGGGAAATCTTTTTTCACGGTGATATGATCACGAAATAATGTTGCTTTACCAAAGCTAAAAGTCGAATAACACCGTCACTACAGCTATTACAGCGACTAAGCGACGCCTATCCAAACAGACAGCTTATATTAACTCACAATCGCTCACAATCGAATCGAATGTTCATTTATGACTAGCAAAACTTCTACAAGTTCTCCATCACCTGCAAATGGTGGCTTAACCCATTTTGATCAAGGTGGTCAGGCGCATATGGTTGATGTTGGCGATAAAAATAGCACGCACCGTATCGCTGTTGCCGCAGGCAAAATACGCATGCAACCCGCCACCTTCGAATTAATCCAAAGCGGCAATGCCAAGAAAGGCGACGTTATCGGGATTGCCCGGATTGCCGCGATCATGGCAGCGAAGCGTACCAGTGATCTAATTCCTTTATGTCATCCACTTGCGCTCACCCGCGTTACCGTGGATTTTCAACTCGTGCCAGAAAACCATAGCGTTGAGTGTCAGGCGCAAGTGGAAACCTACGGAAAAACCGGCGTAGAGATGGAAGCCCTAACCGCCGTGCAAGTTGGCTTACTGACTATCTACGATATGTGTAAAGCAGTTGATCGCGGGATGGTGATGAGCGATATTCGCGTGTTAGAAAAACATGGTGGAAAATCGGGGGATTGGACTGCTGTTATTGATTGATACGTGCCGATTAAGACATACGTAACAAGAGGTATTTTCTCGCCTTCGCACAATGCAGTTCAAAATAAGTTTCTTGGCAATTCAGCGCGCCTTATTCGGCTCCTTCCCCCCTCAAGGAGGAAACTCCCTCCAAATTGACATTCGGATTTCTCAGCGGAATTTCAAATCAAATTTGACGAGATTAGTATTGCGATTAATAGATATGCGCTTCTTCGACGGGAACTATTTTTCCGAACTGAATCTGGCTTCGGTGAAGAAACGCATTAACATTTTATTGAGCATCACGGGGCGGCATTTTTGCGAAAACATCTGCGTAGCATTGATTCGTTTTTGCCAGATCATTCCAATAATCGTAATACTCGGTATATACCAAAGGATGCAGGCGATGCAGAGTCCGCATAGTCCGTTGAGCAGCATCGGTACGTCCATTCAGGCAATACACCTGCGCCAACTTATCTAAGATGTGTACATAGCCAAAACGATGGCTGGCTTTTTCTACGAATTGAATTTCAACGTCACTCATGCCTGAGTGCGGCGTCACTCTGAGCAATTTGAAGTAATCATAGTAGTCAGGCATGAAACTGACGGCAGGTGCGGTAATTTTTTGCGCCGGAATATCGGCATAGTCTTTCACTTGCCGAAAGGCGATGAAACCGTCAACTACACGGTGGTAATCGATCCAACCCCACGTCAGCAAACCCAGACAAATAGGGACGATTAACACGACAACGCGACGAGATATGTACACTCCAGCATTCTGCCAACGGAACTGATGCACAGCGCCCATCAACACCCCGACTGGCAGCAATACGTAGGCGTACCACAATGGAAATTCGACCAAACTATGCACACCAACGGCCATTAAAATCATCAGCACAAAGACGACGGTATTATTTTGCAACGCAAGTTTGTTACAACAGGTCTTCCAACACCAGATTATGCATGCCGAAAAAAAAGCCAGCGTAAATGGAAACCCTAATTCCGCCGCGAAATTCAGCACGATATTGTGCGCATGCTCGGCATACGTCGTTGAAGAAAAGTCGGCCGCGATCGCCACCTGTTGCGCGCCAAATCCAAACCAGCCAACGCCAAACCAAGGATGTGTGGTCGCCATTGCCCAAGCATGTTGAAGCAAAACCGTGCGTTCAGAACGACCACCAACGCGCTCGCCCAAAGTTCCAACAACAAATCCCATCCACTTAGCCAATATTGGCAAACTCAGCAGCAATAAGACATAGATCAACAACAGACTCGCCACGCCCAGCCAACTCGCCTTACGACTATGCTGGCGCAGCAATATGCTCAATCCCGCGAACAGAGGCAAAATAATCCAGGCGATACGCGATTGCGTTAAAACCAATCCCCACAACATAAAGCAAGCCAGCAACCACGCGAGCAAACCAGGCATACGTGACACTTGCAGCAACCACCAAAGTGAAGCGAATCCAAAGCAAATCAACAGCGCCAATTGATTCGGCTGTGCCACATTGGCAAATGCGCGGATGGGGCTAACACCATCATTACGTATATACATCACGAATGGACGCCAATCCAATCCCATAATCTGAACTTGCTGCATGGCGACTGAGAGCAAGGTTGCACCTAAAAAAACTAACGACAGTGCCCAGCATAAGCTTCGCATATTTCCTGCGAGTGTTACCCAAGTCGCCCCGAGACACATCGCACATATCAAACTAAATAAAATAAATAGGGGATACGCAAGCGCGGCATAACTACTGAGCCCCATGAACATTTGCAGTCCGACATAGGCGATTAACGCAAAGACCAATAAACTATTGGCTGGCAGGACGAACCTTCCTTGTCCTACACCCCAGAGCGGAATCATCGCCACAAATACCCCCAAGCACACGGCGAATTCATGATAAAAGCTACGATAGGGATGTACATGTCCGGTGTAAAGCTGCGCAAATAGCACACTGGCACTAAAAACAAACAAGGATAAATAACTGCGATTTATAGGAAACATCTTTTTTAGAAAAAATTAGTGAGCCGATTGCTCTTGATTTTTGGAAGTAGCTCTACTATTTTAATCGATGATTTTTTATAGCCGCCATTGTTAGTGCAAAATAGAGCATCTGTGGAAGGCTCCAACATCACCTTTTCATTACCAACTTTCGATTGAATAACATGCTGACTAACCGTTTATCCAGCTTAAACCGCTATCAAGCGTTTGGCCTCCACTTTCTGGCGAGTGCGATCGTCATTACCTGCATTTTTAGTTTCGTGAAATTGGTCTGGTATCCCCATCAGCTATTCGAGGTTGCAAATGGATTTGAACTATTAAAAATACTGATAGCAGTAGACCTAATTTTAGGCCCGTTGGTCATGTTGGTGATTTTCAATCCGCAAAAAAAATCTCTGAAATTTGATGTTGCTGCGGTACTGATATGTCAATTATTGTTCCTCGGCTATGGTGTGTGGGCATTGTACACAGCAAGGCCAGTCTATCTAGCGTTTGTCGAGAAACAATTTGTGCTAGTTAAAGCGAATGAAATTGACGATATCGATATTGCGAAAGTGAGCCTTGAGGAATTTAAGCAATTACCACAATTGGGTCCAATATTCACTGGCACACAACTACCAGACTCTCTGCAAAAACGCCAAGAGATCTTATTCGCAGGATTGTGGAATATGGGGATAGAGAATTTGCCGCAATACTATGTTGACTATGCCCAAGTTAAGGTTCAGGTGCTGACCGCTAGCAAAGAACTAGCACAACAAAATATTGATAAAACAACTCAAACTCAACTTGAAGAAATTCGACTTAATTTCGAGAAGCAGGGTAAGAAAGTACTATTTTGCCCTATAAAAACTAAGGCTAAACAACTGTTTGTTGTGGTCGATGCGAGTAACGGAGATGCACTCACAATCAACTAAGCACATACAAAAATGGCGAGGTTGCTTAGCACCTCGCCATTCTTTACACTTGAGAATATTGCTAGACGTTTTGCCGCTCAAGTAAATCTAGTTTAGTTGGAACTCCATCTTTGTTCCTGATAAATCGATTTCGTCTCCATGCGCCAAAATACGTGGTCGCGCATCAATTGTTTCACCATTGATTTTTGGAAATACTTTTCCCTCTACGAAAGTGATCTTAAAACGATTCCCTTCGCGCGCAATCGACACGACTAAAATACCGGGACTACCCAAGGTGGTGACAGGCTTAGACAGTATCATTTCTTTGCCAGCATTCGCACCATTCAATACCTTGATTTTTCCGACCTTCAAAGTCTCATCTGGAGAAATTTGATAGTTGTCAACCTCGACCACAAATTTCAATTGATATTTACCCAACTCAATCACGTCGTCATTTTGCAACAAATGCTTTTTGATTGGCTGCCCATTCACTGATGTACCGTTAGTGCTACCCAAATCTAGGATAAAAGTTCCTTCAGAGGTCGTGTCTATAGCTGCGTGGCGTCCACTTACCGCGAGATGATCCAAGACCAAGTCATTACCAGGTCGACGCCCAATATTCAGACGCGCACGGTCAATATTAAATTCTTTTTGAACCTGACCATTAAAAGTCACCACAACTTTTGCCATATTATGCCCACCGGATACAGAAAATAAATTGAATTAGAATGAAATTGCTTGTTTTTTAACTAGCAAAAATATACTCCATAAAGCCACGCTCATGCAATTCTTTCACACGTATTAAAACAACGGATATGTTGTCAAAGCCTCCCTGCCGATTTGCCAAATACACTAAAGTCTTGCAACAAGTGTCTAAATCTGCAGATTGCTCGCGCAGTACGGTCTGAATGTAAATCTGGTCTAGCATGTCGCTCAAACCATCTGAACAAAGAACAAAAATATCATCTTGCCTCAATTGATGATCATGCACTTCGACTTCGATTTCTTCGTGTGAACCAACTGCACGTGTAATAAGATTCTTAATTGGCGACAAATGTGCATCCGCTTGAGAAATCAGCCCCGCATCGATTTGTGCCTGCAACACAGAATGATCGCGCGTTATTTGCTCCAGAAAATTATCCCGAAACAAATACGCACGTGAGTCACCAACATGTCCGATCACCAACTTATCATGATGACACAATGCGGTTACTATGGTGGTCCCCATCCCAAAATTATCGGGATTTGCATTGGCTAGTTCAATAACCTTTTCATTGGCATACACAATGGCATCATGTATCCATTTTTGAGGCATCGATGACTGCCACGGCATACGAGGCAGCCAAGAATTTGCTTGTTTTTGGCGGATCTGCTCGCTGACCAAATCAACACTCATTTGGCTTGCTACCTCTCCTGCGTTATACCCGCCCATTCCATCTGCCAGGATCGCCAAGCCAGCCTCAGGGCAAATAGCAATCGCGTCCTCATTATGACTGCGGACTAAACCTGTGTCAGTATGACTAGCAAACTCCAAAACAGTATGTGCATGCATGTATGAATTAGACGAAATGAAATCGACGATAGCCAAAACTAGTGAAAGGCGCAACCAAATCTGAAGTTATCGAGCTTACCATTAACAGAGAGAAATATCAGCCTGGAGTGGAAATTTTGATGTTTCAATCGCGCAACTACAACATTCTTTTTGCACCATCGGTCTGGTGACGGCAACAAAAAAGGGAGCACAAGCTCCCTTTTTTTAAAACAACCAATCTTCTAAATTACAGCATGGCTTTCAACAAGCGTGCCATTTCAGATGGATTCTTCGTTGCTTTGATACCGCATTCTTCCATGATGTCCAATTTTGCTTGCGCAGTATCAGCACCACCAGAAATTAATGCACCAGCATGACCCATACGTTTGCCTGGAGGCGCAGTCACACCAGCGATGAAACCAACGACTGGTTTCTTCATGTTGTCACGTACCCAGTAAGAAGCATTCGCTTCATCTGGACCACCGATTTCACCGATCATGATGACAGCGTCTGTATCAGGATCATCATTGAACATCTTCATGACGTCGATATGCTTCAAACCGTTGATAGGATCGCCACCAATACCAACTGCGGAAGATTGACCCAGACCGAGTGCAGTCAATTGACCAACCGCTTCGTAAGTCAATGTACCGGAACGGGAAACCACGCCGATACGACCTTTACGGTGGATATGACCAGGCATAATACCGATTTTGATTTCGTCTGGTGTGATCAAACCTGGGCAGTTAGGTCCGAGCAATTTTGTTTTGCTACCAGCTTTTGCCATACGGTCTTTCAACATCATCATGTCACGGACAGGAATACCTTCTGTGATACAAATCGCCAAATCGAGATCCGCTTCAACGGCTTCCCAGATCGCAGCCGCTGCACCTGCTGGTGGAACGTAGATTACGGAAACAGTTGCACCAGTAGCCGCTTTAGCTTCAGAAACATTCGCGAAAATTGGAATGCCTTCGAAATCTTCACCAGCTTTCTTAGGATTAACGCCAGCAACGAAACAGTTTTGACCGTTTGCGTAATCGCGGCACATACGTGTATGGAACTGGCCAGTTTTGCCAGTGATACCTTGGGTGATGACTTTAGTGTCTTTATTAATCAGGATGGACATATTGATTCCTTGCGAAAATTAAGCTTGACCGGCAGCAGCGGCAACAACCTTCTGCGCCGCTTCTTCCATCGTGTCTGCAGCGATGATAGGCAAACCAGAGTCAGCCAGCATTTGCTTGCCGATTTCTTCGTTGGTACCTTTCATACGTACCACCAAAGGTACTTGCAAGGACACTGCTTTAGATGCAGTGATCACGCCTTCAGCGATCACGTCACAACGCATAATGCCGCCGAAAATATTGACCAAGATTGCTTTCAAGCCTGGATTTTTCAACATGATCTTGAATGCTTCAGTGACTTTTTCTGCAGTCGCGCCACCACCTACGTCCAAGAAGTTAGCTGGCTCACCGCCGAACAACTTAATGGTATCCATCGTTGCCATCGCCAAACCTGCACCGTTCACCAAGCAACCAATGTTGCCGTCGAGGGAGATGTAAGCCAGGTCAAATTTAGATGCTTCGATTTCGGCTGGATCTTCTTCATCCAGATCGCGGTACGCAACGATTTCTGGTTGACGGAATAGGGAGTTCGCGTCGAAGTTAAATTTCGCATCGAGCGCGATAACTTTGCCCGAGCCAGTCAAGATCAAAGGATTGATTTCAGCTAAGGAGCAATCTGTTTCCATGAAAGCTTTGTACAAGCCTTTCAACTGAACACGTGCGTCTTCGATAGAGCCTTCTGGCACACCGATTTTACGGGAGATGTCATCTGCTTCAGCATCTTGCAAACCAGCAGTTGGATCGATCGCGATAGAGTGAATCAATTCTGGATGAGATTCAGCCACTTCTTCAATGTCCATACCGCCTTCAGAAGACGCCATCAACACCACGCGTTGGCTGATACGGTCAGTGACCATACTTACGTACAGTTCTTTTTTGATGTCAGCGCCTTCTTCGATCAATAAGCGACGAACTTTTTGACCTTCAGGGCTAGTTTGATGCGTGATCAATTGCATGCCCATGATTGCTTCCGCATATTCACGTACTTGCTCCATGGATTTAGCGACTTTAACGCCACCACCTTTACCACGGCCACCGGCGTGAATTTGTGCTTTGACTACCCATACTGGACCGCCTAAAGTTTCAGCAGCTTTGACTGCTTCTTCAACGGACATGCATGGGATACCGCGCGGTACGGTCACTCCGTATTTACGGAGGATTTCTTTACCCTGATACTCATGGATTTTCATACGACTTCCCTTCAGACACTGAGGTATTAGTTAAAAAGTAAAACAAAAAAAACGGAATTCTATAAACACTGTACAGCATGGAACATTCGAATATTCATTAAGTCAGCAATACAAAACCGCTAGCCCAAACAAAAAAACGCAACAACCGAATTGGATGTCACGTTCATTTAGCAATTACTTGAGAGCTTCGGAAAATTTTGTTTGCATCAACTTAATACGAGCAAAAACACGATCCGCTTGACCACAATTCAACTCTTCCAAGTAGGTAACATCTACTTGGAGAAGGAAATCAGACCCGAATAAGGGGGTAGAAAAAGTCATCAATTTAAAAAAGGCATCATGCCTGCTGGCGGCAATTCGAATATAAAAAGCCACAATTGCGTGCGTGTTCGCAGCTTCTACGATCACAGCCGCTCTTGCGGCATTGCAAAAAACCTGTGGATTCTAGCACAGCTAAAGCATGATTTCTATTTTTTGGTTAGGCCAATTTAATAGAACCAGTACTTAAAAATACCAATTTTCACAAGTTTCAACGAGATATTGTGCTTACTCAAATGGCTTAAATTGAATGACGGTCACAGAAAATGCTTTTTTCATAGCAGGAAAGCAAGAATCTACTCTTGGTCTACGTCACGAGATTGACGCAGTGCATGACTAATTGCGCGACTAGAAAATCCTCGTTGCGCCAAGAACTGCATTTGTTTAGCCTTTTCGCGTTGATCGACTGGTGATTCTCTGAATTTGCGCCATAAAACATCCACGGCTCTCTGCATTTCGGTTTCTTGCAATTCAAGTTTGATGTCAGTTAAATCGTCTTTACTCAAATTATGACTTTGCAACTCAGCCAATATTTTTTGATTCCCAAAGCGCCCCTGACGCTTATGCACCAATGACTCTGAAAAGCGTTGATCGGATAAGAATTTTGACTCTTCCAGCCAATTCAATAAGGTATTCAACTCGTCTACTTCCTCAACATAAGGAGAAAGCTTGCGAGCAAGTTCAATACGACTGTGCTCACGCATAGAAAGAAAGCGCAAAGCACGCGCTTTTAGGCTCAGCTTGGGTCTGATCATTGATGGAAATTAAAAACCAAATAGGTTAAGCCATTAAACTGAAAATACAACTTACCACCTTCTACTTACAACTAATAGCCAGCAAGTGGAAAACAAAAAAAACAAATAAGAACAAAAAAAGTCGACTACCTGTTACCAAGTAAATCGACTTAAGACTACCGTGATCAGTACTAGGGCTCAGAATATATTCCAACAGCCTCTAAATCAGGCTCAATATTCTTCAAAATATCCAGAGCCTGCCATCTATCTATTCTGCTGCGAGTGCTGGCAACAATGGCACGCCTAATTGCTCACGCACTTTGTTTTCAATTTCGTGTGCCAATGCTGGGCGCTCGATCAAGAAATTACGTGCATTATCTTTGCCTTGACCAATTTTTTCGCCGTTATAGCTATACCAAGAACCCGATTTTTCAACGATCTTGCAATCAGCGCCCAAATCCAGAATTTCACCTTCGCGTGAAGTGCCTGCGCCATACAGAATATCGAAGTGCGCTTCTTTGAATGGTGGCGCGACTTTATTCTTTACGACTTTCACTTTAGTTTCGTTACCAATCACTTCATCGCCAGCTTTAATTGAACCAGTGCGACGAATATCTAAACGTACAGAAGCGTAGAATTTGAGTGCATTTCCACCAGTTGTGGTTTCAGGGCTACCAAACATCACACCAATTTTCATACGAATCTGATTAATGAAAATCACGGTTGTGTTAGTACGATTGATGCTGCCGGTTAATTTACGCAATGCCTGTGACATCAAACGCGCCTGCAAGCCAGGTAAAGAATCCCCCATATCGCCTTCAATTTCAGCTTTTGGTGTCAGTGCAGCAACCGAGTCGATAACGATCAAATCAACACTACCAGAGCGTACCAAAGCATCTGTAATTTCTAAGGCTTGTTCTCCTGTATCTGGCTGAGAAATCAGCAGGTCATTCAGATTTACACCTAATTTTTGCGCATAGCCAACATCGAGAGCATGTTCCGCATCGATAAACGCACAAGTGCCACCCAGCTTTTGCATTTCCGCAATAACCTGCAAAGTCATTGTCGTCTTACCTGAAGACTCTGGGCCGTAAATTTCGATCACGCGGCCACGTGGCAAGCCACCAACACCAAGAGCGATATCCAAGCCCAAAGAGCCTGTAGACACCACCTGTACTTCTTCAACTGTTGCACCATCCGCTAAGCGCATGATGGAACCTTTACCAAATTGCTTTTCAATTTGCGCTAGCGCGGCAGCCAATGCTTTACTTTTATCGTTGCCGTTATCAGATTTTCTATCGTCCATAATTTCTCTCAGGTAAATGCAATTGACTACAATTTTTATGAATTTGCAGCTCCAAACCACTGCATGTCGACACTGTATAAAAAATCAGTAGTTTGTGCAAGCATCTTTTGAAAATTTTTTTCAACGTTGGATTTTGATCGATATTTGCATTTCAGATAATTTTACCTGCTTATGCTTTCGCACTGCGCTGAACACCTACCCAAGTTAGATAAATCAAATAGGTAAAGAAAATACAGATCATGATGTTAATATTGCTATTTTATTCCAAGCGCACTTATGCAAGCATATGACGGATTTGTCTCAGAAGAACGTTCATTTATTCGCGGAGAACCAGTTGATTCATCGACACTCGATTCTCTAAGAAACTGGTATCCGATCACATTTTGCCATCAGAGTAATGAACTCTATTGGCGCGATATGGGACAGCAGAGATTTGTTGAATCGTTCTTTCAAAATAGCCTGAACACTCAGCCACGCGATCAAAGACGCGTTTGCAGAACTCCGGTGAGCGCCTTATCTCAATTCACTGAATGCGTCGCCCCTACCGCGTTTATCTTTCACGTTTCACGTTGCGGTTCTACGTTGTTGACGCAGATGTTCAGTCATTTAGCACAGTGCATAGTATTGTCCGAACCTCCAGTGATCGATGCGTTTTTCCGTGTTTATTCGGAAAATTCTCCGGAAAGCATTCTTATTTTTCAACAACTTATTGCAGCCTTGGGTCAACGGAGGGCTGGCGAAGAAAAGCATTTCATCGTTAAATTTGACAGCTGGCATATCAGCCGGTTGGCCTTTATTCGCAAAGCGTTTCCACAAACGCCGCTGCTCTTTTTATATAGAGATCCGCAGCAAGTTCTGGCATCCCACCAGCGCCAACGCGGACCACAAATGATTCCAGGCTTTGTGAATTTAGGAAATATTTGTGCGGATCTTACTGACTTAATGCCAGGTGATTTAGATGGCTACTGCTTGCGCGTCTTAGATCAGTTTTATACTTGTGCGATTTCTCACCATCTAGAACACGATTTACGACTCTTGAACTATCATGAATTGCCTGCATTAGTATGGGAGTCTCTGTTGTCCCAACTAAATCTGTCACTGACATTAGAAGAGCTCGAACAAGTTAAGGCGCGTTCACAATATCATTCCAAACATCCTCAGCAAAATTTTCTGGGAGACCCGCAAGCACATGTAAAACATGCGTGTTCAGACAAAACGGAAAAGCTATACCTACAGTTAGAAAAATTACGTCAGCAAGCTAACTCTACAAAATAAAGCTCGTACCGATTAGCACTACGACGGAATCGATCATAACAAATCGCCTGTTTTTTTCAGACTAAACCACGCAAAATTTCTCGCTCACTGTGATCAGTTAGGGTCGCAATGCTCACGACGATGCCGCTGATGGACAGAAAAATATCCACCGATTACAAGCATCGGCTAAGACATATAGTGCATATTCACTTTTGCTCTTGTCTATTCTACGAGATGCTCAATCATGCGCGCTATGCACATAGGCATTTAGGCTTCAAGGCTTCAAGTAAGCATAGCCTTCATGAATCTGTAATCGAGCGACCTCCGCCACACCCGAAGGCACGATGCTAGCTTCGGACAGGACATGCGATTTATCTATTTTTCGGCCTATCAAAGTGTTATTACATACACGAAACTCGACTTTGCGTGCAGCCAATTCCTGTACAAGAACGTCGTATGGATTGCCATTTTTGTCGCTTGCTCCAAGCAACAAAAAATCAATTCCCGCACCGTGTGTCACAAACACGATCTTGGCTTTTGGGCTTTGTTCTAGATGATTACGGGCATTGCGCAAACCAGCTGCGGCATTTGCGCTGTCACTGATGTGATAAATAACTTTTTCTTCACGTTCAGCAGCAAACCCCGACATCATGAAAAAAGACACCGCAAATAACAATGCTACGTTGATGCATTTAAGGTAGATTTTCATATTTATTTTCCAAAAAATTGATTATTTGTCTTTGTCTGATCTGTCCTGATCCGACGGCTGAAGGTAATGAGGCAGAGTCTTAGCAAAGCATCGACGTAGTGTTGAAACTTCGTATAGTCCAGCTCTTTATTCGCGCATAAAAACGAGGTACACGGACGATGTATCTCGTTGATAGACCTTGGTATATTTTCGGATATCAACGATTAATTTATTTCTAAAATCAATCACTTGCGTCAATATTGCACTCACAAGGGGGTTCTCCCACACAAGATTATCCCTTCGATTCCCCTGCGCGAGCAGTGCTCGATTTTCTTCGCCAAAAAAAAAAGCCGCTAAGTATTTAAACTTAGCGGCTTTAACTGGCGTCCCCAAGGGGATTCGAACCCCTGTACTCACCGTGAAAGGGTGATGTCCTAGGCCTCTAGACGATGGGGACATAAAATCTGTCCGTATTACTGACCTTTTTTACTGCTTTTTACTTGATTTTTTCGCTTCGTTATTTACGTTTTCGATCAAGTAAGACCAAGATTATATACTCAACTTCTTCATTCTGGCAAGCACTTTTCTTAAACTTCTAAAAAAATACTTTGTTGATTTGAGCTATAAACCGATCGTGGTGGAGGTAAGCGGAATCGAACCGCTGACCTCTTGCATGCCATGCAAGCGCTCTACCAACTGAGCTATACCCCCGCACAAAACAGAAACGGGAGTATAGCAAGTTTCGACTTTGCTTGTAAAGCTTAAACGCTTGACAAACTATTCGCTCATTCCGTATTGAACCGGAATGATCAAGCTTTGGCGAGGCGCTCTAACACGACTTCGCGACCAAACAATTCAATCACCGCGTCAATCGATGGCGTCTGTAATTGACCGGTCAACAGCAAACGCAGAGGCATCGCGAGTTGCGGCATTTTTAAACTATGCTTTGCTAAAGTTTCTTTCATCATTGCTGAAATCGCTGCTTTATTCCACTCGACGCTAGCGCAAGCTTGTGTGAACTCTTGCAAAGCCGGCTTGATCGCATCGGTAATATGCTGCGCCACTAAAGCTGCATCAGGGGTCGGTTGGCGATAAAACAGCATCGCAGACTGCGCCAATTCCACCGTGGTATTCGTACGTTCTTTGAGCAATGCGATGACGGCAGCTAGTGCAGGCGCCCCTTCAAATTGCGCATCGAGTTTTTCCATATCAGCACGGATTAAATCGGCTAAGCGTTGATTGTCCGCTGCCTTGATATAGTGATTGTTCAACCATGCGAGCTTTTCTGGATTAAATTGTGCCGCCGAACCAGACAAATGCGTGAGATCGAACCAACTGATCATTTGCTCCATACTGAAAACTTCGTCGTCACCATGGCTCCAACCTAATCGTGCCAAATAATTCAACAAAGCTTCTGGCAAATATCCCTTGTCCAGATAATCCATCACACTAACGGCGTCACGACGCTTAGAAAGTTTCTGGCCATCCGTACCGAGAATCATAGGCACATGTCCATAAAATGGCAAAGGCGCACCCAAGGCATTCAGAATGTTAATCTGACGTGGTGTATTGTTCACATGATCATCGCCGCGAATCACGTGCGTGATTTGCATATCGCTATCATCGACCGCCACACAGAAATTATAAGTAGGCGTGCCATCTGGGCGGGCAATCACCAAGTCATCCAATTCGCGGTTTGAAATCGTGATCGTACCTTTGACAACGTCGTTCCAACTAACTTCGCCATCAAGTGGATTTTTGAATCGAATCACAGGTTTGCGATCTGCAGGAATTGCCGGCAAAGTCTTTCCAGACTCTGGACGCCAAGTGCCATCGTAGCGCGGCTTTTCACCGGCAGCACGCTGACGCTCACGCATCGCTTCAACTTCATCTGTCGAGCAATAACAATGATAGGCTGTACCATCGACCAGCATTTTTGCCAGCACTTCGGTATAACGATCCATACGTTTCATTTGATAATATGGACCTTCGTCATGCTGCAAATTTAGCCAGTTCATACCGTCCAAAATTGCCTGTACTGCTTCTGGCGTGGAGCGCTCTACATCGGTATCTTCAATCCTTAAGACGAAGGTGCCGCCAAAATGGCGTGCAAATGCCCAGCTAAATAAAGCAGTGCGCGCACCGCCGACGTGAAGATAGCCAGTAGGACTAGGCGCAAAACGCGTGCGCACCGGTGTGGTAGGAGTAGGTAAATGAGAAGCAGTCATGGATACAGGGCGAATTTCAATTTAAGCAATAACGAGAATAAAAATCGTCAAAACTATTCTTCAATGAAAGGGTCGCGCAAAAGTAAGTAAATTAAAAACGCTATTTTACCGCCTTAACACCTGAGAAGATACCTAGCACCACTTCGCAATGTTAGTATGACAAACGCGCCTATCATCTTGCCTAATTCGTCACATGTAATTCATCAGCAATTTTCTGCAATCGTGAACCAACTTCATACCTCCCCACTCGTCGTCGCTCCGGCGCTAGCTACACGTAATGGCATTAGCCCAAGCTATATCTGGCTACCCGAAGGCCAGTGGGAAAATGCTTTAGCGTTTTTGTCCCAACAATTTCCATACATTCACGCCGACATCTGGCGTAGGCGCATGGAAAAATTGGAGGTTCGCGACGCTGATGGCAATTGCTTGCAAGCAGATAGTCAAGTAAAGCGCGGCATGTGTATTTATTATTATCGCGAAATTGAAAATGAAGTCGCGATTCCATTCCAAGAAAAAATACTGTTTGAAGACGAGCATTTATTAATTGTCGATAAACCGCATTTTTTGCCAGTGACGCCTGGCGGTCAATATTTGCGCGAGACTTTATTAACAAGACTAAAAGCCAGTACCGGTATCGATCATCTGACTCCCTTGCATCGCTTAGATAGAGAAACTGCGGGAGTCATTTTATTTTCCAAACAAATTCAAAGTCGCGGTGCCTATCAAAGTTTGTTTCAAATGCGCCAGATCGAAAAAACCTATCACGCACTGGCTGCGCATTTGCCACAGCAAACTTTCCCTTATCGCAAAACAAGCCGCATGGAGGAAAGCGATCGCTTCTTTATCATGCATGAAGTTGCAGGCACAGCGAATAGCGAAACATTCATCAGCGTACTAGAACGACGTGAAGAAATTGATTTATATCAATTACAGCCACACACTGGTAAAAAGCATCAACTACGACTGCACATGGCGAGCTTGGGAGCGCCTATATTGAATGATCAGTTTTATCCGGTTGCCCTGCCCGTTGGCAGTGATGACTACAATCGACCATTGAAATTACTGGCAAAATCCATCAGTTTTATCGATCCTATCAGTCACAAAAAAAGAGAATTTAATAGTGAGCAAAATCTTTAGGACTGCTTTGAACTTAGCCACATTCGATAATGACGCTGATCAAATTACTAGCAGGCGGTTGACAAGAATCGCAGCCCGAAGTATTATCTCGCTTCTCGGAGTGTAGCGCAGCCCGGTAGCGCACCTGGTTTGGGACCAGGGGGTCCAAGGTTCGAATCCTTGTACTCCGACCAAATTTGAAGGATCGTTGAGAAATCGACGATCCTTTTTAGTTTCACCAATTACAGTAAATGATATCGCAGATGATTTTTCATTTGCTAGCAGTTTTCGGAGTGTAGCGCAGCCCGGTAGCGCACCTGGTTTGGGACCAGGGGGTCCAAGGTTCGAATCCTTGTACTCCGACCAAGTTTAAGCCTCGTTGAGAAATCGGCGAGGCTTTTTTTGTTTGGATGTCGAGTTGGCTAATTTTGATATTAGCTGATTTGAAATCGACTTATGAAGTCGACTTATATTAAGCAGGCTTATTTTAAGATTGTCGGCTAAATTATTAAGTGCAACTTATTTGAATCGAGCCAACACCCGGATTGCTTCACCGACTTGACGCAAGTCATGGATTTTCAAAGACTGCGCTTCAGCAATTTTCTGCAACTCGGGCAAAGCGAACATGGATGCACCCCGTCCCAATAATTTCGGCGCGAAATACAACAGCAATTCATCAACACATCCAGCCTGAAGCAGAGCGCCACTCAATTTTGAACCAGCCTCTACATGCAATTCGTTGACTTGCTCTCGTCCTAAATAATTCATTACTTCAGACAAATTTACTTGAGAGTTCGCTGCAGGCAATTCATTCGCAAAACACTGCAATTCAGCACCTATATTCTGCAAAGCTTTTTCTCGCTCCGAGTTATTGAGCGCATGAAAAATCGTGGTGCGACCGCTCTGAAAAAGTTTTGCATCAATAGGCGTGCGCAACTGCGAATCAACAATAAGCTTACGTGGCTGGTGAGCCTGCACCGCATTGCCCTGCACTGCATCATCATCAGGTAAACGCACCGTCAGTTGCGGATCATCCACCAATACGGTACCAATACCTGTCAAAATCGCATCCGCCCGCGCGCGCCAACGATGCCCATCTTCCCTTGCGGCGGCATCCGTAATCCATTGGCTTTGTCCGTTCGGCAGCGCGGTAAATCCATCCAGACTAGCCGCCATTTTCACGCGCACCCAAGGCCAGCCGGTTTCCATACGCTTAAAGAATCCGATATTTATTTCACGCGCTTGTTCCGCTAGCAAACCATACTCAACGACGATTCCCGCATCACGTAACATCGCAAACCCACGTCCTGCGACTTGCGGATTTGCGTCTCCAAGCGCTGCGACCACGCGTGCCAAACCAGCATCAATTAAAGCATTCGCACATGGAGGCGTTCGGCCAAAATGACTGCAAGGCTCCAAGCTGACATAGGCAGTTGCACCTCGCACAGCCTTGCCCTGTGCAGCAGCATTACGCAAAGCCATCACCTCGGCATGCGCTTGCCCCACAGGCTGAGTCCATCCCTGCCCCAGAATCACGCCGTCTTTGACCAGCACACAACCAACCTTAGGATTAGGCGAAGTCGCCATCGTGGCACGGGAGGCTAACTCCAGTGCTTGATGCATATACACATGGTCTTGGGGCGAGAATTGTGGCACGAATTGTGGAGAATATGTCATCAGGTATTTTGTACCGTAATGGTCGGAAATTTACTACTCATGTCTTTCGCTTTATCGGCGACTTTAATCGCTACTTTGCGCGCAATATCTTTATAAATCGTGGCGATCTGTCCATCAGGATCAGCCACTACAGTAGGCTTACCTGAATCAGCTTGCTCACGAATCGCCATGGTCAATGGCAAACCACCCAAAAACTCCACACCGTATTCAGCGCACATTTTCTCACCGCCACCAGCACCAAAAATCGCTTCGGTGTGACCGCAATTTGAACAAACATGAGTACTCATATTCTCCACGATGCCAAGAATGGGAATGCCGACCTTCTCAAACATCTTCAAACCCTTACGCGCATCGAGCAAAGCAATATCTTGCGGCGTAGTCACAATCACCGCACCAGTCACTGGCACTTTTTGCGACAAAGTTAATTGAATATCACCTGTACCCGGTGGCATATCTACAATCAAATAATCCAGATCACGCCAATTGGTCAACTCTAATAACTGTTGTAAAGCTTGCGTCACCATAGGACCGCGCCACACCATAGGGGAATCAGGATCTATCATAAAGCCGATGGACGATACTTGTACGCCGTAGTTCTCCAGTGGCTCCATCGTCTTACCGTCAGCCGATTCAGGACGCCCCTCTATCCCCATCATCATAGGCTGGGATGGACCATAAATATCCGCATCTAATAAACCTACAGACGCGCCCTCTGCCGATAAGGCCAAAGCTAGATTCACTGCCGTGGTCGATTTACCTACACCACCTTTACCTGACGCCACCGCAATGATATTTTTCACATTCGGCATCAATTTAATTCCGCGCTGCACAGCATGCGCCACAATCTTGCTGCAGACATTGACTTGCACTTGCTGAACACCAGTCAAACCAGAAAGCGCTTTCTTAATTAAACCCGCTACGAGTTCAAACTGACTCTTAGCCGGGTAAGCCAATTCCACATCCAAGCTAACAATTCCCGCTTGTATTTGAATATTTTTAATGGATTTGGTCGAGATGAAATCTTTACCGGTATTCGGATCGATCACCGAAGATAAGATAGTTTTAATTTGTTCAATTGCTGGATCTTGATTTATTGCAGACATGCGATTCTCCGTTGAATTTCCGCAAGTCTAACGTAATTTATCTTAAATCTCTGAGATAACCCTGTAAGCAAACTGCCTATGTTCATTGGCAAACAGTCAAACCAACGAATATTCGCTAGACTAAATTCAGAAACTGGTAAAATTTGACGGAAAAGCGCAATTTGACATAAATGATGTTTCAACAAGCCGTAACTTCGAATTCATATTTTAAGGGGAGATTTTAATGAGATCCAACAGGATAGGCCAAGGTTTCTCTTTGATTGAAATGATGATCACTGTTGCAATTATTGGCATATTAGCGGCAGTTGCTATGCCCGCCTATCAAGCCTATGCAAAGAGGTCCAAATTTGCAGAAATTGTCGTAGCAACTAGTGCTACAAAAATCGCGGTTGAAATCTGTGCACAGGAGCAAGATGGCCTTACCAATTGCTCAGGCGGCCTCAATGGCGTTCCGTCAGATGTTACTAGCACAACAGGTTATCTGGGCACAGTCATAACCGCCGGTGGAAGAATCACAGCCACAGCTAGAGCTTATCAAGGTCTATCCGGGACTGAAAATGTCATTTATGTCGGCGTTTATGGTGCAGATAAACGTGTAACTTGGTCAATTGACGCGACGAGCACATGCAAAACGGCTACTCCCAAACTTTGCTAGTCTAATTGCGGCTCAATTCAAGAAACAAACTGATTTGACTACCTCCGACCTTAAAAAATTGAGTAATTTTAAGATTGACAAGCCTTTTTACATCCACAAATCCGACGATTTCCAGAGAAAACCCACTGATCAGAAACCACGGCCGCCGCTGAGAAATCGTACTAATCTATGACTTCGCTGTTAAAATAACTGCTTTATTCCTCAAGTAAAGCAATCATTCATTATGAGCCGCAAGCTGTTCGTCACCACCGCCCTTCCCTACGCTAACGCCCCTTTCCACCTCGGCCACATCATGGAATACATCCAGGCTGATATCTGGGTTCGTCATCAGCGAATGTCGGGACACGAAGTTAACTTCGTTTGTGCTGACGATGCGCATGGTGCACCGATCATGATTGCGGCTGAAAAAGCGGGCATCACTCCACAAGAATTTGTGGGGCAAATTGCTGCGGGACGTAAACAATACCTGGATGGTTTTCATATTGAATTCGACAACTGGCATTCAACCGATGGTGCGGAAAATCATGCGCTGTCACAAGATATTTATCGCAAGCTGAAGGCTGCGGGTTTTATTACCAGCAAAACGATAGAACAGTTTTATGACCCGGTCAAAAACATGTTCTTACCAGATCGCTACATCAAAGGTGAATGCCCGAAATGCGGCGCGAAAGATCAGTATGGCGATTCTTGCGAAGTCTGTTCTGCCGTTTATGCACCGACTGATTTGAAAAACCCCTATTCCGTATTGACTGGCGCAACACCAGTGATGAAATCATCCGAGCATTTCTTCTTCAAATTATCTGACGAGAAATGCGTGGAATTTTTACGTGGTTGGGCTTTGCAAAACAATCGCCTGCAATCCGAAGTGGCGAATAAATGCAAAGAATGGTTAGAAGGTGAAGGCGGCCTCGGTGATTGGGATATCAGTCGAGACGCGCCCTATTTCGGCATCGAAATTCCTGATCAACCGGGCAAATACTTTTACGTCTGGCTCGATGCCCCCGTAGGTTATCTGGCTTCCCTGAAAAATTATTTCAATAAAACCGGTCGTGATTTTGATGCGTTTATGGCAGATCCGACGACGGAACAAATTCATTTTATCGGCAAGGATATTACTTACTTCCACACCTTGTTCTGGCCTGCGATGTTGAAATTCTCTGGTTACAAAACGCCGGACAATGTGTATGCACATGGCTTCGTGACAGTCTCTGGTGAAAAAATGTCGAAGTCACGTGGAACCGGTATTTCTCCATTGCGCTATCTCGATATCGGCATGAATCCTGAATGGCTGCGCTACTACTTTGCAGCGAAACTGAATGCCAAAGTCGAAGATCTGGATATGAATCCGGATGACTTCGTTGCACGTGTTAATTCTGATTTGATCGGTAAATACATCAATATCGCGAGTCGTGCGGCAGGTTTTATTACCAAGCGTTTTGATGGCGCTGTGAATACGGTTTGGGCGACCAGCGACGATGCCTTCATTCAAAATTTGCGCCATGTTTCTGGCGATATTCAAGCTTTGTATGAAGCCCGTGAATTTGGTAAAGCCCTGCGCGCTGTGATGGAACAAGCCGATATCATCAATGCTTATGTGGATGCAAATAAACCTTGGGAACTGGCAAAGCAAGCCGAGAATGACGCGAAGTTGCAAGAGGTTTGCAGCCGTTTATTGGAAGCTTTCCGTATTCTGACTGTGTTCTTAAAACCGGTCTTGCCGCAACTTGCTAGTCAAGTTGAAGCGCAATTGAATATTGCCCCATTGAATTGGGCGAGCGTGAATACGCCCTTACCGGATCAACATAAAATTAATCCTTATGTGCATCTGATGCAGCGTGTTGATATTAAGATTTTTGACCAGTTGTTTGATGCGCCGGTTCCTGCTGCTGTGGTTGCTGCAGCGTCGGCTGAAACCCATCCCCTCCCCAACCCTCCCCTTGAAGGGGAGGGAGTCGTTAATGGTATGATTGAAGAGCTCGCTCCTGAGATTAAGATTGATGACTTCGCTAAGATTGATTTGCGTATCGCCAAAATCCTTAATTGTGAACACGTCGAAGGTTCCGACAAGCTCTTGCGTTTAACTTTAGATGTCGGTGAAGGCAAGACACGTAATGTCTTCTCCGGTATTAAATCCGCGTATCAACCAGAACAATTAATCGGCAAATTCACTGTCATGGTGGCGAATCTGGCACCACGTAAGATGAAATTTGGTATGTCCGAAGGCATGGTCTTAGCGGCGTCTGCTGCGGATGAAAAAACCAATCCGGGTTTATATATCTTAGAAGCATGGCCTGGTGCAGAGCCGGGTATGCGAGTTCGTTAATTTATCAATTACGCTATGGACATCGTCATACGCGAAGCCAATACAGAAGATGCGCCGCTCTTGGCGCATCTGACCAGAACTTGCTGGGCGGGTAAAGTTGCAGCGACCTCGTCCGGTCATCATGAAAGCAGTGAAAAAGTCGCCGATGACCTGACCCAAGGTGGCGGCTTTATTTTGCTAGTCGATGAAGAGCCTGCAGGCTCGGTACGTTGGCTTCCCGTCGATGGCGAAACCAGCACTTGGGAAATGCGCCGTATGGGCATACTTCCCGCTTTCCGTGGTGAAGCCCTATCACAGCATTTACTCGAAGCCGTGATACATCAGGCACAAACTTCGGGTGTAGAAGAATTGCGTTTAGGTGTGCGCACGGATCAGCCTCGTTTGGTGGATCTATACACCGCCTATGAATTTGAACTTGCGCCCGAACTCGAATACGCGCATGCCAATCCGAACGAACCCATGCCGCATGTGATGCGTCGTTTTCTCCGTTAATCATTGATCATACGTTCCTGACGTGGCTCAGGAATGGTCCTTTTCAACTGGAACCACCATGAGCATTTCTATCCCACAACGATTAGCAGACTTACGTTCTGCGATGACAAAACATGGCGTACATGCCTGCTTGATTCCGTCTGCCGATCCGCATTTATCCGAATATCTACCAACACGCTGGCAGGGCCGCGAAGTGTTTTCTGGCTTCACAGGCTCAGTCGCGACTTTGATCGTAACGACGGACTTCGCTGGTTTGTGGGTAGATGGTCGCTACTGGTCACAAGCAGAAATAGAGTTAGCCGGATCTGGCATCAATATGATGAAGATTCAATCTGCAGCGGCCACCGCACACATCGATTGGCTGGCACAGAATTTACAGTCTGGACAAACGCTCGCGGTCGATGGCAATGTATTGGGATTAGCCACTGCCCGCGCATTACAGGCCGCTTTAGAGCCTAAGCAAATTATTCTCAATACGCAGCTCGATATCTTAGATGAAGTGTGGAGTGACAGACCGGCCTTGCCAGATGCCCCTGTCTACGAACATCTAGCGCCTTTTGCGGTGGTCAGCCGCGCAAACAAACTCACTGCTGTACGCGCGCAAATGCAAGCCAAAGGCGCCAACTGGCATTTTGTTTCGACGGTCGATGACATCGCCTGGATTTTCAATTTGCGCGGTGCTGACGTTAACTACAACCCCGTCTTTGTTTCGCATGCTTTGATAGGTTTGGATAGCGCGACACTGTTTGTGCCACTAAATAAAGTATCGCCACAAATCGCCGCCAATTTAAGCAAGGATGGGGTCACTTGTCAGCCGTATGAGAACGCAGCCAGTGCTTTACAAAATCTGAATGCTAACGCGACACTGTTGATTGATCCGCGCCGCATTACCTACGGCTTCCAGCAAGCGATTGCCAAGGAAGTTAAAGTCATCGAGGCACTGAATCCCTCGGTCTACAACAAATCACGCAAACATCCTGCCGAGGCGCAATTCGTGCGTGAAGCAATGGAGCAAGATGGCGCGGCCTTATGTGAATTTTTTGCATGGTTTGAACATGCACAAACACAAGCAGAAACACAAGGTTTGCAGCGCATCACAGAAATCACCATCGATGAACAAATCTGTGCAGCACGCGAGCGTCAAGCACATTTTATTTCACCAAGTTTTGGCACGATTGCCGGCTTTAACGGCAATGGTGCGATGCCACATTATCGCGCCACAGCAAATTCACACTCGGTGATTGAAGGCAATGGCTTGTTGCTGATTGATTCCGGTGGCCAGTATCTGAACGGTACTACCGATATTACGCGCGTCGTACCTGTAGGCACGGTTTCCACCGAACAAAAACGTGATTTCACGCTGGTATTAAAAGGCATGATAGCGCTGTCTCGCATGCAATTTCCGTATGGGACTTACTCTACCGTGCTCGACACCGTCGCACGTGCACCGATGTGGGCAGAAGGCATCAATTACGGTCATGGCACGGGTCATGGCGTTGGCTATTTCCTCAATGTCCATGAAGGCCCGCAGTCGATTTCTGGTGCGATTCCCAACAGCGACATGGTGATGGAAATCGGCATGATCACATCGAATGAACCCGGCATTTATCGCCCTGGAAAATGGGGCGTGCGCATAGAAAATCTCATGCTGTGCGTACCTGCACAAACAACTGAATTTGGCGAGTATCTGAAGTTTGAAAGCTTAACGTTGTGCCCAATTGATACGCGTTGCATCGCACTCGATCTGATGCACAAAGATGAAATTGACTGGCTCAATGCTTATCATCAGGATGTCTTGCACAGACTCTCGCCACGCGTACAAGGTGATGCATTGAACTGGCTTAAAGAGCGTACAAAGGCGATTAATAAATAAATGGAGGACAGTATGAGCGAAACCAACACTTATCTTGTCACCCCTGTCTGCAAAGAAGATTTCGCTGGCATCAAAGCGCTCTATCAACATGTCGCGCGGCAAGGTGGCGGTATCGCCCGTACTGAAGATGAAATTACTGACGACTATATCCGCCACAATTTAGACACCGCGATGGCACGTGGTGTCTGCTTTGTTGCAAAAGTGGATGCGCAAATTGTTGGAGAAATCCATGCGTACCCACCCTTCCCCAGATTGTTTGCACACATATTGTCGGATCTGACGATTGCCGTGCATCCTAACTATCAAGCCATCGGCGTTGGGCGTGCGGTTTTTACTGCACTACTCGACGAAGTCAAACAACATCGCCCCGACATCTGCCGGATCGAATTATTTGTACGCGAATCTAATCACAAAGCCATCGCCTTTTATCACAGCCTAGGTTTTGAAATTGAAGGGCATTTTAAACAACGCGTACGCCGCGCAGATGGTGATTTGGAGATGGATATTCCTATGGCTTGGTTGCGTTCAAACTAGTCTTTATTTGTTCTTTGGTTCAGGTGCAAATAATTGTCGAAACGCAATCAACGCGGCGGGATGATAAATCGTCGCATGCGTTTCTTTTGCGAAGTGTTCATAAGTCCAGTTCAAACCCACTGGCTTCTGCGTTTGCAACATCTGTGCGAAATTCTGAATCACCGATTCCATTCCACGTTGCCCACTACTAGCGAAATACAAATTCTTGGACAGTTGTGGCTGCACCTGCAATTTCTTAGCAAACTGCACCGTCAAGTGTTCGTCATTCCACCACAAGCTAGGATCGATCGCGATATATGTCTGGAACATATCGGGCGTTTGAAACAAAGTCTCTAATGTGAAGAGCCCCGCCAATGATTCGCCCACCAAAGCACGCTCTTGTGTTGTGCGATAACGCTGCTCAATTTCGGGTATTAATTCCTTAGTCAAGAATCGACGATAAGACTCAGCACCACCCAGATTGGGAATCGCTTTTTTATCTAACTCGCTATTGCTAGGCCCAGTTAAATCACGGCGCCGTACGGTATTTTCAATTCCCACCAAAATAAACGGCCGCATTGTTCCGTTCGCTATCGACACCTGCATCAAACCAGCAATATGCAAAAAATCTTCTGCTACGCCACCGTCGGGCATATAGATGACGGGATACGCTTTTGATTGATCTTGTCGATAGCCATCTGGTAAATACACGTTGATCCGTCTAGTCTCTTGCATGGTTTTAGAAACGAGTTCCACGGACTCACCTATGACTAGCGGCTTGACTGTGACTTGCGCCGTCGCTGTCGATCCAATCGCAATCGTTAGACTGCTTGCTAGCAAGATGGTGGTGATTAGGTGATTAATGCGCATTGCTTCCTCTCAAATGTTATCGGTGATTGCTGAAGTGGGAATTGTCGTTGATTGAGTGGCTATTGTTTTTATTTTTTGTTGATTTGCGGTCTGTAGATACTGTTATCCGAGTCAAGCAGAATGCAAGCTTGCATCGAAAGGCTTGCCGGATTTTAGTACGCCAAATGCGACATGAATGAGTTTTCTCATCATTGCCCCAATAATGACCATGGGAGGTTTTCCAGAAGCGGTAAGACGCTGACGAAAAGCCTTGCCCCATGTTGTTTTATACAAAGCCACCATGGCAGGCATGTAGAGCGCTTTGCGAATAAAAGTATGTCCCACTTTTGACATACGCGTCTTGCTCCGCACACTACTGCCAGATTCATGATGACGTGGGTCGAGTCCTGCAAATGCAATTGCTTTCTTCACTGAAGTAAATCGCTCTGTATCAGAATAGTAGGAAAGCAAAATTGCGATGGTGCGTTCTCCTAAACCAGGTATGCTATCCAATAATTTCTGCTTATCTTTTAAGTCCGGATCGTTCCGAGTATGGTCGTTAATTAAACGAATCAGTGCTTTA
>NZ_JACOGA010000030.1 GCF_014284175.1 Affinundibacterium flavidum
AAACCTCCCATGGTGATTATTGGTGCCATGATGAGAAAACTCATTCATGTCGCATTTGGCGTACTAAAATCCGGCAAGCCTTTCGATTCAAGCTTGCATTCTGCTTGACTCGGATAACAGTATCTACCTGACTCCATTGACACTCGTGCTGGTGTTGCGCACCCCTATCGTGCGTTGCCATGACGCTTGTTACAAGTTCTTACTACTCGCCGTCAAAAGTTACTAAATACGCCGTGCATTTTGCCCATGCGGGATTTATGCTGAGCACTCATTTTGAATCTTCAATTCAATGAAAGTGCAATATGCCAAGTAAATTTCCCAAACTGTTAACGCTAGCTTCCGCCGCTATGCTATTGACCATCAGCGCTTGCAGTCATCAAACGAGAATCGTCGATCAAGCCGACTCTGCACCTGCGCCAGAGAGTCTCGCTACCGCTAGCCTGAACCGGCAAGTGACTTTGGTACCGACACAATTTTTCCAACAGGCGCAAGTTGATTCTTACGCCTTGCTAGAGCGCCTCACTTGGGGCGGCACTGGCACCAGCCTGGCGCAGCTTAAACAAGTCGGTGCAGATGCTTACCTGATTCAGCAATTGCAAGCGCGACAAGCACAATTACCTGCTGCGATTCAAGCGCAAATCGATGCGATGACGATTTCGCAAAAAAACTTTGTGTCGATGATGCATGAGCTCGATCAGCAGCGCGAAGCCTCAGCCAAGATGAAGGGTACCGATGATAGTTTGCGTAAAGCTTATCAACAAGAATTGACTCGCATTGCGCGTGAGGCAGCGACGCGTTCTACTCTGCGGGCAGTATATTCCTCGAATCAGTTATTTGAGCAAATGGACTGGTTTTGGATGAACCATTTCAATATCTCCAATCGCAAAGAAAATCTGCGTGCGATGTTAGGCGACTTTGAAGAGACGGCGATACGTCCGTATGCTTTGGGAAATTTCCGCGATCTGTTGCGTGCGACGATGTTGCATCCAGCGATGTTGCGCTATCTCGATAATGAACATAATGCGGTCAATAAAATTAATGAAAACTATGCACGTGAATTATTAGAGTTGCATACCATGGGTGTCGGCAGTGGCTACACGCAAATGGATGTGCAAGAGCTAGCTAGGGTGTTGACTGGTTTGGGCATCAACCTAAGAGCCGATAATGCGCGTCCGCGGGCTCGTCTGCAAGCGGGATATGGACGTTTGGGCTTGACGGAATTCAACCCTGCTCGCCATGATTTTGGTGACAAGCTAATTTTAGGTACGAAGGTCAGCGGCAAGGGTATCGCTGAACTGGATCAGATATTGAATTTGCTCACACGACAACCTGCGACGGCCAAATTCATCAGTCAAAAGTTGGCGCAATATTTTGTCACCGACGAACCATCGGAAGCCTTAGTGCAAGGCATGGCAACACAATTTTTGAAGACCGATGGTGATATTCCCAGTGTTCTGCAAACCATGTTTGAAAGCCAGGAATTTGTCGCTTCTTTAGGCAAAAAATTCAAAGACCCTATGCATTATGTTCTATCGTCAGTGCGTCTCGCGTATGCCGATAAGGCGATCACGAACACCGGACCGATACTCAACTGGATCAACACTTTGGGGCAGCAAGCGAATGGACACCAGACTCCTGACGGATACTCGCTGAAAGAGATGGCCTGGGCTAGCCCGGCACAAATGACGGCGCGTTTTGACGTGGCGAAATTGATCGCCCGTGGTGCACCGAATTTATTCAAAAACGATGAGCAAGAAACCAATGCAGAGCATCGTGAATTAGCTAAGACCAACCTCGCGCAAAACGATTACGTGAAATCGATGAGCAGTCGTTTTAGTACCAGTTCGCAAGAGGCTTTGAGCCAGTCATCCTCGGCACAGGAGTGGAACGTGTTTTTGCTGGCGAGCCCAGAAATGATGCGCCGTTAATTGTAAGACTTACACAAGGCAGACGCTGACCTTGTTGCCTTCGCCTCCGCGTCTAGTCAGCACAATTTTGCGTAAGTCCTCAATTGATTTCTATTATCTATTTTTTTCAGGCAGAAAATAATGAACCGTCGCACTCTACTCAAAACTTTCGCTGCATTGTCAGCCACGCCTTTTAGTACACAATTATTCGCAGCTCCCGCCACTCAACAACGATTCTTGTTGGTGTTTTTGCGCGGTGCTTACGATGCAAGCAACGTGGTGATTCCTACCTCTAGTAGTTTTTATTATGAATCCCGTCCGAATATCGCCATCGCCAAACCGGACGCTGATCCACATGCCGCTTTGGTATTGAATGCAGATTGGGGTTTGCATCCGGCACTACGCGACACTATTTATCCACTGTTTCAGGCCGGTGAAGCGGCCTTTATTCCATTCGCTGGAACTCACGATCTGTCGCGTAGTCATTTCGAGACGCAAGACAGCATAGAGATGGGGCAAGATCTTGGTGGCAGCAGAAATTTTCAATCTGGTTTTTTGAATCGCCTGGCGGCTCAATTGAATGCTGGTAGCGCGATGTCGTTTACCGATCAATTACCTATCATCATGCGTGGCGATACTAAGGTTGCGAATGTAGGTTTGCTCAAAGCCGGCAAGAATAGTTTGGACGATAGACAAAGCAAAATCATCGCGCAGATGTATGGCAATACCAAATTAGAGTCACAGGTAGAAAACGGATTCGCGGTGCGTGGCGAAGTCGTACAAAATATGAAAGCGGAAGACGCCGCCAGACAAACCATGAACGTCACCGCGGGGGCGAACAATGATGGCAACCGCGATGCGATTTCCAGTAAAGGTTTTGAATTGGAAGCGAAACGCATAGGCAAAATGATGCGCGATAAATATGCACTCGGCTTTATCGATATCGGTGGCTGGGATACGCACGTCAATCAAGGCGCTGCGACTGGCGTGTTGGCAAATAAATTGGAAGAACTCGGGCGCGGCCTAGCTGCCTACAAAACTGAGATGGGCAGCATGTGGAAGAACACCACGGTTGTTGTGATCAGCGAGTTTGGTCGCACCTTCCGCGAAAACGGCAAGCGCGGCACAGATCACGGTCATGGCAGCGCGTATTGGGTGTTGGGTGGTGGTGTAAAAGGTGGCAAGGTAGTCGGTGAACAGATTGCTTTAACGTCTGCGAGTTTATTTCAAAATCGTGATTATCCGGTTTTGAATGAATATCGCGCCGTGTTTGGCGGACTCTTTGCGCGCGCTTATGGTTTAAATTCTAAGCAACTCGATAGTATTTTTGCCGGTGTGCCGGGTCTGGATTTGGGCTTGCTCTAAACCTGAAGGTGAGTCGTTTTCATGATTATTGTCCGACAGTACTATTTGCACGCTGACTTGCCGACTCTGTAGCGAACTGCTATGTTGTTGAAAACAGTAATTTATTTTTTCAACTTGTTTTCCCAACCCAAAGGCTGATGATGTTGACACGCACCCTACAACAACTTGCGAGTGGCTTAAGCATGATTGCATTAACTACTTTAGGGCCTATCGCTTTGTCTGCATCTGCCCAAACTTCCTTGCCGCTAGAAGTGGCTGATCAACATCCCTTGGTCAAAGCATTTAAGCCTTGTGTCAGTGCGGTCGGTTTGGAGCGTGATTTGCCATTGGCAAATCCGGTTCCAGACTTGAGTGGTCCCGGGCATTTGTATCAGCTCAATGATGTTGGTCGTATTCGTGATGGCTATCGTCACTCTTTGTATGTTAGTGAAAATGGCAAGCAGATTTACATCGTACAAATTGGTGGCTTTGCAGGTACCAAAAAAATATTTGGTCCGCTAAACCCCAAGTTGCATTGCCATAGCAGCGTGAAAAAACCTAAAAAAACCTAAGTGTCAAAAAAAACGGCAACCAGTGCGTGGTTGCCGCTAAAAATGAAGTGAGAGTCTGAGGTCAGTGCTTTAATACTTTCACTGTCTTGTTCACTTTGGAGGCTTCTATATACGCAATGGCTCCAGGTGTGCTAGCTACAAATTTTAAAATCTCTTCATCGCTTGTCAATTCTTTTGGCGGCTTCGCTCCGCCCGTAAAAATCTGTCGAGCCCATTGCGCTTTGAGTTGCGAGGGGTTTTTTTTCAATAAGCGATTGCCAAACTCTTCGCGTACCGGACCTTCCTTTTGATCTATAGGAGTTGCCTCTGTTCCATTTGAAAAAGTCTTGGTTTGTCCTAAAAAGATCTTTGCGATTTGTTCTTCATCAATGGTCGCCGTATTCGCTGGATTAACGATCACAACAACATCGACCGCCATCGCGGATGACATCGCGCCGAGGTAGGCGCAACACATAGCTAAAACGAGCAAAGTTTTTTTGAACATCCTGCCGCAGGAAAAATTCATGATATTTCTCCCTTAGAAAGTAAAGTCGTAAGAAACCGTTGCCAGTTTGCGCGTATTGTCTGTGCCATTGAGAAAGTCCCAGCGACTACGATCTAGCTGTAACTTCAAAGCACTACTATCGCTTAATTGATAGCGCAAACTAATTCCGATATTTCTATCAATTTCTTCCGCCGCACCGCTTGAACCATAGGCATTTAGGCGACTGATCGTGAGCATCGGTAAGAACTCGCCGAAACGATATCCTGCACCGATCAGATAGCCACGATAACTGCCACGTGCCGGAGACGCGTTTACCCGTGAAAATTCGCTGCGCACAATGAGATTGTCTTTATCGACATTCATTGACAATGACGAATAGGTCTGCGGTGAAGATTTACCAAATACCAGCGGGTCAGGTGAAAATTGCACCATACCCGTCGGCCCCATACTTAAACGCCGTTGTTTGGATTTGTTGACTGCCGCGCGTAGCGTGAACCAGTCACGATTGAGTTCCAGGTCGACTCCATACATATTGTCCCACTCGACATCGACACGGCTTGGATCACCAAGTTTGGCAATTGGCACTTCTTTTGAATGCTCTTGACCGAAATAAGCGCTCGACTTAACTGCCCAGCCACCGATGTCATCGCGAAAGGTGAGATTGGCACCGTTATAATTGACTACCGGCCAACCATAAACATCGGGCGGCACGCGCGCCCAGTTATAGGCAAACGCGACATCTTGGAAGTCAGAATAAAAGAAGAGAGGCAGACGTTTACGGCCAACTTGTAAAGTCCACTTTGGGCTGAGGTTGTAGCTGAAAAAGGCCTGTTCTATCACCAATTCAGGATCGCCCGCGGCGTGTCTTGCCATCAGTTGACCAGTAAAAGAAAAGTTATCGCTAAAGTTAGCGATTCCTTGTAAGCCAAAGCGAGACTCGGGCGCTATCGACCAACGACTTTCATATACGCTACCATGCGAATAGTCAGCAATATAGCAAGGACACTTCCACTTATTATTGTCCGGGAAGCCCGTCTCCAGACCTGTCGCACTAAATACCTTGCCGGCGCTGATATTGCCGAATCCTGAATAACTAAAGTCTATCGCCTGACTCGCACTATGGAGCCCTGCAAGACTTAGTAAAACCAATAGACGACGCACCTTCACTGCTTTCAACCTGCTCATTTTTGATCCTCCTTGAAGTGAGAACTGCAAAATTCTGAGAAATTGATGGAGTCTGGATGTCAGGGCTCCGATGTGTGTTTGCGATACCAGTATAGGCGCGCCCAAGTCAGCAATCGGATTCTGATCCTAGTTTTTGTCGGGTAAGATGTGGAAAAGCAACGCAATTGCCGTTTTTTCATTTCGCTTCGCACAGTTCAATAAAAAATGACATGATAAAACCACTTTCAAGAAAAATAAGTGCGCATCGGCAGAAGCTATATAAGCTACTCAGCTTTATTGCGGACATGAAAGAGCGATATTCCAGTAAGATAATGGCGCTATATTTCTCGCAATTCAGAACCTCTTATTTATTATGTCAGTCGCAACTTCGCCTCTGTTGATTTTTCGTCGTGCCGATAGCAATGATGCTGCGGCTTTGGCTGCGCTTGCCGAACAAACCTTTATTGACACCTATGCCGCGCAAAATGACCCCGAGCAAATACGTGTACATTGCGCGCGTAACTTTGGGCTAGAGCAGCAAGGTGCGGAAATTGTTGATCCCGATTACGCGGTGATCCTAGCGTATTGTGATCAGGACTTGGTCGGTTTCGCCCAAGTCGTCAATAAGCCCGCGCCCGAATCAATCAATACGAATAATGCCGTAGCGTTATACCGCTATTACGTCTCGCAGGCTTGGCACGGTAAAGGCATCGCCCTGCCTTTATTGGCAGAAGCAGAAAAAGCCGCACGCACTTTCGGTGCTGATTATTTGTGGCTAGGCATGTGGGAACATAATGCGCGTGCCTTGGCCTACTATCAAAAAGTCGGCTTTCAACATGTGGGCTGGATGGATTACGAATTCGGTGGTGTTCTCGAACGTGATTACGTGTTGCTCAAGCGCTTGTAATTTCACACGCATTCATGAATTCCAGCAAACTTAAGAGCTATTCCGCATTTTCAATCATCGATAAATTGGACAGACACAAAAGCGCCCAAAGGCGCTCGTCCTGCCACATATTCATCGCGACTTAACACTATCACGATAGCATCGACTATGGGGTTGTAACACAAGGCCATGGCGCGTTCGCTGGCAGAATGTAGGGGCATGTACATGAGATTTCCAGCAGGATCTAATGTCTGCTCAGCGTCCGCAAAGTAAGCACGAAACCCTTCAGACAGGTATTGTTGCCAACATTCTTGCGCTGCTTTGTGTGCATGCAAGTCTCCCACAAATAGGCAAACTGGGATGCGTCCATTATCTTGCAGTAGATAATCAAGATAGGTGTCAATATGGCGCAGAGAAATTTCACCTCCACCCAATAAGGGGGAATAATTAATCTCGTTCAGAATCGCCTGATTGCTATACCAAGGCTGCGTAATATCGGCTGAAATAATGTCGACACCAGCCACCTCCAATCCGAACAGACGTGCCGCCAAAATAGCAATTCGCGTATTCTCAGGATGTATGCTCAGACTTACATCTTCATCTATACCGCCCCATTCGGTGGACTCGATAGGCCGCAATGGCACTATGCAATTGAATTCCAAAATAGAGTCCGGCTGATACCCTGCATTTTGTATCGATTCCAGAGCAATTGCATCTAGGCTTGGAAACGGAGGAGCATTCCAGACGGGACTATTTTGTTGATCAGCCTGCGCCTGTTCGATTAATTCATGTACGGTTTTTACTCCATCACCTTTCACTGAAATCGGCCAGCGCTTCACGGCATACAATAGTTGATCACCTAAAATAAAGAGGCGATGACAAACGCCGTTCACCTGTTTTTCTACCAAAATTTCGCCACTTTGTGATTGTTGTTGCGCTAATTCGAATGCACGCAAAGCGCTCGCATCATCATGGATATTGACGCTGACGCCCACACCGCCTTCTCTATCATTCGGTTTGATCACCAAGGGCCAACCGAGATGACGACAAGCATCTGCCAACTCTTGCTGTCGTTTTATCTTTAGGTGATTCGCCGCGGGCAATCCTGCAGAAAGCAATATTTGCGCTATCGCCGTTTTGCTGTGAGAAAGGCGTGCGCCTATGGCTGAGTCTTGGTCGGTGCTACTGCGATCGAGCCGCCGCGCGCGACTTCCCCACCCCAGTTGATAAATACCGGTGCTCAAATGCATAAAGGGAATATCACGTGCATACGCTTTGCGTAACACTGGAAAGCTTGATTTGCCGACTTTCAATTGCATACGTAGTGGCGTGATAAACGATTCGCGGAGTCGACCAAAAATCAATCTGGCATTCTCATCGTTGAACTCAGTTCTGGTGAACTTGTTGCAGGTTTCTATCGCCGCTGAAATACTCATTTGGTAAAGCTTGGTAGGGATATGTTCAACCAAAGGTAAAGCAACCAGCGCTTGCCATTTTGTGCGCTCAGGATTGATAGGCGCATAGCGCATGATTGCCGGTGAATCAAAAGCGGGCAGGCGACATAGTTGCAAGAGTTGCTGCGTACAGAGCAAAATACGCGCTAACCATGCCTGTGGGGCAGTATTTGAATCTGAATTTGAGTCAGTATTTGATTCCGCATTCGCTTCAACAATATGGGCGATATTTGCCTGCAATTGATCGATTTCGATATCGAGAAAACTCGTCAGCCATTGGTCGCTCAGCGTAAAGTCAAGTACGGCAGGAATTTGAAAATTTGTTTCTATCAATTTACTACGCTGTTTACCCCGGATCTCGGTCTTGGCATTCATGATTTGTGGTTTAGTGGCTTAGTGGCTTAGCGATATTGCTGCGATATTAGATTGGCGCTGTATTTGACTGGTACTGCTTTTGACGCTCTGCGCTCGGTACTCTGTGCGAGACAGTCAGTGTCCAATGTCAAACTTCAAGAATACCTGATTTGATGTTTCTTACCCAAGACGTTTTTTAACGGTGCTCGCTAGATTTATATCTTAGTTTATTGATGATTGAGTGGTAAGAAAATCACCCGCCAGCGATAGATAATTGCTGTCGCTTAGTAAGGCCAGCGAGCGCCTTACCATACGACCATGCGATTAATTCTTGTAGATAGTCATCGGGAACCTGGCGTACGTCCACAATGGTAACCCAGTGAAATCGCCCCATATAGCGAGCCGGTTTGATGCCTGGCATGTCGGTTAATTCTAAAAAGCGTTCCGGCGTAGTACGTATGCTAAATCGCCATTGCTCTGGTTCACTGGTTTTGAAGTAGGCAAAATGTTTGCCCCCGACTGAGTAAGTGAGGATGTTACTAGGCTCGCCCACTAGTTCGGAGGTCGCTGCTCCATAGCTTTGGCAATGTTTTTTGACGGCCTTGATGTCCATGTGGTTTGCCTTATAGTGAGAATTACTTCAGATTGATCTCTTAGGATCGCTTGTAACAGAACCTCTTACAAATTGATATATGGTAGGGTTTCTAGTACCGACAAATAAGATGTGGATGTTTCCAATAAGTGCGTGATGTTGGGATGGGGTTCAGACCACAGTTTCTCATAAATCACTTCACCGTCAACATGCGGTGCAAACGGTAATGCCTCTAGCGGCGGGGAAAAATCAGACCGCAGGCCAGCTTTCAAACCTCGCGGATCGATACGGTACCAACCATAGTCATTTAAGAAGACCGCGTTTAATCCATGCAAATAGAAAGATGTTTTAAGCTCGCCAAAGGCAATTCTCTGATACACCAAAGCAGTAGGAATGCCATTCGCCCTAAGTAAGGCCGCCAATAAATGACTCTTGGCAAAACAAAAGCCCGTGCCTTCTTTCAATACCTCAGAGGCTTTGCAAGTGACAGGATTGCGCTGGTAATCGAGGCTATGTTGTATCTCGTCACGTACAAATTCAAAACTTGCTTTCACTAGCGCAGTTTCATTTACATAGTCACGCGCCAATTGTGCGGCCTTTTGACGAATGCCATCAGATTCCCAATCTATGTATGTGCTTGATTCTAAAAATTCTTGCATGGCTCAGTGATTGTAATGGTGAATGAGATACCAGAATAATGGGCTTTGTTTTGAGAATGGCGAATCTGCCATTCTTGTAGTTTATCGCTATCGACTCCTAGTAGCATTTCCGTCCCAGTCATAGCATGTACGCAATAGACCGACGACATGATAGACAGGTGTGACCTTCCATAGTGAATAGTAGAAAGCTAGCAGGTGTATCAAAGCTACAGCTAACATCAGTCCATAAATAGAAAAATTTGTTGCTATCTATTGTGCTCCATTTTTTGTCAACATCAGGTGATGCAGTCCGCCAGACGTTTTCAAACATTACGCTCCATGACTATGTTGGCTCTAGAATAAATTGGATGAGGGCCTTCGGATACGGTTTGAAACTCAAATTTCTTATACAGATGAATGGCGGCTTCTAGTTTGGTGTTGGATACTAGATAGACTTTTTTAGCCTGTATGCTTTTGAGTTTAGCCAAGCAGTGTTCCATCAAATGCTTGCTATAAGACTTGCCCTGATGCGCGGGTGAAACGGCCATCCTGGCTAGTTCGTAGACACCGTCACCTTCATTGAATAAAGCACACACGCCTAAGACTTCATTATCCGATATGAGAAAAAACAGAAAGCCGCCGTTGTCGACGACTTGATACGGATTTGCCGCTAATTTTTTATCTGTTTCTTCGATCTTAAAATAGTGACTTATCCATTCTTCATTAAGGCGAATGAAATCTTGTAAATGGTCTTTGGAGTTTTCTATGATTTTGATCATGGTTTTTTGTATTGTTGAATGGCTAGGCGTTTGACTAAGTCGGTCAGTATAGTACGTGTGATGAGCGTGAGTGCGATCATGCTAAAGAGCACACATGGGCACATCTGAGTAATATAAACAATTTTTGAAAAGAATGGTGGCGGGCGGAAGTGAAAATAAATTTTTACATACGTGCACATAGGTATGATCGCAGCCACAGAACTGATATTCAGACAGCAATTACCTTGATTGGTGTCTGCGATGCGGATTTCGTTTTATAGTCAATGTCTTCGATAAGCACGGTTAGGTGATTTTAAGAGTAGTTTTTGACTTTCTGCATTAGCGAAAGCAGATAAGATGTTGCCATACGGTGAGTCTTTGAAATATTTTGAATTGAATAAACTACTTGCACTTTCCTCGCAATGCAGAAACTGTTAGGGCGGGGATGATAAGTAGTCCCTTTAGCGAATCTAAGCCTAATTTGCTACTAGTACCTTTTTCTAAACAGCCAGGAATCACCGCATTTTCAGCTGCGTTTTGAAATTCATCGTATTTGTTTAATCGTGTGGCGTGTAATGCGATGCCTTTACGACTTGCCATCTTTTGAATGTCTGAGTGCGAATCTTGATATGCTGCCCATACAGCTTTTGATTTAGCATGCGTTGTTAAAGTTGCGCGTTCAACATGTGATGCTTGATTCGTGTCTTGCATCAAATCCATATCGTGATCTATACGGACGCTCGACGATGAAATAGTTTCCGCTATTGAAGGAGCCGGTAATTGATTTTTTTCTGATGCCGTTTTTGGCTTTATTGAATTACTTTTTTCAGATATTAATTGTTTTTTCCTGGCTGTAAGTGTCGCTGTATTTGCAGGCGCTGTTATCGATCTGGGTGCGGAGATAAATAGGAGTCTAGATTGAGCAATCATTTTTGTCGGACTGGGAAAAGGTTTCGTGATCGATAAAGCCAGAGCCAATAAACCTGGTATTAAAAGTGCGAAAAAAGTAGAGCCTAGTTGTTGAGATATACTGTGTGAAAAACGAAAATGATCTTGCAAATCTGATTCTCCTGTCGATGACATCTTACCTAAGAAATTCTCGGAATTATTATAGGATGATTACTCAATACTGACACTTAATTCCGTCTTACCTATCGGCAGATTACCAGTAAAATATCTGGCGGTGATGCGTATCAGGAGCGTAGGTGCGACTAGCGACAGCGTAATCGCACGAATGGAAACAGACTGGTAATATGAACAAAGTTCAAACGCACGAAAATTTACGGATGGAATTCGGCCTCCACATGTTTGCGATTACGCGTACGTTAATCGCACCTACCGTGAAAATAGTGCCGCGTAATCGAAAATTAAGTAGTTTAAAAAATTGACTAATCAAAAAATGCTAACTCACATCCGCCATTTCATTCTGATAGTTCTCTTAAATACGATATCGCTTAGTGCTATTTCTCAAGAACGCTTGCCATGTCAATGGGGAAATATTGATGTCACCGATCCGGCATGTGAACGCCCTCAAGTTATCTTAAAAAATTATCGGAACGCATCCACTTATGCGGAGCATCAATCGCTCATGACGGCCTTAAATCAATTGCGTAACGATGATTTTCAGCGTCAGATTGCGGCAAAAAGAAAGGTTGAGCTGTATGACCCATTTATCGACGAAGCCCTGATGGCTTGGCTTGACTGGTATCAGGCCGCCTTCACAGCACGTACGGAGAATCGCCAATTGCTCGACAGTGAAGTATGGCGTAGTGTCATACAACTAGCGCATCGCGATCCTTATGCAGCTATTCGCCGTCTTAATAAAACCAGCTTATCGACAAATGAGAATGACAGCGCATTAAGTTTGTTATTAACCGGAATGCTGATGAATCGATTGAATATTCTGGCGGAAGCTGCAAATTATGCATCTTTTGATATCAAAACAAATGATAAAGATGAGCAAAAAAGATCTCAAAGATTTAGTAACTATGTTGAACAGCACAAATTGGATTTCAACACTGGAGAAACCTGCTACGGTGGAAATTATACTGGACGTCATTTTGCAGCGATTGTAAAGCAATACCCACAATCGAGTTATGCACAAGGTGCAGCATATTTAGCTATGAGTATTACCCCCTGTGGCGAATGCGAAGGGGATTTTGCTTGTTATCTCAGCAAAGGCTTGGCACCGACCAAAGAATTCTTACAGAAATATCCTCAATCAACTTACGTACCAATGCTATTAAAGCGCGCACAAAATCTGATCAACGGTCAATTTATCGCTAAAGAAGCACAAGCTGATTACCTGACTAAAAATGATCCTAAAAGTGGTGAATATACCGTCTCCGATGTCGTCAAGGTATTAATCGATTTTGAAAACGACTTAAAACATATCGCCCCCAGCGAACTTATTGACATGAAATTCTTATTGGCTGACCTATATGTTAAGTTAAAACAATACGGTAATGCGAAGCGCGTCATGAACTGGCTAACAGAATACGCGCCAGATTCTGTCAAATTAAGTCAACTTCGCCAGTCACTGCACACAGGTGCCATCATTAAACGTCTGGAAGATGTAAAACAAATAGCTGAGCGAAAAAAGAAACTGATGCAAAATTATTGGTCACAAAAATGTGAACTAGATAAATCTTGGCTAGGGCAGGAAGGAATTGATTGTCAAGAAGTGAGGTTGAATCGATAGTTCTGATAAATCGCGTTCGTAGGGGCATTATTCTAATCACTTGAGCTTGAGCAGCACAGCCGAGACTAAAACCAATACAGCGCATAACGCAACATCACACATACAATATCCACTGCAACAAAATCGCTCTTAAAGCCGATTCTTTTCTCACGAAATCGTCTGCATCCAATAACACCACACTCGCTCTGTCTGTCGCCAGCCATTTCAGCAAATGCTGAGGATCATCTATCTGCACGCCGCCTTCTGGTAAGGTTTTAATCTTGGCGCCAAGGTGCAGGATGATGCCTAGGCCTTGTTTTTCGCGCAGGTTGATGGTGGCGAAATACTCGTGGGTACGAAAGCTCGGTGCATTCCATTTGATGCCTTCAGCGACGTTAATCGATAACGACAAAAATAGACCTCGCAAAGACTCGATCATATCTTTGTGCGGATGTTGAAAGCTCAGCATAAAAGTATTCACGGCTGCGCTCGTATCATTCACTGTCTGATGCTTGATTTTACCCATGACACTTAATTCCTGGCACTTAATTCCCCTATGTCTTAGATCATCATTTCTCTTGTCAAAAAATGCGTCAATCTAAGTAAACAAAATTTATTTGGCTTCAATACTTTTCTAATACTTAATTCTGCCCTAGTCAGCGCCAGATTCCCAGCATGATCTTTCTCGATAGTAGGGATGTGATATTTAGCGGATGCCAGATTTTTCTTGTTTCAGAAATTGATAATCGTATTGCCGTTATGGATTTTATGCGTGATGTTATAAAAGAACGTCGCGACGCCATTCTTGAATTGCCTTGATGACCCATGCACCGTCGTCTAAGGGTAAATCATGCCCGGCGTGCTCATGTATCTTTATGTCCGCGCGCCATTTTTCAGCTAGGGTCTGCGAACAATGCACGTCAACTAATTGGTCGAGCCGACTGGCTAATAATAAGATCGCTGTATTGGGGGTTTGTTCGGGCGCTTGAAATTGCGATGCCGCGCGTAACTGGCGCAGAATATTGCGACGTTTGATCGGGCACTCACGTGCATAGTGTATCCATTCATCAACGATGGCGCGGGTGCTTGCTGGATCGTGCATCTGACTGGTGAGTTGGAAAACCAGCGCTTCACGATGGTGGGTATTTCCAAATGTTAAGGTTCGCAATAAACGTGGATAGTTTTGGGGGCGTAGGCGTTGATAAAATGGATTATGGGGCGCTAGACTGGTGTTGATTAAGACCATAGCGTTAAGATCACTGGGGTGCCGTTCTGCCCACGCCACTGCTACCATAGCGCCAAGTGAAATTGCCATGACATGGTAAGGTGGTGAGTAAGCTTTTGCCAGCAATTGTTGACGACAATATTCGGCCATTTCAGGAATCGTCGCGAGACTGGATTGTTCGTAAAGCGCACCATTGCCAGGAAAATCAATGCAAACAATATCGGCATCTCCAGCCAGCTTTTGTAACTGATGAGGGAAAGCACCCCAATGGCGCGATTCGCGCATCAAGCCTCGTAATAAAACCCAGGTCGTCATCGTGCTTGTCTCATGTACGATACCAGCGCGCAACGGCTTGCTCTTGTAAGCGACAGCGCTGCGGTCCCGTACTAAGCCAATTCTGATAGCCGCAACTCGCTCTGACGAGAAAATCTAACCAAGACGCATGACGCCGCAATACCCGATGCAGACGATGTTCTGCGGTGGGATTGAACATCCCGTGGCGCGAGAATAATTGACGAGGGTTTTTTTTCACCCACAGCCATGAGCCCATTTCTAAAGTTAAAGGTAGAAAAGTAGTTGCGACTTTCGGCGAAGAAGTTGTTATTAACTCTTGATGCTGTAGATAAAGATAGTCCCAGATATCGCCGTGGGTTTTATATTGCAGGCTTTGTGGTTCGAACAGGTAACGGTGATGTGGATGCGTTTCTTGAAATAATTCTTCAAGGCGTAAAATATCTGCTAAATGTGGAATAGGGTGTTGACTATGTGCATGCGGAAACCAGACTCTATCGACCAGGCCAAAACCAGAATGACAATCGATTGCTATACTAAATTGACGATGTAAGAGCTCTTTCTTAACCACACTGCAAAGTGCCTGATTTTCGATTTCCATGTCGTTACCAATGGCACCTCGATACCATGGCAGGCGTGGACTTATCCGATGACCACCTAGAAGAAATGGAACCTTACCATGGGCTTCGATCGGCGCATTGCGCATCAGGTCAACCCCATTTGGATTAGCGCGCGTGGATTTCCACATGCCACCAGGGTTGACCAATGGCATAAACACTAAGCGTACATGTTGCAAGAGTTGTTGGAGACTTTTATCCCATGCCAGCTGCAATAGCAAACCACGCAAAAAACTGAGCAATACTTGGGTGCCAATTCTCTCTAAGCCATGAATCCCACCAAAAAAACCTATCGCAGGAAGATCGGGATCAGGATTGCCGAGCGCTAGTTGATAAACAGGAAAACGTTTATGCCTGACGTGAACATCGCACACGACGTTGACCTCGAGATGGTTTTTCCCGATGTGTATCAGACGTTCAAGTTCTAGTAATTCTGGGAGTGCAGGCATATTCGATACAGACTTTCAGAAACATGCGAGACGGACAGCTAAGATAGCGTTTAAGTCAGACATGCTAGTGCAGTCATCCGGTGAAAGCAAGAAGTAGCCGGCAGTATGTTGGTGTAATAGGCTTTAATCGGCATTAATAGGCATCAATAGGCATTTTCACCACTGATCTAAAGTGGAATTCAAACGCGACATGGCTTCCAAAAAAATAGACTAATCCAGTAAGGATTGGAGCGTTCACTCTAACAAAGGTCATTAATAAGTAATAATCAATTCATAGTATTAAGAGCTTCTCTCCTCAGGAACTCTCTATGAAAAATCAGCACACCCGCCGCCAATTTATTCGTCATTTTGCCACCTCGACCGCCGTAGCTTCCACGGCCCTTGCGCTGACTGCCTGTGGTGGTGCTGGCATTGCGCCTGTCTACGCCAGTTTTGAACATGGCATTGCCAGCGGTGATCCCTTGAGTGACCGCGTCATTATTTGGACCCGAGTCACGCCTTCGCTTAACTATGATGGCAGAGATTTTGAAATAACTTGGCAAGTTGCCAGCGATGAGCAATTTTCTAAAATCGTGAAGTCCGGCAATGTCGTGACAAATGCTAGCCGCGATTTTACTGTGAAGATAGATGTCACGGGTTTGAGCCCGAATACTGTCTATTTTTATCGTTTCAATTTTGATAGCCGCATTTCGCCAGTGGGTCGAACTAAGACTCTGCCCGTTGGCAATGTCCAGCAAGTGAAATTGGCGGTTCTTACTTGCTCAAATTATCCAGCTGGCTATTTTCATGTGTATGCGGAGGTCGCGAAACTCACGGATATCGATGCGGTAATACATCTTGGCGATTACATTTATGAATATCCACGAGACGGTTACGCTTCTCAAGATGCTGCGAATCTGAATCGACTAGTGGAGCCAAAGACGGAAATCATTACCTTGACAGATTATCGCAGCCGCTATGCGATTTATCGTGGCGATAGTGACCTGCAAGCGGTGCATGCGAAATTACCATTTATTACGGTATGGGACGATCATGAGTTTGCGAATGATACCTGGACGGGTGGCGCAGAAAATCACGATCCGGCGACTGAAGGGCCGTTTAGCGCCCGCCGCGCCGCGGCACTGCAAGCCTATCATGAATGGATGCCGATTCGTTTGCCGGATGCCAGCAAAAATGATCGCATTTATCGCTCATTTGATTTTGGCAATTTGGCCTCATTGCACATGTTGGACACGCGTTTGATCGGCCGTGATAAACAACTTTCCTATGCCAACTATATTGACGCAAGTGGAAGTTTCGATGCCGTCAAATTTAGCACAGACATGAGTAATCCTGCTCGCCAGTTGATGGGAGCAGAACAGACAACTTGGCTGCAATCTCAACTCAGCAAATCGAGCGCAGTCTGGCAAATTATAGGGCAACAAGTATTGATGGCGAGAATGAATATTCCTGCGCCTTTGGTATTGGGAAAAATTAATTTTTCTGATTACAGCGCACTCCTTGGTAAAGCCCAGCTCGCACCAGCTTCATTGACGGCTGCTGAGAAAGCGATACTGGCTCAGCCAGCGATTCCTTATAACCTCGATGCCTGGGATGGATACGTAGTTGCGCGTGAAACGCTATTTGCGACGGCAAAGGCTTTGGATAAAAATTTCATTGCGCTGGCTGGAGATACGCACAATACCTGGGCCAGTGACCTCAACGATATGAGTGGCAATGCGATAGGTGTTGAGTTCGGCGTGACCTCGGTGACATCGCCTGGTTTTGAAGAGATATTTGCAAAGGAAGACCCTGCTAAAGTGGCTGCAGGTTTGGAGCAAATCATTGAACCCTTGGTCTACGCGGACACTAAGAGTCGTGGCTTTATGATCGTCACGGCAACACCAACGGAAACTCGTGCTGAATGGCGTTATGTGAGTACGGTGAAATCAAAAACTTATACCATGCTCAGTGGAAAAAGTTTGAAGGTTTTACCTGGAAAAGCGAATCGCAAATTGCTGCCAATCTGATGTTATTTATGTGCCCTGGGGAAATCATAAAATATCGTGCGATAGGTATTTTTCAGTATGTAGTTGCTTACTGTGCACTTGGGAATACTCAGATACATAAACTATCAACTTGGCCATCAACTTAGTCATACCATGAGTGCTAAACCTGCGCAAAAACTACGTGGTTTAGCACTCATGTATGTGAATTGTATGAGCAATTTATACCGCCCAAGCTCATCAAAAAATATGGTCAGAGCGAACTATTCTATCGCCACTTTCAATTCAGTTTTACCCAGTGCCAAATTTCCCGCAAAATCTTTCGCGATAATGCGGATACGATACTCACCAGCTGCCAGATCTTTGATGTTCCAAAAATTGATGATCGCGTGACCATCGTGAATTTCGTTGGTGAGGTTGTAGAGAAATTTGGTGGTCGCATTGCCGTGCACAGTGATGCCGCTGTTTTCTGCGTAGGCGACTTTGACAGCTTCTTCGTCGGCGGGCAGGTGGTTGAAGCGTATGCTCATTTTTGGTTTTTCAAAACCTGCCAAAGGCGTGCCATCGGCTTGTAGGATTTGGTAGCCGAGCTCATAGAGACCGAGGCGACGACGTGCCATATTGCCGTCGGCTTGATCAAAGGCATCGACGATGATGCTGACTTGTTCTAAGGACTTGGATAATTTGATGACTGTCGATTGAGGGGTGACAGGCTCTGCAACTGGTTTTTTGCCTTTGCTATTTTTCGCCAATTTGCGGGATGCGGCTGCGGGTGCTTTGCCGAGTATTTTGCCATCCTTATCTGCAATATCAATGCGCGTGATTTGTGGTGCGACGCTATCTTGAAATCCGATGAAATTCAATGTAAGCGGATTCACCACATCACCTTGCGGCGCGTAATTTAGATGCACGTGATACATGCTATTGACCGTGCCTATAGTTTCACCAACATGGAAGCGGGTACCACGACGCACGCGCACTTGCTGCAATTTTCCTTGTGCGTCTTTAATGAATTGAAATTTTTGTGGGTCTAGCGGCGCTTCTTTTATATTACGGCCGACCTTCATGTGAATATACGAGAGCTTATTCACACGCATACCTTCATTGATGGTCGTCGCTGCCCAGGCGGGTACGGGTGAGCTGACTTTTTCTTCTTTGATCACGACAACGGCATCGCCCATCGCCGCTTGCATATCGACGCCGCGGTGGAAATGATCGCGACTTTCACCATCATAATTGCCGCGCACTTCGCCTATGGTGCCGACCACTTCATGCGGCTTATCTTGCGGCAGCAAAGGCCAGAGGGATGGCTGCAGGATAGGCGCTATCGGCTCGACTAGTCTGACTGGTCTTGGTGTTTGCACCTCAGTATCGCGTACGCCTTTGTGCTTGATCTGGTGCAGCATATTTTTGGCATTGTCACTGACGATCAGATTGCCCTGCGCATTCACTGCGAGTCCAACTGGGTTGCTCATACGCGGGCTAGTGTCATCGCCTGGGATGATGTCGATATCCACACCCGTCAGGCCACGGTTTTTGCCATCGGGCGCAATTTGCAAAATTCTGCCGTGCGAGAGTTCGCCGACATAGAGATAATCGTCATGCGTGATTGCCAGACCAACAGGGCGGCGCAACAAGGCATCAAAATCTTTAGGATCACTCGTGATCAAGGTACTGACTTGACCATCGACGCTAATTTTGCGGATCGCATTATTGCGCGTGTCGGCCACGAAAATTTCACCCAAACTGTTTACGGCCAGATTACTCGGCGTATCGAATAAAGCCGCGCCGCCAGCGCCATCGAGTAAGCCGGGCTGATTGCCACCAGCGATCGTTTGCACTTGTCCATCCGGCAGAATCACGCGGATCTTGTCATTGTAGGTGTCGGCGACATATACCTTGCCGTCTTTGCCGACTGCGACGCCGATAGGTGCATTAAAATGCGCTTGAGCTGCAGCGCCATCACGAAATCCCGCTTGCCCATTGCCCGCGATGGTGGAGACTTTACCGTTCGGTTCGATTTTTCGAATCACATGATTGCCAGTATCAGCGACGTAGAGATTACCGTTTTTATCTATCGCTAAACCAGATGGAGTATTAAATTTGGCGGCAGTGATCTTATTGTCTTTAAGTTCGCTATCCAGATAACCTTCTTCGCCACCCGCAAAGACCGTGGCGACACCTGCCTTGTTGATTTTCAAAATGCGGTTATGTTCGCCCGCGTCAGCGAGGTAGAGATTGCCTTGCTGATCCATGACGACACCAAACGGATCGCTGAAAGTAGGGTCAGGCAGTATCGCCGTATTGTTGGGCGCTTCAAAGTACGCGCTATCGGTGAACAGCGAAACCTCCGCTTCCCAATCAAAACTGGTCGCTAGTGGTTTTTTTTTCAAAAGCGGGAGAGCAGGGCGCGTTGCTTCGGGTTGCAACCACCAATACGCAGAAAACGATAAACCAGAAACGATCAGGGCGGTAGACAGAATCAAAACAGAACGACGTTGCATGAGTGAGCGAGAAAAAACGGTAGACGGGACGCGCAGCATAACAAGTTCAGTGTAACTTGCAAGCCTTGCCCGTGTTTACTTTGGCGGTAACTGTGCCAGATTCTGCGCCAGAATCGCAGAAATCTGAGCAAAGCGGGGCGACAGACAACTATAGATATATTTAAATTAAACTTCTTGGCATAATCACTGTCTTAGTTGCTCTCGCTGCTCGCAGCACATGAAGCCATCGTTAAGTTCATCCCTATCGGACAATTACTATGAAAAAAATGAACCGTGTATTGATCAAACGCCCAGCCAGTACCTTTGTTCTGGCGCAACCGCGCGTGCTGGCATTGGCCTTAGCCGCTGCCTTCAGTGGAATCGCCTTTGCGCAAAATCCAACCACCAATGTTGATAAATCCGTACCGACCTTCTTCAACGGCCAAGCGCAAATCGTGACTGGTTTCCAAGATAAGACCAAATGGATCAAGCAAGAGTTGTGGGTAGAGACCGAATTCGATAGTGATGGTGACGGCAAAAAAGATCGCGTGCATGTCGATGTCACACGCCCTTTCCAAACCGATACCGAAGGCTTGAAAGTCGCGGTGGTGTATGAATCTTCTCCGTATTTTGCGGGCACGATGAAGAATCAAAAAATGTGGGACGTGAAGCACAAACTCGGTGAAGCATCGCCAGCGCGCCCCGTGAATGAACAGGCAAAATTTATCCCTGTACGCCCAGAAATTTCCAGAACAGAAATTGATACCTGGCTGCCCCGCGGCTTCGCCGTAGTGCATTCTGAAGCACCTGGCACAGGATTATCACAAGGCTGTCCAACCGTGGGCGGCGCACCAGAAGAGCTTGCACCGAAGGCCGTGATTGATTGGCTCAATGGACGCGCCAAAGGCTATACCACGCTCGATGGCAATGTCGAAGTGCAAGCCACTTGGGCAACGGGCAAAGTTGGTATGACAGGCACGTCTTACAATGGCACGATTCCATTGGCGGCAGCAACTACGGGTGTTGCCGGCTTAGAAGCGATTATTCCGATTGCACCGAATACTTCCTATTACCACTACTATCGCAGCAATGGACTGGTGCGTCATCCGGGCGGCTATCTGGGCGAAGACATCGATCAATTGTATGACTTCATCTACAGCGGCGCGCCAGAGAAACGCGACTACTGCAATGCCACCATACGCGATGGCCTATATCCAGCAAAGTTTGACCGCAAGCACGGTGACTACAATGATTTTTGGGCGGAACGCGATTTGCTGACCAAGATCAAAGGCGTGAAAGCCGCAACCTTACTCGCACATGGTCAGCAAGACTGGAACGTCGTGCCTGAGCATACGATTCGCATCTATGACGCGCTCAAAAAGCAGGGTGTAGCTACGCAACTGTATCTGCATCAAGGCGGTCACGGCGGCGGCACACCACCGCTGGAAATGCGTAATCGCTGGTTCTCGCATTATCTGTACGGTATCGACAACGGCGTAGAACGCGATGCGCGTGCCATGATCGTACGTGAAAACGCCGAACGCGGTACGCCGCCAACCCCGTATCTGGATTACCCGAATCCTGAAGCGGCCAACGTCAATGTGTACTTAGGCGCTGGCGGTAATAAAGCAGGTAGTTTGAGTACGAAAGCGGCGGCCAAAGCCACGACAGAAAAACTCATCGACGATGTGCAATACAAAGGTGGCGTCTTAGCCAACGCCGAGCAATCACCACATCGCCTACTGTATGCAACGCCAGAACTCAGCGAAGCTTTGCATCTATCAGGCACACCAACGATTAAAATCCGCGTCGCCGCAAATAAACCTGCCGCCAATTTATCGGTCTGGCTAGTCACGCTGCCATTCGATGACAAAGTCGTCGGCTCTAATGGACAAGTCGGTGTCGTTACACGTGGTTGGGCCGATCCACAAAATTATCGTTCACTGACCAAGCCCGGCAACTACGATTCAAAGTTACCCGGCACGCCTTTAGTCCCTGGCAAATTTGTTGATCTGACCTTTGATTTACAACCTATGGACAGAGTCATTCCGGCAGGCAAACGACTGGCACTCATGATCATGTCCAGCGACCAGGATTTCACTTTGTGGCCGAAAGCTGGGACTGAGCTTAGCGTTGATTTGAAGCAGACGAATTTAGTGTTGCCTGTGGTGGGCGGTGCGGATGCTTTGAAAAAAGGTTTGGGAAATTAGTCGAACGCCCGTTTTACTCCTTCCCCCTATCAATTTTATGGGGAAGGTCGGGATGGTGATGGGTTTCAGTTGAATAATGGATGATATTCATCGTTCAATTGAAACCTATCCCACCTAAACCGTCGCTTGAAGTGGCGAGAACTTAATGTCGATTGAGCTTATTTACGTATCTGTGGCGACTCATTAACCGGCACAATATGAACTACGCTCGCAACGCCAAATCCACCAAAAAGCAAGGTTTGAGTCTCTAATGTAGCTCGCAGCGTATAGCCTTTTTCCTGCAATTCCCATGGAGATACGGACCACAGTTTCTCCTTTTCGCTCGCAGAAATATACAGCAAGGGTGCTCCGTCTATCCTAATTGGCGCATTGCCAAGCAAGCTTTCTAAAAATCCACGATTGCTAAGCTCTAATTCGACAAATTTGTACTGCACATTTCCCGTGAAAATTAAATTCGACTTTGGATAAGGAATACGATAGATCGCAAAAGAAATTGCGAGCCAAAAGCAGGGTACGAAGCTTAAGCTTAAATTGTATTGGCAATCTTTATAGTCTTTAGGTGTTCCATCAAATCGTTTATTTTGAGTTTGACACCTATTTTTTGTTTCTGTTTTTTCATGTCCTCAAGTGTCAATCGTATTTCTGCCTCAGTTGGCCGTAATGGAACTAGTGCCCTAGCTAATACAGGAATAATTTGTTTTCTCATAAAACGTCGACCTGCTGTTAGAAACTGCCAAGCTAACAAAATGACGCTAAGTGCCACAAAAAACAATAGACTTTCCTCCGCGTATTGTGGGAAGTTATTTTGTACGAACCCAGGAATAATCATAAAAAATATTATTACCCCCAACATAGAAAACCCCGTCTCCTTATCAATTTGAATGTTGGCGTATTGTCGTTCCACTTTTGGAGCAAGCAAAGCAAAGGGTAAAAAGATTAAATCTTGTCGCTCAGATCTGCTAAATAAATTAGGAGTGTTTCTAATTTTTTCTTCTAACTCTAGCCGTTCTGCGATGTCGGTCGTCAGAGCGGGGTAGGTCTGACGTTGAAGATCATTAAGTGATGTAGTCTTTTTACAGAATGACGCATATTTATTCGCATCTGCATTAAATGTCGTTTGACAGTTTTCGCATGTGCGCTCATAACCAATAAGATCGCCTTCGCCAACAGAAATGTAATAAATATGCCCGGCAAGGCCAACTCGTCTTAGCAAGAAACCTTTTATGCTGCGACACATCGGGCAAAAGTCAGCAACAAAACCAATTTTTCGATATACGTGTTTCTTACCCCAGACAATAAACATGTTTAATCCCAATTTTTCTACTACTCGTTGAATAAAATACTTACCGCCAAATGAAGCCAAACTCAATGGTTTAATCTACCTTTGGTATCGAATACTAAGTTGGACGTCGGCTTAACCACATGCGTCAAGCAAGGATTCAAAGTAGGCATAGTTGAAATCGTCAATACCAAAAAAACTCTTCATTTCAGATCTCGGAACGACAAAGTTCACTTGAAAGTTCCATGAGGGTAAAGGCTTTTTTTGAAATAGTTGAAACCCACTAGTCCCTACTTCGGTCACACTCTCAATCTTCACGGTTAAGTCTTTTTTTGTGTATTTAGAATGTACATCGAATTTACTAATGGGGCGACTATCATACTCACCATCACCAGGATGCCCCAACGGACCGCGCGAAAAGTTGCCTACTTTTGTTCCTGATATGGAATAGTGAAAACCAGCTTTCATCGCCTCGCTTTGGAATTCACGTAACATGAAAATACCGAATGGATGAAGGGTCAGTCTTTTATCTGACAAGTGTTCTCCATCTGTTCCGCGAATTAACAATTCATGGTTGGGCGAAGTAAAGAAAACAGAAACAAGTTCACTCTCAACGACACATTAATTTTGATAGAACCACGAAATTCGTTGCGATTTGACATTGATATCCCTGACTTTTTGACACTCAACGGTTGCGTTGATCAGTTGTGAAGCTCTCGGTGTCGAACGTAATGATATGCGTCATTACCTATGTCCTGCCATTTCTATCTGATACGAATGAGATGATCAAACATTCATGTGGGGCGGGTGCAACCCGCGCTGTGCTTGAGCTTATGCAATATTTTTTGATTATTTGAATCGAAATTAAAGCAGCTCTTGGCAATCCTCAGACAATTGTCGACCCGGGTTTCACCCGCCTTACATGGATGGCTCCGCGTTGAAATCCCAGCAAGCGCGGTTTTCGTATTGCGCATGCTGTCAAGTAGGTTTTTCGACATCCGTTCGCTATGTTGTTTTCAAGTTTTTCTTTATACGGCTCAGCCGAAACATGGCAGCCACAGGAATATACCAACCAAGAATGATTGGGTTAAGGATAAGTGCAGCAAACCAAACCCGCCAAGCTCTATGCGTTTGCAATTTCGCTTCATAAAGTACGCATTGAATTCTATATACAGCCCCAATTAGAAGAAAATAGCCGAGGGTAAGTATACCAATGCAGGTCATCCATAATTCTGGTGCCAGATTTACTACTCGAAATAAGTTACACCAGAATAAAATCAATGAAACAGAATATGCCGCGAAGCAAATACGTAAAAATAGCAGAGCTCCACCTAATCGCAATTCAGACCAAGTTTGAGGAAGTGGCTTCACTAGTCTTATAGATTTGATGCCCTGGGCTTTCGCTTCTACTAAAACATCGGTCAATGTCCTTGGAGATTCCATATTTCCATCCATTTATCGTTATTCAAGAATTACAGGTTTAACGTTTAATTAAATATCGCGACAAAACGTCAAATAACAATTTAACGTGACGCATAACACTTCCCATCAAACTTCTCGAAACCCTCATGAATAGATACTTTTAGAAACATATGACAGATTTTACGGCGCTAAAAATTTCTCAAAAGAGTTACTTACTAAGACTATTCATTTTATCAAGTATTCTCGATGCGTCAAACTAAATCTATTAAATCGCCGTCTATATAAGTCTTCGTTGTACCAATTCGATACGACGAAGAATTGGTAACCTGTAATTGCGCGTTATCATAAACTTTCAAAAGTACGCACGCCCCATGTCGTAGAAGTCATGTAGAGCGGGTGCTACTAACCGAAACCTCTGGGATACGGTGTACAAAAGTGACGTCAATTTTTTAAATTCCCGAGCGATTATCGGCGCGGGTTGCACCCGCCTTACATGGCTGAACTTCGTGTTGATTTGAAGCAGACCTCTGTGGTATTGCCTGTGTTGGGTGGGGCGGACGCTTTGAAAAAAGGTTTGGGAAATTAATAGAACGCTCGTTTTACTCCTTCCCCTATCAAATTTATGGGGAAGGTCGGGATGGTGATGGGTTTCAGTTAAATAATGGATGATATTCATCGTTCAATTGAAACCTATCCCACCTAAACCGTCGCTTGAAGTGGCGAGAACTTAATGTCGATTGAGCTTATTTACGTATCTGTGGCGACTCATTCACCGGCACAATATGAACTACGCTCGCAACGCCAAATTCGCCAAAAAGCAAAGTTTGAGTCTCTAACGTAGCTCGCAGTGTATAGCCCTTTTTCTGCAATTCCCATGGAGATACGGACCACAGTTTCTCCTTTTCACTCGCAGCAATATAGAGCAAGGGTGCTCCGTCTATCCTAATTGGCGCATTGCCAAGCAAGCTTTCTAAAAATCCACGATTGCTAAGCTCTAATTCGACAAATTTGTACTGCACATTTCCCGTGAAAATTAAATTCGACTTTGGATAAGGAATACGATAGATCGCAAAAGAAATTACGAACCAAAAGCATGGTGTTAAGCTTAAACAAAGAATCGAATACTTGAGGTATTTACGCATAGATTTTTTGCTCATAGCTTAGTTCAATAATGTAGATACAACCCGTGTTGTCGTTGAAGGTAGCAACAGACTATGTGTGTGGTGCGCACGGCGCACCCTTGTATTATGAATGAAGAGTCGGTATTTTCACGGACTCGATGTTTTAACAGTTTTTGATAGGCATATCAGAAACGAGCAACTGGATGCCGTGCGCACCCTTT
>NZ_JACOGA010000031.1 GCF_014284175.1 Affinundibacterium flavidum
TTAACCAAAGGGTGCGCACGGCATCCAGTTGCTCGTTTCTGATATGCCTATCAAAAACTGTTAAAACATCGAGTCCGTGAAAATACCGACTCTTCATTCATAATACAAGGGTGCGCCGTGCGCACCGAAGCATGGTGCACACGGCGCACCGAACGCGATGAGCCTCCAATCAGCGCAATTTCACCTAAATCTAAAAATATCAATTAAGTATTAATTTGAAATGATTTAGATAAGATTGATTTAAGCCCACAAAATTATTTTCGTAAAAACCTAAAGTATCCTTAACTTCGAGCCGTTATCAGAAGTGTAGATAAGGAGTATTGTCATGGACGTTTCGAGTGTAGCAAGGTTATCAACAACAATGGCTGATGTTGGCGTGAGTCAAGAGGTCAGTATTGCGGTATTGAAGAAAGCGCTAGATGTTAGCAAGGAAAGCGCGACCTCCTTGATAGAGGCGATTCCGAATTCAAGTGCTAACGTACCTAATCTGCCCGCCAATCTTGGTCGTAATATCAATACGACAGCTTAATAAATTCTACATACACCATTCAACAGCGCTTTTAGCGCTGTTTTTGTTTGTGCAGCTCTTGCGATTAATAAATGAATGCTCGATTGACGACTCGCTCATCGTCTTTGATGCCATCTTTGTCGATTTGAGCATGATCAGTTAGCGGCGCTAAATGCTCAGCGCGAATCCTCACAATAGGCAATAATGCTGCCTTAATCATTTTGCTGTCCACTCAGTGTGAGCCAGCCGTTAAAAAGAGGGAAATTATGTCAACGCAACAGTGGGCTTGGTCTGATCGTTTGAGCCTAAAACATGAATTAATGGATGAAACCCATCAAGAATTTGTCGAGCTCTGTGCGGCGCTCTCATTACCCGAAGAACATTCCCCTTACTTGACTCGTCTTGATGCTTTGATAGCCCATTCGATAGAGCATTTTGAACAAGAAAATACCTGGATGCGCGATTTCGAGTTTCCGCCAGCGGGATGTCATCAGGGTGAACATGATGCAGTTTTGCAAGTAATGCAAGAGGTTCGTCGACGTTATGTGGAAGGTGAGCGTGACTTAGGGCAGAGTTTGGCTGAAGAGTTGCCGTTGTGGTTTGAACATCATGTCGATACGATGGACAATATGTTGGCGCAGTTTTTGATTAATAATCAACTTGCCGGTAAAGAAAAAGATCAACCGAGTGCTGCGCTCGCCTGATACAAATAAGAAGAGCCGAAATTACTGAATCTATCTCGGCTCTTTGTTTGGTTCATCTATACTCAAATACTCTAGGGCGCTAAAACACTGATGCGAATATCCCCTAAGCGCACTTTTTGCCCTGGCCTGATTTTGGCGGTCTTGCGCAACTCCTGTTGACCATCCACCGTCACATCACCACTGGCAACGATGACTTTGCCAGCGCCGCCGCTATCACACAAACCAACCAATTTAAGAAGTTGATTTAACTCCACATATTCGCCATCCACGGTGAATGAAATTTCTTGCATGATTACCCAATCCAAATTCAGCCAATAAAAATGGCAGGATACACCATTTTCAGTTCTTTACTCGCTGCGCAAAACGAGGCAGAATCAAAAAACAGAAAATTTTTTATATGATCTGTAAGGTTCTTGTAATTGCTCCGACTACCAATTGTAGTTTTTAGAAACGTCTTTGATTAGACGTGTAGTGCAAACTTAATTTGAATTGAAATTTTAATCTTAGGAGAAACAAATGAGTAATAAAGCGATGATTGCAATGGCCTTGGCGGGTTTGGTTGGTTCGGCAAACGTGTTGGCACAAGATGCCAAAAAAATGGATACACCTGTAAAAACGGAAAAATGTTTTGGTGTAGCTAAGGCTGGCGCAAATGATTGTGCAACAAAAAACGGTAGCCACTCTTGTGCAGGTCAAGGCAAGAAAGATATGGATCCAAATGAATGGAAGAAAGTGCCTTCAGGCTCTTGCGAAAAAATGGGTGGGAAATTAACGCCACCGAGCGCCTAAGTTGTTGAATTTGGCTTCTTTGAATTCAACTAGCCAAAATGCTCGCAATCCTATGCACACGCTCAACGGCAATGGCATAGGTTTGCGAACTCCGCATTATCATCATTTTTTGCATGACACGGTTGCTATTGACTGGCTAGAGGTGCATTCAGAAAATTACTTCGGTGATGGTGGATTTGATTTGCATGTATTGGATCAGTTAGTCCAGCGCTATCCCATGAGCTTACATGGGGTTGGAATGGGTTTGGGCTCGGCGACTGCCTTACAAGAGCAGCACTTGCAAAAACTTAAGCGCCTGGTGGATAGAGTTCAACCAGCTTTAGTATCTGAACATTTATGCTGGGGCAGCATTACGAATCGTCATATGAACGATTTGTTACCACTGACTTTGTCGCAGCAAGCTTTGAATCTGGTGAGCGAACGCGTCGATTTTCTGCAAAATTATTTGCAACGACAAGTCTTGATTGAAAACGTTTCAACCTATCTGCGATTTGCCGATGACGCAATGTCAGAAGCGGAATTCTTAATCGCATTGAGTCAGAAAACTGGCTGTGGGATTTTATTGGATATAAATAATCTCTACGTCAATCAATGCAATCATCAAGAAGATGCCTCTCAAGCGATCGCTGCGTTTTCGCGCCTACCTAAGAATATCATTGGTGAAATTCATTTGGCGGGACACACCAAGTCAGAACTCTGTGTCATTGATGATCATGGCAGTTGTGTCGATGCCGCAGTATGGGATTTATATCGCACACTCTGCAGCACCATCAGTGCCGAAATACCTACATTGATAGAGTGGGATACTAATGTTCCTGACTTATCAGTTTTGCTTGGTGAAGCACACAAGCTTGAAATCATTCGCCAAGAAGTGCGCTTGCATCATGAATAAAGAATCCTCACTATCTTTACAAGCTATTCAAGAAACGGTGGCGGATCTACTGCTGAATCGTGATCAAATTATTCCAAACGCAATGTTTGCTGGCGACTTTGCGATCAACGCGGAGCGACTACGCATTTATCGTGGCAACTTACACGCGGTGTGGATCAACGCGCTAAGAAACGCCTACCCGGTCATATGTCGATTAGTGGGCGATGCCTTTTTCGAACAACTGTCGATTTTGTATGGACATCGATTTCCCTCGCAGTCTGGTGATTTAAATGTTTTTGGTCAAGACTTTGCGAAGTTTTTGCAAGATGAAGCGAGTGTCAGTGAGTTCCCCTATTTTTCAGCGGTTGCTGCGCTAGAGTGGCAGCAACATCTTGCCTATTATTCCGCGGATTTCGATGCGCTTGATCTGATGAATTTTCTATCGACCGCGGGTGAGAATGCCGCACAATATGCCTTCGAATTTCATCCAGCGGTTGCTTTAGTTCAGGCAGATTTTGCTGCTGTTCAGATTTGCCTTGCGCACCGAGGTGAACAAGTACAAGCGCTCGATATCCCGCTCAATACTACTAGCTATGCCTTGGTTAGTCGAAAAGATTGGCGGGTGGAGTTGACGCAGCTAAGTCAAGCTGAATATATTGCGCTACAGGCCTTGCGTGCAGGCAGCAGTCTTGGCATGGCATTGGAGCGGGCTTTGGAGCTTGGTTCTGAGATTGATTTTGAGTTCGACATCGCGACCGCACTGCAACATTGGTTTCAACGCGGTATTTTTATTGAATTTCGTTGTAAGGATTAAGCGCCTTAAGGCGACTAAGTAACTCAACTTCTACGAATTTCGAAACCTATGAAATCATTTTTACGCATACATCAAATCAGCGGTCACGTTGACGGCTTTTTACAAAAATACTGTTCCGACGTGTTCGCCTTGGGTCTACGCGTCTTCATGTCTTGGCAATTTCTGAAATCTGCGATTGCTAAATTAGGTGATTGGACTGCAACCATAGAATTGTTCAGAGATGAATACCAAGTTCCACTTTTATCTCCCGAGTTTGCTGCATTTGCTGGAACAGCTGGCGAATTGATATTTGGAGCCTTGTTGATCGCCGGCTTGTTTTCTCGCTTGTCTGCTTTGGGCTTATTACTAGTCAATATTATGGCGGTGGTGTCTTATCCAATACTCTGGAATCTTGATTGTCCAGCAGCATTAAATGATCACTTTTATTGGGGTATCTTGCTTTGTGTAAGCGTAGTTTTTGGCGCTGGCCGCATCAGCTTGGACTACTGGCTGACGAGGCTCGCCAAAAATTAATGATGAGTTTCCTTATTGTGCAACCCAACCACCATCCATATTCCACGCAACGCCGCGGATTTGTGTCGCAGCATCGCTACAGAAAAATACGGCTAACGCACCTAACTGCTCTGGTGTGACAAATTCTCCTGATGGCTGCTTCTCAGAGAGTAAAGATTTTTTCGCTTCTTCATTGCTGATGTTATCGCGTTCAGCGCGGGCATCGACTTGTTTTTGCACAAGCGGCGTCAAGACAAAGCCTGGGCAAATCGCATTGCAAGTGATCGCACTGTCTGCGGTTTCCAAGGCTGTCGTTTTGGTGAATCCAACCAGGCCGTGTTTGGCTGCGACATAAGCAGATTTTTGTGCAGAAGCGACCAAACCATGCACTGAGGCGACATTGATAATTCGTCCCCAATTCTTGGCACGCATAGAAGGTAATGCTAAACGTGTAGTGTGGAAAGCGGAAGTTAGATTAATCGCAATAATTGCATCCCATTTTTCGACCGGGAAATCTTCAATCGCCGCTACATGTTGAATGCCAGCGTTATTAACCAGAATATCCACTCCACCAAATTCTGCCTGGGCTTGCTCCATCATCTCGGTGATTTGACTGGCTTGTGTCATATCCGCATTTGAGTAGCTCGTTTTGACTTGGAAATCCTGTTCTATCGCGGCACGCAATTGGGCGATTTCTTGCACATCACCAAAACCATTCAAACAAATATTCGCGCCTTCTGCGGCAAGTGAACGGGCAATTCCCAAACCTATGCCTGAAGTAGAACCCGTGACTAGGGCGGTTTTTCCAACAAGTGATCGAGTTTGCATGCGGTTTCCTATAGAAAAATCAAAAATAGTGAGAGAAAAAAAGGTATCGAAGGGATTTTATGCCAAACCCTCGGTAAAATGACAGCTTACTCTCTTAAACCAACAAAGAATTTTGCTATGACAGCGACCCGCCAATCTGTACAGTGTATCTCTCCTGCCGGCCTTCATCGTATGTCGTATAAAGAATGGGGCGATCCGCAAAATTCTAAGGTCTTAATTTGTGTGCATGGTGTGACTCGCGTGGCAGATGATTTTGATGCCTTGGCACAAGCCTTACAGGATGAATATCGCGTTATTTGCCCTGATGTGGTTGGTCGTGGGCAATCTGATTTCTTGCCAAATCCACAGCTATATCAAATCCCCCAATACGTGAGTGATATGGTCACGTTGTTAGCACGGCTCGATGCCCAGACAGTCGATTGGTTTGGAACATCGATGGGCGGCTTGATCGGTTTGATACTCGCATCAATGAAGCAAAACCCGGTGCGCAAATTAATTCTGAATGATGTCGGCCCCAGCTTAAATTTCGATGGTTTAAAGCGGATCGGTGAACTCATTAGCCAAGATGTTCGTTTCGACACGTTTGCACAAGGTGCACAATTTATTCGCGAAGTATCCGCCTCTTTTGGCCCGCATAGCGAGGCACAATGGGACAAGCTCGCGCGTGATGTGTTGAAGCAAAATGGCGACGGCAAGTGGGTACGTCATTATGATTTGAATCTGGCGGTTCCAGTGAAGGCGACTACTCTGGAAACAGCTGCTTTTGCCGAAAAAATGTTGTGGGCTGCGTATGATGCGATGAGCTGTGAAACTCTGTTAGTGCGTGGCAGCGAATCTGATTTGCTCAGCGTAGAAACTGCGCAGCAAATGCAAGTGCGCGGGCCACGTGCAAGACTGGTGGAAATTGCGGGAGTAGGGCATGCACCAACATTTGTGCATGCAGATCAAATTGCCATTGCAAAAGATTTTTTACTGAACTAACTTATTTTGGAGTTGGATTACTATGCAACGTTTTCACGTAGGGCCTCGTTTATCTGAGTTTGCTATTTTCAATCAAACTGTCTATCTCGCAGGACAAGTCCCAGAAGATACGAGTCAGGACATCGTAGGGCAAACTAATAATGTCTTGGCGCAAATTGATCGCTTGTTAGAAGAAGCGGGTAGTGATAAATCGCGCATATTAATGTGCCAGATTTTTATTGCAGATATGGCGAACATGGCTGGAATGAATGAAGCCTGGGACGCGTGGGTTGCACCCGGCAATGCACCGCCACGCGCAACCGTGCAGGCAGCTTTAGCAAATCCCGAATGGTTGGTTGAAATCGTCGTTACTGCTGCACAGAAAAAATAATTGATATGGTCTCGCTTTCCGCTTCTCTTTCTGAATCACAATTAGTTGAAGGTCTGTCGATTGCTGATGCTGTACGTATTACGCAAGCATTGGAATTTGTCACGCCATTTTTTGAAGACAGAAATATCGTCACCGAGCAAAATGCTTTGCAGTTTGCGATTGGTGTTGCCTCGACCTTGGCGATGCTAAAGACGGATGTTGATACCAGAATCGCGGGATTGCTGTTTGAGTTGTCAGAAATCAACCCTCTGGCAGCGGAAAAAATTGAAGCAAAATTTGGCAGAGAAATCGCAGATTTAGTTGCTGGTGTCCGACGCCTGATGCGTTTGCGCGAAGCAACCTTGACCCAGCACGATGTCGGGCGTGGCAAAGATGAAGCCGAGCGGACTGCATCGCAGATGGAAGTCTTGCGTAAGATGGTGCTGGCGATGGCGAATGATATGCGGGTGGTCTTGGTGCGCTTGGCATCCAGAGTTACTTCACTACGCTATTTTGCTGAATGTAAGCGTGATGATGGTGCGGTTCAACAATACGCTAGCGAAACCATGGATCTCTACGCACCGCTAGCGAATCGTCTTGGTGTATGGCAATTGAAATGGGAATTGGAAGATTTATCCTTTCGATTTTTAGAGCCAGACCAATATAAACGCATCGCCAAAATGCTGGAAGAAAAGCGCGTAGAGCGCGAAAGCTTCGTCGTTTCTGCGATTGCACGATTAGAGCATGAGTTGACTCTAGTCGGTGTCAAAGCAGAAGTCAGTGGTCGCCCAAAACACATTTACAGCATCTGGAAAAAGATGAAGGGCAAGAAGGTTGATTTTGATGAACTTTACGATGTGCGCGCTTTTCGCGTGATCGTTGATGACATTAAAGATTGTTATACCGTGCTTGGTATTTTGAATAATTTATGGACTCCTATCCCCAAAGAGTTTGACGACTACATTTCACGCCCTAAACCCAACGGTTACAAGTCACTTCATACCGTTGTGATTGTTGATGATGGACGTCCTCTGGAAGTACAAATTCGCACCAAAGAAATGCATCAGTTTTCTGAATTTGGGGTAGCAGCACACTGGCGTTATAAAGAAACTGGTGGTTCGAATTTTTCTGCACATGAGTATGACGAAAAAATCGCTTGGTTGCGGCAGTTGTTGGCATGGAAAAATGAAGTCTCCGATGTGGTGGTAGATCAAGAACAATTGCAGCGAGAATGGGTAGAAAAAGTCAAAGCCGCAACGCTAGACGATCGCATCTATGTGTTGACACCCCAAGCTCGTGTGATCGAATTGCCTACCGGTGCAACGCCGGTTGATTTTGCCTACCAATTGCATACCGATGTCGGTCATCGTTGCCGTGGTGCGCGCGTCGATGGCGTGATGGTGCCGCTCAATACTAAATTGAAAAATGGTCAGACAGTTGAAATCATTACGCTGAAAATTGGCTCGATTCAAACGGGCCCTTCACGTGATTGGTTGACGCCAGAATACACTGTCGGTACGCGCACTCGTAGTAAGATCCGCGCTTGGTTTAATGCGATTGATCAAGAAATTACGCTGTCGACTGGTCGCGGCATGATAGAAAAAACTTTGCAGCGCGAAGGTAAAACTTCGGTCAATTTGGAAGAGCTGGCACGTAAGTTGAGCTTTGCTAGTTTGGATGATTTGTTTTTGGCGGTCGGTAAAGAAGAATTTAGTTTGCGCCAGGTTGAGACCGCTTTGCGTGATGATCCAGAGCCAGAAGAAGCGCCGGAATTTGTGATCTCGAATAAGATTCGTGCTTCTAGTGTGATCCACGGTGCAAAATCGGGTGTGCTAGTGGTTGGTACTGATGGTTTGATGACACAGCTAGCACGTTGTTGCAAACCGGCACCACCAGACGACATCGTTGGCTTTGTCACGCGCGGGAAAGGTGTGTCGATTCATCGTTTGAGTTGTAAAAATTTTTCTGAGATGCGAAATAAAGCGCCTGAGCGTGTGATACAAACGACTTGGGGTGACGGCGGTAGAGACACCGTATATCCAGTAGATATTTTTGTTTTGGCGCAAGATAGGCAAGGTTTGTTGCGGGACATTTCTGAAGTATTTTCGCGTGAAAAAATTAATGTTGTTGGCGTTAATACCCAGAGTTCTAAGGGGCAGGCAAAAATGTCTTTCACTGCGGAAATTAATGGCACTAGTCAATTGCAAAAAGCTTTGACGGTGATACGTGATGTTAGTGGCGTGCAGGAAGTAAGAAGAGCCTAATCAGTGGTCAAGAGCCCTAGCGGGGAACTTATTCGCTGTTAACTGCTCTGATTGGTTTTGGTGTTTTTAAATGGCGTGGATAAAACTGACCCATATCAGTGAATAGCGCTGTCCATAATGTAAATATGAGTGGAAAAGATGAATAAAAAAATGATAAGCGTGATGAACTCAATGAGTACAACCAAAGTAATTAAAGTGTTTGGTTCAATTGCATTAATTTCTCAATGTGCCGTGTCCGCTAGTGTGTTTGCTCAAACGAGCAATGCAAACGCAACTAAACAGGCGTCAACCGTTTCTGCGCCTATGCAGGCAACTCTGGAACGTATCTCCGCTGATTCTATGCGCGGCCATTTAAATTTCCTGGCATCTGATTTATTGGAAGGCCGTGCGACGCCGTCTCGCGGTTTGGATTTGGCTGCCGAATATATCGCGGCACAATTTCGCGTAATAGGCTTGGAGCCAGCAGTCAATGATTCTTACTTTCAAACAGCAGATTGGAATGTGTTGAAAAGGGATTTGCCACGTCGCCCAGGTACACCCGCGCCAGCTGCTGATACTGAGCCGCAACCACCGGTGATTGTGCGTAATGTTATCGGTGTTTTACGTGGTTCTGATCCTGTGTTGAAAGATTCCTATATTTTGGTGACCGCACACTATGATCATATAGGCATGAAACCAAATGCAGAAGGCGACAAGATATTTAATGGCGCCAACGATGACGCGAGCGGTACCGTGTCTGTGATTGAACTGGCTAAAGCATTCGCTGAAATGAAAGTGCGTCCAAAGCGTAGTATCGTTTTTATGACTTTCTTTGGCGAAGAACGCGGTTTAGTCGGTTCACGTTATTACGGAAAAAATCCTGTTTTCCCTATAGAGAAGACTGTTGCTGGTATCAATATCGAACAAGTAGGCCGTACTGATGACTCAGAAGGTCCGCAAGTTGCTTCTGTCGCGGTAACTGGATTTGATTTTTCTGATGTTGGCGCGATCATCAAACAAGCTGGCGATAAGACAGGCATCAAAGTCTGGAAACACGCGAAAAATAGCGATGATTATTTTGGACGCAGTGATAATCAAGCGATTGCCGACCAAGGTGTTCCAGCGCACACCATCAGTGTTGCCTACGCTTTCCCTGATTATCATGGTTTAGGTGATGAAGCGAATAAAATCGACTACGACAATATGGCGAAAGTCAATCGTGCGGTGGCAGTAGCGATAGAGCAAATTGCGAACAGCAAGGATGCGCCAAAATGGGATGAGAAAAATCCTAAGGCTGCAAAATATGTCGAAGCTTGGAAGCAACGTAACGCTGGCAAGTAAGTTTCAACTAAGTTGCGGAACTGTTGCTGGAATTATTGATCGAAAACGACCTGAGTGAATGATTGCTCAGGTCGTTTTTTTATGCGAGTGGGTTTCCTGGTACAAACCCTAGTCCTCACTCATTAATCAACCTTGGTCTTACATCAATCTAAAAGAACAAAAATGAAAACTATGAAAGCCTCGTTAATCGCTTTTGGCGTATTGCTTGCTTGTAACTCGCTTGCTGGTATTTCACCTGTGCAAGCGGGAGAAAAATCCAAAGACAGCCATTGGCCGCAAGCACGTTTTGAACAAAATAACTATCAAACCACCAGCACGGTCGCCGATGTAGCGCAGTTCATGGCGGCATTGCAAAAAAAAGATAAGTTATTAACTTCGTATTATCCAAAAACTGCCCCGCGCAGTACAGAAACCGGACAGCCTCTCAATGCTTGGCGTCTAGCCTCGACCGGTAAAGATCCATTGCGCGTGTATATCAATGCGGGTATTCATGCGGGCGAAGTGGAAGGTAAAGATGCGATGCAAATTATTCTGCGCGAGTTGGTGCAAGGTAAGTATCCAGAAATTCGTCAAGCGATAGAAATCGTGACGCTGCCAACTTATAACGCCGACGGTGCTGATGCTCAAGATCCGGCAAATCGTCGTCATCAACCAAATCCTGCGAGTGGGGTAGGGCCACGTGAAAATGCATTTGGAATAGATCTGAATCGCGACATGATGAAAGCGGCTGCGGCAAATACACGTTGGATGCTGGCGATGTACCAAGACTTTCAACCTGCGGCAGTCTTTGATTTGCATACCACCAATGGCAGTTACCACGGATTTCATATCACATATGAACCGGCATGGGCGACTGGCGGCGATGCGCCACTACAAGGACTCAATCGTAAAATGTTGACTGATGTGCGTGCGACTATGCTGCCGCGCGGCATGCCAACTTACGATTACGGTAATTTCCGCTATAACAAAGATAAGCAAATTGATGGTTGGGAATCGGCATTTTCTACACCCAACTTAGTCAGTAATTATCCGACATTACAATACGCTTTAGGTGTCTTGGTTGAGAGCTATGTCTATCGTAGTTTTAAAGAGCGTGTAGAAGATAATCGCTTGTATGTGGTGGAATTATTGCGCTGGCTGGCGGCGAACAAAGATCAAGTCAAACGCGAGCAAATTGCGGCAAAAGCACGTTGGGCAGATCAGTGGAAAAATAATGACGCGCGCCTGCCTCTGCGGACTGAAATGACTTGGGCTGAGACTTATACTTTTGACGTGGTTGATCCTATTAAAGATGCCCATGGTCAAATCATTGGTGAGAAATCACGTTCTAAAATGGATTTGCCCGCCTTTGTCGCCTTTAAAGCGGTGGATGAAATTCGTGTGCCACAAGGCTACTTGGTTGATCCGGCTTATGCCGAAAAATTACGTCCGATTTTGGAGGCGCATGGTCTGAAAGTGTTGCCGGGATCGGCGCGACCAAAAGATCAGGCTCTAATGTATTTCCACGAAACCGAACGCAATATCGCGAAAGACACGTTCCAGGGGATTTTTACAGCACAAATTAAAGGCCAATGGAAAGAACAAGCGCCGGAGAAACGTGCTGGCTACACCTGGACCAAAGAGACATTGGATAAAGCACTCTACGTGCCTTTAAATCAACCTTTGGGGCGTTTAGGATTTTATCTGCTCGATCCTCGTAGTGGTGACGGACTTGTGTACTGGGGTTATTTACACGCCTACTATGCACGTGGCAAAGGGATGTGGGGCGAGCCACCACGTCAGCCGATTTTAGCTGTCGGTAGTGCTGCAGCGAATCATACTGCTGAGAGTGTTGCTGGTAAGCCTGAGCGAGTGCAAGAATAGAAATTGATGGATGATTGCCATTAAGGGTGCGCCATGCGCACCAATGTCTGAGCAAGGATAGCTGTCTGCACAAAACCAATACACGATACGCATGGCGTATACATGGACGCCACCCATTTGCAAGGGCATTGTCAAATAAAACAGACGGAGTCGATTGCAGCCATACATTCGGTCTTGATTGCAGTCGATTGATGTCTGTGAATCACACACTTGATTGGTTTCGATGATGGTCTAACAGTTTGAACATCTCGGCATTTGTGCCTTGCATTTCCTTCCCCCTCCATAAATTTTCATAAACCACACGTGTCTTTGCAAATTTTTACAAGGTTGCGCTGAGTTTCATCTATATTCCAAGCAGCATGAAAGGTTTGCTTCAAACGCCAGCCTCACTTTTTCTTGTTTCCATTCATTGTGCATACTTTAAAGCTTTGAGTTCGACTGCATGGAGGCCATACCAACTAATCACGGATACTGCTCGACACCGTATTCAAAAAAATAGTTGGAACTTTTTCTTGCTTGAGTTGGAATAGCAATATGAAGCAAATAATCCTCACTCTCTACTAACATTTCGGCATAGCGCATGGGCGATTTGACACCGGATATTGAATTAATACGACAGATGCGCAATGGCGATCAGAATGCCTTTGCGACTTTGTATCGCCGCCATCATCCGGCCTTGTATCGCTACGCCATGTTGCGTTGCGGTTCGGCTTCGTCGGCAGCGGATGTTGTGCAAGATGTGTTTATGGGTTTGATCAGCGGGCAATTTTATTACGATGCTTTAAAGGGAAATTTATTGTCCTTCTTATTTGGTGTCGCCCGCAATCTGGCGATGAAATTTGATGCCATCAGTCGACATCGATTTATGAATTTTGTCGATGATGAAGCAAATGATGAGGAACAAGAACCAGTCGAATTAACAAGTGAAGAGATGAATCCTTTGGATAGGCTGCTACATAACCAGATGGCTGAAGAGTTAAGAATCGCAATCGCCAATCTGGCACCGCATTATCGTGATGTTTTGATTTTGTATGAATTGCAGGAGCTGTCTTATTTAGATATTGCTGATATCTGTCAGATTAATGTTGGCACCGTGAGATCGCGATTATCGCGGGCCCGTTTGGCCTTGGCTGAGCGTTTGCAAGTTTATAGAAGTGTTGCTGCCTAATTTGTTCCTGAGTTATTCATTAATGACGGATCAATGATCGTCGTCAAGAGAGAAATAAAATGTTAGACGTAGAAGAAATCGATGCACGACTAAAACCAGGTTTTACGGCCTTGAAGCAAGAGCTGATGAACTTGCGCGCACCAACAGGTATAGAGGCAAATTTGCTAAAGGCATTTGCACAGCAACATCCGCCTGTGCCTTGGTGGCGCAAATTATTTGCAGAGCCTTGGCAATGGAGCGGGGTGATGGCGATGGCTTTGTTAGTCACTCTGGTATTTGTGAAACTGCCGGCCATGAATTCCGTGCATGGTGTCGCAGAGTTAGCTAGTGCCTTACATCCGTCAGCACGTGTGCAAGCCGATGGCGACGTCTATGAAGATATTCCATTTGTCGCTCTAGAGAGTGGCGAAACCATACTCAAGCAAGACAATATGCGCATCGTGCAGGCACAAATTCCGCACACCATGTTGGCTTCGTTGGGCGTGCCGGTGAGCCCTCAGGCAGCGGGAGAATATTCAACCGCTGAAATGTTGGTTGGCGAACATGACGAGTATCTGGCTTTGCGTTTTATCCCAAGTGAATAGCGACAAGCTATTAATCTTTAGATCAATTGAATGGTGTTTACAGAAAAAATGAAGGAGAAATCAATGTTGAAATTAAAAAATAGCTTGCTGCTGTCATTGCTGTCAGTAGTGGTCGCGACATTGCCTGCGTATGCAACGCAAGCGACTGAAGTGAAGTCCGAGAAAATCTTTGTGCTGGAAACGACCAACCTCGACAGTGATACGCAGTCATCAGAAAAGGCCAAGGCCAAAAACGATGACAGCAAGATGGAAGTCAAACGTGAAGTGATCATTAACCGATCACCCATGGGGGGCGAAATGGCGGGCATGGGCACTTTGATGAATGGTCCACAAATAATCAGATTGGCTGAGAAAAACGTCAAGAATGCTCCTTACAGCGCAGAAGTGATCAGCGAAACACAGCAGAAGCTGGCGGACGGCAATTTGATTTCAAATAAGGTGAGTACTTATTCGTACAGAGATGCGCAGGGACGTACTCGTGAAGAAATTCGCGACAAAAAAGGAGAAGTGCGCGAAATCATTATTCAAGATCAAGCCGATCGTCGTGTAATTTTGAATCCTAAAACCAAGACAGCAACGGTGATCATGTCGCGCTTTCATTTTTCAAGTAAAGACGGTGAAAAACTGCCTCTGAACATCGTGACAGAGAACATTTCTAAAGGCAAAGATGGCAAAGACATGATAGAACTGAAGATGGTTGCCGGTGATGAAAAAAATGGTGAACGCCATGTCATCGTGCGACGCATGGAAAAATCGGTGGATGGTAAAGTGACAGAAAGTAAGTCGAGCACTTCTGATCAAGGCAAAACTGTGACAGTTGAGGTGCGTGGACCAGAAATAGCTCGTAACATCGAATTGAATGTGAACGGCGCGGTGCAGAACGCGATGCAAGGTGCGATGTTAGATCCTGGAATTGCGCGCATGTTTGGTGATGTTAAATGGGCGAGTAAGCGTCAGACCAAAGTATTGGGTAGTAAAGAAATTGATGGCGTAAAAGCAGAAGGCAAGTTAGTCAGCTATGAGATTCCAGCGGGAGAAATCGGAAATTCAAATCCGATTATCGTTTCGGATGAAACCTGGACTTCGCCTGAATTGCAAATCACTGTCTATTCCAAACACAGTGACCCACGCACAGGGGACCGTATCTATCGCTTGAATAACCTCAAACGAGAAGACGTCGCTGCAACGATGTTTAGTATTCCAAGCGATTACAAGCTCAGAGATTTAAGCAAAGATCTCGGCAATAATCTTAAATTGGATTGGCGCGAAAAGTCAGATAAAGCTGAAAAATCTGACAAAATTGAAAAAGAAGTGAAGGTAGAAAAGAAATAGTGTTTCTTCAGCATGGAAGCGTACGCTCGTACGCTTCTTTAACGATTTGTCAAAAAGTATTCTTCTCTGTTGCTATAGATGTTCGATCTCGGTATGAATACCGCCAATCGCAAGGAATTTTTTGTCGGCGATTCTATTGTGAATTCAATTCTGTACTACATCAATGCGTGATCAATAATTGTGTTCATGCACACATTCAATTCCAAAAAAGCTTTCGCGATTGCTCGACGGTACTTCCGTATAGAGATGACGTTTAAGATCTTTTAAACGCATGACTTTTCTATTTGCATAAATTAAATTACGATAAAAATCTATTTCTTCAGTTTGTGTACCTAGAAGAACTAATTTAGGAAATCAATCACTTTGAGTTAAATTGTCAATATGATATGATGATAAGTGTCTTATTTTCATTTTTATATTGATTCGTCATTGAATTAAGAAAAGTAGTTTCTACCTAGAAAGGTTGTCTATGTTCTTTCGTCATTTAATGCTGTTAGGTCTATTCGTCTTTGGTGTAGTAAGCCCAATTTATGCGCAGTCAACGGTGATCCCTGTCGATAGTTTCGTCATTCAGGATCGATATAGTAGTCCTCGTTTATCTCCGGATGGCCGCCACATAGCGATTAAGGTGCGCATGATGCGCAATGGCCGTATGGTTCCTACCTTGACTATCTATACGCTTCCAGAACTGAATCATGTTAGTACGATGACTTTACCGAAGTTCGAATTTCCTTTGACCTTTCGATGGATTTCAAATACGCGATTGGTAATCACAAAAGGTTTGGAGTTGGGTTTGCGTGAAATTCCAATTGCGACCGGAGAAGTGGTTGCAGTCGATCTCGATGGAAAACAATTTCGATATTTGTATGGATACGATAATTTCCGGTCATCAACCAAAGGAGATCGCTATGGCGATGACTATGGTTATGGTTCGGTAGAAAGTGAGTCGCCAGAAAAAAATACAAATATTTTTCTTGGTACCTACTTGTGGAAGGTCAATTCTACGTCACTACTGGAAGTCGATACGATTACAGCAAGTCGAAGGTTAATTACTTCTCTACCATATAAAAATTTGGATTTTCATTTGCAAAATAATGGATTTCCCCGCTTCGCTTCAGGATACGACGATAGCAATAACATGACGATTTATCGCCGCGATGAGAGCACTGGTAATTGGAATTTGTTGCCTGAGAGCGTGGTAGGTCGTCGATATTTTCCTGTCGCGTTTACTCCTGATGATCAGAGTTTTTATGTATTTAGAAGCGAAAAAGGAGAGCCTTCTATTTTTTATGAAGAGTCCTTAAAAACAGGTAGCAGGAAAGTGCTAGCCAGTGATCCCTTCGAGCAGCTTAATATCATGTGGACAGGTAAACCTTATCAGCCATTTGGCGTAAAGACCATGAGGGGTATTCCGTCAATTAAGTATTTGGACGAACAGTCTTCCTATACGCAATTACACAAACTATTGAGTGCGCAGTTTCCGGGCTCCGTTGTAAGTTTTATCGATTTTACCGATGACGGTGAAAAGTTACTCTTTGGTGTTGCAAGTGACAGAGATCCAGGATCCTACTATTTGTTTGATAAAAAATTAGGGACTGCCGACCTCTTGTTTAGTACTTTAGAGGAAATTGATCCAACGCAAATGGCCGAGCGCCGGCCGATACAGTTTAAGGCGCGCGACGGCATGAATATTTTTGGTTTTATTACTATTCCGAAAAATTCAGATACGGTAAGTCAGAAATTGCCGATGGTAGTGCTTCCACATGGAGGGCCGCACGGCGTCAGAGATGATTGGTTTTTTGATATTGATGCACAATTCTTGGCTAGCCGTGGATATGCCGTTCTACAAGTAAATTATCGTGGTTCAAGCGGGCGAGGAGATAGTTTTGTGGAAAAAGGTCATCGTGAATGGGGAGGTAAGATTCAAGACGATATAGTTGATGGTGTGAAATCGGTGATTTCGCAAGGTTTAGTTGATGCGAAGCGTATTTGTACTTTTGGAGCAAGTTTTGGTGCTTATTCTGCACTCATGCTGCCATTGCGTGAACCAGATATGTTCAAATGTGCCATCGGTTATGCGGGTGTCTATGATCTCGAGTATATTTTTGAAGAGGAAAGAACCAAATCAAGAAAATCTACTGCAGCCTATTTTGAACGAGTAGTGGGGCGTGACAAAGAGCAGTTGGCGAAATTTTCCCCTTCAAAAAATGCAGAAAAAATCAAGGTTCCAGTTTGGTTAATACATGGTGGCAAAGACGAGGTTACACCTCCAGAACATGCGAAACGCATGCGCAAGGCACTAATCGAAGCTGGAAATCCTCCGCAATGGACCTTTGAAGATGATGAAGGTCACGGCTTTTATGATGCACAAAGACGGAAAGATTTGTATATTCAGTTAGAGGCATTTTTGAAAAAACATATTGGTAAGTAATGAAATCTTGTTCAAATTTTTTGTACTGTTTTGAATACCGATGCCGTAATGCAGACATTAAATCGTGTCCATAAAATCATAAGCCCGGATTCGATTTCACTAAATGCTTTTGGTAGAAATATTGGGTAATGTGCCAAGCAAAGCGAATTGATCGATTGGTCAATTCGCTTTTTTTTAGGGCTAGATTTTTAAAGACTAGAAATTCTGGGGAAAGGATATCGATTTAGCCAAATTCTCAAATTTGTAGGTGCTGTAATGGTGTACTGCACAATCTGGGTTAAACTCTTAGTTTGATTGATTTTTGGCAGCAGATTATCCCTATGAGCACATCCAAATCCTACGGCTTCACCACAACAATTTTGCACAATGACCGTCAAAAAGAAATAGAGCACGGTTCTCCTCATAAACCCATCCATACTTCAGTCACTTACGGCTACAAAAATGCACGTGAACTGGCGGATGTATTTCAGGGGAAAAAGTCTGGCTATCGTTATGGTCGTCAAGGTAATCCTACGGTGTCCGCGCTGGAAGATAAGATTACCAAGATGGAAGACGGGAGTGCTAGCCTGTGTTTCGCAACGGGTATGGCGGCGATAGGTGCGGTGTTCCAAGGTTTGTTGCGCCAGGGTGATCACATTATTTCTTCACGCTTTTTATTTGGGAATACGAATAGCGTGTGGCAAACCTGTGCTGAGCAGGGCATACAATTGTCCTTAGTCGATGCTACTGACGTGGCTGAAATTGAAGCTGCGATCACGCCAGCGACACGGATGGTGTTTGTTGAAACCATCGCTAATCCGCGTACGCAGATCGCGGATCTGAAGCGCATCGGTGAGCTGTGCCAGCAACGCGGCATCTTATACGTGGTCGATAACACGATGACGTCGCCTTATTTATTCCGCGCGAAGGCGGTAGGCGCGGGCTTGGTCATTAATTCTTTGACCAAGTCGATTGCGGGGCATGGTAATGTTTTAGGTGGCGCGATTACTGATACTGGCTTGTTTGATTGGGCGACTTACCCCCATATCGCGGTGAATTTCCGTAAATTAGCGGGTACACAACAAGGCATGGCGCAATTGCGCGCAAAAGCCTTGCGCGATTTTGGTGCTTCATTATCGCCAGAAGCTGCGCATCAGATTGCGGTGGGCGCAGAGACTTTGGCCCTGCGCATGGACAGAGAAAGCGCGAATGCCTTGGCATTGGCACGTTTGCTGGAAGCAGATAAGCGCGTAGCAGTGGTGCATTACCCCGGTTTGGAATCTCATCCGCAGCATGGATTGGCGAGTGATTTATTCCGTGCGTATGGGGCTTTGCTGAGTTTTGAACTCCAACCCGAAATAGATTGTTTCGATTTTCTGAATCATTTAGCTTTGGCGATCAATGCTACCCATCTGGGTGATACTCGCACGCTGGTTATTCCGGTAGCGCACACTATCTTCTTTGAAATGGGACCTGAACGCCGCGCTGAAATGGGTATCGTCGATTCGCTGATCCGGGTTTCTGTGGGCATAGAAGATAGCGAGGATTTGCTGCAAGATTTTGCAAACGCACTGAATCAATATTAAGCACTGTTAATTATAGGGCTTACGCAAAATTGCGCTGGCTAGGCGCGGAGCCGAAGACAGTACACTTGTACGGCGAGGCGAACGCAACGACGCTAGCGTCTGTTTTGCGTAAGTCCTAAAAAAGTATTAGACCTTCAGTCTGAAATAACACCAGAAGCCAACCATCCTATTAAGGAAATCTATGTCTATTCTGCCTTTAGCAATTCGTATGATGCTGCGCGACTGGCGAGCAGGTGAGTTGCGCTTCTTGTTGGTTGCCTTGATGGTTGCGGTTGCGTCTTTGTCCTCGGTCGGCTTTTTTGTTGATCGTATGCGCAATGGTTTAAACCGAGATGCGCATCAGGTTTTGGGTGCCGATTTATTGGTCGTCTCGACCAAAAGTATCGCACCGGAGTGGAAACAGCTTGCCGCAAAAATGGATTTGCAAACCGCTGAAACGGCCGTGTTCCCTAGTATGGCGCTGGCAGGTGAAGATGACGCTGTGATGGCGAAGCTGGTAACTTTGAAAGCGGTCACGCAGGGCTATCCCTTGCGCGGCAGTTTGAAGTTGCAGCGCGATGGCAAGGAAGTGCCGACTTCAGCTATTCCTAGTCCCGGTACGGCTTGGGTCGATCCGGCTTTGCTCGGTAGCTTAAAGATCAAGATTGGTAGCAAGATTAATTTGGGTGAACAGCAATTTACTGTCACTGAAAGTATTGCGGCAGAACCTGATCGTGGCTCAGGTTTTTTGGGATTTTCACCGCGCGTCATGATTGCAGAGCAAGATCTGGCGGCGACTAAGCTAGTCCAAGATGGCTCACGCGTCACCTATCGTTTGTTGTTAGCCGGGGATAAAAAAGCAGTTGAAAAATTTAAAGCTGAGATGGAAAACCAAATCAGCACCCAAGAATTGAAGGGCGTGCGGATTGAAACGATAGACAATGGCAATGAGCAAATGCGCACGACTTTAGATCGCGCTGAACAATTTCTCTCCATGGTCAGTATGCTGTCCGCGATGTTGGCTGCGATTGCCGTAGCGATGGCAGCACGCCGTTTTATGTTGCGCCATATCGATGCCTGCGCGATGTTGCGTTGCCTGGGTTTGACGCAAAATCAAGTGACCAGTATGTATTTATTAGAGTTTTTAATACTCGGCATCATCGGCAGTTTGGCCGGCGTTGCACTCGGATTTTTTAGCCATTTTGTTTTGCTGGAATGGCTGGGTAAATTGGTGGCGAATGATTTACCAGCAGCGAGTTTTCTACCTGCTTGGCAAGGCTTGGCGATAGGGATTTTACTGCTGGTCGGATTTGCAATGCCCCCGATTTTGCAACTGCGCAATGTACCGCATAATCAAGTGATACGACGTGAACAAGAAGCACCGAAAGCGATGACGCTGCTGACTTATGCATTCGGCTTGGGAATTTTTGTTGCCTTACTCCTGTGGCAAACTGGCGATGTTAAAGTGGGTTTGTTGGTGGCCGCAGGTTTTATTGTTGGCTTACTACTTTTCTCTTTGATCGCTTGGTTGAGTATTTTTGTTTTGAAGCGGATGCGCACTAGCTTTGATTTTGCGGCATGGCGTTTCGCGATCACGGCACTGCAGCGTCGTCCCGGTGCAACCGTGGTGCAGATCGTCTCTCTCTCTTTAGGCCTCATGGCACTGTTGTTATTGACGGTGGTGCGTAGTGATTTGATCGCTGCATGGAAGCAATCAACGCCTGCTGATGCGCCAAATCATTTTGTGATTAATATCCAGCCTGACCAAAAAGCTGAAATTGCCAGACGTTTGGAAAGCTTCGCACAGCCACAAATTTACCCGATGATACGCGGACGCTTAATTCAGATTAATGATCAAGTCCTAAAGCCGAGTAGCTATAAAGACGAACGCGCGAATGCCTTAGTTGAGCGTGAATTTAATCTTTCGACGATGAAGGAATTACCTGCTTTGAATAAAATCGTTGCCGGTAATTGGTATGACGATGCGACTGCGAGTGAACCTGAAGCTTCCATTGAAGAAGGCTTGGCGAAAACGCTCAAAGTTCAATTGGGTGATCACATGCTGTTTGATATCGCTGGACAAAAGGTATCAGCAAAAGTAACCAGTTTGCGCAAACTAGATTGGGGTTCTATGCGTGTGAATTTCTTTGTAGTGATTAATCCCAAAGCGATGCAAAACATGCCGCAAACTTTTATTACGGCCTTCCGTGTGCCTGATGATAAAAAACAATTCACTAATCAACTTACACAAGAGTTTCCGAATTTAACGGTGATGGATGTCGGCGCAATGCTCAAGCAATTGCAAGATATTCTGGATCAGGTGATTACCGCAGTGGAGTTCTTATTCATGTTCACTTTAGCCTCAGGCGTTTTGGTCTTGTATGCGGCATTAGCTGGCTCACAAGATATTCGTATGCGTGAAGCCGCTTTGTTACGTGCTTTGGGTGCAACCCGCAATCAGCTGTCGCGTGCGCAGTGGGTAGAATTTGTGCTGGTCGGTAGTTTGGCAGGCGCATTGGCTGCGAGCGGCGCATTGGCAATCGGGTGGGTGATGGCAACTTTCGCGTTTAAGTTTGCCTGGACATTCTCACCTGTTGTGATCGGTGCTGGTGTGATAGTCGGTGCCGCGTGTGCTCTGATTGGTGGCTGGTTGGGTTTAAGAAATGTATTGAGCCAACCTCCTTTAATGTCCTTGCGGAATAGTTAATCGACCTATTTGTTTTGGAAAATTTTGGAAGTAAGGATGTAAAGAAGTATGGAAGCAGCAGAAGAAAAATCCAATCTGTATCAGCTCATCGGCGGTGCTGATAAGCTCAGAGAAATGGTTGACCGTTTTTATGATTTGATGCAATTGGAAACCGAGTTTGCCGGTATTAATCAAATGCATCCACAACCGAATGATAGTTCGCGCGATAAATTATTTTGGTTTTTATCGGGCTGGATGGGCGGCCCTGATCTATACATAGAACAATTCGGCCACCCACGATTGCGGGCTCGCCACTTGCCATATGCAATAGGTATTGCTGAGCGTGACCAGTGGTTGCGTTGCATGGCATGGGCTATGCAAGACGTGGGTATTGCAGAGCCATTACAGGAACATTTGATGAGCTCGTTTTATCAGACCGCCGATTGGATGCGTAATACGCCAGGCTGAGTAGTCGACTCGGCACAATTTTTAATCGATATTTTCAATTAATATTTTTAGTTCGCATGTTTGACTATTCTTAAGATAACTATTTGTATGAGTTCAGTACTGATCCGTGAAATTCGAGAAACAGATAACGCCGCAGTCGCTGCATTAATTCGTGCAGTGCTCACTGAGATGGAAGTTCCTAAAGTCGGTTCTGCATTTGCTGATCCTTCCCTCGATTATATGTACCAGCATTATCAGCAAGATAAAGGTGCTTACTACGTCGTAGAAGTTGACGGCGTGGTACTGGCAGGAGGTGGTTTTGGTAGGTTGCCTGGCGCACCTGCTGAAGTTTGTGAGCTGCAAAAAATGTATATGTTGCCGCAAGCGCGTGGCTTGGGACTGGGTCAACAATTGATAGAGCGCTGCGTGGAAGACGCGAAAGAACTGAATTACACGCAATGCTATCTGGAGACTTTACCGAATATGCTTGCAGCGCAAAAACTGTATCAGAAGATGGGCTTTCAGTATATTCAAACACCTATGGGCAATACGGGACACAATGCCTGCCCAGTGTGGATGTTGCTGAAGTTTTGAGCGTGGATGCTGGTGTCTACGCTGGTGTCGATGTTAATGTCGACGCAGGTATCGATCTCAAAATCCGTCAAGGCAGTAATAATTGAAATTTAGCCCCACCATTTTGACTAAGATTAGATAAGCGAATTTCGCCGCAACGTCCTTCGTTGGTATGCAGCGCCACGACACTTCTGGCGAGACGCAAGCCCAAGCCCGTACCTTCAGATGAAACCGCGCTGGCTTGGTCGTGATTTTCAAGTAGCGCAGCAGGGTAGCCGTCACCATCATCTTGTACGCAAATTTCTAAGTAGTCAGCCTGTACGACAGAAATATCAATCTGGCTGCGTGCATAGCGCAAGGCGTTCTGCAACGCATTTGCCAAAACCATTTGGATCAAAGTCTTGTCGTAAAACGCCACACCCGGCGCTTGTTCCAGATGCGTTTGTATGTGTAAGTCAGCGCGGTTATTGAGTCTGCCTTGATGGTGGCTAAGTAAATCTGCAATCAATTCCTGCGGATCTTGTGCCTCAATTTGTACAGCCAGACTATGTGTTTCTGATCTATAAAAGCAAAGTAAACCAGTCAGAGTTTCCGACGCCTGCAATGCCAACTGTTGGCTCTTAACATCGCCACGTGCTTCAGCTTCAGCGGCTAATTGTGCAAGATTGTTTTTGACATCATGAATACTTAATGCCGCGATTTCAGAGAAGCTATCGGTGGCACTCATGCGCTGATTTCCTGCTTGTATTTGCTCTGAATTTTGATTTGAAAGGCGTTAATTTCTGCCAGTTTAGGATATTGATCATTTTGTTTGAAGACGGCATCTTGAAATTGTTTGGCACGAATTGATTTTTCCAAATTAAAGCCATTCGTAAAGATATCCATCAAAATGGATAGGGAGGCATTGGATAAGATCTGCAGATTATTCGGCAAACGTAGTGCTGCCTCGGTCAACATTTGTGACGCCTCTGCATATTGACCGGCTCTGGCTTTTTGTACCGCATCGTTATTCAGGTTAATCACTTCTTTGACTGAACTCTCGATTAATTGTTGGGCTGCGTCAGCTCCGCCGTGATCGGCAAAAATATGTGCAATATCTTCTTGTAATTTGTTTGAGTCGGGATTGTTTTGTACTACCGATTTCAAAATTTCATGCGCTTCTTTTGTTTTATTTTGCGCCAAGCAGGCCTTCGCCATGGCTAAGCTAGTGGCTTCAGCGGGAATCGTGCCATCATCTGTCATGGCGATTTCCAACGCTTTCTGAGCCAACTCCTTATTTCCTAATTTACTCTGCGCTACGGCTTCATATGCGGACAAGAGTTTGACTTCTGCGGTGTCAGTGAAGTGATCTTTTGCTTCCTTAATGATACCAACGGCACGTTCCAATTCACCCGTTTCAGTCAGGGCATTGGTCAGTTTTGCATAGTCATTTGGATCACGTAAGGGCGAGTTCTTGGTTTGCTTAACCACCACACTAAGTGCTTTATCGACCCGGCTAAAATCGCCTGTGGTTTCAGCGAGATTCGCAATGGAGCGTTGGCGAGCAAGCGAATGTGGGGCGATTTTGCAGGCATTGTCCAGCACATGTAAGGCTTTTTCAGAATCACCCGATTCGGTGTGAATTTTTCCCAATAGATCGTAAGCAGCGAGTAGGCGCGGATTGTCGGCAATAATCGTTTCTAATAATTGACCAGCCTGTTCGCCTTCACCTTTAAACTTTAAAGCGCGCGCCAGACCTAATTTAGCCCATGGCATATCACGCATCTTGAGCGCATTTTGATAGAATGCAATCGCTTGATCAGTCTGATGCAGCATCAATAGCGCATTGCCTTTGATGCGCATGCCGTCAACAATGTACTTATCTTTGCTCGCAATAATTTCATCACAAGCTTTAATGATTTCCGGCCAGGCAGCTTGATCCTGCAATTTATCAATTGCAGCGAGCCGGGCTTTACGCTCAAGTAAACGCTCCAAACGCAATTTTAGAGTTTCACCCGTAAATGGCTTTAACAAGTAATCATCGGGCATACATTCAGCCGCGGTGATAACACTATTAAAACCCGTTTCTGCCGTAATCATAATAAACAAGGTGGCACGACTAATCGCATTCGTTGTCCGCAAGTATTCCAAAAATTGCTGACCGTCAGTCGAGCCTCCCAAATAGTAGTCACACAATATGACATCAAAGGTTTTTTGCTGAATCGCATTTAAGGCTTCGCGAACAGTGCTGGCAAGGCTGATATTGCTAATGCCCAAAGCCTGCATCTGATTGCGCATCGTTGTGCGCATATCTGGCATATCGTCTAGCACCAGAATCTTCTTGTCGGTAAACGAAACAGTCGGTGCCTGGGCAGGCTTAAAAGTTGGTATAGCCATAGTTTTCACAGATCCTGTAAAAATCAACGATACGCTGTCGAAGAAGTATGCCTAAAATCGCCTTGTTAATTGTGTGTGTTCACGATGGATTTTAGATTAATAATCGCCAATATCAAATTTATATTGGCTACATCTCGTGCTTATAGTGGGGTTAATGAATTTCCATGTGGAAATATTTTAACATCGAGTGCGCTTTTGGGGAGAAATCTTTGCCTCTCTATATGGAGCTGAGTTTGGTGACTCATTGGCTATTATGTTCATGAATCGATGATAGACAATATTGTCTCTATATTCTCAAATAAATGCAGGAAAATTCCCACAACCCATGTTTATTCTTTATGTTTATTTCCTGTGTTGATTTCGTCATCATTTGACAGTAGTTCATCTAGAAAGTAATAGGCTGCCCATTTATTCTCACTACTTACGTGAGTAGGAGCGCCTGTATCTAATTTTACTTTTTATCATCAAGAATTTTCACAGCGTATTGTAAATTGGCGGTTCTAAGCCAATGCTTGAACTGGTGACATCGTAGGTAACTTCGTTCACCTCGCCCCATGAGTCATGAGCTTCCCTATTGATTCAGTACTGCAATTCGCTTTCTAATTTTTACCTCTTTAGCTATTAATTCCCCTATGACTAAGAACATCAATGCCAGTAATAGTGCTGTGATTATTCCAGAATTTAAACAAATTTGGGGGCATCCCGCGCCACTTTGGATGTTGTTTATGTCGGAGTTTTGGGAACGATTTGCCTTCTATGGAATACGCTGGGCATTGGTGCTCTACATTGTCGCGCAGTTTCATAACGGAGACCCGACCGGGCAAGCATCGGCTAATTTTATTTACGGCTCCTACCTAGCATTGGTCTACGCTAGTGCGCTAATAGATCCTATGATTAAAAAAGAGTCGACAAGCAAATAGCAAACCTTAAAATAAAAGCTCGACCAATCAAATTAAGGAGAACGACATGCTTGCGACTCTTAGGGATGATTTTACTGCAGAAAAAATGG
>NZ_JACOGA010000032.1 GCF_014284175.1 Affinundibacterium flavidum
CGCACAGTCCATTCAAATCTATAACAACGAACGGCCACACTCTAGTCTCAAAAACAAAACGCCCAATGAGGTTCATCGAGCGTGTTTGCAACACTTTTAGTTGTCAACTTATTTTAGGACTAGACAGGTTTTTCTTCTTAGCATTCCACTATTCGATATACAATTGGCGCTCTCCTGTACTCTCAGTAAAGCGAAGCAATGAGTCAACTCGGTGCACTAACTCCTGTCGATAAGGAACAAATTCAAATTGGGCATGCATTGCCAAAAGCGGTCTTCGATGCTTGGGGCAATGTACTGCACGAAGCGGGTACCATCATTAGTAACATCGATGAATTCAATTTAATTATTGAAGATGGCTATTTTGATGATTCCCCAATCGACATCGCACGTGAGGAACAAAAACCACTTCCGAAAGCGAGTCAGGCCAGCAGCTTTTCACAGCCAGGGACGAAAATTGACCCAAAGCTAGAGCCTATTTTAGCTGCCGCAAATTCTGCGCCCACCGCTGGTGCCGATCTGAACAAAGAATCCGTCATGCTAGATCTGGACAGCGTACGTTGGCACGTCGGGGAGACTTTTTTCTTGCAAGTCCATGACAATGCCAGCGTTCGCTATACGGTACGCTTGATCGGTTTCGTCAAAAATCAATCCATTCTGGTCACTGCCCCTAAAATTGATGGGCGTGGCGCGATCATTCGTGATGGTCAAACCTTTATCGTGCGTGCATTCCCTGGCAAAAAAGCTTACGCCTTCACCGCTTCTGCATTGAAATCGGTCTACACGCCACATGCTTACCTGCATTTATCCTATCCCAAATTAGTACGCTGTACGGCGATCCGCCAAAGCTCCAGAGCCACAGTCAAAATAATCGCCTCGATCACAGTTGGCAACCCAGAACAAACCGCTGCTGCCGTCCTCAGTGACATCAGCATGGGAGGAACCTCCGGACTGATCAAACAAGAAATTGGTAAGAAAAATGATAGTGGCACAATCAAGTTTAAGGTCACAACTGCTGGCGAAGACGCTTATTTGACCTTGCCTATTATTGTGCGATCCATTGTTGAAACTGAAAATACGCAAGAATTTCGCTATGGATTTGAGTTCGTCAATATGCCTACACAATCGAAAATCATCTTATCCTCATTCGTGCATCAAACTTTGGCAGAAATTGAGTAAGTTTAGAAACAATTTGTAAAATATTTCTATGCAGAATTAATTAAATCTACAATTGTTTGAAAATTGTAGATAAAAGGCTTCATATAATTCAGGGACGAATCAGCGTTAAATGCTAAGAACGCTGTTTATCTACATGCACCTGCATTAACAATCTCTGGTAGTCGTTTCGAATTATTCGCACTCAAAAACCCTTTGCTCGCCCCCGCATTTCGTAAGGATCGCATCATGATTGCTCTCCGCAAAGCTCACCTCCGTCACTATTTTTGCGTATTCTGTGTAGCACTATTGAGCGCATGTAGCGGACAAAACGATGCGCCTAAAACAGACAGCCCAGCACCTATACAGTATCAAGCACCTCCGATCATCAATACCACCAGCGCCAGCTTTAATGGCCCGCGCTCTAACTATACGGTCACGATCAGCAATACAGAAATCAACGTAATCGACAATGTTGGCAGCGACGGAAATAATCACCTAGCGACCAGTATACTGCTACTTAAATTCAGCGATATTTCTATCAACCTTGGTATATCGAGCAAAGCAGGCACAATTGCCAGCGCTGACTTGGCCTCACTGATTGAACTGTATATTGCTTATTTCAATCGAGTTCCAGATGCGGAAGGACTTGCTTATTGGATAGATCAATTCAAAGCAGGCATGACACTTGATCAGATCGGCGAATCGTTCTACGCAGCGGCAATTTTGTATTCGACCCAAACTGGCTATTCAGCCACGATGAGTAATGCTGATTTTGTCAAAATCGTTTATAAAAATGTGCTAGGACGCCCGACCCCGGATCAAGAAGGTTTAACGTATTGGAGCCAGCGCCTCGACAATGGTACGGCGACACGCGGTACGTTAGTTCGCACCATGCTAACCTCAGCGCATACATTCAAAGGTGATGCAACCTATGGTTGGGTTGCACAATTACTCGATAACAAAAATATCGTAGGTAAAGATTTCGCAGTCAGCCAAGGAATCAGCTACATCAGTCCGCTTGACTCCATCACTAAAGGCATGTCGATTGCAGCCGCTGTCACAGCGAGCGATACCACCGTCGCTAAAGGCCTTATTGATGCCTTGATTGGACTAAGCATTAGCAACCCCACGCAACCTAGTCCCGCACAGACAGCGCGCTTCCTACAACAAAGCACGTTTGGCCCGAATAGCAGTGACCTTACGGCTGTCAGTAATCTGGGATTTAAGAATTGGATAGAGGCGCAATTTAACGTCGCGCAAACTTTGCATCGTAGCTACATGGATACCACTGCGGCGACTTTACCAAAAGGACTCAGTGATTTGAACCAAAATCACTTCTTCGAATCCTTCTGGCAACAAACCGTGAAAGGGGACGATCAACTTCGCCAGCGAGTTGGTTTCGCCTTATCACAAATTATGGTGACCTCGTTTCAAGATAGTGGCGTCGCCAACTATCCTCGTGGTGTGGCGAGTTATTACGACACGCTCAATACCCATGCATTCACCAATTTCCGCCAACTATTAGAAGCCGTCAGCCTGCATCCTATGATGGGCATCTATTTGACGTCTTTGAAGAACCAAAAAGAATCTGGCACGCGTGTTCCCGATGAAAATTATGCACGCGAAGTGATGCAGCTATTTACCATAGGCTTATACAAATTAAATCCCGATGGCAGCTATGTGATAGAAAATGGTAAACCGGTAGAAACCTATAGCAACGCAGACATCACAGGCCTTGCCAAAGTATTTACTGGTTGGAGCTGGGCCGGCCCCGATAAAACCAGCACCCGTTTTTACGGTGGCTCCGCAGATCCCAATCGCGACTGGTTGCCTATGCAAGCCTACCCTAGCTTTCACTCTAGCAGCATCAAATCATTTTTGGGAGTCACGATACCTGCGCAATCGCCAGCAAACCCAGAAGCAAGTATGAAGATTGCGCTCGATACCTTATTTAATCATCCGAATGTTGGCCCTTTTATCGGCAAACAATTGATACAACGCCTAGTGACCAGCAATCCTAGTCCGCAATATGTGGCACGTGTAACAGCGGCATTCAATAACAATGGACAGGGTGAACGCGGTGACATGAAAGCAATGATCAAAGCCATCTTATTGGATGTCGAAGCCCGCAATGATCCTTCCTTGAGTAACGCTGGAATCGGTAAACTGAAAGAACCAGTTCTCCGCCTGGCTAGCTGGTTACGCGCCTTTAGTGCCAAATCAACTTCAGGCTTTTACCGCATTACCAATCTTGATGATCCATTGACTGGCTTGGCGCAGACGCCGATGCGTTCGCCTTCTGTTTTCAATTTTTATCGCCCAGGCTACGTCCCCCCCAATTCAGGCATCGCCGATGCGCAATTGGTATCACCAGAAATGCAAATTACTGCGGAGACTTCTGTGGTTGGTTATTTGAATTTCATGCGGGACATCATCGCTAATGGCACGGGCAGCGGCCGAGACGTCAAACCTGATTATTCTGCCTTCACGCCATTAGCAACAACACCTGATCAGCTAGTCGATAAAGTCAATCTGCTCTTGATGGCGAATCAGATGAGCAGCAACCTGCGTACTCAGCTGATTGCTGCAGTCAATTCCATTACGATCCCAGCTAGCCCGCAGACCGCAATCGATACGGCGAAACTCAATCGTGTCTATATGAGTGTGTATCTGACGATGGCATCCCCAGAATATCTGGTACAGAAATAAGGAGACAAACATGCATCACTTCAATGCCTCGCGTCGGGAGTTTCTGCGTTTATCCTCCTTACTCAGTTCCGCTGGCGCACTCGGTGTAGCGGCTCCGTTTGCCCTCAATTTAGCAACCATGGGCTCGGCTGCAGCACAGGGTAATGTGAACGACTATAAGGCCTTAATTTGCCTGTTTATGTATGGCGCCAATGATCAGGCAAATACGGTGTTAGCCACAGATAGCACATCGTGGACGCAATACACCAGCGTTAGAACCACGAGCGAGGCAGGCTCAATTGCCCTACCTGCAGTGGGAAGCAACGGCGGCGTTTTACCCATCGTTCCCAACACGAATCAGGCTGGCAGGACTTTCGCAATACATCCGTCCATGCCTGAACTCAAAAATATTTTTGATGCAGGGCGTGCCGCGATTGTTGCTAATGTCGGCCCCTTATTGGTACCAACCACTTTAGAACAATACAAAGCGGCGAGCGTACCGTTACCACCTAAACTCTTTTCACACAATGACCAACAGTCTTTATGGCAAGCCTATGCACCAGAGGGAGCAGCTTACGGCTGGGGTGGACGCATGGGAGATTTGCTGGCGGCGAATAATAGCAATCCCATCTTCACAGCGATTTCGGCTTCCGGCAATGCGGTCTTTCTATCCGGCCGTTCAATTCGTCAATATCAAGTCGGTAATTCGGGAGCAGTTGCTATTGCTGGCTTAAGTGGGAGCTTGTATGGCTCAACCACCGCCGGAGCTACTTTGCGCAATATCATTACCGGTGACACCGCAAATTATTTTCAGAAAGAACATGCTGCAGTAACCAATCGCGCAATCAGTGCACAAAGCATGTTGGCACCTGCTATGGCAGTCGCTGGTGCGGGTGGCATAGCCAATCCGAGTCAATATACGAATCCCAATACAGGCTTATTGGCCAATAATGCATTGGCAATTCAGTTACAGACTGTGGCACGTATCATCGCTGGGCGCAATGCACTTGGCGCGAAACGTCAGGTGTTTTTCGTTAGTATGGGAGGCTTCGATACACATGATGCACAACGCACAGCTCAAGCGGATCTCCTCGCCAAACTATCACATGCAATTGCCTACTTCGATACGACGATGGCCAACGTAATGGGCAGCGATTTACGCCAGCAAGTGACATTATTTACCGCATCCGATTTTGGTCGCACATTCACCAGCAATGGCGATGGCACAGATCATGGTTGGGGTTCACATCATTTTGTCGTCGGCGGTGCGGTGAAAGGGAAAGATATTTACGGTAACTTCCCTGTCACTGGCCTTAAACACACACAGGATGTCGGTTCTGGCAGCTTACTGCCACAAATTTCGGTTGATCAATATGGTGCGACCTTAGCCAATTGGTTTGGTTTAAGTACGACACAAATTAATGATATCTTCCCCAATATTATCAATTTCAACAATCGTAACTTAGGCTTCCTCTAAATTTGGCTTCCTCTAAAATCAAACAAGCCGTATCCAAACGCACATAAAAAAAGCAGAATTCTGTCACCAGGATTCTGCTTTTTTATTACGCTCTGATAGCCTTATAGCTTTGATAGATCTGAAAGCGCCAATAGCACTAATAGCACCATAAAGCTTGGTATGCGATATTAAGTTTTAGGTAAAGTAACCCCGACTTGCCCCTGATATTTACCGCCACGGTCTTTATACGAAGTTTCGCAGATTTCATCGCTCTCAAAGAACAAGACTTGTGCACAACCTTCACCTGCATAAATTTTTGCTGGTAACGGTGTCGTGTTAGAAAACTCTAAAGTCACATAGCCTTCCCACTCGGGCTCAAATGGCGTGACATTAACAATGATCCCACAGCGCGCATAGGTCGATTTTCCGAGGCAAATTGTTAAGACGCTGCGTGGAATCCTAAAATATTCTATTGTTCGCGCCAAAGCAAAAGAATTTGGCGGGATGATACAAACATCCCCTTTGAAATCAACGAACGATTTCTCATCAAAATTCTTAGGGTCAACGATTGTGCTATTAATATTGGTAAAAATCTTAAATTCGTCGGCGCAACGAATATCGTAGCCATAGGATGAAGTGCCATAACTGACGATTTTTTGACCATTTTCATGGCGTACTTGATCCGGCGCAAACGGCTCTATCATGCCGTGCTGTTCGGCCATGCGACGTATCCACTTGTCTGACTTAATACTCATTGTTATTCCTATTTTTGTAGACTATTCCGATAAGCGTGAATTTTACGTCAAAAGTGATGCAAAAACTGCCTTTCAGGCGCGAAATTCACCTTAATTTCTGCGTAATCCTTGATTTTCAAGCACGGCAACTGAGTGACTACAACTATGTGGATCAATGACAGCATTTTCTACCGCAAGCTTTTGCTTGGCGAATTCGATTTGATTCTCTTTTACAACTGGTACATGATTTTTCACTGCGATCATCTCTGCCAAGATGGAAATCGCGATCTCTGCAGGGGTTTTACTACCGATATACAGGCCAATTGGGCCGTGTAATTTATCAACTTGCTCTTGACTGACGTCAAACTCCAACAGCCGCTCTTTACGCTTAGCATTATTAACACGCGAACCAATCGCCCCCACATAAAATGCCGGTGACTTCAAGGCCTCCATCAATGCGAGATCGTCCAATTTAGGATCATGCGTCAAAGCTACCACTGCACTACGCTCATCCAGTTGCATCGCCAGTACCACATCGTCGGGCATTTCATGAACTAACTGCACACCTTCAACTTGCCATCCTTCACGATATTCCTCACGCGGATCACAAACCGTGACTTGGTAATCCATCCCAACCGCGATAGCTGCCAAAAATCGCGAGAGCTGACCTGCACCGATAATGAGTAAGCGCCACCGTGGTCCGTGTATGGTTCGCAATCGCTCTTCACTTAACTGCAAACTTTCATTCGCTGTTGCCCGGCTCAAATTAACCGATCCATCTGACAGCTTCAAATCGCGAGCAATTAATATATGCTGCGATAATCGCGCTAGCATTTCGCCGATTTTGCTCTGATGACTCAAAGGTTCTATCGCCAATTGTATGGTACCGCCACAAGGCAAGCCAAAACGATGTGCCTCATCAGCGCTGATGCCATAAGTCACGATCTCAGGTCGTTGGCGTTGGCATCCTTCGGCTTGTACACGTGCGATCAAATCGTCTTCAATACAACCACCGGATACAGAGCCAACGACTTGGCCATTTTCCGCAATCGCTAACATCGCTCCTTCAGGCCTGGGACTGGAACCCCAAGTCTTCACCACAGTCACGAGTTCACAACGCTTGCCTTCTTGCAGCCACTGTTCGCAAGTTTTAAGCACTTCTAAATCAATACTATCCATGCTGATGATTTTCCTAAAATAGAATCAGGCAATTTCTGTAAAACGCTGAACCATTTTTCCACCAACTTCTATCATTTCAAAAAAGACTGAAGCTGGTCGTATCCACAAACTACCATCGGGTGCACGATACACAATCGCAGGTTTAAGATCCGCCTCTTGTGTAGCTTCACAAACCAATTCATAGATGCCACCTTTGTAGTGGCGATAACGCACTACTTTCTTGGCCTTATTTTTCGTAGATCCAGCGATTTTATGTGCGCCGACATTGGTACTGCTACCGGCCTTTTCAGCCATCACATGTTCACGTAAAAATGCCGGCACTTTCGCTGCACTTAATTTATTGATCTGCCCAAACAAAGCCGGATAAACCGATTCAAGCTGATGCTTTTGCTGTAGATGAGATGCGATATGCAGCAATAAGTTCGCAGCGACTTCGGCATCCGCTTCTGCCCTATGCGCTCGACCTTTAAAACGCAAACCCAAATCAGCAGCGAGCGGCCCCAATGAATAACTAGACATACCAGGCAAGACCCGTCGCGCTAATTTCACCGAGCATATCGTGCCGCGATGACGTGCGCTTAAGCCCAATCTTTGGGCTTCGGCGATTAAAAATTTTTCATCAAAACTAGCATTATGAGCAGCTAAATAATCACCACCGATAAAATCTAACAATGCAGGCATGACTTCAGTAACAGACGGTGCCTGATTCACCATCGCTTGTGTAATGCCGGTCAATTGCGTAATAAAAGAAGGAATTCTGACATCGCAATTGATCAAGGACACATAACGATCAACAATCTCGCCGCCATGTATGCGCAAGGCTGCAACTTCGGTAATACGATCACCGTGATCCGGGCTAATTCCAGTCGTCTCAAAGTCAATCATCACAATAGGTTCTGCTAGCATATTTCTCTCATATTTTTTTCACTCTTGTTTTCCGCTCTCTTGGGTGGGGAACTTCTGTCGTGCTATAACACTCCATAGAAGCTATTGAAGCTATAAAAGCTTACTTAGATGAGTTTGCATAATAAGTCCGCTTGAATTTCCTATTGTAAGCCGCCATCGCTCTGCCGCTGACACGACATCACTGATATTTTTGTTGCACCATGCCTAAATCGACACAGCACCAGCTCTTGAAGAACTTTAAATCCTTAATCTCTGTAGACAGAATCCTCGCAAAAAATGATTTGCTGCGAGACTTTGTCTATCGTCGCTTATGGACCTCTATCCTGATCAGCTCATTTGGCGCACAAATTACTTTGCTGGCATTGCCACTAACGGCAGCTGTTTTACTACACGCGACGCCGACACAAATGGGCTTACTCACGTTTATGGAGATCTTCCCCTACATACTTTTATCATTACCATCGGGCGTCTGGCTAGACAGAGTCAAAAAACTACCGGTCTACATCGCTGGTGAAATTGCCATTTCACTTTCGGTCGCCAGTGTCCCTGTCGCGTGGTGGCTGGGTTTCCTCAACATGCCATGGCTGTATATCGTTGGTTTTGTCATTGGGGCAGTGAATACTACTGCCGGTACAGCAGCACAAATTGTGTTAACCCAGATCGTACCGCGCGAGCGTTTGATCGAAGCTCATGCAAAAAATGCACTCGCCACTTCCGGTTCTGAAGTGGCGGGCCCAGCCACGGCAGGTGCACTCATCAAATTATTAGGCGCACCGCTCGCGCTGTTTGCCGATGCAATTCTATTACTGACATCCGCCACTATCTTACGCAAAATTCATATTCAGGAAATTCGGGTCGTCGCCCATGATGCCAATTTTTGGCGAGATTTAAAAGCTGGCCTGAAATTCGTTGCCCACAATCGTATCCTGGTCGCATTGGCATTAACCGTCGGGATATGGCAAATGGCGTATAACGCTGCCTTAGTTGTGCAAATCCTATTCGCAACACGTACGCTAGGCTTATCAGAACATGCCGTTGGTCTCAGTTACGTTTGCATGGGAGTCGGCACTGTGATTGCCAGTATCTTTGGTAACCGCATCAGCAAACATTTGGGGCCGGGCCTGTGCATGATTCTCGGAATTTTACTGTGTGCGTCGGGTTGGGGAATATTAGCAATTGCCCCTGCGAATGCGTTTGGCGTGCTTGCATTTGGTGTCATGCTCATCCTATATGCGGTCGGTGGCGTGTTTATTTTTATCAATTTTCTGGCATTACGTCAGGCCGTCACACCTGAGCATTTATTGGGCCGAATTACCAGCACCATGCGTTGGTTGACCTTATTGCCTGCAGGTCCAGGTGCTTTGATTGGTGGTTGGCTGGGTGAGCATTATGGCCTGCGTCAGGCACTTGGCTTCTCCTGCATAGCGGCACTGTTATTAGCTATATTTGCCTGGCGTAGCAAAACCATACGAGGAATCACCTCGCTGCCACAGTTATAAACGTCCGCAAATAATCTAGCCAGTTGTCAATCTGATGCGACAGTTATCATCAAGTAGGTTTGCAAAATTTACACTTGACGAATAAAACGCGGGATAATGCAGCCCGCCTATGTGCTTTCCTATCATTTACGCAGCACAACTTCATAAAACTAAAGACGATTTTCGAGAGAACCCTATGTCGCAACCGAAAGAATCGGGCGGTTTCCAGCCTTACATCCCTGCCTCTGCCAATTTGCCGGAATTTACTTTACGCGCTCTAATCATGGGCACCGTGCTAGGCATGGTATTCGGTGCATCGTCACTCTATCTGGTATTAAAAGTAGGTCTGACTGTCAGTGCCTCAATTCCAGTAGCAGTCATCGCGATTACTTTATTTCGCATGATGCACAAAATGGGTGCCAGTGATTCCACCATTTTAGAAAATAGCATTACACAAACTGCTGGATCGGCTGGCGAGTCGTTGGCCTTCGGTTTGGGTGTAACAATGCCCGCGATTCTCATCTTAGGTTTCGACTTAGAAATCTATCGGGTCATGTTGGTCGCGATACTAGGCGGCTTACTCGGTATTTTGCTGATGATACCTATGCGTCGTACCATGATCGTCGAAAAACATCACGAGCTGAAGTATCCAGAAGGCGCAGCTTGCGCGGAAGTGCTCAAAGCGGCTGCGACCGACTCCTCTCGTCAGGCTGCTGGCGAATCGAGTGATCCTAATGCGCAGGCAGATGCAAACCGCCGTGCCAAAATCATCTTTGGTGGATTCTTTATTGGTCTGATTTATAAGGTCGGCAATATTGCGCTCAAAGGTTGGAAAGATACGGTCGAGTTTGTTTTTCCTGCGCCACTCAAAGGTGGCTCTATCGGCACAGAAATTTCACCAGAACTATTGGGCGTGGGTTATATCATTGGCCCGAAAATCGCCTCCATCATGGCAGCGGGCGGTGTGCTGTCGTATATGCTGTTAATTCCCCTCATTAAATTTTTTGGTGATGGATTACTTAAGCCACTTGCACCAGCAACTAAATTAATCAGCGAAATGAGTCCGCACGAAATACGTGGCGCCTATATTTTGTATATCGGTGCAGGTGCGGTTGCCACTGGTGGCTTAATTAGTCTGGCAAGAGCAATGCCGCTGATCTGGCGCAGCCTCGCGGCTGGACTGTCTGGTTTTGGCGGCAACAAGGCAGCAAACGCTGACACCGACACTGGCACTGAGACAGATAAAAGCGCCACTCCTCGTACCGAACAAAGCATCCACATGAAATGGGTAGTCATCGGTGCACTCGCAATTATCGCAGTGATTACCGTCGCCACGCCGCTGCATATGAATCTCTTAGGTGCGCTGTTAATTTTAGTATTCGGTTTCTTGTTTGCGACTGTCTCTTCACAATTAACCGGGCAAATTGGTCAATCTTCCAACCCTATCTCTGGAATGACTGTCGCCACCCTCTTATTTACTTGCCTGATTTTCTTATTAATGGGCTGGATAGGCGGTCAGTATTACGTAACAGCCTTATCCGTCGGTGCAATAGTTTGTATAGCATCAAGCGTGGCCGGGTGCACTTCACAAGATCTGAAAACCGGCTATCTGGTGGGATCAACACCCCGTTATCAACAATATGCCATTCTTATTGGCGCATTCTGTTCGGCCTTAATTTTAGGGCCAATTTTGCTCAAATTAAATGATGCCAGCACAGTGTATGTACCCATTGCTGAGATTGCTCCCGGTCTGCAAACCGATGCAAGCAAGCTGAAAGAAAACGCGCAATTACAAGGGCCACAGGCCGCACAGGACACAAGTACTTACAAAGTCTGGCATAAGACAGATAATGCCCTAGCACCCGCTGGCAAATACTTAGTCGATACCAATGGCAAAGTAGTGTATTTGGTCGATCCTGGTATCAATGGCACACATACCAAGCGCCCAGATGGTTCTGAGGTAAAGAAATATGATGCTCCGAAAGCCGTACTTATTTCTTACATTATCAAAGGCATCCTCGATGGCGAACTACCATGGGCGCTGGTCTTATTTGGCGTAATCATTGCGTTGACTTTGGAAATGTCGGGGATACCGTCCCTAGCATTTGCAGTGGGTGTGTATCTGCCTCTAGCATCGTCAGCACCACTCTTTATCGGTGGCATGATACGTTGGCTGGTTGATCTGCGGAATAGTAAATTAGAAAAAAATAAGCATTTAAGTGAAGATGAACAACAAGCCGCAGGTGATCGCAGCGAAGGTGTTTTGCTTTCTTCAGGCTATATCGCAGGTGGTGCATTAGCGGGTATCGTCATTGCATTTAGCGCAGGCATCATGACCGACTTTGACAAGAAAATTGGCGACTGGGCTCAGGCAAATAATCCCTTCTTCGAAGGTATCAAAGCAGATGCACTCTCCATCATTCCATTCGGCTTGATTGCGATCGTGCTCTATATCGTGGGCCGCGAAAAAGTGAAACCAACTGAATCGAGCGACAAGGAAGCAAAAAACTAAGCTCAAACTAAGAGAATACTAAGCCAATTTTAAAGCCAACAAAAAAAGTGACCATATTATGGACGATACAATTATTTACGATTGCAAACAACAAGTCGTCGATATCGGCGACATTGTGCGCATTACAACGCTAAGCAAACAATTCATTAAAAGTTTTCCTGAAGACGAAAGAATTTTAATTGAGTCGATGATAGGTAATTTCCTCAAAATTATTGCCATTGATGAAGAGGGACAGGCTTGTGTGATGCGTGAATGGCATGACGAACGTGGGCAATTACAAACCCACGTCATTGCGCTTGATGCAGAAGAAATGGAAAAAGTCTAAAGCAAGTGACGTCCAATGGTTAGTGCGGAAAAACATCAATCAGTGTCCCCCAAAAGACTGGTGTGTGGCATTAATTTTTGTGATTCACAGACATCAATTTTAAGTAGCGTTTGGTGATCATATTCAACTATACGATCACCGATTCGTTGTAATAGTTCTGTGGAATTTTCTTAGAGTCATTTACAAACTCCATTTAAACCATCAACTACTTTTTCTTGGCAACAGCTACTTTCACGTTCTCAGCAGAGAAATGCATCGACGCAGGCAAACGTCGCCTGCGATGTAGAGTTCGTCATACAATCAAACCCATTTAAGTTGGTTCAGAATTTCGTCAACTTAATTTAAATGATGTTCGTGAATCGCGTACCTTGTCTAATGGCCATGACCCTCGCCATAGGTTTCAACATTCACAGGCACATTGCCACCATTTTTACCTTCAAAGAATAATGGCTTTCTGACTTTGCTACGAGCACCAACTTCATTCATCGTATTCACATCGTATATGCGGCCATTAATCATCACTTGTGCGATCTGATCTGATTGACGAATATCCTTCAACACGTCTCCGCTAATAATCACCATATCGGCTAACTTACCGACTTCTAGCGAACCAATGTCCTTGTCCATTCCCAAATAACGCGCACCGTTGATTGTCGCAGCACGAATCGCGTCCAAGGAACTCATGCCACCTCGTGCCAAAGTCCACATTTCCCAATGTGCACCAAGCCCCTCACGTTGACCATGAGCGCCCATATTCACTGGAATACCTGCGCGTTGCAGCTCATTCGCAGTACGAGCAACATTAAACACATTGAAGTCTTCTTCCGGTGCTGTCTCACGACGTATGCTACGTGGCTCTAATACTGAACGCGGCACATAACGCGATAAGATAGGATGTTTCCACACGTCCGTGCGAGCATACCAATAATGTTCACCATCTAGACCACCGTAGCCAACAATCAAAGTCGGCGTGTAACCGACCTGCGTCTGCGACCACAACTGCTTCACATCTTCATAAGCATTCGCAACCGGAATGGAGTGCTCAACACCGGTATGGCCATCAATCACCATCGTCATATTATGTTGAAACAATGAGCCACCTTCTGGCACCACCATCATGCCCGTTTGGCGCGCTGCTTCCAAGATCTGTTGACGCTGTTCACGGCGCGGTTGATTGTAACTTTTCACAGATATCGCACCGGATGCTTTGAGGCGTTTCATATGCGTCAATGCATCATCCAGATTATTCACCACAGCACTAAAATTCGCCTTCGCACCATACAAAATCGTACCCGTTGAAAATATCCTCGGAGCGACGACGTTGCCAGCTTTTTGCATCTCGCTATGTGTGAAAATTTCAGATGTATTATTAGATGGATCGTGAATTGTCGTGACGCCAAATGCCAAAGATGCAAAATCAACCCAGCTTTGTTGCGGGATGATTTGACTTTCGCCCATACCGCCATGCCAATGCACATCGACCAATCCTGGAATAATGGTTTTACCCGTTCCATCAATTTGTGTCGCGCCAACTGGAATTGCAACACTATCAGCTTTCCCGACGGCTAGAATGCGATTGTCTTTCACCACCACGCGCGCATTCTCGATGACTTCATCACCTTTCATTGTGACGACTCGCGCGCCTGAAATCACCGTCACACCACTCGGTTTATCTGCATTCATACGGAAGCCAATTTTCATGCCGTTTTCAATTGGCTTCGCGACTTCTTTCGCCGCACCCGGCACAAAATTGAAAGCATCCTTCAATGCGCTAGTGAACAATTCGTCTCCCAAGGCAAAATGCAATTTCTGGCTATCACCTGACCAATGCAAATAGTCTCCTGCATTTACATCCAACTGTTTAACCGGCAAAGCATCTGCTTTCGCCCCTACGCTGATCGCTTTACCAGCCAAAGGCATAGGCATGACGTAAGCATGAAAACGTTCGTTAAATGCTAGCCACTTACCATCGTGAGAAATCGAAAAAGCTGAAACGAAGTCGCCCTTAGCAACAGCAATATCTTCTGTTTTATCCAGTGCGACACGAAACAATGAAGTCGTCCAATCAACCTCACCGGAATACTTGGTACGAGTCAAATAAACCGCATCATTCTCATTCGAAAATTGTGGAGCGTTGCCGTCGTCTGCAATTTTACGAGGTGCTGATTTACCATCAGTAGCAACTGCAAAAACGCCGGTCTCTAAGCCATGCCAAGGCGAAGTTAAGTAACCGCCACGCGATTTTACAAATACCACTTGTTTACCATCCGGCGACATCGTGACTTCCGTGTACTTGCCAGACTCCTTGGTCAGTACAGTTTCCTGTCCGTTACGCAGATTTAAAAAGCGCACGCTACCTAATTTCTCGTCATCCCAAGTTGTGAAGACTATGGTTGAACCATCACGAGAAAATCGCGGGAAATATTCAAAATGATCTGTTTGCTTTGTCAAGCGGCGTGGCGTGCCATTTGGCAAATCACGAATATAGAGATGTCCCATCGCAGAATAAATGACTTTATCCCCATTCGGCGATACATTGACCCAACGTAATTGCTTCACATCGAATTGATCGCTGCCAACGGCTGTTTCGAAACGCACCGCAGGTCTGATCTCACGGGTGTCTTGAATATGAAATGGAATCTCTTTAGCAGATTGCGCAAATGGATCAACTCGCCATATTTTGCCCTGAGCCCAAACTACGATTTGTTTCGCATCAGGCATCCATGAGAACGCTGGATAGACACCGTGGATTGCCCATGCTTCCTGCATATCGCGCTCTAAATGACTCCAGGCTGGGAATTCCTCACCTGTTTTCAAATCCTTCAAGAATAAAGTACTTTGATTACGCACCCGACGCACAAAAGCCAAATATTTTCCATCCGGCGAAGGCGTTGGGCGAACAGCACCGCCGGCTCCACTTACGAACGGAATGGTTTTGCCATCGCGTAAATCTTTTCTAAAAATTTGATAAATCTGGCCATTTGAATCTTTGTTATATTCAAACGCGGTTCCGCCCGTCGTATCTTGCGAGTAATAAACATAGCGACCATCCGGTGAAAACGCTGGCTCACCCAAATCTTTTTGCCAATTTGGTTTTTCATTAATTTGAACACCTGAACCACCGCTGGCATGGAACATCCAAATTTCACCTGAGCCCAGAGAGCGCGTGCCCGAATAATGTTTACGTGCCGCGATGAATTGTCCGTTTGGATGCCACACAGGGTTATTCAGCAAACGAAAATCTTCTTTTGTGACCGCATGAGCTTCGCTACCGTCAATATTCATGACCCAGATATTGTCACCACCACCAGCATCTGACATATAAGCGATTTGCTTACCGTCAGGTGAGAAACGCGCCTGCATCTCCCAAGCCATCGTATGCGTCAAGGCTTTCGCTTCTCCACCAGCTATCGGCATGAGATACAAATCACCCAGCACGTCAAAAATAATTTGTTTGCCGTCAGGGCTGACATCGACACTCATCCAAGTACCCGTCTTGATATCCAGTTTCGCCATTTTGCTTTCGCCCGGCGGGCTATTTACGTCCCATTTTTTCTTAGGCGCATCCGCTGCACCTACAGACGCAGATATTGCCACCAAGGATGCCAAAACCATGTTGCGACCAATATTTCGCATAAAACTCTCCCCCTAAAATATTCTTAAAATGAAAATCGAGTATCGATTTCAAATGACATTAGCATCAATTTTTATTGAATTAGACTTACTGACAGCTATGACAAAGACATTGAGAGCTTGGTTCAAATATATCCAGAAAAACATTAACAAATCGAACGCTGGGCTGAGGTTTCAATATCATTTTTTGATTAAAAAATGTCGAAAATATTGGGAGAAAATTGAGGCATACTGATCACAGACAAAAAAACTGTAAAGAAATAAAGAGAATCACTGCCTAAAAGCTGAATCAAAGAAAATTACGGAAGACTTATCCCAACTAATTTATAACTGTTTGGTAACGGAACTTGTGTGAAGTAGAGAATGACCGAAACCATGATAAATGGTGCGATGCAACGTCTAAGGAGCGAATAAGATCAACATCAACAATGGAAATTGGCATCCTTTAACATGAAAAACTTTCATCATTTTCCGTGTAAAAAAACTTATTCAATTTCGTTTAGCATGCATACCCATACGCTAAAAATCTCTCCCCCATGAAAGTAATGGATAACTAAACAATCTCATGTTACTAAGGGTGATGGCATATTAATTGCCTAAAGTATGAAGACGATTAATTTCAGTATCCCAATCAAGGAAATCATTTCCTTTATCTACGTTAACTGTCCTTGATTCGATATCCGCTAAAACTTCCATATATCACTTCTTAGGGAAATATAAGATGATCCATAGCACAACAACATTTACAACCCTGGTTCCCGGGCAATTGACCGTTTGCACATATGGAGGATTTGCGCCAGTTTGCTATAAAAACCCGTTGGGTCAACTCGTTGGCCTAGACATCTCTTTCTTGACACGGTTTGCTGAAAGTCTGGGAATAACAATGGTGGCAATCGAAAAACCATTCGAGAATATTTGGGAGCTTCCAGGTCAAAATGAATGCGACATTTCCGCAGCAGGAATTCAACAACGCGATGAGCGCCCTATAGGCATCGATGCCGCTTGGAGTAATAGTTACTTTTGTGTAGAAAGATCACTGCTAGTACGCACAGCTGATAAAGCGATATTTGATAACCACGAAACAGTCGCAGACAAAATTATTATCGTAACGCGAGGATCAACTGCCCATATTGACGCAGTAATACGTTATCCCAATTGCAAAAGCAAAATCCAGTTTGTCGATGTAATCGCAAAGGGGAAAAAAGATGCTCAGGAATATATTGTCAACGAACTTATAAAAAATCATTACGCAGACGCTTTTGGAGAAGGAGACGTCAGCAATCAATACCTTCGTAATAGATATAACAACACTGTGGAGGGTGGCTTATTGCTAGCCGATGTTCATCCAATAGAAGGTGGGACTGAAACTTTTAATTTTGTGGTACGCAAAGCCAGTACCGGAATACTTGATCTCCTGAATATTTTCATTGAGAAAAACAAAAAATGCTATGCGGCAAAAAATTAGAGTCATACTATTCGTAAGACTAAATGCGAATCGAGATACTCTTAAGAAGGAACTCTATTTCCAATTGTGTGGAGCCTGGCAATATGAAGGTTTTTGAAAGAGGAACGTTACAAAAAGAACATATGGAAACTCTATGAAATATGTGAAGACAACAAATCCAACTTAAGCACACAGAGTCAGTTAAAAGCTTTTAGTAGATGGATATGGTTCACTATTCGGAAGCAGGAGCAGCAGTTTGAGCGATAAATATCGTGCCCGCAAGCCAACAAAGTCAGATGCGAGATTGTGCTATTTTTAACTGAGTGCGGGATTTGGATGAATATTGAGTATTTAAAAAGCAAAAGCCCCTGATTCGATGGAATCAGGGGCTTTGCGGAATAAGAGCCTGACGATGACCTACTTTCACACTGGTTGCAGCACTATCATCGGCGCAAAGTCGTTTCACGGTCCTGTTCGGGAT
>NZ_JACOGA010000033.1 GCF_014284175.1 Affinundibacterium flavidum
CATTTTTTCTGCAGTAAAATCATCCCTAAGAGTCGCAAGCATGTCGTTCTCCTTAATTTGATTGGTCGAGCTTTTATTTTAAGGTTTGCTATTTGCTTGTCGACTCTTTTTTAATCATAGGATCTATATGGTTGAGTTACCGTGTTTGACACAACTTTGCGTCCTATTTAGGTAATATTAGCCATAATTTTTTTAGCCAATAGTAAGCTTAATTTTCGATTATTCCGCTACAAACTGCTTGTACCCATTATGATTATTCTTTTGGTTGTGTTACTGGCATCTATTGTTACACTTTAATTTTGTAAGCTATCGAATTTGTTTTTTGTTTTGTCTTTGGCTGCCCATTGCGAGAGCAGAAATTCTGCTTAGAGCAAACGCTAAAGAAACTTTGCATATTCCAGTAAAATAAACTGATAACCGCTATAATTTGCATGAAACATCAATGAGATTTCATTCAGTGGAACAAGTGAATACGAATTTAGAACGCCCATTACGGTCAAAACAAGGCGCCTTGATGCAAGTGGCGAGGACTTTGCGCGCTGGTAAGGTGTATCGTCGCGAGGATTTGGCGCAAGTTTCCAATGCGGTTGATCGGCATCTGAGCGAATTGGTTGCTGATGGTGCTTTGAAGCGCTTGGCGCAAGGGCTTTACTACGTACCAAAGAAATCGGTGTTTGGTGAACTACCCCCAGACGATCATGAACTGGTCACTGCTTTTTTGCGTGACAAGGATTTTTTGGTGTTCTCCCCATCAAGTTATAACGCTTTGGGCGTGGGGACTACACAGCTGTATAACAAAACGATTGTCTATAACCATAAACGGCACGGCATGTTTTCGTTTGGGAATCGTCAGTTTGATTTTCGGGTTAAGCCAAGGTTTCCGAAAAAGCTTACTTCTGAATTTTTGTTGGTTGACGTGATTAATAATTTAGATGAATTAGCAGAGGATAAGAACCAAGTGCTTCAAATGGTTGAGCGAAAACTACCTTTATTCGATCAGGCTAAGTTGAAGCGTGCTGTTTCTACCTTCGCTTCTGTCGCTACCAAGAAACGTTTTATGGCTTGGCATTTTTCATCTGATCATGCTTGAGCTTTTGCATACTCGCAGCGATTTTAACGAGCTGCTTGCCATCGTCGCGCAGCAGCGCGGGATAGCGCCCGTACTCGTTGAAAAGGATTATTGGATCATGCATTGCCTGTGGGGTTTGCAACAGTCCCAATTCGAGTTTGAGTTGAAAGGCGGCACGTCACTGTCGAAAGGCTTCGGTATTATCCATCGCTTTTCGGAAGATATTGATATTCGCATAGAACCGCCAAGTGAGTTGCAAGTTAAGGTGGGGCGACATCATGACAAACCTGCACATGTTGAATCTCGACGTGCTTATTATGATTGGCTCTCACAACATATTCGTATTTCTGGAATCGAGGCCGTTCAGTGAGATACTGATTGAGTTCGCTTTTTATGGACACAAGTATTGATAAAAGTGAGATTATTCCATACAGTTGAATTAGACGTTAATTGTTTGGTTACTTGATTAGTAAAATCCAGAATGACTGAATGGTTTACACTGGTTGATAAAATAACTCTATAAATGGCATCGACCTGTTATTTTCAATAAAGCAGATTAATGTGATGAGCCTATGAACGCTAAATATGAAGTTTGAACAAAATGAAACAAGTGAATGACTCTGATCAGATATCCCGGCTTGTCCTATGCGGATATAAGTCCATTGCCGCATGCAATTTGGAGTTGGGGAGATTAAATGTTCTGATAGGTGCTAACGGCGCTGGTAAGTCGAATTTCATCGGTTTTTTTCGCCTAATTAGTCGGATACTAGATCAACAGTTACAAACAACTGTAGGGCAAGCTGGTGGACCTGATGCAATGCTGCATTATGGGAGAAAAAAAACCGAAGAACTGAGGGCAGAACTGTATTTCGGAAATAATGGCTATCGTTTTAGCTTACGGCCAACCCTTGATAATCGAATGGTTTTCCATAGAGAGGCACTTTGGTGGAATGAACATGGAGACTGGCGACCAGCCTCAGGCCATTTCGAGTCGTATGCTGAGAGTCAAAAAGGGAGAACTGCAATTTATGCTTATGTCATACCAGCTATGCGGAGCTGGCGCCTCTACCACTTCCATGATACAAGCCACAGTGCTTTAGTTAAACAGATTCATAATGTGAACGATAATGAATATTTAAGGGAGGATGCCCGCAACTTAGCTGCGTTTTTGTTGCGATTGAAAAATCATCATACAGAGCATTATCAACGTATTGTGAAAGCAATACGCTTGGCTGCTCCGTTCTTTGGTGATTTTTACTTACGTGCTACCGTTGATAATAAAGATAAGATCCAACTTGAATGGACAGAACAGGGACAAGATGAGCCGTTTAGTGCAAGTGCGTTATCTGACGGTACTTTGCGTTTTATTTGTTTGGTTTCGGTGTTGCTGCAACCCGAAGAGTTTATGCCAAAAACCGTGTTGATCGATGAACCTGAACTTGGCTTGCATCCTTTTGCAATTAAAGTGCTTGGTGGGCTAATGAAGTCTGCTTCTCAGGAGCACCAGTTGATCGTTTCGACGCAATCGGTAGAGCTAGTGAATGAATTCGAACCACAAGATCTAATTGTTGTAGATAAGCGTGGCGGTGAGTCAATTTTTAGCCGCCCCGACGTTGTGAAATTGGCTGAATGGCTATCGGAATACAACCTTGGAGACCTTTGGAAGAAAAATCTGCTAGGTGGGAGGCCGGGGCGATGAGCCGTGTTTATCTATTAGTGGAAGGGCAGACGGAGGAGGCATTTGTTAATGAACTGATGGTACCGTTTTATGCCAGAATAGGGCTCTATCTAACCCCAATTATTGTCAGTACAAGCGCTGGACATAAAGGAGGAATGATTAGCTTTGCAAAAACGAGACCTCAAATTGAGAAATTGTGTAAGCAAGATGAGGCTTCTTATGTAACAACGCTTTTTGATCTTTACGCACTTCCAGAGGATTTCCCTGGAAAAAGAAGTCCGGTTTATCCAATGAGTGGAAATGGGCGGCAAAAGGCAAAATTTCTGGAAGAAGAGTTGGCTTTGGTAGTTAATTTACCCAACTTTATTCCTAACTTACTTGTACATGAATTTGAGGCTTTGTTGTTTTCTAAGTTGGAAGTTTTTGAGCAGTGGACTGATGACGATAGGGTATTGGAACCCTTGATTTTAGCTCGAAAAAAGAATGCGCCGGAGGATATTAACGATGGTCCGCATACAGCTCCATCGAAACGAATTCTATCTGCCATGTCTGGGTATCAAAAGACATTTCATGGCCCTTTAATTGCATGTGACATTGGTTTGGATGCTATACGAGCCGAGTGTCCACATTTTGATGCGTGGTTACACAATCTTGAAGGTTTAGTCTCAACATGAGAACTATTGGTGAAGTGTACGATTGAATTGAAGGGGGGGCACTGAAAGTATCAGCCACCAAGAGTGACTGATACTGCATTGCTATAGAAATTTATCGAAACATTACATCAAAATAATATCGTACTGCTCCTGATGAAACACATTCTCCACCTGCAGTGAAATCGGCTTACCAATGAAATCCCCCAGCATCGCCAGATGCTGCGACTCTTCTTCCAAAAACATATCTACTACGACTTGTGATGCCATGATGCGGAATTCTCTTGGGTTGAATTGTTTGGCTTCGCGTAGGAGTTCGCGCAGGATTTCGTAGCAGATAGTGCGGGCTGTTTTGACTTGGCCTTTGCCGCTGCATGCCGGGCAGGGTTCGCATAAAACATGTGACAGTGATTCGCGCGTGCGTTTGCGGGTGACTTCGACTAAGCCTAATGCGGAGAACGTGGAGACGGAAAGTTTGGTGCGGTCGCGTGCTAGGGCTTTGTTGAGTTCGGCTAAGACAGCGTCTTTGTGTTCCTGACTTTCCATGTCGATTAAGTCTAGGATGATGATGCCGCCTAAATTGCGCAAGCGTAGTTGGCGCGCAATCGCGAGTGCCGCTTCGAGATTGGTTTTGAAAATCGTATCGTCAAAATTGCGTCCGGCGACAAAGCTGCCAGTGTTGACGTCAATGGTAGTCATGGCCTCGGTTTGATCGATGATCAGGTAACCGCCAGATTTGAGATTGACGCGTCGCCCTAATGCGCGTTCGATTTCTTCTTCTACGCTGTATAGATCAAATAGTGGACGTTCACCTGTGTAGTGCTGGAGCTTTGGTAGTACTGATGGTGTGTAAGTGCGACCGAATTCTTGTAGCATCAAAAAATTCTCACGTGAGTCAATTTGTATGCTGCTAGTTTCTTCGTTGACGAAGTCGCGTAAGACGCGTTGCGCTAAATTTAAGTCTTGATGCAAAAGGCTGCATGGCGGCTGGGTCTTGGCGAGTTTGGTAATCGTCGACCAGGTGCGGCGCAGGTATTCAATATCGGCACGCAGGTCCTCTTCTGATGCGTCTTCGGCCATAGTGCGCACGATGAAACCGCCTTTTTCACCTTCTAACATCAAGCCTTGTACTTTGGTGCGCAGGGCTTCGCGTTCTTCTTCGTTTTCTATGCGTTGTGAAATACCGATGTGTGAGTCTTGCGGTAAGTAGACTAACATCCGTCCCGCAATCGAGATCTGCGTGGAGAGGCGTGCGCCTTTGGTGCCGATTGGATCTTTGACGACTTGTACCGTGATTGCTTGACCATCGTATAAGAGTTTTTCTATCGGTGTCAGTGGCACATTATTCGGATTACCTTCGTGTCCTTGTGGGCGTGCATCCCAGATATCCGCTACGTGCAAAAACGCAGCACGTTCGAGGCCGATGTCGATAAATGCCGATTGCATACCGGGCAAAACACGTACGACTTTGCCCAAATAAATATTGCCGACCAGGCCGCGCGATAAGGTGCGTTCTATGTGTAACTCTTGTACTGCTCCCTGAAAAATCAGGGCCACGCGGGTTTCTTGCGGCGTGACGTTAATTAAAAGATTTTCGCTCATGGCTAGGTTTCTATCGTATTTTAAAATTCAAATGGGTTTAAAGCGGTCGAGCAAGGCTGTGGTCTCGTGCAAAGGAAGACCCATGATGCCGGAGTAGCTACCGCTGATGTGTGTGATAAAACGCGCCGCCATGCCTTGTATGCCGTAGCCGCCTGCTTTGTCATACGGCTCGGCACTGTCGCAATAGGCTGCGATTTGTGCGTCGTTTAATGCCGCAAAAGTGACTTCTGATTGTTGCGTGCATTGCAAAAGCTGATTTTGATATTTGATGGCGATGCTAGTCAGTACCTGATGCGTGTTGCCAGCCAGTTTTCTGAGCATGGCAATTGCTTCGTCGCGATTGGCGGGTTTGCCAAGGATCTCTTGTTGGATGACGACTGTGGTGTCTGCGGCCAAGACTGGGCGAATGGGAAGCCTGCGTGCCAGCATGGCGTTCCATGCTGCCAGGGCTTTTTCTTGAGTGACACGGGCGACATAGACGTCGGGCAATTCACCGGGTAGCACGACTTCGGTGACATCTGGTCCACGAGGTCGGGCATCGCGCAACAAGATGACTTCAAAGTCGATGCCAACCTGACGCAGTAATTCACGCCGGCGTGGGCTCTTGGAAGCGAGATAAATTTTTTGTTGGTACGACATGGCCAAAATCCTGATGCTTGGCCTGATCACAATCTTAATTTATACCCAATGATACGGGTGGTTTTGTGTAATCGACCAGGCGCGGTAGAGTTGTTCTGCTGTTGTTCTGCCAATAATACACGCACCATGCCATGTGGCAAAGGAAAACGATGGATAGTCATTTCCACTTGAGTTGTTCAACAAAGTTTGCCAGTTCCATTGAGATACGCTGGCGATCTGCAGGGTCCTTAAAAACAAAGAAATGCCCGCCTTGTTCGAAACTGACGAGTCGATTCGGAATTTCTAGCGCTGTCAATTTGCGGGACAGGTCTTGCGCATCTTGATAGACACACATTACATCGTCTTTTGCATGAAACAGAATTTGTGGCGGGCTATTGCGATCAACCATAAGAAGGGGAGATAGTGGTTTGGTATCGCGCAATGGACCTACTACGCTGTTATACCAGGTATCTTTCGAGGGATCGAAACCGCCAGAGATATAAGCTGCCGCGCGAACCTTGGTATTGTTTAACACTGCCATTTGCGATGCTAAAGCCGCTCCACTGGAAAAACCACCAACCATGAGTTTGCTGGGATCGATGTGTAACTCATTACTATGCGCAATGATCCAATCAATAGCGCGCCCGGCGTCAGCTAAGGCATTCAGTGGAGTGCCATCAAAACGTTGTGAGGTGCGGTACTCGACTTGTACCACGATAAATCCGCTATTTTGTAAGGCGCGACACAGCACCGGGCAGTAACTCCAGTGGCCTGTGCTCCATGATCCGCCATGAAACCACAAAAACACTGGGGCGCTCTTGGCTTCGGTTTTTGTAGGGAAAACATGCAGTTGCAGATCAACATCATCGACGCTTTGATATGTATAGGCGACATGATCTGTTGGCGCTTGTGTCGTTTGTTCATACGCAGCACGGAATTTGCCGATTTGTGTAGCGTCAACACCGTTGTTTTCTGCGCTAACAATTTGTGGCAAAACATTCTTGGCACCATTTTCATCAATGTGCTCCGCCAGCAGTTTGCTCATGAAATGCGCTTTGACTTTGCGGTTTGTGATCGTCGTTTCGAGGGCGGCGAAGTTGGCGCGTAACCAGCGGTTGTCACCGCGCATGAGCATAGGGTCTTGTTTTAAGAGTTGACCCGCGGTGTCATGCAGCCAAGCTTGAATCAAAAGTTGGAAATTGCTGTGCTCTAGGTTCGCTTCTTCGTTAAATTGAATAGACTTGATCGCCTCTTGCTTTGCTTGCCAATTGGCAGCGACGACTCCGCCCGTTTCGCGCTGATGAAAGTAGGGATAATTGATCAAACCTGCAGCCCATTCCCACTGGATATTTTGTAATGCGGCGGCACGTTCGCTGGCGCTGAATTGGGAAGAAATGGCGCGTTCTTTGTTGCGACGTCGTTCGGCCCAAAGAGCTTCGAACTGTGCGGGTTTTTCATGAATTAAACGTATCATGCCACGCATGCTCAGATCATATTGCTCACTGCTTGCGACGTTCTCCGCACGAAGCTGTGAAGTCGCAAGGAAAAACGTCGGAAGGAAAAACAATGCAAGCCCGAGACCAGCAGCTACCCAGATAGGACGAAACAGATGCATAGCGATACCTCACAATCGAGAACTCACAATCGAGCACTCACAAACGAGAACTTAGAAAAGAGATCGTGCGTGGTATGGGCTTTTACTAGACCCTGTGATACGGATGATTTTGGGTAATCGACCAAGCGCGATATAGTTGTTCTGCTAATAATACACGCACCATACCATGTGGCAAAGTCAAACTTGAGATACGGATCAATCCATCGGCTTTTGCTTTGAATTCGGCGTCTAATCCGTCTGCTCCACCAATCACAAACACTACATCACGACCTTCTTGCTGCCATTCGGTAAGTTGTTTGGCAAGACCGACTGAGGTCAAATCCTTGCCTCGTTCATCGAGCGCGATGACGCGTGCATTCTTTGGAATTACCGCTTCGATTTTGTCTTTTTCAAGCGCCATGACTGTTTCCGCAGTTTTGCTACCTGAGCGCTCTATTGGTTTGATTTCTTTGAGATGGATTCGCGCTTCGGGAGGCATACGTTTGGCGTATTCCTGAAAACCAGTTTCTATCCAGGATGGCATTTTGTGACCGACAGCGGCGATGATGAGTTGCATGATCTTGGTGTATTTGCTTTGAGGGGGGCGATTATACTTGGGACGGTAGGTTTTCGAGCCTACCGTCATCCTGATGACTACTATCGCTTCTTCATGATTGAACCCAGTACGCCGCGAATAATTTCGCGCCCGACTTGTGAACCTATGGTGCGTACTGCTGATTTCACCATGGTTTCGGCGACATTATCTTTGCGTCGTATGCCTGAGCCGCCGAACAGATTGCCGAACATGCCTCCCAGAGCGCCTGCGATGCCGCCACCTTCGGATTCTGCTTGTGCTGGTGCTGATTGTTGCGAACGAGGCTGAGTTGGCTGAGCTGGTGGCACTGATGGAGAACCTGTAGAGCGCCCCCAAGCAGCATTGTCATCAGCGACTGGTGGTGTTGACGAATTCGCTGGCGCATTGTCCTGATGCACGCGGCCTTTAATTTTTTCGTAGGCAGATTCACGATCAATCGCTTTTTCATAGACCCCTGCGACAATAGAATTTGCCATGATGGTTTTTCTTTGCTCAGGCGTAATCGCACCTATTTGCGAGGCGGGTGGCACGATAAATCCACGTTGCACAATATTGGGTCGGCCTTTTTCATCTAAGAAAGAAATCAAAGCTTCGCCCACGCCCAATTCGCTAATCACCGCTGCGGTATCTAATTCAGGATTCGGGCGGAAAGTCTCGGCGGCGGCTTGCACCGCTTTTTGATCACGCGGCGTGTACGCACGTAAAGCATGTTGTACGCGATTGCCTAATTGTCCTAATACCGCATCAGGAATATCGAGCGGATTTTGTGTCACAAAATAAACGCCGACACCTTTGGAGCGTATCAGGCGCACTACTTGTTCAATTTTTTGCAATAAAACTTTAGGCGCTTCGTCAAATAGGAGATGTGCTTCGTCAAAGAAAAACACCATCTTTGGTTGTTCAACATCACCCACTTCTGGCAAGTTTTCATACAACTCGGATAGCATCCATAGCAAAAACGTGGAATACAGACGCGGTGATTGCAAGAGTTGATCGGCGGCCAAGATATTGATGAAACCTTTACCGTTGGTATCGGTTTGCATCATATCGTCCAGATTGAGCATAGGTTCGCCAAAAAACTCTTCGCCACCCTGTTCGCCCATCGCTAACAAAGCACGTTGGATTGCGCCTATGCTGGCTGCAGAAATATTGCCGTATTCGGTTTGAAACTCGGAGGCGTTATCGCCCAAATATTGCAGCATCGCGCGCAGATCTTTGACGTCTAATAATAGCAAGCCATTATCATCGGCAATCTTAAATGCGAGTTGCAATACACCTTCTTGCGTCTCATTCAAATTCAACATGCGACCTAGCAATAGTGGACCTAAATCTGAAATCGTGGCGCGTACTGGATGGCCTTGTTTGCCGAATACATCCCAAAACGTCACCGGGCAGGCTTGCCAATTTGGCGCTGCTACGCCCAGCATCTCTAGGCGTTGCTGCATCTTAGGGCTTAATTGACCTGCTTGTGACATGCCCGATAAATCACCTTTGACATCGGCCATGAACACCGGTACGCCAATATCGGAGAAGGATTGTGCTAACACTTGTAAAGTGACTGATTTGCCGGTGCCTGTCGCGCCGGTAATGCAACCGTGGCGATTCGCCCAGTCAGAGAGCAAATTGAGATCAAAAGATTGATTTTTCGCAAGAGATTTGGCGACTAAGAGTGGTTTTGACATGATTTGCCTGGGTTGAATATGCGTAAATAGAGATAATTATTCAGATCTGCGTCGAAAACTTCAGCAATCCTCGTCACCTGAGAAAGCCAGCGGCGGTTTTGCGCAAGTGCTCTATGTTAGAATAGCGGTCTTCATTATAAAACCAATCCTTTGCAAAGTTTCCATCGCGACATGTCCAAATTGTCAGCGAATGATGAAAATTACCTTAAATCGGTATCGATAAGTGCAAAGCATTGTCAATTTTAGAAAGAGCAATCATGGCAGGACATAGTAAATGGGCCAACATCAAGCATAAAAAAGCAGCGACCGACGCAAAGCGCGGCAAGATCTGGACACGCTTGATTAAAGAAATCACAGTGGCGGCGCGCATGGGTGGCGAAGATGTCGCATCGAATCCGCGTTTGCGTCTGGCAGTGGATAAAGCAGCAGATGCAAATATGCCGAAAGAAAACGTTACACGCGCGATTCAACGCGGTGCGGGTACTTTGGAAGGTGCCAATTATGAAGAAATTCGTTACGAAGGTTATGGCATAGGCGGTGCAGCGATTATCGTTGATTGCATGACCGATAATCGTGTTCGTACGGTTGCTGAAGTCCGCCATGCTTTTAGTAAATTTGGCGGCAATATGGGAACCGAAGGCTCAGTGGCTTTCTTGTTCACGCACTGCGGTCAAATGTTTTTCGCACCGGGCACGAATGAAGATGCCCTGATGGAAGCTGCTTTGGAAGCGGGTGCTGACGATGTAGTCACCGATGACGAAGGCGGTATCGAAGTCACTTGTCCACCGCATGATTTATCGGCGATTAAGGATGCACTGGAAAAAGCTGGCTTTAAACCAGAAGTCGCAGAAGTTGTGATGAAGCCGCAAACTGAAACGGTGTTCACTGGTGATGATGCAATCAAGATGCAGAAGATTATTGATGCCTTAGAAAACCTGGATGACGTGCAAGAAGTGTTTACGAATGCCATCATCGAAGAATAAGATGAGTATAAATCCAACGAATTTATGCATAGGGGCGCAGCACTTCGTTACCAATGCTCGCAATACCGACGTATTGCTGTGCTTGGCGCCTTGCGCTGCATCCCTATAATTGAATTTCTATCTCATCTTATGGTTATCGTTTTCTAAAAGCCTTATCGCAATTCGTAGCAAACATCAATTCAACTCAACTATTCAGAGTAAAAAATGAAAATTCTCGTGGTCGGCTCCGGTGGTCGTGAACATGCACTGGCATGGAAATTAGCGCAATCAGAACGTGCGCAAACGATTTTTGTTGCGCCTGGTAATGGCGGCACAGAATTAAATAAGAACTTAAAGAACATCAACATCACTGATCCGCATGCCTTAGCGGAATTTGCGATACAAGAGCATATCGGTTTGACCGTAGTTGGCCCTGAAGTGCCCCTTGCTGCAGGTATCGTGAATATCTTCCGTGAAAAAGGTTTAAAGATTTTTGGACCAACGAAAGAGGCGGCGCAGTTAGAAAGCTCCAAAGATTTCGCCAAAGCTTTCATGCATAGGCACCATATTCCGACTGCGGAATACCAAACTTTTTCCGACCTGCAAGCAGCGCATGATTATTTGAATCAAAAAGGCGCACCTATCGTCATCAAGGCCGATGGCTTGGCGGCTGGTAAAGGTGTCGTCGTTGCGATGACAGTCGAAGAAGCCCACGCGGCAGTCGATATGATGTTGTCGGACAATAAGTTGGGCGATGCTGGCGCCCGCGTTGTGATCGAAGAATTTTTGGCAGGCGAAGAAGCGAGTTTCATCGTCATGGTTGACGGTAAAAATATTCTGGCACTGGCAACTAGCCAAGATCACAAGCGCTTGCTCGATCAAGATCAAGGACCAAATACAGGCGGCATGGGCGCCTATTCCCCAGCACCTATCGTCACTCCACAGTTACATGCACGCGTGATGCGCGAAATTATTCAGCCTACCGTACAAGGCATGGCCAAAGACGGCATCGTGTTTACCGGTTTCTTGTATGCTGGTTTGATGATAGACGAGCAGGGTAATCCTAAGACTTTGGAATTTAATTGCCGCATGGGCGATCCAGAAACGCAACCGATTATGTCGCGTCTCAAAACTGATTTGATCAGTGTGATGGAGCATGCAGTCAATGGCACGCTCGATACCGTCGAACTCGAATGGGATAGACGCACAGCGATGGGTGTGGTGATGGCAGCCGCTGGTTATCCGGATGCACCTGAAAAAGGTGCAGACATTACAGGCATCCCAGCAGAGACTACAGATTGCATTACCTTCCATGCGGGCACAGCCTTAGCTGGCGGCAAACTCAGCGTCACGGGGGGGCGCGTGTTGTGCGTGGTTGGTCTCGGTGACTCGGTGAAGACCGCACAAAAACATGCTTATGATGTGGTTGAAAAAATTCAATTTAAAGGTGCGCAGTATCGTAAAGATATTGGATGGCGTGCGCTTAATCGTAAGCACTGAGTGTAAACAACAATAATAGCAAGCGTCGATTGTCAAACCCCTCAACGCCGAGGCGCAGAGACGCTGAGAAAGGCGAGAAGAGGGGAATCATGATCTCTCATTGTTTTTCCTCTGCGCCTCGGCGCCTCGGCGTTGAGAGGTTTAAATGTTTAATAATCTAATTTTATGACCGACGCGAATTCCGTTAAAGAATATTTACTAGGCCTGCAAGTATCCATCGTTGCAGCTATGGAAGAAGTTGATGGCTGCCGTTTTATTACCGATAGCTGGGAACGCCCAGAAGGCGGTGGCGGGATTTCGCGGGTGATTGAAGAAGGCCATGTGTTTGAACGCGGCGGTGTGAATTTTTCGCATGTAATGGGCAATAACTTGCCACCATCTGCGGCGGCGAGTCGTCCTGAATTAGCGGGGCGCAAGTGGGAAGCGATGGGCGTGTCTTTGGTGCTGCATCCGCGCAATCCGTTTGCACCGACGGTCCACATGAACGTGCGTTTTTTCACTACGTATGCCGAAGGTAAAGATCCAGTGTGGTGGTTCGGCGGCGGCATGGATCTCACGCCGTATTATGGCTTTGAAGAAGATGCTAAGCATTTTCATCAAACTTGCAAAGATGCCTTAACGCCATTTGGTGCCGACCTTCATCCACGATTTAAGAAATGGTGTGACGAGTATTTCTATCTCAAACATCGTAAAGAAGCACGTGGCGTAGGCGGCATTTTCTTTGATGATTTTAACGAGCAGCCATTTGCACAAAGTTTTGCGATGATGAAGAGCGTTGGCGATGGATTTTTGAAGGCTTATCGCCCTATCCTCGAACGCCGTAAGGATCTCGCCTACGGCGAAACTGAACGTGATTTCCAAGCTTATCGTCGTGGTCGTTATGTGGAATTTAATTTGGTATTTGATCGAGGCACGCTATTTGGTTTGCAATCGGGTGGTCGTACCGAATCGATCTTGATGTCGATGCCACCGATAGTGAAATGGCGTTACGATTGGAAGCCCGAAGCAGGTAGTGCAGAAGCCAAATTGGCGACTGATTTTTTGGTGCATAAGGAATGGGTGTAAAATCCGCTCCTGCAAATCCTGCTGCAATAAACATCCAGCGCTCAGTGTTGGTATTTGGCGGTAGTTTTGATCCAGTACATCAAGGGCATGTCGCGTTGGTGCAGCATTTTGCCAAGCTGCTTAAGGTCGATGAAGTGCGTTTAATACCTGCCGGCCAACCTTGGCAAAAAGGCGGTTTAAAAGCGACGGCAGAACAAAGAATAAAGATGTTGGAATTAGCATTTGATGAGCAATTATCAGTGCCTTACAGCATCGACCAACAAGAGATAGAACGTGCAGCTGCGCAGATTCCCAGCTACACGGTCGATACTTTAACTAATATGCGATCTCAATGGGGTAATGCTCAGTCAAATGAGGAGATCGCGCTTATTTTGCTAATTGGTGCTGACCAATTTCACAATTTCGCAACGTGGAAAAACTGGCAACAAATTTTTAAATTGGCACATATCGTCGTTGCCGCAAGACCCGGCTATAGCTTGCAACTCGACACATTACCCAGCGAATTTGCCGCGCTCTGGCAGCAAGCAAATGGCGCAATTGAAGATCTTAAGCAATGCTCTTTTGGCAAAACCTGGCTGGAAACTGATCTGGCCTGGGATATTTCTGCAACACGAATTCGCGACGAATTGCAGCAACAAGGGCAAACCAGGGAAACCACCTCGCTAATTCCGCGCAAGGTGTTAGACTACCTTCAAAGCCAAGGGATTTACAATTAGCGCAAAACCATTAACCTTCGCATTAGCTGCTTCAAACTCACGACGAAGCTGCGATCAGGATTACAAGAAATTAGGATAGATTGGACATTATGGATATCAAAAAATTGCAAACATTGGTCTTCGACGCATTAGAAGACGTTAAAGGTCAAGACATACAAATCTTCGACACCACCGAAATCACCAGCCTGTTCGATCGCGTTTGCGTGGTATCTGGTACTTCCAACCGTCAAACTAAAGCGCTCGCTGCTGCGGTGCGCGACAAAGTCAAAGAAAACGGCGGCAACATCGTTGGCATGGAAGGTGAAGGTACGGGTGAATGGGTACTGGTCGATTTGGGCGATATGGTCGTTCACATCATGCAACCAGCAATCCGCGCGTACTACCGTTTAGAAGAGTTGTGGGGCGGTAAAGAAGTCAAAATGGGTGCTGCAAAACGTACCTCTAAAATGACCGCTGGCCCTATGGATGAAGAAAAACCAAAACGCTCACGTTCCAAAGCCGCACCAGTCGAAGTGACGCCAGATATGATGGCAATTCAAACGACAGTGGAAGATGAGAAACCAAAGCGCAAACCACGCGTGAGCAAAGTGGCGGCTGAGTTGGCTGGTGAAAAGCCGGCTCGTAAGCCTCGTGCGACATCGGCGACTCCAAAGATTCCTTCTGGTGGTCGTGTGAAGGTCGCATCTACTAAAACAGCTGCTGCGTCTTCTAAAGAGGCTGCAGCTAAGAAAGCTACTACGCGTCGTAAGACTGCTGAGTAATATTTTTGTTTGATAGGAATGAATGTTTGATTGAGAGGAGAAAGTCTTTTTGGACTTTCTCCTTTTTTATTATTTGAATGAACTTCTAGATTGTTGAATGGTCTGTAGGTCGGGTGTGGCCCGACAGCCAAGCACCTTTTTTGCTTCGCCAAAAAAGGTGCTCCAAAAAAGGCGACCGTAGACTCGCCCTTCGGGTGCTTACGCTACGCTTCAGCATAATTTGTGCATCACAAAAAATGGGAAAGTGTTGAAACTCGCTTCCCTTGCAGGGCGCATCTTCGCTTGCAAGCGAAGACCGTAACGCAGGCGATGTGCATGCACATCGAAACCCCTGCTAAACCTCAGACAACAACACTTTCTTATCCATTTTCTGTGACGCACAAATTACATCGTCTCAAACGGGGTAGGTCAAAAGCAAATTCAAAAACAACGACCTACGGCGGCTAATAGAAGAATGATTGGTCGTCGTTATTGATTGTTTTGATGTTGCTTTTGATCTTGATTTTGTTGTTGACTTTGTGCCGTTCCACTTCTGACACTGCCAATTGTGCAAGACAGAAAATGGATAAAGAAAGTGTTGCTGTTTGAGCCGAAGGCGAGTTTCAACACTTTCCCATTTTTTGTCTTGCACAATTGGGAAGCCGAAGGCCAGTGGCAGCGTGGTCGCCTTCTTTTGCTTACTTTTCTTGGCGAAGCAAGAAAAGTGAGTGGCTGTCGGGCCACACCCGACCTTGTATTATGAATGAAGAGTCGGTATTTTCACGGACTCGATGTTTTAACAGTTTTTGATAGGCATATCAGAAACGAGCAACTGGATGCCGTGCGCACCCTTTGGTTAAAAATCAGTGACGTAGAT
>NZ_JACOGA010000034.1 GCF_014284175.1 Affinundibacterium flavidum
AACCAAAGGGTGCGCACGGCATCCAGTTGCTCGTTTCTGATATGCCTATCAAAAACTGTTAAAACATCGAGTCCGTGAAAATACCGACTCTTCATTCATAATACAAGGGTGCGCCGTGCGCACCGAAACGGTGGCATATGTGTGTGGTGCGCACGGTGCACCCTACGCAATGAAGCTCCGGTCGGTGTAAATTTGCAGGTCCTAAGACTTCAATTTTGAAACTGCTGCCTGAGTAGATTTTTCTGTACTTTTCCCATTGTGTTTCTGGGTAATTCGCTGACGAAGAAGATTTGCTTTGGCACTTTAAAGTTAGCGATTTGCGACTTTAAACGTGTGACGACAGTTGCTGAGTCTAGCGTTGTTGCAGTTCTTAATACAATCACCGCACACACGGCTTCGCCAAAATCTGCATGCGTGAGGCCGATAACAGCTGACTCGACAACTTCAGCCATGTCGTCAATCACACTTTCTATCTCTTTGGGGTAAACATTGTAGCCACCTGAGATGATCAAATCTTTGCTGCGCCCAACGATACTCAGATAGCCATCGTGATCAAATTTGCCGACATCGCCAGTGCGGAAAAAGCCATCATCAGTAAATTCTTCTGCGGTTTTTTCTGGCATGCGCCAATAGCCTTGAAAGACGTTAGGGCCTTTGACTTGGATATCCCCAACCTCATTAATCTCGCAAATTTTGCCTTGAGAATTCATCACACGAACTTGAACGTCGGGTAAGGGCAGACCAACGGTGCCAGCTTTGCGTTCGCGATGGTAGGGATTGGAAACCAGCATGGTGGTCTCACTCATGCCATAGCGCTCTAAGATAGTGTGACCAGTACGCTGTTTGAATTCATGGAAGGTGTCCATGAGCAAAGGCGCGGAACCTGAGATAAACAAACGTAGCTTGGTGCATAGGGTTTGGTGAAGTCTTTGATCTTGCAGCAGCCGTACATAGTATGTTGGTACACCCATCATCACGGTTGATTGCGGCAGGTAATGAAGCACCTGATCTGCATCGAACTTCGGCAGAAAAATCATCTTGCTACCGTTTAAGAGTGCGCCATGTGACGCGACAAATAAACCGTGGACATGGAATAAGGGCAGAGCATGCAACAAAACATCACCGTCTTGCCAAGCCCAGGCCTCTTTCAACACCTTTGCATTGGAGGCGAGGTTGCCGTGACTTAGCATCGCGCCTTTGCTGCGACCTGTTGTGCCTGATGTGTAAAGTATCGCCGCCAAATCGTTCGCTTGACTTTGAACGGTGACAAATTGATCGGACATGGGAATCGCACGATCTAGCAAACTACCGCAATTATTCCCTTGTGCAGGTGCATCTAAAGTGAATACATGTTGGCTGCCAGTCTGAAATGCGATTTGTGAAACCCAGCCAAAATTTTGCGGAGAACACACGACCACTTCTGGTGCCGCATCTTGGATGAAGTAAGAAATTTCAGTGTGCTGGTAGGCGGTGTTCAATGGCAAGAAAACATAGCCAGCACGTAAAGTCGCCAAATACAAAATCAGTGCTTCGGGAGACTTTTCTACTTGTACTGCAATTCTGGCACCGGGTTTTAAATCTAAGCTGATCAGCAAATTGGCGAGTTTGGCGCTGGCGTGTTCTATATCTAACCAACTGTAATAGCGCGCATCATGTGTCTCTATGCAGCAGCGCGATAAATCAGTAGGAAAATGTTCAGCGAAAAGTGCGTAGAGATTGGCATTCATAAAGACGGCAACAAAAAATTTGGTTCAGTATTATGTTCCAGTGAACACCGGAACTTGTTTGGCTAAGAAACCAAGCACACCTTCTTGGTAGTCGTTGGTTTCCAAAAATGAGAAGGCTTCTAGTTGTTCCTCATCATTTAAAGCTTCTGGGGTAAAGCTCAAGCGACGAATGAACTTTTTATTCAAGCGAGCGGCAAGCGGTGCGCCGAGCGCGATTCTTTGCGCGGTCTCTAATGCTTCTCCCGGCACGTCATCTGAGAGTCTTTGCACTAAGCCTTTTTGTTTGGCTTCTATCGCATTTAAAATTCTGCCTTCGAGCAAAATTTCTGACGCAACTGCTTTACCGACCAAGCCTAACAAACTCTTGAGCTCCTTCGGTGCTAAGGGGAACCCTAGTTTGTTAATGGGGATACCGAATCGTGAATTAGGCGAAGCAATCCGGATATCACAAGAAATAGCGATCTCTAATCCACCACCGACACACACACCTTCAATTGCCGCGACGACCGGATGTTGGCACTCGCTGATGGCTTTGAGTGAGGCTGCGATCACTTGATTGTGATAGCGCATGCCGTCAGCCAAGGTATTGCGTACTGTGGCAAATTCTTGCACATCGGCACCTGCCGCAAAATTGCCCCCCGCGCCACGGATGATGATGCAGCGTAAATCGGGATTTTGATGTAAGTCGCTAAAGTGCGTGGTGAGCGCATTCCACATTCCCATATTCAATGCATTGAGTCGGTCGGGATTGGATATGGTGATATAGGCGAGATTGCCCTGAATTTCGCAGCTTACGCTTTCCATGATGATGTCTCCTGGTGGTTTTTTTGAGACCTTTACACGAGCTTAGTGTGCACAAACTTCGATCCTGTCATGTTTGCAGTAGTTAGTCACAGGCGCACGACATAATTGAACTGTAGGTGCTGGTGCTAATCGTGCAAAGGTCTCATTTTGTTTTATCTTGTTGTATTTTGTTTTGTTACTTCGTGTGTTGCTTTTACTTCTCTTATTTTTTTTGTTTATTCGTCTTACGGTTTGCTTTGACTGCTGCTGGGATTGATTTTGCGGGGGTAAATTTCCCAGCATACGCCATACACAGCAATGCAGCACCGACAACGATCATCGGTAATGACAACATTTGTCCGGCAGATATGGTGATGCCGATAAAACTGACCTCGTAATCTGGAGTGCGGAAATATTCAGTAAAGAAACGGGCGCAACCGTAGAGCATCACAAATAGAGCACCGACTGCCAGTGCTGGGCGCGATTTGCGTGCAAACATCCAAACGATGACAAATAGCAAGATACCGTCGATTGAGGCTTGATAAATCGGTGAAGGATGAACTGGATAAGGGACATCCGGCCATTGCATAGCAAAAGGGAAGTCAGGCGCAGCAGCACGGCCAGGTAATTCATGATTGATGAAGTTACCGAAGCGCCCAGCCGCATAGCCGAGTGGAACCAAGGGGGCAATAAAGTCATAGACATGTACTAAAGGTATTTTCGCTTGCCTTGCCCACAGTGACATTGCGATTAATACGCCCAGAAAGCCACCATGGAAAGACATGCCACCTTTCCACACCATCAAAATTTCGAGAGGATGATGGAAAAAGTAGTTTGGCTGGTAAAAAATCACTTCGCCGAGCCGACCACCGAGCACCACGCCAAGCACGCCATAAAACAGCATGTCGTCGATATGTTCTTTGGTCCAGCCTATGGCAGCAATATGCGGCAGGCGTAGACGTAAGCGACCTAAGATGACGAATTGGGCGAATGCGACTAAATACATGATGCCGTACCAGTGGATTTTCATAAAACCTAGGTCAAGGGCAACGGGGTCAAAATTAGGATGTACCAGCATGAGGTTATTCTTCTAAAAGGTCTAAAAAAGCTTGCACAACTGGCGAAGTCGAGTCGCGACGCCAGGCAATTCCTAGCTCTACACAATCTTGCATAGCCGGATGTAAATCTAAAGTCTGGTAATGCACACCTGCACGCTGTAAGTTGGCGACGGATTCTGGTACAAGCGCCATTCCCATATTCGCGGATACTAACGCGATGATGGTTTGCATTTGTATCGCTTCTTGTGCAATTACTGGGGTTAAGCCAGCTTCGCGGAAGCAGCCCAAAATCGTGTCGTGCAAGGCTGGCGCAATTTTGCGCGGAAAAAGTATTAATGGCAAATCTTTATAGCTACTTAATTTTTTTGGATGGGGGCGTTTTTCTGTACCCTCAGGCAAAGCCAAGATTAAGTTTTCGTTGGCTAATTTGCGGTAATGGAGTAAATGCAAGAGCCGATCTGGAATGGGCGGAATGAGTAGACCAGCATCAATTTCATCGTTTTCCAGCATGTCGAATTGTCTATCGCTGGTCGCTTCATGCAAGGCAATTTTTACCTTGTTGAAATCCTTACGAAAGCTTCGTAAGGCGGGCGGCAAGATACTGTAATCAGCAATCGAGACAAAGGCCAGACGTAGTTCACCAATAGCACCCGCGGCAGCACGTTGGGCGATTTCTGGCAGCATTTCTGCTTGTGCTAACAGGCGTTTTGCTTCGGGAAGTAATACCAATCCCGCGGCACTGAGCTGAATATGCCGAGTAGTGCGGTGAAAGAGTGTAGCACCTAATTCTGCTTCAAGACTTTGAATGGCTTGCGATAGAGGCGGCTGCGTCATGTGTAGCTTGCTGGCAGCGCGACCAAAGTGTAATTCTTCCGCAACTGCGACAAAATATCGCAGCTGGCGCAGTTCGATTTGCATAAGTCTTCTGAGAAGTAAAGCGGATTACACGGAATGTCTGAACAAGCGACGATGATTAAGCGTTGAAAGAATTACTTCTTCATTTTAAATTGGCGCTTTTGACGCTCCTTGAGCATTTTCTCATGCAACATTTCGTCTTTGCGTTTATCTAATCCCAGCATGCGTTCGAAGAATTCAAACCATAAAAAAACAACTAATCCAAAACCGTTAATCCACCACCAGGAGATATTTTCCATAAAGCTGAGATCAAGTAGCTTTAGTATGTATAAGGCAATGGCAGGAATCAGAAGTTTCATAAATGAATTACGGTGAATAGTGATTGATAATCGATGAGATTTACTAGCTTTATCATAGGCACTTATATGATTCTGGTCAACCAATGCAATTTGCTAGCCGTTGCTTTCTTCAGTATGCGGTAAAAAGCGGTAAAATAGGGAAACACCAACTAGCATTTTTGCACTATCTACATTTTTTGTATTTTTCTGCATTTTTATTGACCTGGAGATATTGAATGAAAACGACTTTATTGTTTACTGCAGCATTGACTATGTTGGCTTCTGGCTCTGCCATGGCAAATGCCGACTTAGCAAAAGCTAAGAATTGCATGAGCTGCCATAGCGTAGATAACAAGATTTTGGGACCAGGGTTCAAAGATGTCGCAAAAAAATATGCTGGCGATAAGACTGCGGAAGCTAAATTGGTGACTAAGGTTTTGAAAGGTGGTAGTGGTTCATGGGGTACGATTCCTATGCCAGCCAACGCACAAGTTTCTGAAGCAGAAGCAAAAACACTGGTAAAGTGGGTTTTGAGCTTGAAATAATCGTTGAGTTTCTGTAAAAAGGCTCGGTCTTGACCGAGCCTTTTTTCTTATTTAACGCCCAGTGAGTTACACAGTAGACTCACTCGATTCGAACCTATATTTTCAGCACTACCATGGCTAAATTTCACACGCTCGACAAAGTTGATCGTAAATTGCTCAACTTACTGCAAAAAGATAACCAGACTCCGACGCGAGTATTGGCGGAGAAGTTACATATCTCGCAGCCGACTTGTTTGCGCAGAATAAAGACTTTGCGAGATGCAGGTGTGATTAGTGCGGATGTGGCGATGGTTGATCCATTTTCTATCGGATATGGAATGCTCGCATTCCTAGAGATCTCTTTACAGAATCAGTCGGATGAGCACATGCGTGATTTTGAAGCTTGTATGAATCACGAACCAGAAGTCATGCAATGCTATTTTGTGTCAGGCGAAATTGATTACTTTTTAGTGATCCACGTCGTTGATATGGAAGCCTATTATCAATTTGTGCGCAGAGCGATTTCGGGCTCAGGGAATGTGCGTCATTTTCATTCACGTTTCCCGATGAAACGTGCGAAGTTTTCCACGCGGATAGCGTTCGATGAGAAGGCCCCTGAGTTGAGCGTCAGGGTTGCCAAGTAAATTTAACAACCACTTAAATTTAACGGTTGCTGCCTTTAATCTTTGTGATTTCTTGGTTCAAAGCGCGCGTCACGACTTCTTCTATGCTGTGACGTAAGCCTGCGCGTATTTCATCGGCGAGCCTGTCCACCGCTGTTTGTAAGACATCTGCGAGGCTATCACTCACTCTGTGTTCTAAGACAAAATCAACGCGTGACAAGACTTGGCGCAATACATTTTCACGCACGGTTAGTTCCAATTGCGCCCATTCTTCGGCACTGATGGATTTAGATTTTTCTGTAGTCGTGGGGGCTTCATCTAAAAGATCTGGTTGTGCTAATACTTCTTTTGCAGATGCAAGTGCCGCGCTTAGTGGCTTGCTAACATTTGTCTTGCTGATAGGGTGAGAATCTGTCACCAACGGGAAATGCGATTCGGCTTTGCTTTTAACAGCCACGGGCGCGTCATTTGGTGCTGAGATAACTTCCGTTAAGACTGGGATGCTTTCGTCAATTTGATCATTCATGATGTACTGGCTACGAGATGAGAAGGTTTTACACCTTGTTGTTGATATAGGCGAAAACGTTGACGTCCACTGGCTGCGTCTTGTTCTTGCTGCGAAATGACTTCGATTACGCGGTTAAATTGTTGAAAATTATCGGGCAAATGTTGACTCAGATTGATCAATAAATCGTGATGAGGTAAGGCCGCTGGTAACGCCGTCGTGATAATGATAGGCGTTTGTGCTGCGAGTGGATTTTCCAGCATGACATGTGGCAGGAAATCACTGGCCGAAAAATTCCATAAGGCTAGATCCAAAGCTTGCGCTTGCTGTTCGTCTTCGCTGAGTACCAGAATCTGACAATTCGCGGTACGCGCTTTGCGTATCAGGCGACAACTGTAGTGAATCTTGTCTTGTACTTGACTGTGGAAATCAACTCTGGTCATAGATTAATAATTTCGATCAAACCCATCAGAACCTGATGCCAGTTGGCGATGTCGATTTTGGGCGCGCGACTTCTTTGGGCGTATTGTCAGCAGGTTTCGATGCATCCGCTACTGGTGGTGCAGCCGGTGCTGGTTCGGGATATTGATACTCTTTGGGGAGCATATTCGTTTCAGGGTAGCCTGCCGAAGTTAATGCTGTGCGCCAGTCGATTGCTTGAAAACCAGAAAGCTTGGTGCCGCTTATTTGCAAAAGCGGGATGTTGGTGTCGCCACTGACTTGTTTCAGTTTGTCAACGTCCTCTTTGGACTCGATGGTTTTTTCGAAAAATGGGATGCCATTTTGTTTAAGTAAATTGCGAGCCTCGTTGCAGACCGAGCAATTCTTCGCGGTATACAGCGTTACAGGGTTCTTTGCGACCGCTGCTGCTAGTTCAAAGGGGAGTCTGACGTTTGAGATGTTGGCAGATTTATCTAATGCCTTGGTACCTAATTTTTTTGCATTCGCTGGCGGCGGCGTGTCGCTATAAACAATTTTGCCATTAGCGCCTACCCATTTATACATCTGTGCTGACGCCGCAGGGCTTAACACTAATGCGCCTGTGCCGCCGACGATTAGTACGCAAGCGAAACCTAATTGACGAATGTAATTTGGTGCTGCAAACATGATCAAAATCTCCGTAGCAATTATTTTTATTGAATCATGCCATTATGGCGCAATAAAGCATCAATTGATGGTTTTCTGCCGCGAAATGCAACAAAGGATTCGAGCGCAGGACGGGAGCCGCCCATTTCCAAAATCTCGGTCTGGAAAGCTTGCCCCACTTTGCGAGACAGACTACTCCCCTCGGTTTTCGCGACTTCTTCAAATGCGGCGTAGGCATCGGCTGACAAGACTTCCGCCCACTTATAACTAAAGTAACCTGCGGAATAACCACCCGAAAAAATATGTCCGAATGAATGCTGAAAGCGATTAAAAGCGGGCGGCTGCATAACGGCAACTTGATCTCTAACTTGTTGCAGAACTTGCGCTACACTGAGTTGTGCGGCGTTTGCGCTACCATCATGCAGGCGCATATCAAACAAGGCGAATTCAACTTGACGTAGGGTTTGTAAGCCTGATTGGAAATTCTTCGCAGCGATCATTTTGTCGTACAGGCTGCGTGGTAAATGTTCACCGGTGTCGGTATGCGCTGTCATTTGCTGTAAAACATCCCATTCCCAGCAGAAGTTTTCCATGAACTGCGATGGCAATTCCACCGCATCCCATTCCACGCCAGATATGCCGGAAACAGAAATATCATCCACCTTGGTCAACAATTGATGGAGGCCATGTCCAAATTCGTGGAACAAGGTAATCACTTCATCGTGTGTAAAGGTGGCAGGCTTGGTCACGCCATCCACCACGACTGGTGCATTGAAGTTGCAAGTCAGGTAGACCACGGGCGTTTGTACACCATTTGTTTTGAGGCAGCGTGCGCGGGCGTCATCCATCCAGGCACCACCTTGTTTGGCTGCACGAGCATATAGATCGACATAAAATTGTCCAACCAGTTCACCATCGCGTTCGACGCGGTAAAATTTGACATCTGGATGCCAGGTCGCCGCGCTGTCGGTTTTGATATTTACCGCGAACAGGGTCTGGATGACATTGAATAATCCAGCGACCACTTTATGTTCAGGGAAATACTGTTTCACTTCTTGTTCAGAAAACGCATAGCGCTGCTCGCGCAATTTTTCTGAAACAAATGTGGTATCCCAAGCTTGCATATCGGCTATACCAAACTGCTCTTTGGCGAATTGACGTAGCTCGATCAAATCTTTTTCGGCATAAGGTTTGGCTTTATTCGCCAGATCCAATAAGAAGCCTTCGACTTGCTTTGCGCTTTCTGCCATCTTCGGCAATAAGGAAACTTCCGCGAAGTTTTGATAGCCGAGCAATTCTGCTTCCTCTTGGCGCAGGCTGAGCAATTCGTCGATGATGGCAGTGTTATCCCATTCAGGATGACCGCCTAATTCTGAAGCCTTGGTGGCATTTGCGCGATAAATGGTTTCACGCAGGCTGCGATTTTCTGCGTATTGCAAAACTGGAAAATAAGACGGAAAGTGCAAACTGAATTGATAACCCGTTTTACCGTCTTGTTCGGCTGCATGCTGAGCTGCTTGCAAAACTTCCTGTGGCAGACCTTTGAGTTCCGCAACATCGGTAATCAATAGTTTGTAATCATTGGTCGCATCTAAAACATTTTCAGAAAATTTAGTCGACAGTGCGGCGAGTTTTTCTTGAACTTCGGCGTAGCGTTTCTTTTTGTCGTCCGCCAGCTCGGCACCACCAAGTTTGAAGTCGCGCAAGGCATTGCTGATAATTTTCTTTCGAGCTGGGCTTAATGCCGCGTAGCCTGCGCTAGCATTTAAGGCTTTGTAGTGTCGAAATAGATGCAGATTTTGACCCAACTCAGTCCAGAATTCTGTGATTTTGGGCTGGTTTTCATTATAGACCGCACGCAGTTCTGGCGTGTCACGTACCGAATTAAGATGACTAACGATGCCCCAAGCGCGTCCCAGTTTTTCGGTCACGGTTTCCAACGGTGTGACGAAATTATCCCAGTGGACGTTCTCTATGGGATTTTCCAATTGCGTCACAACTGCACGACATTCAACCAATAAAGCATCTATCGCTGGGCTGACATGTTCGGGCGTGATGTCGTCAAAACGTGGCAGGTCGCTAAAGTCGAGCAGGGGATTCGTCTGGTTTGTCGTTGTAGTCATCATTTCAGTGATTTTATTAAGTTCTTTTATTAAGTTCTTTCAGCCGCTTCTATCGTGTTGACTAATAACATCGTGATCGTCATTGGGCCGACGCCGCCTGGTACCGGTGTAATGTAACTGGCAACTTCCTTAACGTTAGCGTAATCAACATCGCCACACAATTTGCCTTCATCATCGCGATTCATGCCGACGTCGAGAACCACTGCGCCAGGTTTGACCATATCAGCAGTGACGATATTTCGTTTGCCGGTCGCTACGACCAAAATGTCAGCATTGCGAGTATGAGCACCCAGATCACGGGTCTTAGAGTTACATATGGTGACGGTTGCGCCTGCTTGCAAGAGCAACATCGCTTGCGGCTTGCCTACAATATTCGAAGCGCCGACAACTACTGCATTGGCACCACGTACTGGATAATCAATCGACTCCAGCATCTTCATGACGCCATACGGAGTACAGGGACGGAATAAAGGCTGACCTGTCATCAGTAAGCCAGCGTTGCTGATATGGAAACCGTCAACGTCTTTTTCAGCTGCAATCGCTTCGATCACTTTATTGGCGTTGATGTGCGCTGGCAAAGGTAATTGCACCAAGATACCGTTGACCTTGGGATCATTGTTTAGGCGCTCTATGTGCGCTAACAGAGTCGCTTCGCTTAAATCAGCGTCATATTTTTCCAGCACGGAGTAAAAACCGCAGTCTTCACAAGCTTTGACTTTATTGCGAACGTAGACTTGTGAAGCGGGATTCTCACCAACCAAAATCACTGCCAGACCAGGTTGTTTACCTTGCGCAGTGAGCGCTGCTGCACGTTTAGTCACGTCTTCACGAATTTGTTGAGAAAGCTGGGTGCCGCTGATGATTTGTGCCGTCATGATGGTGGACTCGGAAAGGTGGCGGATGTGGAAGTTAATTGATTCCTTAACTTCTATTTAGCCAAGATTGCAAAGAAAGGATAAGCCATGATTATAAAGGATGACGGGCTTTTTCATTTCAATTGGCGCTCAAAAACCGAGTGTTTAGTAGGAAAAACCAGTTCAAATCAACTTAAATCAGCTTTGACTTAATGGTTTTTGACTTGTGACGATAGATTACTGAATCTGTGTTTGGAGCTTTTGAAAAGATGGAGATAAAAAACGACGAACAAAATTGTTTTACAAATGCCACTTTTTTGAATGGGTGTGACGCAAGGCAATCTAATATTTGTTAATGTTGAATTCGAGAAACCCCTTCAACGCTGGCACGCTGGGGCGCCGAGCTGCGCAGAGGAATGCCTAGAACTTATTGGCCTTTTTCTCTAGGACTTACGCAAAGTTGCAATGATTAAAGCTTTATTACGTAGATACTGTTATCCGAGTCAAGCAGAATGCAAGCTTGCATCGAAAGGCTTGCCGGATTTTAGTACGCCAAATGCGACATGAATGAGTTTTCTCATCATTGCCCCAATAATGACCATGGGAGGTTT
>NZ_JACOGA010000035.1 GCF_014284175.1 Affinundibacterium flavidum
AGTGCCCACATTTATTGACTGTTAATTGTTAAAGATCTTATTCTTTTCTACTCAAACTCACCCGAAGGATTTTGTTTTTGCTACGAAGCGTTGTGTTCGTCAGCAGCAGAGAAACGAGATTATGCAGTACTTCTGAATTCCCGTCAACCCCCTGTTTTAACTACCGTTTAAATTTTAGTTTCTTCAACTTAATTTAAACATCAGGAAATCAACGTATTACCGCTTGCATACTTACTTATTTCATCCCCGCATTTCTGCGGGAGGCGAACTATAGCAAAGAATCGATGGTTTGCGCAAGCCTAGATTATTTGGGGCATTTATTCAGTAACAGTTAAAATACGCCTTTGATTTATTGAGCTCTATTCTTATGTTACGCCTTACCGACATTCAACTCCCACTTGACCATGCCGAAGCTGATTTACAGGACGCTATATTAAAACGTTTAAAAATTAGTTCGGATGATCTATTAGACTTCACCATATTTAAACGTAGTTATGATGCGCGCAAAAAAACCGCTATCGTCTTAATCTATACGATTGATGTCACAGTACAAGATGAAGAAACACTATTGCGAACTTTGAAGGACGTGCAGGGCCAAAACAAAGTAGGTAAAACTCCAGACACTAGTTATAAGTTTGTTGCACATGCCAAAGAAACTAGTTTTCCACGACCTGTCGTCATAGGGTTTGGCCCTTGCGGTCTGTTTGCGGCATTAATTCTGGCACAAATGGGTTACCGGCCAATAGTATTGGAACGCGGCAAAGCGGTACGCGAACGCACCAAAGACACTTGGGGCCTATGGCGCAAACGCGAGTTGCAGCCAGAATCGAATGTGCAATTTGGTGAAGGTGGAGCTGGCACATTTTCAGATGGCAAACTCTACAGTCAGGTGAAAGACCCTAAACATTATGGACGTAAAGTACTGACAGAATTCGTAAAATCAGGTGCCCCTGAGGAAATCATGTACGTCAGCAAACCGCACATTGGCACTTTCCGACTGGTGAAAATGATAGAAGAAATGCGCAGCAACATCATCACCTTGGGCGGCGAAATCCGATTTCAGCAAAAGGTGACGGATTTTGATGTGCGTGACGGGCAAATTTGTGGACTCACTATTAATGACAACGAGAAGCTCGTCACTGATCATGTGGTGCTGGCAATTGGACATAGTGCGCGCGATACGTTCCAATTAATTTACGACAAAGGCATTTACGTCGAGGCGAAACCATTTTCAATTGGCTTCAGAATTGAGCATCCTCAATCTATTATCGACAAAGCGCGCTTTGGACCCAACGCAGGAAATAAGATTTTAGGCGCGGCGGATTACAAATTAGTACATCACGCAAAAAATGATCGCTCCGTCTATAGCTTCTGCATGTGTCCAGGTGGCACTGTAGTTGCTGCGACTTCAGAACCGGGGCGTGTAGTGACCAATGGCATGAGTCAGTATTCACGCAATGAGCGCAATGCGAACAGTGCGATTGTAGTCGGCATCTCTCCCGAAATTGACTATCCAGGCCATCCACTGGCGGGAATTGATTTTCAAAGAAAACTCGAGAGCAAAGCCTTTGAAATTGGCGGTGGCACCTATAACGCGCCAGGTCAATTAATCGGCGATTTCTTGGCCAATCGTGCTTCAACCGAACTAGGAGAAGTCGTTCCTTCGTATAAACCCGGAATTACGCTATGCAATCTAACCGAGGTCTTACCTGCATTTGCCATTGACGCGATACGTGAAGCGATTCCTGAATTTGATAAACAAATTAAAGGATTTTCCTTAAAAGATGCGATCCTGACTGGGGTTGAAACGCGGACCTCCTCGCCGATCCGCATTAAACGCAAAGATGATGATTTCCAGAGCTTAAATACACAGGGTCTCTATCCCGCTGGAGAAGGTGCGGGATACGCTGGTGGAATTCTTTCGGCTGCCATCGACGGCATCAAGGTGGCAGAAGCGGTGGCATTGAGTATTAATCAGAAATACAAATAAACGAAAAAAATCAAGAAACGAAAAGCCGGATTGAATGAATCATCCGGCTTTTTGTTTATTTTTTCAGAAATGAGATAACTACTCAAACATTAGATTCTTACAGATCTAGTCTAAGCATTTTGAATTTAACTCACCAACTCTTCAAGACCCGCAGCCAATTCTGAGATAGGCGGCATTTCGGTTAACATGTAGTCAGTTGAGATACCCACCTTAGCCAATACGTCCGTAGGAATTGTTGCCTCCATCTCTTCTTTTGAATATTTGTTTTCTTCTGCACGGGCGCGCCAAACCGCTAAATGAACAACACCAGCCATAGGCTCAAAATTAGCTGACATTAAGGGTTGAGGAAATCCTTTGATGACTGAAGCAAAATTATCGGGAAATCTCCAGCGTCGTGCCAATTCTGCACCCACATCAGAAAAATCGTAGCCGAAAGAAGTACGCTCAACATCTAAACGGCGTGCATCTAACAATCCGGCGATTTTATCAATCTGCAATGTCTGCTCAGGCATTGCAGAATGCATCACCAATTGTCCAATCGCGTGCATCAAGCCTACGGTAAATGCAAAATCAGAGTTGCCGCCTATTTTTTTCGCGAGACACTTTGCGATCACTGCGGTGTGCATGCTATAGCGCCAAAATTGTTTCAGATCGACCCCGGGCATAGCCTTAAAACCACCAGTCAATCCACTGCTGATCACCAGAGTACGTATCGTCATAAATCCCAGCATCAACACTGCATCATCGACGGTTCCCACGCTTCTTGACGAGTGATAATAAGAAGAGTTTGCAAGGCGTAATATTTTTGCACTCAAGACCTGGTCTGCCGCCAATTTACGCGCAATATCGTCAATCGATACGTTGTCGTCATTAAAACTGTCGATAACTTCCTGAACCACTTTTGGAATAGTCGGTAAAGCACCTTGTTGCTGAAATAGTGCGTCGAAATTCATAGATATCTCCCAAGTATTGCAGCATCAAAGAATATTCGAATAATGCGCCAATCAAGTTTAGCCATTGATCAGTGATTTTTCGTGCATGACGCAAATTATGCTCAACCAAGATTTACGATTAAACATCAATTTGCGTAAAGAAATAATACTCCGATAAGTGCTTTAAGAGAACTTTTTTAAATAATAAGCTATAGAAAAAAACGACAACGAAGTTACTTGCTACTCATCCCTGACACCATCAATACTCAATTCTTGAATTTTCCGGCTGATCGTATTTCTTCCTATGCCCAGTCGAATCGCAGCTTCGTTCTTACGACCGTGGGTATGTCTAAGCGCAGCTTTGATCACAACACTTTCAAAATCACGGCTCAATTTCGGCATGATTTCTTGCACGCCTTGCTGCAGCAAGCGCTCTGCTTCGCGCTCCAAAGCTGCAAACCAGAGATGCTCGATTTGCTGAGGAAACTGGACTTGCTGCGCACTCGCACTTGACTCATCTCGAACGACAGCATTTGCATTAAGCGGCAACAACTCACCCGGCAAATCAGCAGTTTCTACCACTTGCCCCGGCGCCATCACCGTGATCCAATTACATAAGTTTTCTAATTGTCTGACATTCCCTGGAAAATCTAATCCAGAAATATAATTCAGCGCGGAATCAGACAAACGCTTAGCGTCCACACCCAATTGTTTGGCGCTTTGAATCAAAAAATGTTTCGCTAACAAAGGAATATCTTCGCGTCGCTCACGCAAACTCGGAACCCGTAAGCGGATGACATTTAAGCGGTGAAACAAGTCTTCGCGAAATACGCCTTCTTTGACGCGCTCTTCCAGATGTTGGTGCGTAGCGGCGATTAAGCGCACGTTCGCTTTTAGCGGTTGATGTCCGCCGACACGATAGAAATGCCCGTCGGACAGCACGCGCAACAAACGCGTTTGCAAATCAAATGGCATATCACCAATTTCATCCAAGAACAGCGTACCGCCCTCCGCCTGCTCGAAGCGCCCTCGGCGTGCCGACTGTGCACCAGTAAACGCACCGCGTTCGTGCCCGAACAATTCTGATTCCAATAAATCTTTCGGAATCGCAGCCGTATTTAGTGCAATGAATGGTTGATTTACGCGTGGACTGTGCTTATGCAAAGCACGCGCCACCAGTTCTTTACCGCTACCCGATTCGCCAGTGATCAACACAGTCACGCTAGACTGCGACAAGCGACCAATAGCGCGAAACACTTCTTGCATCGCGGCCGCGTGTCCAAGAATTTCTGTCTCGACGTCAGAGACCAATTCTACTGTCGCTTCACGTGCACTTTCTTCCAAAGCACGACGAATCAACTCGACAGCCTTCGACAGATCAAAAGGTTTTGCCAGATATTCAAATGCACCGCCTTTGAATGCCGCCACCGCAGAATCAAGATCCGAAAATGCGGTCATGATAATCACCGGCAAACTCGGCAAACGTTGCTTGATCGTTTGTAGCAAATCCAGTCCTGACGCGCCATTCATGCGTATATCTGACACCAACACCTGCGGTGTCTCATCATCCAGTGCCGTCAAAACATCGTCTGGATTAATAAAGCTACGTGTGACAAAACCTTCGCGTGCCAGGGCTTTTTCTAAAACCCAGCGTATCGAATCATCGTCATCGACTATCCAAATGTTTTTCATCATTGATCAGCATCTCATAAATTAAATTTTTTCTTGCCGCATGTTCCACTTATCTGCTTAGCTTAGCGCACCGTTTGAGCGCATCTTACCAAGTTCTCCAAGCGATATATGCGCGATTATGGCTCACGGCAACGGAATCAAAATCCGAAAATCGGTACACCCCGGACGGCTTTCACAATCAATTATTCCTGCGTGCTGCGTAACGAACGCCTGTGCGAGCGTCAAGCCCAGGCCACTTCCACCGTCACGTCCCGACACCAGTGGGTAAAAAATCCGGTCTCGAATATTCGGAGGAATTCCGGGACCGTTATCAATGATATGCAAGTCTAATGCCAGCCTATAACGAATTTTTGCGAGCGTGACCTGGCGCACTACGCGCGTCTTGAAAACAATCTCTGCGTCACCTTCTGCCATCCGCATTCGCAGTGCTTGTGCCGCATTGTGCGCGATATTCAATACCGCTTGAATCAGCTGCTGTTGGTCACCACGAAATTCTGGTATCGATAAATCGTAGTCGCGTTTAATCGTCAAACCTTTGGGAAATTCAGCAACGATCAAGCTACGCACACGTTCGCAAACTTCATGAATATTCACGTCGGCAATCACTTGCGGCAGGCGGTTCGGTGCCAATAGGCGATCGACCAAGACCTGCAAACGATCCGCTTCTTTGATAATTACTTGGGTATATTCGCGCAATTCTTTTGCGTCGCGCTCGGGCAGCTCTAACTCTAACAATTGTGCCGCGCCACGAATTCCACCGAGTGGATTTTTGATTTCGTGCGCCAGATTGCGAATCAGTTCTTTGTTTTCTTTGTTCTGATCTTGCATGCGCTCTTCACGATCTAACTTGAGCTGCTGCACGTTTTCACGCAATTCGATCAACACCGGCGTCTCTGCATGGTCGAGTGCCGTCACAATACTGTGGACATGCAAGGGTTCATGCCCATTTCTTTCCAAAATCAAGTCTTGCCGCCTATCAGCAAATTGCTGTGCTACCGCCTGTTCAAAGCCCGTCAACAGTTCATCACCATTGAGAAACAAATCCTTTAGCTGCAATTTATAGAGTAATTTAAACGGACGTTCCAGCAAATTTTCGGCAGCCGGATTGGCGTACACGATGCATCCTTGAGGATCCATCACCAATACTGCGGAGGCCAATAAATCTAATCCTGCGAATTTATTCATGATTTGGATTACTCTTGAAATCGGATTAAAAAAAGGCCGCAACAGCGACCTTTTTTCATATGCCTGCAAGCGCAGACCTTATTTCAGGTTGCTAATTTCACGTTTCAGCGCTTCGATATTTTTTTCTGTGCGCGCCAAATCATTTTTTAAATTATTCACCCGCTCTACATATTTTGCCGGCTGACGCTCATCCGCACGACGCTCAACCTCACCGCCGTTATATTCTTTTTTGATCGCTTCTAACTTTTGCTCTTCAACTTTGAGCTCATCCAACAAAATTTGTTTTCTGTCTGAATCACGCGCTTTTTGAGTTCCTTCATCCACTTTAGGGAAACCGCCCGGACTTGCGGCTGGTTTAGCCGACGTGGCTGACGCGACTTTTTTGGCGGACGCAGGTGCGGGAATAGTATTTACCTGCGGCAGGTCCACCAGCTTACATCCCTTGGTAATACCTGTATTTTTGTATTCTTTCTTGCCGTTTGCATCGACACATAAATACACATCGGACTGCGCGAGCACAGGCGCACTGGTCGTAATGGCCACACAGGCCAGACCAAACAATGCGCCAAAACCGATTAGATATTGCTTCATAGTAGGTAATATAGAGTAGTCAATAAGAGCTTAGTGTATGCCAAGCAATGATTTTGCACAATTACCCATCTTACTTCGAATAAAAAAGCGGGGCTAACCCCGCTTCTTTTACATCAATTACAGAGAGTAATACATGTCAAACTCAGCAGGATGTGTAGTCATACGCATACGCTGTACATCTTGCATCTTCAATTCGATGTAAGCATCGATCATGCTTTCGCTGAATACACCACCGCGTGTCAGGAATTCACGGTCTTTGTTCAATGCATCTAAAGCTTCTTCCAAAGAAGCGCACACTGTTGGGATCAATGCATCTTCTTCTGGTGGCAAATGGTACAGATCTTTCGATGCCGCTTCGCCTGGATGTATCTTGTTTTGCACGCCATCTAAACCAGCCATCATCAAAGCAGCGAAGCACAAGTATGGATTCGCCAATGGATCTGGGAAACGCGCTTCAACGCGACGTGCTTTTGGATTCGCAACGTAAGGAATACGGATAGAAGCAGAACGGTTCTTCGCAGAGTAAGCCAATTTTACCGGTGCTTCGTAGCCTGGAACTAAACGCTTATAGGAGTTAGTGCCTGGATTCGTGATCGCGTTCAATGCTTTAGCATGTTTGATGATACCGCCGATGTAGTACAAGGCGAAATCAGACAAACCAGCATAGCCGTCGCCAGCGAACAGATTTTTGCCATCTTTCCAGATGGATTGATGCACGTGCATACCAGAACCGTTGTCGCCAACGATAGGCTTAGGCATGAAAGTCGCTGTCTTGCCGTAAGTGTGCGCCACATTCCATACAACGTATTTCAAGTTTTGCGTCCAGTCAGCACGCTCTACCAAAGTGGAGAAGCGTGTACCGATTTCGTTTTGACCTGCACCAGCTACTTCATGGTGATGCACTTCGACTGGAATGCCGAGGGATTCCAAAATCAAGCACATTTCAGAACGCATGTCTTGGAAACTGTCGACTGGTGGCACTGGGAAGTAACCACCTTTGACTGTAGGACGATGACCTGTGTTACCGCCTTCGAGTTTTTCGCCTGTTGTCCATGAAGCTTCGTCAGAATCAATCTTCACGAAGCAACCGGACATGTCGATTTTCCAACGTACGCTGTCGAAAATGAAGAATTCTGGTTCTGGGCCGAAATAAGCGGTATCGCCGATACCTGAAGACTTCAAATAAGCTTCTGCGCGTTTCGCGATAGAACGTGGATCACGGTCATAGCCTTTACCATCTGCTGGCTCAATCACGTCACATTGCATAAACAATGTCGTTTCTTCCATGAATGGATCGATATTCGCCGTGTTTGGATCTGGCATCAACAACATGTCAGAGGCTTCAATACCTTTCCAGCCAGCGATAGAAGAACCATCAAATGCATGACCCGATTCGAATTTATCAATATCGAAGTGAGAAATAGGCACGGTTACGTGCTGTTCTTTACCGCGTGTATCCGCGAAACGGAAATCAACGAATTTGACTTCGTTGTCTTTCGCCATCTTCAACACTTCTGCTGGGGTCATTGCCATTTGAAACTCCTTGATTGTTCAAAATAATTGTTCAAAATAATCGTTCAAAAATAGATTTAAGAACTACAACATCAAATCAAAATGCATCAGAAATAGACGATATTGCCGCAATCTATCTCTATTCTCATTCTTTTATGTGACACCAAGATGGCAAAATTCTGCAAAACGCACCATCACAATGCAAACGAGAACGAAGAACTCGACGAGGATATTAGCAGAAAGCGTGCCATGTACAAGAGAAAGAAGACAAGAAAATCTGCAGAATTAAGTCTTTGTTTTATATAGAGAAATCTCATTTCAAGGAATTTAATGCCATATTCGCAAAACATTATGCGCACCAAAACCATGCACAACAAGTTGTACGCACCAATTTAGTGCGTGCAGTGCACCTCAATATGGTGCATTGAAAATCAAGCCAAAACGTCTTCAGGTGACACGCACTTCCCTATTCCATAGTGTGATGCCACCGTTCACGCAAATTGCCAAACAGAAATCCACCGCAGCCGTAAGAACAGGTTCTACAATAGATATTGCACTGAGCTGAGATGGTGATCACACCATCAAGCTCTATTAAACAAAATAGAAGCAAAATAGAAGCAAAATAAAAGTAAAGGAAGAGTCTATGAGCGAGATACTCGATAAAGCAAAGCAACGCGGACAGGAACAACAATTACCGTATGCAGGCGCAGTCACACCGGAGGAAGCATTTCAATTATTACAAAATGATAATCGAGTACTACTAGTCGATGTACGTACTAATGCAGAACGTGATTGGGTCGGACGCGTACATATTGCGGAGGAACAACATAAAGCTGTGCAATGGAGTTTGTATCCTGGTGGCACGCCGAATCCAAACTTTATGGCGCAATTAGCGACAGCCATTGCGGATAAAGATACGACTATCTTGTTCTTATGCCGTTCAGGCGTACGCTCCCGCCACGGCGCAAAACTAGCGACCGAAAACGGTTACACCGCTTGCTACGACATTTTGCAAGGATTTGAAGGCGATAAAGATCATCATGGTCATCGCAAAACTGTTGGAGGCTGGTGTTCGGCAGATTTGCCTTGGATGGGGGCCTGAATTTTGAAACCTGTTACGCCAAACTGAGCACAACAAAAATGCAGCTCAGAGATCACCCTCTGCGCTGCATTTTTTTGAACTACATAGAAGTTTATTTGATAGAACTTACGCAAAACAGACACTGGAAATCAATGGAGTCAGGTAGGGTGCGCCGCGCGCACCAAAGCCTTGGGCTATGTGTGTGGTGCGCACAGCGCACCCTTGTATTATGAATGAAGAGTCGGTATTTTCACGGACTCGATGTTTTAACAGTTTTTGATAGGCATATCAGAAACGAGCAACTGGATGCCGTGCGCACCCTTTGGTTAAAAATCAGTGAC
>NZ_JACOGA010000036.1 GCF_014284175.1 Affinundibacterium flavidum
TCGCGATAGTGGCGTGCATGCATAAGTTACTGACCATTTTGAACGCCATAATGAAATCAGGAAAACCATGGGACGACGAATATTTAATCAAAAATCCTTGACTCCAAACACAGTTGCTTCTCCCGCTCGCGGGAGAAGGAAGTATTAAACCTAATTGAAAAAGAATATGGCGACCAAAAAAACCAATACATTCTCAAGCAAACCTAAATCCTCAGGTGGATTATTCGGCATTTGGCTGGGGCTCTCTGTCATCGTGATTTTGCTCGACCAAATCAGCAAAATCACCATTGAGCGTTCTTTTCAATTTGCAGAGCTCTACCCTGTGACATCCTTCTTCAACTTAACGCTGGCTTACAACAAAGGCGCAGCGTTCAGCTTCTTAGCGACCGAAGGCGGCTGGCAACGGTATATGTTCACAGCGATCGGTGTCGTCGCCTCATTGGTGATTACTTATCTGCTCAAAAAACACGCCGCACAAAAACTGTTTTGTTGGGCACTCGCCTTAATCATGGGTGGTGCCATCGGCAATGTAATCGACCGCGTAATGTATGGTCATGTGATTGACTTCTTAGACTTCCATTACAAAGACATCTACCACTTTGCCGCGTTTAATTTAGCTGACAGCGCGATCTGTTTAGGTGCTGCTTTGTTTATTTTGGATGAGTTACGTCGCGTCAAAAAGTAACGAATCAAAACCCCTCAACGCCGAGACGCAGAGTCGCCGAGGGAAAGCAATGAGGAAAAACATTTCTCTGTTTTAAGATTTTCCTCTGTGTCTCGGCGACTCGGCGTTGAGAGGTTTAAAAAGTAAAAAGGACAAATCATGACATCAAGACTCGCTGGTAAAAAAATCGTCCTCGGTTTAACCGGAGGTGTGGCCTGCTACAAGGTCGCCGATCTGTGCCGCTCTTTAGGCAAACTTGGCGCGACAGTACAAGTCGTCATGACGCAAAGCGCCACACAATTTATTACGCCAGTCACGATGCAAGCCTTGTCGGGCAATACGGTCTATACCGATCAATGGGATGCGCGTATTGCCAACAATATGCCGCACATCGATCTGACGCGCGACGCCGATGCAATTCTGATTGCGCCCTGCAGCACTAACTTCATCTACAAATTAGCACACGGTGCCTGCGACGATTTATTGTCAACACTCTGCATCGCCCGCCCCGCTCACCTACCACTATTCATTGCACCTGCCATGAATGTAGAAATGTGGAGCAACGCGGCGACACAACGCAATGTCGCGCAGGTCAAACAAGACGGCATACAAGTTTTCGGCCCAGCCGCTGGCGAACAAGCTTGCGGCGAAGTTGGTATGGGACGCATGTTAGAACCAGCGCAAATTTTGGCTGAATTAGAAGCTGCATTTCAAAACAAATCACTCGCAGGCAAACGTGTCTTAATCACCGCTGGCCCAACCTTCGAGCCTATAGACCCAGTACGTGGCATCACCAATTTATCCTCAGGAAAAATGGGCTATGCGATTGCAACAGCAGCATGGGAAGCAGGCGCGCACGTCACTTTGATTTCCGGCCCAACCGCATTGGATGCACCTTACGGCGTACAACGCCAACAAATCCAAACTGCACAGCAAATGCACGATGCGGTGATGGCACAGGTGAACAAGCAAGACATTTTCATCGCAGTAGCAGCAGTAGCCGATTGGCGCGTAGCAAACGCCAGCGACCAAAAAATCAAAAAGGCGAATGACAGCGACACGCCACAACTACAATTCGCGCAAAACCCAGACATACTCGCCAGCGTCGCAGCATTGCCTAAAGCACCTTACTGCGTAGGTTTTGCCGCTGAATCTGAAAATCTGATCGAATACGGCACCGCCAAACGTATCAAGAAAAATATCCCGCTCTTGGTGGGAAATATTGGGCACAACACCTTTGGCAAAGATGAAAATGAGTTGATGTTGTTTGACGCAAAAGGACATCAGTCTTTGCCAAGAGCGGATAAGCGGACTTTGGCGAATCAACTAGTATCAGAAATCGCAAAGCGAATAAAGTCCCAAGCGTAGGGTGCGCCATGCGCACCACTCTGAATCAATAGACAAATTAAAAACAGAGGTGCGCATGGCGCACCCTACTTGAAACCATGAAAAACATAGACCTCAAAATTTTAGATCCACGCATGAAAGACCAACTCCCCGCCTACGGCACACCGGGCAGCGCTGGCCTTGATTTGCGTGCGTGCATAGACGAAGCCATCACGATACAACCTGGTGAAACGGTGTTAATACCTACAGGTTTAGCAATCCATATTGGCGACCCAGCCTACGCCGCCATGATCTTGCCACGCAGCGGCATGGGACACAAAAACGGTATCGTGCTTGGTAACTTGGTCGGCTTGATCGATTCCGACTATCAAGGTCAACTCATGGTCTCTACATGGAACCGCGGACAGAATGCTTTCACGCTCAACCCAATGGAACGCTTGGCGCAGTTGATTATTGTGCCAGTGCTGCAAGTTGGCTTTAACATCGTTGAAGAGTTTGGCGATAGTGAACGTGGTGAAGGTGGGTTTGGTAGTACGGGAAAACATTAAGTATTGAGAAGGAATAACTAGCTCCTTCTCCCGCAAGCGGGAGAAGGTTGGGATGAGGGAAATTCAGCAAGATGAAAGAAAAAATCTGACGGAATCAAAACTTGATGTTGAAATGAGATTTTGAATTTTTTAACCGCCCTCACCCCAACCCTCTCCCGCTTGCGGGAGAGGGAGTGATACAAGCACAAAAAATAGGAATGCAGGCATCACACAAGCCCAACTCAACAAGAGCAAAGGCAATTAAGTAACCAACACAAATTGGTTTTAACGGCGCAAACGGCTATCATATGCGCCACCCGAGGATTTCTAAAAATCTCATTTGGGGATGAGACGCTAGGCGTACACCGCAGCAATATGTCAATATTACGAGGATGTACAACAACGCGGATCGCCCCACATGAGGTTTTGAAAAGTTCTCGAATAAATATTGGAGAATAAAGTATGGCAACTTTCAGCGTAAAAGAAGTCCTCAACGGCAAAGCCCCGAGCGACACCAGCGTCAGCGTCCAAGGTTGGGTACGTACCCGCCGCGATTCCAAAGCTGGCGTATCCTTCCTGGCATTAACCGATGGCTCATGCTTCGGCACTTTGCAAATCGTTGTACCAAACACCTTAGGCAATTACGAAAGCGAAATTTTGCACCTGACAGCAGGCGCATCTTTCTCCGCAACAGGCATGGTCGTACCTTCCCAAGGCGGTGGTCAGAGTTTTGAAATGCAAGCAGAAAGCGTGCAAGTATTTGGTTTGGTCGAAGATCCAGACACTTATCCGATTCAACCTAAACCGCACAGCATGGAATTCTTACGTGAGAACGCTCACTTGCGCGCACGTACTAACATCATGGGCGCCGTGGCACGTACTCGCCACTCCATCGCACAAGCCATCCACCGCTTCTTCCACGAACAAGATTTTTACTGGGTCAACACCCCTATCCTGACTGCATCCGATTGCGAAGGCGCAGGTGAAATGTTCCGCGTTTCTACGCTGGACATGATGAACTTCCCTAAGACGCCAGAAGGCAAACCCGATTTCAGCAAAGACTTCTTCGGCAAAGAAACCTTCCTCACCGTCTCTGGTCAATTGAACGTCGAAACCTATTGCATGGCTTTGTCCAAGGTCTACACTTTCGGCCCAACCTTCCGCGCAGAAAACTCCAACACCAGCCGTCACTTGGCAGAATTTTGGATGATAGAACCGGAAGTCGCGTTCGCTGATCTCAAACAAAATGCCGACCTCGCAGAAGCGATGTTGAAATATGTTTTCACCGCCGTTTTGAACGAACGCGGCGACGACATGGCCTTCTTTGAAGAACGCGTAGAAAAAGGTGTGATCGCCAAATTAGAAAACATGATCGCCAAACCTTTCGTGCGTATGGATTACACCGAAGCGGTCAACATCTTGCAAAACTGCGGGCAGAAATTTGAATACCCAGTGGCATGGGGTACCGATCTGCAATCCGAACACGAACGCTACCTCGCCGAAAAACACGTAGGCGGCCCCGTGGTTCTGCAAAACTATCCTAAGGACATCAAGTCTTTCTACATGCGTATGAACGACGACGGCAAAACCGTAGCAGCGATGGACATCCTGGCACCAGGCATAGGCGAAATCATCGGCGGCTCACAACGCGAAGAACGCCTCGACGTATTAGACGCCCGCATGGATGAAGTCGGCCTCGCAAAAGAACCATACTACTGGTACCGCGACCTGCGTCGCTACGGCACAGTACCACACGCAGGTTTTGGTTTAGGTTTTGAACGTGCTGTGTCTTACATCACTGGTGTGGGTAATGTACGGGATGTGATTCCGTTTCCGCGTACTCCGGGTAACGTCAGATTTTAATTTGTGTAGTGTGTGTTTGAATGATAAAGGGCGATTGATGTCGCCCTTTATCACATCTCCTACATAACAAAGTTCAAAGTGTAATGAACATGATTTGCTCACCTTCTACTTTGTTGTAAACAGTAAAAAAACTAATCAGCAGTATTTGAACATGAAAAATAATTCGAAATTCTTTACGCATGCAATCCTAATATTAATCTTTTCCATCACATTGGTATCGTGTGGCGGAGGTGGTAGCGGTGGCAGCACATCAAACCCACCAGTGACGTTGGCCATCTCGTCTCCTGCTAACATTTCGTCGACCAGCTATACTGGCTCAGCTATTCCTAGCGTAACGATTAGTGCGACAGTTAATGGCGATGTTCAAACACTCAATGGAAAGTCAATTTATGTCTTGATCGAGTCACCTGATCAACTTTTTGATAAAAATCCCGCAATTGCACTTGGTACCGGAACAGCGTCTTTGACATTAAACGGTATGAATGATATTCCCAAGGGAGACTATAATAATTCACTGAAAATTTTTGTTTGCCTTGATCCAAACTGTAAAACCCAACTTGGAAACTCTCCTCTAATCTTGCCTTATTCAATTAAGGTCAAACAAGGTATAGCCTTGACGCAAAAAGTGGCAGATATCAGTACCACATTTGGTGTTACACCAGCGCCAATTGCAATCCCCATTACTTTAGCTGAACCAGGAAAACCATTTAATGTCGTGCGTTTTGATGGTTTGGAGGGTTCGCAAAATAGCGTCGTTGCCTCACCTGATGGTCAAGCAAAACTAATCGTTCAACCAAGCTTAGGTTGGCCAGGTAAATATGTAGCTCGCTACAGGGTTTCCCAAGAAGGCGTGGCAGCCCCAGGTGCGACATTTGAACTGACCTATACGATTATCCAGGATCTAAAAGTTCGCGCTGCAGCCAACCCATCTGAGGTCACCATTCGAGTAAAATATTTTGATTCAACGGATCACACTGGATCGATTCAAGTCGTAGGAAATCCCGGCACACCTGGGCTGGATGTGGGTGGACATCTCACAGCTGGATTTATCGATAAATTCGAAGTCCCACCGATTGCGAATGGACACCCAAACGCGAATAATTGGATCTGGTACCAACACGATACTTACGTTATTCACGCTTGCGGCGATCGATACCTTCCCAATTGTCTACCGCCAGGCACCTACAAGGCCACAATTGGTTATGACTATAACGGTAATGATAGAGGACCTGGCTTACCTCGAATTTCTGAACGTTTATTAGTTCCGATCACGATGATCATATCTAATTAAGCGCAAAGGGGTCCTGCGGTTCTGCTAAACTATCCGAAAGATATTAAGTCCTTCTATATACGAATGAATGATGAAGGCGAAACGGTTGCAGTGATGGATATCTATGCACCAGGCATAGGCGAAATCATCGGCGGCTCACAACGCGAAGAACGCGTAGACGTATTAGATGCGCGCATGGATGAAGTCGGCCTCGCGAAAGAACCATACTACTGGTACCGCGACCTGCTCCGCTACGGCACAATGCCGCATGCAGGCTTTGATTTAGGATTTGAACGTGCTGTGTCTTACATCACTGGTGTTGGTAATGTGCGAGATGTGATTCCGTTTCCGCGTACACCGGGGAATGTGCGGTTTTGATTAATTTGTTCTATTTTGAATTAGGAAGGGTGACTTTGGTCGCCCTTTTTATTGCACACATCATGTTTCAGCATATGCATTTCCATAGTCAGCATTCAAGCGAGTTTCAAGAAAGTTGAAACAAATCGCACTTTTCACCGCAGTCGGGTATCTTTTCATTTTGAAAATTAAATCGTCTTATGTTGGCAATAGAAGTCCTTACATGTCTCTCACTTACATTGGAGTAAAAATGAAAGCAATCACTATCTGTATTTTGGCATTCTCCATAGTTTCATATTCGTATGCAGACGAAAATACACCTTCTAACTATGAAAAAAATAAGCTTCCTACGGCTAACGAACCATCTTTCAATGTTGTATTGGGTGTTTCTTTAGAATCAATATTGGGTTTTGAGTATCAAAAAGAAAATCATGTTATTGGTCTAGGTCTACCTGGAGCAGTTTCTTATAAGTGGTTTAAAAATCCATATGGCGATTCAATATACTTCGGCGCGTATGCAGGTAAATTTAGCAATCCAGAAAACAATGAAGTACGTGACGGCGTATTTTATAAAAATTATAGAACATCATTTGTAGGCGCTGGCATTGGATATCGTTGGCAATGGCCATCGGGTTTTAACGTAACTACAAGCATCGCGTTAAATAGCTCAAAAATTGAATATTCAAATCCAAACTCGTCAAAGATTAAGAATAAATCAGTGTTGGGCCCTCTTCCAGGAATCATAATCGGCTACAAATTTTAAAAACATAACGAATAAGGTTAGATCGTGACGTAAAGCCATGTGGGTGGGCACGCTTTTTGTGCCCACACGGATTGCTTAAAATACCGCTAAAACCTCGCTTTGCTTTTTATCTTTCTCACCTTTTTCAACCGTAACGCGTGGGCACGATGAAGCTGTGCCCACCCTTCTATGAAGCATGTCAAGTACGACTTGCAAATGAATTGTATTCAATTTTCATTCATCATTTCTCACTCCTGCTTCGCTGTGTAGTACGTTCACTAGTCGTAATAAGTCTCTGGTCA
>NZ_JACOGA010000037.1 GCF_014284175.1 Affinundibacterium flavidum
GAAAAGAATAAGATCTTTAACAATTAACAGTCAATAAATGTGGGCACTTGATAATGAGGCGACTAGCTACTTCGGTAGTTAGGAAACTTAAAAAATATCAAATGTTCACAAGAAGTAAAGATAAGACGCGATAGTGAGCAATCATGATCGCAACTGTCAGTATTTTGAGTGAGCGACTCGTTCGAAAGAACGAATTCCAGAAATGGAAAAAGTAACAGAGATTAAACTGAAGAGTTTGATCCTGGCTCAGATTGAACGCTGGCGGCATGCCTTACACATGCAAGTCGAACGGCAGCACGGACTTCGGTCTGGTGGCGAGTGGCGAACGGGTGAGTAATATATCGGAACATACCCTAGAGTGGGGGATAACGTAGCGAAAGTTACGCTAATACCGCATACGCACTAAGGTGGAAAGTGGGGGATCGCAAGACCTCATGCTCATGGAGTGGCCGATATCTGATTAGCTAGTTGGTGAGGTAAAGGCTCACCAAGGCGACGATCAGTAGCTGGTTTGAGAGAACGACCAGCCACACTGGAACTGAGACACGGTCCAGACTCCTACGGGAGGCAGCAGTGGGGAATTTTGGACAATGGGCGCAAGCCTGATCCAGCAATGCCGCGTGAGTGAAGAAGGCCTTCGGGTTGTAAAGCTCTTTTGTCAGGGAAGAAACGGTGGTGGTTAATACCTGCTGCTAATGACGGTACCTGAAGAATAAGCACCGGCTAACTACGTGCCAGCAGCCGCGGTAATACGTAGGGTGCAAGCGTTAATCGGAATTACTGGGCGTAAAGCGTGCGCAGGCGGTTATATAAGTCAGATGTGAAATCCCCGGGCTCAACCTGGGAACTGCATTTGAGACTGTATGGCTAGAGTGTGTCAGAGGGGGGTAGAATTCCACGTGTAGCAGTGAAATGCGTAGATATGTGGAGGAATACCGATGGCGAAGGCAGCCCCCTGGGATAACACTGACGCTCATGCACGAAAGCGTGGGGAGCAAACAGGATTAGATACCCTGGTAGTCCACGCCCTAAACGATGTCTACTAGTTGTCGGGACTTAATTGTCTTGGTAACGCAGCTAACGCGTGAAGTAGACCGCCTGGGGAGTACGGTCGCAAGATTAAAACTCAAAGGAATTGACGGGGACCCGCACAAGCGGTGGATGATGTGGATTAATTCGATGCAACGCGAAAAACCTTACCTACCCTTGACATGGTTGGAATCCCGAAGAGATTTGGGAGTGCTCGCAAGAGAACCAATACACAGGTGCTGCATGGCTGTCGTCAGCTCGTGTCGTGAGATGTTGGGTTAAGTCCCGCAACGAGCGCAACCCTTGTCATTAGTTGCTACATTCAGTTGAGCACTCTAATGAGACTGCCGGTGACAAACCGGAGGAAGGTGGGGATGACGTCAAGTCCTCATGGCCCTTATGGGTAGGGCTTCACACGTCATACAATGGTACATACAGAGGGCTGCCAAACCGCGAGGTGGAGCTAATCCCAGAAAGTGTATCGTAGTCCGGATTGTAGTCTGCAACTCGACTACATGAAGTTGGAATCGCTAGTAATCGCGGATCAGCATGTCGCGGTGAATACGTTCCCGGGTCTTGTACACACCGCCCGTCACACCATGGGAGCGGGTTTCGCCAGAAGTAGGTAGCTTAACCGTAAGGAGGGCGCTTACCACGGCGGGGTTCGTGACTGGGGTGAAGTCGTAACAAGGTAGCCGTATCGGAAGGTGCGGCTGGATCACCTCCTTTCTAGAGTGCGCTAAATGTTGAGTGTCCACACTTATTGACTGTTAATGATAAAGAACGCAGAAGAAGCGGCTGAAAAGTAATTCGGTCGATAATTCGAGATTTGCCCGGTTAAGTTGTAAAACGAATGGGGGTTTAGCTCATCTGGTAGAGCACCTGCTTTGCAAGCAGGGGGTGATCGGTTCGAGCCCGGTAACCTCCACCAAGTTAAGTAAGACTAGTGGTAATTGACTGGGGCTGTAGCTCAGCTGGTTAGAGCACCGTGTTGATAACGCGGGGGTCGTTGGTTCGAGCCCAACCAGCCCTACCAAATCAGAAATAACAAATGTGAGTAGCGCGAGCGCTATTGAGATTTGTTCTTTCAAATCGAAAGCAAAGTAATTAAGTAGTATCGTTCTTTAACAATTGAGAAGAAGTAAAGTAGAAATAATCAAAATTTATTTCGTAAAGGCGTTTGTCGCGGAAGCGATAAACAAGTTTATGGAAGGGTTGTGATTGTATCAAACAAACAAAGTAGTAAAAGTAATCCAAGTAGTTTGGTTTTAGCAATAAAACTGAACAATTAAAATACAAAGATACTTGAGCTACGGCAAACGCTAAAGTAATACTCATATAGTAGTAAAGAACTATAACTCTTTTTGGTGATGAACCTCACTTTAGAAATAAAGCGAGACACCAGAAACTAAAGTTATAGGGACAAGTGACTAAGTGCACATGGTGGATGCCTTGGCGATATCAGGCGATGAAGGACGTAGTAGCTTGCGATAAGCTGCGGGGAGTGAGCAAACACACTTTGATCCGCAGATTTCCGAATGGGGAAACCCGGCCGTAAGGTCATTGCACACTGAATACATAGGTGTGCAAAGCGAACGTGGCGAACTGAAACATCTAAGTAGCTACAGGAAAAGAAATCAACCGAGATTCCCAAAGTAGTGGCGAGCGAAATGGGAAGAGCCTGCATGATTTAGCAGATTTCATAGTGGAACGGATTGGAAACTCCGGCCATAGAGGGTGATAGCCCCTTACACGAAATGATCTTTGTGGAACTAAGTATGCGACAAGTAGGGCGGGACACGTGAAATCCTGTCTGAACATGGGGGGACCATCCTCCAAGGCTAAATACTCGATATCGACCGATAGTGAACCAGTACCGTGAGGGAAAGGCGAAAAGAACCCCGGAAGGGGAGTGAAATAGAACCTGAAACCGTGTGCATACAAACAGTAGGAGCTCCCTTCGTGGAGTGACTGCGTACCTTTTGTATAATGGGTCAGCGACTTACATTCAGTGGCAAGGTTAACCGTATAGGGAAGCCGTAGAGAAATCGAGTCCGAATAGGGCGACAGTCGCTGGGTGTAGACCCGAAACCAAGTGATCTACTCATGGCCAGGATGAAGGTGCCGTAACAGGTACTGGAGGTCCGAACCCACTAATGTTGAAAAATTAGGGGATGAGCTGTGGGTAGGGGTGAAAGGCTAAACAAACTTGGAAATAGCTGGTTCTCTCCGAAAACTATTTAGGTAGTGCCTCAAGTATCACCAACGGGGGTAGAGCACTGTTATGGCTAGGGGGTCATCGCGACTTACCAAACCATTGCAAACTCCGAATACCGTTGAGTGCGAGCTTGGGAGACAGACATCGGGTGCTAACGTCCGGTGTCAAGAGGGAAACAACCCAGACCGCCAGCTAAGGTCCCAAAGTACAGCTAAGTGGAAAACGAAGTGGGAAGGCTAAAACAGTCAGGAGGTTGGCTTAGAAGCAGCCACCCTTTAAAGAAAGCGTAATAGCTCACTGATCGAGTCGTCCTGCGCGGAAGATGTAACGGGGCTAAGCTGTACACCGAAGCTGCGGATATCCTTAGGGATATGGTAGGAGAGCGTTCTGTAAGCCTGCGAAGGTGGTTGGTAACGACTGCTGGAGGTATCAGAAGTGCGAATGCTGACATGAGTAGCGATAATGGGAGTGAAAAGCTCCCACGCCGTAAGCCCAAGGTTTCCTGTTCAACGTTCATCGGAGCAGGGTGAGTCGGCCCCTAAGGCGAGGCAGAGATGCGTAGCTGATGGGAAGCAGGTTAATATTCCTGCACCGTCGTATGATGCGATGGGGGGACGGATCGCGGAAGGTTGTCAGGCGGTTGGAAGAGCCTGTTCTTGACTTGTAGAAGGTACTTAGGCAAATCCGGGTACATAATTCAAGGGGTTGAGACGAGTGAATTTATTCACGAAGCAATCGGAAGTGGTTCCAAGAAAAGCCTCTAAGCTTCAGTCATACGAGACCGTACCGCAAACCGACACAGGTGGGCGAGATGAGTATTCTAAGGCGCTTGAGAGAACTCGGGAGAAGGAACTCGGCAAATTGGTACCGTAACTTCGGGATAAGGTACGCCCTGGTAGTTTGACCCCCCTGCGGGGGAAGGATGAAAGGGTTGCAATAAACTGGTGGCTGCAACTGTTTAATAAAAACACAGCACTCTGCAAACACGAAAGTGGACGTATAGGGTGTGACTCCTGCCCGGTGCTGGAAGATTAAATGATGGGGTGCAAGCTCTTGATTGAAGTCCCAGTAAACGGCGGCCGTAACTATAACGGTCCTAAGGTAGCGAAATTCCTTGTCGGGTAAGTTCCGACCTGCACGAATGGAGTAATGATGGCCACACTGTCTCCTCCCGAGACTCAGCGAAGTTGAAATGTTTGTGATGATGCAATCTACCCGCGGCTAGACGGAAAGACCCCATGAACCTTTACTGTAGCTTTGCATTGGACTTTGAACCAATCTGTGTAGGATAGGTGGGAGGCTTTGAAGCGGGGACGCCAGTTCTCGTGGAGCCATCCTTGAAATACCACCCTGGTTTGTTTGAGGTTCTAACCTTGGCCCATTATCTGGGTCGGGGACAGTGCATGGTAGGCAGTTTGACTGGGGCGGTCTCCTCCCAAAGTGTAACGGAGGAGTTCGAAGGTACGCTAGTTACGGTCGGACATCGTGACGATAGTGCAATGGCATAAGCGTGCTTAACTGCGAGACTGACAAGTCGAGCAGGTACGAAAGTAGGACATAGTGATCCGGTGGTTCTGTATGGAAGGGCCATCGCTCAACGGATAAAAGGTACTCTGGGGATAACAGGCTGATTCCTCCCAAGAGTTCATATCGACGGGGGAGTTTGGCACCTCGATGTCGGCTCATCACATCCTGGGGCTGTAGCCGGTCCCAAGGGTATGGCTGTTCGCCATTTAAAGTGGTACGTGAGCTGGGTTTAAAACGTCGTGAGACAGTTTGGTCCCTATCTGCCGTGGGCGTTGGAAGTTTGAAGGGGGCTGCTCCTAGTACGAGAGGACCGGAGTGGACGAACCTCTGGTGTATCGGTTGTCACGCCAGTGGCATTGCCGAGTAGCTATGTTCGGAAGAGATAACCGCTGAAAGCATCTAAGCGGGAAACTCGCCTTAAGATGAGACTTCCCAGAGACTTGATCTCTTTAAAGGGTCGTTCGAGACCAGGACGTTGATAGGCTGGGTGTGGAAGTGCAGTAATGCATTAAGCTAACCAGTACTAATTGCCCGTAAGGCTTGTCCCTATAACTTTGGTCAGTTATTAGGTAACTACGACAAGTATTACAATAGTGT
>NZ_JACOGA010000038.1 GCF_014284175.1 Affinundibacterium flavidum
TTCATCGTCGGAATACCTCTTTTTTTGAATAAAAGAAAAATTATCGCCCGAAGGCAATTTAATCGGTTTCCCATTACTACGCTCACACCAATCGCGAATAGTTAAACAGGTATTAGAAAACATCATAAACTTTCTCACTTTAGATTTGAAATTGTTCCCGGTTCAATTTTATAAGGTAATTCTGTACGAAGTGCAGAACCAGTTCCATGAATCGTTCCGGTATGAGGATTTTTTACCGGGGCGAGATTCCACCATTCATTTCCCCCACCATTTTTCAAAGGAATAATATGGTGTGGAGTTGCTCCAGATGGCCAGTTTTCTCCAGTTTCAGCCTCCCACCTCTTGATGAGGTTTTTCTGATTTTTTTCGAAGTCTCTACGCAATTCACGATTAAGCTCCGATGATCTCTGTTTTATTGCCGATAATTTATCAGCAATCATTTTTTTCTGTCTATCAGAGATTGGAACTAAAGACCATTTATCAACATCATTTTCAATTTTTCGAAGCGAAGCATCTCTACTTGGAACATAAAAATTTCCAGAACGCTGTTCATTTTTTAGTACTGCTTGCTCCGCACCATTAACCTCAACAGACTCAATTTTAGCAATAGTTTGCTCAGTCTTCTTCGCCTTGAATGTGTCTTTCGCAGCTTCCTTCAAGAACGGCAATAAGGGCTTTGCTTTATTGAGTATGCCACCGACTAGTGGGCCAGCTATAATGGTCTCAGGCGTTGGTGCCACACCCTCAACAATTTCTCCGCCTATCTGAAATGCTAATTTGGCGCGTGAATGCATTTGCCTTAGTTGTATTTGACTAGGCAGTTCTTCGACTTCATCTCCGCCAATACCAGGCTTGTGGGCGGCTTCACGTGTTAATCGTCTTTGAACAAACTCTGGGTCATCAATATTATTCGATGGTCGAGTTTTGTCAGCAAGAGTCCTCCGTGCTCTTTCTTGTTCTCGTGCGATGTTGTTCGCTGCTTGTTGATCGGCATTCGGCGCAGGTGGACGATCACCAAATGTCTTTTGACCAGTAACTGGATCAATCGACATGTAGTAAGGTTTTCTTGATTGATACCCATGCAAATCAATGTAAGTCGTCGGATTCCCATAAGCATACAAATAGTGATGCAAAGACAGTGGTGTGTTCCAGTCGCCCTCATACGGATCTTGGGTGATGAAGCGGCCTGTTTGTGGGTCGTAGTAGCGGGCTTGGAAATAGATCAAGCCGGTCTCTTGATCCATCTGGTGGCCGGTGTAACCAAATTTGTTGGCGCTTTGTCCGCTTTGGCTGACGATGTTGCCGAAGGCGTCGTAGACGGTTTCGCTTTTGAGCTGGCCGCTGTTGTCCGTGGTGGCGGTGATGCTGCCTAGGGCGTCGTGGTGGAGGGCTTGGCTGCCGTCGGTGCTGCTCCACAGACTGACGGTGTGGCGTCCGTCGTTTTCATAGCGGCTTAGGGTGTTGCCGCTGGTGTCGCTGTCCTGGAAGGCGTGACGGCCGTTCCAGAGGGTGCGGAAGATCGCGGGCGGGGCATTCGGTTGTAAGGGGTCTTTGGCTTCTTTTTCGACACGCAGACCTAAGTGATTATTGCTGTAGTTGCCCAGCACCGTATTGTTTTTGCGAACGCTGATCAGGTTGTCTCTGGCGTTGTAGCTGTAGTACGTACTATCACTGCCTTGGGTCTTTTGGCTGAGGTTGCCTTGGCTGTCGTAGCTTAATGTGGTGTTGCCTGCGGCTGTGTCGGTGATGGCGGTGAGTTGGTTGCGACCGTCGTAGGTGTAAGTTTTTGTGATGCTTGTTGGGCTGCCTGTGCTGCCTGTGCTGCTTGTGCTGCCTGTGCCTGCTGGTTTGGTGCTGATGATTTCTTTGGTGCGATTGGCGACGCTGTCTAAGGTGTAGGCTGTGGTGACAGTTTGGTTGACGTCGATGACCTCGGTTTGGGTCAGGCGGTCGGCTTTGTCGTAGCTGTAATTGGTGACTTGGGCGGCGGCGTTGCGGTTGATGGTTTCTTTGGTACGATTGCCGTTTTGGTCGAACACGTAGTCGGTGCGCGCATGGATGATGTTGCCTTTGGCGTGTGTTACTTGTTGTATGCGCAGCGCAGCGTCGTAGCGCATGTTGCTACTGGTGCCGTTGCTGTAGGTGATCTGGGTGTTGTCGTGGCTGTAGCTAGCACTTTTGCCAGCTACAAAACTCAGATTATTAAAGATAGATGGACTAAACGTAGTCCAGTTTATCGCTCACACATTGAGCGCGTGATTGATCAGTTAATGGTCGGTTAAAATAAATGCCCGCTTCGCTCACACATTGAGCGCGTGATTGATCAGTTTCTAAACAGAGCGATTATTTAAAACAATTTATTTTAAAAATCTGAGCTGTTTCATATAAATTTCTAATTAAACAGCTCGTGATTTTTTAAACCATCTTAAAAGTGTATGTTTTTTCTTATGAACACTACAGACGGGCATCCCACTTTTCTCTCTAGGGGGCGGTGTCTCTAATTTTCTTTAGATATTTATCAAAAATTTTTGTATCTGAAATTGGTTTCCCACGATCATGTCCACCCGACCATTTTAAACTCGCTTGTTTATATAGTTCAAAGCCTTCATCAGTAAAATCTGATCGCATTACCTTCATTTCCCAATTGGGTTCTTGATTATCTTCAAGGATTGTTCTACTTAATAATCCATTCTGTTGGAAATAGCGAACCCAAATTGAAAATCGTTCAAGAGCTCTTTTACGATAGTTTAAATTTTTACTTGCATTAAAAAAACCTATGAGTGATGAAACCTGAAAATCTTTTTCCATTTTACTTAACCCTTATAATTCTCGTTGGTACATTTGACACGTCAATTAACTTTCCTGTTCTTTTGTCGCGAATAAAAGTACCTCCTTCGGAGCGAATATTTATTTCTTTTTCGGTCTGAGCTGCTTTATCTGAGGTCTTACTTGTCGTCTCAATAAGATAAATCACCACTCCGTTTTCAATCACAGCATGATCAATTCGTCTACCCTCACCAGTAACTGGATCAACCGCCTTTGTGTTATCTGCATTTCTCAATAATCGCTCACGCTGAACATCGGCATTTGGAAATGCTGCCTCCAATTTACCCTGCACACGCTTTTCTCGATCGCTTCCTGAAACCTGATTAGCAATTCTTCGATCTTTGGCAATTATATGTGATTTAAAATCCTGCTCTGCGATAGGCGTACCAATTATGCCATTTCCCTCCTGCTGATCAATCGGCGTAATCAAAGGAGAAATATCTGGGCGATGAATCGGCTTACCCTCAAGGATAGGCCGACTTTGCGGACGTGGTTTTGTCTGTCCTGTATGGCTTGGCCCCTTTATCGGTTCAATCGGCTTACCTTCCAGTTTGCCTTGATCGCCTTCGGTAATCACAAACGGTGTCGTCGCCTTTTTCAAGCCCGCTGATTGCGCATCTTTCTTCGCCCAATCCTCTTGCCATCTCGCCATTTCTTCTGGTGAAATTCGATACTCTGCTGGCTTTGGCCTGGCACTTGCTGATGCACCGCTAACTGATGCTGGTGCATCTCCAAAAATTTTGTTTGAGATGGACTTGATATTGCTTGTGAGATTATCCCATCCGCGTGTGATCGCTCCACCTATTGATCCTCCATTACTTCCACCTGGAGTTACTATCGGCATCGGAGCAATCGTACACACTGGGGGCAGGCATACTGGTATCGGCGCTATCGCTGTGACAGGATTGCGCGAAGTGATGTTCCAATTGTCGTTGGGATCTTGCGGGGAGTATCCATGCAAATCCACATAAGTCGTCGGATTCCCATACGCATACAAATAGTGATGCAAAGACAGTGGTGTGTTCCAGTCACCCTCATACGGATCTTGGGTGATGAAGCGGCCTGTTTGTGGGTCGTAGTAGCGGGCTTGGAAATAGATCAAGCCGGTCTCTTGATCCATCTGGTGGCCGGTGTAGCCGAACTTGTTGGCGCTTGTGCCGCTTCTGCTGACGATGTTGCCGAAGGCGTCGTAGACGGTTTCGCTTTTGAGTTGTCCGCTGTTGTCCGTGGTGGCGGTGATGCTGCCTAGGGCGTCGTGGTGGAGGGCTTGGCTGCCGTCGCTGCTGCTCCAGAAGCTGACGGTGTGGCGTCCGTCGTTTTCATAGCGGCTTAGGGTATTGCCGCTGGTGTCGCTGTCCTGGAAGGCGTGACGGCCGTTCCAGAGGGTGCGGAAGATCGCGGGGGGCGCATTCGGTTGTAAGGGGTCTTTGGCTTCTTTTTCTACGCGCAGACCTAGGTGGTTATTGCTGTAGTTGCCGAGCACCGTATTGTTTTTGCGAACGCTGATCAGGTTGTCTCTGGCGTTGTAGCTGTAGTACGTACTATCACTGCCTTGGGTCTTTTGGCTGAGGT
>NZ_JACOGA010000039.1 GCF_014284175.1 Affinundibacterium flavidum
TTCATCGTCGGAATACCTCTTTTTTTGAATAAAAGAAAAATTATCGCCCGAAGGCAATTTAATCGGTTTCCCATTACTACGCTCACACCAATCGCGAATAGTTAAACAGGTATTAGAAAACATCATAGACTTTCTCACTTTAGATTTGAAATTGTTCCCGGTTCAATTTTATAAGGCAATTCTGTACGAAGTGCAGAACCAGTTCCATGAATCGTTCCAGTATGAGGATTTTTTACCGGGGCGAGATTCCACCATTCATTTCCTCCACCATTTTTTAAAGGAATAATATGGTGTGGAGTCGGTGCGTGCATGGATGATGTTGCCTTTGGCGTGTGTCACTTGTTGCATGCGTAGCGCATGTTGCTACTGGTGCCATTGCTGTAGCTGTAGGCGATGGTGCCGGATTGTCCGGTGATGTTGGTGACGCGATTTAAGGCGTCATAGGTGTATTTGCTGACCTTGCCATTTATGATTTCTTTGCCGAGTTTGGCGGCGAATGTGTCATGTCAAGATGCGCCCCCACTTTTGTGTCGCATGTAAACGACCCCATGCAGCGCAATAGACAGAACCCAACTCGACTTACAAATGCTTACGCCTTACGGCCTTGTGTTTTGGTCGGTAAGAACCAAATATTTAACATGGATGCATTACCTCTTTTTTTCCGTGCTGTCGACCGTAAGCCTCTGCACCAATTCAGAGAGCGAAAATTGCCCCCTCCCAGACGCGCGTCCTGAAACCTCTTCTACTTTCGACATCACCAGTTTCTCCCCTATCGCATGATCAAGGAGGGTTTCGACAAGGCCGCAAATCTCACCAGTAGTGAGCTCATTCAAGTCGCCACAATACATTGTGATTCGATAGAGTCCGAAAGTCAGCATAAGATCAAAGGAAGCATCTGCAACATCTATTCCATAAATGTGTCGGACAAAGGCTAGTGCGTCTGATAAAGGTTTGCGCTGACGATGCGCATAAACGCGCCATCCTCGAATGTCGGGCTTTGCTTGAACGAGGTTTTCGATTCGCTGCGCTACGTCCACATTACCTTCAGGTGTTAGTGCAAGCACAGCGTCGCCCCCTTCGCTCGTCAACTCAAAACAAAAATCAAACCCATTTTTTTGGAGCAGAGTTTCGATATGCTGGAACGCCTCACGATGCATCCCCCCAATAACATTCTTCGCCAATACCTCAGAGGAAGCGTCAAATTCTTGCCAAAAGCCCTTAGTCGCATCAGATATCATGGTCGAGCCCCTCTCGATTTTTCAATTACTCTTCTTCCGGCTTCAATTTTAGTCGCATTTTTAGGTAATGTGGGGTTGAGTGGAGGAATAGCGTTGGACAAGTTATCCAAACCACGTTCATGCGCCAAAATCGTTTCCACACCCGCAGCCTCCTCCGGAGTCAACTGTTCAGCCAAGACACGCGCTTTTGGCGCCGTTCCCGTTGACGTTTTTGCTTTGTGATCTTTGTCAGCCATTCTCTTTGGCACCGCCCGCCCCGTCTTTCCAATATAAGGTTTATTAGCAATCAGTTCGGATGCTGGGATCTCGTAAACACTACACGGGCCACCTGAACCGCACATTGGGACATGATCAGAGGCATTGATTGGCGAAGTCGCATTATTTGTCCCAACAGGATGAGCTATACCCCCATCATCAACACCATGCGCACCAGCATATGGCTCATCACCAACCGGCATATGACGTGTTGGCGTTGCCACCACACTCTTCGAAGTAATCTTAGCACCAGCAGATCCCATCGTGCCAGCTTCTTGCGTCACAACGCCCTTCACGCGACTCGATACACTTTGTACCGCAGTCTCAACCGCCTCGCGGGTCTTTTTCACCGTGCTGGAAATCGCACCTGTGACTGCTTGCCCTATTTCTGTTTTTAATGCCGCAGGAATTAGTGGTGCTACCACGCCCAAGCCCATACCGATGGCGGTTGTTGTCGCTGTTTGCTCAGGCTTATAACTTTCCTGCAATCCAGCAGAGATATTCACGCCTTGGGTTGCCGCATCAGTGCCACCAGAGAGCAAGCCGCCGGTGAGCGCACTTCTTGCCATCGTACTCGCTAGCGTTGTACCTCCACCACCTAAACCACCTAACATCGTACTGGCGACATTCACGCCTACCATCGCAAGTCCACCACCAATAGCGCGTTTAAAGTACTGACGACTAGTGATTTTGCCTTCGTCGTATTGATCTCGTACGGGATCATGCACAATCGCAAAACCAAATGTCGCTGCTGAGTAAGCTCCTTTGGCGAATGCCCAGCCTGCACAAGACCAGGCACCGCATCCTTCTGCTGCTTTGTCTATACTCGCTGAGATCGATTGATACCCATGCAAATCAATATAAGTCGTCGGATTCCCATAAGCATACAAATAGTGATGCAAAGACAGTGGCGTATTCCAGTCGCCCTCGTACGGATCTTGGGTGATGAAGCGGCCTGTTTGTGGGTCGTAGTAGCGGGCTTGGAAATAGATCAAGCCCGTCTCTTGATCCATCTGGTGGCCGGTGTAGCCGAACTTGTTGGCGCTTTGTCCGCTTCTGCTGACGATGTTGCCGAAGGCGTCGTAGACGGTTTCGCTTTTGAGCTGACCGCTGTTGTCCGTGGTGGCGGTGATGCTGCCTAGGGCGTCGTGGTGGAGGGCTTGGCTGCCGTCGCTTTTGCTCCACAGGCTGACGGTGTGGCGTCCGTCGTTTTCATAGCGGCTTAGGGTGTTGCCGCTGGTGTCGCTGTCCTGGAAGGCGTGACGGCCATTCCAGAGGGTGCGGAAGATCGCGGGCGGCGCATTCGGTTGTAAGGGGTCTTTGGCTTCTTTTTCGACACGCAGACCTAAGTGGTTATTGCTGTAGTTGCCCAGCACCGTATTGTTTTTGCGAACACTGATCAGGTTGTCTCTGGCGTTGTAGCTGTAGGTCGTGATGTCACTGCCTTGGGTCTTTTGGCTGAGATTGCCTTGGCTGTCGTAACTTAATGTGATGTCACCTGTTGCTATGTCGGTGATGGCGGTGAGTTGGTTGCGGCCGTCGTAGGTGTAAGTTTTTGTGATGCTTGTTGGGCTGCCTGTGCTGCCTGTGCTGCCTGTGCTGCCTGTACCTGCAGGCTTGGTGGTGATGATTTCTTTGGTGCGGTTGGCTAGAAATGCGTTATGTGAAAACGTGACCCTCCTTTTCCCTGGATAACGTTGGCATCGTCGAACGTCTATCAAATGTCAACGTTTCCATACTGCGCAATCGATAGAACCCATTGCGCCCTACAAAGGATTATGCCTTACAGCCTTTTATCCATATTCATATGAGATTAATATTTTCAACTCTTTCGAACCTACTCCACCGAATTTTTCTAAATCATCGGCAATTTTACTCAGTTTCAAAGTAAGTTCACTTACTTCCATTGTGATATCTTCAAACACTAATTGAAGTGCAAATCGCAACTTAATTTTCTCAATCTCACTCACAAAAGTATTAATAAACTCTCTCGGCAAAGATGCCATCAAGTAACTAATGTGGAGTGAATCCCAATTGGAACATATGCCCTCCTCAATATCATCCTCAGTTTCATAAGTGTCTGAATTCGCAGAAAAGACGTTAATCGTCATCAAACAATCCGTTTCCCAAGACGCGACCTTACCTTTGCGACGTAAATAATAGAAATCATCCTCCGAGATAAAACCAAACTGCTTAAGCGATTTGTGCAAATCGACTCGCGGCAAAGGGTTATTACTTCGCAATATCACTGCTACTTCTTCAACGTATTGATTTTTCATTTTCTAAATTTGTCCATTGCTCTATGCTGATCTGGCGTGACTTCACGAAGATTTCTCGGCCCATTGGAACCTCCATTACGTTGCGGATCTACATGATGTAATTCTCTGCTTTCAAACTCACCTGTGCTTGAATTGTAATCCAATGGCGCTACACCACGTCTCATTCTATTTAAATTTTCTTTAGAAAATTCACCGGTACTTTGACTTTCTAAATGCCTATTTTTCCAATAGCGACTTCTTACGGTATCCCAGTCTGGAACTGAACCGTCTCTTAAAGGCTTGTCAATCGGATCTCCGCGTCTCCATCGATTGAATTTCACCGAACCGTCTGCCTCACCTGACGGGACTCTATTTTCCGACTTGACAATACCAAGCCCAACATGCGGCTGGATTGGCGTCACAATAATATTATTTCCCTCTGGCTTGCTGGCCGGATTCACAAGAACGCCAGAATCCGCGTCCGGTCTATCTATCGGCTTTCCTTCAAGCACTGGCCGACTTCGCGGACGTGATTTTGTTTCGCCCGTATGACTCGGCCCCTTCACCGGATCAATTGG
>NZ_JACOGA010000004.1 GCF_014284175.1 Affinundibacterium flavidum
CTGTGCCTGCTGGTTTGGTGCTGATGATTTCTTTGGTGCGATTGGCGACGCCATCTAAGGTGTAGGCTGTGGTGACAGTTTGGTTGACGTCGATGACCTCGGTTTGGGTCAGGCGGTCGGCTTTGTCGTAGCTGTAGTTGGTAACCTGTGCGGCGGCGTTGCGGTTGATGGTTTCTTTGGTACGATTGCCGTTTTGGTCGAACACGTAGTCGGTGCGTGCATGGATGATGTTGCCTTTGGCGTGTGTCACTTGTTGCATGCGCAGCGCGGCGTCGTAGCGCATGTTGCTACTGGTGCCGTTGCTGTACGTGATCTGGGTGTTGAGCCCGGTTTTGTCGTAGGTGTAAGCGATGGTGCCGGATTGACCAGTGATGCTGGTGACGCGGTTTAAGGCGTCGTAGGTATATTTGCTGACTTTGCCGTCTTGGGTGATGAGGCTGGTTTGGTTGCCATTGGCGTCGTAGCTGAGCGTGACTTTGGCACCGAAGGGGTCAAGCTGTTGTTGTTGACGGTCAAAGTTGTCGTAGCTGTATTGGCTGATCAAGGTCTTGCTGCCTTGCATCTCGACCCGGGTGATATTGTTATTGTTGTCGTAGCTGATGTTGATACTGGTGAGGCCGTCTGCACTGGCGGAGTAGGTCTTCGCCGTTTCGCGATTTAGAGCGTCGTAGCTGTGGCTGACGATGATGCCATTGCCGTCGGTGTGTTTGAGCAGATTGCCATTGGCGTCGTACGTAAAACTTTCTGTCGCACCGCCTGGGTAGGTGATCTGGGTGCGACGATTTAAGGCATCAAAGTCACTGCTAGTTTGATTGCCTTGGGCGTCGCTGATGCGGATATGGTTGTCCGATTTGTCGTAACCGTAACTGGTGGTGCCACCTATGGCATCGTCGATACTGGTGAGGCGGTTGGCGGCATCGTAGTGATAGCTGGTGGTGCCGCCATTGGGGCGTTTTACACTGGTGCGGTTGCCGACACCGTCGTAGTGACTGGTGGTGGTTTCCCCTGCGGCATTGGTGACAGCTGTAGGACGACGGCGTTCGTCGTAGCTGGTGGTGGTGCTGCGACCTTCAGGGTCGGTGACGGTGATGGCATCGCCCATCGCATCGCGTACTGTTTTGGTGATCGCGGCTAAGGGGCGGTTGTCGGCAATCCGCAGATTGCGTTTGTCGTAGACGTAGTTGCTGGTGTTGCCGTTGGCGTCGGTGACGAAGATGAGGTTGCCGCCATCGTCGTATTGGTTTTTAGTGATGGTGACGCCGTCTTTGCTGACCGTGAGTAAGCGGTTGACACCATCGTAGGTGTACTTGGTGGTGATGCCGCGTTTGTCTGTCTCACTAGTCTTGTTGCCCGCTTTGTCGTAGCGGTAACTGTGCTTTTTGCTCAGCGCATCGGTGACCGTGATGGGGTGATTGAGTTCATCGTAGGTGGTGCTGGTACTATTACCGTTGGGGTCGACTTCTTGGATTTTATTGCCGACTTTGTCGTAGCTGATGCGATGACTGCCGCTTAAGGCATTGGTGATCTCGGTCGGACGATTTAAGTCGTCATAGATAGTATGTGTGGTGCCGCCACGGGGGTCCTTGGCTGACAGACGATTGCCCATCAGGTCGACAGTAAACTGGTGGTTGCGCCCTTCCGGCGCTGTCGTTTTGCTTAAGTAATTGAGGGCATTGTAGTCGTGACTGGTGGTGTTGCCATTGGCATCGGTTTCTGTGATCTTGTTGCCGTTGGCGTCATAATCCCAGGCGCCGAGCTGACCTAAGCGGTCGGTGGTGGATACCAGGCGATTGAGGTCGTCATAGGCGTGACTGATGGTGTTACCGTTGGCTTGTGTTTCTTCGGTCAGGTTACCGACCGCATCGTAACGGTAGCGGGTGGTGTATCCCTCACCATCTTTTGTGGCGGTTTGACGATGGAGGGCGTCGTACTCGTGGCTGGTGACCTGGCGATTGGCATTGATGGTTTGGGTGAGATTATTGCTCTTGTCGTAGCTGTGCTGTGTCGTTTGACCATTGCCGTCGGTGCTGGAGGTGAGGCGATTAGCAGCGTCGTATTGATGACGCGTGATATGGCCGTTGCGATCAGTGATACGGACTTTGTTGCCATTTTTATCGTACGCCATGTCGGTGGCGGCACCTGCCAGACTGATTTTAATCTGCCGATTTAAGCCGTCGTAATCGTAACTCGTGATACGGCTTAGCGGGTCGGTGCTGCTGAGCTGATTGCCATTGCCATCATAAGTCATGCTCCAGTTGCCACCTGCGGCGTCCACGGTGGCGATGCGGTGACTTAGTTCGTCGTAGCTGTGACTGGTGATACGCCCTAGCGCATCTGTTTCGCTCACGACATTGCCGATCTCGTCGTAGGTGTAGCTGGTCTTTTTGCCGAGTGGCTCGACTCTCTTGGTGAGACGATTAGCGGCGTCATAACTGTAGCTGGTGGTATTATTGGCAAAGTCCGTCTCTGCAGTTTTATTACCCACATTATCGTAGTCTATCTGTTTGCTCTTGCCATCGGCACGGGTGATGGTGACCGGTAGATTGAGGGCGTTATAAGTCCAGCTCGTCGTTCTGCCTGCTTCATCTTTTTCTGTACGCTTATTGCCGTTCTTGTCATAGCTCATGCTACGCGATTTGCCCATCGCATCCGTGCGACTGACGACTTGGTCCTGATCGTCATAGTCGAACTTGGTCGTGCCAGCATCATCGGTGCTGCTCACCACGCGTGCGCGTGCATCGCGCGTTAAGCTTTGACTGGCACCTATCGGGTTTTTAGTGCTTTTGAGATTCCCCACGTCATCATAGGAGAAACTGCTCACGCCTCCCATCGCATCGGTCGTGCTGAGGATTAAGCCATTGCTACTGTAGCTATGGCTGATTTTTGCAGACTCGGGATGGCTCTCTTGTGTCCGGTTGCCGCGCTCATCGTAGGTGTAAGTGGTGCTGTTGCCGTTACGATCAACTCGACTAGTTAAGCGGTTCTTGATATACGGTGCTGCCGTTTGCACCAGATAGGTATTGGTGATCGTCGTGCCGGCTATTTTTTCTGAAAGAAGATTGCCGTGCGTGTCGTAGCTGTACTCCGTTTTTACACCGCGTGCATCGGTCTTCGATAACATGTTTATGTCGTCTATTGCCCAAGTCATACGAGTCGTACCAATCGGGTCTTCTATCGCTAACGGACTGCCATAGGCATTGAGTGTGTATTTGGTGAGTTTGCCGTTTTCATCCGTCACACTGCTATTTTTGAGCGTTGCGATATCGTAGTTAAAACCCACATTGCCCGTGGGCGTTGCGATGGTCGTCACCATGCTATTGGCCATCGCCAGATTGCTTACACCACCAGACGTAAAGGCGAGTTTCTCTTTATTGAAAGTGTAGGTCGTTTTATTGCCATTCGGATCGGTGTAGCTAGTGAGCAAAGAGCGGGCATAGGTGTCTATTTCGTCCGTACTGTACGCAAAACTTTCAGTACGGCCATTTCTGTTGACCGCGATCAGATTGCCAAATTTGTCGTACGTGAACTTCAAGCTCAGGCCACCTGGGCCTGTGACCGATTGCACCAAGGCTTCTATGTTAGTGACACCCGGGCGGTCAATCTTTTGCGCCGCATACGTCAAATTGAACTGGCGCCCATCGCTATTCGTCACATTGATCAAACGCGGTGCGGGTATCGCATCCATGTCGTAATTCAAGGTCTGGCGATTACCATTTGTGTCTTCTATATAGGCGAGCTTCCATTGAATTTGCGGATTGATCAATCCAAAGTGGTAGCGTGTGCCGTCTTTACTGTAAAAATCAAAGCTGTGATCGACTTTGTTTTCTACTAAGGTCGCGTGATAGCCTTTATCGGCAACCAATTTACCGTCATTGGTCGGCGCAAAACGCACACTGCCGCCATCACCTGCCGACACCGAGACTTCGCCACAACTATTGATGCTTAAACCGGCATCAAAGTTATGTGTCCAGTTCGCGCCCATGGTATTGATCTGCCCATTCGACCCGGATGAATACGTGGGCTGAAAGTGGAACGCAGGACCAACGCCTGGGATGCCTATTGCTTGGGTTTGGGCAACCAGCCCACCCGTCTTCAGGTTGACGCCTTTGACGATGACCTGGCCTACTGGCAGGCTATTATGCATCTTGAACAGGGAGGAGAATCCGCCAGCCCTTTGTTCTTGTTGCGATGGATCGGCAATACCGGTCGCGCTCAGCGTAAATACAAAATCTCCTGAGCCCAGTTGTGCCGGGTCAATGTTGTGCGAGAAGCTGCCTTGGGAATAAACCTGGTCTTGAAATAGTATTTGTGGCGTACCGAGGATTCCTCCATTAGCATTCACCGACTGCACACTGAGCGTCGCCCTGACATCTTGGGCAAACGAAAAATCTATCCCTCCTGAACGTCCGCATGAGCGTTGATTGACTAGATCTACGTCCAGATTTCCACCGTGGCCTTTTGCTGAAATTATTAATGATTGGCGTGTCGACAGCTGAAATTTCTCTGACTTCATTTCTACAAGAGAATTCTCCCCCAACACCAATTCAACCTGGTATTTTTTCTTAAGATCAAATGGGGTACCACGATGAATGTCTGCTTTGCCGGTACCCTTAACGCTATCGCCGATCAGGTCTATGTACTCTTTTTCTTCTTCATATATTCTGAGTTTGACTCCTAAAGCCGTATATTCTGGTGGCGAAATGCTGTATTCAATTGTGGCCTTAGCACTACTATTTCCATTCGCATCTAATAGAAGATGATTGCCGTTGATAGAGCTGATACTTTCTATTTTTGGCAGTACCGCTGAGATTGGTCCAAATCCATAGGTGAAGTAATCAATTTTGTCATCTCTCAGTGTCCCTTCTATCGCCTGTGCGTCAATAAAATGCTGCGCAGGTGAATTCCCAACTGTCAATCTGGTTTGATAAGTGGATGGACCTGTTTGTGTCACTCCGGATGTCGATCCGCCAGATGTTGCATGAAAATCCACTTTCATTGGATAGGAGATCAATTTTTGGAAAGGAACACCAACTTGCTCAGGCTTACCTGTTCGTTCACTGATACGGGTAATCTCTTCAGTGATGGGCAAAACGAAGCGCAACTCTATGGGGCGTTTATACTCACTGCCCAATTTTGCACCACTGACATTGACTCCTCGATCATCGGAAATTAATCCCGTCAACAAATTCCTTCCGGCATATGTCCCAAAGTCGGGATAGCAACGTTTCGCATCATCATAATAATCAAACGCGTCGAATTTCTGTTGAAGTGGTCCCGCTTGCACCGCAATCTTTTCCCTCGCATACCATGCGTTACTCGAAATAATACCGGCATTCACACTTCCTTGAGTCGATGACATAGCACTGAACGAGGAGTTTCCACATTCCCCCAAAATCGGCATGTTGGTAGGACAGTTACTGAGCCTGCCTTGATCATTTACGCTATTATCAAAAAGCACACTACCTCTAAAAAAACTATCATCGTAAGAATTGCATCTAAGAGTCGTTTCAATGTTCAGGGCGACAGGAATGTTCGCAATCGGATTACCATATTGATCCGCCACCATCGCACCAAATTGGCCTATAAAAATGCCCGTTGCCAGATCATCTTCACTATTGAGCGTGCTACCGGAAGCCGTGGGCGCTTTGACTTTTAACTTCTTCTCGGAAGTGCGAACAATATCGCTAAGCACATCTGGCTTTGCAAAAATGGTGACTGGCGTCTCTATTCTGATCATTCCATCAGCCGACAAGACACTCATGTCAATCATATTCTGACCGAGCTTTGTCAGATATTTATCCCCGCTTGCCACTCGCATATACATGGGGCTTTCAGCAGTTTTTTGGCCAAGCGTCACAGTAGCTGATGCGATTCCTAATGCATTTGTCGTGGCTGTATACGTCGCAGCTCCATTGAGTAATCCGCCTCCCGCAATCATCTGAAACAGCACCGATGCACCCTGCACAGGAAAACCGTCTTTATCCAATACCATCACGTTCAATGGCAATGGCATCACTTGCCCTGCAATGCCAATCTCATTATCTAAGCTACTGATCGACAGAAGTTGCACACCCGCTAAAGGATCATTATTCGCACCATCCGAATTGGGCGAGCGTAATGCGTCCGCCAGAAATCCTAAAGTCCAGGCATTCTCTCCCGTTGCCACTTCACCACCAGCCAAACCACCAGAAATAAAATACCCACCAGCCCCCGTTGCCTCTTCAGTAGCACGCCAGACAGAACCATTCCAAGCTTGATATTGCAAACGGCGTGCTGGCACTTCGACGCGATACGCTTGTCGTACCAGATTTCTTATATGGTCTTTCACTGCCAGTGAATGATCCGTGCCGTCAATGGCGTTAAGATTTTGCTGACTGACATTCAATGTAGGAATGCTTTGCTCTTTGGCCAATGCGAATCCCTTATCCGCAGATATGGCATCGACACTGAGTTGATTTTGAAATAGCACCGATTCCAACGATGATCCATGAAGACTTGAAAGCAGCAAGAAATCTTTAGCATTGGCGCCGATTGCTTCAATTGGATGCGCGATGGCATCGAGGCTTACACCGCGCCATTCTAGAGTTTGTGGTGCACCGTTGAGATAGACGGTCTGCATACGATTACTCACCAAGGTTAGCGATGGTAGAGGACGTACTACCCTCACGCCCGTCAACGCTGCTATTTGCGCATCCCCCTCATTCCAAAGCTGCTGATACGCAAATGCCAATCCATCGAGTATTTGCGCCGCCTTGCTTTCAGAATCCGCTGGATCTTTGCTCGCAGGCCGACTCGCTCCAGTGCCACTGAAGGCCAGCGCCTGATAGGCTCCTGCCATCACGGTTTGACTGATTTTTTGGGAGCCAAATGGTCCCGTCAAGTCGATTTGCAAAGATAAATCGCTGCCTGGCACGACGCTGCCTGATCCTATCGTGCGCACTTTTCCACCGACACGAATTTGAGGACGCAACTTCATCAAATAAAGGGGCGTCGCATCGAAGCCTCCAAAAGACAGACTTAAACGATGATCTTCTATCGTCGCCGGGATATAGGAAATCGTCAAACGTTGATTGGATATTTCATGCACCGGCAATAACGCATCTAAAACGGTCTGGTTACCAGAACGAATCTGAACGCGAGCATTAACGATATTCGAGGGAGAGATGGTTGGACTTTCATGGGTCACTGCAACCACGACATACGGTAAAGAATTGGGCAGCAAGCTTAAATTAAGTGGCACTAACTCTTGCTTACCAAATTGAGCCGTATAGTCACTAGCGGCACCGGACCGAGCTTGAAGTACGTCCGTGAGCTGCTTCTTTAAGAATTCACCAAAACTTTGTCGGCGTACTTGCGACAAGTAGGCATTTTGTACTTCATTGGCCGTACCCACATCAGTCATCGATACATTTGATGCAGTCCAGGTGCTCACTTTTGTTGAAGGATCTAATGGTATCCAAGTTTGTCCAGAGCCATCCACAACCGCGCCACGATAATTGGTATAAGGCACTTTGGCGGTCACCCACGTATGTTCCAGTTGAACCGCGGCCAAACGCCCACCGCGAACCACCGGGCTAAATGCGATACCAGCTTTGGTTAGTGCTGAAGCCACAGTACTGCTATCAGTCAGCCCCAATTCATTTGCTAATTTTTGCGTATCAAATTCCACCACGCCATGTACATATCTAGTGGCAACGCCCGTTGCCCGCAACAAGGCAATCAACAGACTGGCTTGATCGACGTCGTTTCCAGCTTTACTGCGCAAGGTACCGAGAGCCCCTTTGACGGAACCCGAATACCATTCGGTTTTGTGATGATTGCGGACGAATTCGTAGATACGAATGTAATCGTTACCTAGTACTTTCGCCTGTTTAGTAATCTCTTCGGATAACGGGGCTTCGCTTGAATCTTGTAAATCAACAGGCAGACTTTCAACCTCTGTGCCTTTGACATAACTAGGCGTAATCGCCGGGCTCAACTTAGGTGTTCGACTCGGTAAATTGGCCGCAGTTACAGGCAAACTATTTGCATGGAGTATCGATTCACGCTTCACATTCTCTAGTTTTGGTGTCAGCAACACGATGACTGTTTTTACTAAGCCATTCACATCTTTTGACACGAATTTTTCTTTACTAGAAAAAACAGGGTCCAACAAACTCTTAATCTGGGTAAGACGTGCGATAAGTTTTGTCGTGACGTCCCGATGTAGACTGAGATATGCAGAGTTCGAGGCAATTTTTTGTAGCTTCGACTCAATTCCTTTCTGACGACTTTCAATCACTATTACCGCTGCTTTCCATTGCAGATAGACAGCTTCAACTTCTGCGAATGTACTATCGGTACGTCGCATTTGCCAGTTGCTCAGTGCATCTGCTAATGCCTGTTCAGCGATGTGTAACTGGCGTAATTCTGCCGCGCGATCAACACCTATACTCGTCGTCTTTAGTTGATTTTTGTGGTACTCGTCTATCATCACTCGTGCATCGCGACCCGCGGCAACTTCTTGCAAAATCTGTTGCTCGAGGTTTTTGTTTTGCGCAAACGCAGTGGCAGAAAATACGATTGTTGCGCACACCATCAAGGCTGACATGGCAATTTTAATTACACGACTTTTCATTCCATCTTCCCAAACTTTTCAGATACTTCTATTTTTGTGACTTGCTATACGACGACAATTTCTGACTGACTGCGCGAACGCTAGTTAAGCGGCTCAAATGGCGCATAACCTATTGACATGCTGGTGTTCCAACTTGCCGCAACTATCGTGCCTTCGATAAAGCCGCTAGAATCTTTGACACAGGCGTAAGGCGCCAGAACATTGCCTTCAACCCGTACGCCTTGCATCATCAACACATCTGTATCAGGCAAATTAAATAGCACTCGTTTCCCACGTCCAGCAAATACATTCATAGAAATACTCATACGTACCTGGCGCTGATCATTTGCGCTCACATTTAAAATAATGTAAGCGGTTGACTTGATATTTTTTAATGCGAAATTTAAGTGACTGGTTACCTGATCTGCTGTCAAATTAAAATATTCAACATCCCTGTTACTCCCCGTCAACGTAACTGCAGAATACAATTGACTGACCGTTCCAGTAGGAGACACATTGCGCAATTGTTGCGACAAAATACTCAAATTCATTCTTTCAGCAGCAAAATCTACAGGACTAAAAGCCGCCTGACGCAAGTCTAAGTATTTCGCGACTTTGCTGGCTTTTGTTCCAGCATACACACCCCAACTATTCACGTGCCCATTTGCCCAAATTGAGCCACCGGAGAACGCATTGATATTCCCTCCCACCACTAATGAGGCTTGAGTCGACCCGGATGGAACACGACCACCTATACTAGGTCCGGATACATCGAGATCTCCACCAACAGCTAGACGCCCTTCGATATTGGGTATGCTGCTCACATTGCCGAAAAAAAATCCGGAATACTGCGCAGCCGTACCCAAATCAATTTTTTGTGCATGACAATTAACCGACACAACACTGCTTACCATTCCAACGATCAATATTTTCAAGAACCTTTGCATTCGCTCAAATAGAAAAGCACCTTCTTTCTGATAGTCAGGAGCTGAATTCTTTGCTCGAATACGAGCCATCACTTTTATCCATTTCACGTTAAATGTCGTCGCCTCTTTCATACCTAATTTTCGATACAAATCTGAATTTCTACTCCGTAGAAATGAAGTGGCAATTTTACTGGCCGAGATTGAAGGAGGGAGCGTAGTCGTCTTTATCATTTTGAGATTTTCCATTCTGCAATACCGATCAATTTTGCCAACAGTATGCCTTGCGTACCATTTGTATCAATTCGCGGCAATCTGCTTTGCACAACCAGTAAACGCCGGAGTACTTCGTCATTACTCGATGTCATCATGGCTAATTGTGCGCGACTCAATTCGTCAATCACCGCACTTCGAATCGCAATTTTCTCTGGATCCGTAAAGCTCATCGTTGATATTTGACTGATTAACTGAGTTAACAACTGTGCACCACTCTTCACATCAATATCAAAAGTTTGCGTTTGCAATTTTGTTATATTGAGCAATACGACTTGATTGCTTGTCGTCGTCACTTGGAAGTGCCCTGCCATAGTTGGAGCACGTAATCGCGCCTTCAGATACTTTGTCTCGTTTGGTGCGACTGGAATCGTCCATGTAACGACTTGTCCTGTAGGAGAGTTCGTTACCAAGCCAAACGGCTCAAGTCCGATTATTTGCGCGTCTGCTGGCAAGGTCTGAATGATTTGCAGAACCACCGCTTTTCCATCATTTTTGATCGTGGTGCTTAAATTGAAAACCTGTCCAGTCACTAAGTCCTGAGGAGCTATGGCATCCGATTTCAAATAATCAAAGCTCTTAGTCATAACATCGAACCAGCGTCCGTCTATCGATTGTGAACGCAAGGTTTCTTCTAGATCGAATCCAAAAGTCAAAGTTTTACCATTGGCGAGTTGACCACTGACAATAGCATCTGTCGGCGTTGCAGAATTCATCTTTGCTTGCGGTAAGCTACCAGCGGTTGCCGCTAGTTTGACCGGTGAATTGGTGATCCTGAAACTTCCTGGTGCGAACAAATTACCAGACATGTTCAAAACCTGATCCGCAACAGAATATTTCCCATTGTAATTAACACCGCTACATTGGCTAATTTGCGTATTCCGGCTATCCCCTAAACCGTCGAGCAACATGCTATTACCTCTGACAATCGCAGCTCGAACCTCTGCCCCCGCGGGCTCGGCAATATTTGTCGCGCCATTGCTTAGCCATACTGTACTATACAGACCACTCCGCAATTCATTTAAGAACGTAGATGGGGAGCTGGTAACTTTATGTGCTACCCCAAGTCCATCCAAATAGAGATCAAGCATCTGTGCCCTGCTAGCATCACAAATTGCAAGTGCCGATGAATTTTCAATCGGGATTGGCGTTGCGCCACATTGCCCCAGATAGTCGTCAGACGCACGTTTACAGGCGCTATAAACCAAGACGCTTTGCCAAGATGAAGTTTGCTGATTAATAGTAACTTTCACTTTTGGTTCGGAAAGGGCAAATTTATCTTGTACCAAGATCTGCTCTTTTCCAGCGACGGTTGCAGACAAAGCGACTTGATAATTACTGCCTGCTGTACCTGTTGTGGTCCAACTGGTAGATGCTGAATATTTTGCTGCAATTGCCAAGTTAATCGAATAGGGGTATTCAGCAACCACCTTCTTCGATGCCGCATCAATAATACTTAATTTCAAAGGCAAATTACTCAAGGCAACTTTGCCACTATTTGTAACCGCAAAAGACACAAGAATAGGATCACCGACAGGGATGTCTTTTGCCGATAAAGTCATGGTTCCCACTAGTTCCGAATTATCCACAACAAAATCGACCTCTGCGACATTGGAGACTTGCTCCAAATTATCTGTCGCGCGTACTCTTGCTTTGTGTGGGCCTTCAGTCATAGTTGAAATAACCGATTGATACTGAGTGCCTGCCATCGTCATCAAACTCCAGGCACCACTATCTACTTGGTATTCAAGCTTGGCAATCGTCGACGCACTGCTATTTGCCGTTGCTGTCAAAGTCATTGGCGTTCGTACATTTAAGCCATTTATTGGAGCTGTAATAGTAACGGTAGGGATTGCCAATGTAATCTGGAATCGAATTGTCTTGCTGACTTGATTGCCTGCTTTATCGTCCGCATCAATTTGCAAGATATGCGCACCGGATTTATTGACCACGGTACCGGATACATAGCTCACACCATCTAACAACAATTTTGTAGTAAGGAGATTAGTGTCGGTCACCGTAATGACTGGCGTCACTGCACTGGTGTATTGCTGCGCATCAGTTACTCCACTGACCGCAATAACTGGTGCCGTATTATCGACGATGACATCCACACCTGCGATTGCTGAGGTCTGAGATTCAGCATCTGTCGCCCGCACATTGAGTTTGTACGCTCCGTCAGGCAAGTCAGTAATCGTCGCCACAAAATTAGGGGCGGCAACAGACATGGCTTCCCATGCTCCGCCGTTCACTTGGTATTCAACTCGTGAAATAGTTGACGAAGCACTGGTCGCGCTCGCACTTAATGTCAGTGGCGTACGCACAAATTTACCTGACAGTGGAGCCAGTACATTAACTACAGGTGCTGCATACGCAATCTGGAATCGAATCGTCCTGCTGACCTGATTACCTGCTTTATCGTCCGCATCAATTTGCAAGATATGCGCACCGGATTTATTGACCACGGTACCGGATACATAGCTCACACCATCTAACAACAATTTTGTAGTAAGGAGATTAGTGTCGGTCACCGTAATGACTGGCGTCACTGCACTGGTGTATTGCTGCGCATCAGTTACTCCACTGACCGCAATAACTGGTGCCGTATTATCGACGATGACATCCACACCTGCGATTGCTGAGGTCTGAGATTCAGCATCTGTCGCCCGCACATTGAGTTTGTACGCTCCGTCAGGCAAGTCAGTAATCGTCGCCACAAAATTAGGGGCAGCAACAGACATGGCTCCCCATACTCCGCCGTTCACTTGGTATTCAACTCGTGAAATAGTTGACGAAGCACTGGTCGCGCTCGCACTTAATGTCAGTGGCGTACGAACAAATTTACCTGACAGTGGAGCAAGTACATTAACCACAGGTGCTGCATACGCAATCTGGAATCGAATCGTCTTGCTGACTTGATTACCAGCTTTATCATCCGCATCAATTTGCAAGACATGCGCACCGGATTTGTTAACCGCCGTACCAGATACGTAGCTCACACCATCTAACAATAATTTTGTAGTGAGAAGATTTGTATCGGTCACCGTAATGACTGGCGTCACTGCACTGGTGTATTGCTGCGCATCAGTTACTCCACTGACCGCAATAACTGGTGCCGTATTATCGACGATGACATCCACACCTGCGATTGCTGAGGTCTGAGATTCATCATCTGTCGCCCGCACATTGAGTTTGTACGCTCCGTCAGGCAAGTCAGTAATCGTCGCCACAAAATTAGGAGCAGCAACAGACATGGCTCCCCATACTCCGCCGTTCACTTGGTATTCAACTCGTGAAATAGTTGACGAAGCACTGGTCGCGCTCGCACTTAATGTCAGTGGCGTACGAACAAATTTACCTGACAGTGGAGCAAGTACATTAACCACAGGTGCTGCATACGCAATCTGGAATCGAATCGTCTTGCTGACCTGATTACCTGCTTTATCATCCGCATCAATTTGCAAGACATGCGCGCCCGATTTGGCGATCACTGTGCCTGATACATAGCTCACACCATCTAACAATAACTTTGTAGTGAGAAGATTAGTGTCGGTCACCGTAATGACCGGCGTCACTGCGCTGGTGTATTGCTGCGCATCGGCTACTCCACTGACCGCAATAACTGGTGCCGTATTGTCGACTTGAATGTTGGTCGAAACTACTTCAGACATTTGTCCCAACGCATCTGTCGCACGCAAGGAAAATGAATGCACGCTATCAGTCAAACCAGTCAACAGTGCTTGACACTGAGCTCCACTATTCACTTGCATATCGATCCATGCAGCACCATTGACTGCGTATTCAATTTTAACAATCGAAGAACCATCACTGAATGCTTGAGCTGCCAGTGTTAACGGGAGACGTACGATGGCATTTGCAGTTGGAGTTAATAACTCGACTCTGGGTAGATTACCGATAAAGAATTGAATTATTCGCGTTGTGGTATTACCTGCCTTATCTTCAGCAACGACTTTTAGCGTATGACTACCTGATATGGTCACTGGTGTAGCAGATACAAAATTTTGTTCGTCCAACGTGATTGAAACCGCATTGAGATTTAGATCAGTGACGTTGACAATCGGAATGACAGAGTTCAGATATTTTCCACCATCTGTCACCCCTGTAACACTAATCTGTGGCGCCAAATTATCGACCTGAGCATTCAAATTCACAGGTTGTGAAGTATTGTTCGCGATGTCAGTCGTTCGCAGGAATATGCTAAGCAAGCCGTCGGGTAATCCCGTTAATTTAAGGCCGTAAATGTCAGCTCCAGAACCTTGAGGAGGCAGAATATTCCAACTAGTTCCATCTATAGAATACTCAACTTTTGCCACCCGTGTATCTTTGTCATTAGAGCGAACTGATAGAGCAAGCAAATTACTGTTGAAATACTGGCTTGGCAGTGGTGTAAGAATGGTCAGCGTTGGCGGTAATCGATCAACCACACGCAAAATTCCTCTGTCCAAAGCGATTAGCTTGCCGGAAATTTCAGCGCTCATCAAAATTTGTAATGGTTTGATCGGCCAAGAATCAACTTCAAACCATGCTTGCCCTTTCGCTTCAGTTCCCTCATTAAGATTCACAGTAGTTTGGTAATGCGCAACAATTTTTCCACTCTCTGGGTCAAGCACATTCAATATGACTGGGGTTCCAGTAAGCGAAACAGTCCCGACATTTTTGACTGAATATGAAATTGCCAGACGATCGCCAGGAGCCACATTGGCAGCATCGACTATTATGCTACCTTCAACTTGCTCAACTACATTGCGAATCACTTCGAACGAAGCGTCAACATCCGCCAACCGCGTAGAATTTACGGAAACACGCAATGTCGCACGGTACATACCTAAAGACATAGCACTAGTGTTCCACGCGAAGTTAATCGCAGTCGGAGTACCAGTGTATAGCGTTTCCAGGGCCTGTTCACTTTGATAAACGACTTCACCTTTAGCATTGAATATCTGAAGTGTAGCCAAGCTATTTTGTAGGGATTCGTTACCATTCAATTGAATCTTGGCATTCAGCTGTACTGTTTGCTGAGTCTGATATTGGGCTTTATCGGTAATCAAGTTTGCTTGAACATTTTGTACAGAGTTAACGCTAAAAATAGTGGTGCCCGTATCGATCAGTGCATTCACATTGTTGTACAGCTTCGCAACGACTCTGTAAGCGCCGGCATAGAGGCTACCGGTATTCCAATGTGCAGAACTTTGTATCGTTTGACCAAATTTCAAATCCTTCACTGAAATTTCTCCCAGTTCACTAACTAGGAAACCATTTTGATCTTCAATTGAAGATTTAATCACGCCTGAAAACAATGATCCTGGGTTGGTAACAACAAAGTTCACATCTACCGGTACATTAGCAGCATAAGTAGCCGAATCTGTTTTCACACTTAAGCCAGGAATCGCATTTGCCGCGACACTAAATTCTCTGACTACTGAATTGTTAGTTTCATTCGACTCTTGGACTGCCTCTAGTGGATCAAGAGATAATGTCAAGGTATATGTACCTGCCTGAACTGGCGTCCAGTCAATTGGATAGATGACATTACTAGCACCCGCTAAGGACGGAACTATCTCATCCAATAAATTGAGCACAATGCCATCAGGCGCACGAAGTTTTACATTCACTCTAAAGTTATTTGCAGGTAAATTTCCCTGATTACGAATTTGCGCTGTCACTCGCGATTTTTCGCCAAGCAAAGGTGTTGAAGGCAAGAGAACGATATCCTGTAACTCCGCAAGCAAATCTGGCATTGGCCCGGCATTCAAAGTCACCCGTACTGGCTCCGATTCTGAGCCTCTGTTTCCAAACTGATCGCTCGCATGTGCCGTAAATAAGTTCTCGCCAGCGCGTAATTTCACAGCTGGAAACTGGAAGTATCCAGCTGGTGTCACGCGCGTCAAAACCAGATCAGAATTATCCGATGTTGCTTGATAAAGCAACAGTCCGCTCCTTGTCACGAGCGTTTTGTCACTCGCAGCTTGTGCGTCATTAGCCACCACTGATTTAATATTGCCATCACTGGAATGCACCACCAAGTTGCTACCTTCAAGCGTCAGATAGTCACCACTAACACCTGGCAGAAAGTGTGGGTAAAGGTCATCACCATTATTCAAGCGATCTTCACCAATGACTCTTGTCAACCCAGTTTCAGGTTGGTATAGAGCGACTTGCGAATTGCCGTTAGCATTTCTGAACTGATAAAGCAGGCGCGAACTATCGGAAGACCATGATGCAGAACTACTTTCCCGACCACTTATCACTTCGACTGAAATTCCAGTCTCAAGATTAAGGACATTCAAAATTTGGTTCCGTTGATACGCCAGCCATTTTCCATTTGGTGACCAAACTAATTTACCGCTTAGTTCCCACATGTTCGCGCTTATCAACAAACGCAAATTTTTTGTCGCACGATCAATTAACCAAAGTCCTTGTTCATTCTGATCACGCGCTCCGACCGCAGCAATGGACATGCCATCAGGTGACCAAGTGAACGAACGATCTGCAATCTGCAAGTCACTTTCTCTGCGAATCGTTTCCTGCCCTTCTTGAAAGCTGTAAATACTCAGATGATCTACCTGACTATCATATTGAACAAATCCTACCGTCGATCCATCCGCCGACCATATCGCAGCATTTGGTTGGATCGCTCCTGGCACAACTTTTGACAGACCCGTATCGAGATCAAGCAAAGTCAATGACCGGCCAACCAAAGCTAAGTGTTGACCATCTGCGCTCATATTGAAGGAATCAAATATGTTCGACACACGAATTGTTTTCTTCACGACATCTTTTGACGTCATGCCGACATCAAGCACAGCCTGATTTCGGATCAGAGAAACAGTTGCCCCAGGTTCGGCCATACCAGAAATATTGATGACTGGTTTAGTTGTTGTCACTGACATATTCCCTGTCACTGGCATAAAAATAACCGGACTGATTGGTGCTAATGTATCGCTTGGTTTTCCGCTCACCTGGTTAGACTGAACCTGAACATTCCCAAGTTTGTCCATCGCTGTGACTAAGTAAAAATAGATTTCTCCATTCTTCAAAGCGTTATCGAGATAATTTAAGTTTGTTATTTGTTGCGCGATAGGCTGATATGGGCCACTCGAATTGTTTGATCTCAATATCTGATAACTAGCAGGAACAGCACCAATTGCAGGGGCATTCCACATTAATTTCAATGCATTTCCACTGGCTACAGGTGCCAATGTTAAATTAATTGGGCCACTAGGAATATTTACGCTGATACTGGCAACAGATTCATTCGAACTTGGACTGGCATTATTCAACGCATCTAAGGCTTTCACTGTGTAGCGATAACTGCCATTCGGCAACTCTTTATCAACAAAGCGACGATTTTGCAGGTCAACAATTTTCGCAATAGAAATCCCATCGCGGAATACTTCGTACGCAGCGAGATCAGCAGCAATCGACTCGGTCCAATTCAAAACCACAGAACTAGCATCAACAGCGGAACTTAACACCACCGCATCTGGAGCAACAACATCTCCTATAGTCTGTCTCAAGTTTGCTGGAGCGCTAAACACGCCACTACTATTTTGTGCAAAGACACTAAAATTGTTTATTCCATTCTTAACCTGTCCGGACCAGGTATTCTCAGTTTGTGTTGGGATGATAGACACCAACACTTCGTCAATACTCGACTCGCCGTATTTCGACTTAATAAGCTTGATACGAAGTTGGTTCGTCAAATAGGGGCGTGACAAAATCGTCTCAACATGAATGCTTGTGTTTCCACGAATACCGGCCACCGGAACCCAAACTTGCCCATCCCAGGCTTCAATATCGTAATCACTTAATATGTTTTGTGACACGACCTTGATCTGTTGAACGGTGACAGTCTGCGCATAACTCAAACTTAACCATTGATTCTGTTCTGCTAATTGTGGATCCGGTCTCCATGCAGTGCTCAAATTTCCATCGATTGCATTTGACGGCTCCGCATAATAGTTTGGATTGCTACTGGAAGCCGTTGCGATAGTGCCTGAAGCAATTTCTACATTATTGATTCCATTGACTTGTACATGATATCCGCGAATGCCAACGTCAACATTTGGAGTCCAATTTATAGTGGCATTCAGCCCATTACTACTGCCCGCCAACCCAACAGGAGCCGATGGTATATCAGCCTTCACCACATGAAAATTAATCGATTTACTGACATTGCCGTCCGCATCTTTTTGATTCAATGTGAAAATATTCTCTCCAGAATTTAACGGAATATCTGCTTTCGCAAAGGTGCCATCCTCGATGGCATCAAATTGTGCAATGACGCTAGCATTTGATGACAACAAGACCTTGTTTTTGGCGAGACCTTTTCCTATTAATCCATAAGTTGTGTCTAAGGTTGGAGTGTAGGGCTGAACAATTGCAGGCGTATACACTAGTGCAGTCACATCCGTACTAGGCTTACTCATTATTTCGTTCGTGCTCACTGCATAAATGCGATATCGGTAAGAAGCATCATCTAAATTTTCGTCAACGAAACTTAATCCATTCACTGGGGCATTTGTAAGGCGAACAATTTTTCCAGCGGGATCTATGCGATCAACGACGTAGCCAGCAAGCTCATTTGATGTATTGGAATTCCAAGTCAAATTCACATTGCCGCCATCGACTTTCGCTTTCAATCCATTCACTGTATCTGGTACGGTGAGATTCTTATATGAAACCTTGATTGCAACGGGTGCTGCGTCGGTATGTCCTGTCACATCCGTTGCCACTGCTTGCAACAAATAGTCTCCGTATGCCGTTCCGATCGGGGTCCAATTCGTTTCATACGGAACTTTGCTTACTGGACCAGAGAAATTCGTCCACACATTGTCAACCAAGGATTTGTATTGGAATTGAACGGTCGCGATATCAGTATCCGCAGCAGTAGCCAGCAGATAGATCGTCTTGTCAAATTTGGTGCCATCCACAGGTTTGATGATGGAAGCATGTGGCGCGCGGTTATCCAAAGTTACGGAAACTGTGTTTGAAAGGGCGCTGAGATTTTCCGCTCTATCCATAGCCTGAACAGCGTAAGTATGCAGGCCATCAGCTACCTTCAAATCCACAAAATTGCTTGGCACAATTAGGTATGGTTTCAAACTGCCTATCACTGCACCGATTGCATTGGCAACTCTTTCATCTCGGTACAAAATATATCCAGCAAGGTCTGAAGATGCACTAGGAGTCCAAGAAAGTGTCACCGTATCGGCGTTAGCGTTTGCTGTTAAGGAAGTCGGGCTGAGAGGCGAAACATTATCAACTGAAATCGTCACGCTATCTGTTGCAATTTGCCCCGAAATGTCTTCCACCTCTAACTTGAGTGTCTGTACAGAATTTTCTGGAAGGCCTAAGGTATTCCAACTTCCCAATACATCGGCAATGGTGGAAATTGAAGAACGTCGTAGCTGTTGCCACACGGTTGGCTTGTCTCCCGCACCAACATAAAGTCGATATTCTTTCAAGCCCAATGAGGAATTAGCAGTTCCTTTAATATCGAGCAATGAACTAACCAGAGAGCCACGAGCAGGTGTGAATATCTGCGCAGTTGGACCAGTTTGATCAACCACCAGACTAACGGAATTTGAATTCAGACCCTCCCAACCGGCACGGTCTATTGCTCTAATCGTATAACTATAGGTACCGTTCAATAGAGAAGAATCTACGTACGTATTTCCTTTAACTACTTCTGAGTTAATACGCACACCATTTCTGAAAATGGCATACCCAACGACATCGTTTTCTACACTTGCACTCCACGACAAGCGTGCATCTTGACGATTCTCCAGCTTAACTTCCACATTAGTGACTACGCCCGGTGCCACCGTATCTACGATAATTTCACTCAGAGTTTCGGTGGTGTTTCCAGCCTTATCAGTCACCGTTAGTTTCAATGTATGCGTTCCATCAGAAGGCAGTTGCTGCCAATTGAGTAAGGCACCGGAACTAACAGCAGTAGTACTTGTACTTAATAATGACCAACGATCCGCCAATCTTTTTGAGCCCGCGGCAATTTCGATCTTATAGTCGTGGAAATTGGTGTCTGATGCAGTACCTACGATATCCATCCCTCGCTTCACGTAGCTAAGGTCTAGCGGTGCGCTTATTGACGCTACTGGTAATGTATTATCTACAGTCACAGACAGTGTGGCCTGATTAGTTAAGCCTGCAAGATCATTGGCTTTGAGCCACAAGGTATACGTGCCATCGAGTATTTGCGAAACATCCCAGAATTTCACAAGCTCAGACGATTGCAAACTATCACCGCTAATAATGTCAGAGAAATTTTCTGAAGGGTTTCCTTGCCCATAACGCAGTTTGTAAGTCGCAAGATTTTTCTCCGTGATTGTCGCACTGAGTTTAACCAATCCTTTTTTCGCGCTCACGTAACTTTCATTTGTCGGTAAATCAAATGAAATTTTAGGTGGCGTATTATCGATTTCAAAGAATTTGGTGGACTCGGTAAGATTCTCTGCCTTATCGACCGCGACAATCTTCACGCCATATTTAGCTTCCGGTAAACCTTCTAACGAATTAGCAGCTGCGGCAACTTGGTCAACCGCTCCCTCGGCAACTAATTGCCAATTTGTTCCACTAGTATTAGTGACGGCATTTGCCGCGAAATAGACTTTATAGGTATCGAGGTAAGCATCGCTTACAGCATAAGAAACATTTCCTTTGGCCGTTACAAAATTTGTTTTGGGATAAGTAATCGTTGCCTTAGGGGCTACGTTATCCAAAACGATTTGCGTCGCAACCTCTTGTTTCACAGACGCATTATCCAAAGATGTTGCCGTCATTTTTGCAAAATAAAGGCCATCTCTTTCCAACTGCCCAAGCAAATTAGTGCCATCCCATAGCCTCACCGCTGCGCCAGAATTAAGCACTTCGTCATTAATCAGCGTTTTTACTAAACTACCGTCTATCGTATCTCGCAAGATTTCAAGTTTCACCTTTGCCGGGCTCAAGAGAGCGTAACGAATAGTTGCCATATCACGCTTGCCGTCACCATTCGGTGAAAAGATCGCTGGAGCTGACTCTAAGTAACTGATCAGATCGTTTCTAGTGGTGATCTCAATCGGCATCGAAACCACAGAATTATTTCCGACACTATCTTGTGCAACAACTCGTAGACTGAGCAAACCTGAAAGACCCAAGGTATTCCAAGTCGCCAATCCTTGTTCACTGACTTGCGTTGGCGTCGGCTTACTGCCGTTTTCAATAGTTATCCAAAACTCTGGATTGGATGCCAATGCATATTGAACCGTGTATGACATAAAATTCGCATCGCGAATCGCGCCATTAATCTGCGCAATCAAACCGAGCTTAGCGTCTCTAATAGGCGCAGTGACAAGTATCGTTGGTGGTGTTGAATCAACCTCAACTACGTGGTCTACCTCTTTTGTATTGCCACAAGAATCCTCGTAAACAACGCGCAACAAATACAAACCATCTGTGACAATTTTACCGTCGGTTGCGCGTCCGTCCCAGTCATAGGCATATTCACCGGCAATCAAAGATTGTGTTTGAGCCAGATGGCGAATTGATGAACCGATCGCAATGGTGTCACCCTGTTCATTGCGCTGGGCAGAATAAACATGAATATCAACTGTCACCGACTCTGCAGGTGAGATTTTTAAAGAAACATGATCTGGCAAAGAACTCGCTTTTGGTGAAAACACTTTGCGATCAATTGATGAGGGATTCAATTGAAGTTGATTATCGAGAGCGAATTGTACCGGCGCTGAACAACTCTGATAGCCTGCCGCATTGAATACTCGTAAGCGAACACTAATATCGCCTTCTATTTGCTCGTTTTCAAACAATCCAAGTCGCCCCAATTCGCCACTACGCGCAACACTTCCTGGAAAGTTCTCATCCAGTTGGACATTTGCACTTGACCACTGTAGCGGATGAAAATCGTCGCAGAGTTTGGAGTCTGGATAACTACAGAATGTTGGCGGTAAAGCAGGAGGTCGAATGCGTTGAGCACTTTGACGCAATCCGCTAAATCCTGTCCTGGTCTTTTCCACGCCAGCAGGGCTGAAAGTTTTCCAATCAGTCGGGTTACTTCCTTTTCCAAACTCCAATGCATACGAAACATTGCTGTCGCTAGTAATGCTTCCTTCAATCGCGACAACATTCACCAACTTCTTCAAATCGAGTGGGCTGCGCGCCTTAATACCACACATCTTCTGACCATCGCTTGGATAGGTGATGCGTGCTGTTGGAGCAGTATGTACGACAGGAATAGATAATATTTCCGTCGCTACTTTTCCATCCTCATTAATAATTCGAGCAAAAAATTGTTTCTCTCCACTCGCAATATTGCTCGTGTCAATTGAGAATACATACTCGGACTGAGTAATATCATTCCAATTATGAATAATCTCTTCGCGACCGTCAGCTGTCAATCTTCCCAAAAGCAATTGGGTTAATTTTCGTCCATCTTTAGCATAAGGCGATAATGTAAACTGCAATTTTGACGAAGGTGTGGCATTGCAAACTAGCGAAGTTTCAGGTCCCGCGACCCAATTCACTCCTAAGCAATGGGTTGGCAAGACATTCGATTGCGTATAAACCACATCACCAGAGGCCGTTGTTCCTTTAAGACGAATACTGTATCGATCACACGAATGGAGGCTCAAGTCCTTCAATAGCTCAGTTCCCAAATAGTGGGTATAGAGATCATTTGGATTCTGCACCGTCTGTATCAATCGCTCAGTCAAATAGCGCGGATCGTCTGTACTAGAAATGAGCAAATCTGCCCGTATCATCGGTTCATTCCAAACTATTTGGGCAAGCACCTCGATAGCTTGCTCAACACCACCTCGATAATCTTTCACACCAGCGATCGTAAAATGATTATCAATCCGAATAAGGTATGGAGACATCGCAACAAATTCATTGGTGTCGTCATCTACTACTTTTAGACGAACAATATAGTCTGTACGCGACTTGATCCCTTTCAAGTCCCACAAAAATTCAAAAAAATGATCTGTTGGGGTACTTCCTACAGAAACATAATCATTCTTTAAAATGTCATGCTGTAAGAAACTAGAGATTGGCACTTCATTCCAGGTTGCACCATCGAGGGCAGATAAAGGCAAATCTTTTTCTGATACGAGCCTCTCTTTAAATTGCAAAACAACTTTATTAATACCCTTACGCAAGGTTTCAGCGAATATCAATCGCACTGGTGCGGCACCACTAATTCCAGACAAGAAAGGTATGCCACCAATTTTTTCTGCATTAGAGTAAGGAACGGATACGATCTGTTTCCAACGCATATTTTCTGGCGGATTCGTGCGACTGTGCTCGGCAAAATTCAGCAAAAACAATTCCTGAGCGGCGGGTGCCGTACTGGATGATGTTTTCGTACCAGCTTTATCAGACACGATCATTCGGTATTTCGTACCAACAAATCCCTTAGGATCAAGTAGCTCAGCGCCCTCGTCTTTGATTGCCGGGAAACGCCCGAATTCTTGCCATTCATTTGAGTTGTTTGCAGAAACACGCTCGATTAGCATGCTTGCATAATTTTGATCACTTGATGCCCACGTCAATTTTGGCACATAAGCCACAAATTTAGCGCCTTTTTCTTGGTCAAATCTGAATCCATAAGCACTGGTCAAGGAAAGCAAGCTATCAGGTGGTGTATTGTCTATATTGACGAAGAATTCATAACTTTGAACTGCAACTCGATAACGCCCATCGGAGACCGTGCGACCTTGATCATCACGTCCATCCCATACAAAAAACGCTTCTTGACCAATCGAATAATGATCCCTCGAGACACTACGAATCGCAGCATTATTTGCGTCATACACAGTGAACTCCAGATGTACTGGATCTAAAACTCGATAATGCAGTTTTAAAACGTCTTGCACCGAATCACCGTTCGGTGACACAAATTCAGTATCTTTATAGAGATCTGTAATACTCGGGGTATCCATCCAAGAAATACGTCGAATCTGTTGGCGTTTGTTACCTGCCAGATCTTCCACTGTAAGACGCAAGTAGTAATGTCCAAAAGCTGGCGGCACCCAATTCGTAAACACTCCGTCAATTATGGGAGTGCTGCTTCCTGGAACAACGGTCTTCCAATCATTCGGTGTCGACGCCGCTGCGTATTCAATCATATAGCGTGAGAAATTTTGGTCAGTCGCGGTACCGCGTAAAATCAAACCGCCAATGGTCGCACTGCGCAACGGCTGCAAATCCAAACTCATATTGAGCAAACTACCAAAGCTATATTGATCTGGGCCCGATTCATAACAGCTACTCGATGAATCCCTTGCAGCACGCCAAGATGAAAACATCAATTTACGACCGCTTGGCAAAAATCCCTGCAAGCTCATTCTTATGTCACTGCGATTATTGGTCAGGTCCGCAGAAGAGTGCCAATTTTTGAACAATGGACGTACTTTATTCGCATCATCTAATAACACGGCATCGATGCAAGTCTGCTCAGCTTGATTTTCGCAATCGTTACCTAATTGCCGAATGACAGTGCGTTCATTTGGTGCCCATGCGTACATGACCGATTCTGCGTTAACTTGACGTGTTTGGATCCGCGCAGACTCAACGTACTCCAATTCGCCACTCGACAAATCAGCTTTTACCATCACGTGTTGTGGACCACTATATCCACCAAGAACTACAGGTGGGCCAGCAAGTTTGTGTGCCACAGAGTTCGAAGCGATTGATTCAGAGCGGCAACTTTCAAAGCAAGTCGAGAATCCGAACACAAATTCGGTGCTACTGCTTGCCCACGCTAAATTGGCGATTTTCCCCTCGCCATTTTCTATACTTGCGTTACCCACGGCTGTCTCAAACGATTTGACGACATTAAATTCTGTGTCAAATACATAGATTCTGGCATCAATACGATTGGCGCTTTCAATGCCCAATTCACTTAACTTTCCACCTATCGCAAATAATTTTGAATTAGGTGCCCATTTTCGAATCGAGAAGTCACCACGCGGAAGCGTGTCTGACATTTTCCGACGATGCCCAGTGAGGGTATCAATAACAAAATAATCAACTCCCTGACTGCCATAAACGGGAACAAGTACCTTGTTTTGATCAGGTGAAAATATCAGGTCACCAAGACTTCCGCTCCCCACATCTGCGTTACTAAAAAGTACGGTCTCAGCACTAACGCCGTCTGTTGGTATACTAAGAATCGCATTGTTGACCTTAGCTATATAGGCGCTACCATCTCCATTTAAATCACTACCACCAGGATTGGTATCAAAACTACCTTGCGGTTCTACACGAATCTGCTTGACCGCACGGCCATCGCCACTTGCGATCCATAACTGTTCCTGATACTGTCCTGCAGCAATTTTCTGAACTCGCGTAAATGCCAATTTTTCGCCATTCAAAGACATACCAAAATAGCGATTCCAATCCGGCAAATTCAATAATTCACTCGACAATACAGGCGTTAGATCTGATCCATTTGTCAGCTCACGATAGAAGGTGCTGAGGAAATTGGGTGAAGTATAATAATCACGTTGATTGAACAAGAAGATACGTTCTTCATCCGCGGTCACGCGCAGAGACTTAGACGCTTGCTGCCATCTCGCATCGCCAATTTCACAACTTAGATTTGTGAATTGCTCATATCCAGTATCGATCGCGTCAATAATTGATGAACGATTTGTATCAATTGTTACTCTTACTTCTCCAAGCAATGACGCTTTGGAGTCGAGCACACGAATCCGATATTCACCATCAGACACCACAACACCCAATTGATTTAGACCATCCCAGGTCACACTGCCAGTTTGTGCATTCTTAAATTGCTCTCCTGCAAATGTACGAACGGTTTTTCCATACTTATTGAGGATATTGACACTCACATCAGTACTTGTCTGCAAGCGGAAACTCAGTACCGTATCGTCTTTCACGCCATCGCCATTTGGTGAGAAATATCGATTGGAAACATAGAAGTCACTGTCTTGTACTATCAGATCCCTGCGAGCAAAATTATTTGTCTTATTTTTTTCTTCGATTGCATTGTCTGGATCGACGAGGACAAATAAGCTACGCGTCAGGCTCACTGCTCCCGCTGGGAAAATATAATCGAGCGTTGTACTTTCTAATCCCGCCAAAACTGGAATTATTTTATCTGTACCAATCGCTTTGCCGTTTTGAGATGGATCTCCGTCGTAGAGACGCACAACAATATTCTTTGCGCTTTGTTTCCCTAAATTATTCAATTTCACAGATACAGTAACAGTGTCGCCAGGTTTTGGAGACGCCGGTGTAAGCACTATATCCGCGGCGGAAATTGCAAGATCTGTCATAGTCAATGGCGTGATCATTGCAAATGCAGCGTTGTCTTCTCGCGTAATTTCACTCTGTTTTTTATATGGATCAACAGAGACAAAAATCATATGTTCAAGCGCATCTGGCAAGCGAGGCCATTTAGCAACGACCGTCACACTTTCGCCCGGGTTCAAATTTGCAATTTTTTGAATCGGCGCAAACAACCTTCCTAGTGCAGGATCACCGTCATAGAAGCCAACTTCAATATCGCTTGCAGCCAGATTGCCAATATTTCGCACAATCTGACTTACGGTCAATTCTTGATTTTCAATATTCAGGGCAGGTGAAATAACAAGGTCTTTAAAACTCACGGCCAGATTTGCTCCGTTTGCTTCAAGTACCTTAAAGCTAATCTGATCAGCATTATTAGTTTTGTCAATTTCAGTCAAAATATTGTCTGAATCTAACTCAACATGAAACACTAAATCACCACCGAATTCTGCGCGCCACACTACATCTTGATCGACGGCGGATCCCGCGGCTATTTGTACAGTGCGATTTGCAACTTCAACATTCTTCACACCATTAGATACAAAATAACGTACTTTAAACGGCGGGGAATCTATCGTGCCTGCATTACGAATTTTGACTTTAAACTGCGCATCGGATCCTACATAAACGGGAGAACGAGCTAAGACAGTTTCTCCGTGACGTATTTCCAAATCGAGAGAGGGCGTTGTTTCAACCGACAGTGAAGCCAGGTTATTTGATTTATCCGATTCAGTAATCAAATTTTCTGGATCGATCAGTACAGCATACTTCGAGACTCCTGGTCGCAATACTGTTCCGCTAAAATTAACGACTTGCTGTGAGCGGCCAAGCAAATTAAGAACTCTTTCATCAATAACCTTCGCGTCGCTCCCCTCTCCCTCACGAAGAACAACGCGAACATTAGGTGCGTCGGTTTTTCCAATATTGAAAATCGGACCAGAGATAGAAAATATCGTTGGCAACCTATTTGGATGTGGCGGACTAATAATCATGTCGCTAGCATTGATTGCCAGTTCAACTGCTGCAGGTGCCTCTCGCACCGTTACGTTAATTTGTTGGCGATTATCAGATTTGGTGACTTCTTGTATGGTGTTTTCTGGGTCAACCAATGCATATAGTGTGTGAGCACCCGCCTTTCCGAAGGTGTTCCACAAAACTTTCAATTCCACATTTGCACCAACAGCTAGGGCTGGAATACTGATATCTGATCCTATTTGCTGACTGGCCAATGCAGGATCACCATCAAACACACGGACCTTTCCTGCAGGAGCAGTGCTGGTTCCGTTATTTGAGACTTTAAAACTCACAACAGTTTGCTGGCCATCGAGCAGCCCCTCAGATGCGATTTTTAGATCAGTTAGTGCCCAGTTAAATAGTCCAGAACTGCGCAGCAAACGTAACGCAAGTGCCGTCGAATATGCACTTTTATTCCAACTGCCATCAATAAGTTGAGTAGAAGCTACATAGGACGTCGCATCTGCCGCCCGAATTTGCCCAAGCGCATTTTGAGTCAGCAATGCCAATACAACGTTCGCAGTATCATGTACGGTACTGGGACTATCACCAAATCCACCGTCCGAATTCTGTCGCTGCGCCAGAAAGGAAATTATTTTTGACGAAGCACTAGTGGGAATACTACGCCCACTAAGTGACTGAAGCGCAGTCGCGGTAACACTTGTCCGGGAAACACCACCGGTCAAGTTGCCCCAACCGCCATCAACATTCTGGTTCGCGAGCAAAAATGCCACAGCTCTATCTAATTTTTCTTTCACTAAACTGGTATCAAGTGATCGCAGTGCGAGTATGGCGAGAGCAGTATCGAGAGGGTTACTTTGATATGAAAGCGAAACACCCCAACCACCATCCAGATTTTGCATAGCAAGCACTTTGTCTACTTGATCTGGGGAGTTAACACCCGCGCCAGTAAGCGTTCGCAGACTACGCGCAATGTAATCTGTATTTCCAGGATTTTGCCCAGTCAGCCAAGACAAAGTCTTTTGCTTACCAACAAATCCAACACCATCTAAATCATTTAATGTTTCAAATGCAAAAACCGTGTCTCGTACTTTAGTAAATGGATTATCTTCCCAATAGCCATCAATGGATTGTTGATTTTTTAACCAAGCCAATCCATCGGGAATATTCGCTCCACCACTTCGAACCTGCCCTGATTGAGTATTATTGCTTGAATCGTCTTTGCCCAAAACAGCAAGCTCACTATATGAATGGGCGATTGCCCTACCGCCTGTCATGACGGCAAGGCGAGTATTGATCGCTTTGCGAATACCATTGAGTGCGGCTATTTCAGCATCGGTGGGTTCCGCACCTGCTCGCGATAAAAGCACAAATCCTAAACGAAATTCTTTCTGTGAATTATCCGCCGATGGGATGCGCGGTCCCTCTGCCGCAATGACATCCTCAATTGAAATTTCTCTGCGTACACCACTCACCGTCACGCCACTTAATGGCAGACGATTCTTATCGATGTTGGGATTGTCAATAAGGAAGAAAGTTGGCACCTCATTCTTCTTGTACATCCCCATTAGATACAGATCAAGTGGACTGAAAAATTGATAGCCACCAGTCGAAGTAAAACTGCCATCTGAATTGTCTCGCCATTGATTACCATACTCGACTGAGGCACCACTATTGAGAAGAAAACTCCAATGCGAATTATCTTTTCCTAGTAATGCTGTGCTCAGCGTTCCATCGGCAGCTTTGAAGCGTACACGAGCGCCCCATTGGTGCAAAAATTCGTGTGAGAAAGTTCGTAAAACAGATTCAAAATCAGGATTAAACGGATTGGTCGTATATCGGCTTAATGCCGCCATATCGATATACCCCAACAATTTTCCACTACTGCCAAACTCCTTCGTATTATCGAACTGTGGAATCCCTAGACCCTTAACCTTATTCTGAACTCCCAAATGAGACGCCAGCGCATCTCCTGTATCAAATTCAAAATTACTAAACACCACAATGAAATCATAATGATCAGGGTGCGTGCGATAAAACTCTTTGGCAATGACAGTCCTCGGTTCCACATTGACTTGTCCGTCGCCGGATTTAATGCCGTAATTACCAGTCAGCTGAATAACTGAAACATCATTTTTATCTTTAAGGTGACGAGCCTGATAAAACCCCGTGTTGGGAAAAGATGAAGTTGATGGAAAGTCCGCACGTGCCAATACCCACCAAAACAGACTTAGCGTCATCAAAAGAAAGGAACTGCCCAATCTAATCGTTTGTCGATTTAACTTCATCTTAATTTATCAAAACCTTGAATATGTTCTGCAATGACCATTCACTGACAGAAAAATAAAAAGATTTCAAATCTTCCTGGCGTCTAAACGCTCAATCAATTTGAAATCTGTCTGGATTTTCGACAAGAACTTGATTCTTACTGGCTTACTGTTGTTCAACGCCATTAACAAAACTCTTCTTTTCCGGACGCTCATCTTCTTTTCGACTGGATAATGGATCTCGACCTCGAACCATAGTCGGTGGAAGCATATATAGTTCTGGTACTACTGATTTACTGAATCGTTGTAGACGGCCACCAAGTGTTCCTTGGGTCTTGTAGAGCCAGGCTAGTTGTTTTTCAGGAGCGTCCAATCGCCTTTCCTCAAGAACCGCCTTATCAAGCGCGATCCTGATTAGCTTTGTCTGAGTTCCTGGGATAAGTTCTTCAGCATGTACTGTTATCAGGCCACGTTCTGGAACAGAAAAAACGCCAATTTGCTCTTTCGTGTCGACCGCAAGAAGACGTATTGAGTCCAATGTCAATGTGGTTGTGGAATCCAATTGCAAGTTCGAGGATCCTAGAACGGCACCTACTTTTGACTTCACTGAAACGCTTGCTGGCTTGTTGCCATTAGGTTTTACCTGCGCCCAAACATTGGACTCTTCACATGCCAATAAGAAAACGCAAAAAAGGAATTGAACGGCACCTATTGCCACGTCATTTTTGTCCAAAATATTCACCCAAATAAGAAAAGACAAACTCATTGAAATGTGAAATACAAATTCATTTTTGTTAAAATTAACTCAAATATAATGCATATTTAACATTTAATCAAATATGTATCCTAATGATGATTGCATTTGAGCAATGCAAACCAAAATTACATGGAGTGCAACTCAAATGCGAGCAAAAGGAATGGGGAATTAAATCGAAGGACAGCTTGTGCTCATTGGCCAAGCGCCACGAAATCATCAAGCTCTATACGGTCAGTGGTCGCTATGATTTATGCGCCAAGCTATCAACAGAATCGACGCACGAGCTCGATGCCGTGATTGACAAAATACATTTGATTAAGGGGGGGTGGATACGTTTTCGACGATTTTGTTGTCGACTAAATTGGATAGGCCGGAATAGAGTCACTTCGATTTAAGGAAATTTAAGTGGCCGACGACGTTGTTCGGCGACCCCGATCGTGAGTTTGAATTCTATAGTCACGTCGGGGACCTTACTCTATTGATGTAAAGGGCTGGGACGAAGCGCGTATTTTTCGATAAATTGTTGTATGCCTAAGGGGTGCATTTTTTTCCAACTCTCGAATTCAGTTCGGTACGATTCATCAAAGAAAAATATAAATATTGCAGCCTCGATCTGCCCATCTTTTACAAACTGACGCAACTGCTGCAACAAAGGGTCTCGCAATTTGGCGTTTTCGTGTTCCTCATAGAATATGCTTTTCCAGCTAAGACGCTCTGTGTCAAATGGGCTCGTCACCTTACTCATTGACTTGACATTCGCATCCCCAGATTTCTTAGCTGCAAGAAAATTGGCTTTGCTTATGCCATATTGCAACCAAATGGCACTATCAACATCGCCTCCCTTAGCGTCGATCTTGGGATCAATTTCTATCGTGTAATTTTGCGCTCCATCTTTGTTGTTGACTTTCAGATGGACAGGGCGCTTCGCATTTAAGGCCTGCAAGGGACGATCGCTTATCTGAGTCAATGCTGAATATTGATCCCAAGCAGGTAAATAGTTAGGCTGAATTTCTATCGATTTCAACAAAGACAATTTCACCATTTCTATAGGGCGTCCCATTTTTGTCTGCGCATGCGCCAAAAAACGCCACGCCTGAAAATTACGTGGATTGATGTCGATCGATTTTCGGTAACGAATCTCTGCCTCATCAAATTTAGCTAATTGAAAGTAGCAATCCCCAGCGTACAAGATCGCTTCAGCAAATGTTGGATCGAGGGCGAAGGCTTTTTCATATTTGTTGATAGCGGCTAAAAAGTCACGACTTTGAAAAAGACGCTCGGCCTCATTGAAACTATCCATCGCCTCCCGATTTGCGGGGGTAATCCCCGGTGTTGAGGGAGCAGCCAATGAACGCAATGTCTCTTGTGCCAAAGGATCTCCCACGAATAACTCAAGCGCACGAGAAGCCGCAGCTCGCGCTCTATCGCGATATTCTTCGATGTATTGGGGATCAGTTTTGGTCGATGCAAACAAATAAAGTGCCGCTGTATGCGACCATGGCCCTGAAGCTTTTGGATCAGCTTTACTAGCCAAACTAAATTTCTCCAGCGCTTCATTGATTTCTAATTTCGACCACAAAACATTTCCTTCTTGAATCAACGATTTTGATTTCGCGTTTCCAAACAGTGTGTCCTCGTCAGTTTGGGCATATACACCAAACGCGAACTGACAACACAGAAAGAATACTATCCTTAAGAGGTACTTAGTCATGGTCATAAAATGAGAGTGCACTAGAAATTATCAATCAAAAAATTCAAGAAACCGACTAGAAATCATGTTCTGGGACATGCAAAAGAAGTTCGCGACAGGTCGAATCTCTATCGCGTTATGCCAGTTAGAATTACTCTTTGCTGGCCGTTTAACAGCACAGAGTATTGCCCACTTTTGATGATGCAGGATTCAAATTATTGCATTTCAATATATATCTTTGGCTTCATAGAGAAGACATCAATTAGTGCGCTCAGCAATTGCACCCTCTGTATGAGATATTCGGACCGGTTTTTTATGCGCGGCAACACCCAAGCAGAAATTATATTGGCAACCTAAAAGCATATTGCTCGCTATTAGGATCTAACCTGGAATCTCTGGTTCAACCAAATTCGCTAATTGCACCAAAGACTCTTGCCAGCCCAAGTAACACATTTCTACAGGAATCATTTCTGGGATACCTTCCTGTGTCACGCTCAACTCAGTGCCGCACAAGACTTGCTTGAAACTCACCGTCACCGTCATCACCCCCGGCATATTCGGATCATCAAATTGATCGGTGTAACGCAATAGCGATCCAGGCACCATTTCCAAATATTCACCACCGAAAGAATGCCCATTGCCAGTTGAAAAATTACGGAAAGACATTTTAAATGTCCCGCCAACTTTCGGATCCATATGATGTACCTGACAGGTAAATCCAAAAGGCGGAATCCATTTCGCCATTGCATCTGCTTCAACAAAAGCGCGATAGAGTTTGTCAGGATTGGTGCGTATTACCCGGTGTAATTTGACTGTGTTGGTTGACATGTTGTCTCCTCATTGTTTGCATAAATTTGGACTAATTTTCATTAATTTACGGTACTAATTTCACCAATGTACACAATAGCTTACAGGCTTTTTAAATGCATTAACTGCTCATGCGTCAAAATCTCTGCTTGCGCAACGGGGCGACCTTCCGCGTTAAACAGAGGCGATTTTTTATAACTACCGCTAAGCCGTGCCGACAAAGTCATCCCCATAAAACGTAACACAACAGGTAGCACACCTTTCTGTACTGGTTTAGGTTCACCAAGTGCTGCTTGTGTCTCCATCCAGGCAGTCACCGAGCCAAAATCCTTGCCGACATGGGCTTTATCCAATGCGCTGTGTATCAAACCGATAAACGCCATTTTAGGATCAAGCATGACATTACCTAAGGGTGTTTTGCAACAAGCCGCATACCAACGCACCATGCCCTTATCACTCAAACGTACGGCAGCAAGATGCTCACGACCTTGAACAAAGCGCAGACGCGCCTGACTCACTTGCACAATTTCGGTTCCGCCTTGCGCATCCAAAACCTGCTCGCCGCGTCCGAGAAAATGCGCGAAAGCCCGACAATCAGTGCAATAACAGACGATATGATTGTGTGTTCCCTCGCCTTCCAAATGCGCCCGAACTTCGCCGCATTGACATTGAATAGTGTGCATCGTAAATTTCCAAATTAAAATAAATGGACAGAATCAAACAAAGACAGCAATTTTCTACAACAATTAAGCGGCTAGCGGTTACTAGATTTTTTTAATCGATTTCTGCGCGATGCTCGATTACGCAATCTTGACAAAATCAAACCCTGTTTTACAGAAGGCGATTGTTCCTCAGACGCTACTTTCAAACCGCGAATACCCAAATATGCAAGTACTAAGCCAGCACACAACAGCAACCATGCTTCCATAAAAGTTGCAAATTGTCCATACAGTGCTTTCAACATCGTAGCAATCCAAGCCTGACGTTTGAGTTCAGACAAATAAGAGTGGTCGGCGAATAAAATCGATACCGCTATGAGTATGAATAACATGCCGACAAAGAAAATTCCAGCTCCAAAAATTTTATTTCGCATCATCATGTTCATTCGATGAATGATGGGATTGGTGCACGCGATACATGGCCACGCAAAATGCTAGCACAGCCGCCGCGATACAAAGCCAATGTAAGATGTTGAGTGACAGTAAATGCAAAAACGGATTCATCGCAACAAAAGGAGCGAAAGGTTGAACATCACTATGCATGATGCCATCAAGCACAATATGTGAATACACGCCGATTACCGCACCAAGAGAAACCTGTTCTATTGACAGCTTCGACCATTCGTAAAAATCGGGAATCCATGTCTTACGTTTTTGAACCTTGCGGAGCCCTATAAAGATTAAGACGACTATAGGGATAAAAAAAGACGATCCGAGAAAACTATGAAAAAAACGATGCACGGGAAACTGTCCACTCAGCATGTAATAAGCAGGTTCGAGATCCAATAAAACATTACTCAGTGCAAATGCAATAAAGCTGATCTTCTGAGGAAAGAGTGCCTGAATTGCGGCGCCTGGACCGAAATGAAATGGCGTAATAGGCATGTTCTAAGTAACTTATTTAACCTCTAATGTCACCTACGCTGCTGACGACAAGTAATCTGGGCTCATTTCATCAATGTTTTTGTCACTTCATTTCTTGAAAAACACACACTATCTTAGAGCAGCTCCCGCACGTCAGGTACGGGAGCAATGCTGACTAAGCTCGGGCTAGGCTTATAGCCTAAGCGCCACTCATCAAGAATTATAACAATACTTCTGATTGTTCAGTAGCCTCCTGGGCTAGCGCAGAACCGCCTTTCCAACTACGAATAGCATGACCCTTAACTGCATACAACAAAATGATCACATAGCATGGCAACAGAACCCAATAGGCACTTTGGGCGCTACCAGTATCGGAAAAATGACCGTATATCATCGGCAATAAAGCGCCGCCTGCAATACCCATAATTAAGAGTGCTGAACCACTCGCTGTGTATTTGCCTAATCCTTCCAGAGCCAAGGGCCAGATTGAAGGCCAGACCAGTGCATTCGCCAGACCTAGCAGCGCCAGAAACATCACTGTATTTGGCACTTCTGGCACACCCACCCACGCAATCAGATAATGCGACATAGTGGTATCCGTCGCTGAACTCAGAATCACACCCGCCGTAAAACCCATGCCACTGACCGCAGACAATAGTAAGGCCGCTTTTTGTGATAGCCATCGTGGGATGCAAGTGGCACCAAGCAAGTAGCCGAGCGCCATAAAACTCATGGTATAGGACGTTAAAACGGCGAAGTGATTCACGCCCAAATGATGTCCATACAATCCTATCGTATCGCCCGCGATAACTTCTACGCCGACATAGGCGAATAGAGCAACTGCACCTAGCACCAACTGTGGAAATTGAAATACGCCAAAGCGCCGCACTTCGGTTGCACTTTGATTGTCTTCCACATCCAGTTCAGGGAGCTTCGAAAAATGGATAAGCAACATAAACAAAACTAAACCAGCGGCCATCACCGCATACGGATAAATCAGACGCGAGGATAATTCAGCACGTAAAATTTCTTTTGCCGTTTGATCGAGCGCAGCCAGCGCGGTTCCTGAGTATTGCTCCATGCCAGACAGGATCAGTGCGGAAAAAATCATCGGCACCACAATTCCCGCACCTTTATTAAATAAGCCCATGACACTGATACGCATCGCTGCACTGTCACGCGATCCTATGCAAACAATATAAGGATTGATGGCCGTTTGCATTAAGGTCATCCCGGTCGCCAAAGTGAATAAGGCCAGCAAGAACAAGCCGTAGTAGCTCGATTTTGCAGCTGGAATAAACAATAAAGCGCCGACCGCCATAACACCCAGACTGAGCGTCATTCCATTTTTATAGCCAATGCGACTAAGGATAGCCGCAGATGGTAATGCCATCACGGTGTACGCAATATAAAACGCAAAAGTCACCCACAGTGCTTGAAAATCATTGAGATCACAAACGATCTTCAAGAATGGAATTAATGATCCATTGAGCCAGGTAACAAATCCCAAAATAAAAAATAAAAGGCTGATAAAAAACATCGCCATCACAACACTCTTGGTTGATCCAGCGGCTTGAACAGGCTTGGTCATAACGATTTCCACAATAGATTAAAACTGAGAACCGATTGAGCTAAGGTTCTATGCAACAGAAGAAAAGCCCATGTGAATGGCGACACGCACAAAGGTTTCACTTCACAAGCTATCTTGATGCGGACGTGCAAACAGCACATCCGCATCAAGGCGAGCCATCGAAGTCAGATCAGAACTTCGCGCGGACACCGACGCTATAACGCGCCCCATTTTCATACACACCTAAAGGCAAACCATCCGTCGTATTACTACGCACCAAAGCATTCGTAATATTGACTGCAGTAGCGAAGAGACTGATTTTCGGTGTCACATCGTAGCTGGCCGTCGCATCCCACTGGCCATAGGCACTGTTGACAACCTGACCGCCCATGGTTTGTCCACCAAATGATTCGGAACGGTAGTTATATGATAAACGCGTGCTAATACCATTTTTTTCGTAGTAGGCACTGGCGTTGAATTGATCTCTGGAGTTACCCAATACTTTCAAACCTGGCGCACCATTCACACTACCGGCTTTCGCATCGGTGAAAGTGTAGTTGAATACAGCACCAAAACCCGTGTTGCCAAAAGCCTGCTGCCATTGCACTTCGAAACCTTTAATGTCTGCACCATTATCAGCATTATGTGGACGTGTCACCGTATAGGTTTTACCATCCACCACTTCGGATTTATCAGACTTGTAGGTAAAGGTATCAAGCTGTTTCACAAACGCCGTCGCAGAAAATAAAGACGCATCGGAGAAATACCATTCCGCACCCACTTCGGCCTGATTCGCATGCACTGGCTTTAATAGTGGATTTCCAGCAGTGGCCTTCGTCAATACCGTACCGTCAACCGTAAATGCAGGGCTCAACAAATCAAAAGTTTGACGTGCCATGGCTTTCGAAATCGCGCCACGAATAATCAAATCTTTGCGCAAATCGTAAACCATATTCAAACTTGGCAAGACGTCGTTGTAATCATTCGTAACGCTGATCGCTTTGTAACCGATAGAGGAATTACCTAAAAATCCAGAGGAAGTTTGCTGCGTCTTAACCAAACGCACACCAAAGTCACCGCGTAACTTATCAATGGCGTAATCCGCTTTAATATAGGTCGCCGTGATTTTTTCTTTGATCGTGTAGTTCTGACTTGGCACACTCGCATACGTCATTGCCTTATCAAACATCGGTACACCTTTGCTGGCAACCAAGGCATCATCGAACCAAGCGTACTGTGTTAAAGCACCTTGTGATCCAGCTGCCTGACTGAGCATAGGTGAAGCACCCGAAGACAAGTCTGCTAAGGAGAAAGACTGCCAGCCTGCAGATTTATCATCAGCATTGCCTTGAATGCGCGTATTTTGCAAAGTATTGTCGCGATATTTCAAGCCAACTTTGACTGCTTTAATGATGGAACCGGTGATATCAAAACTCACATCGCCTTGTGCATAATTCTCCTTACCTTCCATCTTACGGATGCGGTCGTCGCCCGTTTTCAAAGTCAAGGCTTTCGGATCAAGAGGGCTAATATCCAAATACTTCACACCAAATTGATCGCGACCCATATCGATTTGAGTACGAGTATCACCTTCCATCCAAAAATGTCTGTCGTGTGTACTACCACCTTGACTATTAGTGGAACCTACCTGTGCATGTGCTTTCCAGTTATCGCCTTCGTAAGTTCCATCCAAATCGAGCACGTTTGTTTTGATATAGGATTGGCGATAAATAGGCTCAAACGATACGCCCGTTTTAGGCCCCAGAATGCCACCGACCAACGCCTTGGTGCCGTCTGAGGTAGTAATGAATTTGGGATTGGTCACACGAATATTGCCCTTCGCATCGGCCAGACCACCAGCTTGCCACAAATAGTTTTGATTATTATTGTCCATCTCCATGTCTGAATTCATATAATTCATGACGATATCGACGTCGCTATTTGGCTTGAATTGCAGCGCAACATTAGTCGTTGTACGCTCACGATCTTGACGGAAAATTGCCGAGCCGCCACCCCAAGCAGCATAAGCAGGCGTGGAGACACCATTTTGATCCACAATAGTGTATTTACCGTCATCAAAAAATTCTAAGCCATCACGACGCATGGTGCGCTTTTGCTTGTTCACGGCCACCATCACACCAAAGGTTTTGTCGTCGCTCTTCCAGTTCATCAAGCCCGATAATTGTGGATCTGTTTTTCCTGGCAATTTGCTGTAGACCGCTTCGACTGAGGCTTGCAAGGTTAATTGATCTTTGAATGCCAATGGCTTGCGCGTTTGCACGATCACCAAGCCACCGATACTACCTTCATCCAAATCCGCTGATGGGCTCTTATAAATATTCAAGCTACCGACAATTTCTGAAGGCAATACATCATAGTTAAAGCTGCGCGTTTGCGCTTCATTCAGCCACCACTCAGAAGACGAAACAGCCTGTCCATTTAATTGCGTCATATTCAAATTTTTGTCAGTACCACGAACAAAAATCGCTTTACCTTCGCCCCAACTACGGTCAACCGAAATACCTGGAACACGCTGCAAAGAATCAGCCACATTCTTATCTGGAAATTTGCCTAAGTCTTCTGCATTCACTGTATCGACGATATTTTGTGCATCACGTTTTCCCGCCAGATTTTTTTTCAAAGTATCGCGAATACCACGTACTTCGATGGACTGTGTTTCTTGCGTAGCTTTTGTTTCTTGCGCTGCTTGTGGTGCGGCATACACAACTTGCATCGATGCAGTGCCCAGCATGACGGCGATCAGATTGGGGATTAATTTTTTCTTGAATACTGGCTTAGCCATGTAAAGTCTCCTGTGGATTAATTTATTACTGCTGTAAATATGACGAACTACTATTCATAAAACCAAACAAACACGTACCACTACCACCTGCTACTACCTCGTCATGGCACGTGCTCAACGGGGTAAAAAAACACAGACGCTAAACCTGGTTACAACACGCTGTGCTCTCGAAAAAATTTCTTACAAAAAAATTCCGGCACCGCGCTGGGCGCCGGAACAAATCACACGTCTTGGGGGAAGTATGATCACTGCGAGTGTGGCTTAAACCACGTCAAATAAGCATTGTGAATTTTGAGTGCGGCATCCCTGGGGCGGATGGTGCCGTTCAGCACTTGCGCATTCACACTCCACAATTCTTTTTGCCATTTTGCCTGCGCACTATTTAAAATCTGCGCATCAATTCTGATCGTCGACTCACAACTGGAACGCCATTCCATCATCTGCCGACTGATAGGATCACGCACGGCAATCAAGTGATTCGATAGTGAAAAAAAACCAGTCGCTCGATTGGTATAAATATCCGCAAATTCTTGCGAGCCTATCCATTCCAAAAATTGCAAAGCATCCTCTTTATTTTTTGATTTGCGATTGATACCTATACCGATATCCATATGATCCAGGATGTAGCATGGCTCGCCCAGCTTGCGCACTGGTGGCGCGAATACTCCAAATTCCAAACCTGACACCTGATTAAAATAAGAAATATCCCATGAACCCATAGGGTAAATTGCAGCTTGTCCTAAAGCGAAAAGATGCTGGCTATCACTGTAAGTTTGTGTACTAGCAGTTGGATTCAAATAAGTACCTAACTTCGCTTCGTATTCCAACGCTGCAATAAATTCTTTGTCGGAGAACTTCGCTTTCCCGCTAATCAATGCTTTACGCCCTGTTTCACCATGCCAAAAATTAGGGCCGATACTGGTTAACACGGTTTGCGTTGCTTCCCATTGATCCGCCGTACCTAAAGCTAAGGGAACATAAGTGCGATGCTTTTTCACCGCGTCGAGCACAGAAATAAGTTCTGCATCTGTTCTGGGGATTTGCAGATTAAGTTTTTTGAAAATGCGTTTGTTGTACAAAAAACCGTGTATCACTGAAGCGATAGGCATACAAAAAGTAGATTTATCATCGTCGCTTTGCCAAGCAAACAAGGCCGATGCCGGAAAGTTTTCCATCCCTGGCTTGTTATCTAATTTTTCCAAGAAACCTTGCCGGAACAAGGCTAAAGACGCATCAAATGGACGACAAGCAATCAGATCACCAGCACGCCCGCTTTTCAGGCGGCTCAAAAGCGCGGCATCATAATCGGTTGGGGCAGTCGGCAAGAATTTGATTTCTATACCCGGATGCTTTTTATTGAAAGCCGGAATCAAGACGGTTTCCCATAAGAGCTTATCGTCGGCGCGCCAGCTTTCAATTACTAGCGTTCCTGCATGCACTACGTGAGCAGTGACGAGCGCAGACAAGCACAGAAAAAGCGAGATGAGTCTCAAAGGAAATCCTTACAAACATGAATTGACGAAACTAATGAACTCTCAGTGGCTGAAGTGACTGGAGTGCATGCTAGCATCGGCTTATTTGTAATGCCATTTTCCTTAAGCAGAATGGTGTAGACAACTTAAGCTATTGATTTTAAATAGCTTTATTAGTTTTCATCATTTAAGGGATTACATTTCTTTACATACCATTCTGATTTCCGCCAGTCGGCAGAACGAAGTGGTATGGATGATGATTTGACCAACTCCAAGTTAGCTTACGTTTCTCAATATAAGCTTACAAAACTTTACAAAAGTCTCATCGCAACTGTTGTGAATTGATCTGCATTGGTCTGCATCGGTCTACGTTAGCCTGTAGAAAAGAAAAAAGTCGCCTAAATTATTCGCGACGTTTCGGCAAACAAATGATTGCCTTCAAGCCGCCTTCAGGATGATTCTCTAAAACCAAATTACCGCCATGCGCCTCTACCACGCTGCGTGCAATTCCCAGGCCTAAGCCCATGCCGCTCTCGTTTTGCTGACGACCATGCAGCAAGCGTAAATAAGGATCGAATAATCTTGGTAGCGCTTCTTCCGGTACACCGGGTCCATGATCACGTACTTGAATCTGGACAGTCTCAGCTTCTTCCCAAATACTAATTTCTGCGCGTTCGCCATAATACAAAGCGTTGTCCAGCAGATTACCAATCGCGCGCTTTAAGGCCAGAGGCTTACCACGGACAACGACACCCGACTCAAGGAAGCTGACTTGATGCTTCGCCAGATGGGCACTACGCACCAATCTTTGAATTAAAGGGTCAAGCCGCACATCACTTGGATTTTCATGAATGTCACTGTCTTTCACACATTGCAGCGCACCTTTCACCATCATATCGAGATCGTCCAAATCCTCTTCAAATTCGGATCGCAAGACATCATCATCTAATAATTCTGAGCGCAACTTCAAACGTGTGATCGGCGTTCTGAGGTCATGCGAAATAGAAATGAACAAGCGTTCACGGTCTTCAATATAACGTTGAATACGCTGTCGCATACCACTAAAAGCACGCACAGTATTGACGAATTCACGGCTTCCGGTTTCCGGTAAGTCTGGCATGTGTTCACCTCTGCCAAAGGCAGCCGCAGCATCTGACAGTGCTGCCAATGGCAAGGTAATCCAGCGCACTACCAAGATCGACAACAGCAACACCGCAGCTAAAGACAAGCCTTGTAAAATCAAGCGATCAAAAGATAATGGATCACTTGTCTTTAAAAAATAGGGATTGGGCATCAGCGCCGCCAGATACAACCAGTTGCCAGGTTCAAGTTCTGTTTGAATCACCAAAATAGGTGCCGGTTCGGGCTTCACTAAAAGGATATGTTGCACCCAGCTTTCTGGCAGATCAAGGATATGCGTACCATCCACCGACGTAGTCAACTGATCAGGCCAAGCTAAGGCGACACGAAAATCGGGGTAATGCGGCAAGTCGGTTTTCAGTGTATCGGTAATAGTAGTAGTCACTGTTTGCGCGAGTTTTTGCGGCGCAATGGCGGTGATCGGAACATAGGCAGAATTAGTCTGTACAAAAAAACGCGTACCGCCCATTTCCCTAAATTGTTGCAGCGTCACCGTACGATAATTCGGCGGCAGGCTACGAAAAAACTGTATCGTACTCGATGCACTATGCGCCAGATATTGAGAAGCGGCCGCCGCTTCCAGTTCTGCTTTTGCCCCCTGCTGAGTCGCCCAGATTGCACTGCCAACCAACTGCGTTAACAGCACGCCAAAAACCATTACCAACGACAAACGTCCGAGTAAGGAATGCGGTAACCAAAACCAGGTTTTATTTCGTTTTACCTCACCGGGTGTGCTTACCGCAACATTAGATTGATGAGCAAAATCAGACACCGGAAATGCTCACATCGGCAGAAAATACATAACCCGCACCACGCACTGTTTTAATTAACTCTGAGGGCTTACGATCATCTTTCAGTAATTGCCTCAAACGACTGATTTGCACATCGAGAGTACGATCTAAAGGGCCAAGATCGCGGCCCCGTGTTTGCTCCGAAAGCACTTGACGATCCAAAATATCACCGGGATGCTCGACAAAATATTTCAATAATTGATAATCCAGTCCGGTCAATGCCACCACCTGCCCCTGACTATCGATCACTTTGCGTTCCACCAGATCGAGCGTGAATCCAACAAATTTATAATAACGTGATGCCACTGCTGTGTCGGCTCCGCTACGACGCAAGATAGCCTTGATACGCGCAAGTAATTCACGCGGACTATACGGCTTAGCAATGTAATCATCCGCACCTAATTCGAGACCAACAATTCGGTCAGTTTCATCTGAGCTGGCGGTGAGCATAATGATGGGAACATTACAGCGTTGTCGCACCGTTTTGCATAAGGCAAAACCATCCGTGTCGGGCAACATGACATCCAAAATCACCAAGGCTAATTGATCAAATTGATGTTGAAATTCAGCGATAAAACTTTCGCCGTTATGTGACAAAATCACTTCATACTGATTTTTTTCCAGATAAGCTTTGAGTAAGACCCGGGTTTTTTGGTCATCGTCAACAATCAGAATCTTGCGTGTCATTTTTTCCTCGGTCTGCGATCACAACTACTATTTACGGATATTCATATTTAAGGTACGGAACAAAGCGGCTAAGCGCTTTTGAGTTTCTGCCGGGCTCAAGGCATCGTCGATAAAGAAGCGATGAATAACAGCGATAATCGCGTCCCGACTCGATTCGTCTGTCGCCATGCGATGGGCAAGGCTGGGGGCTTGCATCGCCGCACCTTGCGCAAAATCGCTCCATGAAGCACGTGCGCAACTATCCATCTTATTCGGATCGGCGTCCTGTCTTACCGAGACCGAACCTTTGGCCGCGTTGTACTCATTCTGCATTTGAGATGTGCCTATCAGTCGCGCGAGCTTTTCTTGCGCGGCTACATGGGCGTAATCCTTCGTGAACATAGAAAAAGTATCGACGCTGTAGAGGTGGAAGCGGCCTGTACCCGGCATGGTCGCACAAGAAAACTCCAAGTCAGTCTCGTAATCAGTTTCGTTTAATTCAGCTTTTGCCCAATCCCCCATGATCATCATGGCCGCTTCGCGATTGGCAAATTGGCGCACTACGTCGGGCCAAGGGCGTTCGTCGATAGCTTGAATCATCCATGATTTCATTAAACGCAAACGCTCCAATGCCACCAGAAAACGACGCTCAAGCACGGCCTGAGGATTCTGTCGTGAAAAAACTTCACGATGAAAGTCCGGACCATTTTCTGCCAGAATCAAATTCTCAAACAGTGTCGCCACTTGCCACGGTTCACTGCTTTGCGCTAATGGCTTTATCCCAGCCGTCTTCAATTTAGCTGCCACGTTGACCAAGTCATTCCAGCTCTCGGGTGCGGCTAATTTAAGCGAGGAAAATAATTTACGGTTGTAAAATAAAGTATTAATGCGATGTATTCCCAAAGGCGCGGCAACCACGTGATGACGGTATTGGATCAAAGTTTGTATAGTGGGGAAAAAAGCCGTCTTCCATTTGTTCGCATTGGCAACTTTATCAAGCTCCAACAAAAATCCCAGATCAGCCCAATCGCGAATTGAAGCCCCAATAATTTGCGTGACTTCCGGTGCATCGCTGGCTAGCACCCGACTTTTCAGTACCTTACCTGCACCAATACCCGCACCACCAGGAACACCCACATCTTTCCAAGCCACACCTTCATCCATTAAGCGGTTAGCCAGCAAAGATGCCGCCTTACGTTCACGCGGCGAGGTCCACCAATGCAACACTTGCAAAGTCGGATCAGCTTCGGCAGCTTGGCACACCGGCTCAGGCAGACAGTTAAGAACGACCAAGGCAACAAAAAACCAGACTTGCCGGATTTTTACCAACATTGCACCAAAGTCATAGATGTAGACGTAGAACTAAGCAGCATATTGCCTCTGACATGAAAATATACACGAACAAAATTACAAAACCATCCCAAAAACATCGCAAAAAAATTAATCATACCAAAATAAGACCATTTAAGCCCCAACTGTTTTATTTAACTTAAAAGACATCATCCTATTTTCACCAATCATCTATAAATCCTTATGTAGTCTAACTAATCGACACGACTCTCGTAAAAAAATGAGGAAATAAGAAATTTTCGGCAATTAAATCACTTTAACGCCACTTTATAATTTTTCTTCCCACTGAGCTCATCAAAATTGCAGTACATCGCCATCATCGGTGGTGGTACAGCTGACGGAATGGCAATCAAACTGTTAGCACAATATTGGGCGGACATGGAAAAAAATCAGCGTGGTCGAATCAACTGGCATTGACATCATTGGTGTTGGCGAGAGCTCAACACCCTTCTTACGGCACTTTTTTCAGCTATTGCTATCTCTAAGCAGGAATGAATGCTGGCCGGTACGCCACCGAATCCTGACAAATTAATAGTGCGAGATAAAAGAAGCCATCAAATGCGGCCTGATCATGTATTCGGTTCATCATTAAAAAAGTAAGCACCTGTTCTATTTTCCGTACAGAAAACTTAGTTTCGTAAGAAATTCCGTACATTGTGCGATTGCACAATTGCCCTACATCAGCAAAATCAAAATTTCTAATTTATTACTTAAATAAGCTATTTTTCCGGTGTCATAATCAAATCCGACTGATTACCCATCTGGTCAAATATAACAACAAAAAACGGCGCCGGGAATACGCTTCCCGACGCCGCTACTATTATTCAGCCGAAATTTCCAGGCGCAATTTCTAAGTTAATGAAAGAGACATCATGATCGTAGGCGTACCTAAAGAAATTAAGAACCACGAATACCGCGTGGGCATGACCCCCTCCTCTGTGCGTGAATTGACTTCACGTGGACATCAAGTGTTGGTGGAAAAAAATGCGGGCACAGAGATTGGTCTAAGCGATGAACAATACACAGCTGTCGGTGCAGAATTAGTTGAAACAGCGAAAGAAATTTTTGAACGTGCGGAAATGATCGTCAAAGTCAAAGAACCGCAGCCAGTGGAATGCGCAATGCTGCGTCCAGGCCAAATTCTGTACACCTATCTGCACCTCGCACCTGATCCTGAGCAAACTGCAGCCTTGGTGAAATCCGGTGCGATCTGCATCGCCTACGAAACCATCACGGGCGCGAATGGCGGCTTGCCTCTATTAGCACCGATGAGTGAAGTCGCGGGTCGTATGTCCATCCAAGCTGGCGCTGCACATTTGGAAAAATCCAAAGGTGGCATGGGCTTGTTATTAGGCGGCGTTCCGGGCGTCGCACCAGCGCATATCGTCATTATCGGCGCTGGCGTAGTCGGCACGAATGCCATGCAAATGGCAGTCGGAACTGGTGCGCGCGTCACTGTTTTGGATAAGAGTGTCGATCGCTTGCGTCAATTAGATCTCGTGTATGGCAATCGTATTTCTACGGTGTATTCCAATGCGCAATCCATCGAAGAAGCCGTGTTGTCTGCTGATTTAGTCATCGGTGGCGTCTTAGTGCCGGGTGCAGCAGCGCCTAAGTTGGTCAGTCGTGACTTGATTTCACGTATGAAAAAAGGCGCAGTGGTAGTTGATGTGGCGATTGATCAGGGCGGTTGCTTTGAAACCTCGCATGCCACTACACACGCAGAACCTACTTATGTCGTCGACGGTGTGATTCACTACTGTGTCGCCAATATGCCAGGTGCGGTCGCCCGTACCTCCACATTCGCGTTAAATAATGCCACAGTCGGTCATGCAGTAGCATTGGCAAGTAAAGGCTGGAAACAAGCTTTACTAGACGATGCTCACCTGCGTAATGGTTTAAACGTATGTGAAGGTAAAGTCACTTATGAAGCCGTCGCACGTGATCTGGGTTATGACTATGTACCTGCGAACAATGTCTTGAATTAAAAGACGCGATCCGCATGACCCCACGCTAGCGCAATCCTGTAAAGTTTCAACACAAAAAAATGCCGGAAAATTATCCGGCATTTTTATTTCACGCATGTCTTTTTGAATAAACCAATCTCTAGGTCGTGTTGACATTGCATTTAGGCATGCGAATGTGCGGAAATGGACACTGGGCTAGACGCAAGCTGCGCGGTAGTGCGAGCACTATAAACAGATTGCAACAACACCATGCGCTCAATTCAGCCATTCCCGAAGGGATCATGATAAAACGCACGATGGACAGCGTTGCATCTCTTGCTGGGATGCCCAGCCGTAGCAAGAGATGCGCCTTGCCATCCTGCGTTTTGAATCGAAAAGTAAAGTCCTCTTTTAGATTCCCTTAATTTTCGTTTAGTTTTAATTTATTTTTAGCTGATTCAAAACTTCTTGTTGTACTCCATGGTTAAACGCACTGAGCGCGGTGCAGCTAAAGCGGTCGGGGCACGATAGTTAGGATTGACCAGATTCGTACCGGAGTTATAGGTTTCATTGATGGTCAAAATTGTTTGGCGATTCATTAAATTAAAGACATCTGCCCTAAATGCAAAGCCAGCCAAAATCGCAGGACGATACGTGATACTCATATCGAGACGTATGTCCGTCGGCAAATTCCCCAAAGTTCCACGTGGCGCTGGTGTGTTGAGTGGTTTTGCATTATTTGGGTTACCACAATAGAAGAAATTGCCTGCATAACCACCGGTGAACGTAGGATGATTACCCAAACAATTAATCGGGCGTCCTGTCGCTATCGATAAATTCGCACCAGCATTCCATTCTGATGTCACGTCATAAAAACCGTATGCCTTCAATGCATGCGTGCGATTATTCGGCAATAGACCTGTCGCGTTCTCAGCTAACTGTGGCAGATCCCAGGTCGTTGTTGCGCCTGGATTAATCTGTGCGTTTTCTGAACGGGTCTGACCTTCCGTATTACCGTAGCTGCGTGACCATGTATAACTGACTTTGCCATACCAACCATTCGAGTAAGCATGTTCGAGGAATGCATCAATCGCAGAATATTTACGCTCAGCCTTTGGCAAGCCCAGCATCTCTTTGGTAAATACTGCACGCACATAATTCTTACGTGCTAGCGCTGGATCAGCATCATACAAATCAAGCCAGAATGCGTTGTCTTCACCTGGGTTAATGAATGTACAGCCACGTGCTCGCATTTTAGATGTGTCATATTGTGGATTCGCAGCTTTCCAGCGAGCGATAATCCCCGCATCACAGTAGTCATCTAAAGTCGAACGTAACACACGATATGTACCTTTCAAACCATAGTTAATATTGGAGCTATACGCTTTTTCAAAACCTAAAGTCATTTCGTCCTGATAGTTCGGTTTCAAATCAATTGCCGCTAAGACTTTCGCATCTTTAGGAAAATTGTATTCATTATTCGCAGAGAAAACCGGGGCGATTGCGGTCAATCCGGTCGGTGCACCATTTGCATCCAAACCCGTATAAGTAAATGCCTGGGTCGTGTTCAAAGAGCGTGATGGTGCGCGTACTGAAATACTAGTTGGCACTTGTAGATAATAACGACCTGCAGTACTAAAAACTTTGAACGAAGAGTCACCATTGACATTCCAAGCCGCTCCCAAACGAGGTGCGAGTTGTTTTTTCATATCGAGGAAAGCATCACCTTCGCTATTGATGTTTTTGTAGGTTTCATCACGCAAGCCAAAAGACAATAAGAGATTCTTGGTGGCTTGCCAGCGGTCTTCAATATACATCGCCGTTTGTTCAGAAGCGATTTTGGTCGCGCTGGTAAAAATCCCCTGCGTTACGTAGTAACCGGCTTTAGCAATCTCACCCGCATTTGGTGTTAAGGCAACTGCGACTTTTTGATCAGATCCGGATAATACCGAGGCAACAGTAGGATTCAATTGTTTTTGGAAAGACCAACTGCCACCGCCAACACGGAAGAACCCTGCCAGAGAATCTAAACGGTTACGATCAGCACCAACACGCAAAGTATGATCACCCAGCTTATATTCCAAATCCAAACGCAAGGATTTCACGGTATCCTCTGCACCCAGTGGCAGAACATTTGCCGCTCCCAATGGCTGATTATTGTTATACGTCAAACCTGGATAACGTGTAGTCGTCACAGATGTAACGCCTGGAATTGCTGACTTCATGTCATATACATCGTAACCATCGAAGTTATTTTCATGCGGTGACTTCAATTCACCATACAACGCAGTGAAAGTCAGATCATCATTGATATTTGCAATGTATTTTAAAGTTGTGGCTTTCGAACCAACGCCGGTGTTGTTGGCCGGATCATTCCGATAATGCTGACCAGAATTCACTGTCGTACCATGCACATTGCTTGCATAGTCATAACCGTAGAAATATGCATCACGCTTTGCATCGTCATAGATGTAAGCCAACTCAAGACGATTTGCGTCATTCACATTCCAGTCAAACTTCGCTAACAAGCGATTGGTGGTGTCTGTATATTCGCCATAACCCCATTTTGCCAAGGCTGCGGGTGTTTCCGCTGCACTACGTGCGACACGATCCTGATTCACCACACCTTGCTCTGCAGAGATAAACATAAATAATTTATCTTCCACAATTGGCCCCCCCACATATGCTCCCATACGACGCTCAGCACGTGTGTTATCAGAACGCTTGAGATAAATTTTGCCATCTGTTGCGGCATTTTCTGTCGCGCCAGTTGTACTGTAATAGTAATCCTTGTACTTGCTAGTCAGTTGTTTTGGGGTATAACTTAACTGCGCACCTGTTTCCCATTTATTCGTCCCGCTCTTGGTGGTAATGTTAACCACACCGCCAATTGAGCGACCAAATTCCGCACCAAAGCCCCCAGTCAGAATCTGCGCCGTTGCAATCGCACCAAAAGGCAATTCAGACGAACCTAAGCCAGTCAGCGCATTGGTCACAGGGAAGCCATTGATATAATATGAATTCTCGGAAGGACCACTACCGCCCATCGCAGCGCCAAGATAGCGCGGATCAGCTGGTGCGGTATTCGGAGCTAACTGAATAATCGAAGTCAAATTCGGTGCAATCGGCAATTTTCCCAATTCTCGTGAACTAAAGTTGGTGCCATTATTGGTATTGGACACGTCAATCTTCGTCCTTTGTCCCATCACCTGAACTGATTGAATTGCCTGCGTATTAGTGAAATCGGCCTCAGCACCTTGTCCCGGTGTAACCTCCACCTCATTACTTTTCACCGCCTGCTCACCTTTCAGCAATTCAACTTTATAGCGGCCAGCGGGTAATGCGGTAATCTGATAGCGGCCAGACGCATCTGGAACGGCTTTACGCTGCAAATTAGTATCGATATTTTTGACGACAATGGTATGCCCAGTTACATCAACCCGACCAAAAATCGTGCCGCTAGCATTCGATTGCGCCATCACTGGCGCGACCATGGAAACTGAAATTGACGCAGTCGCAAAAGCGATTGAAAGTGCTCGCACTATTACGGTTTTTTTAAACATATTTCCATCCTCTACGTGGGTGTAAAAAGCCAAGCATCTGAAATATTAGAATCACCTATTCAGGCATACCAGCCATTAAATTTAAATTGCACTACTATTCCAAAAATAAAGCCTTAGACATAAATAGGACTTACGCAAAACAGACGCTAGCGTCGTTGCAGTCGCCTCGTCGTACAATTTACTGTCTTCGGCGACTCGCCTAGCTAGCGCAATTTTAGGTAAGTCTTAATAAATTGCATCAATAATGAAAAATATCTTTCATTTAACTTGGTATAAAACCAGTTAATGCGGCATAGGTCAATACCACTTCGCAGGACGAAAATCGACTGCGCAATGAACCTATATCATTTAGAATCAACGAGTTAATACAAACATCGAAGAAAATTTTCCACAAAACAAAGACAAACCTTCCTTTACATTTGTCGTAAAAAAACAAATTTTGATGCTTTTTACATTAAAACTATTCGACAACTCGTTTGATCAATACGATTGAGTGTCGCTCAATCATCTCAACAGCAACCTTAAGTCTCACAGATTTAAAATCGGTGAAACGTTTGTTTATCGAAGCGCAAACAAAAATGCCGACAATATCATTGCCGGCATTGTGCACATTTACATCAAATGACTATTTTCCGGCGCTGACACCGCCTATACCTTCCACGGTTTTGTTAATTGATTTTGGATTACCAAAATAATTCAACGAGCCAATCCCCTGCACATTCGCCTTCAGTTTTTCTGTTGCTGTCACTTCGACCGAGCCTATACCCTCAACTGTAGCATCGACATTCTCAGCAACCAGACCTTTAGCGTCCACAAAACCCACACCCTGCGCGCGCAATCTAAAATCACGCACCTTGCCGCTCATTTTTAACAAACCCACGCCTTCGTAGTTCAATTCGAAACGATCACCAGTAATCTTGCTGACGGTAGTTAGACCTGCGCCTTCCATTTTGAACTTGCTTAAGGTTGGCATCGTCACGATCACTTTTAAATCATCTGAAATACGAATATTCTTTTTTTCTTTGTAGCTGATCAGTAATTCATCGCCAGCGATATCGGTAATGATTTTGTCCATGTACTTGTCGTCGCCCTTGACCGTGATGGAATGCGTGCTACCCACAACAACTTCAACCGATAATGCACCTTGTGTGCGAATGGTGGAAAACGGAGAAACTTTACGAACCTGCTCACCAGCTGCGGCGAGAGAACTAGCTAATACTAAACCAAGGGTGAGGCCTGATATCCAAACTTTGCGCATGATGAGCTCCAGAAAAAACTATCGAAAGATAAAACATCAAATGATGTGATGACGGATGCTAGTGTGCCTGTTTATTTTTGTTTTGTGTAAAGCAAAAGACAAAACGACAGAAATGTGGAACAGAATGCGAAAAAGACTGATGGGATGCAAAGGACGCCTACCAATACAAAAACGGCGCACTGGGCGCCGTTTTTTCCTTCTAAACCCGTGAAGCTAGTTTAAGTATTATTTTGCAGATGCGACTGAAGCTGCTGCGGATGCTGCCGCAGGTGTTGCAGGTGCTTTAGTAGTCATCGCTTTCGCATGCTTTTTCGTATGCTTTTCAGCATGTTGAGTCACATGTTTTTCGTGCATGGCTGGCTTCATTTCAGTCTTCACTTCGGTCTTCGCTTCCGCTTTCACTGCGGTCGCCACTGCTGGTGCACTCGCAACTTTTGCTGCTGGCGCTGGCGCTGGTGCTGGCGCTGGCGCTGAAGTTGGCGCTGCTGGAGCTGGAGTACTAGCAACTGCGGTTGTTGGAGCCGCTGCTGTCGCCACTGGGCTTGCCTTTGCAGGTGTGCTTGTTGTGCTTGGAGCTTGTTCTGCGTTTGCAAACGCTGCGCCTAAAGAAAGAGTAGCTGCAACGAGTGACAATGTAAGCTTGTTCATGTTAAATCCTTTATGGTTTCGATTGAGTAAACTAAGTTTTTTGTTGCATTTTTTGTTGCTTGATTTCTTGCATCGTTTTGCATTTTTCGCTGCACTTGCTTGGCATCTTCTAATCATCTGCTAAACACTTGCTGCGTACTTCAATAACGCGGCCATTCAATTTGCTGTTGACACATATTGGAAATTTTTTCGATTTTTTTGAACTAAATTTCGCAAATATTTTTCTAATAATTTTTTCGACTCAACAAAAATTTAAAAAAATTTCTGACTAATTTTCTCCATCATTATTTTTTGTGAAAAATGAAAAACGGCGCAAAATAATGCGCCGTTTTCTTGATTCATCGCAATGATGATTTGCTGCTGTTTACTTCAATTATTTCTTCGTTGCGGGCACGGCAGCTTCTACTTTTTCAGTTGCCTTCTCTACTGCTTTTTCAGTGTGTTTCTTCACTGATTTTTCAACATGCTTTGTTGGTGCTGTCGCCGCCTTCATGTCTGCACTTGCCGCTGCTTTTGCCGCTGCAGGAACACTAGCTGCACTACTCGCCACTGCCGCAGCAGATGGGGCGCTGCTGACCTTCGCTGCTGCACTTGCTACTGGGGCAGATGCGTGTGTTGATGCCGCTGTTGCCGCTACTGCTTTCGGTGCTGCCACTGCGCTAGCAGCTGTCGCTGAAGCAGAAGCGATTGTCGCTTTAGCGCTGGCTACTGGAGTTTGATTACTAGCTGCGAAAGCTGCGCTCATGGACAATGTCGTAGCGATGATAGTGAGAGCGATTTTTTTCATGATATTTTTCCTGTTCGATTCTAAGTAAATGAAGTGTGAATTTAGTTCCGGTCTTGCTTGTGTTCTGTGTTGCTATTGCGCAGTGCTTGCTGCGTACTCCCATAACGGGCTCGCATTTTTTTCTGTTGACACACATTGAAAATATTTTTTTCACTTGGAAAATAAATCATGAGAAAAAATTAGATTTAATATTTTTTCACAATTGCCATTCACTCTAAACGCATTCATCTATGAACAAAAGCTAGCGGAAATGGGGTTGATTTTTATGCTTTCAAGCCCAAAAAAAATTTAAATTTTCTCTCTTGAAAAGCCCTTTTGCTAGCTACATATCGGTATCAGCAGATGCTCAAGTGAGGTCTGCCAATTAACTTATCGCTTACTTTTTTAAAGGATACTTATCATGCGTAATTTCGACTTTTCTCCACTCTATCGTTCTGCAATTGGCTTTGATCGCCTCGCGCATTTATTCAATGAAGCGCAACGCACTGAAGCAACCCCAAGTTACCCACCATACAATATCGAACTGGTCAACGAAGACCAGTACCGTATCAGCATGGCGGTAGCGGGCTTTGATCGTACTGAGATTGAAATCGAGAGCGAGCGTGATGTATTAAAGGTAGTCGGCCGCAAAACAAAACCTGAGCTGCAAGGTACATTCCTACACCGTGGAATCGCCTCACGCGATTTTGAGCACAACTTCCGTCTGGCGGATCATGTCAAAGTGGTTGGCGCCAAAATGGATAACGGCTTATTGAACATAGAATTGCAACGTGAAATACCTGAAGCACACAAACCACGTCGCATCCTGATTGATGGCGAAACACTACGCACTGTTAGCGCGCAAGATCAAGTACATAGTCAGCTGCAAGCAGCATAAAGCACTTAGCCCTCCTTCGTTAATATAGATTCCCCTCCTCGCGTGACTGGAAACAGTCACGCTTTTTTTTGCGCTAAGTTTGCTGTGTTTTCCACGCCAACTTTCACATCGCTCCTGCACAATTAATTTTGCTGTAACCGCCTACAGGCTCTGTTACCATTTCAATCATGCTTAAAATAATTGAAATTGGAGGAAGCAAATGCCTTACTTGAAATCTTCACTCATCGCCAGCGTGCTGAGTATGGCTGTGAGCTTGAGTCAAATCAGCGTGGCACAACAGATGACGACGCCAGCAAAGCCAGCAACACCAGCAACAGTGCGCGTCGATATTCTGCATAGCGGAAACGCAAAAACTGAACACTATGCCTTAGAGCGTGTAGTCATCGAGCCACTACCCTGGCCCGGTCAATTGAAGAAAAATATCGATACCAGCAATCGTGGCAATCAATTATTTGAAGTACGCGACAAAGCCACTGGCGAACTGTTGTACTCACGTGGGTATTCAACCGTATTTGCTGAATGGCAAAGCACAGCCGAAGCGGGAAAAATTGACAAAGGCTTTGAAGAGTCTTTACGCTTTCCCAAGCCACAACATGCGGTGAACATACGGGTTCTGAAACGTGATCAGCACATGCAATTTCAAACTGTCTGGAGCATAGATCTCGATACCGATGCACCGGATGTGGTTAGGAAACACCAAGCAACGACACTCAAACCTATCCCCATTCACATCAGTGGTAATTCAGCGGACAAAGTCGATCTCTTGATTATTGGCGATGGTTACACAGCGAAAGAATTAAATAAATTTGCGGCCGACGCCAAACGCATGAGTCAGTATTTATTTACCGTATCGCCGTTCAAAGAACGTGCTACCGATTTTAATATCTGGGGCTTGGTGGCGCCGACTAAAGAATCCGGCGTGTCACGTCCATCCACGGGACAATTTCATGCTTCACATACTGGGGCCAGCTACGATATTTTTGGTAGCGAACGCTATGTTCTTACTTTAGACAATCGCGCTTTACGCGAATTTGCGCAGAATGCGCCTTACGAATTCATAGAAATCTTAGTCAATAACAAAACCTACGGTGGCGGTGGCATCTTTGGTCAATTCTCGACTGCCGCTGCAGGCAATAATTGGGCGAACTATCTATTCGTGCATGAATTCGGCCATCACTTTGCCGGATTGGCAGATGAATACTACACCTCGCCAGTGGCTTATCAGACTGGCGCAGAAATCACGCAAGAGCCTTGGGAGCCGAATGTCACTGCCTTGAAGGATACAAGCAAACTCAAATGGAAACAGCATGTCTCTGCGGGTGCCAACTTACCGACTACATGGCCGAAAGAACGCTACGAAGAAGCATCACGCGCGTATCAAAAAGTTCGGGCAGATTTACGTAAAAATAATCGACCAGAATCAGAAATGAGTGCTTTATTCAAGAAGGATCTGGTCGAATCAAGCCAGCTGTTTTCTAAAGACCCAAATTTTCATAGCATAGGCGCTTTCGAAGGTGCGAACTATGAAGCGAAAGGCTATTACCGTTCGCAAATGCAGTGTTTGATGTTTGATCGCAGCGAGAAATTCTGTCGCGTTTGTCAGGATGGGATTACGACAATCATCGATTTGTATTCGAAATAATGACAAAATTCATGTGATCAAAATAATACATCTGTGTCTGAGCAGTTTTTCTCATCGACATCAAATCGGGCGTTAAATTAATTTTTTTACTTAAATTAATAATACGCAATTAAATTACCAACGAGCAACTGGTATTACTGATATTGCCTATGGGAATTGCTTTTCTCTTTCCATCATGTAGTTAAAATACTAACTCACATTCAATTTCAGTCTGACGAGCCTTTATTTGTCGAAAAATCGAACAGCATAGTAAATATTGCCGACAATAAAGTGGTACAGACAACTGTGATTTGTAGCAAAAAAAACCAAAAATACAAAGGATTATTTAATTACTTTTTATATCGACTTTGAGGGTTGACTTATCAAATGGTAAATATGATACTTTGCGCGCTTGTTATTTGATACTCAAGCGATCCTAGTTTATATCCACAACAAAAATGAAGGTGCCAACTCGGCATCTTAGGCAAACGGAGTTAATTCATGAAAATTCATAACGTCTTGCGTTTGGCGATACTCGGTGCATCCATCTGCGCTGGTCTCGCACATGCAGAATACCGCGTCAACTACCTTGCGAACACAAGGCCTTTGATCAAGTTCAACGAACTCACTCAACCACAAAAACTCGTACTTGCGGAACAAGCGCAATTGGTACTGCGTGATCTGTATGTTAATCGCTACCAAAAAAATGAGTATTATGGCACTGGCCCTACTTCTGGACATCTGGATCCAGCTTTAGCGGCACAAGACATTCTGAACAAAGTGAAAGCCGGCAACCTCAGTACGACCGATTTACATAAAAGTTTGAGTCAAGCATTTGTTTCACAGCGCGATTTGCATTTGAACTATAACTTCCCACTGCCTTACGCAACTTTCGAAACGTTTATTCCATTCGAATTTACGCGCACAGCATCGGCTGCTGACCAAAATGAAGTGCGCATTAGCCGCCACTTCAGTTCTTTTTACTACAACACCTTCTACCAAGGCATCAGAAAGCCAGCGATTGGCGATCAAGTCTTAGAATATGACGGCCTGCCAATCAAACAAGCCGTGCAAAATGCTATCGTTAACGGCAACGGTGCTAATCTGTACGCAGGTTTTTCTCGTGCATTGCAATACATGACCTACACATGGCAAGGTTCTGCAACGCCACCAACCAAAGACACGATTACACTCAAACTGAAAGCCGCTTCCAATGGTGAAGAATATAGCATCACACTGCCATGGCTGAGTTTTTACGATGATGCGGATCTCCCTCCGACGATTAATCAAGCAACAGCAAAAGTTGCAAAAACGGGCGCGGCACTGAAAGCTAGCATCAGCAAAGCACTCAATCTCAGTAACGAGCCAATTCAAGAACGTTACAATCGTTTTGTGGCAAGAAATTCTACTGATGTCGTTGGCGCAATCACAAAAAACTCCACTGCTGAATCTAGTATCAAGTGGGCAGTTGTGAATCGTGGCAGCAAGAAAGTTGGGTATCTGAGCATCGGTACATTTGCACCAGCAAGCAACGAATATGACACTTCTTTGAGCATCATCACTGGCTTATTGCGTAATCAATTAGCAGCGACAGATGCATTGGTCATCGACGTTCGTAATAATGGCGGTGGTTTTATTTCTTACGCCGACATGTTGCCTGAGTTATTCATTCCTGGAAAAGCAAGTGTTAATGCCGCTCGCTTATTGAATACTTCTTTGAATTTCAACTTCTTGAACCAAGAAATTTTCCAATTCTACTGGCCAGAATGGGTACAAGTCATTACCAACGCACAAAAAACAAAAGATCGTTACAGTAAAACTGAAGTATTTACTTCTGCAGCTGATGCAAATTACTTTGGACAAATGTACTACAAACCAGTCGGCGTTTTAGCAAATGCACGTAGCTTCTCCGCAACTGATTTGTTCACATGTGCAATGCGTGACAATGCTGCTGCAACAATTTACGGTGAAGATCCTAAGACTGGTGCTGGTGGCGCAAATGTTATTCAACATTCTTTCTTCGCCGATTATGGTTCTGCACCATTCCAAGCCTTGCCTGGTGGCGTGACTATGCGCGTATCTTGGCGTCAAAGTATTCGTAGTGGCTTAGCGGCTGGTACGATGATTGAAGATCAAGGTTGTAACGCTGACGTACAAGTTCCACGTACTCTGGCAGATTTGAGCAATGGCGATCAAACTCAATTTGACAAAATTGCAGATGACCTCTTGGCAAAAACCCCAAGCAAATCTTACTATCGCAATTTGACTGATGGCAGTTTTATTCCTGTAGGCGATACGATCACTTCGTCCTCGAATACAGTGAATTTGAATTTGCAAGTAGCAAATACAGATCTCGTTAAAGTCTATGTTGACAATGTCTTGGCTTCAGTACAAACCGTTCGTGCTGGCGCTAATCCAGTCGCAGTTGCTTTAAGTACTAACATCGCAAATGGTTCGCATCAAATTTCTATCGTTGGTACGACCAATGCTCACGCACCATTGTGGAACACCAAGCGTTTTGTCGATGTATCAGCATCATGCGTCTCATCTTGTCTCAAACGTTAATTGAACAAGCATCTTTGATGCTCAATTAATCACCTAGAAATCGTTGGCGCCAATTCTGTGCGCCAGCGATTTTTAACATCGGCCCGACATAGCCTATCGCGCTTCACAAGCATCACTAATCACAGTATGCTTGATTCCATTGTCCTGATGGAATTCAAATTCCCCCTCGTGCCTCAAATCGGTCACTTGCCATCGCATGACGTCCTGCCCAAACTAAAATCCATCTTCGACAAAATGATTAAGCCTATCTCACTCTAAATCACCGCATGCTCATCACAAACATCAATTCGACTCGCAATGGGCGCTAGAGTCTGTGCATTTATTGCATAACGGACTTCCTATTTGACCTCGTAGCAACTTATGCAAAGATCTCTTTGCGGGTCTATCTAGCGTTTACTGTCGGAAAAACACTCAACCAATAAATTGCGCAGCCACTGATTGCCCTCATCTTGTGCAAAACGCCGATGCCAAAAAATATTCGTTTGCAGCGTCGGCAATTTGATGGGTGGCTTGCTATAACTCAATCGAAACGGCGCAGCTGCGCTGGCAGCAAGTTTTTGCGGTACGATGACCACCAGATTGGTGCTACTAACAATATATGGTACCGACGAAAAATGTGGCACGGTAAAGCTATTGCTGGCAGTGATCCCAACCTTTTCCAAGCTTTGATTGATCTTGTCGTAGGGATTTTCACGCGTCGATACGATCAAATGTTCAGCACTCAAAAATTCCTTGCTCGACGTGCCTTCACGCATAAGCGGATGATCTTGCCGATACATACAAACATAGTCTTGCCGAAATAAGCGACGATGATAGAGCGCATCGGAAACCTGATCAAACGCACCTAAGCTTAAGTCTATGCGCCCGGTTTCCATTTCTGCCATCAAATCAACATTATTTGCGCGCACTGTTGCGATCTGCACTTGTGGTGCAAATCGTCGGCATTGCTCTACCAAGATAGGCATAAAATACATTTCACCAACATCGGTCATCGCAATCATGAATTGACGCTGACTGCTGGCTGCGTCAAATGATGCGTGTTGATTTAATGCCTTCGTAATGTGACTAAGTGCTGCGGCAACAGGATCGGCTAGTTGCTGGGCTAAAGGTGTTGGCTGCATACCCTGCGACGTGCGCACAAATAATTCGTCATCCAAAGCCTTACGCAAACGTGCAAGCGCATTGCTCACCGCGGGTTGCGATAAATTGAGCTTGCGCGCAACACTGGAAATTTGCCGCTCTTGAAACACTTCCTGAAATATCACCAGCAAGTTCAAGTCTATATCTTTAGCTTCTATCATTTTCGCCCCGCAAGGATTGCACCATTATTGATTTCATGAATGATCTACATTTTAGTATTTCTATCGCAAGAAGGACAGGTTTGCACTACATTAGCGAATATCACAAGAGTCTGCGCCCCACTTTTGGTGGAATGCGCTACCAATTTCTAGACCAATTGAGTTTAGTCTCACTATGGAAAGACAATGAATACACATTACATGACTGGTTTCGCGAATGAATTTGCGACCGAGGCATTACCTGGTGCCTTGCCGCATAATCAAAATTCGCCGCAAAAATGCGCCTATGGTTTATATGCCGAACAAATTTCCGGTACGGCATTTACTGCACCTCGCCATACGAATCGTCGTTCATGGACTTACCGCATTCGCCCAGCGGCGATGCACCAGCCATTTACGCAAATTGAGAATGGCTCGATGACCAATGATTTTGCGCAAGTGCCAAGTAGCCCAAATCAACTACGCTGGGATCCGCAAGCTATGCCTGCGACGCCAACCGATTTTATTGAAGGTTGGTTGACCATGGCGGGCAATGGTTCTGCCGACGCGCAAACCGGCTGTGCAATCCATTTATACGCGGCCAATCGCGACATGACGGATAAATTTTTCTACAACGCCGATGCCGAATTACTCATCATTCCGCAGCAAGGCCGTTTGCACATTAAAACGGAAATGGGTTTGATCGATATTGAACCGCAAGAAATCGCGGTCATCCCGCGCGGCATCCGTTTTCAAGTCAGCTTACCGGATGGCGACGCACGTGGTTATGTCTGTGAAAATTTTGGTGTCATGTTAAAGCTGCCAGATCTCGGTGTGATCGGATCGAATGGTCTCGCTAATCCACGCGATTTTCTGACACCAACAGCTTGGTATGAAGATCGCGAAGGCGATTTCGAATTAGTCGCTAAATTCAGTGGCAATTTATGGCGTGCGAAAATCGGCCACTCTCCACTCGACGTGGTTGCCTGGCATGGCAACATGGCACCGTACAAATACGATTTGCGTCACTTTAATACGATAGGCTCAATTAGTTATGATCATCCAGATCCGTCGATCTTTTTGGTCTTGCAATCGCCTAGCAATACACCAGGTGTGGATACGATAGACTTTGTGATTTTCCCACCACGTTGGTTGGCCGCCGAAAACACTTTCCGCCCACCTTGGTTCCATCGCAATATTGCCAGTGAATTTATGGGTTTGATTCACGGTCAATACGACGCGAAATCAACAGGTTTCCGTCCGGGTGGTGCAAGCTTACATAACTGCATGAGCGGTCATGGTCCAGATGCGCCGACCTTTGAAAAGGCCAGTAATATGGATACCAGCACACCACATAAAGTCGATGACACGATGGCGTTTATGATAGAAACCTGTACTATCCTTAAACCAAGTCGTGCAGCGATGAGTTCCCCGCAATTGCAAGCGGACTATTTCCAATGCTGGCAAGGAATTAAGAAGAATTTTAATCCTTCACAAAAATAAATCATTCACTTACTTTTGTGAAGTAAAGCAAAGCTAAGATCACAACAACGCACCATGTACGCAAAACGCAGAGAGAAAATGATCGCTCTGCGTTTTCTGCTTACTGCGTTTGAACATTTTGTCTAATAAAGAAAGTCCACTATGTCTGTACAACTGAATGAAACGCACAACCCAGCATTACGTAGCTGGGTCGCTTCTGCAAATGATGGTCACACCGATTTCCCGATTCAGAATTTGCCATTCGCCGTTTTTCGCCGCGCTGGTAGCAATGAACAATTTCGCATAGGTGTGGCGATTGGCGATCAGATTCTGGATCTCAGTATCGCCTTGCACGCCGGTGTTTTTGCCGACATCAGCAATGCCGCGTTAGCACATGCGTTAACAGCGTCGACTTTGAATGCACTCATGGACTTGGGCAATCAAGTTTCCGCACAAGTGCGCCTGGCGCTGTCAAAAGCGCTGCGCGAAGCTGCTGTCGCGCAAAAGCAATTAGTCGGCACTCTGGTAGCGCAAGCGGATGCTGAATATGCCTTGCCCGCACAGATCGGTGACTACACTGATTTTTACACCTCGATACATCATGCGACCTCGGTTGGTAAATTATTTCGCCCAGATAATCCATTACTGCCAAACTACAAATGGGTACCGATTGGCTATCACGGTCGCTCTTCGTCCATCGGCGTATCCGGCCAACAATTCCGTCGTCCTGTCGGTCAAACCATGCCACCGAATGCGACCACGCCATCGTTCGGCCCGGCCAAGCGTATGGATTATGAATGCGAAGTCGGTGTGTTTATTGGTCAAGGAAATGCACTGGGTGAAGTGATTGATATCGATCACGCGGAACAACATGTCTTCGGCATGTGCCTGCTCAATGACTGGTCTGCACGCGACGTACAAGGCTGGGAATATCAACCGTTGGGTCCCTTCTTGGCAAAAAATTTCGCATCAACGATTTCACCATGGGTCGTCACTTTAGAAGCCTTAGCACCGTATCGTAAGGCATGGAGTCGCGATGCGACTGATCCACAGCCTTTACCCTATCTGGACAATGCAGACTTACGCAGTACCGGCGCTTTCGATATTCAACTCGAAGTCTTATTGCAAACCGAAAAGATGCGCGCCGACGGTACACCAGCGCAACGCTTGTCAGTATCCAATTTTAGCCATTCATATTGGACGGTTTCACAAATGGTCACGCATCACACAGTCAATGGTTGTAATTTGCGCGCAGGTGATTTCTTGGGTTCTGGTACGCAATCAGGACCGCTCGCGGAAGAAGCGGGTTCTTTATTGGAACTGACCGAAGGCGGCAAGAAACCCATCGTCTTTAGCAATGGTGAGCAACGCATTTTTATCGAAGATGGCGACAGTATTATCATGCGTGGTTGGGCACAAAAAGATGGTGCTCCGCGTATCGGTTTTGGCCAGGTTGAAGGTCGCTTATTGCCAGCCCGACATATAGTTTAAGTTCCACTTTTTTTCTCACGACTTGGCGCGCAAATTTTGCGCGCTTTTTTTGTTCCCAAAATGGCGACACGGTCTAAATAGCCGACCTATACTCACTTACTTGCACCAAAACCACCTTTTCCACGCAATTGATCAAGCGGATATCACTTTTTCCTTCTCTAAAGTTCGAGAATTTGCTTAAATAGCTGCACGTATTGAGATTTCTATTTTGGCCTATCATTTTCAGGAAAACCATGGTGCCTTCACTTAAACTAATTAAATTTATTACGACAATTGCTCTCGTGTGCACTGGACTGCCTGGCTGCGCCTCAGGAAAGCCTGGATCTACGAATCAAGCCAAGGCTGCGCCAGCGCCCGGATCGACTTCATCTACAGGCACACCGATCTACGCCCCAATCAGCAAAGCAAGCCCAGAATCAGCCAATGCCATCAAGATTGAAAGAGTCCCGTTTGAGTTAGGCGTTTCGTCTGTCACTGTAGAACGTATTGCCAAACAGAATAGCTGTCAGTCGCAAAAAGGTGCTGGCTTACTCTACAAAAAAGGGCCAATAGAAGTGTATCGTGTTGAATGTGAAGATGGACAAGAAATCAAAGCCCGTTGTGAGATGCGTCAATGCGAGATTTTCAAGCCTTAGTACGATTCACCAAGGTTCAAATTAAGGTGAAAATTAAAACGCCAATGCCAATGAGTGAATAGACTGAAATCAGCGCTGTCAGCAATTTGGCCTACGCATAGCAGACTCATGCAAAGTGCCCCATGAACTCAAGGCCATCGACAACATTGTGAAAGCGAAAATCAGATGCGATTACGCCATCATGTTTTATCCGTATTGTTGACCTCATGTTGCTTGTCGACCTTGCCATCCCAAGCGCAGACATTAACCATTGCATGGCGCGAAAAGCCACCGCATCAATATATAGAAAACGGGCAGGAAAAAGGCATACTGTTAATGCTGGCAAAGCACGTGTTTGCTGACAGTAAATTAAAAACAATATTTGTCGAAGAACCCGCGAAAAGAATCTGGCAAAACTTTAAAAATGGGAAAAAAAATTACTGTTCGTTTGGCTGGTACAAAATCGCTGAACGCGAAGCGCTGGTGCAATACAGTGACAGCTTTTACAAAGATCCTCCGCACACCTTACTCGTTGGGAATAGCTCGCTAACACAAGTGCGCACGCACAAAAATCTAAAATCCTTGCTCGCAGATCCTAGTTTAAGTTTGGCTATTGTGGACGGTGTTTCCTATGGTGACCAACTAGATCAATTATTTTTATCTAGCAAAAACAAAATTATCCGCAGCAGTGCCGCGCCTATGATTATGGTCAGAATGATCAATGCAAATCGTGCGTCCATGATGTTAATCGACAAGGATGACTGGCACTATTTAAGCAGCAAAGATGAGCAATTAAGTGAGCTTACACAAGTGGATGTAGAAGGCATGCCCGCGGGTCTTGATCGGTACATCGTCTGCAGTAAAGATGTGGCGTCAGATACCATGATTAGAATTAACAGTTCACTAGCAAAAATCAGCGGCACGAAAACCAAATAGAGTTATATGGTTGTTCTCACTGAACAGCAGCCAGTTTTTCCCTAACAGTATCAGGCAATTTTTGCATTCGTAATTGCCATCATATTTGCGCCCATATTTGTGTCCATATTCGCATTTTCACTCGCCGTCTCTGGCTATGACGCATACCTCGTAACACGTTAGATTGCCACCAATTCTTCTGCATGCGATTATCAAACCTAAGCTAAGGCGTTCGCTAACCACAGTCCTTGGTACCCCTGCCATCCAAACTCTGCAAACACAGAAACATCTGTAAAAGTAGTGACTTTGCGGCTAAGCACTTCTATGCAAATCATCACAGGCACAATAGCAGTGCTTGGGCCAAATCACTTGGTCTCTCCAGATAAACCACTAAACCCTTCACATAGTACCGTGCCGACATGCTGCGATGCTAATTCATGAAATTGCAAGTAGACGAGTACGTTTCGAAAAAGAGCGCGGACTCGCACAAGATTGACAAAAAACCACAGTCATATAGTCACAATATTAAGTAATTTTTAGTAACTTATCCTATTACAAAAACAAACTAAAAACTTAATTAGATGTTACAAGATCACAAATGACAGAATTATGCTTTGAGCTTTGCCCTCAAATAAAATTTATCTAAAAGTCATGCTGTTTGTATATACAAATTAGATCAAATTCAATATACCAAAAGTATATTGAATTAGCTTCAATTTCTGTTTAACTCTGTGCTCGCTCTACTTTTCATGGGTAATTTATCTGTGCAGATTCAAGCAGATTTCCCATTTTGGGCGAATGCCGACCATAGTGGAATACGAAACACAAGCATGCACATCACGGCGACCGGCATCTAAGTCATCAACTCAGTAAATAAGCACAAACAAATCAACAAACAAAACCTATAGAGGGGACAAACATGAAAAAAACATCGTCGCATTCTCATTCGCATTCACATTTCGTATTGCGCTCTGGCTTGCTCGCGGCATTATTAGTCAGCGCAGTTAGCGCCATCGCCGCCGACACACCCGCCGCACGTCAGGAAATCGGCAGCGCCGATGCTCTGATCCGCACATTAGCAAATCAACACGCCAATCCCAACACCCGTGCATTGCTATCCCTGAATAACAATGCTGCACAAACTAAGCATTTAGATACCGACATCACTGACTACCACTTCAAAGATGGTATTTTGTCCGTCTCAGGTAAAGCGCGCGGTTCAGCCAATTCCAGTTTCTACTTGAAAGGCAGTGCTAAGAATTTGCATGGCTATTTGATCAAACATGACGAGAAAAAAGCCTACGAATACAGCACTGATGCGAAAGGCATAGTAAGCGTCACCGAAGTAGCGATCAGCAAAGTCATTCCCGATTTGGATGAGCGCTGGTTGAAAGCGACTACTGTCAATAATCTTGCTGGTGCAATTCATCCTGTTTACAGCCCTATGGCATCACGCCAGGCGCCCCATATTGGCCCCTACAATAACGAAGACGTCACCAAGCTAGAAAGTAAGCCTGGCAGCCCATGGGTGTTCTACCTGAATCACTCTGCTGTCATGAGCGGCAGCACCCCACTCAATGGCGTGACCAAAGAAAACATGTATCGCGCCTGGCAAATCGTGGCGGATCAATATTCGATGTACAACATCAACATCACCACTAATCCAACTGTCTACAACACAGCTAAATCAGCGAATATCTTGCGCACAGGCGTGATCAATTTCGTGAATCAAGATGGTCGCTCCAACGCGCCACTAAGCGCATTCGGCACCACTTCTGCCGGCACTTTGTATCGCAACCCTGCAAGTGGTTTTGACTACGGTTACGGCATAGGGATGACTGCCGCACATGAAGTCGGCCATCAGATGGGTATGAACCATGATCACGGCGGCACTGGCGGCGAATACTTTGAAGGCATTGCCGCCTATCAGTGGGGCCCTATCATGGGCAACTATTGGATGGGTGCCAACTGGGCAGCTAGCCGCTGGACCTGGAGCAAGGGTGAATACAATACTGCGACTAATTTCGAAGATGATTTGCGTATCATGAACGTCAATGAATCTATCCCTTACGTGACTGACGATAATCCCTCAGGCAAAGCATTGGCGCTGGATGCTGCTGGAAATATCAATCCACAGACTAACTTTGGTCAAATCGAAAAAACCGGTGACACCGATGCATTCACTTTCACGGTGACAGGCAATGGCAAATTGGATTTAAAAATCGACCCGATTGAATACTTCGGTATGTTAGACGTCGATGCGAAAATTTATAACGCAGCTGGGACACTCATTTCCAGTAGCAATAAAGCAGTAAATCGCTCAGCTGAATTTATCGGCCTCAATTTAAGTGCAGGTGATTATCGTCTGGTCATCGCTGGTGGGGCGGAAGGTACGCCACAAAATGGTTTCTCTAACTATTCCTCACTCGGCTATTACGCGATGAAGGGAACATTGGTCGGTAGCACACCGCCAGCCGATGTAATGCTCAGCAGCGGTGTCGGACTCGCTAACCAAAGCGCGGCGACTGGCACATGGAAATACTATGCGATTGATGTACCTGCAGGTAAAACTAGCGTGGTATTTTCATTAAATGGTGCAAATGGAGACGCCGATTTGTATTCACAACTGAGCGTGAAACCAACGACGGCTGCGTACAAGTGCAAATCAGATGGTGCTACTTCAGTTGAAACCTGTACCGTCAATGCACCAAGCGCAGGCCGTTATTATGTTGGCGTGTACGCTTATGCTGCGTTCAGTGCTTTAACCGTGAAAGCCACAATTAACTAAGCTAGCAATATCCCATAGTTAAAGTAATTGAACTGGCGGTGAATTAAAACCTCACCGCCTTTTTTATTGCTCAGTCTCGCAAGATCTTCACTTAAATTCGAGCTACATCAAACATCGTGATGGCAATTTCAAAGAACTGGTCGGTTATACTAACGGGTCTAACGCATTTCTATGAAAGAAATTATGTCTCAGCTACCAGCCTGCCCAGTTTGCGGCATGGAAAACACCTATCCCGATGGTGACAATTATGTGTGCGCCGATTGCGGCCACGAATGGCCTATGCAAGCTGCGGCCGAAGAATCCGATGAGCGCATCGTCAAAGATTCCAACGGCAATGTCTTAGCCGATGGCGATGCCGTGGTCTTGATCAAGGATTTGAAAGTGAAAGGCTCTTCGATTACCTTGAAACAAGGCAGCAAAGTGAAAAGTATCCGCTTGGTCGGTGGCGATCATGAAGTCGATTGCAAAATGGATGCCGGAAACTTTATGTTGAAAGCTTGTTACCTGAAAAAGGTATAAAACAAAACGGCGCGAACCTGTACACAACAAGTCGCGCCGCTCTTCGATACAGATGAGTATCTATTTGGATGTAGGGGCGCGCAGCACCATCCACAACATCATCAACACGCCCACCAGCACCGCTAGCGAAGAACCCGACAATAAAGGTTCAAGTTTGCTTTCAGCGACAAAATTTCCATACAGCAGAAATAAGCCCGAACCTATGCCAACGGCACCCAAATGATGCAGCACGAATTGCACTCGAGCTAGGGCACCCGTAAATCCCACCAGCCACAACTTATGGATAATTGCGTAAATCATCGATACGACAAAGCCAATCAATAAAATATGTGCGTGCGTGACATGCTGTCCATGATCATGCGACGCTGCCATGAAAATCCCTAAACACATCCCTATCGCAGCAAAACCCAAAGCAGAAATCAAATACTTTCTATCGAAGCCCATCTCTGTCTCCTTATTTTTTATGCAGTGTTTTATTGTAGAGTGCTTGCCACTTTTTTCAGCAAGCGCATTCAGCTTACGCACGGGAAGAAAGCCTGTCTATCTGAAATCAAAACACTGTCGTAAAAAGACTAAAATTCGACATTATTAGGACTTATGGCTTAGGACCTAGGCAAAATTGTGCTGGCCGAAACTTCATTGCGTAAGGTGCGCCGTGCGCACCATACACATTGACTGCGGCTTCGGTGCGCACGGCGCATACATGGACGCCTCCCGTTTGCAAGGGCATTGTCAAATAAAAATAGACGGAGTCGATTTCAGCCATACATTCGGTCTTTATTGCAGTCGATTGATGACTGCTGACACATGATGAAACACGCTGATGGTCGCTCAATCACCCTATCGTGCTTATCGCACAGTGCGTCTGGCGAGCTTTTGACCATCCTGGTCTGACCTGTCCTGTATTCCCTACTTTGGCACATTGCGATGCCGTTTGGTGGGGAGGCGTCCATTTCATTACCCTACGCGATGAGGCGCTAGTCAATGCAATGTTGCGTCAGTCGCAAAGCTATTCAATCTTCTCAATTTGACTTTGAATTTATACAAAAATAAAACTCAAATTATCACCTACAGCAATATCGTCTACAGAAAAACTTGGAAACAAAACGACAGACGAAAAAAAACGCCTGATGTTGCCACCAGGCGCTCTAAATTACACTGCCGAAAATCTTAAGGCGCGCAGCTTACACCTACCGCGGCGAATGCTGCTGTTACGTCAGCTTTCACGTAACCACGATTCACTGCAGCTTTTTCTACACCGCATGCACCTTGGTTAAATGTGCTGCTTGCAGTCCAGTACAGACGATTTGCATCGGCCATGACTTGGAAGGCTTTTTGTACATTCCAACCAGTTTTAGTCGCCAACAAGTAGAACGCTTTGTTGTACACACCGCTGGAGTAATGCACATCTAAAGTACTTGTGTACTTAGAGGCATTGTCGATAGAACGGCCATCTTGTGGTGGGTTAGCCATATAACGCAATGCGCCAGATGCTTTGAAAATCTCTTGACCAACCAAGAAATCGTTCGAACCTTTCATGTAGAACTCTGCTGCTTCACCCGCCATATCGGAGAAGGCTTCGTTCATACCGCCAGACATACCAGAGTAGACCAAGCCAGAATTTTGCTCAGTAAAGCCATGGCTCACTTCATGCGAAGTAACGTCCAAAGATACCAATGGATAGAAAGTCGTTGCACCGTCGCCGAAATACATTGCTGTACCATCCCAGAATGCATTTTCGTACGCACGTTTGTAATGCACGCGCATCAACAGTTTTTGACTGATTGGACGCACGCCTACCCAAGCTTGGTACATATTGAAAACCACGCCACCGAAGTAGTGTGCGTCATTCATTGGTGCGTAGCCACCATTGATCGTTTTCACTGTGTTGCGTGGGCAAGTAAAACTATGTGGTGCGGATGGCACTTTGGTCAATGAATTCATGTTGTAGGTTGCTACGTTAGTGCTGTTTAACGAGCAAGTAGAACCTGATTGAGTCACATCTAATTTACCGTATTTCACACCATATTCGTATTGGCCAGTTTTTGTATTGCCGCCAGGACCTGTGCCGACCAATGCATGGTTGATACCTTCCCAGTGGCTGATCACAGCACCAGTGTTAGCATCTAACATGTAGAAAGGACGACGTGGTTCGTCAGTGTTAGTGGCATTGAATGACACAACATAAACCAAATGTGCAACGCCGTTTTCACCGCGCTTTACAAACATTTTGGCTTGTTCATTTTCAGTTTCAAAAATCTGTGCGTGCGTTTTTGCTTGGATCAGCGCATCGTTCTTGGAGAAAATTGGGCGGATACTTGGCAAATCACGTTCGATGTTGCGCAACACGGCGCCAGTCATTGTTGAGCCACCATTTTTGGCGACATGTTCAACCACGGCTTCATTCCAAACAGGAACACCTTGGAACATTTGTTGATGACGCACGACCTTTAAACCACTTGCATAGGTCATGGTACGCTCAGGCTTTAGCTCGGCAGCATGATTGCCACCAATAGCAAGAGAGAGATTGCCGCCCAGAATTGAGCTGCTGACTTTGCTGGAACCAGTTAACACTTCACGATCAGCCGCTTGTGCGCTAAATGCACCGGCGATCAAAACTGCGATTAATGCTGGACGTACTGCGATGTTGTGCTGCTTTGCCATAATTAAGTATCCCCAAATTTGTAAATAATTATGAACAGACAGAAGTTATCGAAATTAGCAAAACATGTCTGCTGGTTTCACACCGATCTCAAATACCAATCCTTGATTTCAGCGCCCGTAGCTTTTGGCTACCGGTATCTCCCTGAACGTTCGACTTGACCCAATTCATCGATATTTTTCTTGGGTTCTGAATTTGTATGAAAAGTGTACCAATAAGTATCTATTTGTACGATGCAAAATTTTAGATCAAGCTATTCTAAATATAGGAGGAAATCATGGGGTTTCATAGGGAAATACTAAATTTAATACACTTTAAAAAATATTTTATGCAGTTGTAAAAAACAAACGCTCAACTAAATAATGCATATTATTTAGTTAATTTTACGTACATAAAAATCAATAAAATTGTTAATTAATGGTGGTAAAGACAATATACGCTCATCGCGCCATTGCCATACCACTTCCCTCATTCGCGAAATAAATAGGTGAAATTACGACTGACCAGTAATTTTTCAGGATGTCCCTTCAAAAATACCTGCATTCTTTCCGCATCGACTCGCTCTGCCGCTGAGATAGCCCTGGCGTTGACCACGGTGGAACGATGAATTTGCCAGAATTGATCGCCATCAAGACTGCCCAACAAATCCTTTAAGGGTGTTCTGAGCAAAGCTTCGTAGTCGGCCAGAACTACACGCGTGTACTTGGTATCTGATTGAAAAAACAAAACTTCATCAACGTCTATTAATTTAATTTGCTTACCCACGCTAGCCTTAATCCATTTCATTTTGGGTGACTTCGTGCCAGGCACACCGCCTGCCATGGAGGCTTGCAAACCGCGCAGTATGGTCTCGACTTCGATGGCCGCAACTTCATGTTGTCTGGGTTCGCTTGATTCTGCTTGCATCCTTGTCTGCATCTTTTCCTGCACTCGGTGTATGGCCTTTTGCAAACGCTCTTCTTGTACGGGTTTTAATAAATAATCGATAGCGCCAGCATCAAAGGCATCAATCGCATATTGGTCGTAGGCCGTAATGAAAACGATGTGTGCGGATTGTCCGATTTTTTGTGCAACTTCGATGCCAGATAGTCCCGGCATACGAATGTCCAAAAAAACTAGCGCTGGTTCATGTTCTAAAAATCCGTCCCAGGCATCATTACCATTTTCTGCCACCATCACGATCTCAGCCTTCGGCCACAATTTTGCCAATTGCGTGATTAATCGCTCACGCATTAAAGGTTCGTCTTCGGCAATCAACACTCTTGTTTTCATTGCTTATCTTCTTTCTTGTTTTTTCTTTGGATTTTCGTTCGATTTTTCATTCGATCTTTCATTCGATTATGCATTCCAGCACTCTCTCGACTGCCCTTATGTATTGCCGGCTTGTTTGCCACAATCTAAGGCTACGCAAACCACAAACTAACATCTGGGAATACTCACCTCAGCAATCACACCACCCTGTTCAGCTTCAAAGATGGACAGCGCTGCATGTGCGCCGTATTGCAAACGCAGACGATCCCGCACATTTTGCAAGCCTATGCCGGGATTTGGCGTATCACTTAATCCTACGCCACTATCTTGGACGGTAATCAATAAATCGGTACCGCACTTTTCCGCACGGATATCGATACGACCACCGCGCAAGGCAGGCTCTATGCCATGCTTAATCGCGTTCTCGGCTAAAGTTAATAGCATCATGCTGGGTATGCTAATGGCCTTCAAATCCGTCGACAAATCCAAATGAAAATCCAGACGTGCGCCCATTCTGACTTTCATGACTTCCAAATACGCTTGGATCAAATGGAACTCCTCCGCCAAGGTGATTTTCTCACTGCGCATTTCACTCATACTGGCACGCAGAAATACAATCAGATTCGCCGTAAGTTCTGCCGCTCGCGGTGCTCCGTTTTCTGCTAATTGTTGTACGGCGCCCAAAGTATTAAATAAGAAATGTGGCTCAATTTGCGCCCGTAATAATCGTAATTGCGACTCACTGGTTTGCCGCGCATTTTTCTCGCGCTCTGCTTCAAGTTCTAATTGTGCGGTGATGGCTTCGTAATTCTTATTGCGCCATACAGCAACAATACCCACCAACAGTGCATAGATACACCCCATTATTCCAGCGACCATTAACACGCGGGGTACGTCCTGAACGATACTGGTCCAAATATCTTTGCCACGTAGCATGGCACCCAAAACAGTACCGCCTAGCAAACCCAACGATACACCCAAAAATGCATTCGACAGGAAGCGCACAGGCCGGAACGACAAGCGCCTATAGTTAAACCAAATACCAATCAGAGAAACCGCTACCGCCCAACCGATCAGATTAGCAACAGCGACCAAAATCCACCAGTCCAGCTTAGGTCTAAAAAAGTGTAGCAGCGCGCCGATCATAGAAAATACCGCGCTCAATTTCAGCACTGCCATCCAGAATGCCATGCCCTGATATTTGACAGAAAACTGGTGCAATTGTGTGCGTTCAATCGAGGTCAATTTTGTCAATCGAAGCGCGAAGTGGCGGCGCCACGGGATTGAAATTTTCTGGGCTTCTTCAGGATGCAATAAGACGTTGAGCATTTCTTCGTTCCAGTCTTGATACCAAGTCGATATTTTTTTCCACATCTTCTTTTTCCTCATTGATCAAACCATTGCAGCTGGTGCAAATGAACACAACTGCTTGCGCCTGAGTGCGCCCTGCACGACGTCAATGTAAATGGACATCGATACCGACTCCAGATGATTACGACCAACGACGAATTGATCTGGCTCAAATACGAGCGCTTTGTTTTCAAAATTGCGCAGAATACGACACTTCCACACTGATTCTTTTACAGAAATAAACAGACATCGCCTAAGAATCGCCTATGATAGTAAGGTCGATTACCCACCTAGGAAATCTCATGTCCATCCCAAAAGCTCTCCCCACCGTCAGTGATGAACGCTACCACAAACTGAGCATCGGCTTGCATTGGTTTATGTTGATGCTATTGATCGCAGTGTACGCATGCATAGAATTGCGTGAGATTTTTCCGAAAGGTAGTGATCCGCGTAAAGCCATGAAAATGTGGCATTTCATGTTGGGCTTATCGGTATTCGCGTTTGCCCTATTGCGCCTGATCGTTCGCTTGCGTCAGACAACGCCGGCGATTATTCCGACTCCACCGGCATGGCAAGAACGCATTGCAAAAATCATGCACATCGCGCTCTATTGTTTAATGCTGGGGATGCCAATAGGAGGCTGGATGATACTCAGCGGAGAAGCACAAATAATTCCGTTCTTTGGCTTAGAGCTCCCGCCACTGATTGCTCCAAACAAAGAACTCGCGGACACGATAGAGGACTTACATGTCACCTTTGGCAAAGTCGGCTATTTCTTGATAGGTCTCCATGCGTTGGCGGGTCTCTATCACCATTACATCGTGAAAGACAATACCTTAAAACGGATGCTGCCACACTAAGTTCAGGACGGTTCAGGACGGTTCAGGATGGTTTAGGCTGGCTTGGCAACAAAGCCAGCAAAGCCTGACGTAAAAAAATAGCGCATTCAATTCGATGCGCTATTTTTTTATTTGCATAGTGAGCAATGAACATCCACTATTTCAGGCGTTTTTTGTAGCACAAGCCTTCTTTAGAAACGCCACTAATTTCTTCAAAAAATCGGCATCTAGTACCAAATTTGGATCACTGTAAGATGCAACTTGCTGAGCGTTGTCGGCAGGTACTGACTTCATAATGTGATTCATGCCTTTGACAACATGCAGTTCTGCTTTAGGCTGCGCCTGCGCCAATAACACGGCTTGACTAACACCGACTTGAATATCGGTATCGCCTTGAAAAATCGCCACTGGCATCGCCAATTTTTTGATTGCATCGGCTGGCACAACCTGGAACCATGACATCAAATAATTTTGCACACTAGGACGATACAGGGCTAATAAGGGCGCTGGAACGTCTTTCACAAATTCGGATTTTTCCATGCTGCTTAAAATACTTTCATTGATTTTTGCCAAATCAGCTGGAAGTTTACTCGCCAATTGTGCACGCAAAATTTTTGCTGCAGATTGGGCTGGACCAGCAATCGACACATAGGCCAGCACTGGGCTATCCAAGACCGCAAGCAGACCCAAAGTAGAGCCTTCGCTATGCCCGATCACTGCGACGCCACCGAAGCGGGGGTCGCTACTCAATTGCTTAATCCAAGCTTGCACATCGCCGACATAGGTTTGAAAACGCAGATTTTCTTCCGCACCACCGGCGGCAAAACTTTCGCCAACGCCGCGTTTGTCGTAGCGCACAGAAGCGAAACCAGCGATCGCTAATTCTTCCGCTAACATTTGCAAGCTATTGTTTTTTCCGGGTAATGCTGGACTATTACCATCGCGGTCGGTTGGTCCTGAACCGGCAATAATCAAGACCACTGGTGGCTTGGTTTTATGTCCTGGAATCAGCACACTGCCATACAAAGTATTCACACCTTCTCCGACCGTGATCGTACTCTGAATAAATTCGGCATGAACGGGCATCCACACCAGTAATAACAAGAGGCAAGCGCAACGCTGTAGTGTAGAAAAAAAACGCATGAGCAACTCCATATCATGTAGAAAATTAGCTAGGGTCTGTTGACCTATATTTTAGTCAAGATCAGTGGCAATCAAGCGAAGATGAAAATCACCCTCCCCAATTTCATAGCAAGATTTTAATGCAAAACTTTGGAAGTAAGAAAGTCTATGAGGATGCAAAAAGGAATCTTATAGCTGAGCTGATAGCTGAGCTGAGATCGATATTGTTAGCTCTACAGATCATAATTCAACAGTGAATCGTAGTGACATGGCACAGATACGCGCGAACATCGCGTCGTTGCTCGGTAATTAGACTTGAACACCACAGAACTCTCGCCTTAGTGGGAAGGGCTATGGTGAAATTTAACTTTTCTGAACAACATTCTCCATTCAGCAAAATGCCCAACCGCATCGCAAGCACAATCATGGCTTACTACGAGACGGCCAAGCACACACAGCGGCACTGACTGATAGATAAACTCGCAGTCTGCAATTTAGGCATAGACGTTAATGGTCGGCGCAATGCTATTCGTGCTATAGGCCTGTTGAACTTGATCGATGCTTCTTTGAAGCTTGTTGATGTCGTCAGAGTTTGTTGCTGCGTTTTCTACTTTCGATGCCTTCTCTGCGCTTGGTGATCTTGGTGCATCTTCAGCCGTCATCGATTTGTCGACCGATTTGTCGACAAGTTTAGCGCTCGCCTCTAACATCAATTGCCCATTGGCCTCAATTTCCATTTGCTGTGCCATTGCGGCAACAGCGCGGTCCTGTCCAGATGGATCTGCTGGCGCTAAAGCCGCCGCTTGAATTTGTCGCGCGCGTGCAATGGTATCTTCTGGCGTGCGTCCTGGTGAAGTATCAATACTAACTTCACCACCAACGGCGTAGTCCACACCATCTGGTCCTTTTTGGTAAGTAAAACTGGCACCTGAAGTTGCTAGGCCGCCACTCGCTGCCAAATGTGCCATTTCATGCAAACGTACCTGACGATCCCGTGCTTGCAACTTCGCTACTTGCGCCGCTTCTGCCGCGCTCAGTTGAGTGGATTTTTTTGTGGTAGAAGCCGACTCGCTCGTAGCGGCATCTGAAACACTCGAACTCGTCTCTTTACTTTCTTGAGAGACGTTTTGCACTGCGCCAGTGTCAAGTTGTGCGGAAGCCAACAACTGTCGGCGGTTGTTTGCATCGATTGTCGCGCCCCCGCCAATTGCGGTAATTGAGAAGGTCGACGCGGAGGAAATGCCACTAATGCCCATACCAAAGGCTCCTGTCATACTGACAGAATAGTCACACAACTCTCAATATGCAAAGCTTGCGGTAGGGCATGATTTTTATTGCCAAGATTGACAATGAAAATTCGGTGCTTGAGCACGTAACTAAGTACTAAGCTAAGCACAAAGCTAAGCGCCGAACAAGGCACAGAAAATACTATTGATAGTTTTTGAATGACAAACCAAAATCGCGATAAATCTCTGCGACCCGACCTCGCTTGACCATGTCGCGCAGACTATTCGACAAAGCCGGCGCCAAGAGTTTATGCCGGGAGAATTTCGACATTCCATAGTAGCGAGCAAGTGACCGTGAGGCCTGATATTCGCTCCAGGCAACACGCGCATTTTCAGCTGGCGTTAATGCCGCTAGAGCCGCTTCTTTGTCGTTCACGATCATCACATCAAAACGGCCTGCGATCAACATTTTGACCATATTATGGTCATCATGTGCGCCGACTCTGTGCATCGTTTTATCAAGATCAAACTGTGGGAAATATAAGGTGCCTCGTTTCACACCAATTTTCATTTTCTTTAAATCATCATAAGCCTTGATCTGCTGCTCCTGCCCCGCCCGCGTCAAAAAAAGAACCGGATGACTTTCAACGCCGATAGGCCCCAAAAACTCCATAAACATTGCGCGCTCATCGCTCTTAAAGACACCAGGCACAAGATCTGTAATACCGTTTTTCATGTCTTCCAAGGTGCGCGGGAAAGGTGCGATTCGCCATTGCACTTGATAACCTAGGCTGGCCGCGGCCTCGTTTAAGATCACAACAATCGGGCCGGTGATAAGACCTGTTCTGTCATCTGCTACTATTTCTGGTGGCCTCGGTCTGGCATCAGCAAGTAATATTTTTCCTTGGGCAGATAAATCCTCCATTGGCAAAAAAACCAACAAAGGCAACAACATCGCCAACAAAGATTTTAGGATAGTCATCGCGTGTTTCTATTAGCCCGATTAGTCCGATTATCCGATTCTTCGTTCGAGACAATCAATTTAGCATCGAAAATAAGCAGATCAATTCTAGCAAAAATTGCGGACTTACAAATTTCTTGACAAGCTTTTTGTTGCCATTGCCCATCGAAAAATACGGCAATCTGTATCTAATAGTTTCAAGAGCCAATTCACATATCAATACAAGAATATTTTCTACTACAATTTATCCATGCAACTGACAGGTGAATCACAAAAACTCAGGCCTGCTTCATCCGCCAACTCTGTAAACCATGCGCAATCCTGTCGACCGCTTGCTGCAACCGAGACAAATTTTGTGTGTAGGCAAAGCGCACATGTTGTTGCGCCTGATATTGGCCGAAATCTAAACCGGGCGTGAAAGCGACGTGCTCAGTTTCTAAAAAGTGCTGGCAGAAAGTATAGGCATCACCGCCAAACTCGCTCATGTCGGCATACAAATAAAACGCGCCTTGCGACTCAACTGCGATCTTAAAACCTAAATTGCGCAAGGCTGGCAATAGGAAATCACGCCGTTCGGCAAAAGCTTGTCGGCGCTCCTCGAAGATAGCGATAGTCGCAGGCTCGAAACAAGCGAGTGCCGCATATTGCGCCATGCTCGAAGCGCTGATGTAAAGATTTTGCGCCAGCTTTTCCAACTCTGGAATCGCCGCTTCTGGTGCGACTAACCAGCCTAATCGCCAGCCCGTCATGCCAAAGTATTTTGAAAAACTATTCAGCACATAAGCGTCATTATCGACTTCCAACACACTGGCCGCGTCCACGCCATACGTTAAGCCGTGGTAGATCTCATCGACGACCAAGTGCCCGCCTTTTTGATGGATTGCCTGCGCTACCACCGCCAGCTCGTGACGGCTAAGTAAGGTGCCAGTCGGATTTGCAGGTGACGCTAATAAAGCACCCACAGTGTTCTCCTGCCAATATTCGGCAATCAGTTCTGGGGTCAATTGATAACGGACTTCGGGTCCGACGGGCACTAATTTTGCGGACGCTTCTATCAATCGTAAGAAGTGACGATTGCAGGGGTAACCCGGATCTGCCATTAGCCATTGCTTACCGGGGTCGACCAATAAACTGGTGGTCAACAATAAGGCTCCAGAACCACCCGGCGTAATCATGATACGCTGTGGTGCAATGCTCAAGCCGTAACGTTGTCGATAAAAGTCACTGATCGCTTCTCTTAACTGCGGCAGTCCACGCGCCGCGGTATAGCGGGTATGGCCAGCAGCCAGCGCCGCTTGTCCCGCCGCGATAATTGGTGCTGCGGTGACAAAATCGGGTTCGCCAATTTCAAGATGAATGACATCATGACCTGCGGCTTGTAATTCATTCGCACGTGCCAGCAATGCCATTACGTGAAACGGCTCTATCGCCTGACTGCGAGCGCTGAAATTACTGGTGGATGCATACATGATTTTGCGGAAGGTAAAAAAATGACGGTGGAGAAATAGCGAACAGTGTAATCGCCAGTGCCTGCTTTAGGAAATACTAATCAACAATTACCCTATCAGGCAAAGTGATAACCTGCGAGCTTCCTGTGGGTTCCCTGTTGGCATCCTATAGCGTCCACTAAATTCCTCATGCCGCTGGCAGTGCCGTACCTGTTGACATAGCTAATGCCACGCGCAATGCCATGAGTGCTTCATCGTAATCATATTGCTGGATATGCTGATCCACTTGCGCAAGCATCTGCGCATCCAAACTCTGCAAAAAGATAGGGCGTTGCTCTTCGAAATATTGCGGACAATCGCCACTGGAATTGCTCAATAAGTCCATCAAATGCTGCACTCTGAGTTGAACTTCGTCTTCACTGATTTGTGTCGATTTCGCATCGGCATCTACGCTGATTAAAGTTTGTGGCAAATGTTGTTTTAGCTCTGCCAAAACTTGATTCAGCGACACCACCAACTTCACGCAAATTGGCTTGCAACCGTTACGCAAACTAGGATCTTGCTGCGCTAACTGCAAGGCAAGTTCTAATTGCGAAGCGTCGGCATGGAGTTGCTTCGCGCCTATGCTGCCTGCTAGTCCCTTAAGGGTATGCGTCAGGATCAAAGCTTGCGCATCGTTCGCCACCGCCAGTGCATCTTGCAAGTGTCTGCCAGTGTGCGCCTGACTTTCAGCAAAACGACTCAAGACTTTGAGATACAGATCGCGCTTCCCCATCATCAAGCTCAAACCTTGGTGGCTATCGATATGTTTAAATCGATGAAACTCAATATTCGCAAGCATATCCGCATGATTTGCGTAGGTCTGGCGTGTCTCTTCCAGTGCCAAGGGGTGTTCGACCGCTAGTGCATACTCATCGGCTTTCGTGCTGCTAGCCTTATGTCCTAGCCAGCGCGACAAGGTGGTAAACAAGGCATTAGGTTGTACTGGTTTCGCCAAGAAATCTTGCATACCTTCATCCATACAACGTTGGCGTACATCGGCCATCGCGTGTGCCGTCATCGCAATGATAGGGATAGGATTAAATTTCGCTTGTCGGCGAATTGCCTGAGTCGCCTGATGTCCATCCATACCTGGCATTTCTAAATCCATCAAAATCAAATCAAAGGCGCTTGCTTCCACCTGGTCCAATTGCGCCAATGCTTCGTGCCCGCCATTGGCTACTACGACTTGTATGCCCACTGTGGCTAATAATTCCACCGCAATTTGTTGATTGATTTCATTGTCTTCAACGAGCAGTACCAAGGTGTCTTCGTAATGGCGTTGAAGATTTGAAATGCTACTGCCCATTTGCAATAAAGTCGCTTCGCTGCAAATATCGAAAGGCAGACAAAATGTAAAATGCGAACCTTGACCAAACTGACTATGTACCTGTATCGCCCCACCTAATAAATTCACCAACTGATTCGAAATCGACAATCCCAATCCGGTACCGCCGAATTTGCGACTGGTCGAACTATCTGCCTGGGTAAATGCCGAAAACAGGCGATCAATTTGTTCAGCGGTCATACCTATGCCTGTATCCGCCACCGCGAAATGCAATAGCAAACCCGTGGCATCATTGCTCCTATCGCGCTCATCCATCGATACGCTTAAACGCACTTCTCCGCGCTCAGTAAATTTGATCGCATTGTTGACCAAATTAATCAGGACCTGTCCCAAACGCATCGCATCACCGACTAAGAAACGCGGCACGTCTGCGGGCACATCGATTTGCAATAGCAAGCCTTTTTCATGGGCTTTTTGGGCGGTGATGGTGGTCACGTGATTCACGACATCATCCAAAGAGAAAGGACTGAAATCGACTTCCATCTTGCCTGCTTCGATTTTTGAAAAATCTAAGATGCTGTTAATGATGCCCAACAAAGCATTGCCTGCGTCGTGGATCTTGTTCAAGTAGTCACGCTGTTTCGCATTCAAATCAGTACGCAGCGACAAATAGGCGAGGCCGATAATCGCATTCATCGGCGTGCGAATCTCATGGCTCATGGTCGCCAAAAATGAGCTCTTGGCTTGATTCGCTAATTCCGCTGCTTCCCGCGCATGCAATTCTGCCGCCATTTTATCGGCCAACATTTGTTGATGTGAACGCTGTGCTTCGGCTTGCAGATCTTGGTCCAGCAGAGATGCGGTATGCACTATGGTGCGGACTTCATCCGGACGATATTGATTAAAATCTGGTTTGCCGCCGACCAATAACATTCCAGTCAAATGTCCTCGATGGGTAAATGGAATCAGCAGGGCATTTTCACCGGCAATATCAACTAGCGATGGCGGCAAGCGGGATGTCAATATACGTGCCAAGTCGCCCCCCAAGGCGTACACTCTGTCAGGCGCAGCAAGAAAATCACCGGCTATTTTTCGGCAATACGCTTCGTGATACGTGTAGATGGCGCTTTGCGCACCACTGGTGTAGGCATGGAAAGCGCTCAAATAATGTGCGACTAACTGACTTTGACCTTGCATCTCTGGCGCATTTGCCAGCGCAATTTGTAATGCCTCTTGCTGTGCCCGCCATTTCGGATACAACCAGGTGCGTACTAATTGTTCAGAAAATCCACGCCAGGGTTTGTACAGTGCCAACAACAAAGATCCACACACTACATCGAACAGTAAAGTTTTCCACCGAGTGTCCAAATGCAGTAGTGGCGCGATGACCAATTGCATGAGCGCCAAAGCCGCCACCAAGCCCAGCGCCAGCAATACATATACGCTAAAACGATTGATCGCAAAGCTGAAATCAAATAGGCGATTTTTCAGTACGGCGTAACCCAAACCGCCGTAAGCAAGAAAAATAATTGAAGAATTAAAAGACTCAAAATACGCTAATGCATGCTCTTCATCCATAATGCGAAACAAATTATGAAACAGATAAATCGCATAGATATTCCCCATACAAAAGCCTATCCAAGCCAAACGCTGGCGGTTAATGCCACTACTGACACGCCAAGAAATAACCAAAGCACCTAAAGAAAAAATCACGGAAACAATGGCGAGGACACGCCTCCACAAACGCAAATTCAACCATTCACGTACTTCCCACGGCAACATGCCGAGCTTAATCAAGATATGACATAAGGTATAGCTGGCAAAACACAAGACATAGACATAAAACAACCACCGCACCGACGACAAGCGCCAGTGCGGGCGGTCTTCCGGAAAAATCAAACAAAAATAAGTGAAGTACACATAGCCGACAAATAGTTCTATCGGAAAGACAAAGACGGTCAGGAAATCCTGTAGCGCACCACCCGGCAAGAAGGGGATGAAGGTATCGGGAATAATCGCCAGCACCGCGAATGCTAAAGCGCGCATAGGTACGCTATTCGCATGACGCCAGACCAACATGCAAATGATGAACAAGGCGATAAAAGTGGTGGAGAATTGAGTTAATGTGATGCCTAGCAAAATATCCGCATAACGCAGATTTTTGGGTATAGGTTGTAGTTGCAGGTGTATGGCTGCACTCTCTGGTGGATCTGTTTTATCGGAGGCGCTTACTTTAAACCAACGTACACCAACACGATCATCCACCACCAATAGACGAGACTGATCTCCCAAGCGATCGAATACTATAAGATCACCTGGTTTTGCCCCGGCGAGCAGCAAAGGCGAAGCTGCACTGAGTTTCTCTATCGGCAAACGATAATTCTTATCGGGTGTACCGAATGTCACACCCAACTCAGCCGCCACTTGCGGCGCGGCACTACGCTGCCAATAGCTACTTGCCCAAAAATCGAGTACGCCAAAAATCACGACCAGACTCAGCATCAAGATCTTAAATTGCAGATTAGATAGTAGTGCTTTTGTCATTGATGTTTGTGGTCAGAACAAAATCGAGGTTTCTACAAAACCGCGAAGAGGATAGTCAATCATCGATTCTAAAGGTGAAGTGCTAGTTTCTAGCAATTTCCACAAAAAAATTGTCGAAAATCACTGTTTTTTGTTGTGCAAAGATAGGATTATTGAACATCTTAGTTAAGGACTCTTTGATTCAATTGTGAATTAAGCATATTTAGCTTTGCCCTGAGCAAGCGAACAAATGTACTCCCAGCACACTCATGCGCTTTAAACATATAATCAATCAGTCTGTTGATCATTCAATAATTTACACTTCCACTATCAAGAATCGAAAGAACGCTCCATGCTAATTAATTGTGTCGCCTATCAGGAAGGCAAAAAACTGGCTGACATTTTGGTGGAAGATATCAGTGAATACGTCAAGCGCAGTGATTGTTTTGTCTGGGTAGCCTTAAAAGATGCAGAAACCGAAGAACTCACGCAGATGCAAGACGAATTTGGTCTACACGAATTAGCGGTGGAAGACGCGATGAAAGGCCATCAACGGCCCAAAATCGAAGAGTATGGCGACTCACTGTTCGCTGTGATGCAAACCGTCGAGATCATTGATGGTGAGCTATCTGTCGGTGAAGTAGATGTCTTTGTCGGTGAGAATTATGTGCTCTCTACCCGCAATCGTTGCCAACAAGGTTTCCTAGGCGTGCGTGCCCGTTGCGAACGTGAGCCGCATCATTTGATGAAAGGTTCGGCCTTTGTTCTGTATGCCTTAATGGATGCCGTAGTAGATCGCTATTTCCCGGTGGTTGATGCCTTAGAATCCGAACTGGAAACCATAGAAGAACATATCTTCATGCAAGGTTCTCAACGTTTAAATGTGGAACAGTTGTATCAACTTAAACGCAAGGTCATGATGTTGAAACATGCGGTAGCGCCGCTGTTAGAAGCGGTCAGCAAGCTTGATGGTGGACGAGTGCCACCGATCTGTGTCGGCACGCAAGAATATTTTAGGGATGTCCATGATCATTTGTATCGTATTAACACTTCTATAGAGTCGATCCGTGACACCATTAGCACTGCTATTCAAGTGAGCCTGTCGCTAGTGAATATCGATGAAAGTGAAGTCAATAAACGGCTTGCGGCTTGGGCGGCGATCTTCGCAGTCGCAACAGCCTTCGCTGGAATTTGGGGTATGAATTTTGAACATATGCCGGAGTTAAAATGGGAATACGGCTATCCTGTAGCGCTCGGCACGATGACTAGCGTTTGTGCCTATCTTTACTATCGCTTCCGGAAATCTGGCTGGCTATGAATGCCATTAGATGTACCTCTGAATTCTGCCACACAGATGCGTTATGTAGCGGCCTACCTAGGTGCATCTGTGTGGCAAATCATTCAGCACGTCAAGTGATCGATGATGAACTCTAAAAACTTAGAATCTCTTACTCAACATCGCCACGACAGAAGTCTTACCCAGAAATTTTCCATTCACAGGTGCTAGGTGCAAACAAAGTGCAAAAAATTGCGAGTATTCCTAACGCTTTTCTAATGTGCCCTATGTTAGGCTTTCGTATGGCGATCACTTTTACTCAAATTTTTCTGCGCGTGCGGGCATGGCTAGGCCTGCTCTTGTTGCTATCAATGGCAACGCTGCTATCGTTTTTTCTTAGCCCTTATGTCAGCTTCACCAGCCAGGCGATGGTGTTTGTATTGGTCATGACTATCGCTGCCTACCAATTGGACAGACTGCAGTCCATCGTCGGCGCAGTCCTTTCGGTTTTGCTGCTGAATTTCTTTTTTGTACCACCCACCTGGACTTTTCATGTCGAGCAGTCTGAGCATTTGATTGCGCTGGGGACGATGTTGATTGTGGCTTTGAGCATCAATCAATTAACCACTCGTCTAAAACAAGAAACCGTACTTGCCCACTTAAATGAACAACGCGCCCGTCAATTACAGGAGCTAGCGATACGATTAGCAGTCACAGAAAGTGTTGCGGACATTTGTCAGCTTGGCCAACAAGGATTTGGCAACGCATTTCACGATCGAAGCTTGTTAGTATTAGCAGATGACGATTTCAACAGTAAAATTCCTGGCGCAGTATCACAACAACAGATCGATGGCTTGCGATACTGCATGAAAGAAGCGCAAATTCTTGGTGCGGGGAGCCTGCGTTGGGGCGAGCTGGATGACTGGTACATTCCTATAGGAAAGGCGGGTCAAATTATTGGCGCAGTCTTAATTCAAGCAGCACCGCGTGACGACAGCGATGGACTGGAACACGCAAAGGCGATTTGCTCTTTATTAGCACAAGCATTCGAGCGATTACAGCTCAACGTGAATATGCAAACAGCGCAAAACGAAGCACAAAAACAGCAACTTCAAAGCACCTTTCTCTCCGCTATTTCACATGATTTACGCACGCCTCTGGCGGTCATGGTCGGTGCCGCAAGTTCGCTACAAAGCCAGCGCGAAAAACTCACTCCAGATCAACAAGACCGCTTGCTACAAAATATTGTGGACGAAGCCAATTATCTGACCAGCGTTACTGAAAACACTCTGCAACTAGTGCGCCTGACGCATACCGAAAGTAGTTTGCGGCGTGATTGGGAATCGATAGAAGAAATCGTCGGTGCTGTGTTAGCCAGAATCAAGCAAGGCAGCAATGAAGTACGTATTCAGGCGACAGTAGCAAAAAACTTACCGTTACTCCGTCTCGACCCGGTACTAATTGCTCAGCTACTCAGTAACTTAGTGGACAATGCCTTGAAATATAGCGATGAGCAGGTGGGACTGGAAGTCTCCATCCAACGCGAAACGCACCCAGCATTATTACAAGTTACAATCAAAGATCGCGGCCCCGGCATTCCTGATGCCGAGCATGACAGTATCTTTGTCGCCTACTCACGATTAGCGCACCACGATCAATCCAATCAACGTAGCGTGGGTTTAGGTTTAGCGGTATGCCGTGCGATTGCCAAAGCACACGATGGCAAATTGATCGTCAAAAATAGAAGCGGTGGCGGCTGCTGTTTTTTACTCACGTTACCTATCCCTGAACTGCCCCCTTTCAATCCAGAACTTGCGTTAACCATCTCATGACGATACGTGTACTCATTGTCGAAGACGATAAAGAAATCCGCTCACTGATACGTGCCAGCCTGAGTGTAGAAGGCTTCGAAGTGCAGACCGCCACCTCGATCAGTGAAGCGAGCGCCATGTTACAACATGCTTTGCCAGACGTACTTTTGCTCGACTTAGGACTACCTGATGGAGATGGCGAACAGTTGGTACGAATGTTACGGGCACAGCACAATTTACCCATTTTGATCATCTCTGCACGCCATCAAGAAGCACAAAAAATTCGCCTGCTCGATGCCGGTGCGGATGATTTTCTCACTAAGCCATTCAGCGTACCGGAACTCTTAGCGCGCATGCGCGTCGCCCTACGCCATCGCGGTACGCGTCTGGCCGCCGCTGTCACGGAGTATATGCAACAGGATCTCCATATCGATTTGGCCAAACATACTGTGACTTTGCGTGGACAAATCGTCCATCTAACACCAACCGAATTTAATCTACTGGCTCGATTAGTACGCAGTGCTGGCTATCTAGTCACACACCGCCAATTGCTTAGCGACGTATGGGGGCCAGAATATGTTGAGCACACGCATTACCTACGTCTGTATATGACGCAACTCAGAGCCAAGATAGAAGATCATCCCGCCGAACCACGCTACTTACTGACAGAAACCGGGGTTGGTTATCGGCTGGCAATCATGGACTAATATCCTTATGCCTTCCTAACACCGAAACAAAGGTAATCGTAGCCTGTTCAATTTATGTCAGGTTTTTACGAGCCAGGTTTCCAATAATCAAGACACACAAGACAATTGGTGGATAAATTATTTGGGCCCGTGATTGTGCTGTGGTTTGCGACACTGTCGGTGTTTGGCATACTGCAAATCGTACAGCAGCCCGCCATTCTTGCCGCCCTTAATCCATTATATGCAATCGAATTTTTATGGGCACAGGACGCACTTGTCTTTATCGTCGTCGGTGCGGTGGTTCTGGCGTTCACTGGCGCTGAGGCGCTGTATGCGGATTATGACTTTGGATGCTTTATTGGTCGTGTCATGTTCCTTCAAAATCATTGAAGGCGGTTGATTTCCTTTGGTACTAGGTGCCACCATCTTCACCATCATGGCAATCTGGCGTCGTGGCCGTGAGCTGCTGATCACTCACATCCAACAAGATGATCCTCAATTATTGCCATTCATCACAGCACTATCTCAAGACAGTATGCCCACTCCTCAACTTGGATTTCAATCTCGCGCTCGTATTCCACAGAATGGCGATTGCCATGTGTTGGGACTGACGGTGAGACTTGATTGCCATTCGATTGACGCACCCCAATTCGACGTCGCTCCACGTGCTGATCGCGCGTCGTCGGGTGACCGCACTTTTTCATTACCTCCACTTTATGCATGCCGACATCGATCACGTAAGAGTTACAACGAAAAGCAAGTGTTTGTGCCATATCGGGTGCAAGTAAGAGTAGGAGTAAGAGTCCGAGGCTCAAGGCGCACATCAAAATGCTGCGATAAATTTTCATATGGGAAGTAAGCACTACCCCGATCAAAAATAACGAAGGTAGTTTGGCTTAAGGACTGGGGATTTGGGGCGGTTGCAGGCGACATCAACAGTTGAGGCAATTCACATAACGCCAAGTGCAAACTTACAACAAATTTTACTTAACTATCCTATATAAAAAGTTAATGAGAATACGCATTTAATGCTCCGTGAAATATTCCAACCAAAAAACGTCGATAAGTACTACACCGTTTTAAGTAATAAAAATAGGCACAAGATCAAGTGAAAATTTGGAAAATAAGTTTTCTTTTGATCATTTCATTTGCTAAATTTCCATTTAGAATTTAAATTGCATTAATATTAACTTTATGTGCGAAGTATTTCTCTATCTTAGTCATCTGACTTTGATCAAAAAAAATATTTTTTACAATTGGAAGCAGAAAGTTCCCTGATATTCAAAAAATATTTGAATCGACAATGAGTTACAAGTCAATAAAAATTCTAAAGGTACAGATGCAACATATTAAGAATATATGTTGCGAGTACGATCAATGTATTTGTAAAAATAATTACATCGAATCGTACTTTTATCGCCTGCAAGTAACTTCCCGTTTTACCAAAACCTGCAAGTTATAACTGCTCGATATCCGTATAAAAACCAAGCTAACAACTTAAGAGACTTCTGCGGCATAAAGCAAATCTTAGTCATGAAACGCTTGGGCACAACAAAGAAAACTTCCAAAAGGAATAAACCATGCTGACTAGAAAGAATAAATTAAAGAAGAAAATTTTGCTTCAAGCAATCACCCTGACATTTAGTAATATTGCAGTAGTGGGTGTCGTCCAAGCACAAGATAATGTCCCCACACAAAAAGTAGAAGTCACCGGTTCCAGTATCAAACGTATCGCATCCGAAGGTGCGCTACCGATTCAAACCATTACTGCCGAAATGATAGAACGCAGTGGTGCAACATCAATGCCGGAATTATTACAATCCATGCCCATCATGCAAGACGTCTGGACTAAAAGTGCAGGCGTTGGTGCTTCAGGACAAGGTAACGGTATTCAAAACGCGAACTTACATGGCATAGGGAGTAACTATACCCTCACCTTAGTCAACGGTCGCCGTATGGCAGCTTTTGGCGGCGGTGGTAACTCTAGCGATTTAAATGCGATTCCGCTCAGTGCAATTGAAAGGGTCGAAATTCTTACTGATGGTGCATCGGCCATCTATGGTTCAGATGCCGTAGGAGGGGTGATTAATTTCATTCTCAAGAAAAATGCCACTTTCAAAACCATCGAGGCGAATATCAATCGACCAACACAGGGGGTGCCAGGAACGACCAAACGCATGAGTGCGACCTTTGGCTTCGGTGACATTGCCACCGACAAATACAATATCATTCTTGGAATTTCCGCCAACGACACTAGCGCTTTAGATGCAAAAGACAGAAAATTTAGTAACACTGGTATCCATCCATTAAGCGTTAATGGTAAACCGTATGCCATCGTCGAATCCAACGTCAATTCTTCCCCTGCAAATTTAAATATCACCACCAAAGACAAAAAAGTCACCAGCTTTAACCCAGTACTACTTTCCACTGGTAGCTGCCCTGTCGATGGCCATGTGGCAGTCGGTGATTTATGTCGTTTTGACTTCGCACACGTAGTCCAGCTTCAAGGCCCTGAGAAAGAACACAAAATCTTCTCAACAATGAACTTTGATCTAGCAGAGAATCTGAATTTTTATGTCGATGCATGGATTTCCAAAAACGTCCAGACCCCCGAGTATGCGCCGCCAGCGGGTTCCAGAACGCTAACGCTAGGAAGTCCTTTATATAATAAATATGTTTTACCAAACTTGCAAAAATATAACATTAATCCGACGAATGTCACACGAGCAACTTATACCTATCGCTTAATGGATGCTGGCCGTCGTGGCGTTGAAACTGAGGCTAATGCTCGCCACCTTGCCTTAGGCTTTCAAGGTAATTTAAAGGGTTGGGATTATGATGCGTCGTACACAATATCTCAAAGTCTACGCATCAACAATTGGAAAACTGGCTTTCTTTACGGCTCTAAATACAATGCCCTAATCGACGAGGGCAAATTCGATCCGTTTGCTGTTCCTAATGCCGACTCCAAATCAGCCATGTCATCAGCTGTAATTCGAGAGGAATGGTATCGTAATCGTGGCACCAACTCCATCTTCAATGCACGTGCCTCTCGCCCGCTGTTTGATTTGCCCGGTGGTGCCGCCATGATTAGCGTCGGCGGTGAACATTACACAAGGAGTTTTGTCTACACTCCTACAGCACTAGGAATGGGACGAAACACTATTCAACCAAATTATACGGAAACTATTTTGGGTGGAGACCAGGGACTACTTCCAACCGATGCCAAACGCAAAACTTATGCATTCTTCTCCGAATTGTTTATGCCCGTCAGAAAAGATTGGGAAGTATCGGGGGCTTTCCGTTTTGATCATGCAGATAAAATTCACTCGAATAAAGTATACGATCCTGACGGTAATCCCCTCGCTCCTGCTGATGTAGGCAAATCTTATTCTGGCATCACATATAAACTCTCTACCGCCTTTCGCCCAATCTCGAATTTACTCTTAAGAGCATCGATAGGCTCTTCATTTACTGCACCGTCTCTTTACGATATAACAGATAAACTGGACTATAGTGGCACCACTTCAGCGGAGTATCCTTGCCCAATAACTAAAGGCCCCTTACTCCAATACTGTGAACCAGGCAATGCTTCTTACGGTGTCTTTTATGGGGGAAATTCCAGTGCAGGCCCTAATGGTTTAAAAGCAGAACGCGCTCGCCAGTTCACTGCTGGATTTCGCTACGAACCTAACGATATGTTTTCGATAGGCTTTGATTGGTACAAAATGAAAATTCGCGACCAAATCTTGACCTTGAGCTCAACTGATGTCTTTACCCGCCCACAAGATTACCAAGACTTATTTAGATCTTGGTTTGACACAGATGAAAACAAGACCTTGATTGCGGCTCAGTTAGTTAGTACTAATCGCTATAGCTCACTGATGCAAGGGATAGATTGGGATCATTCATTCAAAACAAAGACGGCTTTTGGTGCTCTCAAACTTGCTTGGACTGGCACCTACGCCATGAACAATGAATACCAATACCCTGGAAAAACTCCAATTGGTCAAATCGCCAATGCCGACAATGGTGGATCAGGACTACTAAGATGGAGTAGCATGCTAACTGCAACGCTCTATGTTTCTAACGTCTGGTCACATATGTTTTCGATGAAAAATACTGCGGGCTACCATGATCGTTCATATACAGCCGCAGACAAAATGGTTCTGGAAGTATTACCCAATGGCACCTATGGCCCTGCCATCGATTACAAAAGCGATGTAGGGCGCGCGACGATTTTCAATTGGCAAACTAGGGCGGTAATTAACAAAAATTTGAGCGTCAGTGTGGGGGTCAAAAATTTACTCAACACCGATCCGCTATTTTCAATTTCCACCCTTGGCGATTCACGAGGCTTTAATTCTCGCTTGGCCTCTCCTCTTGGAAGGCAGATTAATTTAGTGGCGAAATATACTTTCTAAGCCTAAGGTTCCACTTGTGTGAAGGTCAGGACCAGTCCCGACCTTCATCAAGTACATTCCCACCGCAGCATTTCAATGGCTGCAGCATGCTTGAATCACTGTAAATCGCAGAAGTCCCCCTCTAGACAATAAAATTTCCCTAACACACCTAAAATGGTTCGCATTTTCACATCTAAAACTAAATAGAACATTCCCGCTATCTAGTCCGAAAACAGCCGGACAAGCTTGAGCCTTGCGCTTTACCCTGTGACCTCTCTTCTAAACAAACACAGGATAATCCATGACTACACTTACAGGAAAAATCGCATTGATCACTGGTGCCAGCTCTGGTATCGGCTACGCTACCGCCAAATTATTTGCCAATCAAGGTGCACAACTTGTACTGGCAGGCAGAGATAGCACCAAGCTTAATCAACTTGTTCAAGAAATTCATGCTAGCGGTGGACAAGCAATCGCGCAGGCAGGTGATGTCAGAGATGAAGAATACAGTGAGGCACTGGTTAATCTGGCGCTAGGCGAATTTGGTGGTCTCGATATTGCCTTCAATAATGCGGGAATCTTAGGTCGCATGGGAGCGACACCTGAGCTCACGCTGGCAGACTGGGAGTTCACTTTGCAAACCAATTTGAGCAGCGCATTTCTTGGTGCAAAATATCAATTACCCGCCATGCTTGCCCGTGGTGCTGGCTCTTTGATTTTCACTTCAAGTTTTGTTGGGTACACGGTAGGTTTTCCTGGTATGGCGGCCTACGCTGCCAGTAAAGCAGGACTCATCGGCCTTACTCAAGCACTGGCAATCGAGTTTGGCACTCGTGGCGTACGCGTCAACGCCTTACTACCCGGTGGCACCGACACACCAATGGGTGCCAGTATTACGGCCACGCCGGAAGCACGAAGCGCAATTGAAAATTTACATGGATTAAAGCGCTTAGCCAACCCAGATGAAATAGCCAAATCAGCGCTCTATCTGGCGTCAGATGCATCCTCATTTACGACGGGTACAGCACTTTTAGTTGATGGTGGCATTTCGATTAATCGTGCATAAGTCTGGCTAAAAGCAGGCAGCGGAATTGCAAAATACCATTTGTGTCAGCCTCACCTGCAAACTTAGCGCCGAAGCTGGCGAGTGCCGAATAGATATCCTTTTTCCCCGCAACATCTGTTCCTTCAAATTTCGGACCGTCGTTGGTAACGCAAGCTGCTGGTTCTAATTCCGTTTTGCTTAGATCTATATACTGATTAGGTGGCAAGGGCATCCAGACCGCTTCCTCCCGATTGTAAGCAACGGTCACGCTTGCGCCACTGCTTACCGTTGGTGAAGCATCAAGCGCGAACTTGGTCTCAGAGCCAAAATAGAAGATCATCCCGCCGAGCCACACTACCTATTGACAGAAACCGGGGTCAGCTATCGACTCGCGATTGTCGACGACAATTCCAATGACAATTAAGATCCTTATGCCTTCCTAACACCACGCCAAAGACAATAAGCACCTGTTCAATTTTTGTCAGGTTTTTATGAGTTCAACATTTGAAAATGATCACCCCCAACGCGAAAGTGTAGCGGCACTGACCTTAGGTGCTCTCGGGGTTGTCTATGGTGATATCGGCACCAGTCCGCTATATACAATGAAAGAAATTTTTAGCCCGCACACTGGCGTGCCGCTGGATGCGCAACATATTATCGGGGTGGTATCCGTGATATTTTGGGGCTTAATGACGGTTGTGACGCTCAAATATGTCACCCTGATTTTACGTGCAGATAATCGCGGTGAAGGTGGGATCATGGCCTTAACCGCATTAGCGAGTAAAGCGGCGGGTAGCACCCATGGTCGTCGAGTTGCCTTGCTCTTAATCGGCGTGTTGGGAGCTGCTTTATTTTACGGCGATAGCGTGATTACGCCCGCGATTTCAGTACTTAGTGCGGTGGAAGGTTTAGAGGTAATCTCACCGCAATTCAAACCCTATGTGTTACCGATTTCAGCCAGCGTTTTGCTAGCACTATTTGCGATGCAACGCTATGGCACTTCGGTTGTCGGCAAATTATTTGGACCAATTATCGTACTATGGTTCGGCGCATTGGCGATTGTTGGCATTCATCAAATTGCGCAAGAACCAGCGATTCTATTGGCTTTAAATCCTGTGCACGCAATTGCATTTTTGTGGGCGCAGGGTGCACATGTGTTCATCGTCGTTGGCTCTGTGGTATTGGCATTTACCGGTGCCGAAGCGCTGTATGCAGACATGGGGCACTTCGGTAAAAAACCGATACGTCTGGCGTGGACTGGTTTAGTCTTGCCCGCACTGGCTTTAAATTATATGGGGCAAGGAGCACTACTGATGCATGATGCGAGTGCTATCGACAATCCTTTCTTCCAATTATTCCCTGATCAGTTATTGGTTCCCGCGGTCATCTTAGCCACCCTGGCGACCGTGATTGCATCACAAGCCGTGATCTCTGGTGCATATTCGATGACCAAACAAGCGATGCAACTTGGCCTCTTGCCTCGTATGCGAGTGCACTTCACTTCCGTCAAAGAAATCGGTCAGATTTATATTCCTAGCGTGAACTGGATTTTATTAGCAGGAGTGTTGTTAACGGTGCTTGGCTTTGGCAGTTCCTCCGCGATGGCAGGCGCTTACGGCATTGCGGTCACAGTGACGATGTTGATCACCACTTTATTGACCTTCTTTGTGGTCAGACACGGTTGGCGCTATCCTTTGCCGCTGGCATTGGTAGCGACTGGCGTATTCCTCGCTTTGGATACCTTGCTGGTGATTTCTTGTTCCTTAAAAATCATCGATGGCGGTTGGTTCCCATTGATTTTAGGTGCGCTGATCTTCACCGTCATGGCAACTTGGCGTCGTGGTCGCGAATTACTGATTACGCACATACAACAAGATGATCCTGAACTGCTACCTTTCATCACCGCCTTATCCGCAGACAATATGCATCGCGCCGCCCGTACGGCCATCTATGCGGTTGCCAATCCTGATACGGTGCCACAAGCGTTGATGCATAATCTCAAACACAATCAGGTGCTGCATGAACGCAATTTGATTTTGACGGTAATCTTTCATGACGTGCCATGGATAGAAGACAAAGAGCGAGTACAGGTCGAAGAGTTGGTGCCAGGGTTTTGGAAGGTCAAAGTAAATTACGGTTTTAAAAACGAACCCGATTTGCCGAAAGCCTTAGAACTCTGTGAGCAACATGGTCTGCCTATCAATTTATTCGAGACCTCGTATTTTCTTAGCCGTGAAATTGTGGTGCCCACCAGAGGTACGGGCATGGCACATTGGCGTGAACTATTGTTCGCCTTAATGTCACGCAACTCACGCAGCGTGGTTGACTTCTTTCACTTGCCGAATAATTGTGTAATTGAACTCGGAACGCGCGTGCAGATTTAAGCTTGGCACATTGAAGAGCCTTGAGGGATCGATGCGCGTATGCCCGCTGCATCGATCTCGCGCTAGTTCGCTGAGTAGTTATAGCAGCATCAACGTATCAATGTTTATCGCTTCTATCGTTTTCTGATTATGGAAGGATGGAGTCCGACTGCAACGTGATTCCAATAGATACAAAACGCGCATTCTGGCCTTGCCCCGTGCGATTTCCATAGCTCGCGCTGAGCTGCAGGCGATCCGCGATTAGAGCGTGCCGGATACCAAATTGAAATTCGGATTTACCATACTGTTGACCAAAAACTTCCGCGCTTAATGCAGTCTTTTCTGTCCATTTCAATTCAGTTCCTATGCCCCAAGACGCGGCATTTTGTTTGAATGTTGCTGTCCTCACCCAGCCCACATTAGTATGGACGAGTACTCTGTCATCACTGAATGACCAACTGACAGGCACCCGTGCATACAGATCCCCATTAAAGGTTTGATGAGGGTCAAACTGATTGCCTATCACAAGTCCTGCACCCCAACCGTTAATGTCCAGAGGCTTAAACACAGTCTTCGCTTGTATCTGTGCTCGCTTATTGGTTCTGATGTCGTCGTAGACTACTGCACCGCCGAATGCTAATTCAAGATTTCCCGTAAAATTGCATGCTGGCACCGCCCAGTATTCAAAACCACGATAATTTTTTTGACGCCAAGATTCTATTTGGCAGGATTGGTATGCCACGATTCCTGCGTCATCGACGATCATGGGACGTCCGGCCTGCGCCAAACTCGCCCAAGCGAGTGCAGAAAAGCCAACTAACAATCGAGATACGATCTCAGAACTTCTACGAAAAATGTGCTGCATGTTCATTTTTTCCTAAAGCCCGCAATAGTAAACGTGGCTTGGCCCAAATCGCTCGTTATATTAAATCCCGACACTAAACATTCAGACTATTCGGATGAAGGTCGGTCGCAACCAAACGCGGTGCAGCGCTGCTGCAGTAGAGAGATTAATGGGGAAAAATGACAGCTTCAAGTCATAGTCGACGGATGTCATCCGCAAGGCACTATTGCTGAAACTTAGGTTGGAATAAATTTAGGTATGTCAAACCTATTGACCATAGCTCAAATCTTGTATCGACTTCAAGCGTCCATCTTCAAAAACCAGCAATTGCATGAAGCGTTGCGGACCAAAGTTATAGACCCATTCTTCAATCTGGATCTCAACTTCACGTTCGTAGTCAACACCGTTGCGCGTCACTTGAGGTGGTGTCGCAGGTGCGGGTTGGAGGTTTGAGTTACTTTGACGGACACCAAGTCTCCGACGTTCGATGCGCTGATCGCGGGTCATGGGATTGCCGCATTTTTGTATGATCTCCGCTTTATGCATGCCGACATCAATCACATAGGTATTACAACGGAAAGCAAGTGCCTGCGCTGCGTTGGATATACCAAATCCAGCTATGAGAACGCTAAGTAGCGCTACGGGAAGATGTCGTTTCATAGAGCAACTCAAAAAGAAAGGAGATCGTCAGAGATATTCTGATGTTTGGGGCGAGATGCGAGTCATTTGGAAAAAAGTTTCGAACAACAGCTGCGAACATATGCGAATCTTTAAATAAACGTTTGAAATCACACTATGGTTGACTGCTCAATGTTGACGGCAAAATACAAACACTAGCAAGACTAGCGAGTTTGGCTACATCAATGTCAGCACCAAAAATAACGTAAAAAAAGAATAGCACTACACATCGCAACACATCAGCCAGCGAACATACTTGACAATTCAAGCATAAATCAATCACCATTCAAACACTGCTTAACTTTACTTATAGGTGCAATGTGAACGACACAACTTCAACAATTTCCCCAGCTTTGCAACTTCTTATGAATCTGGCATCCGTACAGGCCCAAATGCTGAGAAAAATCGACGCCCAACTCAGCGCACATGGCATCAGCTTTACCGAATTCTTAGTCATGCATCACTTATACCAGGCACCCAACTACACTTTGCGCAGAGTAGATTTAGCAGATTGTGTCAGCCTTACCGCGTCAGGTGTCACGCGCTTGTTGTTGCCGATGGAGAAAATTCACTTGATCGAGAAAGAGCAAAATCCCCGCGATGCGAGAGTCAGCTTGGTCAAGCTTTCGGATACTGGTATCGAGCTACTGCGAGATGCGCTGGCCAGTCTGAATCATGGTACGGAAAATCTGACCCGTGGCATCGATGACACGCAAATCGAGCAGCTCAATCAATTGCTGACATCGATGAGATAAGGCTGTAAAAATCCGCGTCAAAGTAATAAAGCATCACAGTACCAAGCGATAACGCAAACTGGGATCCGCGCCGTCTTTACCCGGCAACTCGCCATGCGCGTGCAAGCCAAGTTTTTCCAACACGCGGATGGATGCGACATTTCTCGCCAATACTAAGGCGTGTAAATCTTTAAAACGATGTAGCTCTCGAAAATGGGTGATGGCGGCACTGGCAAATTCAGTCGCATAGCCATTGCCCCACGCGGCGGGTGTAAAGCGATACCAAAGATTAGGCAAACATTCGCCGGAAAAGTCACGCATGCTGACCCCACCACAACCGATCAACAGTTCGGGAGCATCGCGCAATGCAATCATCCACGGACCAAAATCATGCGCCTGCCAATGAGCCATCCATTCATGCAACATCGCTCGCGTATCATCGAGTGAAGTCGGGACAGCGAGCGGACTCAGTGCAGCGGTACGTGGATCAATATAGAGATCATGCACAAGATCCAAATCAGATAGCTGCGGTAAGCGGCACAGTAAACGTGTTTGCATAAAATTTTCTCGATCAAAAAAATGTGCAGTCAGCAGCGTCCTAGCAATTACGACTTAAGCACCCGTTTCAAAAATTTTTATTCGAATCGAAAGAGCCGACTTCTCGTGCAGGGCAACCGTACAAACTTTATAGAAATCGTCCAAAAGCCCAACGCACGAATCGCACACCCACAAAACCGCACAAACAAGCGGATGCAAATACGACCGCAATCAACGGTAACATCGTCAACGCAGAGCTTCCATCTATCAAGAGAAAACTCACCAGTCCTGACAGTAGCAAAGCGAGTAATGCACCAAACACAAATTGGAAATAGCAAGGCCGAAACCAAGCAGACAGCGCGCTAAGAAAAAAAGTGCACCAAAAGCCTGCGTTCATGTCGGAGCTGATCGCCGCCACGGCAAGAAACACTGCGAAACTCAATGCGCCATGAAGAGAAGGATGGAGGAGAAAAGTGCGCATGAGTAGTTAATAACTTATTGAATAGCTTGGAAAATAAATTGATGGCTAAGTTTCGGACTCAGGCATTGAATGAAATCAATCCGGTCTTCACCCAGTCAATTAATCAAAATCGATTGCATACAATTTCAATTCTCTGTTGCCATCAGGATGCATCATTATTTTTTCTAAATACATACCAGATTTTTCTAACAGCGCAGATGAACGATCATTATCAAGACGCGTCGTTGCCAATACCCTCGGCAGATGCAATTGATGCTGCGCATAATCGAGCGTCGCCATCGCTGCTTCTATGGCATACCCCTGCCCACCGTACTCGGGCAGAAAGGCGAAACCGATATCGGCATGCTCAAGATAATCGCGCTTAGCCAAACCGCACATGCCAATGGCGATACCTGTTTCTTTCAACTCCACCAAATAAAAACCATAACCAAGTCGCGCATAGTTTGCCATCGCCCCCAGCAAAATATAGTTGCGCGCCTCCTCCAGCGTACGCACACCACGATCCCCGATAAAGCGTAACCACAAGGGATCGTTAAGCAAGACAAGCATGAAGGCGGCGTCATCGACCGTCATCTGACGCAGGATCAAGCGCGGCGTTTCCAAGATTTTCATGAATCACAAGACCTAAAATTGATCAGTAAAGAAAAAATGAGCCGAACAATTGACAGGCAATTGCCACAGCCCAATATGCACATGCTTTCAAGCTTCCGAACTAATACATTTTCAAATGGCTACGTGTCGTCGCCATCTCGCAAAGGTGAATACAACCACTCGAAGGCATTATTTACCGCGTCTTCGTCATTGTCGAATTCGATATGGTAGTGATGGCAGTGTGGGGCAGAAATATTAATCTGCCCTTCGACAAAACCATTCTTCTTAAGTATTGCCGCGAATGAATCAATCGGGCCATAGGCGTAAATAAAATTATGCTGGTCAAATATAAACTGGCCTTTACCCAATACAGATGAGACCCACAGATGCTGCCTACCGTCTTGCTCAAAATAGTCCTGGTGCTTATATAAGAATAGCTCAAGCTCATCATATGAAAGTGGATAAGGAGACTGATATCGACCAGACTCCTTACCTAAGCGAGATACAAGCAAAACATGTAAAACACCAAATTCTCCGCCTATTTCCTTACAGAACTCAAGAATCAAAGGAATCTCTTTTGACTTGCATCCTATACGTAAGCGAGAAAAGCTAGGGTATTCCTCTCTCTGATAGAGATCATTCCAACGCAGTTCAGTTTGATTTTCTAAATCACTAATTTTGAATAACATATATCTCTATTTTGGTAATCGCACCTAATCATTGCGACTTGATATCGACCTTATCTTTCAACGCATTTTTCAATTGCATAGTCTCGTCATACATAGTCTCAAAGTCCACCAGATTCAGTGTCATTCTCCACACAATTTGTGGTTTCGGCCCCGGGCTCATCGCCAGTCGTACCGCGCGTTTGCAGCTGGCATAATTGTCTATGGTCGCTGAATAATTGATTTGCAAACCCGCCGCCGCTTCACATTGTGTCAATGGTGTCGAGTCTTTGCCAGCACGTTTTTCTACCCATGAGGCTTCAGTAGTACCACGCACGGCAGCCGGTGTACCGTATTTCGCCGACATATTTTTTACTAAGTCGGGGACCAAAACTTCTACGTTAAAACGTTCACTACGACTAAGTGCGACGACTTTGGAAGTCACTGGACTAAAAGCCACCATCAAAAAATCGGGCTCTAAATTTCTACCATCTTTTTTGTAATGCGCGGTAGCGATGCGCTCGGGCAAACCTGCTTCCGCCTTGAACGTACTCTTGCGCCAAAAATAATAACCTTCGTTTTTTAGTGCCAATTCCATCTCGGCTTGCGTCGCACCAATCTTTACACCGACGGTTTCCATACCTTTGACCGTGGTTTGCGCTTGAGCAAAATTCGCATAACTTGAAAACGCGACAAATGCAGCAAATATAGAATGCACCAGTTTTTGTTTGAACATATATATCCAATGAAATTTAAGTAAATGTGGTAACTTATTGAGGTAACTTATTGAGGCAACTAAATGAGCTTAGACAAAATCCGAGTCAAGGATCTCACAGCATTTTAATGCCGTTTGCATTTAATGCGTTTCATTTTTTCAAGATCAAGATTAATAAAGATACCTGAGAGAATTGCTGTTGGACAATGCACTCAACTAATTACCAAGCAGGTTGAGCAAATTGCAGCACCAGAAAATCAAGCAAGGCGCGCACCGCCGGAGATAAATGACGACGCGAAGGATACAAAGCATAGATATGCATACTGGGTGGATGCCAGTCGGGCAAGACCAGGCTGAGTTTGCCTTGCTTCAGGTATTCATTCACCAAGAAAGTTGGCTGCATCGCGATCCCTCCGCCCTCTAAAGCGTAGCGCAAAACCACAGAGGTTTCATTTGAGCTCAGATAACTGCAAATGGCGATCTCCACATGCTGTTCTGCTCGCGTTAAATGCCATACACACTTACCAAAATTGGCATAACTCAAACAACGATGTTCAAGTAGATCCTGTGGCTGTTGCGGTAGCCCAAATTGTTCCAGGTAGCCAGGTGAAGCGACCAGCACAGAATCACATACCGCTAAACTACGTGCCACCAACATAGGATCGGGCGTGTTACTGACACGAATCGCAATATCAATACGTTCTTCAATCAGGTTAACAACATCGTCACTCGCGCTCAAATCAATTTTCAAATGCGGATGCTGGCTGACAAATTTTGTGAGAATGGCTGCCACATGCGTTTGTCCTAAGGCGACGCCGCAAGTCAGTTTTAATTGACCACGTAGTTCATGTTTTTGACTAGCGCTTTCTTCTTCAATTTGTTCCACCAAACTTAACAAATGACGGCTGTGTTGCAATAAGGCTTCTCCTGCCTGTGTGATGCTGACGTGACGTGTGGTCCTTTGCAAGATGCGTGCGCCCAACCAGCTTTCCAAGACGTCGATGTGACGCGTCACCATCGCGCGCGACATCGCCAGCTTTTTTGCGCTCAGGCTAAAGCTGCCGCTCCGTGCTACCTCGGTAAATACTAGCATCGCCGTCAGTCTATCCATGATACCTAGCCATGATTTCTATCCACGATTTGCAAGAAATATGAAACAAACATGTTCAGTATAACTTATATTTATTTGTAGTCATTTTGTTTACGATGTGATTTCGTAGCGAAATGAAGACACTAGCTTGTATTGATATAAAAAAGCGGAGGGTGTCTCCATGTCTTTACGAATATTCCACTGGCAATGAATCAACAATATGCGTTTCGCCAAATAGGAAAAACGCCATATTCAACTCACTGCCGCTGATAAACATCATTACTAATATAAAACATTAAAGAGACAAATCATGACGATAGAATCAAATCAAAGGCGTAAAGCCCTACAACTTTTCAGTGCCAGTTCCTTGTTCGCGGTAATGGGTAAAGACGCCACGGCTGCTACCTGTAAAATCAATAAAGAAAGTACCGCTGGCCCTTACCCCAATGTCAGCCTGCTCAATCGCAAAGATTTGCGGGCAAACACGAGTGGTAATACCGCACTCAAGCCCGGCGCACTACTGACCTTAAGGATCCGCTTGGTCGATGTCGCAAACGGCTGCGCGCCGATTAAGAACGCCGTAGTCGACATTTGGTCGGCAGATGCAAAAGGCGTGTATTCAGGTTATGCGGCATTTGGCACACAAGGTCAGGATTTTTGTCGCGGCTATCTCAAAACGGATGCGAATGGCGTGGTGGAGTTTGACACCTTATTTCCTGGTAGTTACAGTGGCCGTGCAATTCATATTCATGTGGCGATTCAAGGCTCAGCCGCACGTGTCAGCCCGAATGCCAGCGGCGCCAGCTTAGCCAGCGTCTTTGTCTGTCAACTGTACTTTAACCGCACTACCGTCAACCAAGTGTTTAGCAGTAATCCCATCTATCAACAGGGTGCACCGATCACACCGAATGAATCCGATAGCATCTATCTCAACGAAGGCGGCGCGGGCTATCTGGTGAATGTCACGCAAAGCGGTAGTAATTACATTGGTGACGTAGAAATCGGCGCAACCCGTGCGGCTGTCGGCAACCCTAAAGATGATACGCCACCGGTTGCGACGCCCATTGCCAATGGCGAAATCGTGAATATTGCACTCGCGACCAATGCCAGCAAGCTGTTTGCTATCACTCTGCCGACGGCCAAGAGTTCACTGAGCTTTAAGTTATCAGGCGGTACCGGCGATGGTGATCTGTATGCGAAATTAAACAGTGCACCAACCATCAGCGACTACACCAAAAAATCGGATGGACAAACCAATGCGGAAGTCATCACTTTTACTAATCCTGTTGCAGGCACCTACTATCTATTGGTGAACGCGTATGCAACAGTGAGTGGTGCCAAATTGACCGCCAGCACGACTTAAAGAACTGAGCTTCACTGCAGGGGAATTGGCTAGTAACACGGTTCTGTACTTTGCTACAGAACCGTGTTGAACAGTTTCAAACTGATAGCTCGAAGTTCAAAGTTCAGAGCTTATTCGGAACTTATTCGGAACTTATTCGGAACTTATTTGGAGCTTAAGGCTTCACAAACTTCAAAGTCATGCGATCGCTTTCACCGATGGCGGCGTAACGTGCGCGATTATGGTCTCCATTCGCGAATGAAGGCGGTAATGACCACACGCCATTGTGATAGTCGGCCAGATCTTTAGGATTAGCATTGACTTCGGACTTCGCTGCCAATTTAAAACCCGCTTCTTCCGCCAGACGAATCACATAGGATTCATGCACATAACCGCCACGCGCATCCGGCGCTTGACGCATACCTGCTGGCAAACGGTGATCGACCACACCAAATACACCACCCGATTTTAAACTAGCGAAAACGGCTTTAAATGCAGCGCGCACATCTTCATCGCCTTTGCTCACCCAATTGTGCACATTACGGAACGTCAGCACCATGTCGATACTGCCGTCTTTAGCAAAATCAAATTTTTTCTTCGATGGTTGAAACACGCCCATCTTTACCTTGCCGTATACCGCAGGGTTTGAATCTAATAATTTCTTAAACAAGCGGGTATAAAAACCTTCTTGATCTTCTGTTAAAGGATCGCCTGCACCAATCAAAGTGCCATTGGTACGCAGGTATGGCGCCAGAATTTCTGTGTACCAACCACCTTCCGGCACCAATTCTACGACCGTCATGTTTGGCTTAATTCCAAAGAAACTTAGGGTTTCGTAGGGATGTCTGGCGGGGTCACGGGTCACATTATCTTTATTACGAGTAGGTGCTGCGACCGCGGCTTTTAGTGCTGCATCTTCTGCATGAGCAAGTGTCGGTGTCGCGAAACTAGTGGCTGTTGCGCTGGCAAACAGGATGGCGTAGATCCATTTTTTCATGAATGTCCTTTGGTATTTTTTCGTTTAGATTTGACCTTGATAAGAAGTACTTCTGCCATAGCGGCTCTTCCAATGTCAAACGACATCATAATGCAATTTATATCTGCGTAGATTTTTTGTTACGTGAGGTTTGAGATTTTTTCTGCACCAGCTTTTTAGAGTCTTTGTACTTTGAAGCGGTCTTGCCTTCGCTGTTATGATCGCTAATGATCGCTACAAGCAATTCGCCACCCGTCTCCCCTCATCATCGCGAGGAAGTCCCATGAGCCAACTACACCGCCTGCTGCGCAAACCTTTCTTCGGACGTTTTGAAGTGCCTTGGATCTGGCCTGGCGATACCGACCAAACGACTTGGGAACGGGTACGTTTTCGGAGCACTAATGGCGCGCATTTACAAGGTTTATGGGGCGCCGCATTCAATTCAGAAACTAACAAAGCGACAGCGACTTTGGTGCTTGCGCATCCCATGGGCAAAGCGGCGAAAGGCTTCTGGCTGCGCTACGGACATGCTGATTTATTCCGACAAGCAGGTTTCAATGTTTTGGTATTTGATGCTAATGGATTTGGCGAAAGTGAAGCTGCGTCTTTCGATTATCCGGCCGATATACTCGCTGCCGGCATCTGGGCACAGCAGCGCCACTCTGAATTGAAAGTTGGTTTAGTCGGCGCGTCATTCGGCGCAGGCTGGGGTCTATGCGCTATGGCACGCGATGGCAGTCCGTATCAAGCGGCCGTACTCGAAGCTGCCTTCCCCACGCTGCCGGAATTTTGGAAGCATTATCCAGTCGCTCATGCAGCACTGCGCATGTCACAAATCGTCTGGCCCAGTTTGGAACGCAATCTGAGGCCAGAACGACAAGCGACGTTGGTGAAGAATAATCCGGCAGTGCTACTAATCTATGGCGATGCCGACATCTATACGCCACCGAGTCACGGCGAACGCCTGCAACGGGCGTTTAGTAATGCAGCAAGCGCGGAGTTGATGGTGTTAGCTGGCGTTGATCACACCTTTGCGTATCGGGATGCGGGGGAGGCTTACCGGTCTCGTGTTTTACCATTTTTGCAGAACGCTTTAGCATAGACAGCGTGCGTCTTATCGTTCAATTTTGACCAATATGGCTAGGCCGCTACGTACGCGTTCTAGCCATATTTAACTCAACCTAGCTTTTGAATAAAATTACAGTACATCGTCCTCACTTGCGGATCTTTGTTCAAGGCGCTGTGCGTGCCATTCGGTACCATATAATAATTTTTGTCTTGACTTGGCATGCTCTCAAACAATTTGCGGCCTAATTCGGCTGGCGTTGAGACGTCATTTTCACCAGTGATCACCAAGGCTTTTCCTATAAAGGCAGAAACAGCGGCTTGGTTATCGACTGTTTTCAAATTATCGGACACTGTCACTGTGACAAAAGGCCGGTAATACCAAGGAATTCTCGCATTAATTAATTCGTAGGGATTCGTGCTACTCCCTTCTAACACCAGACCATCAACCGGACGATTCGCAGCAATATAGCCGGCCATAAAACTTCCCAATGAGAATCCATAGACCACGAGTTTTCCTTGCGTCTTAGCCCGAACATGATCATAAATACGCAAGGCATCTTCCTTCAGTACATGGACGTCTGGTGCGCCATTGCTGCGTCCATAACCACGATAATCAAAGGTGGCGAAATTCGCCGGACAAGCCGCATACAAATTCGATAGGAGCGGACCGTTTTCATCGACGTGCGTCAAATTTCCACCAAAATATAATACGGTTGCTTTGGCTTCAGGCTGCGTAACACTCACGCCCTTGATCGTCACATTCCCCTCTTTTATTTGCGTGGCATCTGCACCTGATGCCTGCACGAGAATTGCTTCTTCTTTCAGCTGCGCCTGCGGCAACACTTTGTTCAATTTTTCTGCATCAAATACGGCTTTGGTTTTATAGCCGGTCAAATTATCTGGACGAATCAAATCTGAATCTTTCACCGCAACATTTTGACAAGCAGTTAAGCCCAAACTGAGGCTGCCCACACCAGCCAACACAAGTAATTTACGCATAATGTCTCCAATTGTTTTTTTCATCTATCGTTGCATCGTCTCTTAACTTTGCTATTCTCGATAAGCGCAAGCATTATTCCAATATTTTTCTTTTTATTCAAGATCTTGGTTTATTGATGCACCAGCCATCGCACACTAGCCTATAATCCGTGTGACAACCACACGCAATCCCGCTGCGATTTCTTCGCAAAGCGTTTCACATCACCCGTCTGCAAAGAGCATTTCCATGAACGACAAAGAATTAGCCTACCGTGCTACGCTGTCAGAAGCCTGTGTCTGGCTACAAGCACAAACGGGCAGCACATGGAACCTATCTCGCTTAATAGAAAATGGGATGACGCCTTATGTCTGGTTAGACTATGACGCGCAATATCCTGAATTATTCGGTGATGCGAATGGCGGTTTTGCGGCACCCATATTTTTTCAAGATGACACGCAAAGATTAGCCGCTGGTAGCGAAGACGTTCTGATTACGATGACGAAAGATGCCGATAAAATTGCGATCCAGTTGCCACCGCCGGGTATCCGCGCTCCATTGGCTGATCTACGATTTCTGCGTAAAGATTTAAATCGCCTAGTAGCGAAAATAACGCAAATAACGCAAACGAAGAAAGATACCTTATCGGTCAAAGTGCAAAAAACGGAAGTAACAGAATCTCAAGACGGCATCACGCAAGCGCAAGTCTTATTCGCTTTTAGTGGCTTAGTTAAATTTAATTTAGAAAAGGCCTTGATGAGCGGCGAAGCAATTTTTGGTGATGAAGGGGCGCGCATAAAACGTAGTGCGAAGGGGGCGAAAAGCAAATGGCTATGGCATCCCGTCACGCTGGCTTTAGGATTAAATGATGGCTATCGCGTCCCTATGTCGCGCCTGAAACGCGTGTTCACAGAGCATGATTTTTTAACCCCGTGGGTCGAGCAATGGAATCACACTTTGGCACTCTTAGGAGAATAAGTGTGCATGGAATTAGCTGCAAAAATTAAAGCAAAGATCAAACGAACAATGTACTGAAAGTTGTAGAAAAACGAAATACCAACTTCCCTCTTTCTTGGGTCTATACGATGCACATGCACGATTATTTACCCCTACAAGAGGCACGCCATTCCGTACTCGATTCCCCCTGCTGTTCCAACTGCTATTCCAACTGCTATTCCAACTGCTATTCCAACTTCTGCTCCATTCATAACGGAGGCCAGTTTTCCAACACTATGCGATAACTTGATCCAGCATGGCTGGTCTCAGCACAACCTATTTTTAACGCACGAACTGAGTGCGATCCTGGCATCGGAATGCCGCACCCTACACACAGCAAACATGCTAAGCGTGGCACGCGTTGGAGGTCATCAGCAGGTAGGTCTGCATACGCAACTACGCAGTGACCAGATCGCTTGGCTGGAAGCCGGTCAATCGCTCGTGTGCGACGCCTATCTAGTGATGATGGAACAACTGCGCGTCTACCTGAACCAAAGTCTGTATCTGGGCTTAGATAACTACGAAACGCATTTTTCTTTCTATTCTCCGGGAGCGTCTTACAGCAAGCATCTGGATCGTTTTCACAACGATGATGCACGCGTGATTTCAGTTGTGATCTATCTCAATGAAAATTGGTGCATAGAGCAAGGAGGTGCACTTCGCCTGCATCCTCATCAACTGCCAACACTAGACATTGCACCGATAGCTTGCCGTATGGTGGTGTTTCTCTCGGCGGAGATGCTGCACGAAGTCCTACCCGCGACGCGGGACAGGATGTCTTTGACCGGATGGTTTCGACGACGCTTAAGTCCTTGATGATTTCAAAATCTTTTACAGTGTCCGTTGATGATGTATTCATAGACGTTCACACACCTCCTGCAATTCCTCAAAAGATACTCCAAGAAAACAGCAGCAAGCTTCTTCACATTATTCAAGTAAAACCGGCTGGTTAAAAATTCGAAAATTTGCCATTGTTGAAAATATTTCAATTACTATACTGCTTCAACGAACCACAAAAACTAGCAACCGAACAAGCTAAAAATAATTATCTTGAAGTCGCGAAGTCTGTGGACTCGTTAACATCCAAATGAAGATTAAAGGGGTAAATAATGAACGGTTTAGAAAATGTGAGTGCATTGCCTTGGTCGTACTCATGGATTTTGGTTTTGGTTTTACTCGTCATCGCCTGGCGCAGAGTGCTTTGGTTTTTTGGGGTCATTATCATCCCCGACAATATGATAGGTCTGGTGACCAAGAAGTTTGTTTTATGGGGCGAGCATAAAGATCTGCCACCGGGCAAAATCGTCGCCTTAAGCGGCGAAGCGGGTGATCAGGTCGATACGCTGGCGTCTGGCGTGCATTACGCTTTATGGCCGTGGCAATACACGGTCGTGAACGCAGAATTGACGATCATTCCTGAAAATTTTATCGGCGTCGTTGAATCCCGTGACGGTAGCCCATTGAATGATGGTGACATCATCGGCCAGCATGTCGATTGCGATATGTATCAAGATGCGCGCGCCTTCTTGACCGGTGGCGGTCAGCGTGGCCCGCAAGGTTTGGTCATGCCTGAAGGCTCATACCGCGTCAATACTTTACTCTTTCGTGTGACCAAAGAACCCGTCACCTCTATCGAAAAAAACCAGATCGGTATCGTCGAAGCGCATGGTGGATTCCCGATTCCAAATGGTCGCGTATTAGCTCGTCATGTCGAATCAAATATGTTCCAAGATGCACAAGCTTTCTTAAGAGGCGGCGGTGAACGCGGACCGCAAATCTCGGTCGTACCGAATGGTCAGTATCGTATCAATCCGCGTTTGTTTAGCGTGAAAGCTGTGAATGTCATCGACATTCCAGACAATATGGTCGGCGTGGTCACCACCAAAGAAGGCGCACCACTGAATACCGGTGAAATTGCCGGTAAAGAAATCGCGAATCACAATATGTTCCAACACGGACAAGCTTTCATCGATGCGGGTGGCTATAAAGGCTTGCAAGAACAAGTCATCCTTGCTGGTCGTTACTTTATCAATCCTATGTTCGCGACCGTAGAAATCGTCGAAATGACCAAAGTACCCATCGCGAATGCGGGTGTCGTCATCGCCTATGTCGGCGGCGAAGGTGAAGATGTGACCGGTGATAGTTTTAAACACGGCAATCTGGTCAGAAAAGGTCAAAAAGGTGTGTGGGTAGAACCGCTAGATCCGGGCAAATATCCTATCAATCCTTACACCCATAAAGTCGAATGCGTACCAACTGCGAACGTGGTGTTGAACTGGGCGACTGGCAAAACCGAAGCACACAACCTCGACAAAAATCTGTCGACAATTACGGTGCGTAGCTCTGACGGTTTTACGTTTAACTTGGATGTATCACAGATTATTCACATCCCCCGCACCGATGCACCGAAAGTCATCGCGCGCTTCGGTAATGTCGCGAGTCTGGTCACGCAAGTATTGGAACCCACTATCGGCAATTACTTCCGCAACACGGCACAAGGCTCGGATGTGATCGACTTTCTAAAAGGCCGCGCACAACGTCAATCTGATGCTAAAAATCGCATTGCTGAAGCGCTGCTTGAATACAATGTGATGGCGGTCGACACCCTGATCGGTGACATATCTCCACCTGATGCTTTGATGAAAACGCTGACCGATAGGAAGATCGCCGAGCAAGAACAAGTCACGTTCAAAACACAGCAATTGGCACAAGTCGCACGCAAAGAATTGGCGCAAGCTCAAGCGATTGCTGACACCCAATCTAAAGTGGTGGCGGCTGAACGTGAAGTTGAAATCTCACAATTCGCTGCGAGCGCGATGGTGAAAAAAGCCGAAGGTGATAAGAATGCCCGCGTCTTAAATGCAGAAGGCGATGCGCGTTCCAAAATCGTCAACGCCGAAGCGGATGCGCAAGTGTTTAGCGTAGTCGGCAAAGCCAAGGCTGAAAATACCCTGGCAGTCGGTACTGCGGAAGCCGAAGTCATACAACGCAAAACCACGGCGGTCGGACAAAGCAATTACGCCTTGATCGAAGTTGGCAGAGCATTGGCAGAAGCGAAGATTCCTTTGGTACCGCACATCATCGCCGGTGGCAATGGCGCGGAAGGATCTGGTTCTTTGGTGAATGTATTGTTGGCTAATTTGGTTAGCCAAAATTTGGCGAATGCTGGTAAAACAATTGAGCCTGTGGCGACAAGTAGTGTAAAAAACTAGACCTTATTTGTGATGAAAACGGTGAGTATCCTGACTCGCCGTTTTTCAGAATAATTCAGAATAATTCAGAATAATTTTCCGCCTTACCATTTAATCTGATCAGCGGGTAAATACCCTCTTCCCTCAAACTGCGTTGACAACACAATCGCTGTCTGCGTTCTACCAATTTTTCCCAGCGATTGAATAAGGCTTTGCAAATGTTCCGGAGCAGCTACCGCGACACGAATAAGCGCACATTGTTCACCTGTCGTCGCGTACACGGCAAGCACTTCCAGATGCTGGCTTGCCCATTTGTCTAAATCATCATGCGAATCTAAGGTAATATTGATCAAGGCCTCAAAACTATAGCCTAGGGCACGTAAATTGACCTGTGCCGCAAATCCCTGTATCACTTGTGCTTCTTCCAAACGACGCACCCGTTCCGCCACCGCCGGCGAAGTCAGATGAATCCGACGACCAATTTCTGAATAACTCAAACGCGCATCCGCCTGCAACAATGACAGAATCTTTCTGTCATAACTATCGATTTCTAATTTCAAAGTAAACCTCGCAAATAAACTTCAATTGTGCCTGTTCACGGTCGCGAACACTTTCAAATTCACATGGTGGTCTGACATCCACCACACTATCATAGAGCACTCAAAACTATGTCACAGATTCATCAGCGCGCATACTCATCGATAATAATAGAAAGTAAGATAAACATGAAACCAACCACAAAACACCATAACGGTTCTTCAATCAAAGTTGACCGAAACGCACAAGCAGGCGACTTTGATTTTCTCTCGGGACATTGGAAAATTCAACATCGTCAACTCAAATCTAGTCAGCCAGAAGTCTGGGATAGTTTCGAGGGAGAAGCCAGTTGCTGGTCTATCTTAAACGGCACCGTTAGCATAGAAGAACTACGGATTCCAGCGCGCGATTTTAGCGGTATGGGCTTACGTATATTAAATCAGGAAAAACAAGTCTGGTCGGATTTTTGGATGAATGCCAAAAGAGGCATACTCATGACCCCGGGTGTAGAAGGTTGCTTCCATGAGGGGCGTGGCGTGTTTATTGAAGAAAGCCAAGAGGGTGAGCAAAGCACTCAAGTGCGGGGCGTGTGGGATAACATTACAGCCACCACTTGCCGCTGGCAACAAGCCAGTTCTAATGATGGCGGTGAGACCTGGCAAACAAATTGGGTAATGGATTGGGTAAGAGAGGCTTGATGCCTTTGATGCGCCTTGAATTATCCTGCTGCTGACCACATCAGCTGGAACCCGCATCGTGATACCCGATCAAACCCGAGATGCGATGAGACTTGCAAGTTCAGAGTTGGCGGCAATGTTTTTGCTCTCTGCAAACTCAAGCCGCCTCTTTGATGCAATTAAAACTGCGGCTTATTCGCCCGCGCTTTTTCTTCGGCTTCACGTTTTTGCTTCAGGTATTCGGCCTGCAGCGAGTTCATCGTGTTCACATCACGAATCAGTGCAGGGGAATACATCAGCATGGTGTAGCTTTGAATCAAGTCTGTATTCGATTGCATGTAAGCACTGACCGTCAGCGCTAACGCACAGGTGTTACGAAAATTATTTGGGATGGTCACAGAATCCGTAATCGGTACATGCATTGTGTACGGCAGCGAACCACAAGGTCCCGATTTGGAATCCAAATTATGCGATGCATATTGCTGACCATTCATTCCATAAGACCAAGCAAAATGCGGGTAATTGGCACGATTACGTTCAGAGATAAGCGTATTCGGTGCATCGTATTTTTCAAATAAGGCTTTTTTGAAAGTTTCCAATAAAAGCGGTTGATCTTTCGGCAGTTCGATATGGCGATTAACCAGCCAAATGTTGCCTGCCTCGTTAAAATACACCGTAAACTGATCCGTCGGTATCGTGTTCGCAGGGCCAGCTTTCGCAGTCACCCCGCGATAATTATTCACCATAATCTTCAGAGTTTCTACGCGATAAGCTGGATTGAGCTTTTTGATGAGCGGTAAAGCATCATTCACATTCATTCCTAAGCTGATACCACCAATTTCTGGCTTGCGAATAGACCCAGCAAACTTAACAAAAGAATTCGAATCCAGCAGCAAACCCGGCGAACCTGGGATAGGCATCCCATCCAATTGCACAACGCCTTCTTTGACAGGAGTAGACCCTATTGGAGTAGACCCTATGCTGCCAGCGGTGGTCGATGTGCCTGTTGATGTGGCAGACTGTGTTCCCGCAGTTTGTTCTGGCTTAGACGCACTCTGCTGCCCTTCTTTGACACTATCTTTAATGATCTTCTTAAGACTAAATCCAGACGACTGCGCGCTGACATGAACAGGTAATAATGCAAGACCTGCTAAAAAAAGTGGGGCTATAATTTTCATGAGTAGATTCAAGTAGATTAAGAAATTACGACCGAAATAACGGTGTTTGCACCTTATCCATGAGACGTTTCTTCCAAGTGCGTTTGGGCATTGTATGAGAAATTATCTAATACACCAATTTATTTTGATAACTACAGAATTGAATACCTAATTACGGCTAATGTCGATATATAAGTCTAAGTAAAAATCACGATAAAAATCGTATGACTGGCCCAACCCGCGTCGCTAGAATTTTCAAAATGCTGCTATAAAAATTTGGTATAAGAAAAATATTTGAACGATAAATCGCTGAAGTGCTTTGTAGCACAAGATGTTTCTGCTCTGCATGATTAAGGTCTATAGGCTTATTGGCACTTCGCGTGAAATCCACCTTATAATGCACGCCCTTGTTCACGCACTTAATTGAGTCAATCGTCTTTATGTACATCACCAAAAATTTCTCGCGATACACACTAATATCACTCACAACATTTTTAATGCTCTCTGCCTGTGGTGGAAATTTCAACGATAAACTTGGTGAAATTCTCAATGAATCAAAAATTCTTTCCGTTAATATTACGCCGAACCCTATACCAAAACCGAATGTCAATACGCCTACGCCATTCTCAATAAAAGTTAAGGTGGATATCACAAGCGTATTCGATGTCATCACGGTGAACCTGAAGAACCCTGCCAACTCAGACCAGTATTCTTTGTTGGCTTATCCTAGCCCGTGCATGACATCTAGTAGTGCATGTGGCGTGACCACATATGAGATTCTGTGTGATTCTTATATCGCAGAAAATAACAGCACATTGAGAACATTATCCTGTGGTGACATGAAACGCGCAGTAACATTGCCTCCCGGTACTCACCCTATGCTACTTGAAGTACGTCATTTAGACATATTGGGAGGTTTTTCAAAGTTCGCCGACGATTCCACAACGGTGAATTTGCTCATTCAATAAACTAGAGGCCGCAAAGTAAGGCGCGATACGTTGCGCTTTACCCATTTATTGGATTTTCGGAATTTATCATGCGCTAGAAACCTTGAGCTAAACACACACAAAAAGTGATAGGCATGCAATTGGTAAATCGTAAGGCAGATGCAACCACGCCGCCAGAATTTTCAAAATGCCGTGATGATAATTTGAAACAAAAGAAAATATTTGGACTATAAATCGTCGAGGTCGATTTACAGCGCGGGTTGCACCCGCCCTCATGAATGAGTTAGTCAGTATAGTCTACGCCACGACAGCCGTTGCGAAGCTCATAATTCAAGTCTTTAGAAATATTGACTTCATCTGACATCAAATCAATAGGAAAAATCATAGGAATTCTCTTCCACTGATTTGACTTCGAAATCATAATCAATCCCCCCTCAATGCACTTCGCCTTTACGCCAGCTTGACTTTGAATCACAATTTCAAAGTCGCCCGTACGTTGTGCTTTCTCCTGCTTGACGCTAGTGACCCGATCAAACGGTGAGCAAAATCGTTCAGTATCAGAAAGAGAAGAAATCACGAAGCAATCATAGAAATTGCCTAAAGGTGTTTTCTTGCTTTCGACTTTAGAAATAACAAAGTAATCGTGTGAAGCACCTGTGCATGCACCAGCAAAGATCGCGCCACCTACTGCGCGCTTGACTTGGTCGTCGGTTTTCGCGTCTGCAATATCGACGACATCTTTTTGGTAGATTTCTGAGCAATAAATGCTGTTTGGTTTTAACAAATCCGTTGCCTCAACGTTTGAGACGCAACACAGCGTGATGCATAAGCAGAGAAATAGTCGGATCATGTTTAGTCGAAAATGTGTTTGATTCGTAATTGTAAAACGGCTGCAACCCGCGCTGCCAGAATTTTCAAAATACCGCGATTGTAATTTGATGCGAGAGAAAATATTTGAACGATAAATCGTTAAGGTGATTTGCGGCGCGGGTTGCACCCACCCTATCTTGCTGGCTCGAATAGTTCTATCGAATTTTCCTCAAATAAAGCATCATCATCCCAACCAAATTCGACGAAAATGAAGCGATTTTTCGATTCCTTTGGATGATATTCAAAATAGCGAGTACCTTGTCCTGCTCCGTAGGAACCACAACCAAAATCTCGTGGAAATTGTTGTAGGCCTCTCTCAATTCTTCGTCGATAAGAGCTCGGCCTCGGGATCAACTCCAACAACACCTTCCCTCCAGCTTTGTCGTCGCTCAAGAACTTCGCTCTGATTCGGTGACGAAGACCAAAATCGACAGGCTCACAAAACTTACGGGCCGATACCTGGGCGCGTCGTACCGATCTATAGCGCTGCCTTCCTTCGAATTCGAGTTTAGCAATCACTTGCTCACGAATCGCGTCTTCTATTGATTGATTCTCAGGCTTCGTAAAAACTTTAATCAGATAGTGACTACCGAATATCACATCATCGCCTAAACGATGTTGCATTATCCAATCATCTTTCTGTCGCAACTCCCATTGGTCTTGCGAAGGATCACAGCTCTTGTAGTTAATTCTCACGCCCAAATCTCGAAACTCGTATGCTTTCCAGGTACAACCAGCTCCGGCGTCACGCAAGCGATTTTGCGCAGTACTGCTGCCAGTGTAGGCTAGAGAAAGGAGCAAGAAGAAAAAGGTTGTGATTACCCGACGAGATCTCATAATAGGCGCAGGTGAATAGATAATTGATTCAAAACCCGAAGCGTATCACGAAGCAATCAAGACACAAATGACGAGGCACAGCGTAAGGCGGGTTGTGCACGACGGAGCAATATGTCGATATTGCGTTTGCCAACTAGCGTCATGACATGCCGGAAAATTCAATTAGCGGGATACAGAGCTAGGCGCTTCCCGCAGCAATACTGAAGTATTGCGAGGATAAGCAACGAAGCTATGTGCCCGCCAATTGGATTTAACGGCGTGCCATTTACATGTTGCGACGATACTGCCCCCCAACCTCAAACAAGGCCGTAGTAATTTGCCCCAAAGAACAAACCCGCGCTGCATCCATCAATTTCGCAAACACGTTTTCATTATTAATCGCCGCTTGCTGCAGAGCTGCCAGCGCCTGTGGTGCGACATCCGCATGACGTTGATGGAAGTCTGCCAAGCGCGTGAGTTGCGATTGTTTTTCTTCGTCTGTAGAACGGGCGAGTTCTATCTTCTGTGGTGCTTCTCCGCCTTTAGGATTGCGGAAGGTGTTGACGCCGATGATAGGCAGAGTGCCGTCGTGTTTCAGGTGTTCGTAGTGCATGGATTCTTCTTGGATCTTGCCGCGTTGGTAGCCGGTTTCCATTGCACCTAAAACGCCGCCGCGTTCTGCTATGCGTTCGAATTCTTGCATCACGGCTTCTTCTACCAAGTCAGTGAGTTCTTCAATGATGAAGCTGCCTTGGATAGGATTTTCGTTTTTCGCGAGACCCCATTCGCGGTTGATGATCAATTGAATCGCCAAAGCACGACGAACCGATTCGTCAGTCGGCGTGGTGATCGCTTCGTCGTAGGCATTGGTGTGCAAGCTGTTGCAATTATCATAGATTGCAATCAACGCTTGCAGTGTGGTGCGAATATCGTTGAAGTCGATTTCTTGTGCGTGCAAGCTGCGGCCTGAAGTTTGAATATGGTATTTCAGTTTTTGGCTACGATCGTTTGCGCCGTACTTGTCGCGCATCGATACCGCCCAAATACGGCGGGCAACGCGACCTAAAACTGTGTATTCTGGGTCCATGCCGTTGCTGAAGAAGAAGGACAAGTTAGCGGCGAAATCGTCGATGTGCATACCACGTGCGAGGTAGGCTTCGACGAAAGTGAAACCGTTTGACAAGGTGAATGCGAGTTGCGAAATCGGATTCGCACCGGCTTCAGCGATGTGGTAACCGGAGATCGACACGGAGTAGAAATTACGCACTTGGTGATGCACGAAATATTCTTGAATATCGCCCATCACTTTGAGTGAAAATTCGGTCGAGAAGATGCACGTATTTTGACCTTGATCTTCTTTCAAAATATCGGCTTGTACGGTACCACGTACATTCATCAATACCCATGCGCGGATTTTTGCCGCCTCATCTGCAGTTGGCTCGCGTTTATTGTCTGCGCGGAATTTATCCATTTGCTGATCAATCGCAGTATTCATGAAGAAGGCCAAAATCGTTGGTGCCGGGCCGTTGATCGTCATGGAAACCGATGTCGCTGGATCACATAAATCGAAACCATCGTACAAGACTTTCATGTCTTCCAAAGTCGCAACCGATACACCAGAGTTACCAATCTTGCCGTAGATATCAGGACGGATAGCTGGGTCTGCGCCGTATAAAGTCACGGAATCGAATGCAGTTGAGAGACGCTTAGCGTCCATGCCTTGCGATACGAGTTTGAAACGACGATTGGTACGGTAAGGATCACCTTCACCGGCGAACATACGGGTTGGGTCTTCGCCTTCACGTTTGAATGCAAACACGCCTGCCGTGAATGGGAAAGAGCCTGGGACGTTTTCTAACATCAACCAGCGCAAGATTTCGCCGTGGTCTTCAAAACGTGGCAAGGCAACTTTGCGTATCGTGGTGCCGGATAAAGATTTTTGTGTGAGGCGGGTACGGATTTCTTTATCGCGGATTTTGACGACGTACTCATCACCAGCGTAGGCTTTTTGCATATCTGGCCACATGGCGACGAGTTTTTTGGATTCTGCGTCTAGCTTGTTGTCGCGGTCTACGATCAACTGCTCTAGCGCGATGAAAGTTCCCTCCCCCGAATATTCACCACCTTGGGGAGGGTTAGGGTGGGGATGGGTTTGCGTCGAGCTGACACTTAAACCCATCCCCCTCCCTGCCCCCCCCTTGAAGGGGGAGGAGTCTAACAACATCTGCTTAGTCGCTTGCAATTGCTGACGTTCGCGTGCAATACCAACTTGCTTGTGCGTGTGCTTGTGATAGGCGCGCACGCTGTCGGCAATTTCTGCCAGATAGCGGCTGCGTGCAGGTGGCACGATCACATTTTGCGCACTCGAGGTTTTGGTAGTCACCACTGCGAGTTTGCTTGGCTTCGCTTTGAGACCACGTGCCACCAATTCAGGCAAAATACCTTGATACAAAGCCGTCACGCCATCATCGTTGAAACGTGAAGCTTGGGTGCCATAGACTGGCATTTCGTCCGGCTTTTTAGTCCACAATTCGCGGTTGCGTTGATATTGTTTTGCCACATCGCGTTGCGCGTCTTGTGCGCCTTTACGATCAAATTTATTGATGGCAACGAAGTCAGCAAAATCGAGCATGTCAATTTTTTCTAACTGTGACGCGGCACCAAATTCTGGCGTCATCACGTACATCGACAAATCGACGTGCGGCACGATTGCTGCATCGCCTTGGCCTATGCCTGAAGTCTCAACAATCACCAAATCAAAACCTGCGACTTTGCACGCGGCGATCACGTCAGGCAAAGCTTGCGAAATTTCTGAGCCTGCTTCCCGTGTCGCTAAAGAGCGCATGAAAACTTTGACTTTGCCTTTCCACGGATTGATCGCGTTCATACGGATACGGTCACCGAGCAAAGCACCGCCAGACTTACGACGCGATGGATCAATCGAGATCAAGGCGATATTGAGTTCATCATCTTGATCGAGACGAACGCGGCGTATCAATTCGTCAGTTAAGGAAGATTTACCTGCACCGCCGGTACCTGTGATACCAAAGGCTGGCGTCTTGATGGTTTTCGCAGATTCAATAATACTGGCGCGCAAACCTGCATCGACTCTATCGTTTTCTAAAGCGGTAATCAGTTGCGCCAATGGACGATGTTTGTCGGCCAAATCACCTTGCTGCAAGACATCCAGCGTCGTCGGCGCAAACGAAGAGAGATCAATATCACAAGCTTTGATCATCGCCAAAATCATGCCGACCAGACCCATGCGCTGACCGTCTTCTGGGCTAAAAATACGCGTCACGCCATAGGCATGCAAATCCGCGATTTCTTCTGGCACGATCACACCGCCGCCGCCGCCAAATACCTTGATATGCTCACCACCACGTTGCTTGAGCAAGTCAATCATGTATTTGAAATACTCTACGTGACCACCTTGATAGCTAGAAATCGCGATGCCTTGCGCGTCTTCTTGCAGGGCTGCCGTGACGATTTCTTCTACCGAACGGTTGTGACCCAAGTGGATCACTTCCGCGCCATTTGCCATCAAGATGCGGCGCATAATATTGATCGAGGCATCGTGGCCATCGAACAGGGAAGCTGCAGTCACGAAACGAACTTTATTGGCGGGTTTGTATTCGGTGAGTTTTTCAGTAATTGACAGATCAGTCATTTTCTTTCCTTAGATGCTTGTGGCATGGTTTGGGTGTTTTTTCGATTATATGACGTTTCGATTTACGTTTACGTTCGCGTCACTTATTAATTGTGGTTTTGTGTTGGTTTTGGCAATTTCGTAGGGTGCGCCGTGCGCACCGTTTTTCGTTGAATAATCAGACAACGGTGCGCATGGCGCACCCTACGCACTCAATTTCAAGCCGCGTGTTGCTTCCCAGGCGCACTCATCAAAGCCGTTTTCTCAACATGATAAGCCTGCATTGCCTTTTCTTTCACATGACCAAAGCCACGGATTTTTTCTGGCAAGCTCGCTATCGCGACGATTTGATCGAGATTGTCTGCGTTCAACTTGGTCAGCAAAGCCAAGACCGTGTCGCGATAATCAATGATCAAAGCGCGCTCTTGTTTGCGTTCTTCGGTGTAGCCAAATACGTCAAGTTTGGTGCCGCGTAAGCCCTTGAATTTTGCCAGCAATTTAAAGGCTTGCCACATCCAGGAACCATACTGCGCTTTGATCAAATGGCCTTGACCATCTTTCTTAGCAAATAGCGGCGGCGCTAAATTGAATTTGACTGAGAAATCGCCTTCAAATTGTTGTTTGAGTTTTTCTGTGAATTCACCATTCGTGTACAAACGCGCGACTTCGTATTCGTCTTTGTATGCCATCAATTTGTAGGCATATTTTGCTACCGCTGTCGCTAATTTATTGCCGCCGATTTTTTCTTCGACTGTGCGTACTTTGCTTACTAGGTCTTGATATTGAGCGGCGTAAGCGGCGTCTTGGTACTCGGTTAAGAAAGCAACGCGACGTTTGATGATGCTGTCTAAACTTTGCGGCATTTGAATCACAACCGGTTGACCCGGGATCGCGATTTTTTCTACACGTGCCAGATCGACTGCTGCTCTGCGGCCCCACAGGAAGGCTTTCTTATTCGCGTCGATTGCCACACCGTTTAATTCAATCGCACGTAACAAAGCGGCTTCGGACAAAGGTATCGCGCCTTTTTGGAAGGCAAAACCTAAGATGAATAAATTGGTGGCAATTGAATCGCCCATCAAGGCGGTCGCGAGTTTGGTCGCATTGACGAAATCGACATTGCCACCAACTGAATCAGAGATCAGACGCTCAGTTGATTCTAAAGGGAATTGCCAATCAGGATTTTTAGCGAATGGGCCAGTTGGCTGTTCGTGCGTATTGATCACCGCACGGGTGCGACCTGCACGCATCTTAGAGATGGCATCATGTTGGCCTGCGGTCAAAATATCGCAACCCAAAATCAAATCAGCTTCACCTGTAGGAATGCGTTGCGCACGGAGTTTGCTGACTTTTTCTACGATGCGAATATGCGAAGTCACTGAACCATTTTTCTGTGACATGCCGGTCATATCGAGCACTGAAGCTACCTTGCCTTCGAGATGCGCAGCCATGCCGAGCAAAGCACCAACTGTGATCACACCTGTGCCACCAATACCGTTCAACAAGATGTTGTAAGAAGTATCGCAGCTTGGCAATACTGGTAGAGGCAAATCACCGAAATCATCGGTCTTCGCTACACCCGTCTTCGACTTCACTAACTTGCCGCCTTCTACCGTGACGAAGCTAGGACAGAAACCTTTAACGCAAGAGTAATCTTTGTTGCAGGAAGACTGATCAATCGCGCGCTTGCGACCGAATTCGGTTTCCACCGGCATGACAGAAGTACAGTTCGATTGCACACCACAATCACCGCAACCTTCGCACACTGCTTCGTTGATAAACATGCGTTGATTCGGGTCAGGGAATTGACCTTTTTTACGACGACGACGTTTTTCAGCGGCGCAGGTTTGATCGTAAATCAAAACACTCGCGCCTTCGATTTCACGCAACTCACGTTGTACTGCATCCATGTCTTTGCGATCGTGCAAACTGATGATGGCGGGTAAGCCACTGCGATCTGTATAACGCGTGAGATCTTCGGTCACCAAAGCGATACGCTTCACGCCTTCGGCTGCCATTTGCTGCGCCATCATTTGTACGCTAATCGTGCCATCGACGGGCTGACCACCTGTCATCGCAACTGCATCGTTATACAAAATTTTGTAAGTGATATTGACCTTCGCAGCAACCGCGGCGCGTATCGCCAAATAGCCGGAATGGAAGTACGTGCCATCACCCAGATTTTGGAAAACGTGCGGCAAGGTCGAGAACGCTGCTTGACCTATCCACGGTGCGCCTTCGCCGCCCATGTGGGTCGTCAACTTATTAAACTCAGGATAGATCGCGGTCGCCATCACGTGGCAACCGATACCTGCTAAAGCCAAACTACCTTCGGGTACTTTGGTGGAAGTATTGTGCGGGCAACCTGAACAATAGTAAGCGGGACGCGCTGGCGTATTGACTTGTTTGTTCAGCACTTCGTCTTTGGCTTCGAGGAAAGCCAGACGAGCTTTAATTAAATCACTGGTATGGAAGCGCGCAATACGTGCTGAAATTACGCGAGCGATTTGCGATACGGAGAAATCCGCTTTCGAGGTCAGCAACCATTCACCGCGCGGCGCCACCCATTCGCCTTTTTCGTCAAACTTACCAATCACGCGTGGACGCACATCATCGCGCCAGTTGTAGAGTTGTTCTTTGAGTTGGTACTCGACCATTTGACGTTTTTCTTCGACCACCAAAATCTCATCCAGACCTTGCGCAAATTCACGCACACCATCGGGTTCGAGTGGCCATGGCATCGATACTTTATACAAACGGATGCCGATGTCAGCCGCCATTTGTTCATCAATACCGAGATTTTCAAATGCTTCTAAAACATCGAGATAAGATTTACCGGAAGCGACGATACCGAGTTTGGCGTGCGGACTATCTATCGTGACGTGATTGAGTTTATTCGCGCGGGCATAAGCCAATGCTGCGTAAATTTTGTAATCCTGCATCAAGGCTTCTTGCTTACGTGCTTGTATACCCAATGTATCAAGCGAGAGACGCGTATTCAAACCACCTTCTGGCATCACAAATTCTTCTGGGATTGTGATCTTTAAACGGAAAGGATCGGCATCCACTGAGGAAGTCGATTCAACAGTATCCGCCAATGCTTTGAAACCCACAGCGCAACCCGAGAAGCGCGACATCGCCCAAGCATGCAAACCCAAATCCAGATATTCCTGCACATTGGCTGGATACAACATCGGGATCATGCAAGCAGAAAAAATATGATCGGACTGATGTGGCAGCGTTGAAGAATAAGCGCCGTGATCATCGCCCGCCACCAAAATCACACCGCCGTGTTTTGATGTGCCTGCGTGGTTCATGTGCTTGAAGACGTCGGCGCTACGATCAACGCCCGGGCCTTTGCCATACCACAAGCCAAACACGCCATCGTATTTTGCGGGACCTATCAGATCCACAGTTTGTGTGCCCCACACAGCGGTGGCGGCGAGGTCTTCATTCACGCCGGGGACGAACTTAACGTGATGTTGTTCTAAGAGTTTTTTGGTTTTCCACAAAGTTTCATCCAAACCTCCGAGCGGCGAACCTCGATAGCCTGAAATGAAACCAGCCGTATTCAAGCCAGCGGCGAGATCACGCTGTCTTTGTATCATCGGCAAGCGCACTAATGCCTGAATGCCTGATAAGAAAATCGTGCCGGTGTTCGAGGTGTATTTATCGTCTAGAGTGACTGGCGCTAATTCGTGTACAAATGCAGTAGTTGCATTGATGTCGGAGGATGTTGCTGAAGTTGATGCTATAGCTGAGGCGGACGAAAGCGAAGACGCTTCCACCAGACCAGCAGATTTCATTGCTGTGTCGGATGACATGGTAGAGCTCCAAAAAATTTGTGATTTTTGTGTGCAAAGAACTTGGGCTGCGTCCGGTAAGACACAAGTCTGTTCTGAACTTATGGGAAGGTAATCGCCAAAAATTCAAGTTGCATCGGCTGAGATAGCAGCCATTTTAATTCAATTCAGGCCTGATACCCAAGAAAAAGCCCGGCAATTCTGGCGTTTTTCTCGCGAAAGTTTCTTAAAACCTAATTATCCGCACCACTATTCAAATGATAGGCGCTTGAAAATCAGGTTTTAAAACTTCGACTTAGTTTCCACTTAGTTTCAACTTAGCATCAGGCAAATCTGAATCGGAGACATCAAAGAAAGCTTTCGAAATTCTGGGATGGAGACCACACCCATTCGCTGCAGCGCTTTCTCGACTTCCTTTGAAATCTGCTGTGTTCACAGTGTAGTGAGAGTTATTGGATTTGAAAAATACGGAATAGAAATAGGGGTATCGTGAAAAATGATAGCAAAAATAATCACAAAAACCTTGATCACCATCGCAATAGAGATTTTTTGTATTGTCACTTGATTTTTCATTCGCAAAAACTATCCATATATGAAATGGACCCGTCAAAATCAGCTCTGCTGTTGCAGACGTTGCAAAATTTCTTCGCGGTATTGACGGCTACAAGGGATTACCGCACCACTCTGCAAATAAAATTCGCCGTCGCCTTTTCCATTTGCGTCAAAACGTAAAATTTGATCACGCCTGACCAGATAGCTACGATGGCAGCGTGAAAATGCAGCACCTAATCTTTGCGCACTCACCGACAAAGTTTGGCGCAGCATGTGAGTGGTATGTGCGGTGTGTAGCAAGACATAATTGTCAGCCGCTTCGACCCAGTGGATATCTTCCACCTGAACTACCTGCATATTGCCACGTTCTTGAATAATCAGTGGTGCGGCTTTAATTGGCACCGCCGATTGCACACGTTGCGCCGCTATTGCATTTCTGGCTTTATTGAATGCGCGCAAAAATCGCTCTTCATCAAATGGTTTTAGCAAATAATCCAGCGCATTCGCATCGAAGGCCTGCAACGCAAATTGGTCGTAAGCTGTCACAAAGATGAGTTGCGGTGCGGGTTCAGGAATTTGTTGCGCAACGCTTAAGCCATCAAGCTCTGGCATTTGAATATCTAAAAAAACGATATCAAATTTTTCTTGTGCCAAGGTCTGCAAGGCAGCAACGCCATCGCGTACTTCTGCGATAAAACTCACTGCCGATTGCGCACTAAGCAAACGCCGCAGCTTATCGCGTGCTGGTCGCTCATCATCCACAATTAAAACGCGCAGTTGCTCAGCCATGTTTATCCTTCGCTCCGCAATGGCAAGCAAATTTCACTACGAACCCCAGCAAGGTGCTGCGGCTCAATTTCAAAGCTCGCACGTTCACCATACATCACCGCCAAACGCTGGCGTAAATTATTCAAACCTATGCCCGCAGGTTTGCTATCTAAATTACTGCCTGAGTTACTACACAAATGCCCGGCATCATCTTCCACAATCAATTGTAATTGGTCGGCCAGCACATTCGCTCGCACGACGATTTGCGTCATGCCCGAGCGTTTTTCCACTGTATGTTTAAAGGTGTTCTCCAATAGCACTTGTAAGCACATGGTAGGTACTTTACAGCGCAAAGTTTGGGGTGCGATTTGCCAACTTATGAGCGCCCGCTCGTCAAATCGTATCAACATTAAATCAGCATAAGCATGCAAGAGTTCTAGTTCACGCTCCAGGCTGGTTTCTGTCTCCTCACCTAAGTCTAGGGTATGACGTAGTAAGGCCGCGAGCCGACTGAGTGCTTTATCGGCGGCATCCACATCGGTATACATGAGCGAAGAGATCGCATTTAAGGCATTGAATAAAAAGTGCGGTTGTATTTGCTGACTCAATCTTTGTATATGTGCGGCTTGCAATAATTTGGTAGCGCGCTCTGCGTTATTTTTTTCTTCTAGCAAAAATATATACGATTGCACGCCGAAAATGACCACGTAAAACAGGCCAAGAAAGATCGACAACTTAATCGATTCATACACAAAAACTTCTGGCCAGGGATCGTGCGAATAAGTGCGCCCAAAGAGAAAATACACAGCATGGCGCAGTGAAAAAGTCAGAACAATAAAGCCGATGCAGACCAAGGGCAAGTAAGCAATCTGGCGCAAGAACCAACGCCGCGGCGTTTGTAGTAGCTTTCGCTCGGTCAAGACCGGCAACTGCAAATAAAACAGAAAACTACCCACGAGTGCCGAAGAGCTTTCCCAAAATATAGGCTCCCACACATTCTGCCCGCCATCACGCCAGTAATCCTGCACCGCGACTGCGACCATCAACGCCCAGAACAATATTGCACCGCCTATCATACTGAGGCGACCGATGCGTTGTTGTGTCAGACCGGTCATCAGATCAAACTCTTCGCGCCCAGCCATTTGCCACTCAGGCATAAGTCACGGCTAACATCGAGTACCAATTTTTCTACTGCTTGCGCAGCATTGGTGAGTGGGATATTTTTAGAAGAACATAAAGTCACCGTGCGGGATAGTGCAACATCGCTGATCACGCTCGCTCGCATATCACCACGTTCAATTTCTGCCAGCAACGGCGATACAGGTAAGATCGTCGCTCCCATATCCGCCAAAATTGCAGACTTTAAAATCGCAATCGACGTAATATCGATCACATTCACAATCTGTTTGCCTTGTTCGCGTACCACTTGTTCTATGCGCGGCCGGACACCGTGCTGAATGCTCGGTAGTATTAAAGGTGCTTGAAGAACTTTATCGAGCGTGATGGATTTACGCTTGCATGCATATTGCGAATCGGCACGCGTGATGTACATCATCTGCTCTTCAACCAAAGGCTTGGTATTGAATTTCCCTAGCTGTCCATCGTCAAACAACACGGCCAGATTCAAACGACCTGAAGCTAGCTGTTCGGTCAAATTGCCAGTTAATTCTTCAGTCAATTGAAACACGATATCGGGGAATGCCGCACGCACCGCGGTTAACAACGGTAATGCCAATGCGCCCGAGGCACTTTGAGGGATACCAAGTGCCACTGTACCACTCGGTTTATCGGTCGATTGGTTCACTGCAGATTTTGCATCAGCCACTTGTTTCAAGATCGCTAAAGCATGCTCGTAAAAAATCTTGCCCGCATCGGTCGCCTGCATACCTTGTGCAGAGCGATGTAAAAGATTCGCACCCAATTCTTCTTCTAATTGTTGAATCTGTTGGGTTAAAGCGGGTTGAACGATATGCAAAACTCGTGCTGCACGTGATAAAGAACCGTGATCAACAATAGCGACGAAATAGCGTAGTTGACGTAGTTCCATGAGTGAGGATGTGGGTGGTGGAATTCAAAAAACTGGCGCAAATCTCATGTGCAAGACGATGCACCCGACTGCAGACGTTTCAATCAATAGGTTTCAATGAATCAGTTTCAGTGAATAAGTTTCAATGAATGGGTTAGAAGAATTCCACACTATCATGCGATTGTTCTATGTGCAGATCACCTGACTGAACCAGATCTTCGTAGTGGCAAACACGATTACGACCATTGCTCTTGGCGAAATACAAAGCTTGATCGGCGCGACCAATAATCCCAACAGCTGGTTCGAAAGGGTCGATATGCGCAAAGCCAATACTGATGGTGACAGTACCCACTTGCGGGAAAGGATAACGCGCCACGTTTTCACGGAAACGCTCAAAGATCATACGCGCATCATCTTTACTGGTTGAGCGCAACAAGATCACAAACTCTTCACCACCAAAGCGGAACAATTTGTCACTTGGCCGAAAGGACGTTCGCATGAGATTCGCGACCAGAATCAACACTTCATCGCCATACAAATGTCCAAAAGTATCATTCACACGTTTGAAGTGATCGATATCCAGTACGGCCAGCCAATGCTGTTTCTCTTTATCGCTGTTACGACGTTCAACATCGGGTTGATCAATTTCATCCGACAATTGCTTCTGTACGCTGGTGCGCAAAATCTTTGAAAAATTGTCGTCGAAAGTTTTGCGATTTAATAAGCCCGTTAAAGAATCACGCTCACTGTAATCGAGCAAATTTTGGAAGTTACGATAGACCACCAAAATGCCACTCATGACTTCTTTGGTATTTTCTGAATACACGCCGGGATTATAAATTTCCAAGCAAACATTCACTTTTTCATTGATCCAGATCGGCAACCACACTGTGCGTATGCCTTGCTCATCAAGCTGTTCAATCACGTTGTCTTGCTGACTTAATCCTTTTAACAACTGAGGAAATTGTTCTATCGGTAGCTCTGGCACCAAATGTACGAGATGCTCTTCGTTAGGTGCTACTTTTCCGTGATCTACAGTAATTTGCGCTTTGACCAACACCTTATCGCCGACGTGCAAGATATCCAGCACGCGCGCACGCGCTGCCTGAGTCAACTCACTGAGCGCAGAAATAACGGAAATATTGAGCAGATCATGGTCACGATGACCCGTAATCTCCATCAAATGTTTAATGATTGATTCCATAAATACGATCTAAGGAACAACTTCCAAAAAAAGACAACAATGAAGACAGCAAAAAAGTCCACAAAAAAACAAGTAAAGCAGGACAAACAACAACGACACTAGGCATACGACATGACACAAACTACATCAACTGAGACTAATGCTGGCACCCACCATGCAAATGAGGCGAAATGTCGACTATACCAGTATTTTGTTTATTTTCTAACCATTTTAACGCCAGTCGCATTCATCTTAACTTTATATGACAATCGATAGCAACACTTTCAAAGTGTCTTTAAAGAATATCAAATTATTGTTGTCTGATTGCCTTATTTTTGTGCAGCTGCTTCGGCGCACACGACGCACCTAGCTTGCCACATTGACTATCAATGCCAATACGATTTCCATCTTTATCGCGAATGACAAGAGAACACAACAACGCCCGTATCTGTTTTACGTAAATCCTATGAACCTCTTGCCATTTAAGTATGCATAGCAATTCTCTCAACAACTATTTTTCTTCGCCATGGCACGATTCAGTCTGCTCTTGAGGTATCCTAGCGGCTTCCAATTTTCACTCTGAAAACTCCCCAAAAATGGCAAATTACGTCTATACCATGAACCGGGTCGGCAAAATCGTGCCGCCTAAGCGTCAAATTCTGAAAGATATTTCTCTGTCCTTTTTCCCAGGTGCCAAAATCGGCGTGTTGGGTTTAAATGGCTCCGGGAAGTCTTCTCTCTTAAAAATCATGGCGGGTATCGATAAAGATATTCAAGGTGAAGCCGTACCTATGCCGAATCTGAACATCGGCTATTTACCGCAAGAACCACAACTCGACCCAGAACAAACCGTACGCGAAGCCGTTGAAGGCGCGCTCGGTGAAGTGTTTGAGGCCAAAGCAAAACTAGAATTGGTATATGCCGCTTATGCTGAAGAAGATGCTGATTTTGATGCGCTGGCAAATGAACAGGCGCGCTTAGAGGCGATCATTTCCACATCAGCGGGTGACAACGTCGAATTGCAGTTAGAAATGGCAGCTGATGCTTTGCGTCTGCCACCGTGGGACGCCAAAATTGGCGTCTTATCTGGCGGTGAAAAACGTCGCGTCGCCTTATGCCGCTTGCTATTATCGAAACCAGACATGCTCTTGCTCGACGAACCGACCAACCATTTGGATGCGGAATCAGTCGATTGGCTGGAACAATTTTTATTGCGCTTCCCGGGCACTGTAGTGGCGATTACGCATGATCGCTATTTCCTGGATAACGCAGCGGAATGGATTTTGGAGCTCGATCGCGGCGCAGGTATTCCTTGGAAAGGTAATTACTCTTCCTGGTTGGATCAAAAACAAGCGCGCTTGAAGCAAGAAGAAGCCACAGAATCAGCCCGTCAACGCGCCTTGCAAAAAGAATTGGAATGGTCACGCCAAAATCCAAAAGCACGTCAGGCTAAGAGTAAAGCCCGTTTGGCACGTTTCAATGAAATGAGCGAGCACGAATACCAGAAGCGCAATGAAACGCAAGAGATTTTCATCCCAGTCGCAGAGCGTTTAGGTAATGAAGTCATCGAATTCAAAAACGTCAGCAAATCCTTCGGTGATCGCCTGTTGATTGACAATTTGAGCTTCAAGATTCCACCTGGTGCTATCGTCGGTATCATCGGCCCGAATGGTGCGGGTAAATCCACCTTGTTCAAAATGATCAAAGGAATTGAACAACCCGATAGCGGTGAGGTCGCGCTCGGTCAGACTGCCAAAATCTCACTGGTTGATCAATCCCGTGAGGACCTCGGCAATACCAAAACCGTGTTTGAAGATGTCGCGAACGGCGCAGATGTTTTGACAGTCGGTCGTTTCGAAATGCCATCGCGCGCCTACCTTGGTCGTTTCAATTTCAAAGGTGGCGATCAACAAAAAATCGTCGGCAATTTATCTGGCGGTGAGCGCGGTCGTTTGCATCTGGCAAAAACTTTACTGCAAGGCGGCAACGTCTTATTACTCGATGAACCATCGAATGATCTGGACGTAGAAACTTTGCGTGCCTTGGAAGACGCCTTATTGGAATTCGCTGGTAGTGTGATGGTCATCTCGCATGATCGCTGGTTCTTAGATCGTATCGCGACGCACATCTTGGCGTTCGAAGGCGATTCACAAGTGAGTTTCTTCGACGGTAACTACCAAGAATATGAAGCGGATAAGAAAAAACGTCTGGGTGAAGAAGGTGCGAAACCCAAGCGTATTCGTTACAAACCTTTGACGGTGTAAGGCGAAAACGAGTAACAGAAAAAGTAACTAAGCAAGTAACTAAGTACGTAACTAAGCAAGTAACAAACGTCATAATTAAGAATATAAATAAACGGTTGATGCAATGCTGTCGGTACAGCAGCATCAACTGTATATTTATCGCAGTAAGGAAATGAGATTGATCAGTAAAAAATTAGTAATGCGCATCGGAATACGCGAATTTATTTTTCTCAGCAGCCTGTTTTTCGGCACTGTATTTATCACAAATGATGCGCGAGCAAATAGCGACAAAGCGCCTGCCAGTGAAAGCGCACCAGTTGCGCGTTTAGAACCTTTCGTCGTCAACTTGAGCCGCTTTGATCAGTATCTGCAAACAACCATGACCTTGCAGTTAATGAATGCGAATGCGGCAGAAAAAATCAAACAACTGATGCCCGTGATACGGCATGTGATTATTTTGACGCTGAGCGGAAAAGAATCGGCGGATATCCTCACGACTGCGGGAAAAAAATACTTAATCGATGAATTACGTGACAAACTCAATAAAGCTTTGACGCAATGGGATAAAGAAATAGTTGCTGAAATTTTTCTTGAAAATTTCGTAGTCCAATAATTTTTTCAGCTGACAAAAATCTGATATGTATCAACTTAAATCGGCAGTCGCTGCTGAAATCGAGATTAAGAAAAGTCGTTTTCTTGGTCAGCTTTATCCGATTTATAGCCGTGGCGAAGCACAAACATTACTCAGCCAAATTCGTGCGCAACATCCAAATGCCGTGCACGTTTGCTGGGTTTTGTTATGTGATGGAGATTCAGGTTTAGACGATGATGGCGAACCTTCAGGGACTGCCGCAAAACCTATGTACAACGTCTTGGTACATAAGGAATTATTCAACGTGTTAGCGGTCGTAGTGCGTTATTGGGGCGGTACCAAGCTAGGTGCAGGCGGATTAACCCGCGCTTACGGCCAGGCGATTTCAGATGCGTTTAAAAATGCAGAATTGATCGCGATTGAAGTCTTGAGTGAAATTCAATTAGCGGTTAACTTCGCCGATGAATCGCAATTACGGCGTGTATGCGATCACTATCAGGCGAGTATTTTGCAAGCAGACTATGCTGAGCGCGCAGTATTGACCATCAAACTTAAAGCCAATCAAGTCGATGCCCTATATCAAGAAGCTTTCAATCTCTTGCGTGGCAATTTGGAACGGCTGTCGGAAAAGTAAATCCCATCAGAGCAGTACGGCAATTTGCAAGGTCGCCAGTTCAGTCGGGCTAGCTTTAAAACCTGTCTTAGCATACCGCTGCCAACGTCCAAGTACAAAAGTCGTCAACAAATTCGCCCGCATCGCCACTTCCGATTCGGGCACTTGTCCCTGTGCACCAGCTTGTCTGAGTGCCTGCTTGTACGCTAACTCAATTCTATCCATCAATTGATTGATACGCAGTTGTAAGCGATCATCTTCATGTACCAAAGCATCCCCAATTAACACCCGCGTCATACCCGGATTGCGCTCAGCAAAACTCAGTAACATCAAAGTGATTCCATGCGCTTGTTGCAGACCGTCTTTATGTTGTTGACTGATTTGATTGATCAATCCAAACACCGTGGTTTCAATAAACTCAATCAAGCCTTCAAACATCTGTGCCTTACTGGCAAAGTGACGATACAAAGTCGCTTCCGACACATCAATCTTGGCGGCCAATGCGGCCGTGGTGATTTTTTCGCCCTTAGGATTTTCCAACATACCTGCTAAGGCTTGCAAGATCTGGAGCTTACGCTCGCCGGGTTTTGTGATAGACATAGCTTGAGAATATTTGGCAGTAACAATGAAGAAGACTAAGAGTAACTAAGTACAACTAAGCGAGGCGCAACTGACGCAAACGTCGTGGCAATTCGAATACTGATTTTACTGTGATATCGGCGCTGGCAGAAATACTTTTCTGTTGCACGTGTTGTCCATGCCCCGTCACCATCACAGTGCGTATGCCAATTTGTTTAGCGGCTACGATATTCGCGACACTATCTTCTACCAAAATGCATTGACTAGCTTGCCAGCCGTGTTGCGCTAAGAGCTTGCGCAAATAAGGCTTACTGGGCTTGGGATGAGATTTGCCGTGCACGCGCATGTTCTCTATAGCGATATGTGCAGCAAAATGCCGGTGTAGGTTGAAGTGCCTGATCGCTTGTTGTGAATAGTCTTGCGGGGCATTCGTGAACAGGATTTTTTTGCCCGGTAGACGCGCAAGTATTTTCGACAGGCCACGTTCTTTTTTCAGCAGATCAGGTAGGTGATCGAATTGGTGCGCTTCACGCAGGAAGTCTTTTTCATTGACACCGTGGTGGATGATCATGCCTTTTAGCGTGGCACCATAACGTTTTAAATAGCCGACACGTAATTCTTCTACGGTGGTGGGGTCGGATGGGTGATTCGCATCTGCCAACACCTGCGTAATGTAGCGCGTCATGTTGGTGGCGATGCTGGGGAAGACTGCTGCGCTGGCGTTGTGTAGGGTGTTGTCTAGATCGAATAGCCAGATGGTTTGTTTTGACTTCATACTTTTTAATCTTCTGGGCTAAATTTGTTGACCTCTGGTCGGGGGTGGCCCGACAGCCACATCCTTTCTTTGCTTCGCCAAAGAAAGGATGCAAAGAAAGGCGACCGCGCTGTCGCTGCCCTTCGGGTTCCCAATTATGCAATACAAAAAATGGGAAAACTTCGAAACTCGCTTCGCTCAAACAACGAAGCTTTCTTTTTCCATTTTCTGTATCGCACAATTGGCATCGCCAGAAGCGGAAGAACTATCCTCCAGCGTCTATAGACAAACTATTTACATCAAATTTCAAACGTAGTTGTTTAACTTTCGAGCTCATATTTTTCACGCAATTCAAAATATGCTCGCTTGCAGTGCTCAAAATAAGTTTGCTCGTTATAAGCTCTCTCTTTTGCTTCCTCACCACTGATAATGGAGTCAGCAATGTCAACATCTACAATTTCAATGATGACTTTGTCACCTAATTTTAAGTCATGATTTTCTACCCAAACCAAGTGTTCATCCGTAGCACCATCGATCCTCGATGTCAATCCTCCAAGTCGAAACATAAATTCCTGAGTGTCGTCACCACTTGGTGGGTTCGTAGCATCGCCCAATTTTCCTGAACAAGTCAGTATCGCAGACAACACAGAAAGGTCGTCTGCACCACCGACTATGCAAGGGTTATCATTGATTCTAACTTTAAGTCCATACATACCAAAATCCCAAAAAGATATTAATGCGATCGAATCATCGTACCAAAAGCCTGCTCAGTCAAAATTTCCAACAGCAACGAATGCGGAATCCGACCATCAATAATATGCACCGTATTCACACCTGATTTTGCTGCATCCAAAGCTGAAGAAATCTTCGGCAACATGCCGCCGGAGATCGTGCCGTCTGCGAACATTTCGTCGATTTCTCTGGCGGATAAATCTGTGACCAAGTTGCCTTGTTTATCTAAGACGCCAGGGATATTCGTCATCATGATCAGCTTTTCGGCTTTCAGGATTTCGGCGATTTTGCCGGCGACTAAATCAGCGTTGATGTTGTAGGCTTGGCCGTCTTCGCCGAAACCGATAGGGGAGATAATCGGAATAAAGGCGTCATCTTGCAAGGCTTTGACGACCGCAGGATTGATCGCATCGATTTCGCCGACGAAACCGATGTCTAAGAATTCACCTGGGTTTTCGCGGTCTGGCATTTTCATTTTGCGGGCGCGGATGAGACCACCGTCTTTGCCGGTTAAACCGACAGCTTGACCGCCATAGTGATTAATAAGCATCACGATATCTTGTTGGACTTCACCGCCCAAGACCCATTCCACGACTTCCATAGTTTCTTCGTCAGTAATACGCATACCTTGGACGAAAGTGCCTTGTTTGCCGACTTTTTTCAGGGCGTTGTCAATTTGTGGACCACCGCCATGTACAACGACTGGGTTCATACCGACTAATTTGAGCAAAATCACGTCGCGGGCGAAGCCGTGTTTCAAACGTTCTTCTGTCATCGCATTGCCGCCGTATTTCACGACGATAGTTTTACCGTGAAATTTACGGATATACGGTAAAGCCTCAGCCAAAATCTCCGCTTTGATTTCAGGTTCTACCCCGGCTAAGCGATCTGGTGTTTCGTCGAGAGTGTTTGTCGTAATGCTCATATTAAGGTTATCCTATGAAGTATCGAGGTCTTAGCCTGAATTTTACAGGCAAAAGCGATGCCCGTTAAAACCTGATCAGGTATTTTTATTCATGTCCCACATTGCGGAACTACATCAACAACTAGAGATTATGCGCCCCGCCTTGCTGCGGTTTGCCCTGCTGCAGCTGAGAAATGCTGTGCATGCGGACGATGCGGTACAAGAAACCTTGCTGGCCGTACTAGAGAAACCCGATAGTTTTAGCGGCAAATCCAGTCTGCGCACTTATGTTATTGGTATTTTGAAATTCAAAATTATTGATTTTTTGCGTGCGGGGAATCGTGAAGCGCAATTCGCCGATTTTGCCGGAGAAGATCAATCCGATGACGATGTTGTCGATCATTTATTTAATGCAAATGGGCATACGATAGAAGTCGCTAGCGCCTGGGGTGCGCCTGAGGCGAGTTTGCAGCAACAGGATTTTTTCAAAACCTTGGAAATTTGCTTGGAAAAATTGCCGGCACAAACTGCCCGTGTTTTCATGATGCGTGAGTGGCTGGAATTATCTACTGAAGAAATTTGTAAGGAATTGGCCTTGAGCACGTCTAATCTATGGGTTCTTCTCTATCGTGCACGCTTGCGTTTGCGCGAATGCTTGGAACTCAACTGGTTTGCCCACACACCGTCTGCGAAATAGCTTCTTTACCAGAATTTTCTTATGCGCATCTTTTATACCTGCAAACAGGCTCACCAAAAACTATCCGAAAACTTAGATCGTGAACTAAGCTTGGCAGAGCGCACCCAATTAAAAATTCATTTAAGTATGTGTCGTTCTTGCACGAACTTTGGCACGCAAATGCGCACCATACGCATGGCAATGCAAGAAATGGCGAAAGGAAAATCGTCGGATCGCGATGAACCCTAAATTATTAGGTTTGCTTGAATAGTTAACTTAGATGAATCGCTAAAAGCACTACAGTGCAAAACACAAGAGCGCTGATTCAGTTACCATAACAACTTATTGCACGCTCTTTTACCTATTTCCTGCACGAATTCTTGCTTTTTGGCGCCCGCGCCGACTGGACAAACAATGCCAACTGATTCCAAGTTTCAAGCCGTACCTAGCATCCCCGTCTCTCAACGTATCCGTGAGCGCATCGTCAATGCCAAAGTACGTTATCACGCGAATGACAATATCGCCGACTTCATCGAACCCGGCGAACTCGATCAATTATTGGCAGAAGTAGAAGACAAACTACGTGGTGTATTAGAAAGCCTGGTAATCGACACGGCCAGCGATCACAATACCTTAGACACAGGACGTCGCGTCGCTAAGATGTATTTGAATGAAATTTTTAAAGGACGCTACCAGCCTATGCCGTCGGTAACGGAATTTCCCAATGCATCCCATTTAAATGAATTGATGATCATCGGTCCGATTACGGTACGTTCCGCATGCTCGCATCATCTGTGTCCTATTATCGGCAAAGTCTGGATAGGCGTGATGCCAAACGAGCATTCGAACCTGATCGGCTTATCAAAATATGCGCGCATCGCCGACTGGATTATGAGTCGTCCGCAAATTCAGGAAGAAGCGGTCGTACAACTCGCCGACACCTTACAAGAAAAAATGCAACCCGATGGCTTAGCCGTAGTGATGGAAGCCGATCACTTCTGCATGCACTGGCGTGGCGTGAAAGATATGGATTCAAAAATGATCAATAGCGTGATGCATGGTTCATTCTTAAAAGATCCGAATTTACGCCGTGAATTTTTGTCGCTGATTAAGAAGTAAATGAGAAATAAATGAGAAATAAATGAGAAGTAAACAATGACTATATGCAGTAGGGTGCGCCATGCGCACCACTCCGACGGTCAACAATAGTCATGTCGATAGTAATAAATTCGGTGCGCATAATTCCTCCAATCAACACCGTTTAAACAGATCCGATTTTCAATAACCAAGCTTCAACAACAAACGTGATAGGAAAACCAGCATGTTAGTTCGTCTTTTATACGCGAGCCGTACCGTTGATGGCAATTTGAATGACGTCATACAAAGCATCATGCAACAATCGCGTGAACACAATCCGCAGCACGGCATCACTGGCATTCTGTGTCACAGCGATCATGTCTTTATGCAAGTTTTAGAAGGTGGACGTGAAGCCATTAACACTTTGTACGGGCACATCTTGCGCGATCCTCGGCATACCGATGTGATCTTATTGGACTATGAAGAAATTACCGAGCGGCGTTACGCGTGCTGGACTATGGGACAAGCGAATCTGGGTAAAATCAATCCATCGATTCTATTAAAGTATTCAGCTTTGCCCGAGCTCAATCCACATCGTATGTCGGGCAAGATGTCGCTGGCGTTGATAGAGGAATTGATCGCAACGGCGGCGATTGTAGGACGCGCTTAAGCTATTCTTGTACTATTTTTGTTGACGTCACAGTGCTGGTACCGAGGTGTAACTGGCACTAACAACTTCTGGCACTGGCGCATCTAAGGCCGCACAAACGCTGCGCAATAAATCAGCGCCAGCGGTACTCAATTCCTTACCACTTGCCTTGAGCATCAAGCGAATCAAAAATGGCTTTGCCAATGGTGCGAGTTGCTGCAATTTATCCAAAGCTTGCTTCACTTCAAAATAATCTACCTTTGCAAGCGGCACAAATCGGGCTGCACCCAAGCTAAGTTCGGGCATACTATCCAAGGCGGTCTGAAACCTTTGTTCCGCCTGCTCTAGACCAAATTCTGTGCTCGCCATGAGTGAAACAAGCAAAGCAGTTTCTGCTGGTAATTGATGTAGCCCTGCATATTTCACTTTCACGTCACGACCCGCTTGCGAACTCAAGCGTCGCTGCAGCACTGTCTGCAAGACAAATTCTGCTTGTGTCACCACTTGATCTGCTGCGATCAGACGGGCTGCAATACCCAATAATTGTTGTGCCTGCTCAGCACTCAATAATTTCAGAGCAGGCGTCGCGAGATCCAACACGGGCAAACGCATACTGGCGGACATGGTTTCCGTCATCTCATGCAATAGACTGACTAACGCGCATTGTGCAGGGATAGCTTGACGTAAAATGTCCAGCTGAATTTGAAAGCTAGCGGCATCGCTGCGATCCAGTAATAGCGCATAAACCAAGGCGCTGGCCGCTTTCGGGTCACGTGCTGCTTGCACGATTTCCGACGGTATACTAGCCGCCACTGGGCGAGTTATAGATGCAGTTGCAGGTACAGATAACTTATTGGCGAAGGGCATATCGACCGAAGACTTGGCGGTCTGATAACCATACTCCGGATGAAAGCTGGTGGTAGAAACGGCTATAGCCGCGGGCATCTGCGCTTTTGCAGAATTAGGCGCAAAACCAGCTACTGCCGCCCCCATCGCCGCAGCTTCGTCAATTTCAGGAGGCAGCTCACCAGCATCTAACAGCTCCACATTACGCCCGTACAAACGCTGCAAGCGGGTCGCAATAGGCGGATGAGTAGCGAATAGGCCGGACAATAAATTCGGCCGCGCCGCGCCTAAAAACATGTGCGATAACTGTTCAGCATTCGGATTTTTGATCCGCGAGCCACATTTATTTTCACGCGTGAGTCCACCAATCTTGCGCAAAGCACCGCCGATCCCATCCGGATTTCGGGTAAATTGTACGGCGCTGGCATCGGCTAAAAATTCCCGTTGGCGCGATACCGCAGATTTGATCAAACGTCCAAAAAATATTCCGATGTAACCGATCACAAACAAAGCCACACCCAGCAAGATCATCATCAACTGCAGCGATGGGCCTTTTTCATCGCGGCTACGTGAGCCCCCCATGCGGGCGCCCCACTCCATCAAATGCTGACCCAAACTGGCGAGCATTTGGATTCCAAACAAGACGCCAATCAACTTCACATTCATGCGCATATCGCCGTTCAAAATGTGACTGAATTCGTGCCCAATCACACCTTGTAATTCATCGCGGCTTAAGCGCGATAAAGTACCGCGTGTGACTGCCACCACCGCTTCATTTTGATGATAACCAGCGGCAAACGCATTGATCGCATCTTCTTCATCCATCACATACACGCGCGGACAAGCGATGCCCGCAGCTAATGCCATTTCTTCGACGATATTCAAAAGCCGACGCTCCTGAATATCGCGCGAATCAGGTTGCACTAAACGACCACCAGCCATCTGCGCCACGGCATCGCCACCGTCTTTTAAACGCGCCATTTCAAACAAAGTGCCGCCGACAATAAACAATAGCGTCACTGCCGTATTGGTCAAAAAGAATCCGCGCGGATAAGTGAACGACCCCGCCGCATGCATTCCTTTCGACCACAGCCATAACAAAGCTAAGGTGCCATTGACTGCCACCACAATCGCGATCACCGCCAGCACAAATAAGAATAGTAATTTCTTACTTTCTCGATGTGCTTGCGCCTGATGCTCGAAGAAGTTCATGGATGCGTATTTAAATGGTATAAATCGAATGAAGAAAATTCACACAAATCACAAAGAAAATCAGAAAGAAACTTTGACCGCTTTGCGCTCTTCCGGTGCTTCGGTCGATTCCAATAATTCAGCGGTTTTAAAACCAAACATACCGGCAAAAATATTCCCTGGAAATTGTTCACACGCCGTGTTGTACTGCATTACGCTATCGTTATACGCTTGACGGGCGAATGAAATTTTGTTTTCGGTGCTGGTCAATTCTTCCGTCAATTGCAGCATGTTTTCGTTCGCTTTCAGATCTGGATACGATTCTGATAAAGCAAACATTTTCCCCAAAGACGATGCTAAGGCACCTTCAGCATTCGACAATTGATGCACCGCTGCAGCGTTCGCTGGATCAGCCGCCACTTGCGCATTCGCAGTGACTGCCTGATTACGCGCCGCGATCACTGCTTCTAGTGTTTCGCGCTCGTGCTTCATATAGCCTTTGGCGACTTCCACCAGATTCGGAATCAAGTCGTAGCGGCGTTTAAGCTGCACATCGATTTGTGCGAAGCCATTTTTAAAACGATTACGGAAGCTGACCAGATTATTGTAAGTACTGATAGCCCAGAAAATCAGCGCGCCTACGATAAGTAAAAAAATAATGAATCCCATATCATTCTCCTAAAAAAAAGAGCTGCGAATTGTAATATTCTGCAGCTCTATGATTTTGTTTACTTCGATTCTTCGTTCAAATCTACTTTGCTAGGCGTTGCCAGCATGCTCTTCAACTCGTCTTCGGTAATGTATTCAAATACCTTGACCACCTTACGTACACCGTTCACACCAGCTGCGACGCGCGCCGCTAAATCCCCCTCACGATGAGTGACGCGGCCCATCAAAAAGACCGTACCGCCCTCGGTGATGACCTTGAATGCGCTGCGATAGAGATCTTTGGTATCCACCAGAGACGCAATCACTTTAGTGGTAATCACCATATCCGATGAACGTGCAGAAAAATTCGATAAGCCCGACACCAAAATTTCGTTTTGCACATTCATAACGCCTTGCACTGCACGTACTTCTCGCTCGGCGGCGGCTCGCGCTTCGTTATCGGCGACTTCGCCGGTCAATAAAGCGACTCGATTAAAACTATTGACATTCACGTGCGCTGCATCGCCTAAAACACGTTTAATCGCCAGTTCACCTTTTAAGACGATAGCTTTATCTTCGGTTTGTGCACCGAATGTACGTCTGTCAGTGGCGGCTAAAGTACCCATCACCGCACCGCCGACCACGACTGCGACACAGCCTTGTAAGCTCACTAGCACCGCGCAGGATAAACTCGCCACCAACAATGGTCGTGCCAAACTTTTTACTACTGGATTCCAAAAAGACTTATTCATTCGTATCATCTCCAAAATCGCCGCCAAATAAAGCGGCATCAATGCCGTCACACATACAGTGTATGGTTAATAAATGGACTTCCTGAATCCGTGCGGTTCTGTCATGGGGAACACAAATGTGCACGTCAGCTTCAGTCAGTCTGCTGCTCATCTCGCCGCCGCCTTTGCCAGTTAAAGCAATGACGCGCATATCGCGCTCTAGTGCAGCGTCAACTGCATTCAAAACCCCTTGTGAATTGCCGGAAGTCGTAATCGCCAATAAAATATCGCCGGCCTGACCAAAGGCTTGTACCTGCTTAGAAAACACCTCTTGAAAACTATAATCGTTTGCAATCGCCGTCATAATCGAACTGTCGGTGGTCAGCGCTAATGCCGGCAAAGGCAAACGCTCACGTTCAAAGCGTCCCACCAATTCTGCGGCAAAATGTTGGCAATCAGCCGCTGATCCGCCATTACCGCAGGCCAAAATTTTGTTGCCGTTCGAGAGTGCGGTGAACATCAATTCGATCGCCTGTTCGATAGGTTCGGCGAGTAATTCAGCCGAAATCATTTTGAGTTCTGCACTTTCTTGAAAGTGCGAAAGTATGCGTGGATTTTTCATAGTGAGGCGATTATAGGGGAGTACAGATCAAGTAGGTATCTGATTTTCAGGTAAAAGAAGGGTTTTATTACCGTCAACGCTGACAATAAGGGGTTTTCAGCGCATTTTAGGGACAATTCTTCGTGGCAATCTCTATTATCTATGGGGCTTACGCAAAATTGTCCCAGCTAGGCGTGCCGACGAAGACAGTGCTTGAGCACGGCGAGGTGGCGACAACGACGCTGGGGGCTGAACTCGGACATAAATAAGCCCAATGGCTTATTTATGCCTAGTGAAGGCCAATGCCTCTGGCTTTGGCATTTTTGCGTAAGTCCCATTTTAACTCAGCCTGAAATCACATTCTTTAGCCAAATCAGTTGTTCGCCCTCAAACGCGACCAAATCAAAGCGACAAGCGGGCAAGGGCTTAATACTCTGCAAATAAACTTGTGCCGCATGAATCAGGCGTTTTTGTTTGCTGGCCGTGACGCTGGCGACCGCTCCGCCGAATTGCTGTGAGCTGCGCTTGCGCACTTCGACAAATACCAGATGCTTGCCATCACGCATGATCAAATCAATCTCTCCACCTTTACACAAGAAGCTTCTTTGCACTAATTGCAAACCCTGCCTTTGCAAATGCAATAAGGCTTGCTGCTCCGCGGCGTCGCCAGTTCTTTGCTTGCTGGTACGGATAGACGCCAGTCGGCGTGCTAACCAATTTGATTCTGTCATAGCGTACAATCTTTGTTACGAACAATATGGAAATAGTCCCATGAGCCAAGACCACGATGCTGCTTTCAATCCTACAGCCTTATTTGAAGCGGTGAAACAGCAAAGCTATCCTAACGCGACTCTGTACATAGTAGCAACACCCATTGGCAATAGCGCAGATATTTCTTTGCGTGCCCTGCATCTATTAAACATCGTTGATGCAGTCGCGTGTGAAGATACACGCAATACGGCGCAATTACTCACACGTTACGGTTTGCATAAACCTTTAATCGCTGCACATCAACACAATGAACACGAAGTTGCCGCCAAGCTTATACAGCGCTTACAAGCGGGTGAGCGCATCGCACTGGTATCGGATGCCGGTACACCAGCAGTGTCCGATCCCGGCGCGATTATTGTTGATGCGGTACGTGCCGCTGGCTTGCGTGTCTCGCCTTTACCTGGCGCATCCGCCGCGATCAGCGCCTTATCCGCCAGTGGTTTATTGAATGACCAATTCTATTTTGTCGGCTTCTTACCAGCCAAAGCCGGGCAACGCGAAAGCGTGCTACAGGGTTTGATGCAAGTACCAGCGAATCTGATTTTTTATGAGGCACCGCACCGGATTTTGGAATCTTGTCAGGCTTTATTGCAAGCCTTTGGCGCTGAACGCCGTATTGTGTTTGCGCGTGAACTAAGTAAGCTGTTTGAAGAAATTCATCGCTGTACTTTAGCCGAAGCCGCGCATTGGCTGGCGCAAGATAGTCACAGAGAAAAAGGTGAATATGTCGTGATTGTCGAAGGAGCCAATCCGGATCAGGCCGATGACGATCTGGAAGCGAAACGCATATTGACTATCTTGTTAGCAGAACTATCTGTGAAGCAAGCGGCAGCGTTGGCGGCACAGATCACTGGTCAGAAAAAAAATGCCTTGTATCAAATGGCATTAACAATGAAAGATCAAGCCTAAATCGATATTCGCCTGCAATCAACGGCGCCCCAAATTAGCGTTGAATCACAATAGGTTTGGCACTACCGACCGCAAGTTCTTGCGCTGCACGTTGTGCCGCATCACGCTGCGTGTAGGGACCGCTTTGCAGGCGGTACAAATTACCTTGCTGCACAATTTCTAAGTTAACTTCAGCGCCAACTTCACCACGGCTTTCACGGTTTTTAAGAACTTGCTTTAGCTGTGTCATGCTCGTCTCTGCATTGGCACGAATCGCAAAAGCTGCGAACTGCAGGTAGAAATTAGCTCCGCCCGATCCCACGTTGGCTTCGCTACTGTTTTGTGGTTTAGTTTCCGCTTTGACCGTTTGCTCAGACAGTGTCACTGGTCGGATTTCAGTCTGTAATTTACGTTCTTGCGCAGCGATCATGGTTTCCAGCGTCAGGCCATCTTTGTCTGCTGCTGCCGATGTTGCCACCGTTGCCACTGTTGCAGGCGGATTGCTCGCACTGATGGTACGACTTGGAGATGCGTTCTGCGCGACTTGATTTTGGCTGTTCTCCGCCATTCTGGCGATATCTTCCGGCAGTAAACGTTCAAGCTCTACTTCGCTGCTGCCCTTGCCTAAGTAGCCTAATTTCAAAGCAGCGGTGTACGACAAATCCATAATCCGGCTGGAATGAAAAGGCCCCCTATCATTGATGCGCACAATAATTTGTTTGCCGTTACTTAAATTAGTGACGCGTGCATACGATGGGATCGGCAATAGCGGATGAGCAGCCGTCATTTTATACATGTCATATGGCTCGCCTGAAGAGGTGCGTTTGCCATGAAATTTTTTGCCATACCAACTGGCGATACCGCGCTGTTTATACGGCGTGGTACTGTCGTTAATCGGTGTGTATTCCTTACCGAAAACTTTATAGGGTTTGTTGCCGGTGCGCGAGTAAGGTTCGACGACGGGAATAGGATCTACCGTCGACTCCAAACCTTCAGGAATATCATCGCCTGGGCCATCGTCTTGATAATAACCGCCACGCCCTGAATTCGCCTTTGGTAAGGCTGGCGCAGTGCTGGTAGCAATTTTGGGCGTAAGTGCGCTATTGCTTGCATTAACTGGCTTACTCACTTCTTTTGCTGCGGGCGCGACCTTGACTGGGGTAGAGCAAGCCGCCAAAAACAAGACACCAGCAATGGCTGCGCTCTGGCTGAGATAAGACAAGCTACGTTGTATCGTCATCATGTCCCAGCCCTAGGATTTCATCAATTTACGATGATATTGCACACTCATCAAAATGCCCGCGCCCATGCCCAAGGTGACCATCGCAGTCCCGCCGAAACTCATAAACGGTAAGGGCACACCAACCACCGGTAAAATTCCAATCACCATGCCCATGTTCACAAAAGCGTAGGTGAAATAAATCATGGTGACTGCACCGGCCAATAAGCGCGAAAATAAAGTCGGCGCATTCGCCGAAATCATCAAACCACGAACCACCACCAAAAAGTAAAGCACTACTAAAAACACTGCGCCGACAAAGCCAAACTCTTCCAGATACACTGCAGAAATAAAATCCGTCGTATGTTCAGGGATAAATTCCAAATGGGATTGCGTACCGTTTTGCCAGCCTTTACCTGTCAAGCCACCCGAACCTACTGCAATCATCGATTGAATAATATGAAAACCTTTGCCGAGCGCATCGACGGTAGGATCAAACATAATTTCTACCCGATGACGCTGGTAATCGTGCAATAAAAATTGCCAAACCAAGGGTAAACTGGCCAGTCCTAATATCACTAAAGCACCGAGCAAACGCCACGACAATCCAGCGAAAAAGATCACCGAAAATCCGGCCACAAAAACCAAGATCGTCGTCCCCAAATCGGGCTGTTTCGCAATCAAACCCGCGGGAATGGCTAATATCACCGTCGCAATGCCGAAATCTTTCCAGCGCAATGCACCTTCACGTTTTTGAAAATACCAAGCCAGCATCAAGGGCAAAGCGATTTTTAAAATTTCTGAAGGCTGCACCACTGTGCCCACGTTGAGCCAGCGCCGCGCACCTTTTTTGACTAATCCAAACATCGCCACTGCCACCAATAAGGCAATGCCTATCGTATACAAAGGCACGGCAAATCTCATTAAAGTTTGCGGTGGAATATTGGCGACAAACCACATCACAAAAAAGGCAATCACGATGTTACGTAGATGATGTTCAAGGCGACCAGGGAAATCCATACCCGCGGAATACATGGTGACGATACCGGTCGACATAATCAAAAACAAAAGTATCGATAAAGGGGCATCGAAGACTAAAAAGAAGGAGCGTATGCGCTGCCAGTAAACCGCTTTACTATCCATCTTATTTTTTCACCTTAGCAGCTTGAACCGGATCGGGTATTTGCTCTGAAGATTTCGCTGGGGTCTTAGATGTATCCTTAGGTTTGTCTCCCGGTCTAACCTTTGCCGAATTTGTGCCATTAGTGCCATTAGTTGCAGGACCAATAGGCAAATTCGCTGGCACATTTGCAGGAGGAGGAGTCGGCGCTTTTTGCGTAGACATTGCCTTCACTAAGTCTTCTTCGTTTTGTATCGCGGGATCAATTAATTCTGTATCGTCGATGACTTTGGCTGCTGCTGGCACGGCTTTATCAGTCGGGCGCTTACCTAACAAATAGTAATCCATTGCCTTACGCACTATTGGTGCCGCCGACTCTGCACCATAACCGCCATTTTCAACAATAATCGCAATCGCAATTTTTGGTTTATCTAGCGGTGCAAAAGCGATATACCATGAATGATCACGGAAGCGTTGATTCGCATGTTTGGTGCCGTGTTTTTCAGTTTTTTTCATCGCTACAACCTGCGCTGTACCTGTCTTACCGCCCGACTGATATTCAGCGCCAGCGAAAGCACGCGCTCCAGTTCCCTCGCGTACCACGCCGCCCATCGCATTCTTAATGAATTCCACGTTTTCAGGCTTCAAAGGAATTCGGTTGCTTTCTTTCGGAACCGTCAAAGTTCTGACTTTGGACTGCGGGTCTTCTACCATTTTCACCAAGTGTGGCTTCATGACAATACCATTATTCACCAGGGTCGCCGTTGCATGCGCCATTTGCAAAGGTGTAAAAGTATTTTGCCCTTGTCCAATGCCTAGCGAAATTGTATCGCCTGGAATCCAGCGTTGATTAATGGTTTTTTTGAATGCGGTACGCTTCCATTCGGTCGATGGCAATAGACCTTTGCGTTCGTTATCCAGATCGATACCGGTAATCTGTCCCATTCCAAATTGCGCCATGAAATCATGCATAGCATCGACGCCCAGATCATTCGCAAGTTGATAAAAATACGTATCGCAAGACAAAGCGACAGCACGATACATGTCGACCATACCATGTCCTCCAACTCTATCGTCGCGGAAAATCTTATTTCCAAATGCAAAATAACCGGGATCAGAAATTGCCTGCGTCATCGTACGTTTGCCCAATTCCAAAGCTGCTAATGCCATGAAAGGTTTAAACGTAGAACCAGGCGGATAAGCACCGGTCAGCGGACGGTTCAATAGCGGAATATCTTCGGAAGTATTCAGTTCATTCCAACTTTGCTGGTCGATACCTTCCACAAAAAGATTTGGATCAAAAGTCGGCATCGATACAAAGGACAATACGTCGCCAGTCTCTGGTTCTATCGCGACTAATGCACCGCGCCTATCGCCGAATGCTTGTTCTATGACTTTTTGTAATTCTATATCGACCGACAAGATCAGATTTTTGCCCGAGCTAGGTAAATTGTGCGACAAAGTACGAACTGGACGCCCACCCGCCGACACTTCAACTTCTTCAAAGCCGGTATTGCCGTGTAAGAGCTTTTCATAGCTCTTTTCCAGACCTTCTTTGCCTATGTAATTCGTGCCTTTGTAATTCGGCGCATCATCGCTGTCTTCGATCAATTCTGCATCATGTTTATTGATACGACCGATGTAGCCAATCACATGTGAGGCGACATCACCGAGTGGATATTGACGGAACAAACGCGCTTGCACATCGACGCCGGGAAAGCGAAAGCGCTGCGCCGTAAAACGCGCGACTTCCTCCTCCGACAAACGGGTGCGAATAGGCAAGCTGCCGAAACTTTTTGACTCTTCCATCAACTTACGCAAACGCTTACGATGTTTAGGTTGAATATCAACCAGTGTCGCTAACTCGTCGATCAAGGTATCTAGATCTTGGGTGATTTTTGAAGGAGTAATTTCTAAGGTGTAGGCAGAATAGTTACGCGCCAAAATCACGCCATTTCTATCCATAATCAAACCGCGATTCGGCACAATAGGCACGACCGAAATCCGGTTCTCGTTGGCCTTGGTCGCATACGATTCATGCTTGACGATTTGTAGCCAGACAAAACGCCCTATTAAGGCGCTAAAGCAAATCAGCGCCACAATACCGACGACTAGCAGGCGTACCCGAAATAGATACAGCTCACGCTCGGTATTTTTTAACTCCGTCATACTCGCTCCGCTCTGAGGTTAAATAGGACGCGTATTGTCTTTATCGACAGGGCGACGTTGCGGCGCTAAAAGTAACCAGGAGGCGACTGGCCAGAGTGCAGTAGTCACTGCGCATTCAAGAAAGAAAGTCCAGCCAGGAAAATGCGAATCAGAAGACAACAGACGCACAGCTAACTGAATCAATTGCACACCCAAGAATAAAGGGAAGACTTGTAAGCTCTGCACCAGCGGTGGAAACCACAAAACGCGGCGGTGAATGGAAATCGCAAAATACGATAGCAGCGTGAATGCCAAGGCGTTTTCGCCCAGAAAAACCGCATCATGCACATCCATCAATAAGCCCATGGTGAACGCCACGCCGATACCGACTTTGCGCGGTTGGTGGATACTCCAGAACACCAATACCAAGGCAACAAAATCAGGAATACCAACTCGTGCGCCCCAAGGGAACAGGTTCAACATAAATGCCACGACTAAACTCAGTGCGATAAAGAAAGAATTAGCAGGCAATAAAATATAGTGAGGACGGTTCATTTTTTATCCTCTTTCGTTGGGCTGGCAGCGGTACTCTGCACTTCGGTTTTTGGGGCTGCAATATTTGCGTTAGCGACCGGATTCGTCTGCAAACTAGTGCCTGGGTTATTGGTTGATGGCACAACAGGTGGCACCGTATCGGCAGTCGCTGGTACAGCTTCCTTGCTCAGATTTTTATCGCCGTCTTTCACTGAATCGCGCGTCATACGACGATTAATTTTTTCTTTCTTCGTGCGCTCTTCTTCTGACTCTGGCGGCGGCAATTGATTAGTTTCTACCAACAAAACCAACAATTGCTTATGTTGTTCTATGCCGGCGATGGGTGTGCACAAAACAACTTCAAAAGTAGTGGAAGCTTTGCTTTCAACCTGTGCCACTTTCGCGACCTGTAAGCCTGCTGGATAAATGCCATCCAGTCCCGATGTCACCAAAATATCACCCAATTTGATATCCGCATTGCTGGTCACCCGCATATCCAGATACGCCGAACGACCGCGACCGGTAATCACGCTGCGCATACCGCTGCGTTCAACTTGGACCGGGATCGCCTGGTTTTTATCGGTTAATAAGGTGACTTCAGACGTCAGAGGAAACACCCGCGTCACTTGACCGATCACACCACGTTCATCGATGACCGGCTGACCGAGTGCAATACCTTGTTGCATACCTTTGTTAAGGATAATTTTACGTACATATTCATCGCGCGCGTCGTACAAAATTTCGACTAGCAATGACTTTCCAGGTGTACGTTCTTTGAGCTCCATCAAACGCCGCAAGTGGGCATTTTCGGTTTCTAACAAAGTGCTTTTTTGCAGTGTCTGCGTCTGCAAGATTTGCTGCTGTTTTAGGTCGGCCAATTCTTTTTGCAAAGTCACCGTCGATGCAAAATAGCTGCCTACACTTTTTACCGCATCACGCGGCATCAACACTAACATTTGCAAGGGATAAAGTGCCGTAGCAACGACTTGACGCACTCGCACCAGAGAATTAATACGTGAATCGACGATCAAGAGGGCGAGCGCAAAAACTGCGAAGAACACCACTTTAACTCGCGCCGATGCGCCCTGTTTAAAAAGTGGAGGTGGACTATGTTGCATAGGTTGACGCCAGCGAACAAGCAATAAAACTTAAAAAAAGATCTGGCATTCTACGGCTGCCAGATCTGACTTTATACTGTGAGTGCGGCAATTTCAAACTTCGCCGCACCATATCGCTCAACAATTATTCGTAGGAAAACAAAGAACCTAATTTATCCATACGTTCAAGTGCCATGCCAGAGCCGCGCACTACGCAAGTCAAAGGCTCCTCTGCGACTAACACTGGCAAACCAGTTTCTTCCATCAGCAAACGATCCAGATCACGCAATAAAGCACCGCCGCCAGTCAACATCATGCCTTTTTCAGCGATGTCGGCACCGAGTTCTGGTGGCGTTTGTTCCAAGGCATTTTTTACGGCAGAAACGATATTATTCAAAGGATCGGTCAGCGCTTCGAGAATTTCATTGCTAGAAATCGTGAATGAGCGTGGAATACCTTCTGACAAGTTGCGACCTTTGACTTCCATTTCCTTAATCTCAGAACCTGGGAAAGCCGAACCAATAGTCTTCTTGATTGCTTCTGCCGTTTGCTCACCAATCAGCATGCCGTAGTTGCGGCGGATGTAGTTGACAATCGCTTCGTCAAATTTATCGCCACCAACGCGCACAGAACCTTTGTACACCATACCGCCGAGCGAAATCACGCCAACTTCAGTAGTACCACCACCAATATCGACGACCATAGAACCTGTCGCATCAGACACTGGCAAACCCGCACCTATCGCAGCTGCCATCGGCTCTTCAATCAGATATACCTGAGAAGCGCCTGCTCCCAATGCAGATTCACGAATCGCACGACGTTCAACCTGCGTCGAGCCGCAAGGAACGCAAATGATAATGCGCGGCGATGGTTTGAATAATTTGGTGTCATGCACCATGCGTATAAATTGCTTGAGCATTTGCTCAGTCACGGTAAAGTCAGCAATCACGCCGTCTTTCATCGGGCGAATCGCTTCGATGTTACCAGGCACTTTACCCAACATTTGCTTGGCTTCTTTACCTACGGCCTGAATCGTTTTCTTACCATTCGGGCCGCCTTCTTGACGAATCGCGACGACGGAAGGCTCATCTAAGACGATGCCCTGACCGCGAACATAAATGAGCGTATTGGCAGTACCGAGGTCAATTGCCAAATCATTACTACGAAAAAAACCAAACATGTAAATTCCTGTGTATTCTGTATTGTCGATATGGTGCCGACTGAATGTCGACATGTGCAGCAGCTTTGCTACACGAAAACTTGTTACTCTTTGACTATTCAGGCTTGGAAAAGCGTCATACTTTCATAAAAAACACGGCGAAAAACAGATTCAGCCGGAATGAAAATAAGATTTTTTAAGTGAACTTAACGACAAAAGAGCGAAAATCACAAATTCATCCACATTAAGCACTGTATTTAACACTTCCCGTTCCTCAACACCAAAATCACAAAAGCTATCAACAAACTCGACATCTTCGGCGATTTTAAGAGTATTAACCCGACATTCTACCTTATAATCCTAGAATTCATAGGTAATCCACTAAATAGAATTAGCGCTTTTCTTGGGGCTTTTTACGAGGATTTTTGTGCAGATTTAAAAGCATAAAAAAAGTATAAGTTAACGCTAAGCGGTACATTCGTTTCACGCGACAATTTCTTATCATTAACATCATTCCGGCGCGCCTAACGGCGTAGTAAACCATGTCTTTAGAACTCAACGATGTAAAACGTATCGCCAATCTGGCCCGACTAGAATTATCTGAAACCGAAGCGAATAGCACCTTAGAAAAACTCAATGGCTTCTTCTCCATTGCCGAACAACTAAAAGCTGTCGATACCACGGGTGTTGCGCCTTTAAGCCACCCAATCGCCACGGTCATGCCAGAAATTTGCTTACGTTTGCGTGAAGACAAAGTCACCGAAAGCAATCATCGCGCAGAATATCAACAAGTCGCACCCGCGACCCAAGATGGCCTCTACCTGGTACCAAAAGTCATAGAGTAGAACCGCTCTCATTCAGTCATTTTATGCATGCCCGCTTTCAACTAAGAATCCTGCTGGCATGACGCTACAAACATAAAGCTACAAAACAAAGAATACGCTGAGAAAATCCATGCATACGCACTCACTGAAACAACTCTCTGCCCTGCTGCAGAGTAAGCAAGTCTCCGCTACCGAATTAGCGACCCATTATTTAAACCGGATTGAAGCCAGTAATCTGAATGCTTTCACACATGTTGATCGCGCCTTGACATTGGCGCAGGCTACCGCTGCCGATCTGCGTTTAGCAGAAGGTAATGCGACTGCATTGACTGGCATTCCCATCGCGCACAAAGATATTTTTGTGACGCGCGACTGGCGTTCCACTGCAGGTTCACGCATGTTGGAAAACTATGTCAGTCCATTCGATGCGACTGTCGTTGAGCTCTTTAATCAGGCCGGCACGGTCACCTTGGGCAAACTCAATTGCGATGAATTCGCGATGGGCTCTGGCAATGAAAATTCTTATTTTGGTGCGGTCAAAAATCCCTGGGATATGACTGCGGTGCCGGGTGGCTCTTCAGGCGGTTCAGCCGCGGCGATTGCTGCGCGTTTGGCGCCAGCAGCGACCGGCACCGACACGGGTGGCTCGATTCGCCAACCCGCGGCATTCTGCGGCGTGACGGGCATTAAACCGACCTACGGCAGCGTCTCACGTTTCGGCATGATCGCATTTGCTTCGTCGCTCGATCAGGGCGGCCCGATTGCGCAGACCGCAGAAGATTGCAGCTGGCTGCTCAATGCGATGACGGGTTTCGACGAAAAAGATTCAACTAGCGTGCAACGCGACAAAGAAGATTTTTCACGCAATATAAATCAAGACATCAAAGGTTTACGCATTGGCGTACCGCGTGAATTTTTCGGTGAAGGTCTCGCCAAAGATGTAGAACAAGCCGTTCGCAACGCCTTAGCAGAATACGAAAAAATGGGCGCAATTTTGGTCGATATTTCTTTGCCAAAAACGGAGTTATCGATCCCCGTGTATTACATCATCGCACCAGCCGAAGCATCTTCCAATCTGAGTCGTTTTGATGGCGTGCGTTACGGTCATCGCGCAGCAGAATACAAAGACCTCAATGACATGTATCGCAAAACCCGTACTGAAGGTTTTGGCGATGAAGTCAAGCGCCGCATTTTGACGGGTGCTTATGTTTTATCGCATGGTTATTACGATGCTTACTACTTGCAAGCACAAAAAATCCGCCGCTTAATCGCGCAAGATTTCCAAGCGGCGTTTGAACAATGCGATGTAATTATGGGCCCGGTTGCGCCGACAGTTGCTTGGGATCTTGGTGATAAATCAGATGACCCGGTGGCGAATTACTTGGCCGATATTTTCACCTTATCGACCAGCTTAGCAGGCTTGCCTGGCATGTCGATTCCTTGTGGTTTTGGTCAAGGCGAAAAGAATAGTAAACGCCCGGTTGGCTTGCAGATTATTGGTAATTATTTTGCAGAAGCGAAGTTATTGAATGTCGCGCATCAGTATCAGCAAGTGACCGATTGGCATACTAAGGCACCAGAATAGAAGCAAAATCAAAGCCCTCACGGCCATTAAATTAAGGATATAAATGTAGGGCGGGTGAAACCCGCGCCGCCAGAAAGTTGGGCACCTGAGCAGCGCGGGTTTCACCCGCCCTAGAATACTAAGTTTGCACGACCGAAACCCATCCCCACCCTAGCCCTCCCCTTGAAGGGGAGGGGACGTGGCAGTAGGTAACGGTAGGCTGCATCTGCCTTACAAAAAAATATGAATTTAAGGATTTATTATGCAATGGGAAGTCGTCATCGGTTTTGAGACGCACGCACAGCTCAAAACCAACTCTAAAATTTTTAGTGGTTCGTCCATACAATTCGGCGCGGAACCGAATACCCAAGCTAGCCCGGTTGATCTGGCTTTGCCTGGCGTCTTGCCAGTGATGAATAAGGGTGCAGTAGAAAAAGCGATTCAATTTGGTTTGGCGGTTGGCGCGACCATCGCACCAGAATCTATCTTTGCACGCAAAAATTATTTCTACCCTGATCTGCCTAAAGGCTATCAAATCAGTCAGTTTGAAATCCCGGTAGTGCAAGGCGGCACCATCACTTGCGTGGTTGAGAAAGACGGTAAGTCTGAAGTCAAAGTCATAGAACTCACCCGCGCGCATTTAGAAGAAGACGCTGGTAAATCTCTGCACGAAGATTATCAAGGCATGACCGGTATCGATCTCAATCGCGCTGGCACGCCGCTGCTAGAAATCGTCACTGAACCGGTGATGCGTAGTGCGGCGGAAGCGGTAGCGTATGCCAAAGCTTTGCACTCCTTAGTCATGTGGCTCGATATCTGTGATGGCAATATGCAAGAAGGTTCCTTCCGTTGCGACGCCAATGTCTCGGTGCGTCCGGTCGGTCAAAAAGAATTCGGCACGCGCTGCGAAATCAAGAATTTAAACTCTTTCCGCTTCCTGGAAGAAGCTATTAATATCGAGGTGCGTCGTCAAATCGAATTGATAGAAGACGGCGGCACCGTGGTGCAAGAAACCCGTTTGTACGATCCAGATCGTAAAGAAACGCGTTCTATGCGCAGTAAAGAAGATTCACAAGATTATCGTTATTTCCCTGATCCGGATTTGCCACCATTGCGCATCAGCCGCGAATGGGTAGAACAAGTGCGCAGCACCATGCCTGAACTGCCGACTGCAATGCGTGAGCGTTTTATCGCGCAATATGATTTGTCCGATTACGATGCAATGATCGTCACCCAATCAAAAGCGATGGCAGCGTATTTCGAGGCTGCAATTGCGGCATCACCTGCGGGCGACAAAGCTGCGCAAGCCAAGCAAATAGCCAATTGGTTGATGGGCGATGTTTCATCCACGTTGAATCGCGAAAGCATGGACATCACCAGCATTCCAGTGAATGCCGCGCAACTTGCTTTGTTATTACAACGCATCGCCGATGGCACGATTTCCAATAAAATCGCGAAGGAAGTTTTCGCCGCGATGTGGCAAGCACCATCTGCCGATGTCAATCTGGCGGATCAGGTGATCGATGCTAAAGGCCTCAAACAAATTTCCGATGTCGGCGCACTGGAAAAAATCATCGATGAAGTGATGGCAGCGAATCAACAATCGGTCGACGAATATCGTGCCGGCAAAGAAAAAGCGTTTAATGCACTCGTCGGCCAAGCGATGAAGGCGACTAAGGGCAAAGGTAATCCGGCGCAGGTGAACGAATTGCTGAAAAAGAAATTGGCGGGATAAACACACTCTCTACCAATACACACAGTGCACAAAACGCACAAAAAAACAGGACGCATGAAAATCATGCGTCCTGTTTTTTATTCCCATCAGAACAGATGGCTTATGCGTCGATATCAGTCCGCACTAAAAAAACTAGCAACGGTTTGCAGATCATCTAGGTTAGCTGTTCCTGCTGTAACTTTGAGTTTCACAAAGCTAGACAAATAGCTGTAACGCGCTTGTGCTAAATCTCGCTTAGTAGATACTAATTGTTGCTGAGCACCGAGCAAATCCAAATTGATACGCACGCCACCTTTGACACTTTGCTTAGTCGCCTCCACCAACTGGGTTGCTGAGCTTACTGAGTTTTGTAAAGCAGCAATTTTTGCGACACTGCTTTTTAAGCCATTGTATTGTTTACGCAATTCATTCATCACACGATTACGCACATTTTCCAAATCAGCCAGCGCTTTTTCTTTCTGCGCTACGGCTTGTTTGGAAGTCGCATTTACATATCCGCCAGAATAAATCGGAATCACAAGCTGTACACCAACAGAGCGAACATTATTATCTTGCTGCAAGGTTGTAATCGTTTCTGATTTTCCGTGGTTATAGTTGGCACTTAAGTCCAAACGCGGAGCATGTCCGGCACGACTTTTTGCGATCTCTTGTTCGGAAATTTCAACGCTCAATTGAGCGGCCGCCAACTCAGGATTGTTCGCCGTTGTAATCGAACGCCACGACTCAAAATCACCGTCAATCAGATACGAATATTCAGCGCCTTCTCGCAAGTTATCTAGGCTGGTAATGTCCATGCCAATGATGGCAGTTAAGGTATTACGCGCATTAAATAAATTGTCTTCTGCTTCCAAAATCACGGCTTCCGCGACGTCCAATTTTGCCTGGGTTTCAAGCATATCGGTTCTCGTGCCTTCGCCTTTTTCAAACAGGCGTTGATTCAATTTGCGTTGCTCGGCATAAGAATCACGTTGCGCCTTGAACAGGTTTAATTGATCCTCTGCGAACTTCGCTTCAACATATGCCGTCAAAACGCGTGACATCAGTTCTTTACTACGAGCATCAAATTGCGCAGCACTGTATTTCGTTTGGACTACACCCTGCTTAAAACGGGCATAACTATCCAAATTAAACAAAGTCTGACGAACCGAAACGCTTTTGCTGGTACTGAGATAATCCAAATTGCTTCTGGTAACGCCGAAAAGGTTAGGTGGACTAACCGATTCGCCTTTATTACGGGTAAGCGAATAGCCATACTGCGCTTGCGGCAATAATCCAGCGCGACCTATCACTTCATATTGTTTACCCAAATCATTATCGGCCTTAGCACTACGATGCTGAGGATCATTTTGCAATGCCGCCTGGTAAGCTTGAATTAAGCTAATCGCACTTGCCGGTTGCGCGTGTATCAAGATACAAGCGCAGGCTCCTGAAATGAGGCTAAGACGAAAAGGTAGTTTGAACATAATTACTCTTCCTTCATCGAAGAATGGACGCGATCAAGTACAGGTTTCATTAAGTAATTCATCATCGTACGCTCACCCGTTTTGACTGTCATATCGGCTGGCATACCAGGACGAATTTGCAAATGACCGAGCATTTTGACGCCAGCAGGAGCGACCGCAACTTTAATTTTGTAAAATGGCTGACCAGTACGTTCTTCAATTGTACGGTCGGCGGACACTTGCTTCACAATACCCGGAATATGCGGTGTCGTGTTCGTGTTAAATGCGGAGAAAATGATATCCACACCTAAGCCGACATGCACTTTGTCGATCAGATGCACTGGCAATTGACCTTCAACAATCAACATATCATCAGCAGGGACTACCTCAAGCAATTTAAAGCCACTACCAACAACTGCACCTACGGTAAACACGTTGAGTCCCGTCACAATGCCATCTACAGGTGATTTGACGTCGACATTTTTCAACTCATAATCCAAAGCTTTCAAGCGATTCAACAAGGCTTCAGCTTCTTTCTGTGTATCCGACAATTGGCTACGAACTTCACGTTGGTATTCTTGCTGACGCTGCCCTTTACGCAAATTTAACTCGGCGATCTGACGTCCGACGCGACCGATGGTGCCGATATCTTCGGAAACCGCACCTGTCACTTGAGAATAAGTACGCTCAAGATCTAATAAACGACTTCTCGCAACATAACCGTCTTTGGATAAATCGCGCAAATTATCTAGCTGTTCTTTCAAGAACGAAATTTGCTGCTTTTTATTTTGCATGGACTCTTCCAAACTCTTTAACTGAATTTGAGCACCTGCAATATTCTCATCAAACGCCGCCATTTCGTTACGCAATGCGCCTGTACGAGCACTGAAAAGCTGTTGTTGCAACAGCATGCTATCGGCCACATGTGGGTCTGACTTTGCCGCCAGCAATTCTTTAGGAAAGACGACAGAAGATGCGTTGTCACGCTCAGATTTAAGGCGTGACTCGGTAGCGATTGCGGTATACCACTGCACGCGGCTTACCTCGGCATTCGATTTCGCTGACACGCTATTCATCTTCACCAGCACTTGCCCTGCTTTAACAACGTCACCGTCACTCACTAAGATTGCATCGACCGTACCGCCAGCCTGATGCTGTATCACTTTACGATTGCCGGAAACAGCAACCGTGCCACTAAGTGCGACGCCTTTGTCCAGCGGTGCAAATGAAGCCCAGATGAAGAAGCCAAGTACACCTACTAAAACAATCATCCAGCCAAGACGTGCATAGCTGCCAGCATCGGTCGCGACATCAATTTCTTCAGCCTCATGAGGGACAACATCTGTCACGTCATTTTTTTTCATTAAAGCGTTATTCATAATTAATCCTGTTTAGCCTCTTCAAGGTCAGCATCCGCATCTTCCGCTTCTATTCGCGCTTGCGTATCTGCTGGCGGCGTTGCGGGAGCTTGCGATTTCTGTGCTATTAATTGTTGTGCCTGCGCTTGTTGCGCTTGTTGACTTGCCTGTGCCAGCGCTTGCAATACTTGTTCACGTGGTCCAAATGCCTGCGCAGTTCCATCGTTCAACAGCAACAATTTTGTCGTTGCACTCAATACTGTCGTTCTATGCGTAATCAAGACTATCGTTTTACCGCGTTCACGCAAATCATTAATCGCCGCGACCAAGGCTTGTTCACCGACATCATCCAAATTCGAGTTTGGCTCATCCAGTACCAACAAAGACGGATCGTCATACATAGCACGCGCCAGTCCTATCCTTTGTTTTTGACCACCGGATAAACCTGCACCGCCATCACCTAAAATCGTGTCGTAACCTTTGGCGAAGTGCAGAATCATTTCATGCACACCTGCACGTTTTGCTGCCTGAATGACTTTTTCAGAATCGACAGTACCGAAGCGCGCGATATTATCGGCAACTGTTCCGCCAAATAATTCGATATCTTGCGGTAAGTAACCGACGTGGCTACCCAATTGATCTTTACTCCACTGATAAATATCTGCGCTATCCAAACGCACCTTACCAACCGCAGCAGGCCAAACGCCGACTAACAATCTAGCCAATGTTGATTTACCTGCACCAGAAGGTCCGATAATACCGAGCACATCGCCAGGTTGTAATGCAAATGAGAGCGCTTTGATAATCGCGACTGGTGAGCCTGGAGGCGCAGCTGTGACGCCTTCGACCGCCAAGTGACCTTGTGGCTTAGGCAATTCCATACCTGGGTTACGCGGAGGATTATTTGCCAGCAATTGATTTAAGCGTTCGTAAGCACCCTTCACAGAGCTCCATTGCTTCCACACACCAATCAATTGATCGATTGGACCAGTCGCTTTACCTAACAAGATGGAGCCAGCAATCATCATCCCCGGTGAAACCTTACCTTCGATGACCAAGATTGCACCCAGACCGAGCACCAAGGATTGCACGGATACGCGCACAAACTTACTTAATGCCGTCACAATTCCAGACTTCTCACTCGCTTCTGCTTGCAGTTGCAAAAAACGCCCATGCAATTTGTACCAACGTGCCATCAAATTTGGCAACATACCCATCGCCTCGATCACTTCTGCATTGCGCAAATTATTCGTGGCGAGAGTGGTAGAAGAAATCGCCATCGCATTTGCTTCGGCTAAAGGTTGTTTTGAAACGCGTTCATTGATATACGCGAGCAAAACCATAATCGCCACCGCGCACAAAGCAAACAAGCCCATGTACATGTCAAACATAAAAATGACGAACAGGTAGAACGGAAACCAAGGCGCGTCAAAAAATGCGAAGAGGCCATTACCGGTCAAGAATTGACGAATAGTAGTCAAGTCTTGCAAGGATTGCCCCGCATTGCCACCACCACGTTTCAAGTTTTGCTCAAATGCAGCGGTATAAATACGCTTGTTAACTTGCATATCGAGTTTGGTACCGACGCGTATCAATACAAAGCTACGGATAAATTCCAGCGCGCTCATAAATGCATAAGCACCCAGTATCAATAAACTGAGCATTAACAAGGTCATTTCATTACGACTTTGCAATACGCGATCATAGACTTGCAACATGTACAATGATGGAGCCAACATCAATAAATTGATGATGGCACTAAACACACCGATTGTAATAAATGTACTTTTGAACGAGGTCAAAAGAGAAATTATTTCATTTCTTGGGAGTTGTGAATTTGATTTCATAAACCATTTCAGCACATCATCGTGCCCTTGAGATCCAACGAAAAAACGGATTAAACGCGCTAGCGAAAGCCTTCACGCAAAAAACCACTCGACTTCTACAGCATATTATCGTCTGCCTGACGCATCAAAAATGTGATGAACGTCACATTTTCAACATCGTAACATAGCATTCTTAAAATACCAACCGATTTCATAATCCGATACTTCCTTGGATTATGAAGGCCAAATAAGCACCATTCGGGTAGATTCAAAAGACGAAAAAAAAGATGTGCAAGCCTATGCACATCTTTCTTAACGCTATGAATTAGATAATATTAGATAATATTAAGTGTTTAGATCGCTTTAACTGATTTGAAAAAAGGCACCCTTATCTCTACCCAAGTCTTAACCAGTCCATCCACAATTTGATTTTGTGTTGCGGCATCGAATATGGGGGCACCATCTTTCAACAAACTACGACCAAGACGTTTCAATACCTCAGGAAGCGCCTTGTTCCACTGACTTGTAGGAACATCCGTCAGTGTCAAATGCATCAATACCCAATCAACTTCTCCCATCGCAATCGCGGTACCGACCACTGGCAATGGAAGGTATTTATAAGGTGCGCCAGCCAGTACGGCTTCGGTCAACTTGATGGTAATCTGACGTCCAGATGCGTCTGCATTGGTAAGTGGCATTAAGTAATTTGAATGCACCATCAGCGTTACAGTGGACTGAACAGCTTGACGCTCCGCAGGATCGGTCAAACGCGCCATCAATTCAGAGATACTGGCACCAGCAATACCCGCATCTTTAACGAATTGCAATAAGGGCAGATAAATTTCAGGCTTACCTGAAATAGTTAAGATGCCGCCTTTAATTTCAAATGGTGCTCCTTCTTCAGGGAGCTTCATCATCGGATTAAACACAAAGCGTGTTTCGTTGATGAACTTAGTCTTCTCGTGTGTCCAAAATTTATTTCCGCCTTTGACATAAAGATCACGACGGAAACTCTGGTTCAATGCGTAGTCACGTAATTGTTCACGCATCGTCACACTCTCTTGCGTGAATAACCAGTCTTTCAAATCTTTAGGCAAAAGCGCATCAAAACACTCGGGCAATGTCGCAGTGCCCAAATAATTCAATTTAACATTCGCCATATCACCTATCATTTGACTAACAAAGAGAGGTTCCCAAAACTCGTTATTGTATTCTTGCAGCAAGTAGCTAGTATCTTGCACTTTCATATTTTGAAAACGCGCTTCCATACCCGGCAAAGCTTTAAGAATCGAAGGTGCCAATGTGCGCAAACTATCAATATCAGCAGTCGCTGCTTCAATCGCGAGCTTGCCTGACTTCGATTTTTGCTCCAACAATACCAAGTGCTGGAAAGGAATCATGCTTAACCAGCCAGGTAAAGTGTTGTAGCTATTGTAGAAAATTCCACCCGGCTTTAACACTTGACCGATCAATTTAAACAGCGCGTTTCGCACGACAGGCGCAATCCAAGTACTAATACCGTGGCAGACGGCGTAATCAAATTCGCCCAGAGACGCCGGATCTTCCGCCAAGCGAATGAAGTCGCCTTCAATAAAACGGACATTTTGAACACCACAACGCTCGGCCAAACCACGGGCATGGGCAATATGTTCAGGTAAGAAATCGATACCAACAAATTCAGAATCTGGATGGCAAATGGCGGCGATAATTAAATTGTAGCCTTGACCGCAGCCCGCATCGAGGTAACGGAATCCTTGCAAATTGGTGCGATGATCTTGCAACTTGGCCGCCCAATGCAGACGCCAGGGCATGGTCTCAGGATAAAATCCGTAGGTATATCCACTGTCTGCGAAATAGCCGTGTTTCCAGTTCAAAATGTTGCTCCTTTTGATGTTATTTAGATCATTTTCAGAATTTTTTGATCTCAGCAGTGTAGCAGAGCTATAAGCCATCCTCTAAATTTTCACTGACAGTTCAACAACAATTCAGCCGAATACCTCTTCGCAGCTGTTCACAATCAATCACAAAAATCGCAAACCCAAAGAAAAAGGGACGATATGCAGTTCATATCGTCCCTATTATCTCTATTTCATTCAACCTAAATTTTGCCCAAAAAACCTATCAATCTGGGGCTATTACATAGTGGGTAATAATATCGTTAAATAAGAGATCAGGTGCGCCCAATAATTTAGCGATCAAGACCGAACCTCCGGGCGCATTTCCGTTCTCATCCCAATACAAATTCCCAGTAGACCTATCATAAATTATTCTGTCATCTCCATCGTGTGCAACTGCACCATACCCAGAGACGAATGTTGACTCTGGCAGGTTCGCATTCCCAAATTCTGGGCCCAATATAGCGATAGCAATCAAATCCACTCCAGGCACATAATCAACGATTGTATCTACACTAGTTGCATCGAAACGTATAATCCCATGGTCCGTGGTGAGTCGAATATAAAAGAAATCCTTACCATACCCCCCAGCGAGAATATTATTACCAGCACCGCCAAACAAATAATCGTCACCATCTCCACCAAACAAGGAATCATTTCCCTTTTCGCCGTACAATACGTCAGTACCCAATCCACCATAGAGCCTGTCATTGCCATCCCCGCCACTCAGGGAATCTTCTCCAGCGCCACCATAGAGGGTATCATCTAAGGCGGTACCTAATAAATAATCATTATTATCTGTACCGTACTGTGTACGCGAAATTTTTGCCATTATCACTCTCCCTGAATCGCTCTTAATTGCAACAACAATAACAAGGAAGTTATTGTTGAAAATTTTATTTATTTCAATTTGCTATCTTAATGAATGGCGCTATAGAGTCAAACGATATCGTCAAATACTGCGCCAGCACGGCCTCACGACCCTCATTTGTAGGAAACTCGCGACAGACGCCGGAATTTCATAGAGATTGCTTGAGTAAAATCTTCCACCGTGGCAATGAAGTATGAAGTAATTAAGACGACCATCTCGCCTCAAGAAATCAATCCCAATATTATGTACAAATAAGCTACTTACCACCTCAAAGAAAAAGGGATGATAGCTAAGTTCATATCATCCCTTCTGTCCATCTGCCCCGATCAAATGTATCAAGGCACTAAAAAAATCAAGTCTGTGCAGTCACGTTGAACGCATAGATATCTGTATATTGCAAGTTAGGTGCACCAAGTAATTTTGCAATCAATACAGATCCTCCAGGCGCATTTCCATTGTCATCCCAGTACAGATTCCCAGTTGACCTGTCATAAATTAACCTGTCGTCTGCATCATGCGCAACTGCACCATAGCCAGAGACAAATGCTGATTCAGGGAGATTCGCCGGCCCATCACTCACTAAGCTCAATACACCAATAAAAAATTTATCCACACCGGGCACATAGTCGACGATCGTATCAACACTATTTGGCTCAAAATGACCAGAACCAAAAAAGAGCGTTGAGTCTATTCGTAACAAAAATAAGTCCATGTCGTAGCCACCGGCAAGAATATTATTGCCAGCACCGCCAGCCAAAATATCGATACCATCTCCACCAAATAAAGAATCATTTCCCTTGCCACCGGACAAAAAGTCGGTGTCCAAACCACCGTATAGCCTGTCATTACCATCGCCACCAGCAATGTAGTCTTCTCCCGCACCGCCATAGATAGTATCGTCTAAGGCTGTACCCAACATCTCATCATCGCCATCAGTGCCGTACTGTGTTCTTGATATTTTTGCCATGCCGAACCCCTTTTTCATTTTCGAAAATAAATTCTTTGTCGCGATTAATTATCTTAGAGTGTTTCGATCCAGATTCAAGCAATTTAAGTGACTTACAACATAAAAATGTGGAACATCGTATTCACTGTCTCAAACGAACGACAAATCTAATCATGTTTACGGACAAAAAAAGGATGGCTATGACAAGGCCATCCCTACTTTCAATTCACATCAATGATTCAAGACCTGTCACCTTTTCGTTGCTCATTGCCCCGCTGGTACCTCAAGAATCAAAATGTCAGACAATTATTTAATCCAGTACATCCAATTATAATGACGATAAAAACGCAAGCGCATCCCCAGTAAAAAGAGAACGTCCACGTTTTTTGTACGTAAATATGTATCGCCTGATCATAGCCCAGGAAGGCATCCACAAATCGCCCGAACCTTTGCAATGCAATGGCTCGATTGATGTAGGATTCTGCGCGATCAGGTTGAAATGAAGAGCCAGATCAAAACTAGACAATGCTTCTTCAAAGCAAACTAGTTCTTGCAATACTATGCCGCGATTGGAATAACATTCCGCGTAGTCTGGCTGTATCTGGATTGCTTGATCGTAACTCAATTAGGCTTCATCGAAACGCTCGATCTCTTGTAAAACATTGCCTCGGTTCGAGTATGCTTGCGCATAATCGGAATTGATACCTATCGCCAACTCATAACTAGGCGCTTGAGTTCTTTTAGCTCATTCCCACGATTCGAATAGCACCCTGCGTGCCGAAGATTGATGCGAGATACCTTGGACAACGATTCAAGCGCTAGCGCAAATTGTTGAAGTTGTGCGGACAAGGTTGCCGACAAATACAGTGCATCAAAATGATCTGCCTGCATCTCGAGCACGCGTTCGCAAATTTTTGGCGATTGCGGGTATTTGGTTTGCTGCTGCAACACCACAGGTTGTTGAATCAACTCCATCAACTGTATTTTTTGTGTCGAAATTTCGACCGAAGAAACCGCTAGGTAAGCTACTTGGTGAACATAAAATGAGACGAACTACTAGAGTCAATTAGTCTATGCTGCACAAGCGACCGAGCGCAAGATTGCTTGACATCAAAGTGATGAAACTACGCATAATTACGCTGGCTGAGGCCTCATTGCCTAGATTACCCCAATCGCACGATACTCATAGTCTACCGCGTCGGTGCACACAACCCACTCAGGCTCATTTCATCAATTTTGGGACGAATACTTCCTCCCTTGTCGCGCACTACAAGTAAACACAACAACTTCTGCATCTGTTTTGCGTAAGTCACAAATTACATCATTGCATCCATTTTTTACATGTAATTAAATGTTTTTTCCAATTTTTACATGTCAATCAAAAATATCAAAGACATTCGCAAGTTTTATCTTCCTAGTAAGAAATTTTACTATTTCCGCACGGATATAGATTTTGATGGGCACATATTTTGCGTATGGATTCAGAGTTCATCCATTTTGTGGCTGCAATCGCCCTTACATTACTTTCCCTTTGAAGGAATCGCCCATGTCTATTTTTACACCAGCGTCTATCGAAGACAGCCGCATCCAATCTACTAGTGCCAACGGCATAGCGCCTGTCACTAGAAAAGAAATCGCCTTCATTGCCAATAATGTGCAAGATTACGCGAGCCTCATTGCCTCGCTAAAATCCAACGTTGAGGTGCATGTCCTAGACTCTACACAAAATGCATTAGAACAAATCGCAAGCATTCTGGCGCATCGCGGCAATATTGATGCTATCCACTTAATCACACATGGCTCAAATGGGGTGATCGATTTGGGCAACGCACAACTGAATACCAGCAATTTATCGCAATATGACGCGACCCTCAATTCGATCAAAAGCAGTTTAAATAACCAGGCGGATGTCCTGATTTACGCTTGCGATGTCGCAGAAAATACGGAGGGCCTTGCATTTATCCAAGCGCTGTCAGTCAAGTTAGATGCAGAAATCAGCGCCTCGAATGATTTAACTGGCAATCAGGCTTTGGGTGGGAATTGGATCTTAGAAAAATCCACAGGCGCAATTGAAACCGCCTCGCCATTTGATCAGGCAAAACTTCTTTCCTATCAATTTGCATTGGCCGCACCAACCATAGGCGGCACAGCGGCGGGTCAAACCGTACATGACATCGGCACGATCAAACCATTCGCCAATGTGACGATTAACGACGCCGATGGTGGTGCCACTGAAACCGTAACGATCACTCTCGATACTGCCGCAAAAGGTGTCTTTACCGCAGCTTCGCTAACGGCCTCAGGTTTTTCTACATCGAATGGCGGCTTGAGCTACACCCATGCTGCCGCTAGCCCTGCAACAGTGCAAGCGGCGATCCGCCAACTAGTGTTTGACCCAGCCGATAACCGGGTGGCCACTGGCAGCACGGAAACCACCACTTTCACGATCGGCGTCAACGATGGCAACTCAGGTGTGGTGAACAATAGTACGACAACGGTCATTTCGGCTTCCGTTGATTACGTTCAAAAAACCTTCTCACCAGCCATGAATGGTCTTAGTGTACGTCCAGGCGGAACGAGTTTTACCTGGACTTACTCATCTATTTTTGATTCAGGCTTCTACGATGTAGTCGCGTTTGGTTGGATATTAACCCGTGGTAGTTTTCAATACAGCACCAATGGCGGTTCAACCTGGATTGACTATGTTGACACCTCCAAGGCCAACGGCAATACTGGCCCCGTGAATTTTATCGAGACCGCAGGAACAACCTGGCGCTATGTCGATCACAATTTAACGAACACACCAGCAACTGAAACCGTCGGATATACCTATCGCGCTACAGAGGGTGGTGGCACCACAGGGGCAGGACTATTTCTGTCCATCGATCTGGCACCCACTGACATCAGCACCAACAACATCTATGTACTAACCAACTCCACTACCGGTACCGCGTTCGCTACACTAGCACCGACCGATACAGGCGATACCAACTACGGTTTATGGCAAATTGATAGCCAATCGAATGCGAATTTATTTACACTGGTTTCAAACAATAACGGCAGCAATGGTATCAACACAGCGGCGGTCAAAATTGGCTCAGGAACATTACCCGCGGTAGGGCAAACGGCCACCCTCACCGCACATTATTACGATATTTATCAACACAATAGCAACGGCACACCACTGGCTGGTGAAGGCATTTCGAAACAATTCACCTTCCATGTGGTCGATGATCAATCGAGGGAATTTGATTTTTCAAATGATATCAACACCAGCACTACTGCGGCCAATAGCCAACTGCGCCCTACAATTACCACACTCAGCAATGGTAATTTTGTCGCCGTCTGGCAATCCGACGGTCAGGGTGAAGCCACAGGCAAAAATGGGATTTACGCGCAAATTTATACCGAAGCGGGTGTCGCCGTCGGCTCAGAGTTTGCAATTACGGTTGCCGCCAATGGCACTGATGACATCACACCAGTCGTCACGGCACTCGGCTCTGGTCGCTTTGCAGTCGCGTACACGACTGATGGTACGTCCACAGATATCGCGGTCCGCTTCGTCGCGGCGAACGGCACCATAGAAGGCGAAGTGATTGCCAACACTACGGTAACGGATGCGCAAGTGACGCCAACAATTACCACACTCTCTGATGGCAATGTTCTGGTAGCTTGGGTCACAACAGAAACGGTGCAAGAAATTCATGCACAAAAATTCAACCCTACCACCCGAGCCAAAATCGGTGGCGAGATCACTATTTTCACAGATGATCCAGTTACCCCGGTGGGCGTGGCAAACCCCACAATTACCGCACTTGCTGGCGGTGAATACGTAACGGCTTGGGGCGATGGCAATGGCAACGTCAATGCCGTGCGCAGTGCAGCGCCATCCACGATTATTTCAGTGTCGACCGATGCTAGCGCGTTTTCTGTCGATACGGGTTTCCCGTTACCGCGCATCACGACCTTAACCAACGGTAGTTTTGTGATCGCCTGGGACAGTGCGGCGAATGACACTGTGAACTATCTGCGTTCTGATATTTTCTTCCAACGCTTTTCCAGTGCTGGTGCCAAGTTAGGTAGTATTACCCAAGCCAACGTCGACCCCGCCAGCAATTCACTTAAATACGAAGCCTCGATTGCCGCTTCATCAGACGGCGGCTTCATCATCACCTGGCAATCTGATTTAGGTGACTACGATCAAAATGGTATTTTTGCGCGACGCTTTAACTCCTCCGGCGTCGCTGCCGAAGCCAGTGAGTTTGAAATCAATCAATATCGTAAAGGTGACCAAAATTCACCTGCCGTCACCGCACTCTCTTCTGGCAAATTTGCCGTGGTCTGGGTCGACAATGACTCCGATGGAGCAGGCAATGCTGGCATTGAAGGCCGTGTCTTACTATCGACTGCAACCAATCCAGCGGTCGTGACTTCAGTCAGCGCAACGACTGCTGATGGCGTCTATAAAGCGGGCGACATCATTGACATTACGATCGTGTTTGATAAAGCGGTCGATGTAACAGGCGTACCAAAATTAACTTTGGAAACAGGTGCAACCGATCGTTTAGCGAGTTACGCAAGTGGCACGGGCACCAATACCTTACACTTTACTTACACGGTGCAGGCGGGCGACACTTCGGCCGATCTCAACTATTATGATGCCTCGGCATTAGGCCTGTCTGGCGGCACGATCAAAAATGCGAATGATGTCACTGACGCTGATCTCGACTTGCCAGCGACCAATGCAGCCGCCTCACTGGGAGGTGGCAAAAGCATAGAGATAGACACAACAGCGCCAAGCACCACCATTGCAACAGCCTCACTGAGCGCAGATACTGGTATCTCAGGAACCGACTTCATTGCCAATACCGGAACCCAGACCATTGGCGGTACACTCAGTGCCAATCTGGCATCGGGCGAAACCGTCGAAGTGTCCGTCGATAATGGTTCTACGTGGAGCGATGCCTCGGCCTCAGTAGGAAGCAAGGCCTGGTCTATTAATAAAACACTGACCGGCAGCAATACCATCAAAGTCAAAGTCAGCGACACCGCAGGGAATGATGGCACTGTCTATTCACACAGCTATGTAATCGACACCACGGCGCCGACAACAACCATCGCCACTATGGGTCTATCAGATGATCATGGCGTTTCAACGACCGATTTCATTACCGACACCGCAATCCAAACAATTTCAGGCACCTTAAGTGCAGGCATCGCCGCTGGCGAAATTGTCAAAGTGTCGGTCAATAATGGCTCCACATGGGCAATCGCTACCACCACCTTAGGCAGCAAAAATTGGACGATCGATACGACGATCGTTGGCAGCAATACCATCAAAGTCAGCGTAGATGACACTGCGGGTAATTCAGGCACAATGGCATCGCAAGCCTACGTTTTGGATACCACAGCGCCGACTAAAACAATCGCCAGTGCTCAGTTTTCAGTCGATAACGGCGTATCGAATTCCGACTTTATTACCAACACGGCCAACCAAACCATCTCAGGCACGCTCAATGTCAATATCGCCAGCGGTGAACGCGTTGAAGTCTCCATCGATAATGGCGCAAGCTGGTCGGATGCCACGACGACAGTAGGGCAAAGTAGCTGGACTATTGACAAAACCTTAAGCGGCAGCAATACGCTAAAGGTCAGAGTGTCTGACACGGCGGGTAATAGTGGTACGACGTATTCACAAGCTTATGTACTCAACACAGTGGCACCGACCACCACCATCGCCACGGCCGGCCTTTCCTCAGATACTGGTATCTTATCGAACGACTTCATTACCCAAACGGCCGCGCAGACAATTTCAGGAACGCTCAGTGCAGTACTGGGAGCAGACGAACTTGTTGAAGTATCGATTGATAATGGCGCGACATGGGACGATGCCACGGCAACAGTAGGCACTAAAGCCTGGACGATAGATAAAACGCTGAGTGGCACAGATACGATCAAAGTAAAAGTCAGTAACACCGCTGGCAATAATAGTACAGTCTATTCACATACCTACACCATTGACGCCACAGCGCCGACCAATACTAATGCAACGATGACGTTGTCCGACGATTATGGTATTTCATTGACCGATTTCATCACCAATACCGGAGATCAGACGATTTCTGGCATGTTAAGCGCCAACCTTGCGGCAGATGAAAGTGTCGAAGTCTCAATCAACAATGGCAGCACGTGGACAAACGCAACATCCACTACTGGCAGTAAAGCTTGGACAATCAATAAAACACTCTCTGGCAATGACACGATCAAGGTGCGAGTCACCGATGCTGCAGGTAACAACGGCACAGCCGCAAGCAAAGCCTATGTCATTGACACTACAGCTCCAACAAAAACGATTGCCACTGCACAGTTTTCGGCCGACAGCGGCGTTTCCGATTCAGATTTCATTACCAATACCGCCAATCAAACCATTTCTGGCACGCTCAATACGACCATCGCCAGCGGCGAACGAGTCGAAGTCTCTATTAACAACGGCAGCACGTGGGTGGACGCAACGACTTCAGTTGGTGCGAACACTTGGACTATCGACAAAGTCTTAAGCGGCAGCGGCACGCTCAAGGTTCGGGTCTCGGACACGGCAGGTAATAGCGGCACAGTGTATTCGCAGGCCTATGTACTGAACACCAATGCACCAACCACTACCATTTTCTCTACAAGCTTATCCGCGGACACGGGTATATTGTCGAACGACTTCATTACTAAAATCGCAGCACAGACCATTGCAGGAACGCTCAGTGCAAATCTGGCAGGCGATGAATTTGTCGAAGTCTCCATCAACAATGGCAGTACATGGACAAGTGCATCATCCACCATAGGCAGCAAAAACTGGTCAATAGATACAACCCTATCTGGCAGCGACACAATTCAAGTACGCGTCACCGACACTGCAGGTAACAGTGGCACGGTAGCAAGTAAAGCCTATGTGATTGATACAACAGCCCCAACCAAAACAATTGCCACTGCAATGTTTTCGGATGACAGCGGCCCATCCGATTCAGACTTCGTTACCAATACTGCCAACCAAACCATCTCAGGCACGCTCAATGCCAATATCGCTAGCGGCGAACGAGTTGAGGTCTCCATCGATAATGGCGCAAGCTGGTCAGATGCCACTACGACGGTAGGGCAAAGTACCTGGACTATCGACAAGACCTTAAGCGGCAACAGTACACTGAAGATCAGAGTGTCAGACACGGCGGGCAATAGTGGTACGACGTATTCACAAGCTTATGTACTCAACACGGTGGCACCGACCACCACCATCGCCACTGCCGGCCTTTCTGCCGATACTGGTACCTTATCGAACGACTTCATTACCAAAACCGCCGGACAGACAATTTCTGGAACGCTCAGTGCGACTCTGGGAGCGGACGAATTTGTTGAAGTGTCGATTGATAATGGCGCGACATGGAACAATGCGACGGCAACAGTAGGCACTAAAGCCTGGACGATAGATAAAACACTGAGTGGCACCGATACGATTAAAGTAGTCGTCAGCAATACGGCTGGCAACAGTGGTACCGTTCTGTCAAAAGCCTTCAAGATCGACACCACTGCACCAACGCTCACGATGAATAGCAATCTTCTGAGCATGAATGGTGGTCAGACTGCAACCCTGACTTTCAACTTTAGCGAAGATCCAAGTTCTAGCTTCTCGCTCAGCGATATCAGCGTAAGCGGCGGTAGCGTCAGCGCTCTCGCAGGTACGGGATTGCAACGCACGGCGACCTTTATACCGAGTAAAAGCGGCACTGCGAGCATCCAAGTCAGCACCGGAAAATACACCGATATCGCAGGCAACGACGGTAGCGGAGATCAAGTATCGATAGAAGTCCTCAATCGTGCCCCGAGCACCAGCAATCACACCAGTACTATCAATGAAGATGTCACCTACACATTCTCAACTGCTGACTTTAATTTCTCTGACTTAGATAGTGGCAATACCTTGCAATCGGTTTTGGTCACCACCTTACCGGGCGCTGGCGCTCTGACCTTAAATAGCAATCCAGTAACGCAAAATCAAACCATCAGCGCGCAGGATATCATCGCTGGACGCCTCAGTTTCACCCCTGTGGCAAATGCCAACGGCACTGCTTACGCAAACTTCGGATTTAAGGTCAGCGATGGAGAATCACTGTCAAATGCAGCGACTTGGTCGGTTAATGTTACTGCGGTCAATGATGCGCCAACCGGCACTGTGACCATCACTGGCAATCTGAACGTGGGGCAAGTACTGACTGCCATTAGCACCATCAGCGATCAAGATGGTATGGGGCCAATCACCTACACTTGGAGATCAGGCGGCTCATTAATCAAGGGCGTGACCGATGCAAACTTCACCTTACGCAGTATTGACGTGGGCAAGACAATTACGGTCAACGCAACATACATTGATCAGCAAATGAACATTGAAAATGTCTCCTCTGCTGCCACCGGCGTCGTTATCGACAATAATCACGCGCCAACGGGAACAGTGAACTTTACTGGCCTCAACAAGCAGGGAGAAACACTCGCGGCGACGAATACGCTGGCAGATATTGATGGCATGGGCACAGTCAGCTATCAGTGGCGTGCGAACGGTGTCAATATTGACGGCGCAACCAATCCAACTCTCACCCTAGGACAAGCGCAGGTGGGTAAGTACATTTCGGTGACGGCTATTTATCTGGATTTACTCGGCAACACCGAGCGGATCAACTCAGGTGCTAGTCCGGCGGTAATCAATGTCAACGATGCACCGACCGGTACGGTCAGTCTCATCGGTCAGGCAAAAGTCGGCCAAGTTTTGAGCGTCAACAGTACCGTCAATGACCTTGATGGGATGGGCACGGTTTATTATCGCTGGATGGCAGATGGTGTGAATATCAAAGGTGCGAGCTCTTCGAGCTACACGCTTAAGACTAGCGATGTGGGCAAGCAGATTACCGTCAAAGTTTATTACACCGATCTTGGCAACACCGAAGAGAGTGTAACTTCGGCACCGACGGCGGCGGTAGTATCCGCAGGCCTCTTTGCTTTTGCAGGGCCAGGCAGCAACGGCGGCACCATACCAACAAGTATCATCGCATCGTCATTCGGCGCAAACGATGCACATGACGCGTATTTCTACGGCAAACATTTTGGTGTTTTGGAAGCTGCATCTTACACGCCAGAATCCAACATTTTCACGGCGAATGAAGTAGCGCACTTGGTTCAAACTGACTTGATCGGTACGCATCATATCGCTGAAATTTATTTTTGATAGAGGTGCAAATTCGAATCTGAATTTGGATCTGAATTCGAATCGAAATTTGTCCTAAATTTGACCCAAGAATCAGCCTTGCAGGTTTACCTGCAAGGCTGTACTTTTTGCTGAAGGCAATTCCTTCTGCACTCGACTAAGCGTAACTACACAAGTCCTTCTAAAGCGTTAAGAAATAAGGAAGGCGATGTCACAGCGATGCCCGTCATTCCTGCGTAGGCAGGAATCTAGCGACGTTCGCTGATCAACAAAAACCACTCGACTCCTGCTGCCTACACAGGAGCGCCGGTTAATGGTTTTTGCCGCTTGCAGGACTGGTGTAGGTACCTATGCTTGATGGAAAGAACAAATTTAAGTTCGTGGTTCAATTTCAGGATGGCGATACCCCCAAAAAAAAGACCGCCTAACAGATGTTAGGCGGTCTTTTTACAAAACTCTGATACTTCACATCCTAAATTTGCGCATAAGTTCTATACGCAAATTCACAACGCTGCACTAATTGAGCAGAAGCTCAGTGCAAATAACGACGAATATTAAACAGGAATATAAGTTTCAATATCTCCAGCTTTCAAATCTGGATGACCAAGCAGAGTCGCGATCAAGATCTTCGCATCACCACCATTGCCGTCTGCGTCGAAATACAGGCTACCTGTAGCACGGTCATAAATGAAATAATCATTGTTGTCGACTGCTGCAGTACCAGTAACAAAGTAAGCTGGATCAATCGGACCTGATTGTAGATTAATGCCTTGCACAGGATCTTGTACGCGTATCTTATCAACACCAGAAACGAAGTCGGCAATAAGATTTGTTGGTTGTATGATCGGGCCAAACGGTATGACATGATAGTCGTTCAAAACAAAAGTATCGGCACCATAACCACCAGCCAATACGTTATTACCCGTGCCGCCGTCTAATTCGTCATTGCCGTCACCACCAAACAGGTGATCATTGCCATCTTCGCCCATCAGGACGTCGTTACCGATACCACCGTACAGGTAGTCATTACCATCTTCACCGAAGATAGTATCGTTGCCACCATTACCGTAAATAACGTCATTGCCCGTCGTGCCGAAGCCGAGATCATCATTTTCGCTTAAATACTGGGTTCTAGAAGTTTTTGCCATTATTCATCCCTTTCGTTTTTAACCAAATCTAGCTCTTTAGATTCCATCTCTGAGCTGTTTTTTAAGTCAATTTTTTGAAATTACTGTAATCCTCATCCATGATAGCGAATCAAGAAAATTGGTCAAGTGAAACTTTGCAATTTGCCACAAAGTTTCACTTATTCCAGATGCAGATGCACAGAAAGCGACGATTTCGCTCGTCGGGATCATCTGCGCATATCTCCATTGTTTTTTGAAATTTATTTAATATCAAAATATCTCAATAGCGCTCTATGTCAGATTATTTCATCCAATCAAATTTTAGGATTTCACCCTGTGGATCACCGAACATTTGGGCGAGATTTTTGGTATCAAGGGGTGCTATTTTTTCGGCTGCCTTGGCAAGTGCTTGATGGCGTTTTAGGAGCTCGACCAACACGGTAACACGGCTCATTGAGAGTAACTGTGCATACGCTATGGCGAGTGCGTGATCGCGGTGCAACTGCACTAAAGTCGCATCTTCAATGGTGCGCAAAGCTTGTTCGTCGATACAGAATAGACCTTGCGGGACGGTCGTCGTCGGCTCAGCGGTAATGCCGGCAGTATTCATAATCGGTGCCCAAGGTTTCAATAAGTTCGCTGCCGCCAGGGAGTTCACTGCTGTTTGCGTCAAGTTTTGCTTGATCACAATGTCGGAGAGAAATTGAATTGCTTGCTTGAGCGTCTCTTGTTGATTGCCTGCGTCATCGAAGAAGCGAATTTCACCTTGATTGGCGTCGGGCTTTTCGCAATACAAACCACTCGCACGATCAAAACACAGTTGGAATTGTTGTTCGTTGTCTGATTTCGCGCCGGCAGCTTGCAGGCTGAAAGGATAAGCTCGCAAATGATTCGGCAAATACCTGCCACCCCAACGCCCTTGTTCATCGACAAACAGATTACGTCCATCTTTAAATCCGGTCACGGCGACCAGCACAAACATGCCATCAGGCATTTTTGCAAACGCCAGCGGCAAACTTGCGACTAAAGCGCCTATTTCAGAAATCTGTATCGGGAGCGCTGGCTGCTCTTTTGCGAAGAGATAATTGCTGACTGGACGAAAACCATGTTGCGCTGCGCTAATTTGATCAATTGCCTGGATGTTAGGTGTCATAAATATCTATATGAATCTCTAAAAATAAAAAAATACTGCTCTCATAAAGAGAAACCCCCCGAATCCGGCCGGATCCGAGGGGTTTCTCATTCACAGAACCTGAGAAAATCTCAGGCTCTATACACTACATCGACTTAAGCAATGATGTCAGTGTGTGTGAAGTTAGCTGAAGTAATACCAACCAATTTCACTACACCGTCAACTGTACCGTCGCCGTTTGCATCGAAGAACAACACGCCATAACCGCTCGCGCCATTAACTGATGTCAAGAAGTACTGAACTACACTTGGGCTTGCACCGAATGCTGCATTCGCTGCTGCCAGAGCAGTCGCGTAATCTGCAACGCCAGCTGCTTCAGCGTAGTTAGTTGCACTACCAGCTACCAAGTTCAGATCGATCTTATCAGTACCTGACAAGAAGTCAGTAATGATATCAGCCGTCGCAGGATCAGCTGCACCAGTTACAGATGCACCTGAACCACTGAAACCACCTTTAGTAACAGCAGAAGCTGTGAAGCCACCGTTGTCTGGGTTAGTGTCAGTAATTGTCAAGACGTTACCAGCTACTGTCGCGCTGATTGCTGTTTGCAGATTGACTTCCGTTTGGAAACGAACAGCGATATCGCCTGCTGTTTCGCCACCAAGAGCTGTCAAAGTGATCGCAGTACTACTTGCTGCACCTGCTGGTGTGAAAGTGAATGTGTATTTCTCACCTGCAACCAACATATCACCAGCTGCTGCACCGATAGTCAGTGTTTGAACTTGCGCAACGTCAGAACCGTCAGCGTACATGATCATGTCTGAAGCCGTATCAGCATCAGCGCCAGCTCCGTTGAAGCCAGTAATAGTGATAGAGCTACCATTTGCTGCTTCTACAGAAACGAACTGGTTAATTGATGTAGCAGTGAAGCCTGTCAAAGCGCTAAATGCCGCAGCAATCTTACCGGAGACTTGATTAACCGTATCACCGTTCACCAATGCGATGTTCAACGCTACCGCTGCTGCGCCATTGACTGAGTAGTTGACGATCAAGTTACCAGAAGCAGTAGCTGCCTCTTGAACAGTAATCAATTCACGGTCATGGCCAGGTGTTGTCGTCACTGTTGTCATAGACAATGGTGTACTTGTACCGACGATGAATTCAAACACGTCTGCACCCAAACCACCAGTCATAGTATCGACAGCCAAGGCATTGCTTTGATTAGTGTTACCACCCGCGATGAGATCAGCGAATGCACTACCAATCAAAGTATCAGTGCCAGTCGCGTTATCTGTGCTACCAGTCAAGCTGTAGCCCTTAGAACCTGTTGCCAAGCTCATATCGACTTTACTTGCTGCTGCACCGACATCTACTGTCAAGTTCACAGTACCACCGTTGTTAGCGGATGCTGCTGTCGCTACGAAACCACGTACACCTGCAGAGATGTCGTTAGTCAACAAAGCATTGACAGTTGCACCAGCAGAAACTACCAACACGTCTTGCTGTGTGCCAGGAGCAACTTCGCCGATCAAGCCAACGATAGTGTCGATACCGGAAGTGATGTTGTGTGTCACGATACCGCCGAAACTAGATTCGTCGATTGTGTCATTACCACCATTACCAGCAACTGTTGCGTCTTTCGTGCCTGTCAATGTGATTGCGTCATCATTTACAGAACCGATTACTGTAGGACCAGACAACACTGCTTTGCCACCGATAGAACCGATGTTTGCATCGCCCAAAGTCAAGGACAAAGTTGCATCTGTATCGAAGCCAACTGCTGGAGCAACGACCAATGTCGCGCCAGAGATATCGACGATAGCTGTTTGCAAATTAGCGCCCAATGCCAAGTTAGAAGCATTGCCAACCAGTTTCACTGTACCTGCACCGAAGATGTTCACGCCAGCTGTTGCCAATGCATCTGCTTGAGCAGGTGTCAATGTCAATGTTTGGCCTGTCTTAACTTCGATACCAGCTGCAGAGTTCATCGTCAAGTTGATCAATGTCAAATCGATAGAGCTTTCGATGACCAATGGTACGTTAGTCAATGTCAAGAATGAACCAGTTTGCAATACCAAACCAGCGCCGAATGCCAAGAAGCTGCCTGGTGCTGCTGTTGTGTAATCAAACACCCAGTGGCTGCCTGTCGTCAATGTTGGAGTACCTTGACCAGCTACTGCTGCCAATGTTGCTGTAGTTACGCCAGCACCAGTTACGAATGTGAACGCTTCTTCACCAGACGCTGCATCGTACTTAGTCAAATTACCGCCTTCAGCCACGTCATCTGTGCCATCCAGGTTGGAAATTGTACCGAGATTCAATGTGCCGTTATAGCCATTGACAACGATGTTACTCAACTCTGTACCTGATACACCAGCATTAACTACTTTGCCTAACAAATCGTTAGAACCCAAAGTGATCGTTGCTGTTGTGTTGAAGCTAGTTGCATCGCCTTTGATCGTCAAAGTTTCAGCTTTTGCGTTCAAGTTGATCGCTGGGCTTGCACCTGTGATTGTCAATGTGCCTGCGAAACCAGTTGTACCGTCAACACCAGTTGCGATGATGTCAGTCAAATCGATAGTCGCTGCTGCAAAATCAACGTCCGTTACATTCAAAGACTTCAATGTCACGTCATTTGCGCCATCCAGTTTCAATGTAGCAGTGTTGATCGTTTTTGCTGCTGGAGCTTCTGCATCAAATGTGATCGTACCAACAGACAAATCAGCACCTGTCAATACATTCGAAGTGTGATCTTTGTTGTTCAATGCCAGATCCAAGCCTGTCAACATTGTGACTTCTTTGAGATCCAAGCCATTGCTTGTACCAACAGAGATGTTACCGATTGTATTCAAGCCAGTTGGGCTGACATGTTTGGTTTCATTGAAGCCCCAACGTGCCAACAAATCGCCTGTGTCATCTGCCAATACTGAACGGATAATCAAAGAGTCAAAGTGGATAGACGCTGGATCAACCGCTGGTGAAGCTGGAACCACCATGTTGTCGATTTCAATGTTACCTACAGTCACTTGACCACCCATGCGGATGTCGAGAGATTGGATATGTTCCAAACGATCTGCATCTGCGAAGTTGATGCCCAAAGGTGCATTTGTGAACGAAGCCAATTCGATCACGCGATCTACGCCTACTGAACTATCCAAAGCTGCTGCCAAATCTGTCAGGCTATGGAAGTCAACGCGCAAGATTTGTGTCGGCAATGTTGTGAACAAGTTCTCAACGTTTTGACCATTGACCAATGCTTCTGGGAAGAACACACGACCGATATTGCCTGCATAGCCGTTTGTATTCACTGGTGCAGCTACACTTGTGAACAACCAAACAACGTTTGTAGATGTTGTTGGATCGACGTCAGCGATATCTTGAACGACAGTGATCTTATGAGCTGCTTGTGCAACGTTTTGGAACTGGATAGTTTGACCACCCAATGTTGTGTTATCACCAGCAACGTCGAACAATTGAACAGTGAAGTTACCCAAGTTAGTAGCAGCATTCAACGTCACGTTTGCTGCGTGCGTTACAACATTGCTTTCTTTCAAGGTCACAACACCTGCAACCTCAGCTGCGATGCCGCTCAAGTCAACTGCTGCAGTGCTCAGATCAACTACGTTGACTGTACCGTTAGTCAATGCATTGCTGTCCAAATCTGCGCCAGCAACAATGTGCAAACCGCTCGCTTGTGCTGCTGTCAATGTCAATGTGACGCCATCTTTCAATACGATGTTTTTCACACCAGTGATGCTCAAACTATCGAGTTGAGTGAAGTCAGTATTAGCATCGATATACAGAGTTGCATTCGCACCCAGATCGATAACCAAAGCATTAGACTCAGTTGCACTTACCAAATCGCCAACGTTACCGTAGGTATTCGCACCTAAGTGGAATTCACTACCAGCTGCTGCTTTAGACAAGTCAAATTTCCATTTTGCTGCGTGTGTTGCTGCTGCATCCAATGTATCGCCACCGAAAGTCAAGCCACCGAAAGTCAACTTAGTCACGCCTGAACCAGATGTGAATGTGAAGTCTTCAGAGTCAACGTCAGTGATATCGCCCAAGGACAAGTTACCGGACAAGTTAGATGCATTCAAGACGGACAAAGTTGCGCTTGTGATACCTTCACTTGCACCACCTTTAGTATCGAACACAATATTACCTGTACCAGACAAGTTAATTGTTTCGAGGTGGCTATCGCTAGTGATTGCAGGTGTGTTACCTGTCACTGTCAATGTGCCGCCGCCTGTCAAGTTATTGACGACGTTCAATGTTGAGATACCGTCATTTGTGCCATCAACTGTGCTCAAGTGCGTCATTGTGACGTTTTTAGTACCTGTCAATGTCAAGCTTGCTGTGTCGTGTGTGCCATCAGTTCCTGCAGATTGGAACGCGATGTCACCATTGATCACCAAGTCTTGTTTTGCATCGATAGTGATTTTCAACAAGTTGTTTTGACTTGTGATTGCACCACCGAGCAATGGCACTGTTGTGACACTACCAGCGATCGTGTTGACTTTCGCGCCTTCGGATACGATGGTCAATGTATCGAAGAACTTCTGAACCATTGTGCCAGTCTTGTCGGTACGTGTTGGAATACGCAAGCTGCCGTTCAATGTGACATCGCCTTCTAAAGACAATTTCAATGAACGAACTTCATCAGTAGCGTCCCAATCATTGAATACCAATTGAGATGGTGTTGTGATACCAGCTTCGATCACGACTACGCGGTCTGTTGCGTACAAATCGATGCCCATATCTGCAGCATTTTGGTACAGACGCAATTCGATTGCGCTTGCCAATTCGTCGATTGTGTATTCCACGTTCGAGTGATTTGCTGTGAAGAATGCCGCCAACGCTTTCAATGTTGTCACGCTGTAGTTCTTCGCATTGATCTGTGTCAAACCAGGAACCGCGCCAGAACCGAATGTGTACACCACTGTGGAGTTTGCACCACCAGCTACATGCAAGCCATTCGCTTGGTCGTAAGTTGTTACGCCCAATGTTTGACCAGCAGCCAATGTGAAGTTTGCAGTGTTACCTACGCCACCAACAGCGATGATGGATTCGATAGTGTAGCCAGTGCCAGACACAAACTTACCGAGTGTGACAGTTGCATCTTTCAATGTGACATTGACAGTTGCATTTGCTTGTACGTTAGACAAGTCGAAACCAGCAGAACCACCAGTGCCAGAATCATCTTTATTGACATCAGCTTGTGTCAAATCAGTAATGTTCAATGTGAACTTGTTACCGTCGCCAGCATTGCCGTTTGTATCCAAACCAACGATCGTACCTTTACCTGCCAGTTGTTGGAACTGAGCAGCTGTCAAGTTCAATACTGAACCTTCTGGTACGTAGATTGTTTGAACGCCTGTCAAGTTAGTCGCAGCATTCAATGTTGTTGTGCCAGCAGCCACAGTCACGGAATCAACTACGATACCAGAAGCTACAGATGCTACGTTGAATGCAGTGCCATCCAAGCCAACGATGTTCAAGTGCGCTGTTGTGAGCACGTTTGCATCTGCTTTGATGTTAGCTGGAGTCAATGTATTGAATTGCGCCATCGACAATGTTGCTGTCGCGTTACCATCCAATGTCAATGTGCTTACGCCTGCCAAGTTGTCACCAGTGAAGTCGAATGTTGATGCGCCTTCTACTTTCACAGCGATTTTGCTACCTGAGAATGTCAACACGTCTGCGTCTTGCACTTTTGCAGAGTTCAAAGTAACAGATACTGTACCTGAACCAGTGTTGTTGATTGTCAAGCCATCAACGTCTGTATCGTTAGTGTTTACTTCGCCCAAGCTTACGTTCTTAGTACCAGTCACGTTCACTACCGCTACCGCTGTAGAGTCGTAAGTTGTGTAAGCTGCACCATCATTGACAGATGAGAACTCGATGCCGTTGATATTCAATGCTTGATCTGCATTGATGTTTACTTTCAACAAGTTGTTGTCAATATTGCCACCAAATGCAGAGAACGCAGTGATCTTGCCACTAATGATATTGGCTGGATCGAAGGAGTTCGTGTTACCAGCTGTACCTGTAGAGTTGATTGTCAATGTATCGAACAATTTCAACTTCAAGCCAGTTGCTTTGTTGTGTGCATCGAGAACGATATCACCACCAACATTCACGCCACCTTTGAGGTTCAATGTCAAGCTGTGCAATTCTTCTGTGTCAGCAGCTGGATTGAAAATCAAGCGGCCTGGTACAGTTGAACCTGCATCGACAGACACGATTTGATCAATTTGCGTTGGCGCATTGAGCATGTCGCTTGTGATCTGTTTCGCAACACTGCCTGGCAAGCTTGTGAACACACTGTCGATGTTGCGGCCGCCGATAGCGTCTGCAGCAATTTTCAATGTGGAAACATGGAAGCCAGATGCGTCGATGTGTGTTGACCAAGAAGCTTGTGATGTTTGTGTGAAGATCAACGCGCTGTTTGCACCGCCATTGACTGTCAAACCATCAGCTTGTGTGATTGTTGGCAAGGACAATGTCATGCCGTCACCCATGTTCACAACTTTGAAGCCACCCAAACTGTCGCCAGGTTGCAATGCAACGCTTTCTTTCAGCGTGATAGTGCCAAACTTAACACCTACGATGCCAGACAAATCGAACGCACCGATTGCATCGATATCAGCTTGAGTCAAGTCAGTGATATTGACTGTACCCATAGTGCTGAGACCAGAACCGTGGATGTCATGCGCAACCAATTGCATGAATTGTGCTGCTGTCAAGTTCAATGTCGTGCCATCTGGAACTACCAAGGAGTTGATACCTGCCAAGCTAGTTGCGCTGTTCAATGTAACAACTGGGTCGTTCGCCAATGTCAAAGCGATTGTGAACTTAGCAGAGTAGTTTGCAACAGCGAATGGCTGATTAGACAAACCGACTAAGTTCAAATTCGCACCAGCACCAGAAACTGCCAAGTGAGAAGCACCCAATGCTGTTGCTTGTGCCATTGTCAATGACAATGTTTGAGTGTTAGACACTGTAATGTCAGTCACGCCAGTCAAGACGTCAGCTGTCATGTCACGTGTAGCAGTCAAGTTCAACTTGATGTTACCACCAGTGAAGGACAATGCATCAGCAGCTTGAACACCAGAACCGATATTTGCTGTAACAACGCCTGTACCTGCATTGTTGACTTTCAATGCAACAACGTCGGCATCACTTGTATCCAAGTTACCCAAGCTAACGCTCTTCGAACCGTTGATTGTCAATGATGCAGTTGCTTTAGAGTCAAATGTTGTTGTAGCCAAGCCATCGTTATGAGAGCTGAATACGATACCACCAGTGATCTTCAATGCTTGATCCGCATTGACGACAACGTTCAACAGATTGTTTTCTGTTACGCCACCAGTACCAGCACCAGTAATTGTGCCGTTGATGATGTTAGTTGCATCGCCAGAGTGTACGTTTGTTGCTGTACCTGTGGAGTTGATTGTCAAGGTTTTCAAACGTGCCATTGCATTGTCAACGACATCTTTTGCACCTGTGCGCAGATCGATACCGCCATCCAAGTTCACGCCACCGTTCAAATTCAATGTAACAGAATTCAACTCAGCAGATGTTGCTGTTGGGTTCAACATGATTGTGCCAGTTGCTGTTGTAACACCTGCGTCGAGGTTCACAACTTGGTCAATCAATGTAGCGCCTGCAGCGTTGTACACCACTTTAGTGACAGTGCTCTTCAAGCCAGTCAAGATTTGGTCGATATTTTGACCTGCTACCAATGTATCCAACATCTTGATTGTTGTAACGTTGAAGCGAGATGCATTGATCACGTCAGAGCCAACAGCATTCAAACTACCAGTGTTGAATACGCTGTCTGTGAAGACGATCGTGCTGTTTGTACCACCGTTGACAGTGATTGCACCTGTACTTGTTACGCCACCCAACTGCGCTACGCTTGGTACTGTCAATGTCAAGCTGTCGCCCAAATTCAAAGTCTTGAATGCAGAGAAGCTGTCAGAAGTAGCTAATGTGACGCTTTCTTTGAAAGTGATTGAACCAGCTAATGAGCTAACGTTACCCAAACGTGCCAACAAGCCATTTGTTACGTCAGCTTGTGTTACGTCAGTGATGTTCACACGACCAGCACCAGCAACTACGGCTGCTGAATTTGGCAATTGCAAGAATTGTGCAGCTGTCATGCTCAAAGTTGTGCCAGCTGGGATAGACAACACCGCCACACCTTTCAAGCTTGTTGCTGCATTCAATGCTGTTGTACCAGCTGCTACAGTCACAGTATTGATTGTTACACCGCTGCTGAAGCCTGCTGCGTTAAAGACTGTTGCGCTATCCAAGCCATTGACGTTCAAAGTTGCTGTGTCAGCTGCCAATACTTTTGCAACTGTCACGTTAGCTTGGCCAATTGCAGTGATTTCTGCAGCAGACAATGTCAATGTAGAACCGTTAGTCAAGCCAACAGATTTTACGTTTGTCAATGTTGCAGCGGACAAGTCATTTGTGCCAACTACTTTCAAATTAACGCCACCTGTGCCACCAACGATAGAGCTACCGAAGTCAGCGCCCAAAGTAGAGCTGATAGAAACATTGTTCAACGTCAAGTTTGCAACACCAGCACCACCAACGAATGACACTTTGTGATCCACTGGATCTACCAAAGTTGCGCTGAATGCACCAACTACTGCACTTGCATCGATCGTTGCCAAGTTAGATGGTAATGCAGAAGTAACAGCAACGTCTTCAGAACCAACGAATGTCAATGTAGACAAACCGCTACCAGCAACAGCAGAGATTGTTGCATCACCTTGTGCAACATTGATAGTTGCTGTAGATGCATTGTTCAATGTGATGCTGCCAACACTGAATTTACGCTCTGTACCTGTTGTTGTTGTGCCGAGTTCAACGCCTGCGTTGTTGATGTCAACTACTGCAGTTGCATTTGAACCGTAGAAGTTAGCAACGATATTACCGACATCAGATGTGTCTGGGCTACCGTCAACTTTTAACGCTTGATTTGCATTTGCGTAGCCGTCGCCTTCCAACACGATATGCGGAGCAACTGCACCCCATGGTACGCTGTTCAATGTCAATGTATTGCCAGTGTTACCTTTCAAACCGATGAACTTGACATCTTTTGTCAAATCGCACAGGTTGATCGTCACAGAACCAGCTGCATCGCCGAATTGGCCGTCAACTGAACCATTCTCACCGTTTGCATTACCAGATTTAGTGTCGATACGTGTAACCATGAAAGTTTCAACACCGCTTGTGTTCAAGCCTTTGTTGAAGCCAGTAGTACCAACATCGCCGTTCAAAATAACGTCGATACGGTTACCTGCTTGGCCGTTACCACGAATAGTACCAACGTCTTGGAAGTGATCCAAAGTCAAGCCAGTTACTTTGCCTGTGACAGCAGAGAAATCGACTGAGAATGCATCAGTTTCGTTGTTGGTAATATCATCTTTACCGCCCAAGGAAACTTCGCCACCCAGATCAACAACGCCAGTGAACTTGATGTTTTGCGCGCCGATCAATTTCAATACTTGCGCTTCATTTACAAAGTTACCTACTGTCAAATCTGCAGTTGCTGTTGCTGAACCCAATGTTGTTGAGTCTTGCAATGGGCCTGTAGTTGGACGCTCGTAAGTACCATCACGGATGATAGTTACATCTTCTGCGCCGTACAAGTTACCAACAGAAATTGAACCACCGTCGATTACCAGATAGTTATTGCCGCTGTTGAATGGGTCAAAGTTTGCACCAGCTTGGTTGATGACTACTTTACCGTTCAAACCGTCAGCACCAGAGATACCGCCAACTGCAACATATTTATGCAATTGTTCAGCTGTCAATGTCAAAGTCGCGCCATTGTGCAATTCGAAGTTCAAACGTACGTTTGCGCTCAGATCTTTGCCGTTCAACAAATCTGTCAAAATAACATTGGAGTCAACAACGATACGCAGATCTTCTGTTGCGCCGAAAGAAGCGTGCCATGTGCTGAAATTGTTTGCGCCGAGTGCTTTGAATTGATCATCAGTGATCGTCAATTCTTGCTTCAATGTCACTTTAGTGATACCTGACAATGTTGCTTCGCGCAAATCGCTGTTATTTTCAACGAACAGAGTGATGTTAGAACCAGTGATGCTGGAACCTTCCAACGCTACAACGCCTGCGCTCAAACGACCCAAGTTCAATGTATTAACACCAGCGCCCAGATCGACTTTCAACAATACGCCGCTAGAAGAGATAGTGCCTTGGAAATCTGTGGAGTTATTGTCGTTACCGTTGTTGTCGCCGTTCAGGAACGTGTTGTTAGTACCGTTGATAGTAACAGTGTCGTTACCTGTACCAGTTGTTACAGAAACGTCCGCACCAGACACAACCACTTTGTTCATGCCATTACCAGCATCGATCACCACTGCTGTACCGCTAGCTTGTGTTGTCAATACTTGGATATTGTCGCTACCTGCGCCAGTTGTGACGGAGATGTTTGCGTTAGCTTTAGTAGAATCAGCAACGATAGTGTTGTTACCATCACCAGCGCTAATCACAACATTTGTACCTTCTGTTGCATTGATAACGTCGTTACCAGTGCCAGATGTGATACTGATGTTTGTCAATGCAGAACCAGTGTTGTTTGCATTGATAGTGTTATCACCGTTACCAGCAACGATTACAGACTTAACGATGCCTGATGCTGTTGAGTAGTTAGTAGTGATTTCATCATCAGCCGCTGTACCAGTGATCTTCACATTGTAGTGATTGTTCAAAGTTACATCGAGACCACCTGTGTTAGCAGATGCATTGATGACAGCTGGACGACCAGAGTTGAAGCTTGAGAACAAGTCTTGATCAACGCCGAATACGCCTGTGCCCTTGATTGTCATGTTGCTGACAGAGCCACCAGCGAAGAAGGTGTGGAAATGATTTTCAACGCCTTGGCTGTCGATATTCAAAGTGGACGCATTTTGCAACACGTTGATTGGCGCAGTGACATCACCTACAGCCAATTCCATGTTCAATGTGCCAGTTTGGCCAACACCGTATTGGATTGTTGTTGAACCGCCGCCGAAGTTGCCTTCTAAACGCAAAGTTGCGCCGTTGCGTACGCCAACGATAGTCAAGTTGCCAGAATCTACACTTTGATCAGTAACAATCAACTTACCTTTAACAACTGTGCCTGATGCGGTTGTTACTGAATTGCCCAATGCTGTTGCACGGCTCAAATCGATCCAGCTGTCGTTCGTTGTTTGTGTACCTGATGGAACTGGGAAGCCAGCATCGTTAGTGTGTGTATTTTCCAGATTACCTGAACCACTACCGTATGGTGTGGTGTAGAAATTTGGCAAATCTGTTACACGAATTTCTTGAATGTTCAAGAGTTGTGTAGGTTGTGCGTATGTACCTTTTGCATCGATTTCGAGTACGTTGAAACCAGCACCACCGTCGATGTAAGCTTGATGCAACAACTCTAAACGACCAGCAACGATAACGTCGTCACCCAAAGTTGTGTAACCTTCTTCCAAAGTGCCACCGTTGTTTACCGCTGGTGTCAATTTGATTGGTTGCAATGTTGCTTCTGTACCAGAAGTTGCACCGATAACTTTTTCGAACAAACGTGTGTTACCGTTTTTGTCGAACAACAGATCGCTCAAGAACTTGAAGTAAGCTTCGCCCAATTTCACTTCTGCGTTCAGGCTTGTGCCGTCAGCGAAGCTGATTGTCAATGTGTTACCCGAACTTTGGCTTGAGCTACCAGAACCGCTTGTATTGGCGCCACTAGTTAGTGGGTTGCTCAATGTCAAGTTTGTTACGTTTTGGAATGGATCTTTGCCGTCAGCATCGATCAAACCCAATTCTTTCAAATCTAAACCAGTGATTGTCAACAAGAATGCTTTCAAGTCTTCAACTGGAATACCGCCAGTGCTTGGAGCACCAGTGCCGTTATTGCCAGCAGCGATTGGGTTGTAGCCCCAATACACAACCTTAGTACCAGCGGAACCTGCTGAACCTGGAGCATAGCTTTCCGTCAATGTGAAAGTATGTGCTTGATCTAAATATGCTTTCGGTGCATCTGCACCATTTGCACCTGGAGTTACCATTGCGATAACGTCTTTAGAAACGGTTGCCATTTTATCGACTAAAGCCGCTTGAACTTTGGCATCGTTTGCTTTGTCAATGCCGTAGTACAAAGCAACTGTTACTTTGTTTGCTAACAACGACTGAGATTTGAGCGCGTCTGCATCTGAACCGTTGTAGTTAGCAACCGCTGTCAACATTTCTGTAATGACTGTACCGACCGCAATAGCTTTGGTCGCTGCTGTGCCAGTTGTGGATTCAGTGTTCAGACGTGCTGTCCAATACGCCAAACCTTGTGCATCTGCAGGGCGACCCAATACGTTTTGATAAAACTTAGCAACGATTTCTTGATTTGTTAATGTGCTTGGATAGTAATCGCGCGCTGGGGCAACGTTAAACATGTCTTGTGCAATTGTTTGAAACGATTTGCCTGCTTCCAATTGCTTAGCCCAGTAGCTCAATCCTTCTGCTTCAGGCGCGCGGCCGAAAAGCGAGACGTACAACTGAGCAACTTGCGTGCGCATTTGTGTAGTAACAGCCATGTGTGTAACTCCTAAAAGGAAATTAATAAAAAAAAACTGCTAAAAAAACAGCTTAAAAACAGCAAGTTCGCCTGTCGGGTTACTTGTCTTCTAGATGATAAAGAAACAGAATGAAAACAAATGTGACGCCTATCACATTTGTAATCTTTTATCAGTAAAAACAACAGATTTACTTACTCTTACCGCCTAACAAACTTTTTCGTTTGAAACTTGTATGCGCAGTAACCGACAATTCTACTGCAGAACTTGCATTGAATGTAAACACTTGTTTGTATTAACATTGTAAAAAAATACTTTTATCTAATATTTTTACCAATTATCAAGCTGCCCTCATCAGAACCCAATTTTCAATCCCAAATTAACAAGTTGACCAGATTGATTAAACAATGGCAGATTCGATTGAATAAGGTTTTTTTCTATTTTAAATAGAACATTGACAGTGGGATAAACAAGTACAGAGCACTGCCACCCATAACTTTTTCTGGTCAGATTTCTACGTGCATTATTTTCAAGTAAACTGCTATAGCCTTTTGCATCCAAGGTAGAAGAAAAGTTAGCACTCAATTGGGAATTGATCTTGTTGCTTATTGGCACACTTATTTGCAGCATCAACTCTTTGCGCCGAGAGTCGCCCCCCGCCCTGACGCCTGTTGCATTGTCGATACCATAGCGGGTCATCATGGATATTTGCATCTCTCGGCTTAATAACTCAGTCTGACAGACACCCGCCAATTGCACCCAAACAATATTAGCATTCAACGGCTGTAATGCAAGGTATCTCCGCATTTCAAATTCATTACCCACGCCATACCGACAAGTTTTCCATTGGCGATCCCAGCTTGCATTCAAGCGCACATTGTTGAGCAAGCTTTGACCAGATAGCTGGCTGTGATCTAAATAGAGGTTGGTGGCGAGTATGCCTTTGGTCGTCCAAAGTTGCCCGCCAGCATTCACAGACAACTCTGCACTTGAGAAAGCTTTTTCTCGCTGATATATGCGGTTCTTTGCAGCAACTCCTAACTCGATCATGCTGTTATCAGTAAGCTGTCGATAACTCCCGGCAACACCGGTTTGAATAAATTCGTCTGCGCGCGCTTTTAGACTTAAATCTAAAGGGAGGTTAACTGTTTCGCCACCGAAAGTAATTGGTATAGCTGTAGATTGAAGGCCGCTGTTTGCATTCGAATCGTGTCCCAACTGAAATTCGACAAGTGCTTGCCATGGCTTGGGAGAAACCGACTTGAGTTCAATTCTCCTTTTGTAGGCGTCGATTAATTTCCTTATCGCCACCGGCGGTTGAAATTTTGATTCTATATATTCAAAGTAGCTCTGCGCACTGAGAGTGTTTCCGGATTCAAACGTTGCAATAGCAAGATCCATCCAAGCGCCAGCGTTATCATGATCAATTAAAACCGCACGCTCAAACATATTTGCCGCAGCAACATAATCTTTTTTCTTAAGCTGCAAGACACCAACCAAATTAAAGTACTCAGCATCATCTTGATACGACATCGCTTGCGCATCCAGAATCTGGACGGCCTCAGCCAGCTTTTCTTGCATAAAACATTCATAAGCAGATGGGAAGGATCGCAATTTTTGCATCAAGGCATCGTTTGTCTGGCTTGAATTTTGCGCATAGACAGGTATACACAAAAACAAACTCGCGCACGCTATATAGAAGGGAAAAAGAAATACTAAGAAGCGCATATTTTTTCAGTAGGGTTTTGTGGCTGGGCAATCAAAGCGGAGCGAACACTTGTATTGATTGCGACCGGCCACGAATTTGTGTTTGCCCCAGATGGCGGAGCTTGTCTTGATCTAATTGCTGAGCACATCCTTGTCCTAATAAAATATGCTCTTGAAATTGCGCAGCTAAGGCTTCTAGCCGACTCGCGACAACGACGACATCGCCAAACGCGGTATAAGTTCGTCTTTGCTCAGAGCCAAAATGACCAACTATCGCCATCCCGGATTCTATTCCTATACTAATACTGACTGGAGGCAAGCCAAGTTGTGTACAAAAATCGGTCAAATTTTGTATGCGTTGATGCATTTCTATTGCGGCCATCAGCGCATCCGCCGCTTGCTTGTCAGAGCCGCTAGTCGCAGCCGCTACCTTGCTGTCGATCTGATGTTCATTACCACTCCAAAATGCCATGACCGCATCGCCAATGAATTTGTCTATGGTGCCACCATGATGTATCACCGCGCTCGCCATCTCACCAAATACTTTGTCCATAAGTACCGCAATCACCTCAGGACTTTGCGTCTCAACTAATCCTGTAAATCCTCTCACGTCCGCGAACAAGACTGTGATTTCTCGCCTCGCAGCATCGATACTGGTATCCATAATGCGCTGAGCGCGTGCCACATCGGTCTGCTGATTCGTCACTTGCTTAGGCAAATAAGTACTCATCAGTTTTTGCAAACCAAAGTATTCGGTATTTGACCTATACAATGCGAACAACACATAAATCAAAATCGCGAGTGGTGGAAAAATAAGAAAACCAAACAGCGGCAATAGTAAGTGCGCAAACAAGTAAATACCGAGAGAAAAAACAAAACCACATGCGAACGCGATGGCCAGCCAAACCGGATAAATCAAGGGAGCGTAAACAGATTTTTTCCACCGTCTGTTCGCATAATTTAACAACAGTAGTAGCGGAAAAAGTACACTCAAAACTAGCAGCTCTGCATACCTTGGTCGATAAGAAAAACTGTCATCTAACATTGCCGATAAAATCTCGGCATGCGGCTCCAAACCAGCGGCGTTAGGATTAATCGGCGTGGCGATGACGTCCGCCATACCCATCGCGGTAGACCCAATGAGCGCAATGGTGGACTGCACGTTTTGTACATCAATTCGACGACGCAAAATATCGGTCGCTGAAAAAGCCGTCCAATCACTGGGCAGGTGACGATAAGGTATCGCCAACAAACCATCGCGATCTAAAGGAATATGCGCGACTACAGAGCCTATACCATCAGACACTAACAATTCCCAAGGAGAGGCAAAAAAACCCGTGCCCGCTTGTAAGCGCAATTGCGGCTGCTCAAGCAAGCCGCTCATTATCGATGCTTCAAACAAAGGGATGCACTTTAGGTCTCGGCCCGGAGCACAGATTGTGCCGGGGATTTTTCGAATCGCCCCATCATCGTCAATCACGGGGGTAATATGACCTATTCTTAGGGGCATAATGCCAGGGTGATTACTCGTCGTCGCTTGACCAATAATTCTCGGCGCATTTTTAGCAAACTCCGCACCCATGACCGATGGCAATTGATAGCTGAGTTGTGGCAAATGCCGGCTTTGTAAGTCGTAAATAACGGAGCCTGTGACTTCACTTCTCTTAATTTGTTTCGCCAATACCGCATCATTCTCGCGCGCCTCTGGGAATACAATATCTAAGGCAACGCCCGAGGCGTGATAGTGCTCCACCAAACTTTCTAGCAATGCCGCAATTTTCTCGCGCGGCCACGGCCAGGCACCTTCGATTGCCACGCTTTTTTCGTCAATATCAATTAAAACCAAACGACGCTCTTTGCTATCCAAAGAATGGCGACGAGCCTGATAATTAGTCCACTGGATGGCGACACGCGAGCGCCAATCGCTTAAAAATCTATCAATAGGGCTGGTTAATTCAGGAGAGAAATGGCCGGCGAATACGACGACCAATAAGACACACAGCGAAGTCAAAAACCGAGTCTGTGGAAAACGCATAAATTGTTTAAAATAAAAAAATCAGGAGCGAACTCCTGATTTTTGAAAGATGCACTGCGCGTACAGATAGCTTAACAATCACTTGATCATTGCACCCAGCGGGTCGCACCTGTAATCAAACCGCCTGAGGTGGTTCTCTGAAATATGAATCCAGCTTGATCGGCGCTCTTCGATAAGGATCCGGCCAGTATAGTGTCGGCAGAGGTCGTTTCCGTCATAAATAATCCCTGCGTCGTGATCTCACCGCTAGCACGAATTTCAGTTGGTGCCAAACCTCTCACATTGACCATCAATGAGGTATCAAATTTCTTACGTCCAAAATCGACGGTCAATTTCGGGTCTGTAATATTAGCGACTGTCAATGATCTGTCTGGATTCAATAAATAAGATTCCGATTCTGCTAAGGAAAATTTAACCACGCCAGAATTAGGGACAAACGCCTCTCCTTTTTCGCGCAGCATACCAAATACCACGTTGCTGATTGTCACTTCACGATCTGAAGTATTCACAGAATTAAAAGAGCGCCCTTCATTCTCGGCGATTGCCCAACGTCCCCACCAAATTCTGGCAGGCGCAGGCGGCAGAGCTACTGGAGGCGGGCCTTGAGGTGGTCTATCTGTACCAGTTTCAGGTGGTTTCGCATCTTTTACCAATGCATCCACATGTCCCTTAACCGTCGCCACGGCAACAGATTGCGCGTTATCTTGTCCATTTTCAGAACTCGAAGTGCTTGAAGTCTTATTGGCTTTATCTACCGCTGGTTCTTCAGGTCGTGGAGGTGACAATGAGTTTGGAGAATTTAATGACTTCGCTGCTGGCACTAAAACTGGCGCTTCCTTGCGATTGCGCAATTCGAGGTAAGCATCTCGCATTGCTGACGTCAAGACGCGTGCGGCATTTGAGTTGCATGGTCCAAGCTCGGCAAACAAGCATTCCTTGTTTAAGGGAGTCATCACAATCGCCCCGCTTTGCACTAGGACACGTGTAACATCGACGCCTGCCTGCACGACAAAATCTGTTCCGCGAATGCCGATTGCGGCTAAAGGTGTATTTAAGCGAAATGATTGTTTTGCGGACTGTCCAGCCTTGCCCGTGATGCTGCGTACTGTGCCAGATTCCAGCGTGAACTTAATACGACTGTCTTTCGGGTTTTCCGCATCATACTTGTACTCTTCGATGCGAAACCGAGACATAGGGCGAATACTAACGAAAGCGCCATCAATCATTTTCAAATGCACATGACCGTTCGCGCCAGTCAAGATGGTTTGTCCAGACACTATCTGATCGCCGCGACGTATTGCTTGATCCGATGACGCCGTCGTCGATGCATTTGCTTCACCAATCACGAATGAAACTGTGCCTGCACCAGTTTGTGCGATTGCCATGCCTGGTGTCAAACAAACCAAGCTGGCTGCGAACATCAATTGAATTAATTTGAATATAAAATCCTGCATAGCACCTAATAACCTGTAAAACAGCTAAAATTCTTTTTTCTAGACAACGCGCGATTTGCCCTTGGGTAACTCTACACGCGATTTTACATTATTTCAGGTATCTTGTTGTTTTTTAAGGACGTTTTGTTTTAGTTCTCAAGAGGAAATGTTCATCCTTGGGTCTCGCAAAACTTCATAAAGTAATATTAATCAATTAACTGCGCAATATGTTGCATTGATCCTTGCTTTGATTCTTGTATTCATTTTTGCATTAATTCTTGCATTAATTTTTGTATTAATAACAAGCCGATTTTCTTTTAATTCAAGTCTTTTTCTATCTACATGTCCATCGCATTTGAAGTAGCAGCAAACATTCCACTGTTCAAAGATTTTGATGAGCCGTCGCTACAAAAAGTAGCGCAGCAGATGACTAGCCGTAGCTTTTTAAGCCACGATATCGTCATGAGAAAAGGGGAAACAGCCGACACTCTGGGCTTTTTATTAAGCGGCAAATTACAGGTTGTCGATCTCAGTGAAGAAGGCAGAGAAATTGGCATTCACTTCATTCAACCTGGCGCTTACTTTGGTGAGTTATCGGTGATTGACGGTCAACCACGTTCTGCATCGGTCATTTCAGTAAAGCTTTCCGAAGTTGCTTTTTTACCCAGCAATCACGCTCGCGAACTGATTTTTCACCATCCGTTGATCGCCAAAAGGTTGATGACGCATTTTGCGCAAATTGTGCGCGCAGCATCCAATCAGCGCACACTCTTGAGTATTCCGAATGCGTTTCAACGCGTTTATGCACAATTGCATACCTTTGTTCGGGATTCAAAAGATGGGCAAGTCATTGAGGGTTTACCAAAGCAACATGAAATTGCGATTATGGTCAACACCAGCCGTGAAACCGTCTCGCGCGCGATTCACACTTTGATGAAATTAAATATTGTCGAAAAGCAGGGCGCGATATTGATCGTCAAAAAACCCGAGCAACTTAAACATGCCGCTACAGTTGGCGTTGACGAAGCAAGCTCAGCTAAGAAATGATCCTGCTCTAGAAAATTTAGCCTTACTTTAAACCTTACTTCAAGCCTTACGTAATTTCTTCCGCCATTGCAGTACTGGTCGCTCTATCAGTTTTTGTGTGAGATATGACAAAACTAAGGAACTGCCGATATACAAGACCCAAGTACCAACTGAATGTGGTTTGCCGATCAGACTCCATTGCAGCAAAAAGTGATTGAGAAACACCCCATAAGATAAATCGCCCAAGCGATTATCCCAAGCACGCTGCGGCAAACGACCTAAGAAGTATAAGAGCGGAATGCCGATACCCGCGCCGAGTAAAGTTTCACGATTATAGGGAAGCTGCAGGTGGCCGCTCAACTGCAGCACGGCAACACCAGCAACGATCGCCAACAAAGCAACAAGACATACCGTTTTGCGCTGCACTGGACGCTCGCGATAGTCGTACAAATACGACCCCAGCATAAAAAACACCAGCACGCCCGGCAATAAACGATAACCATAATAATCGGTATGAATCATGCCCCACGCCGCTGAGACGAATACCAACAAACTACCAAGCAGCACCAACCAGCGTACGCGCAATAATAAAATCAAAGGTATCAACAAATAAAATTGGATTTCTGCGCCTAGCGACCATGCAGGTGGAATCAAGGTAAATTGATCGCTGTGATTGAACATAAAATAATTCAAAGGCACGACTAAAACATTCGCCAGTAATTCCATACTGCCCGGGCTGTGTTGCAGGAATGCCGTGTTCTGCTGTGACCAGTTAAACCACATCAAAGTCAAGCAAGCGAGTGCAAAATATTGTGGTAATAGACGTAATCCACGATCGGCAAAAAAAGCAGGAATGTCACGCCAACCGGCATAATGCACGCGCAGTAATCCGGTCATGACATAGCCAGAAATCAGGTAAAAACAAACGACTGCAAATACGCCAGGGTTTAGTCCGCAGAGCCGAAAGTCTGCGTGGCTCATCGCGACTAAGATCGCCAAGATTAATCGAAAACTTCCTAACATAATGTTCCATCTTCCGGGGGTAGTGGATTCGCAATGCCATCAATTAAATTGAGCAAGCGTCGTGACAACACTGGCCAGCGCCGTTCTTGTAACCATGCATCGGCGCGCGCCTTTTTTTCTTGCCTGCTATTCGAGACTTCGGAGGAATCAGATGCTTCCCATGGTTCCAATAACTGCGAGATGCCTTGCGCCAGATCTGCAGGCGTGGTCCCTGGCAGCTTAGTGACAGCTTCATCTACGTCATCAAAAATCGCCAGCGGTGTCACCGCCACTGGTCGCCCACTGGCCAAACCACTCCGCACTGCGGCACTCGACGACTCTTGTGTCTGCTGGTAAGGAAAAACAATTAAATCCGCCTGCGCCAGCAAATTTTGCGTTTCGACTTCGGACAGAAAATCTGTCAATAAACTCACCTTGCTCTGCAAACCTAATTTGGCAATTAATTCTATGCAGCGATTTTTAAGTTCGGTCGAAATGTGCATCGGATATAAGGCATTGACCAACAACAGGTGGTAGTTTTTGTTCACATGATCAAGCAAAGAAAAAGCTTCTATGAGTTCTGGAATGCCTTTATGCGGCAATAAGAATCCATAAGAAGCGATCACCGTTTTCTGTGCGCTGTGTGTAGATGTCTGCCCGCCATTTCCATGCTTAACAGAGGCTGGCGGTAAGGCAATCCCGTGCGGGAAGTAAGTGACATTGTCGATTAGCTGCCAATTTTTCAGGCGGTTCATGTCATCAATGCCATGGACAAAAATTCTATCCACCAGCTTCAATTGTGGTGCAATACTGCGCAAGCTCTTGGTTTGCTCGGGCAGGACCACATCTGCAGTTGAATGAAAAAAGATATGTACTTGCTTTCCAGCAGCTTTAAGTGCCTCTATCGTTGCAGCCAAAGTCGCCAAACTAAAGAAACTGAAATTATACTGAATCACTACCGCATCAAACCCGTGCTCTTCTATGATTTCAAGGGCGTAATCAAGTTGCCCTGTTTCACTCGCATTCCAGCAACGAATCACATTCGATTGATCAATATCCATACGCTCAGCGATGTGATTTGCTAGCACTGTGAACCGACTCAGCGGAAATGCTTGCGTCAGATAATTTGAATAATTCGCAATGCCGCAACGTGCATTCCACGTGCTGATCCAGGCGATTTTTGGCTCACGCCGCAATACAGCTTGCTGACTTAATGCACGGACCGCTGCTTGTACATTTTGTGCTGTATTGGCCCAACTCAAATTGCGCATTACTCTTTGCCGTGCGGCCTCAATTTTTTTTGTTTTTTGCGCATTGTCGACGGTGTGAATCTGCCTGAGCAATTGCGCCAGATGCCGTTGATCCGGTTCTGCCCACAAAGAATGGGTCAAACCCATATGCGTCTGTGTCTTTTGAAAAGTATAGTCGCAACACCACGCCGTCGTGTCATCGCAGAAATCGGTTTGACCACCCCAGGCGGTGGTAATTACTGGTAACTCAAATAGCATCGCCTCTGCCATCGGTAAGCCCAAGCCTTCGCCACGACTAGGCGCAACGAAGGCATCCGCAAATTGGTACAGTGCCACGATGTTTGCATCGTCCCAATCTTCATTCACCACCACCACATGCGGAAACTCTGCATCAGCTAGCTGTAGCTCTTGTAGCTGCGCAGCGACTGTATTGTGGACATTCGGGAAGGTCTTAATGATCAGGCTAACTTCATCTTGTGCGCGAAACGCAGCACCATAAGCACGCAACAGCGCATCTACACCTTTGCGCGGAAAACAAGAAGAGATATGCAAGAAGCGGAACTCTTTACATGACTCGGTCAGCGTTGTTGGCAACACCCCCGCAGGCACCTGCAATAAGTGATCCACACCCGCACCGGTCACTGCGATCGGCACACGCACGCCATTGTCGCGCAAGATTTTTTCGACGGCTTTGGACAGTACGGTAATTAAGTCCAGGCGTCGGTTAAATTCTTCCACATACATGGCCGGAAAACCGGTTTCTTCCCAACCGTAAGAATGGATCGCGCGCACCGTCGCTGGCATGTCGTCGAGATGCGGTGGATAACAAAAACGCAGCGCGACAGCTGGCGGCAGCTTCGCATCAAGTGCGGCCTGGTACATGCGTTGACACGCAGCATCGGCCTGCAAAAAATCCGGCGCGGGTGCAAAATCGCCATGTCCCTCATGTGAACGCAAACGTAGCGAAATGGGCATCTGATCGAATGCTTTAGCTAATTCACGATTCACAATCGCCAAGCTATAGCTAGAATCAAATGGCCCTTCTATCTGCCAATCATCTGATGCGAGCGATACATTGGATACTTTAGTCTCACCAATATGATCCAACTGCACAGAATAGTTTGAGGTATCTGCGGTGCTTGCTTGAGCAACTTGTGCAGCTTGTGCAGCATGAGCAGCAAGCGGAATGTCAATCTGCAGCAACTGCAAATAATCACGTAACTGCGTGCGCACGGTATCGAAAGAAAAGCGCTCTACATTATTCAGTTGACGTTCAATAATCTGGCGCCGTAAACCTGGCTCTTGCGACAAAGTCCACACAGCCTGCGCACATTCCCAAGAATTACTCTCTGCCGCCAACAACAAGCCACCAGTGCCCAAGGTATGGCGAATATGACGACTGGCACGCGCTACGATAGGCAGTTTATGACGCATTGCTTGAATCAGTTGCGGGCCAGATTCTTCATGTGCGCTCAGACAGACAAAGGCATCGACGCTACGATACAGGCCGATCAATTTTTCATCGCTTAGTTTGCCGGTGAATAGTACCTGATCATGTAAACCGCGTTCCGCAATGATGTGATCTATCGATATCTTATAAGACGCATTCGTCACAGCACCGGCAAGGATCAAACGCACTGGTGTTGGTGATCTATGCTTCAAGTGCCAAATCAAATCTACCAGTTCAAGTTGCTGATGATCTTCGCCAATATTGCCGACAAACAGTAGATTATAAGCGTCGCGCAAATGCGCAAACTCAGCGACTTCTGGCTGAATATTCATCCATTTTTCAAAATCAAACAGCATGGGAATCGTCGCTACGTTCGCGTAATGCGAGGAATGTAGCACCTGGTAATTCGCGGGTGACATTCCAATCGCGCCAACAAAGTGCTGCGCCCACTGCGCTAATTGCGCGCGCCCTGTGATATCCGCCTCTACTGACACTGACGCTGACGCCGTCATATTGCGATAGATCATCACTTTGGGCTGCGGTAATGCCACTAAGCTTTCCCAGTTATTTTCACCACCATGATGATGGACGAATAACAGCATATCGTTCTGTTGCGGCAACTGGTCGATAGCTAGCACATCCTCTTTTAGCTCTTCCGGAATCGCGTCGGAACAATCGGCATCATCGAAATAAATAGACGAAACAAAACCCAAACTGCGCAATAAGCCACGAATCGACAACATGCGATTGATCAGCGCGTCATCCGCATCGCTGCTAAAAATTTGATGGATTTGCTGAAGGCGCGACGGCGGCAAACTAGTTAAAGAAGTATCGGACATAGTGAATGACATACTATTTGCGCGCAATCACGGCGTAGTCTTGTTCGCTGAAAAGGAATTTATTCAGGGTCTGAGCAACTTGACTGCCATCCGTCATATGCGCCCCTTCAGGGAAAGGATGGAGACGTTTAATTTCAACTTGGCGGAAACCACGCTGCTTCGCAATAAACTGTGCAACCTCCGGAACTATCGGCTTCAAATGCGTAGGGTCGAAATGAAAATTGCAAGCACCAATAATCAGATTCTCTGGATTCGGCGTTTCAAAAATCAGCAGACCGCCATCACTCAACGCCGCATACGCTGCATCAAACAGGGCGATCAAGGCCTCAAACGGTAAATGTTCAATAATATGAAATCCACTCACACCTGATAGACTGGATTTTTCTTGCTCGCGCAAAAATGCGATACCATCCGCGACTTTTGCTGCATAGCCCTTCTGCAGACAAGCCTCAACCATGCTGGTATTAGAATCAATTCCTATGGCTGGAATCCCAGATTCACTCAACAATTCCAACCATTCACCACGCCCACACCCAACGTCCACAAATAATTTTCTATTCTCCGCAGCTTGCCCAAGTATCTCGTCTAAATAGGGTAAATAAACTTCCTGGCGTCGCTTAATATCCGCCCGCATGCCACGAAACTGTTCTTCAAATTCGAGATAGAAAGCGGCTAAATCTGGCTTATCTGTTACATCATCTGTTGGCTGTGCTGCAGGTCTTTCTGCACCGTGCTGTGATTCATACGTATTGTCGTCTGTGGGCACGTATGACTGCACTCGCACCATTTTTTCCAATACATCCAGGCGCTGTAAGATTTGCTGGTGGTATTGCGTGTTGCTCAGTTGATCCTGAGTTTGCTCCTGAAATTGAGCCTGCGGGTAAGCACGCTGCACCACGTTAATCAAGTGCGTCAATTGTTTAAATTTGCGTGCAGTTTCTAACTGCTCTAGCTGCATCAAGCGATTGCCGATGTCAAAGTTTTCTAAATGACGCAACCGCGCTGCGCTTTGTACAGCCTCTAATTGATCAGTGCGTTGCGACATACTGTCAGTATACGGCTCTAACAAACTAATTCTATGATTTAAGCTTTGTATCTGCGCATGCAACAAATTATTCTGTTGACGCAATACATCGATCGCAACGGTATGACGATAGCGCGTGAGTGGCAAGCGTAACAAAGCATTTAACCAGCCAAAACCATATCCTATAACTGGCAAGGAACGCAGGCGAGTTTTCAATGCCAGGCTTGTATCAAACAGTGTGGCAACTCTGGCTTGAAGGTAGGGCATAAAGCCACGCGGCCACACTTTACCTGGCTGCTCCTGTGGCAACGCGCAATGCAAGTTTTCTGGGCTAGGTGGAAACAAGGGTTTCTGTGCAAAAATATTTACTTCGATTTCGTCTGACGCGCTGCCTTGCTCAAGTCCAAGCTTACGCGTACCTTCGACATTTGATTGAATTCTTTGGCGAATCAAGGCATCTTCTGCATCAAGCTGCTGCTGTGTTTTCATAATATAATTACTCTTCGCCATGATCTTCGACTTAACTCAATACAATGCGGCATCAATTTACGCCGCGCTGAAAATATCTCAGTATAAATGATCAGCCCACTTGTTCGCTTTACTGATTTTATATTTCTACAATATTCAGACAATCTTCAACAAAGACCGGCTTAATCTGCATGTACAATAAGCGACTTTATTATTTGCCTTATTTCATCGAACTTTAAGCTGTCTGCACAGACAATCTGATCTGAAGCACAATACGCTCCAGCAAAATAATCAACACATCTGCAAATATCAGCAAAATATCAATACGATTCAAATCTGAAGGAAGAGCATGTTACTTCAACCGGTAATTTTGTCGGGCGGTTCCGGCACTCGCTTGTGGCCATTGTCACGCGAAAAACACCCTAAACAATTACTCTCGCTGTTTAACAACGAAACGATGTTACAAGCGACCGCGCAGCGCGTCAGAAGTTTTCAGGGTGAAATTGAAGTCAGTTCAAAACTCATCGTCGTTTGCAATGAAGAATATCGCTTCATCACCGCAGAACAATTGCGCGAAATTGATTACCAGAATTGCGCTTTAATCTTAGAACCATTCGGAAAAAATACCGCACCAGCAGTCACCCTCGCCGCACTCAACGCCTGCAGTCAAGATCAAGACAGTGTGCTGCTGATCATGCCAGCGGATCATGTAATCGCTGATGAAGAAAAATTTCATGCGGTGGTAGCAAATGGATTGCCGCAAGCATTGCAAGGTGCAATGGTCACATTTGGTATCGTACCAACCCGACCTGAAACTGGTTATGGTTACATAGAAGTCGGCGAGTCTATCGATGGCGGCGCACCAGTCGCACTGAAAAATTTCGTCGAAAAACCTACGCACGAAGTCGCGCAACAATACGTAGCAAGTGGCAACTATGTCTGGAATAGCGGCATCTTTATGATGCGTGCCAGCGTCTGGCTCAAAGCAATTCAGCATTTCAATCTGCCTATGTATCTAGCCTGCGAAAAATCAATTCAGGAAGCCAAGATTGATTGTGATTTTGTACGAATCGATAAAGCTGCTTTTGCTGAATGCCCATCCGACTCTATCGATTACGCGGTGATGGAAAAATTAGCCAACACGCCTGAACTCGGCATACGCGGCTGTGTTGTCCCTTTCGATGCGGGCTGGTCTGATGTCGGCGCATGGGATGCGGTCTGGCAAGTCTCAGACAAAGACGAGCAAGGCAACTCGGTGCGCGGCGATGTTTTAATGGAAGACTCGAAAGACTGTTTGGTGATTTCGGATAGCCGACTTGTCGCATGTTTAGGTCTACACGATGTCATTGTGGTCGAAACACCGGACGCAGTCTTAGTCACGAACAAGCAAAACACCTGCAATATCAAACGCATCATTACGCGCCTCAAAGATAATAATTATCTGCAGACCGATAATCATCGCAAGGTGTATCGTCCGTGGGGTCATTACGATTCCGTCGATAGCGGAGAACACTTTCAAGTCAAGCGCATCGTCGTCAAACCGGGCGGCAGTCTGTCGATGCAAATGCACCATCACCGCGCCGAACATTGGATCGTCGTATCTGGTTCGGCCCGTGTCACACGTGGTGACGACATCTTGCACTTGAGCGCAAACCAGTCTACGTATATCCCACTCGGTGTTAAACACAGATTAGAAAATATCGGCACGATCGATCTGGAAGTAGTCGAAGTACAATCGGGCACTTATCTGGGTGAAGATGACATCGTTCGTTTTGGCGATATTTACGGACGCGTTGAATAAGGCCTGACTGATTTACTTCATGCTGACACTAATTTCTTTTCCAGAATTGCGAGTTCTTAATTGAAAGCCCTCTTAGTTTCTATCTGGGCGTTCCGGCATTTTATGCTGTCGTCTATCAAGGCCGAATTTCGCGGTCGCTTTGCACGCAGTAAATTAGGTGCCCTATGGATGATCTTAAATCCGCTAGCGCAGGCGACGATATTTGCCATCGTATTATCAGAAGTATTGGCAACCAAATTACCTCACGTTGATAGCAAGACAGCCTATGCGGTGTATCTGATGGCGGGCACTGCAGCATGGGGATTATTTGCGGAAATCGTCACCCGTTGCAGCACCGTATTTATTGATTACGCCAATACCTTAAAAAAAATTGCCTTCCCGCGCATCTGCCTGCCATTAATCGTCGGTGGTAGCGCATTGCTTAATCACTGCCTGTTGTTGTTGGCGATTTTGTTCGTATTTCTATTTCTGGGTCATCCCCCAAATCTGGCATGGTTGACGCTTCCTATCGGTATGCTCTTAATCGTCTTGTTTGCATTTGGATTGGGTATCTTGCTTGGTTTACTCAATGTATTTTCGCGCGACGTGGGGCAGGTTATGACCATCGTCATGCAATTATGGTTTTGGTTGACGCCGGTAGTTTATACGGCAGATAGTTTACCGAAACGTTTTAGTTTTATTTTAGGTGTCAATCCTATGTCTAGTCTGGTAAAAATTTATCAGGACGCTTTGCTCTACGGAAGATTTCCAGCCTGGGAAAATCTGCTGACGCCATTCGCGATTGGTGCAGGATTATTTCTCTTCGCGTTTTGGATTTTCCGTCGCGCTAGTGCGGATTTGGTGGATGCATTATGAGTCAGGCGAATCACAGCGTATTAAACATTGATGGCGTAGGTAAATGCTATGCCAAATACCATGGCAATTTTTCACGCCTACTCAACTGGATGGGTTTAAACGTCCAACCAGCCTATGAATATTGGGCCAATAAGGACATTAGTTTCACAGTACAAACCGGTCAGGCGATTGCGATCATTGGTCAGAATGGTGCCGGCAAAAGTACCTTACTGAAAATGATTACTGGCACAGTGCGCCCGACGCAAGGCAGCATTACGGTGAATGGACGTATCAGCGCCATGCTGGAATTAGGCTTAGGATTTAATCCCGAATTCACTGGTCGTCAAAACGCATATATGGCGGGCGGCTTGATGGGACTGAGCAATCAAGAGCTCGATCAATTAATGCCCGGCATTGAAGCCTTTGCCGAGATCGGTGATTTTTTCGATCAGGCATTACGCGTCTATTCTAGCGGTATGCAGGCGCGATTGGCATTTGCGGTTGCTACTGCGGTGCGCCCTGACATTCTGATTGTCGATGAAATTTTGTCGGTGGGTGATAGCTATTTTCAACACAAAAGTTTTGACCGCATCCGTCAGTTCAAAGCTCAAGGGACTTCCATTATTTTGGTAACGCACGGCATGGGTGATGTTCGTTCTCTGTGTGATCACGTCGTTTTGATCGATCAGGGACATATGCTCAAGCAAGGTGCGCCAGATGAGGTTGTCGATTTTTATAACGCATTAATCGCGAAAAAAGAAAATGAAAAACTCGCGATTGAACAAAGTCGTGATGCGCAAGGATGGCTAAAAACACGTTCAGGTTCTGGCACAGCCGTCGTCAAACGCCTGCAATTACTCGATCAAAAAACCGACACTGAAGTAGCTGCAGCGCAAGTTGGGCAAGCAGTTAAATTAGTCTGCGAAGTCGAGGTATTGGATGAGATTCCTGAGTTAGTGTTAGGAATGATGTTGCGCGACAAACAAGGCAGTGTGATCTGGGGTAGCAATACTTGGCATACCGGTCAATTGCAAGCGAATTTACAAGCTGGCGATAGTTTACGTTTTGTATTGCCGTTTGACTGCAATCTTGGTGCGGGTTCTTACTCAGTCACAACTGCCTTAACTCGTGGCGAGTCACATCTGGATCAAAACTTTGAATGGTCAGACAATCTATTGGTGTTTGATGTCATTAACGTCGACAAAGACTTCTTCATTGGCAGTCATTGGTTGAATACTAAATTCATTGTGGATGTACAGAAGAAATCGGAAACAAGCTAATCGTCAAAAGTTGCGTTGTTTAGTCAATTTACATTCACGAACTTATGCTCGCTTTGTAAGCAATTGTTGATAAAGCGTCTGATAACTGCGCGCCATTCGCTCGGCGGTAAAGCATTCTGCATAACGCTGCGCCGCTTGCTTACCCATCTGCTGTGCTTGCGCTGGATTCTCTAGCAAATACTGCATTGCTTGCCGAAATGCCTGTGGATCGCTAGCAGGCACGACCAGACCGGTTTGTTGATGCACATTCACGTAGGAAGTACCGGTTCCGATCTCACAAGAAATCATAGGCTTACCGAACATAGCCGCTTCCAGCAAAGTGATGCCAAACGCCTCAGAACGTAGGTGGGATGGGAACGCCAATCCGTAGCAGAGCTGCATCAAAGCGACTTTGTCTTCTTCTGGCAAAGCCCCAAGAAAATGCACATTCTGCAAACCCAGACTCTGTGCCTGTCGCTTCAGCTCTGCTTCGACCGGACCATCTCCCAAAATCACGACAGGGATTTGCGTGCCAGCCACGGCCTCAAGTAAAACATGCAAGCCTTTGTAGTAGCGCAGCATACCGACGAACAAGAAAAATGGTGCAGGGAATCGTGCTTGCCACTGATCCAACAAATTACGGGAAGGGGTTGGATAAATTGCTGCATCCAAACCATAGGTGATCACTTCGGTTTTTTCCCGATAGCGCGCCAAAGTCGCACTGGTCGCCAGATAATTGGGCGAGGTTGCGACTATCTTATCGACACTATTTAAGAATTGATTCTGCAATGGCTGATACAGCTTAAACAAATGCTTTTGGCGCACTATGTCGGAGTGATAAGTGACCACACTAGGCTTCTTGATCTGACAGGCGAAATGCGCAATGTCCATGAAGGGCCACGGAAAATGATAATGAATAACATCGGCCGTTTTTGCTAATTGCTTCAAACGGGAAAATGCCGACCATGAAAACCCAGTCGAAGCAATTTCAATATTCAAAGGCACACGATGCACGGCATGTCCTTCAAACTCTAGTTCCAACTCGTGCTTTTCACGTGTCAGAGTCAACACTTCCGCTTGGATACCCAGACGTGCGGAACCCGTCACCATTTGCCGTATGACTTGTTCTACACCACCAAAACTATCGGGATAGTAGGTGCGATAAAAATGAAGTATTTTCATTCTTGACTATTTTTCTGACAACTCGCTGTGAGTGATTTCGCAGTAAATGATCTTGCGGTAAATGATCGATCAAAGGCCAATATCAACACCGTGAAACGGCTTGATAGGCCGCGACTGTATTATTTACGCACGCATCCCAACTCAATTCTTTAGCACGCATCAGTCCGCGTGTGATCGCTTGCAGGCGCCATGCTTCATCTTCTAATCCGCGCATCAGTGCAGTACGAATATCGTCCTGATCCGCTGGATTCACCAGCAAAGCAGCGCCTGCCGCGACCTCGGGCATCGAAGACGTATCCGATGTCAACACCGGCACGCCGCTCGCCATCGCTTCGGCAATCGGTAATCCAAATCCTTCATACCACGATGGATAAGTAAACAAACGACAGCCCGCATACAAATACGGTAAGGCATTTTGCCCGACAAAACCAAGGTACTTCAACCATCCTTCCGCTTCACCTTGCAGTATCGCAGCATGGATAGCACCGCTCTCCCAGCCTCGTCCACCCGCAAGCACTAAAGGCCAGCGTTGCTTCACGGCGAGCGGTAAAGCGCGATAGGCGGCAATTAAATTTTGTAAGTTCTTGCGCGGTTCTATGGTCGATACAAATAAGGAATACGTATTCGTTTGCAAACCAAATTTACTTAACACTGGTAGCAATTCTGACTCGGAGCGGGGGAAATAGATCGGATCAACACCTAGCAACACTGTTCTAACTTTTTGTTCAGGCAATTTGAATTGTTCGATCAATTCACGACGTATCGCTTCTGAATCAGTCAAGACCAAATTGGCACGCTCGATTGAAGTCGGAATGGTCACTCGCATGCGTTCAACTCGCGCTTTCGGATGCCATTGCGGATAACGATAAATCGAAAGATCATGAATCGTTAACACGGTCGGCAAATGTGTTTGTGGCACAAAATAATTGGGACCGTGAAAAACACCCTCTTTGACTTTATTTAATTTTCCTGCGACTAAGCCTGGCATCAACTTGCCATATAGGCGCGAAACGATAGGAATTTGACCAAAATGGCGACGCCATTGCGCGGGAATATTTTCCAGGCGTTGCCGAATTCTGCCTTTATGATTTAATTCGGCGGTGGTAGGAGTAGAGCTTGATTGACCCGATTCTAGCGACGTACTGACACCACTAGCTGGTTCAATTATCGGCAATTCTGTCCAACGTCCATCCGACATGAAGCGCATAGATTCAACCGCAGGGTGTGCCGGAGCGCGGGTTGCTAATTCCCACGCATAACGTCCTATCCCTGCCAGTGGTGCGTGAATCGCCTCTATCGAGAGGATGACTTTCAAGCTGCGGCCTCAATCATCACATGCCGTGATTGGACAAGAGATGGATTGCTGACGGTATTGACTGCTGCACGAATCAGATTGTGCTCGAACAACATCCACTGCAAGGTTTGCTTCAGTTCTATGCTTGGCAAAACACCGATACAACGATGTAATTTGTCAGGATTCCCTATCAAGATCCGTACTTCATTGGCGCGCACAAATGCTGGATTTACCTGAACTTGTATCGGATATCCAGCGAGCTCTTCTACCAATTGAATCACTTCGCGCAGCGTGTAAGCCTGGCCGGTACAAATATTAAAGGTCTCTCCAGCCGGAGCTTTCAATAACAATTCGCAATAGGCTTTAGCGACATTTCTAACGTCAGAAAAATCCCGTGCAACATCCAGATTTCCTAATTCAATCTGTGTTGCTTGACGTTTGAAATGACTGATAATTTTGGGCAGCAAAAAATTGTCTGCTTGGCCGACGCCCGTATAATTAAATGGGCGCGTAATAAAGATCGGCAGCTTATCCATCCACAAACGCGCAACATGCTCCATTGCCAATTTGCTGACCGCATAATCATTCGCTGGTTGTGGCGTTTCGGTTTCGGCAATCACGCCAGCACTAGAATTGCCATAAATATTTGCGCTACTAGCGACTAATACCGAACGCGGTGGCGTCGGCAGATTACTTAATGCTGCCAATAAATTGCGCGTACCAACCACATTGATGCGATAGATATCTTCAACATTGCCGTGCCCCACAAATGAAATCGCCGCTAGATGGGCGACAATGTCGGGCTGCACTTGATTTACGACTTCTTGCACCGCCACGGGATCGCACAGATCGACGTAATAAACCCCTAGACCTAGGGCTTCATTGCCATAAGCGGTACCGTAAATGTCATAGCCACATGCGCTAAGTTCGCGTGCCAGATACTCGCCAGTAAAACCGCGTAAGCCAGTAATCAGCGCGCGTGGTCGCGCATGTTTAGAATGAGTGTCCATGTGTATTTCTCTGTATATCTGCTGCGACCATCATCTGGCACAGCTGTTCTAGAGTTGTTTTTGGCTCCCAACCTAGTACGTCTTTTGCTTTTTGTGGATTACCTATCAGTAATTCCACTTCGGCTGGGCGATAAAACTTCGGATTCACTTTGACAACGATCTTTTTTGATACCGAGCATCGCGCAGTTTCATTCTCCGCGCTGCCTTCCCACTCCAACTGTATATCTGCTGCTTTGAATGCCATCGTCACGAAATCGCGCACGGTTTCGGTACGATTCGTCGCGAGTACAAAAGTATCTGGCTCATCAGCTTGCAGCATACGCCACATACCTTCTACATATTCTTTCGCAAAACCCCAATCACGCTTCGCATCCATATTGCCCAATTCCAGGCAGTCAAGTTTGCCGAGCTTGATTTTGGCGACAGAATCCGTAATCTTCCGTGTTACAAACTCACGCCCACGCAATGGTGATTCATGATTAAACAAGATACCACTGCAGGCAAAAATCCCGTAAGACTCACGATAATTGATGGTCATCCAATGCGCATATAACTTCGCTACGCCATACGGACTACGTGGATAAAACGGTGTACTTTCTATCTGCGGCACGGCTTGTACCTTGCCAAACATTTCAGAAGTAGAAGCCTGATAAAAACGAATCTTAGGATTAACAACACGAATCGCTTCCAATAAATTGAGCGCGCCCAAACCTGTGATTTCGGTTGTGGTGACAGGCTGTTCAAATGAAACGCCAACAAAACTCTGCGCCGCCAAGTTATAAACTTCACTCACGCCCGTAGACTGTATCAAACGTACACTAGAAGATAGATCCGTCAAATCGTATTCCACCAAATGCAATTGCGGATGATTTTGGATTCCTAATTCTTCGATACGCCAAAAGTTCACCGAACTGGTACGACGATAAGTGCCATAGACGATATACCCCTTCTCTAACAGAAGTTGAGCCAAATAGGCGCCGTCTTGTCCAGTAATACCAGTGACTAATGCTTTCTTGTTCATGCAAAACCTTTCGCCTGAGCGAATATTAATTTTTAAATAATTTTAACGCTATAACGAATATTTCCACGTTGCGCTTACTAATTCTGTGATGGTCATCACATTTGATCAGTATACCTGCACTTAGTGTTGCCAATAGTAATTTTTTGTCATTTATTTGTAAGCAAATACTGCAATTACTTTAAATTGGACTATTTTTATTGAGATTAAAGCACTCCGTATTTTTGCCGATAGTTGGCAACCGCATCTTTGAATTGGCTTAACCGAGCATCTGCATTTTCGGCTGACAAACAAGCAAATAAATCATTCAGGTTGGCAATGGCAATCACTGGGATACCGTAGCTGCGACTCACTTCTTGTACCGCAGAATTCGCGGATAAGGCATCGTCTGCCCCCACCCGCTCCATACGATCAAGCGCGATCAAAACCGCTGCCGGTTCGGCACCTGCTGCACGAATTAATTCCACAGACTCGCGCACTGATGTCCCAGCTGAAATTACGTCGTCAATAATCACAATACGACCTGCCAATTTCGCACCAACGATAGTGCCACCTTCTCCATGATCTTTAGCTTCTTTGCGATTGTAGGCGAACGGCACGTTCCTGCCCTTATTCGCCAGAGCAACCGCCGTGGCCGATGCCAGAGTGATGCCTTTATAAGCAGGACCAAACAGCATATCGAACGCAATACCAGAATCAAGTAAGGTCTGCGCATAAAAATTGGCAACTTTGCCTAAATTGGCACCATCGTTAAATAGACCAGCATTAAAGAAGTACGGCGAAGTGCGCCCTGCTTTGGTAACAAATTCCCCAAAGCGAATCACTTGGGCATCAACAGCAAAACGAATAAATTCTTCGGTTAAAGCAGTCACAATAAATTCCTTTCACTCTATTTGAGTGTTGATATTCAATTCGAAAAAAGACCAAGCATCTGCGTCATCATTGGACTACTGATTCCTGACGCATCTAAAGTAAGCTGATCGGACAAAATATGGACACCATGAAATTTACACAGGTCTAAAAGTGGGGCGTAATCTTGATCGGTGCTTATCGCTCCCAGTAAATAATCCCCTGCCTCTAAATGGATGTGATCATCTTCCATCATAACGGGGCGCAAACCGAAATTACGCCATGCCCATTGCCGGGCATAACGTAAACCTGTTGAACTGGCCCGTACAAATTCAAAACGCAGCTTGCTCTCTTGCAGTAACAGTTTTTCAACTTGAAGTCGAGTTTCATGATCGAGGTCAGTGGCACTAGTATCCGAAGCAGCTACCAATACATATATCACTGGCAAATTGATGCGTTTTTTATTCTGAGCCAGAGAACTTGCGGTGTCATTGACATCTTGTGCGATGTGGATAGTTTCGTCGATTTCCGCAATATTTTTTACCGTCTTGTGCATTAAGGCATTGGCATTTTTCTGCGCTTGTTCTTCGATTACCTCCCAGTAGCGCATCGCGATTTGGGACGGCTGCCTTGTTTCGGCGACATATTTCTGCGCAGCGATGCTCAATTTTTTTCGCAGATGCTGATCTGAATAAATCTGTTCTAAAGCATCTTGCAACTCTTGCACATTAAATTGATCATTTAAACCAAATGCGAGCCTCTCTGGTATTTCAACCATCGTACCATGTTGGTTATAAATCAATGGCAAGCCATACGCCATGCTATCTATCACCGTCCCAGAAGTTTCGCCGCGCGACTGCGAGCGCAATTGAACTGCTGCATCAGCGGCTTGTAAGTAGCTTCGATAAAGTTCAATATCGGCAAAACCGGTAATCTGAATTCTCTGAGGAAATGGACTCGCATTCATCAGTGATTGAAATTCCTTACCGTAGTCAGCTTGGTCATTCTGTCCGACAAAAATCAGATAACAATTCTCTCTCTGTGATAGATCACTCGCATTCCATGCCTCTAACAACTCCTTATTCAATTTGCTGGGACCCGCCATGCCAAAACTGCAGACTAAAAAAGCGTCGTGGTCAAAACCTAAGCGGAGACGCGCTAGTGTCTTATCTATACGTGGCGGGAGTTCTCGCAAATGCGGAATAATATTCCATTGCGCCGCAACCTCGCTTCCCTGCCATTGCTTCGCTAATGCACACGAATACTCAGAATGCACGATGACACCATCTGCAGCTTGCGTCAGCGCCGGGCTACAAGGAAACCGCCGGATCAAATCCTGATGATTTACATCTTCACGTTGTGCCAACAAAGCTGGATATCCATGTGCTTTGTAGAGCATCCTCGTCCAGATTTGAGCCGCCATACCATTCATTTCCGCGTATGCGAGCGCATCTCCCAGAAAAAAATCATGCAAGACTATCGTGCCTGAAACCTTTTCAAATAAATCGTACATGTACAAATGTGCTGGCGAATTTCCAAAATGGTAAATCACTCGATCAAATTTACTTCGATGTTGCTCTAACCATTGTGCATCTTTGATTGGAAAGCCAGCCTGTAGCCAAGCATTATCGACCTGATCTTGCACCACAATGAGCGTCAGATCGTAATATTCCGCCAGCGCTGGAATTAATTCAGCACTGTAATCAGCGATTCCAGATGGCAGCGCAGGCAAAGGCGAAACATAGGCACAACGCAATTTTGTCGCCGGTGGAACTACCGGGCCACCTCGCAATAAAACTCGCTGAGATTCTTGCCCTCGCACATGCATATCCTCTAATGCCGCAATTGCCTTTTTCCCAGATGCGTCCCAAGAAAAATGTTTAGCCCGTTGTACACCATGTTCACTTAAAAATCTTATGAATGCCGGATCACTCAAAGCTTGTGCCATCTTACTTGTAATGGACGACATATTCCGCGGATCAAACAAAGCATCGTCGCAACCCAGCACTTCAGGCAAGCTACTACTATTCGCCGCAATCACCGCGGCGCCACAAGACATCGCTTCGAGCGCGGGCAATCCGAATCCCTCGTGCCACGAAGGAAACACAAACAATTTACATTCCTGATAGAGCAAGGGTAAATCGTGATCAGGAACAAATCCAGTCAAAATGAGATCTTGTTCTGTCAAACCATGCCTGTGTGCCAGCTTCATTAAGCGCTGGCGGTCATCCGCACGCACACTACATACGATCGCCAATTGATGTTGTTGCCGTATTTCGCTTGAAAGCGCGGCATAGGCAACAATCAGTCCATCGATGTTTTTACGTAAATCAATCCCCCCTGTGTACATCACATAGGGCTTTGACAAGCCATAGCGCTGGCGCATTGCCAACATGCTGGCATCACTGGCACTACGTAATTGAAATTGCGCATCGACTGCCGAAGATATGTTCACCACTTTTTCCGGTGCCAAATGCAAATATTCGATACCTTCCAGACGTGATGCTTCGGAAATCGCCAGCAGCAGGTTTGCGCGTTTGGCGTTCAACAATTTCCGATAGTACCAATTCTTAAATGGCAGATTCGTTAAGTATTGTTTTTCATAAACTAGCGGAATGAGATCATAGAGAGTGACCGCCGTTGGTAATAGATTTCCGTTCACCCCAATACTGGTGACAGCGTCATCGCCCGAACCTTCAAATAAACTACTGACGTGAACTATGTCTGGGCGCAATTCCGCCAAGGCCTGTTCACGCACAAATTCAGCGGCACGACAACGCCACATATTTCCAGGCGATATTTCGGCAACGGGTTTGGCAGCCTGCCAAACATGAATATTTTTCGCTGGAATAGCATGTGCAAAAGCATCACGCAAATTGGCGATAGTTTCAGGAAATAATCCATTCAACAATAGGTGACAATCATGGCCACCTGCATTAGCTAACATCGCTTTCGCCAGCGAAAGGGAATATCGACCTATGCCCCGGTCACGGCTTCCGGTGGATTGGCAAGCTTGTAAATCTATTAGTAGGCGCATAAAGTTTTGTATTTCTTATTCTTTATTTCTTATTTTTAAGTGCTGCTTCCAACTCGGACAAAATTTGAATAGATGCTTCTGACATATTGGCTGTACGCTTCAATGCAACACTATCCTTTGCTGGTTTTTGCCTAAACTCAGACGCCTGTGGTTCAAAATTAAAAACATGACCACGTATCCTTTTTTTTATGCCCGGAAAATAATCTAAAACAAATGTTGCAGCCGATACGATCCACCGATACTGATTTAGATAGCGCAAGACACGGATCATTGATTTTTTTGGCGAACCAATCGAGTAAATCAAGAATTTCAAGCCAGCCATGAAAAAACGTAGAGGAGCAGTGATTCGCCATGAAGTGCTGCGATAAACCGCATCAAGTTCTTCTCGCAATTGCTGTTCGCTCATGGTAGTTAAGGTAATAAAAGTGTAAGGGCGCTAGTATAAACCATACTGCTTGATTTGCTTTGGCTCGATCCGTATGACTTTGTCTGAAAGTATGTGCTAATCTCACTCTATAATTTAGACATTCAAACAATTGCTAACATTTCCCTACAAATCATGACAAAAATCATCTCAGCTAATCTGAATGGCATACGCTCTGCCGCAAAAAAAGGCTTTTTCGACTGGATGAAGCTAGAAATGCCGGATTTCTTGTGCGTGCAAGAATTAAAAGCACAAGCTGACGATATGACGGAAGACTTCTTGCAGCCACATGGCTATCATGGTCATTTTCACTATGCAGAAAAGAAAGGCTATTCGGGCGCTGGCGTGTATAGCAAAAAGAAACCCGATGCCGTTCATATCGGCTTTGGCAGCGAGGAATTTGATGCGGAAGGACGTTATGTGCGCTGTGATTTTGGCGACCTATCTGTCATCTCAGTGTACTGCCCGTCGGGCTCGTCTTCGCCAGAACGGCAAGAAGCTAAATTTCGCTTCATGGACGAATTTGCACCGCAATTAAAGAGTTTAATTAATGAAGGCCGAGAACTAGTCATTTGCGGCGACTGGAATATCGCCCACAAAGAAATCGATTTAAAAAATTGGAAGAGCAACCAGAAAAACTCAGGCTTTCTGCCAGAGGAACGTGCGTGGATGACGCATTTATTCGAAGAGATGGGCTGGGTCGATGTGTATCGCCGCCTGCATCCCGATACCACTGGCGAGGCTTACACCTGGTGGAGCAATCGCGGTCAGGCCTGGGCGAATAATGTCGGGTGGAGGATTGACTATCACGTGGCGACGCCAGGTATTGCGGCTAAAGCAAAATCTGCGTCGATTTATAAAGAGCAGCGTTTTAGCGATCATTCGCCTTTGATTATTAATTATTGATGATTACTTATTGAATATTGCACATCGCCGGGTGATTTACAGCACGCGACATAAAAAAGCTTGATGGAGAAATCTCGATCAAGCTTTTTTTAATTCTTATTTAGCTTTTCATTCCCACTGCTTATTTCACCTCAGGAACACCCTTCACATTACTGCGATACGGTGGCAAGGTCGACAAATCTACATCTTTCGCTTTTGCATACAAAGGCATTACTTCCGGGAAGTGCTTGCGAATTTCATTGATCCTGTCTGTACCAGCCGGATGTGTCGATAACCACTTCGGTGGCGCTTTCTTATTCACGATGCCCATTTTCTGCCATAGAGCGACGCCAGCACGAGGATCGTAACCAGCCCGGGCGGCGATATCGAGACCGACAATGTCAGCTTCGGTCTCATCATCGCGCGAAAACTTTAACATAGATAAATTTGCCACCACACCGCCAGCTCCCGCGACAGCCTGACCGTTATAGCCTTTGTATTCAGCAAACAAGGCTGCACCCTTGACCAGAATATTGGTGGCAAGAGACTTACCAGCGCGCTCCGCGCCATGTTCGCGCAAAGCGTGGGCAATTTCATGTCCCATCACAATCGCGACTTCATCATCAGTTAGTTTTAAGGTATCGAGAATGCCGGTATAAAAGGCTATCTTGCCACCAGGCATACAGTAAGCATTGATTTGGGTAGAGCCTAACAAATTCACTTCCCACTTCCATTCTGCGGCACGATCATTCCACGGCAACGCAAACGGAATCAGTTTCTTAGCGATAGCGCGCAAACGGATGACCTGTGGGTGATTGTCTGGTGCTAATGCACGCTTTTGCTCCGCATCTTTCATGGTTTGCATGTATTGCGTGGCAGCCTGCTGATCTAAATTTCCACCGAGATTACCGAGCTTGCGCATCATCGACATTTTGCCGACTTTGACACCATCTTGCGGTTCATGGTCTTGCGCTGTGACTAAAGCTGGAACACAGCAGGCCGAACTAATGGCAAGTGCTAATAAAGATTTTTTCATCATGAGTGATCTCCATTTCTATCGCCGGAATGGTAACAGAACAGCATGTTCTTCACATCAACACCAAGGCAAACGAATGTTAATTATGAGAGACCTCTGCACAACTTACTGCGCGGCCGAATTTTGAATCTCCGAATTTGCAAATGCGTCGCTGTGCTCTAGCACAGGTCCGCTCCTCAATTCAAACTTCGACCGCTCGCGACTTTGTGCAGAGGTATCTATGAAGGGCTATAAAGCTAATCCGTTTGCAGTGGTCTTCTGATCGCCATTCCAAGGTGCTACTTTAAATAAAAGCAACATACCAGGAATCGCCAAGGCAAAGCAAATCAAGAAGAAATTAAACCATCCGGTACTCGCCACAATATAACCAATCAAAGCGGTAGTAAAGGTGCGTGGTACGGCAGCCAGGCTCGTGAAGAGCGCAAACTGAGTAGCGGTATAGCGTGGGTCGGTAGTGCGCGCAATATAGGCCACAAAGGCCGCAGTTCCCAAACCAACGCCAAAAGCTTCCGATGCCAGCACGATGCCCAGCATCAAGGGATCTGGCCCCATCTGCGCCAGAATAGCAAAGCCTAAAATACTCAAGGCTTGTGGTACGCCGAAGATCCAGAGCGCACGATTAATACCTAACTTGATCATCCAGACGCCGCCGACCACACCACCAGCAATACTGCCCCAAAATAAAGTCAGCTTAGCAATCGCGCCAATTTGGGTGAGCTGAAATCCAAGATCGAGAAAAAATTTGGTCGCCAGCGTTGCCGCCATCGTATCGCCGAGACGATACAAAAAGATGAAGGCTAAAATCCAAAATGCATTCAACCAACCCGAGCGCGTTACGAATTCACGGAAAGGCAACACAACCGCTTCTTCCAAGGTTTTGGGAGGTTCGCCATAGGTCTTAGGTTCTTGCACCAACAATGTACAAAACAGGCCGGGCAACATGAAGGCGGCGGTGATCCAAAATACCCACGTCCAAGAAATTAAATCCGCCAAAATCAAGGACAAAGCCCCCGGCACCAGACCAGCGACTTTATACGCATTAACTTTAACTGCCGCCCCTAAACCCTGTTCGTTATCGTCCAGAATTTCACGACTAAAAGCATCAATCACGATATCCTGACTTGCCGAAAAAAACGCGACTGCAATCGCCAGCGGAATCACCCAGGAAAATTGGGCGATGGGATCAAGCATCCCCATAGCGCCTACACACAAAAACAGGGCGACCTGAGTAAATGCCATCCAACCACGACGCCGTCCGAGTGAACCGAAACTGAATCTATCCATCAGAGGCGACCAGATGAATTTCCACGGATAGGGAAACATCACCAGCGTAAACAAGCCCAACTTTTTAATATCGATACCGGACTTCGCCAGCCACGCCTGCACCAGATTGATCAGAATGAATAAAGGTAAACCTGAACTGAATCCCAGAAAAACCAAGATTAACATGCGTTTATTCAAATAGGTTTGCCACTTATTCACGGCAAGTGCAGTTTGTTTTTGATCGGGTATTTGATCGGGCTTCTGATCGGAACTGGAATCGTGATCGCTCATTTCTTATGTTCTCTTCTTGAGACGGAAAACCGCAAGACTACCACGCAAATTAGGTAGCCAGTGTATCTGTTTACCCTCATGTAGCGCGACGCATTCCATCACTTGCAAACCGACGTCATCCGCCAGATCAGCAAAATCATAAATTGTCGCGCAACGCACGTTGGGCGTGTCGTACCACTCGAATGGCAGCGACTTAGATACCGGCATTTTTCCTTGCAATAAGGCGGTACGATGCGGCCAGTAACCGAAGTTAGGGAAAGACACGATGGCTTCATTGCCGACGCGGGCGATGTCGCGTAATAGCGGTTCTACATGCTTCATCATTTGTAGCGAAGATAAACACAAAACGGTATCGAAAGCATGTTCGCCAAACATACTCAGACCATTTTCCATATCTTGTTGAATCACATTGATGCCACGTTTTGCGCATTCCAAGACTTTGTCATCGGCGATCTCGATGCCATAGCCACTGCATTGTTTATCGGTGCGCAGATAGTCGAGCATGACGCCATCGCCACATCCGACATCCAGTACGTGCGAGCTAGGTTTGATCCAATCAGCGATGAAAGCCAGATCGGGGCGAAGCAGTTTTAATTCTTGACCATTCATGCGAACTCCTGCGCGATGCGATTGTAGTAAGCAGCCACGAAATTGAGATAACGCGCGTCATCCAACAGAAAGGCATCGTGTCCATGCGGGGCGTCGATTTCGGCGTAGCTGACTGTGCGTTTATTGTCGACCAAGGCTTTGACGATCTCGCGGCTGCGCTCCGGCGAAAAGCGCCAGTCGGTGGTAAACGAAGCAAGTAAAAATTGTGCTTTAGTACCCGCTAAAGCTTTACTTAAATCACCGCCATGTTCACGCGCCGGATCAAAATAATCGAGCGCTTTGGTAATCAGCAAATAGGTATTCGCGTCAAAATAATCGGAGAATTTATCGCCTTGATAGCGCAGGTAGGATTCAATTTCAAATTCCACGCCATAGCCAAATTGATAGTCGGCAGTTTTCAGTTCACGTCCAAATTTTTCTGCCATATCGTCGTTCGACAGATAGGTGATGTGGCCTATCATGCGCGCGACGCGCAGACCATTTCTGGGCACGACTTTGTGCGCATAAAAATCACCGCCGTGAAAATCAGGATCAGTCAAAATCGCCTGACGCGCAACGTCATTAAATGCAATATTCTGTGTTGAGAGTTTGGGCGTAGAAGCAATCACCACACAATGGCGCAAACGCTCAGGGAATAAAATACTCCATGCCAGAGCTTGCATGCCACCGAGCGAACCGCCCATCACCGCAGCAAATTGGGTGATACCCAATTCATCGGCGACCCGCGCCTGCGCACGTACCCAATCCTCTACCGTGACGACCGGAAAATCTGCGCCGTACTGTTTGCCCGTCGCAGGATTGATATGCATAGGGCCGGTAGAGCCAAAACAAGAACCTAAATTATTAACGCCAATGACAAAAAATTTATTCGTGTCTAGCGGTTTGCCGGGGCCGACCATGTTATCCCACCAACCGACGTTTTTCGGCTGATCGGCATAATAACCGGCGACATGATGCGAGGCATTTAAGGCGTGACAAACCAGTACGGCATTTGACTTATCGGCGTTCAGTGTGCCGTAAGTTTCGACCATTAAGGTGTAGTCGGCAATACTGGCACCGCTTTGCAATGGCAAAGGATCACTGAAGCGATACGCTTGTGGCGTGACGATTCCAACGGATGACATAGATTTTCCCTTGAGACTACGAAGGTCTCATTTTAAAAAACAAATTTTAAAAGGGGCTAAAAGAGAGGGGCTGAATGAGGAGAGAGGTACTGCGGCATTCAAGCTCGCTTTAGCCGTATTTATTTGTTCAAATCCCTTTTCAGACATTCAAACTGCGCCCGCAAGCTGATTTCAAATCGGCGCAATGTGCGAAGAATAGCGAAGTCTGGGCTTAGCGTCAAATTTGCCCAGATTTTCGATACTTTTTAAATAACTTCCATCAATATTAATAGATCAATCTTCAAGTTTCGATTAGATTTGCCACGAGAACTTGGTGAACAATTCACTTTGCTTACGCTGCGCTACAAATCCGGGGGTTTCTGACTTAGTCATCGTCCAACCCAAATACACAGCGCTACCGACGCTTGCACGATGAGTGTAGACCAAGGAATTCACGCTCCGGCTACTATCGGGTGCGACCACGATAGTGTACGCCTGTGGATCGCGCTTAGTCCGCGCATCTTGCAAAATCATGCGTATCGTATCTTTGGGGCTCAAATGCAAGATGCTATTGATTTGCAATGCCGTCTCCGAGTAGGCGCGACCCTGACTTCCTGAATCGCCACGCCCATTAATCCAATTAGTCGCAAAACTAGGTTCCACTTCAAGGCGATCCAGCGGGCGCAATTTTGCGCTCATAGAATACGAACCACCACGTCCCAAACGATTAGCCAAAATATCGATCACATCACCAACACTAAAATCAGCCGAGATTCGCGCCACTTGCTTACCTGGACTGGCTGCAAGCCCCCAAGCGAAACGGCCGATAGAAAACAATTCCCCTTGCTGATTCACGCGACTACGCACAGTCGGACTAATGTTCAGATATGCTGAGCTATCATACGGACCCGCAACCCGGACACCTGGGCTGAGAATTTTTGACAGAATATTGCCGTCGCTATCCACTTTGTATTCTGCAGAGACATAGGCATTCACTTCATGCAATTCACCCATACGACCGAATTTTTTGGTGATATCAGAGTTCACGCTACGGAAACCAACTTGCGAGAAAAAACCATTATCAGCACGAAAATCTTTACTAAAATCACGCACGCTGACTGACATACCGTAGTCGTCATTACCACGCGACCAATCAAAATAGGCCGCATGTCCAGTGGTGACATCGCCGCGCGCAATGTTTCCTTTACTATCTAATTGCGCATTCGTCGAACTCATCAAAAGCTGACCGCGCATCAATTGATTTTTATCGACTTGCCAGACAAAATCCGGCCCAGCGACGCGATTGTAGCCTTGCCCATCGGCATATTGTCGATCAGTCGCAATCGCACCCAATGACATTGAGCCCAAACGAAAATTGGCTCTGGCATCGGTCGCGGTCGAAGCAACGGTGCTATTCGCATACCCGGTGTAGTAAGTATGCGGCACCATCACCAATGCACCAGCCGTATCGCGGCTAGTGAGAATACTAAAATCTTTATCGGCGTCACGTTGGGTATAACGTAGACCTACATCAGGGTTCGCAATCGTGCGCGTGCTGATTGCATTCAAGGGCGTACGGAATATGTCCGCACCTTCCAGAAAGAATGGGCGCTTTTCCTGTACAAAAATACCAAAACGGGTATTGCCGGACAACTGCGGAGAATCTAATTCAATTTGGGAAAAATCAGGATTCAAGGTCGCATCAAGTGTGATTGCAGATGTGGGTCTGAACTTGAAATCAACGCTCAGATCACTAGATGAACTGGACAAAGTAGGCTTACCCTCGGTCTGATCTTTATTACGACGTCCAACCAATTGTGGCGTGACGTTCCAGTTCATGCCAGAAGGAAGATCTTGCATACCTTCGATAGGATGAGAAAAACATAAATTGCAACTAGTCGCTCGCGTCACCGCACCGCTATACATGCGATAGCGTTGATCGCGCGTCATATTGCGCAAGACCAAAAGACTCCAGGGTGTCGTTGAATGTTTGTCGTAAGCGATCGACGAGAAAGGGATTTTATATTCAGCGCTCCAGCCACCGTCAAAACGTGCTGTACTCACAGAGAACTCGTAATCCGGCGCAGTATCATCGCCGCTAGTATCGCTGTAGATGCCATCCATCACCGCACCACGTGCATTCACATAAAACACTTGTGCTGCTTTGTGACCGCTACTCGGATCGATGTATAAAGTAAAAAAATCTTGGTCGATACTGATCTTATCCCTGCGCGCAAATGAGTCACGAATTTGATTCGACTCATTATCAAAACCCGTTACGCCGACATATAAAAATTTATCGTCATATAGAACTCTGACTTCAGTACGCAAATGCGCTGCGACGCCATCAAAAGGTTGAGTTTGAAAGAATTCTGTATGCGGCGTTACTTGTTTCCACACTGCTTCATCCAATTTGCCATCCAACTTGATCGCTTCTTTTTTCTGTAATTGGTGTGCCTGAAATCCTGCCTGGGCAACGCCAGAAAAAAGCAAAGTGCTAACAAGAATGGAGAGGGAAACTTTCATAGGCAATCAAAGTGAGTATTTTGGAAAACTAGTATTTTAACAAGTTTTCATAGAGGAAACTTAGAGCATGAAGCACTCATTTAGTTCAACTTATGTTCAGCCTAAGTTCAAACCTCGCTCAAACAGATTCTTCTAAACCATGTGACTGCTCACAGGTTGATTGGATAAGAAAGCGATACACTTCTTAAGAACGAATGAACATGCAAATGCCAGATAAAAAAAAGACTGCCGAAGCAGTCTTTTTTGTGAGGCAATTCTAAACAGTGATGATTAGAATGCGTGCAACAAACCCACTGTTGTACGAGTTGCTGTCTTGTTGCCAGCGCCGATGAACAAGCCCAATTCTTGATCTTTAGCAGCTGTAGTGCCAGCTTTAGCGTAAGAGAAAGAACCGTAGAATGCTGTACGTTTGCTCAAAGCATATTTAGCAACGCCAACGTATTGGTCTGCTTTTGCTTTCATGTCGCCAGAACGACGGTTAGCGTAGTAAGCTGCTGTCAAAGTTGTTTGTGGAGTCAACATGTAATCAACACCAGCGCCGAATACACTGATAGTGCGGCCTGTTGTGTTCAAATCGTTTTCAGCGTAAGTTACTTTTACTGTGAATTCGTCATTAACTACGAACTTCGCACCACCTGTGTAAACGCGCAATGTAGAGCTGTTTGTCGCGTCTTTCATTTGGCCGTAAGAGAATACTGCTGTCAAACCATTTTGGCTGAAACCAGCAGAAGCGCCTGCATAGCTACTTGCAGATGCGTCACCAGCTTTTTCACCGAAACCGTACATCGCGCCGAAATTGATTCCGCCCAATACTGATGGCAATGCGTATTTCACTGAATTGTTTTGACGTGTAGCAGAGCTAAAACCGTTGCTAGTGCCATGAGTGCCGTACAAAGTTGCGTTGTTCAAACCGCCCAAAACGATATTTGGGTTAGTACCAACGTGCGCTACGTTCAATGGATCAACTTGAACCAAAGTATCATACGCCAAGTTAGTTTGACGACCCATGTTCAATGTACCGAAGTCACCAGAAACACCAACAGTGGCGATACGGTCAAACAAAGAACCTGCTGTACCTGTATCAACGCTCAAAGAGCTTTCTAATTGGAAGTTTGCTTTCAAGCCACTGCCTAAATCTTCAGAACCTTTCAGGCCCCAACGGGAAGATGACAAGTTGCTGTTATCCAAAGATAATTTTTTGCCGCCAATCGCTGTTTGGTTAGTTGTGTAAGATGTAGATGCATCCACGATACCGTACAAAACAACAGAAGATTGAGCAGAAGCAACGGATGCAAATGCACCCAAAACTGCGAAAGCGATAAGTGATTTTTTCATTGAAAAACTCTCCAAAGGTTAATAAATTTTTTAGCCTGATACCGAACTCTGTCCTACTACGCAACTAAAGAATTTGGTATCAAACGAAAATTTTTGTCTCTTGTTAGCACCATGTTATAAAAACATGGCTACTTTTGCCTCGTATACTAAGTGGCATTTGAACAAAATGCGCTATTTTGGGCAAAGAGAATTGCGCTATTATAGAACATATTCAAGATTTATGTGGCATTGCAACAACAAAGCCCAAATTTCATTCAAAATAGCTGTCACAAGTATAATTTTTCTGTTAACACCAGTTTTGTCTTAGCGCAAACTTCCGAGCGCTATTCCCACTTTATTATCAGCAGTGATTGCGCTTAATCGCATTACAATTAATGCTTTTCCAGCATATACAAATCTGCCATGTTTCTGCCATCAATAGACCGCGCCATTATCAACTTTGACCGCGCATTGCGCGTCATTTCTGGGCATGCAAAAGCATCGCGCCCCAATCCTGCAAAAAACTGCCAAGATCAAATACTTTCCGAAACCGAGCAACAACATAGCGCAGGATTAATGCGAGTCAACCATGTAGGGGAAATTTGCGCGCAGGCTTTGTATGATTCACAAGCGGTGTTTTCCAAATCAAGCGAAGTCAAACAGCAATTCGCACGTTCCAGCATAGAAGAAGAAGATCATTTGGCATGGACCGCAGAGCGTCTGCAACAACTCAATTCGCATACGAGTGTCTTTAATCCACTGTGGTATGCCGGCGCCTATGCCTGCGGCTTAATTGCGGGTCGCTGTGGTGATGCGATCAGCTTGGGCTTTGTGGTGGAAACCGAAAAACAAGTCGAGGCGCATCTCGCCAGTCATTTGGAAAAACTTCCACCACAGGATGAAAAGTCACGCGCTATCGTTGAGCAGATGCGCGTCGACGAAATTGCACACGGTGCCGCGGCTGATTCTTTAGGTGCGGTTGAGTTGCCGCTCCCTGTGAAAGTCTTAATGCAGGGAATGGCGAAAGTCATGACGACGACCGCCTATCACCTGTAGTCGCGACCCATTGGCACGACCTACAGTCGCAGACTGAAGTCCACTAGCACTTTTCCAACTTAGCAATACTCAGGTCTAGCAGTTTCATTCCAAATTTGCCAAAATTAATATGGGCACGGGCATTTGTCCCGCTGCCTTCAATATTCACAATCACACCTTCACCGAATTTTGCATGTGCGACATTTTGACCTATGCGCCAGCTGTTTCCATGATTGGCCTGAGTCTTTTGAAAGCTTTGTGCAATGAGGTTCGCGCCTGATTCTGGCGCCTCATCCCATGCTGATTTTGGACGCGCAAACCAGCTCGGTTGTATCTTCGGCGATAACCACTTCAGCGACTCTTCTGGCATTTCATCAAAGAAGCGTGAACGCATGTTGTAACGCGTCTGACCATGCAACATACGCGTTTGTGAAAAGGTCATATACAGACGTTGGCGGGCACGGGTAATCGCCACATACATCAAACGACGTTCTTCTTCCACACCCGATTCTTCCTGGCTACTATTTTCGTGCGGGAATAATCCCTCTTCCAAGCCGCCGATAAATACCGCATCAAATTCCAAACCTTTAGCGGCATGCACCGTCATCAATTGCAGCGCGTCTTGTCCGACCTGTGCCTGATTATCGCCCGCTTCTAACGAGGCATGTGACAAGAAAGCAGAGAGCGGTGACATCACGGTAGGCAAGGCAGCATCTGCATCAATAATCTCTACGCCATCGGCATTCGCAAGCAAACTGCTCGCAGGTCGTGACGCAGGACCTGCTAGTGCAGGCGCATCGTGTCCAAAGCCTTCTTCGGAGACAAATAAAGTCGCCGCGTTCACCAACTGCTCTAAGTTTTCTATGCGGTCTGCGCCTTCTTTTTCGGTTTGATAATGGGTCAGCAAAGTACTCAGATCGAGCACCACTTGTACCATTTCTGGCAAAGGCAAATTCTGCGTTTCAAAGCGCGCGCCTTCGATCAATTTTACAAAACCACCTAGCGAAGAACCCGCTTTACCCGATACATAGGGCACCGCCGCATACAAAGAAATATTGTATTGTTTTGCCGCATCTTGTAGCTGCTCTATCGAACGCGCACCGATGCCACGCGTAGGGAAATTCACTACCCGCATAAATGCGGAATCATTATGTGGATTGTCCATCAACTGCAAATAAGCAATCGCATGTTTGACTTCGGCGCGGTCGAAGTAACGCTGGCCGCCGTACACGCGATATGGCACATTTGCCGAAAATAAAGCATGTTCGATCACACGCGATTGTGCATTTGAGCGATATAAAATCGCAATCTGACTGCGCTCAAAACCGTCGCGTATCAGATTTTTTGCTTCTTCGGTAATCCATTGCGCTTCTTGAATATCGCTGCTGGCTTCAAAAATTCTGACGAGTTCGCCGTGCCCGGCGTCGGTGCGTAAATTCTTGCCTAGACGTTTGCTATTGTGTTCAATCAGGGCATTCGCAGTGTCCAGAATATGACCATGTGAGCGATAGTTTTGCTCCAGCTTGATGAGATTTTCGACCTTAAATTCTTTTTCAAATGCGGCCATATTCCCCACATTCGCGCCACGGAAAGCATAAATACTTTGATCGTCATCACCGACCGCAAATACGGCACCATGCGTGCCCGCCATCAGCTTTAGCCATTTGTATTGCAGGTCATTGGTGTCTTGAAACTCATCAACCAGTATGTGTTTAAAACGCGCCTGATAATGTTCACGCAAGGGTTGATTCCGACTCAGTAACTCATAAGTGCGCAATAAGAGTTCGGCAAAATCGACCACGCCTTCACGCTGACATTGCAAATCGTAAAGGTCGTACAGCGCTACCATCTTGCGATTGAAATCATCGTAGGCATCGACCTGCGCTGCCCGTAGACCTTGGTCTTTGGCACTATTGATGAAGTACATCAGAGTCTTAGGTGGAAATTTTTCGTCATCAATATTATTCGCTTTTAGTAAGCGTTTGATGAAAGATAGCTGATCGCCGGAATCCAAAATCTGAAAAGTCTGTGGCAAACCCGCATCGCGGTGATGCGCACGCAGCAAACGATTACATAAGCCGTGGAAAGTGCCTATCCACATCCCGCGCGTATTGATCGGCAACATCGCCGATAAACGCGTCAGCATTTCTTTGGCTGATTTATTGGTAAATGTCACCGCTAGCACGCCATTCGGCGACACTTGCCCCGTTTGGATTAACCAAGCAATACGCGTCGTCAAAACACGGGTTTTACCAGAACCTGCACCTGCCAGAATGAGGGCAGATTGGGAGGGAAGCGTAACAGCGGCGAGCTGTTCGGGATTGAGGTTATGTAAGAGATTTTGCATCCCGACATTATACGGGAGTGTCGGCAGGCATCATCAAAAAAGACTGGTTTTTTATACAGCTTGTTTCTTCGCTTCGTCGTAAGTGCGTAGCCATGTTAATTGCAATACTCGCGCATCGCTGCTGGCCCGATGTCTGGCGACGCATAGCTCTTTCATGATTTGATCTTTGGTCGCATCCCAATTCGGCAATTGATCATCTTCGATTATTTCAAATAAGTCTATTAATTTGAATTTCGGTGTAATTTGTGCAGAATCAAATAAGCGCGCCATCCAGACATAGTCCTGGCCCCAGCCGTCGGTATACACAGTGCGACCACCCAAAAAGAAATTGAGTTGCTCCGCTACAAACAGCGCTGTATTGCCGCGTTCAATTAATATTTCACGGGCAATCCCATGCAAGCGAGCGGCATCTAGGTCCCAATGCGTCCAATCATCCTCAGGCCGGATCAACGAGCACCAGCCTTCGCCGTGACGGCCGGAAAATCCAACCTCAATCGGATAGCTGCCTTGTCCAAAACCAGATGCTTCGAAATCTATAATGATGGGCACGGTCATCATCGCCAACTCCTGAAAATGGAATCCCATGTCTCGACAGGGAAAGGGGAATTCCATTGTGCCTTAATTGTTCGACAAAGCAAGATTTGCTGCGATCTTTACGCCAGAACAGGCGCTGGGCGTGGTTTTTAGTGCACGTCTTAAATTTGACTTAAGGTCTCTAACTAAGATAGCTAACGTTGATTTGACGGGGTCGCCGCCAAGTTCACAAATATCAATAAAGACATCATTGGCGACTCCTCGTCGAAAATTTTGTTATGCATTCAAAGAGCATTCACCATTTCACTTGCTTTTCACAGCCTCTATATTAGAAACAACATAGACCGCAGCTGCATGTCTGCCATCACGTAGCGAAACTACTCTTTTCAATTCTGGGAGTGAAGCTTCTCCAAAAAATACTAAAGCTTTTTCCGCTCCATATTTAGTAACATCGTCGTCACCGAGTAGATTAATAAGTACTGGAATATCACTTTCGGATATTTTTTTTAGAACGGCTGGCATCGTTTCATCAGTAATCGCTCGGCACATACAATGCACACTAAAGTGAAGATTTGATTTGATCAATTTGCGAATAACATCTTCTCTCAATTCATTCGCAAAAGATATCTGAGCAATGAAAGATCCCAGTACAAAAGTGATTAAGGAAAGTTTAAATTTCATAATGCATAACTAAGGTAAGTAACGCGCACCATGTTCGCGTTGTCGCTTGAGCGTCTTGGTTGCGACGAAAATCTCGCGCAAGAAAAAAATGAAACTGCCAATCAAAGCGAAGACTGCGCCAACAAACAATGCCGCAATGATTTTGTCTAAATGCAGATCTAATGCATCGCCAAGAAATAGAGCCGCGATGACCAAACACACGAACAAAGCGCAAGTAGAACTCAAAGTGATTGCCCGATTGATTAAATGCGAACGCTGATACAACTCGTCGAGTTCTATCCGCATATTCGGCGTTAAACCTTCTGCGCCTTGAATAGTAACGATTTCTTCTAATACTCTGGAACGATCAATAATGCGCGCCAGCCGATTCGTTAATACCGTCAGATTGGTGCCAACGCCGGTTAGCAAAAACACGGGGGCGATTGCCAATTGAATAATTTGACCGATATTCCCTAGATGTAAATTGATCACGATAGTCTCTGTGCAAGATGGGATGCGATATTTTAACAGGCATACAGCAAAGTAAGTCGCAGCCACCCTATTTATGCGCGACAGTATTCGATAACACCAATGTTAGTTCGCGCCAATATGGCGAGGCTCACGTCAAATTTAGACGCTTCGTCGCATTTCTATCGCCATCGCCATTATGCCAAGGCAAAGTAGCGTCATTCAACTAATTCAGGAGAAAAAGCATGATGCAAATATTCACACACACACCAGTTTGGGTTTGGTTACTGTTAGCTGGACTATGCCTGCTGGGATACAGCCAAACCAAAACCCGCCAAGTTACATTGCAGCGTGTACTAATAATGCCCCTGGTGATGCTACTCTTATCGCTCAGGAGTATGCATAGTGGGATTGGTGCCGACCCTTTCATTCTGGGTGCGTGGGCTATTACGGTGGCGTTGAGCGGCCTACTTTTTGTACGTCGGCCTCTGTCGAATCAACATCACTATGATCACACAACTCAGCGCTTTACCATTGCGGGAAGTTGGTTGCCAATGTTCTTAATACTCGCCATGTTTATCGCCCAATATGCCTTGAATGTCAGCTTAGCAATACGCCCAGAATTAGCACAGCATGCCAAGTTCACACTCGGCTTTGCGATTCTTTTTGGGATTTTTAACGGCGCTTTTTTAGCCCGTCCCATCAAATTAATCCGATTGAAAAACCAATCTCAAGAACAACTTGCTCAGGCAACTCAAGCAGCCTAGGTCGGTCAAATCCCAACAATAGCGGTTTGATGCTCAAGGAAATACTGAATTGCCTGCTCAGCAGGCAAAGCTTTCGAAAAGTAATAGCCCTGACATAAATCACATCCAGCCGCTTGCAAAACTTTGAGCTCTTCTTCGGTCTCTACACCCTCTGCCACGACGGTGAGGTTCATTGCAGCAGCGAGCGCGACGATGCTATTGATAATCGGATTTTCTTGCTGATTGCCGCGACTACCTTTCACGAAGGTGCGATCAATCTTGAGTACATCTAAAGTCAGTTGATGTAAATAATTCAGTGAAGAATAACCAGTACCAAAATCATCTAACAAAACACGTATATGATGTTTTTGCAAAATCTGAATATTGTTTTGCGCGATCGCAAATTTATCAATCACCGCGCGTTCGGTGATTTCTATCCCTAGCGTATTCGGTGGAATCTCAAACTCTTCCAACAAACTCAGCACGGTATTGATAAATTCCGGGCTGGCAAAATGCCGTCCCGAAATATTCACACTAACTTTAGGCGCAGTGCCAGTATTCGCACGCCAGATGCACATCTGCTGTAATGCCTGACGCAACACATAGCGATCTATTTTTTCGATTAATCGATGCTTCTCGGCATAGTCGATAAATTCATTCGGTGCGATCCACGAGCGTTCTGGATGTTGCCAGCGAATTAGCGCTTCAAATCCCACGGCAACACCGGTCGCGACATCAATCACAGGTTGATAGTGCAATTCAAATTGACGCTCCGCGAGCGCGGTACGGATTTCTTCACCTAGAACCAAGTCACGGACATTGGCACGATCAAGTTGCGGATCATAGAGTTGAAAATTTCCACGCCCTGCTGCTTTTGCCTGATACATCGCCGTATCGGCGCGACGGATTACTTCGGTTGCCGACATAGAGGTGTCGTGAATAAACGCAATGCCTATACTAGTCGAACACGTGATCAAAGCTTCATTGGCGTTGATCGGCTGCTGCAATGCCTGAATGATGCGCTCTGCGAGTTGAATCGCGGTCGCTTGGTGCTCGATATCTTCCAAAAATAAAGCAAATTCGTCACCACCCAAACGCGCTACCGTATCAAGCTGACGCGTCTGCTGAGTCAGCAAAGTCGCAAATTTATTGAGTAAGGCGTCACCTACCGCGTGTCCATACCGATCATTCACGGTCTTGAACAAATCGACGTCCATATACAGTACGGCACACAAACGATTTTCTTGTCGCTCTTGCTTCTTCAAGGCGTGCGACACTCGATCCAGAAACAAACTGCGATTGGCCAAACCGGTTAGAGGATCATGCAAGGCCAAATGCTGCAGTTTCTTTTCAGTGACTTTGCGTTTTAAGAGATTTGAGACATGACGCGAAACATAGCTGAGCAATTCGCGATCTTTCTCCAAATAAGAAACTAGGGGCGAATAAGTTTGCACTACCAATGCGCCCTTTAAGTCATCCCCCGCATGGATAGGCACACCTAACCACGATTCAGCGACCGTCCCCAGAATTTCAAAGTCACCACGACTCGCCCGCTCCAATACCTCTGCACGGCTTAACAGGAGCGAAGTATTGTTAAAAATCACCCAGGCCGACATGCCGCGCATTTCGATATCAACTGGTCCGATATCGGCCGCTAAATCGGGGTGCCGCTCGTCGATGAAATAGGGAAATTCTATACGCCGTGTTTCTTCGTTATAGACCGCTACAAAGAAAGATTTTGCGTATAAAAGTTCAGCAATCAGGTGGTGAATTTTTTCATAGACTTTGAAAAAATTTTCGTCTTCATAGGTCAATGCAGCGATGTTAAATAAAACGCTTTGTAATTTTTTCGCGTACTCCAACTCACTGATTGAAGACTCTAACTGATGGATCAGATTCGCCTGCGCTAACTTAGCGGCGACCATCGAGGTTACCGCGGTCAGAATCTTGATGTGCTCCGCGGTATAAAAATTCTTCGCCAGATTTTCACTATCAATCACGCCTATCAATTGATCCGAATGAATAATCGGAATCGCCAATTCAGAGCCTGCCTGCTGCATATCCATCACATAGCTTGGCTCGACACTGAGATCATTAATGACGATCGTCTCTCTGGCCTGCGCGGCGCGTCCGACGATGCCTTCGCCCAAACGCAAAGTCAGGGCATTGTTCACTGAACCTTGTTCAGAAATCTTATGTCCGAACGCCGATTGTTGAATCAAAGTTTGAGTCTGCACATCCCACAAATAGATCACACAATCATCAAAACCCATTTGCCCGACGACTTCGTTCGCGGTGTACCACAAGACTTCTTCACGCGTGCGCAAACGTAGCAAGGCAATTGCAAATTCGCTCAAAATATTCAGCAGAGAATTGCGTTCGCGCAGCGTCGCAATTTCCTGCTCAATATTGTGTTCGGTATTCACACTGGGCTGCGACTGATTCGGCATAGTGAGTAATGATATTCACAAAGTTAATAAGGTTATTTAGGACATAAACTAAGCAAAATAAAGCTTAGCATTTCTTGTTATTAGTGCAGGCATTCTACTCGTGGACAGCCAGAAAATAGATAAATTAGATTGCAAAACAACAAACCGCAACAAAGAAAAATGCGACACAAATCCTTGTCGAGAAATTGGATAGAAAATGTTAGGCAAAAAAATGCCATCACCTGATGACAAGCGCGATGCAAACCACCATAATTCTCGCTCCGGGCGTTTGTAAATTGAATGCTCACTTTTTCGATTCAATGCATGGCAATTGAATTTATTCTTGAAAGCTAATATGGTCTTATATGAAGTGAGTGTACAAATCCGGGCGGACTTAAGCGCTGCTTTTGAGGAATATATGCGGGTCAAACATATTCCTGAAATTTGGGCGACTAAATGTTTTCAACAAATACAGTTTGATAAAGTCGATGCGACGCAATACCGTACCTCGTATCAAGCCACCGATCTCGATAACTATCAACGCTACATCGATCAACATGCGACTGCCATGCGTGCTGACTTCATGCAGCACTTTCCTGAAGATTGTGCGGTCTCGCGACAAGTCTTGCACACGCAACAAATCTGGAAATAGCCGTTCTACCCGGTGCAGGTGGCAAATTTACGACACTAATCGCCATCGGCTGCTGGTAGCATTTTCCTTAGCTTTTCCACAAATTCGGCACTAAATTGGCACCAATGCAGTACTAAATCAGCATTAATGCAACGCTAATTCAGCACTAAATCGACGCCAACACGAAGCAAAACCAAAACTAAGCGCTCGCCACACGATACTGTCCCAGCGGGATTTGGCGCGCACTTTATTATCCTCTTCTCTCGTCTTTGCCCCTCAGGGCTATCAGCAAACGCTCGTTATTCCAGCAATAGTTTTCAGCTGTAGTTTTCAGCTGCGGTTTTCAAGCTTACTTTTCTACTTTAATCCTCAGTGAACTCTGCATTTCACTTTGCAGATCTTTGCCTCGCCAACGACAAGAACACACTTGCCAGTCATTCCTTCTTTGACGAAGATGTTTCGATATATAAAAAAGTATTGAAAAACAAACTCGTCTAGGCTCCATAATCGTCCTATACTTAAACCAAATTTAATCAAAATTTAGCCTATAAATACTAGCTTGCTTACCAAAGGGATTTTGTATGATGAACATACAGCATAGCGATACTTTTTTAAATCTAGCACCAACTGAGGGAATATCCCGCAAGAGCTGGATTACTCACTTTTGCCTCTGGATGCAGTACGCGATAATCAGCGCATTATTGTTAATGCTGGTGTCGCCCACAGTAGCCTTAGCGCAGTCGACATCTGGGCCACCAACCGCGAATCCTTTTGGCACTACGGTTCTGGAAAATAGTGTGGCAAATGTGATTCCATCACAAACCGTGGGGACTGTTGACACGATACAAATTACGACTCCGCCAACGCACGGATCACTGATCGTCGCTGGTCTTAATTTTGTGTATACACCGGCCTCAAATTATTCGGGCGCAGATAGTTTCTTTTATACGGCAACCAATATTGCAGGTATATCGGCTCCAGCTCGCGTGTCGATTACGGTTTCGCAGGTGGTACCGATTACCTATCCCGTCAACGCCACGCTGACTGTCAATAGCATTAACTATCTGATCAATCCCAGCATCACAGGAAACCCTAGTAGTATTGCGATTAGCAGCCCGCCTTCACATGGTACGGCTAGCGTCAGTGGTCTCAAAATTCTGTATACCCCCAGCGCCGGATATATTGGTGCGGATAGCCTGAGTTATACCGCCACTAACACAGCGGGCACCTCATCTGCCTCCAGCGTTAACATCACTGTGAACGGCCTGCCGCCGACAGCGAATGCAGTCACTGCGAGTGTGTTTGTCAATAGCAGCGCCAACTCAATTCCCGCAAATCTCAGCGGAATCGCTTCGAGTATTGCGTTGATTGGTTCGCCTGGTCACGGCACTGCCAGCGTGAGCGGATTGAATATCATTTATACGCCAACCCCGGGCTACATCGGCTCAGATAATTTTTACTATGTTGCCAGTAACTTCTATGGCACTTCGTCGATTGCGGTAGTCAATATCAGCGTGAATGGCATTCCACCGATTGCGAATACTGTCAACACCACCGTATTACAAAACAGTAGCGCGAATCTGATTACAAGCAATATTACCGGGACCGCGAACAGCGTTGCAGTAGCCAGTATGCCTGCGCATGGTAGCGTCAGTGTCAACGGCTTAAATTTCGTCTACACCCCGAGCGCGACTTACGTCGGCACTGATGTTTTCACTTACTCAGCAACAAACAGCTACGGTACATCGGCGACTGCATCAGTCAATATTATTGTGAATGGTGTACCTCCCAGCGCAAATAGTGTCAGTGCAAGTGTATTGCAAGACAGTAGCAGTAACACGATTGCCAGCAATGTCACGGGCGGCGCCACTAGTCTCAATCTGTTTAGCGCACCGATACATGGTACGGCGACTGTCAGCGGGATGAATATTCTTTACACGCCCAGCCCAGGCTTTGTTGGTAGCGATAGCTTTAAATACACTGCCAGCAATGCGTATGGCACCTCAAACATAGCGAGCATTAGTATAGATGTTAATGGTATTCCTGCAGTTGCCAACCCTATCAGTGCGAGTGTTTTGCAAAATAGTAGTGGTAACACCATCATTTCTAACATTACCGGAAACGCTAGCAGTATTGCTCTGTTCAGTTCACCGAGTAACGGAACCGCCAGCGTCAGCGGACTGTCGATTATCTATACCCCGACACCAGGATTTGTCGGTGTCGATAATTTCAAATATACGGCGATTAATGCCTATGGTGTTTCTTCTGCGGCCTCGGTAAGTGTAACCGTCAACGGCATCCCTCCTGGTGTCGCAACCGTCATCGCGAGCGTGCTACAAAACAGCGGAGCTAATTCAATCAGCACCAGCATTACTGGAAGTGCAGCGAGTATCACACTAGTGAGTGCTCCTGCACATGGCACTGCAAGTGTCAGCGGGCTCAACGTCATCTACACACCAGCACCTGACTATGTTGGCAGCGACACTCTGCAATACTCAGCGAGCAACGCGTATGGTGTTTCGAATGTGGGTGCGATTAACATCACAGTGAATGGCGTCGCACCAGTCGCCAACGCGCTCCGTGCCAGCGTGTTACAAAACAGTTCAAATAACGCTATCCCTGCAAGTGTCAGTGGATCTGTCACTAGCTTGACCCTAGCTGGCGCACCATCGCACGGCACGGCAACTATCAGCGGTCTGAATATTATTTATACGCCTACGTCTGGCTATGTTGGAACAGACAGCCTGAGATACACGGCGACCAATGCTTACGGAACTTCCGTTGCGGCTGATCTGATTATCACTGTGAATGGCATTCCACCGATTGCCAACCCTATCAGTGCGAGTGTTTTGCAAAATAGTAGTGGTAACAGCATTATTTCTAATATTACTGGAAGCGCTAGCAGTATTGCTCTGTTCAGTACACCAAGTAACGGAACTGCCAGCGTCAGTGGAATGTCCATTATCTATACGCCAACACCAGGGTTTGTCGGTGTCGATAATTTCAAATATACGGCGATGAATGCCTATGGTGTTTCTTCTGCGGCGACGGTGAGTGTGACCGTCAACGGCATCCCGCCTACTGTCGCAACCGTCAATGCGAGCGTGCTACAAAACAGTTCAAATAACGCTATCGCTGCAAGTGTGAGTGGGTCCGTCACTAATTTGAATCTGATTAGCGCACCATCACACGGTACGGCAACTATCAGCGGCTTGAATATTATTTATACGCCTACGTCTGGCTATGTTGGAACGGACAGCCTGAAATACACGGCGACCAATGCTTACGGAACTTCGGCCGCAGCGGATCTTATTATCACTGTGAATGGCATTGCCCCGATTGCCAATGCCGTCACCAGTACTGTCGCCGCGAATAGCAGCAATAATCCAGTGAATTCGAATATCACAGGGAACGCAAGCAGTATCGCCATTGCCTCTTCACCTCTGCATGGTACTGCTAGCATTAACGGTCTCAATATCGTCTACACACCGACTGCGGGCTATGCAGGACCGGATAGTTTTAGCTACACAGCGAGCAATACATACGGCACCTCAGCACCTGCAAAAATTACGATGACGGTCAATGGTATTGTGCCAGTTGCGAGCCCAATTACAGCTAGCGTATTCGCCAATAGTAGCAATAACACGATAGACAGTATCACCTCTGGCGGGACGACCAGTCTCACAATCCAGAATACCCCGTCATCAGGCACTGTCAATGTCAAAGGGATGACGTTCACCTACACGCCGAATGCTGGATTTATCGGTAACGACAGCTTCACCTACACTGCCGTCAATGCCTTCGGTAGCTCAGCGCCGGCCACGGTGTCGGTACAGGTAAAAGATACCGTACCAGTCGCGAATTCTGTTTCCGTCGACGTGTTCTTGAATAGCAGCGCGAACGCGATTAATCCAAATATCAGCGGCAATGCCAGCAGCCTCTTGATCGCCACTAGCCCAGCGCACGGCGTCGCTACCAACCGTGGCTTACAAATTATCTACACCCCGACTGCGGGTTTCTTGGGAGACGACAGCTTCACCTATCAAGCCGTCAATGCGAGTGGCACATCGACAGCTGCGACTGTCACCGTGCGCGTGTTGGCAACGACACCGAAGGCAAATTCTGTGAATGCCAACGTGCTAGCGAATAGCACGAATAATGTCATTCCCGCCAATACGTCTGGCACGGTGGATAGCATTTCCTTAGTGAGCCAACCACAACACGGCAGTGCGCAAATTGTAGGATCATCCATTTCTTACACACCGGCGCATGACTATGTAGGCAACGATTCGTTTAACTACACGGCAACGAATACTTTTGGTAGTTCAGTACCAGCGACCGTGACCATTACGGTCAATCCTATGAATCCGATTGCAAATGCTATCAGCGCAAACGTAAATAGTAATAGCGTGAATAATCTGATTAGCACCAGTACTGGCGGCTCGGTGAATTCAGTGCGTATAGAAACGACGCCAGCAAACGGCACCGTCAGTGTCAATGGCTTGAATCTGATATACACGCCGCGCACTGGTTTCGCTGGTGTCGATACATTTAGCTACAGCGCGGCGTTCGACAACACACGATCCACAACTGCAAGCGTCACCGTCACCGTGATCAATTCGACGATACCTGTCGCCAATGCAATCGACACTACGGTCGATGCAAATAGTTCGAACAATCAGATTGCTGCCAGCATCACCGGCACTGCAACGAGTATCAGCCTAAAAAGCAGCGCCAGTCACGGCACTGCAAGTGTGGAGGGCTTAAAAATTATCTATACGCCGACCAGCAATTTTGCCGGACTAGATACCTTCAGTTACGCTGCCACCAATGCGGCAGGGACATCTGAAGTCGCCCTCATCACGATCAACGTCAAGGGCGTGATCCCGACTGCACGTCCAGTGAGTGCGACGGTGTTGAGTAATAGCAGCAATAACGCGATTACCAGCAGCATACTTGGCGACGCCAGCAGCATTGTTCTTGGCAGTGCGCCAGCGCACGGGACAGTCAGCATCTCTGGTTTGGTGATGTCGTACACACCGCAAACTGATTTTATCGGCAGCGATAGTTTTACCTACCTGGCTAAAAATGCATTTGGCAGTTCAAGCCCCGCTTTAGTTAGTATTCAAGTCAATATAGATCCCGCGCTGGCAGTACCGGTCACCAATCCAGTCAACGCTGAAGTCTTAACCAACAGCAGTGCAAATACGGTCGCGGCGAATATCACCGGCACCTACAAACAGATCAATATCACCAAAGCCGCAACGCATGGTACAGTCAGTATCAACGGCAATAATTTTAGCTACACGCCAGCCAAAGACTATACAGGCGGCGATAGTTTCAGTTACGTCGCTCTGAATATCAGCGGTAGTTCGAATGAGGCACTGGTGAGTATCACTGTCAAACCCGTAGCTCCAGTCGCCAAGCCAGTCAGCGCGATAGTTGAAAGTAATCAGGCCAATGCCCAGATACGTCCGGACATCAGCAACAATACCGATAGGATTGCACTAGATACGCCAGCCAGCCACGGCACAGTAACGATCAGCGGATTAGAATTCCGCTATACACCCGCCCTCAATTTTGTGGGAGCCGATAGCTTTACCTATGTCGCCGTCAACGCCGCTGGCAACTCAAGTCCAGCTACGGTCAGCATCACGGTGAAGGCCAAAGCACCCGTCGTCAGCAATGCGAGTATTCAGGTATTAGCAGGAAGTAGTGCGAGTCTGGAACTAGCAAATTTGGTCAGCCAAACAGGTGGTGCGCCAGTCAGCTTTAGCATACTCACACAACCAACGCATGGCAGCGCGACGCTCGTTGGCACGCGCCTGACAGTGAATGCACATTTAAATTATGCTGGTACTGATCAACTGAGTATCGTTGCAAATGCGAATGGACAGGCATCGAACACAGCAGTGATTGCCATCACCGTCACCGCCCGCCCTGATCCAAGCAAAAATCCGGCAGTGCAAGCCTTGCAGACTTCCAAAGCAGCCGTGATTACGCAATTTGAACGCCTGCAATTGGAAAATTTCAATGCGCGTTTGACCGAAATTGCTACGCAAAATTCAGGACTGCGCAGCAAAGAGGATAGGAAGAAAAATGAAGATGCCTGCAACAAAGTAAGCCTATGGGCAGGTGGTTTAAATTCTTTCAGCACGATTGCCGCCGACTACGAAATCAAGCAGCAAAACGGTGGCGCGAGTTTTGGTGGCGACCGTTGCCTAGGGAGCCCAGATAGCGTGCTTGGATTTGGTGTAGGTTATGCAAATAGTCGTGGTGAGTTGCGGGGCCTAAATACGAACATCAATGCGAATGCGCGCAATGTTGCCAATTATGGTCAGATCAAGCCACTGCCATTTTTCAATTTCTCATGGGTGCTAGGCATCAACGATATCAATAGCGACTACACCAGAACCACTGAGCAAATCAATGACACGATGGCGTGGGCAGCGCCACCAGCATTCGGAATCATGACTGGTGCGCCAGCGAACACGACACAACACAGCGGCAAATGGTCCGGAAAACAAAAGCTCGGTTCAAGCTCTATAGGATTTGATATCACCTTCACCGACTTTAAGATGTCACCGTATCTGCGCCTAGATCGCTCGGCAGTCACGATAGGAGCCTACACAGAAAGTGGTGATCCCCGCAGTGCTTTGCATTATCAAGAGCAAAGCTTTAACAGTCAAAGAACGACGCTGGGCATGAATACTGAAACATCGGTCAAAACCAGTGTGGGTGAACTGACTCCACGCTTACGTTTTGAATATCAAAAAGATGTCAGCAAACGCGATGATGTCAAAATTAACTATGTTGATAATCCAGACAGCACACCGTATATCATCAATGGCAGCAAACAAAATCGCAATTTGATCCACATGGGAATCGGTGGCGATTTGTTACTTGATAGCGGTTGGGTCATCATCTTTAATTACGGCTACTATCGTGCGAGCGAAGGTAATCATTCGAACGCGATACGCCTGCGTCTGTCTTACCGTTTATGATGAATGCGAAATTGAAAATGCTTACTGCTCTGCGAGGTCTTAGTAAGTAAGAAATGAGATTGCTAGGACGTGTTGCTGCGTAACTGTGAGACTGCGAGGCCAGACTTTTCTGGCCTCCGTAGCACAGGTCGATAGCATCACAGAAGAAGGGCGAAAAATTTCAAAACAGCTTACAGCACAGTCACTTCAAAATATTTTGCAAACTGACGCCGTCCTTTTGATGTCAATTGCAAAGCCCGACTATCCAAGTCCATTTCCACCCAGGCATGCTGTACAAAATGTGTGAGTAAAGCAGCACCAACTGCACCGCCTATATGCGGACGGCGCTCGCTCCAATCTAAACAGGCACAGGCAAAACGTCGCCGCCCTTTTCTTAGTGCTTCGACCTTGATACCCATCGCAACAAACAATTGTTCACCGTCCGCACTCAGTTCATAAGCAGTCGTATCTTGTTGCGCTAGCAGATAGGATTTGTGCAATAGGTAATCGTGTATCGCCACTGCATATTCACCCGCCATATGATCGTAGCAAGTGCGCGCCTGACGCAAACGCTCAGGTGTCGATGGTGAAAATTTAGGTGCGACTTTTCCTGCAATCGCCATCAAGGATTCCAAAGCAGCTGCGACTTGTGCGCCCGCCAATTGATAGTAGCGATGCTTGCCTTGGGCCAGCACTTGCACCAGACTTTGATCGCGCAATTTACTCAAATGCACGCTCGCAGTCGACGGGCTAACCTCCGCCAACATCGCGAGTTCAGTACTGGTACGCGCACGACCATCCATCAAGGCACACAACATCGTCGCGCGTGTAGGCTCAGCAATCGCGGCTGCGATTTTGGCTAATTGAATATTGATATCATCTGCAGACATAGTTTGATGGTAAGCGAATTAACGAGGGCAAACAAGACTTATACTGATCTCTTACTTCATTCAAAACAGACACTATGTCATCTATTCCTGTTTTAACATTGCCTTCACATCCAGATCCTTATCCGGCGTATCAATGGCATGTATCCCAAGACAAAATACGTTTTGACGAAGACGCACAGTGCTGGATCGTTGCGCAATTCAATGTCGTACAAGAAGTCTTAGCGTCATCACAATTTGTCGTACGTCCACTCACTGCACAAGTACCACCGCATATCGCTGGCAGCAGTGCTGGCGAATTGTTTTCATTGCTGATACGTATGAATGAAGGCGAGCAACATCGTCTGGGAAAACAGGTTCTACAAACTAGCCTGAATCAACTCGACCTGCGTCAACTCGACCTGCTTCTACTCGACTCGAAAATCGCCGAAGTAATAGAAGATTTATCAGGCCGTTACGATGTTAACAAAGCTGATGAACTGAATGCCTGGATAAGGCGTCTCGCCGTTTCCGTCATCGCCAAGCTTTACGGTTTTTCAAATTCTGAACTCGACAAAATCTGTCTCTGGATCGATGAATTCGTGCAATGCTTTTCACCTATCAGTACGCCAACTCAATTAGGCGCAGCCAGTAAGTCAGCCGTTTCCTTGATGGCGGCATTTCAAAACCTGCTTTCTAACGCGGACAGCGATCCCGATAGTTTTCTTTATCAACTACAAGCAGAGGCAAAAGTAATCGGCTGGGATTCCAGCTCAGCCCTATGCGCCAATTTAATCGGCCTGCTCACACAAAGTTATGAAGCCAGCGCTGGCCTAATCGGCAATACACTGATCGCTTTACATCATGATCCTGTGCTCTATACCGAAGTGAAACAGGAGCCGACGAAACTGCCGCAGCTAATAAGCGAAGTCGCACGTCTGGATTCGCCAGTACAAAACACGCGGCGCTTTGTGAAAAATGAGTTGGACATGCATGGCGTTGCTCTACGGACGGGGGATTGTATTTTACTGTTATTGGCCGCAGCGAATCGCGATCCGGCAGCAAATTATGCGCCAGACGAATTGCTCATCAATCGACGTGACAGGCGCATGATAAGCTTTAGTCATGGTCGACATACTTGCCCTGGACAGGGTCTGGCCGTTCGCATTGCCAGCGCAGGCTTACATCATATTCTAAAATCTTTAGCGCCTAGCTCAAACCATCAAGCTGATGTTTTTCCTTTCGCGCATTTATACTGGACGTATAGACCTTCGGCCAATGGACGCTTGCCAGTTTTTTATACCCACGAAAAGGACATGTCATGATCGCCGTAATTTTTGAAGTACAACCACACGCTGCGCATCAGCAAACTTATCTGGATATTGCCACGGAATTAAAGACGCAATTGAACGAAATGGATGGCTTCATTTCTATCGAAAGATTTCAAAGCCTAAGTGATCCCAGCAAACTCTTGTCACTTTCGTTCTGGCGCGATGAAGCAGCCATAGCACAATGGCGCAACACCGAGGAACATCGCGCAGCGCAGAGTCAGGGGCGTCAAACAATTTTCAGTAATTACCGGATTCGCATTGCTGCGGTCGTGCGAGATTATGGTTTACGTGAGCGACAAGAAGCGCCGCTGGATAGTCAACAACGTCATGGCTAAGACGAAGTTCACAATACCAGGGCGTAACAAAAATGTAGTGGTGAAATTATTTGCCTATGCAAAAACGCGAGAAGATCACGCCTAGCAAATCATCGGAAGTGAATTCTCCGGTGATGCTGTTTAAGCGATCCTGCGTTAAACGCAATTCTTCCGCAAACAGATCGAGTGACTGATCGTTTTGTGCAGCGTAGGCAGCGGCTTGTTCCAAATGTTCATGCGCATGTTTAAGTGCGATCAAATGACGTTCACGCGCCAAATACAAAGACTCGCCAGTTTGCTGCCAACCCGCGATGCGTAACAACTCTTGACGCAAGAGATCCATACCCAGATGTTCTTGTGCGGACAAATACACTTGCGTCAAATCACCGACCGTATCAACACTCGCATGGTGTCCTGAGATATCGATCTTAGTCCAGACACAAATGACCGGAATTTCGCTCGGGAAGCGTGCCGCGATTTCTTCATCGGCACGGGTAGGGCCACGACTGGCATCCAGCAAATGCAAAATCACATCGGCTTTTTGCACTTCATTCCAGGTGCGCTCAATACCTATGCGTTCAACCGCATCAATCTTATCGACGACTTCGCCAAACTCAGGTTCATCGTGATCGTGACGGATACCGGCGGTATCAATAATATTGAGAGGTATTCCTTCAATATGGATGGTCTCTGTCACCTTGTCACGCGTGGTCCCAGCGATCGGTGTCACGATCGCGATATCGTCGCCAGCCAAAGCATTGAGCAAGGAGGACTTACCGACATTCGGCTGGCCTGCCAAGACCACATTCAAACCTTCTCTTAATAAAGCACCTTGCGCGGCTTGTTCAAAGACGGCGCGCAAGGATTTTTGTATCTCGCTGAGTTGACCACGTGCGTCGGATTTTTCTAAAAAATCGATTTCTTCTTCAGGAAAATCTAAAGTCGCTTCCACCAGCATACGCAAATGCACAACCTTTTCGACTAGCGCGTGAATCACTTTAGAAAACGCACCTGACATCGATTGCGATGCGGATTTCGCGGCGGCTTCCGTCGAAGCTTCAATCAAATCCGCAACTGCCTCTGCTTGCGCCAGATCGAGCTTGTCGTTCATGAAGGCGCGTTGCGTAAATTCACCCGGCTCGGCTAAGCGCAAACCTTGTTCTTTGCCTGCCTCTAAACAACGTGCTAATAGCATTTGCATGACGACAGGGCCACCGTGACCTTGTAGTTCCAACACCTCTTCACCAGTATAAGAATGCGGTGCTTTAAAAGCGATTGCCAAACCTTGATCAATCACCGTGCCATCGGCTTGTGTAAAGTCGAGATAAGTAGCGTGACGTGGTTTCAGCACTGTGCTGCCAAACAAGTTTTGTGTGATGGCGCTCAGGTCTTTGCCGGAAATACGCACCACGCCTATGCCGCCGCGACCCGGCGCGGTAGCAATAGCAACAATGGGGGTGCTGTCGTAAGTATGAGTCATGGGGAAATTCTAACCTTGCTATAGGGAAATCTGTGAAAAATCTGTAGAGTTTGATACTGACAGATGTATCGTAAACACGACATGATCTGCAGCAAAAAAGACGCTTGAACAAAACAAAAAAGCCCATGACGTATGGGCTTTTTTGTCTTCAAATTACATGAAATCTTATCGGTGCTCAGGCGGGACGATCTTATTATTGATGACCCATTGCTGACCGATTGATAAAACGTTATTCACGACCCAATACAAGACCAAACCGGATGGGAAGAATAAGAACATCACCGAGAATAGCAAAGGCATAAACAACATCATCTTCGCCTGCACCGGATCGGCTGGTGCTGGGCTCAATTTAGTCGTCACATACATAGAAATAGCGTACAGAATCGGCAAAACCAAATACGGATCAGGCTTAGACAAATCCATAATCCAACCCATCCACGGCGCGCCACGCATTTCAACGGAAGCCTGCAAAACCCAGTACAGAGACAAGAAAATCGGCATTTGGATCAAGATAGGCAAGCAACCACCGAGTGGATTGATCTTCTCGGTTTTGTACAGCTCCATCATCGCCATATTCAATTTTTGCGGCTCGTTTTTGTATTTTTCTTTCAAGGCCGTCATTTTTGGCGTAACGACTTTCATCTTCGCCATACTGCGATAACCTGCTGCAGACAATGGGAACAAAGCTAATTTGATCGCAATCGTAAATACGACGATCGTCCAACCCCAGTTGCCCAAAACTTTATGAATCAATTCCATGATCCAGAACATAGGTTTGGCGATCATGGCGAAGTACCAATAATCTTTTACTAATTCCATACCGGGTGCGACTTTTTCCAAGATGGCGGATTCTTGTGGACCAGAATATAAACGTGCATTCGAAGTGATGCTTGCGCCCGGCGCTACACTGCCCAAAGGAATGACAGAGCTAATTGAATAAATATTGTCACGTACACGTTCGGTACGGATTTCACGTTGCACTTTGTCTTCAGGAATAAAAGCGGACACAAAGAAATGCTGAATCATAGAAACCCAACCGTTATCCGCTTTGATTTCGTGATCTGGCTTCGCGTCGGCTTTGCCCTGACGTTTTTCTATGTCTTCAAAACTCAGTTTTTGGAAGTGTTTTGCTTCCGTGTACACCGCTGGCGCATAGAATTCAGTCTGACCAGAGAACATGCCGCCAGAAGTTGGTTTAGTGCCATCGTGAATCAATTGCAAATACAAAGATGGTGTAATTGCTGCTGCAGAGCTATTCGCGACCGTGTGTTTTACATCGATCACATAGCTACCCTTTTTGAAGGTCAAAGTCTTAGTCAACTTTACGCCAGCTTGTTCTGATTCCAACACCAGATTCAATTCATTCGCGCCATCCAAAGAACGTGGACCTGGCAAAGCGACAAAACCGGATTTGTGATTCGGGTAATTACCACCCAACAAACCAGTCTGTGCAGCATAAGTACGGGCTGGTACCGGAACTTCTTTAGTGCCTTTGAATAAACCGAAGAAACCGGTTTCCTCCGTACGAGTCATATCGCCATGACTATCAAATAGCACGACGTTTTTCTTTGCATCATGACTGTCGGCGTATTTTAACAACTCTAAGCGTTTGATCTCGCCGCCTATCGTGTCGATATCCACTTTCAACAAATCAGTCGTGATCGTAATGATTTCACTCTTGATCACTGGCGCAACTGCGGCATCAGCACCTGCAGATGCCACTGAACTTGCCGCATTTGCTGTGGTAGCGGCTGGCAAAGTTGCTGCAGTTGTAGCCGAAGCACTGGCATTTTTGCTTGCCTGCTGAGCTGTCGTTGATGGGAAAAACATCGATTGTTTTCCGTTATGACGCATCCAGTTATCCCACAGGAGTAACAGAGACATCGAGAAAATAACCCAAAGGACGGTGCGCTTTATATCCATTTTATCCACTTGTGTAGGTGATGATATATGTTAAAGATCGGAAAAGTTAACTTGTTGGCTGCGAATCTGTGTGCTCAATTGAGCACCTAATTGCGTGCAGTCTGATGTGGGGGCATTAGCTGATTTTTCATCCTCATCACTCGCCATTTTTTCGCCAGACTTAGGAGGAACCAAATCGATACCGCCCGGATGCCAGGGATGGCATTTGCAAAGACGCTTGCCAGCCATCAACGAGCCCTTGGCCGCACCATATTCACGAATTGCTTCCATTGCATACTCTGAGCAGCTGGGATAAAAACGGCAATTTTGTCCTAACATAGGACTAATCGCCAGCTTGTATCCACGCAAGATCAGCAGTAGCAAGGGTTTCATGAGGAGGACTCTGGAAGAGAAGCAGACTGCGAGGAAATCACGGACTTAGCAGCCCGTTGCGAAACGAACAGACGTAAGACTTCGTCCCGCAAAGCACGCTTTAATTGCGCGTTAGTGGCAGGACCGGCTTTGCTATTGACTGGCTTAGATAAGCGCACAATGCAATCCACCTTCATCAGTTCAGACTGTCGAAAAATCTCGCGTGTAACACGCTTAATCATATTGCGCGTAGCAGCGCGCGGTGCAAAACGTTTTGCAGCGACCACGCCAAGACGGGCATGCGGCAATTCATTCGAGCGCGCATATAATACAAAATGCGCCGTTCTTTGCACAGGACGCAAACGAAAAACGGATGAAAACTCATCCGTTTTAAGTATTCGTCGCTCCCGCGCAAAATCGCCGCCGGACAACTGGTTTTGAGCTAGGTCAGGAGTTGTAGTCAAATTAGTCACAATAAAAATTTCAGCCTATTGAACAAACTAAAATGACGATGTACCAGACCAAGGCGCTCGGTATTCAAGAAATTCAATTATAGGGATGCAGCGAGAGGCGCTTCCCACAGCAATACTAAAGTATTGCGAGGACAAGCAACGAAGCGATGCGCCCTAGAATTGGATTTATTGGATGCCGATTAAGCTGCTAGGCGCTTACGGCCTTTAGCACGACGTGCATTCAAAACTGCGCGGCCACCACGTGTTGCCATACGAGCGCGGAAACCGTGAGTGCGCTTACGACGAACTACGGAAGGTTGATAAGTACGTTTCATGTTGATCTCACTATTTGAGCAAAAAATAAATCGGAATTACGGGTAATAGTGCATTGCGCCGTTGCTTTGATGATGCCCTGTTATGGAAGAGCACAATATAAACAATAGCAACACGCTATTCACACCATTACTGCCCCAAAACCGCTGCTCATGCTTAGTTTCATCATGTGACTTCACTCTAGCAATTAACAAACTATCAAAAATTTCCAGATAGCGTCAGTGCAATAAAAGCGCACATCTAACAAAACAGGGTAGGGAACCCGTAATTAGACACCATTTTGGAAGCCGCTGTCAATCCATTTGACCGGTTTTCTTCGATTTTCAGAACTGTTAATGAAAAGAAATTTCACCGTGCCTGTGGATAACTCTGGCTGCGGAGGGTAGAATAGCAGGGTCTGAAGTATTGCCTCACGTAATCAAAAATACACTATTTATTTCCTACGCAAGCATCATGGGATATCCTTGGATATCTGCTAAATGAATGCACAGTTTGCATTTAGTGATTCAATTTGCTCCGTTATAATTAGCTGAGAATTAGTCAGCTTCGGCTGATGCAGAAGAAATAAGTAGCGGTCACTGAGGTAGCTTTAAATTAAAAGTAGAATCGATAACTGAATCAAAAATCTCAAGTATCGATTTTGACAAGAACAAAAACTTAAGCATTAAGTAAAACAGTAAAGCGATTCATGGAAAATTTCTGGCAAGCCTGCTCTTCACAACTCGAACAGGAACTCACGCCTCAGCAATTTAGTGCTTGGATTAAGCCTTTAACGATGGTGGACTTCGAAGAAGGTCTGCTACGTATAGGCGCGCCTAATCGCTTTAAATTGGATTGGGTCAAAGCCCAATTCGCCAGCCGCATCGCCGAATTTGCTGCGCAATTTTGGGATGACACGGTGCATGTAGAATTCATCATCGACCCGCGCGCAGGCAAAAAACCTATTTCCACTACGACTGCACCTACGAATGCAGGTCAGGGTAATGGTGCCGATCACAGCCAACGTACTTCACAGATCGGCCAAGCGAATGGCATTCCCAACGAAGCGCCGCCAGCAGAATCCGCACCACGTCGTGACAATGCGCGGATCAACTTCGATCTGACCTTTGATAGTTTCGTTACTGGTAAAGCCAATCAATTGGCACGCGCGGCAGCGATTCAGGTCGCGAATAATCCCGGGGTTTCATACAACCCGCTGTTTTTATATGGTGGCGTTGGTCTCGGCAAAACGCATTTGATCCACGCGATTGGCAATCAGATTTTGCACGACAAACCGAATGCAAAAATCCGCTACATCCACGCCGAGCAATACGTGCGCGACGTGGTTACAGCGTATCAACGCAAAGGTTTTGACGAGTTTAAACGTTACTACCATTCGCTCGATTTATTGCTAATCGATGATATTCAATTCTTCGGCGGCAAAAGTCGTACGCAAGAAGAATTCTTCTATGCGTTTGAAGCTTTGATCGCCGCGAAAAAGCAAATCATTATCACCAGCGATACCTACCCGAAAGAAATTACGGGCATGGATGATAGATTGATCTCGCGCTTTGATTCGGGTTTAACGGTGGCGATTGAGCCGCCTGAACTCGAAATGCGCGTCGCGATTTTATTGAAAAAAGCCTATACCGAGGGTGTGAGTTTTTCGGACGATGTGGCCTTTTTCGTTGCCAAGCATTTGCGCTCCAATGTGCGTGAACTCGAAGGTGCTTTGCGCAAGATCTTGGCGTACTCACGCTTCCACGGCAAAGACATCACGATTGATGTGGTGAAGGAAGCATTGAAAGATTTGCTGTCGGTACAGAATCGTCAGATCTCGGTAGAAAATATTCAGAAGACCGTCGCTGACTTTTTCAATATCAAAGTCGCCGACATGTATTCCAAACGTCGCCCGGCAAACATCGCCAGACCACGTCAGATTGCGATGTATTTGGCGAAAGAATTGACGCAAAAAAGTTTGCCGGAAATTGGCGAGTTATTTGGTGGCCGTGACCACACAACAGTATTGCATGCGGTACGCAAGATCGCAGCGGATCGCGCCAAGAGCCCGGAATGTAATCATGAGATTCACGTTTTGGAGCAGACGCTGAAGGGGTAGTTTGAAGAACATTTGCCGCAGAGTACGTAGAGAAATATTTTTGTGTCATTCCCGCGAAGGCGGGAATCCAGTGACGTTAAACGACTGAGATGCGGCTAATGAACGAAAGACACTGGATCCCTGCCTTCGCAGGAATGACAGTAAAAAGGATACGGAAATTTTTGCGTAGCCTGCAGTAAAAGAATTTGAATGTAGTAGATAGCAATCAGCAGTAAAGACCGGCGTAGGATTTACGTAAAATTGGCCACGAAAGATTGGGCAGTTTTTCGCAAGTCCTCCCACAATGTAAGCGTAGTAATTAGTTGCGAACATGCGATACGAATTATTCGTATCGATGATGCATCCTTTAACATTGAATAAGTGAGGATATAAAATGCAATTGGTAAAAACTCACAGGGATACCCTATTACGGCCCCTGCAAATTGTGAGTGGTATTGTCGAGCGTCGGCACACATTGCCGATTCTGGCCAATATCCTCATCCGCAAAGACGGCGAAAAAGTATCGTTCTTATCCACAGATATCGAAGTGCAAATCACCACGCACGCAGAAATCGGCTCGGGTGGCGAAGTGACGGCAACCACGGTTGCAGCACGTAAGTTGCTCGATATCTTACGCGCACTGCCAGATGACAATGACGTCACCTTAAAGCTCGACAATAAAAAGATGACGGTGCAATCCGGCAAATCGCGTTTTTCTTTGCAGACTTTGGCTGCGGAAGAATTCCCTACAGTCGCACAAGCAGAACATTTCAATGCCAGCGTCAGCCTGCCGCAAAAAGCCTTGAAACATTTGTTCAACATGGTGCATTTCTCCATGGCGCAGCAAGATATTCGTTATTACCTGAACGGCTTATTATTAGTCGTTGATGGTAAAAACGTGATTGCCGTCGCAACGGATGGTCACCGTTTGGCGTATGCACAAGTCGAAGTCGAACAAGAATTCGCGCGTCAAGAAGTCATCATTCCACGCAAAACGATTTTGGAATTGCAACGCCTGTTGGAAGACAAAGACGAACCAGTCCAACTCGACATCGCGAACAACCAAGTTAAATTGACGTTTGCGGATATCGAATTAATTTCTAAATTGGTCGAAGGCAAATTTCCTGACTTCAATCGCGTGATCCCTAAAGGTTACAAAAACAATTTCACCTTAAGCCGTGAAAAACTTCTGCGCTCTTTGCAACGCGTCGCGATTATGACATCGGACAAATTCAAAGGTGTACGTTGTGTGATTGAACCAGGTTTGATGCGCGTCTTGTCCACCAATGCGGACCAAGAAGAAGCGGTTGAAGAAATCGAAATCGATTACGGCGGAGACAGCGTCGATATCGGCTTTAACGTCACGTATTTGTTAGATGTATTGAACAACCTCAAAGTCGATCAAATCAATGTTGCGTTAGGTGATTCCAATTCATCGGCTTTGATCACGATTCCTGAGAATGGTGATTTCAAATACGTTGTGATGCCGATGCGGATTTGATGTCTTGCCCCCTTCTCCCGCGGGCGGGAGAAGGGTCGGGGATGAGGGGCGCTCAGCGAGACATGAATTTCTGAAATACTTAGATATGTATTTCATCGCAGATTCAAGCTATCCGAGTGCTTAACCACCCTCACCCCAACCCTCTCCCGCTTGCGGGAGAGGGAGTATAAAAAACAAATGTAGGGCGGGTGCAACCCGCGCCGCTCGTCCATTGGGCACCTGAGCAGCGCGGGTTGCACCCGCCCTACATAAGAATTAAGCAGCTTCGAGTAAAACAAAGCACTAAGAACCGCAGCCAAAAGCTGCTTGTTAATTTCAGAAGGTAGCCATGTCCGAGAATACCCAAGACAACACAGCAACGCCAGCAAACGTACCAGCAACTGAGTCCGCCACATCCGCTGGCTATGGCGCATCGTCCATTCAAATTCTCGAAGGTCTCGAAGCCGTACGTAAGCGCCCCGGTATGTACATTGGTGATACCTCCGACGGCACTGGTTTGCACCATTTGGTTTTCGAAGTCTTGGATAACTCCATCGACGAATCCCTAGCCGGCCACTGTACCGAAATTAACGTCACCATTCACAACGATAATTCAATTTCGATTACCGATAATGGTCGCGGCATTCCTACTGGTATCAAATGGGATGACAAGCACGAACCTAAGCGTAGCGCAGCTGAGATCGTCATGACCGAGCTGCACGCAGGTGGTAAGTTCGATCAAAACTCCTACAAAGTATCCGGCGGTTTGCACGGTGTGGGTGTCTCTTGCGTGAATGGCTTGTCGAAATTATTGAAGCTGACGATTCGTCGCGATGGCAAAAAATATGCGATGGAATTTGTCCGTGGCGTACCGCAAAATCGCGAAATCGAAACCATCGACGGCGTAGTTTGCTCACCGATCAAAGTCTTAGGCGACACCGACAAACGCGGTACCGAAGTCCACTTCTGGGCCGATGAAGAAATCTTCACGCACGTTGAATTCCATTACGAAATTTTAGCGAAACGTATTCGGGAACTCTCTTTCCTGAACAACGGCGTACGCATCAAACTCAATGATCACCGCACAGGCAAAGAAGAATTGTTTGCGTTCGAAGGTGGTACCCGCGGCTTCGTTGAATACATCAACAAAAATAAATCGGTCTTGCATCCAACGATTTTCCAAGCGACTGGCGAAAAGATGTCGGACCAAGGCACTAACATCACGGTGGACGTCTCCATGCAATGGAACGACGCCTACAACGAACAAGTGCTGTGCTTCACCAATAATATTCCGCAACGCGACGGTGGCACTCACCTCACCGGTTTGCGCGCAGCGATGACACGCGTCATCAACAAATACATAGACGAACACGAGTACGCGAAAAAAGCCAAAGTCGAAGTCACGGGCGACGATATGCGCGAAGGTTTGACTTGCGTGTTATCCGTCAAAGTACCTGAGCCAAAATTCAGTTCACAAACCAAAGACAAACTCGTCTCCAGCGAAGTGCGCGGCCCGGTGGAAGAAATCGTCACCAAAACTTTGACCGACTATTTAGCAGAACGTCCAAACGACGCCAAAATCATTTGCGGAAAAATCGTCGAAGCCTCACGCGCCCGTGAAGCCGCTCGCAAAGCACGCGAACTCACACGTCGCAAAGGCGTGATGGATGGTTTAGGCTTGTCTTCTAAACTGGCCGACTGCCAAGAAAAAGATCCAGCGCTATGCGAACTGTACATCGTCGAGGGTGATTCTGCGGGTGGATCTGCGAAGCAAGGCCGTGATCGTAAATTCCAAGCGATCTTGCCACTGCGCGGTAAAGTCTTGAACGTAGAAAAAGCCCGCTTTGAAAAAATGCTGTCCAGCGAACAGATCACCACACTGATCGCGACACTAGGCACCAGCATAGGCCCTGACGAATTCAACGCCGACAAATTGCGCTACCACCGCATCATCATCATGACCGATGCGGACGTCGACGGTGCCCACATTCGTACGCTGTTACTGACCCTGTTCTATCGTCAAATGCCACAACTGGTAGAGCGCGGTCACATCTACATCGCGCAACCACCGCTGTACAAAGTCAAAGCTGGCCGCGACGAACGCTATTTGAAAGACGATGCCGAAGAAGCGATCTACATGACCACCGTCGCATTGAACGGCGCAGCACTCACACCTAGCACAGGCGCAGAGCCTATCGTCGGTGAAGCACTGGGCGAATTAGTACGTCAATTCAACCTCGCCAACGCCATCATGACGCGCTTAACACGCGTCATCGACCGCGCTGCATTGACCGCGATCATGACCGGTGTCGCACTGAAAATGGACACACCAGAAAACGCGGAATTGTCCGCACAAGAGTTGACCAAAACTATGAACGACCCAGCTGTCAAAGCCGTTGTTCGCAGTGACGAACTCTCAGGCATGCTCAGCCTGCGCATAGAACGCATGTACCACGGCAACGTCAAAGTCAGCAGCATCGACGCCGACTTCGTCGAAAGCAGCGATTACAAAGTATTAGAAAACGCCGCACAAACCTTCAAAGGCTTATTAGGCGAAGGCGCCTTCATCCGCCGCGGCGAAGGCGAACGTATGAAAGAAGTCGCAGTCCAAGACTTCCACCACGCCATGCTCTGGCTACGCGAAGAAGCCGAACGCGGCGTCTCCAAACAGCGCTACAAAGGATTGGGCGAGATGAACCCAGACCAATTGTGGGAAACCACCATGGACCCAAAAGTACGCCGTTTGCTCAAAGTACAGATCGAAGACGCGATTGCAGCGGATCAGATCTTTACGACCTTGATGGGCGACGATGTGGAACCACGTCGTGCGTTTATTGAGTCTAATGCTTTAAGGGCTGGGAATATTGACGTCTAAATTACCAAGGATGTCTTAGCATGAGTGAACTCGTTCTTTACCAAACAGAAGATGGCTTAGTTCGAATTCAACTCAGAGCCGAAGATGGTAACGTATGGCTGACCCAGTTAGAAATAGCCGAGTTATTCGCTACCACCAAGCAAAACGTCAGCTTGCACGCAAAGAACATTCTTGAAGACAAAGAATTAGACGAGAAGGCAACTGTCAAGGAATCCTTGACAGTTCAAACCGAAGGCAATCGCCAAGTTAAACGTAGCACCACGCTCTACAGTTTGGCGATGATATTGGCCATTGGCTACCGTGTCCGCTCTCCACGCGGCAATCAATTTCGCCAATGGGCTAGCACTCATCTCTCAGAATATCTGCTTAAAGGTTTCGTCATGGATGACGAACGCCTAAAGAACCCTAGCGGGTGGGATTATTTTGATGAACTTCTGGCACGCATCCGTGATATTCGTGCTTCAGAAAAGCGTTTTTATCAAAAGGTTCGCGATCTATTTGCACTAAGTCGTGACTATCAAAGCAGTGACAGCGCAGCACAAGTTTTCTTTGCCGAAGTACAAAACAAACTCCTGTACGCTGTCACGCAGCAAACCGCTGCTGAAATCATCGTAGCCCGTGCCGATCCCACCTCCCCCAATATGGCACTCACGACTTGGAGCGGCACACGTGTACGCAAACACGATGTTGTGGTTGCAAAGAATTATTTAACGGCCTATGAAGTCGATACACTCAACCGCCTCGTCGTCATCTTTTTAGAACAAGCAGAACTACGCGTTAAAGACCGTAAAGAACTAAGCTTGGATTTTTGGCGTAGCAACGTAGATAAGCTTCTGGAATTTAATGACAAGCCAATCTTGCACAATGCGGGGAAAATCAGCAATGATCATATGAAGCAGATAGTGCAAACACGTTACGATAGCTTTGATGCGGCAAGGCGTGAAGCGGAAGCAACTGCAGCGGATTCTGATGATTTGCAGTTGCTTGAGGCGCTGGCAAAAAAAGTTGAGAAAAAACATGACTAAGAATAATGCTGAAATGTTAGAACACATCCAGCTTTTGCTGGCGTCGCTCCCAGCCTGAGAAATGAAATATGTACCCGACAAACGCCTGTATATCAAGATTAGACAATAGGGTCAGCATTGATAGCGTTTAATCGATGCTGACCCTTTTGATCATTCGCACCAACCGCTTTGATTCAACAATCAATAATTATCTAGGACGGTCACATTGATTCAAAATATTGAAAACTTAAAATCAAGATTTAAAAGCCTTGGTGCAACGCGCTTATTTTTTAAGTGTCTTGCTGAGAATGATAATAGTAAAAATCAAATCTATCTGGGTGGCAGTTTTGCGGTTTTGACTTATTTCCAATATGGAAATGTCGAAACTTTTCCTGATGCTAAATATCCTAATTTTAAAGCACCTATTAAGTTCTATTGGATCGACTCTGAGCAAGTTGAACAAGCAACCTCAGCACAATTGATTTTGTATCCGCAGTATCCAGAAGTTCGGCTTTCAGGTTTTTTACGCGGTTGTACTTTGGCACCAAGCAAATTTTTGCAGCCGACACTTGCTTCTCAAAGAAGTGGAATTGATGGAAGGGTTTTGTTTTTTGGTACTACCGAGGATGGTGCAACTCTAGCGTACTTGGCACCAAGAAACTCTGTCATCGCTAATGCGGCAATTGACTTCGCTAACCTAACTCAAGAAAAAGCAATATTTCATGACCTTCCTTTAACCAATTTAGTCGGAAAATCTTCAAAAATTCTTTTACTCGACGCCTTAAGAGAGATTCACCTTAGTGGTTTTGTGGATTCAATTCGCCTGAATAAACAAGGCGAACGAATGCCTTATTCTGCTCGAAATGGTGGCGGCTATACATTAGAAGCGATGCTAGGAATTAAACCCAATGCAATTGCAGCACCGGACTATTTAGGCTGGGAAGTGAAAGCGTTTAGTAGCTCTAGGATTACATTGATGACGCCAGAACCGAGTAGCGGATTTTATGGCGACAATGGTGTCGAAGCATTTGTAAGGAAATATGGACGGAAAGTTGCGGGTAAAAATCAGCTATATTTCACAGGAAATCATGTGTTTGATCAAACAAATAAAACAACAGGATTAAAATTAGTAGTCGATGGATTTGATCCGAAAACTAAAAAAATTACCGATGTAAACGGAAGTATATTTTTATTGGATCAAAACACTCATGAGGCTGCCAGTTGGAGCTTTTCTCATCTGTTGAATCATTGGAATAAAAAACATGCGTCTGCAGCTTACGTTCCATTTACGAATAACAAAGCTACACCGCCGAAATATCAGTTCGGGAGCCCAGTATACTTGGGCGAGCGAACGGATTTTTCAAAGTATTTAAATGCATTAGCTGAAGGTAAAGTAATATTCGATCCGGGTTCAAAGGTGGAAAATCCTGATGCACCCAATAAATCTGTTAAGGCACGAAGCCAATTTAGAATAAACAAAAAAGACCTATCCCTCCTTTACGAGTCCTTTGAAGAAATTCAACTTTAGAATTGATTCATAAGCGAGAAGTTAAGCTGCTTTTTTTGCGCGCTTACTTTTCATTATTTTTGCTTCGATCAGATAAGGCAACATCGCATTCGCAACGTGGGCCATGACGTCAACTACAACGGAATTACCAAATTGTTTGTACGCTCTGGTATCGGAAACAGGAATTTTGAAAGTATCAGGAAACCCCATTAATCTCGCGCATTCTCTTGGTGTTAAACGCCGTGGATTTTTTGTTTTTCCTTGGCTAACCAAGATTTCTGATCCGTCTTTGTAATAGCGGGCAGATAGTGTGCGCGTCACACTTTCTTTGGTGACGAGGCCAAAGCCAAAGCCATTGCCTTGCGCTTTGTGTTTTGCTGCGTAGTTTTGCAGATAGGTCCAAAGATTATCAGTCAACGTATATTTATCTAACTGCTTTTTCATTTTGTGATCAAAGTAGGCATTGTCATCCCAAGGCAAGTATGGCTCGGAGCCATCTGTCTTATGCAAGATGTCACCTAACTTATGTTCACCTTTTGGCGGCAACACTAACGCATGTAAATCAAAGTCGATTTTGAGATCGTTTCTGAAGCCAACGATCAAGATACGTTCACGGTGTTGCGGTACGAAATGTGCGCCATCAATTACGCGGTAACTCATGGTGTATCCCAATTGCTCGAGGCTACGCTTGATGACGTCAAAGGTTCTGCCCTTGTCATGCGAAGTTAGGTTCTTCACGTTTTCAAGCAGAAATGCGCGAGGTTTTTTCTCATCAATGATGCGGCAGATATCGAAAAATAGTGTGCCTTGTGTTTCATCATTAAAGCCGTGTTCTCGACCCAATGCATTTTTCTTAGATACGCCCGCAATAGAAAAAGGCTGGCAAGGAAAACCGCCGAGTAACACGTCGTGATCTGGAATATCTTTGGCAGCGATTTGCGTGATATCGCCATTGATTTGATGATTGTTCGGGTAGTTGTACAAATAAGTTTTTTGCGCGTAGCTATCCCACTCACTCGTGAAGACGCAATGTCCGCCTATGCTGTCAAAAGCTTGGCGTATGCCGCCGATCCCAGCGAACAGATCGATGAAGGTGAATGCGGCGTCTTTGCCTGCGTTGGGGTCGCTCGTTTCCAATGGCAAGACTTGTTGAAGTGCGTATGACAAATAAGGCGGTGGATCGCTTTCACGTGCTTCCCATCGGCGTACTTGGCGAGCATTGACGCCCAGTATCGTAGCGATATCTTCCTGACTTTTAAACCTGCGCGCTGCGGCGAGATATTTGAGAACTGCTTCTGAATCGTGATGCTGAATCGGGTGTGACATTGATGCCTCGCTGGGAATTTTTTAGGACAATACGTCCTAATTTGTTCCCAGTCAAGGTTTTACTGAATGTAAACACAGTAATTATAGCAATAATCGACTTTTTACAGGTCACGGTTCCAGCTATTTGGTAAATTTATATTCGATAAATTGCTCACACAATAGTTTGCACTCTGTTCGGCAAGTCGACGAGAAAATTCTAAACCACACTCCACTTCGTCATCACCCAAGCTCACTGACCACACAAATCCGCCACGCCACCTGTCAGGATTTTTTTCAATATTGATTTCGTAGTTATCAAAATTCATTGCCTGCTGGTGCCCACTTTCTTGCGATTGAGTATTTTGCATTTCCATCTCCCTTTATTAATAGTATTAAGAATGGTGCTTCATTTGCATGTGGACGTCTACGGACTATGAGTCACATTTGCAATAACATTTAAAGACCATCTTGACTTTGGTTTCCAAGGAAACTAAACTGCCAAAATTAGCCAGCCAACACGCAACATGAAATCCATTTCCAACCCGACCATCAAACCCCAACCCAGTCCCCTAGAAGCCCATCTAGGCTTCTGGATGCGCTTCGTCTCGAATCAAGTCTCCGCTCGCTTTGAAGCCGAGTTAGCTGCGCATGAAGTGAGTGTGACCGAGTGGGTGGCTTTGCGGGCTTTGTATGCGCAGGCGGTGACGACGCATGCGGGCTTGATTGATGCTTTGGGCATGACTAAGGGTGCGGCGTCTAAGGTGATTTCTAAATTAGAGGCCAAGGGTTTGGTGGTGCGTTATTTTGTGGATGGTGGTGCGCGTGAGCAGGTGTTGAATTTGACGGCGGCTGGGCGGCGTTTGGTGCCTAAGTTGGCGAAGTTGGCTGATCAAAATGATGACTACTTTTTTGCGCATCTTGGTGATGAACAGCGCCAGGCATTGATCACTGTCTTGCAAGATTTGGTTGCGCATCATCAAATGAAGCAGGTGCCTGTGAAATAGCCCTATCGTTTCCTTTTTTTTCTTTTCTATTTCGAGTTAATCATGAACGCAAAACAAAATCTGATTCGCGAAACCTTTGAAGCATCGCAAGCGGGCAGTATTCATTTTGGCCAAGTGATTGGTGCTTTGATGAGCATCGATGTGGAATCGTATTTTGTCGATTACCGCACGCGTCAGGTCACTTACTATTTCCCTAGTGATGAAAATTTTAGTTTGAACTATGCATCTGACGCTGAGGTGTTTGGCCAGGCTTTTGTGCAAGCTGATGTCAAAGCGGCGATTGTGGGTGCGCAAAAAGGTGAAGTGATGTATCCCGAGTTCAAAAAGCTGACACAAAAGGCTGGTTGCATAGGCTATTTTGTGTGGATCAAAGGGCGACACGTGTCTTATCTTGGCCGGAATGGCGAAACACACGTAGAGCATTTTCCGAATTGAGCGAGTAATCTGAGATTGTAAAATTAGATAGAGAGGTAGCAATTGATTTCACATGTCTTCATAGGAATTACCGAACACGCGCGGGCCCATGATTTTTATACTGCGATCATGAATGAGTTGGGCTACGTTTTGAAGTTTTGTTACCCTGAAAAATCTTGGTCGGGCTGGGTCGAGAAAGGCACGCTTCGACCTATCGTGGGGATTGGTAAGCCTTACAACGGTGAGCCCATGAATGTCGGTAATGGTCAAATGCTGGCTTTGTTGGCGAAGAGCCGTGCAACGGTGGATGCGACTTATGCTAAAGCCATCGCACTCGGTGCGACTTGCGAAGGGGCTCCTGGCTTGCGACCGCATTACCACCCCAACTATTACGGTGCCTATTTCCGTGATCTAGATGGAAACAAGATTTGTATCTGCTGTCATGAGAGTGAAGGCTAACTACAGTCCCGCAAGAAAAGACGATTCTTCGAGGATGAAAGAGGTGAGCATCAATGGGTTTTCATTGATGCTGAACTTTTTGATTTTTTGAGAAAAATTTTGCGGAAATTTGCTAACTCACAGCCTAACAAATTCACAAACTAACAAATTCACAGATTCACAATTTGCCTAAAACAAATTCGCTTGAAGGTCTTGAAACCAAACACCTCACCGATGTTTAACCGCATGAATATCATCCTCTAATTCTTTAAAAGTAGGACGCACTCTAGCGCTGAGGGCTTTTCTGCCGAACTCGCAGGCGATCATCGGTGGGTAGCCATTTAGGCTGGCGATCAGGGTTACTTTGATGCTTTGGTAGGCCATTGCGTTGGCGTGCAGGCGTTGCTCTAAACGTACTGCAATCGGTGCGACGAAGCCGTAGGAGAGCAAGATACCTAGGAAAGTGCCGACTAGGGCTTTGGCGATAAGTATGCCTAGTTCTGCGGGTGGAATACCGACTGATTCCATGGTGTGAACGACGCCCATGACCGCGGCGACAATACCAAATGCGGGTAAGCCGTCGGCAACTTTTGATAGCGCTAATACGGGCAATTCGGTATCTGCATGATGCACATCGAGTTCGACGTCGATTAGATTTTCGATTTGGTATGCGTCCACATTTCCAGACGCCATCAGGCGCAAATAGTCGCTTAAGAATTCCATTAAATGGGTATCTTGAATGACGTTGGGATACTTGGTAAATAAGGGGCTTTCGTAAACATTGTCGATATCCCCTTCAATTGACATCAAGCCTTCTTTGCGGATTTTTGTCAGGACTTCAAACAGCATCACAATCATATCGCTGTACAGAGCTTTGCTATGATTTTGTGTTCTTGCGATTAATGGCAAGGCGCGCCAAGTGGCGAGTATGGTTTCTTTGTCGTTGCTGATGAAAAAAGCGCCTATCGCTGCGCCTCCTATCATCAGTAATTCAACGGGCTGAAATAGCGCGGCCAGGTGTCCGCCGTCGTAGGCGAAGCTCCCGAAAATCGAAAACAAAATAATTACCGCACCGGCGATGAGCAACATAGTTTAGGCCTTGCTATTTGTAGGGTTCAGGCAAAATTTACTTGATATCTGCTGGCAACACCAGACTTACGGGAATTATTGTGGCGATGATTGCACTAAGTAATAGTTTATTAAATAGTTTATTAATATCAATGAGTAAGCTTAGGTCAACATCCAGCCAATACCGAGGATTTCTTAATACGAGCTCGTCACCACTGCTGGTGTCGGGGCAAATAGCCACAACACGGCTAGCTCAAAATCGCTGCGCCAAAATTTCTCGTTATGTTTTGCATCTGCCACGATCTTTAAGCTGAGATTCTTACTTGGATGCCCTGCTTTCAAAATAGTTTCATAAGCAGCTTGCACATCGGGGACTTGCGAGCCGCCTTCTTTTTCACCGGTGGCTAAATACAAACGCGCATCTTTGGCGGCGGGCTTGGTCAGAATAAAATCGATAGCGACGGCCGAGATCCAATACGAAGGTGAATAAATTCCCGCTTTGCTAAAGACGTCGGGATATTGATTGATGGCGTAATGTGAAATCAATCCGCCCATCGAGCTGCCCATGATGGCGGTGTTGGCACGATCGGGCTTGCTGCGAAAATGCGTGTCGATATAGGGTTTAAGGACATTGACGATAAATTCCACATACTCCTTGCCTTCTGGTGCTCCAAATTCGGCATTTGGCCATGGATTGAGTTCCGTCATGCGTTTGCTTTCGCCATTATCGATACCGACGACGATCAAATCGAGCTTGCCGGCTTTGGATAGGGCATTCATGGTTTCATCGACGCCCCATTCGCCAGCGTAAGAAGTGGCGGCGTCGAACAAATTTTGTGCATCGTGCATGTACAGCACCGGAAAACGTGTATCTGAATTGGCGTAGTTAGGCGGCAGATAAATGCGGATCTGGCGGGAGCGATTTAAGCCTGGCATAGCCAATTTCTCAGGCAACAATATGACGTTGCTTTGTGCGGTGGAGATTTTGTCAGCGGCGGCGACAACGGAGTTCTTAGCTCTGCCTTCGCCGCATGCAATCGATGTTATGGCGACCGTGAGAAGTAAAGCGATGTGGCGAATCTTTTGCATAGTTGAATCCGTCAGTTTGAATTATTGTTATTAATAAGATGTTAATCGCTCTTAGTCCCATCGGAAGCTGCAAGGCAGTATGGCAAAATTTCATTCGTCGCGGTGCATATCGCGCCTTGATCTAGCAAAATTCTCGTCAACTTGTCCCTATAAACACACAAAATCAGCGCCATTTCAGGAAGGCAAATAAGCAGGGCTTTTGAGAAAGTTTAGGCAACATAAAGCGGCGCATAACTAACTAGAGACACTGAGTACAGCCACAGGGTACAGGCACAAACTGCACACAAAGCATAAAACAACTGGACGAGAAGTGCACCTAGGGAATATTCTTGCACTATTCCTATGAGCAAACGCCTCGCCTCGTAAATGGTCGGGCGATGTTCGCTCATAGTGAGCATGCGATTGGAAGCTAAGCTATGGCAGGCCTCACCCATCGCGACAGAACGATGTGCGAAAGTGATGTACGAGAGCGATGTTTTGCAAAGCTTATTCACTCGATACTAGCCTGCCGTCGCAGCTTGAGGAACGTAATTTGCGAATTTGCCGAGGTCGGTTTAGGTTTTGTTTATGGCAGCCGCCAATTAGGGCACGCGCCATGCTTGAACGAAGTGAGGCAGCGCGAGGCGAGGCAAGAATCATATGTTGAAGCCTTAGGCGCATCATGCGCACAATTCGCATTTAGCCTATCGCAATAGCAAAAAAGAATTTTAAAGACAATTTTTCGGGAGTTGGTCATGGGTAAGGATGAAAACGGTGTTGTATACGGAACCGAAGATCTGTTAACAAGTTTATGTAACTCAGTCACTCGCGTATTGAACGTGGCCACGCAAACCAAGATCCACTATTCCGCCATGGTGCAACGCATTACAAAGATAGGACTGAAGCCAGACATTGGCTGCTTCGTCTTATTTGACGGTGGTTTCTCTGGTTTAGTGGTATTGAATTTCTCAGGCTCTGCGGCTTTGGAAATCTACGAAAAATACATGCTGAGTATGGGCATGCCAAAATCCGAACTCGCCTCTGCTTTCACTTCAGACGAAGTCTCGAATATTTTAGGCGAATTGATGAATCAGATCGTCGGTGACTTTACTGGCAAAATCCGTCGCGAGCTGCAAACCAATATCACGCAAAATCAACCGAAGATGTTGGTGCTGAATAAGCAAGTCATGCTCAGTGTAGACACGCCACTTGATCGCCCAGAAATCCGCCGTGTCTCCTTCTTCACTGAGAACAACAATATTTTCTATCTGGAGCTAGCCATCGACCGCACAGAATTCATCAAACTGCACGACTTTGATTCTAGCGAAGTGCTGGACCCTGATGCCTTGCTTGATAGTGAGCAGGCTGGTCGGGCGCAAGCAGTATCTGCACCAGCGGCACCACCTGCTGGCGACGATGATAGTGATGAGCTGTTGCGGTCTTTGGGGATGTAATTTTTTGGAGGATGTACTACCGTTCAAATTTTAAATAACTCAATCTACGTCGATGAAAGTGTGCTACACATCAATCGACGAGATTGCCAATGCTGCCAATGAGCTCTCGCTAGCTCCTTGGCTCCGACAAGAAACGTTTTGCTTCCCTACGCATACCGTCAAAAATCAATTCAGCCGTGTGTGCCGGAAAATCTTTGGGCAGTTGGGCAGTAACGATTTCTATCGCTTTATCAACGTTCGTCACCATCGCGATCATTGCTTCCCATATTGCCACGCCGCCGTTTTTCATAGCCAGCTGATACCAATGACGTGCGTGTATTTCTTTATAAGCATAGTGTGCGTTCTTCGAGCGTAATGCCATCGCCATACTTACCTTGTAACTGTCAAGTTGATTTGCACCTTTTCCTATGTACGGCCATGCTGATAATACGTCGTATAGCGGCGTCATTTCATAGCTGCCGCCACGTTGTAAAAAGACGGAAAAATTTTTAGCGTGTCCATCTGTTGCCGCCATTAAGAAAAATGCTAATTGTGTGAGAACAAAGAAAAGAATGTCTTGCTGATCTCGACTCCCCTGCAGTAATTGCAGGCATTTTGCCATGCCTGGGCCGCCATCTTTTTCGTATTTTTTTTCAGGTGGAATGCCGAGTGCCTGACAAAAATCTTCTTGGGGTAGACGCGCTATCCATGTGGAGTTGTCCATCCATAGTCGGTCAAATCTCTCGACAACTAGGACCCTTTGATCGCCAAAAGTGGCCATGGATGTTTTGGCAGTTGGCAAGCCCAGCGCAGTCATCATATGTGCGCATAGCCATTCATTTTGAACAGAATCAGAAAAGTCAACACGTGAGCTACGCCCTGCAATGACACCTAGTGGCAATTTCAAAATATGTGTCGTCGGTGTAGAACCTAGTGGGCGACACCATTGTCCTTGATAACGCAGCAGCGCTGTTTTCTCCTGCGCCCCTGCAATAGAAATCCGAAAATGATCATCATGATCGCTGAAACGATCATCGGAAATCACAGTATGCAATTCTCGCTCAACGTCTAGATCGGAAAGTACTTCGTAATCAATCTTATTCCAGCCCTGCGGTACTGCGGCTTCCGGCAATAATTGAACCGCACCGATGCAATCGCGACCGATCGCTTCGAGTAAACTAAAAGTGTCCGCTTTCGCTTTATAACGTCTACTCAAACGTGTCCGGATTTTTTCATTATCCGGCAACAAATTATCGAAATAATTTTTTACCTCCTCGCCTTTGATCGTGAGCGAAGCTGTCATTGGTAATGACAGAGAAAGCGCACGACTATATAGCGATTGTGGCCACGACTCATCGTATCGAAAGCTATGCGCACCTCTATCGACTGCCCATCTGCCGACAAGTTCGCCATTCATCCACACGTTTAATGCTTGTGTCACCAAGAACCTTTCTTTTCGATTAATTTTCGTACTTGCGTGCTGGGATCATTCTCCATCAGTTTTCTCATTTGCTCTACGACACCAGACTCATTAATGCTGTGTATCGGTTCGACAACTAGGTCAGCATTGGTCTTGGAATTTTGCGCATATTCTTTGTATCCTTCAGGTACATGAGTTCTTTGGTTGTGCTCTGCGGAGAATGGCTCGCCCTCACTGGCTATCTCCCTATCAATCTCACTATCGACATCACTAAGAAGCAAATGAATCTTAAGGGCGGATAATAGCTGCATCATTTGGTCAAAACTGACCAACCCTGGATTCGCTTCAATTTCGGCAATACGTGCTTGACTAACTCCAACGAGCGCGCCAAGCTGAGCTTGCGTCAGGCCACGTTTTTTCCGCAATGCGCGAAGATGTTGACGCAGTTGCGAGGTAAACTGAATGGAATAAGTATTAGTCATAAAAGTGAAATATAGGCTATGAGCTATTTAGTGCAATAATCTATACCATACTACATCAAAAATTGACCGAAACAATGTATTTTTATAAGCTTAGGCAAGTAAATGGAAAATATATCTTAAAGCCTATATTTACCATTTATCTCCTTAAGCCTATAAAATATATTTTAAGCAACTGAACAAAGGCACGCGAAACAAAATGCATTCTTCATTTAATTAAACTCGCCATTAAATTTGTAATTCGGCTCACAACTAGATTCACAACTTAGCTCGCGTCCCCAGTATCACGATTTTCCTCACAACATTGACACTATGCGTTTTCATTACCTTTTTCTCCTATTAGGTCTCACATTCAGTGTTGGATCGACATCCACAGCACAAACTACCGATAGCGCATCGACGCGCCTCGAACAAATCAAAACCCGCAACACCTTGCGTGTAGGCACCACCGGCGATTACAAGCCTTTCAGTTATCGCGCCACTACAAATAGTCCTTATATCGGTTTCGATATCGAGATGGCACAAGCTTTGGCGAATACGCTAGGCGTGCAATTAGAATTGGTGCCGACTTCGTGGCCAACTTTGATGCAAGACTTGGCGTCGAATCGTTTTGATATCGCGATGAGCGGGATCTCTATTTCTGCCGAACGTGAAAAAGTAGCGATGTTTTCTGATCCGTATTTGCGCGACGGTAAAACACCCATAGTCTTGTGTGCCAAGCGTGAACGCTTTCGGACTTTGCAGCAAATTGATCAGCCAGCCGTCAAAGTGATCGTTAATCCTGGCGGCACCAATGAACGCTTTGTGCGGGATCAATTGCGCCGAGCGCAGATTATTGTGTACCCAGATAACAATCACATTTTTGATCAACTAGCGGAAGGTCAGGCTGATGTGATGATCACGGATGCGGTCGAAGCACGTCTGCAACAACAACTAAAACCTACGCTCTGCGCGATACATCCAGAGCAGCCTTTCAATCTTTCGCAAAAGGCCTATCTGCTACCGCAAGACGCGGCATGGAAAGCCACTATCGATCATTGGTTACGCAGCTACGTTGCCGGGAGTGATGTTAAAGCCAATGCTGGTGCAGACAAATTGGCGCAGACGATGGAAAAGTGGCTACACCACCCGTGGCCGTCCAGCAGCGTTGATCGCATCGCATTTGAACCCTTGCGCGATTTACTGACACAGCGTTTGGCGTTGATGGAATCTGTCGCACGGCATAAATGGAATCAACAAAGTGCGATCGAAGATTTACCGCGCGAACAGAAAATCATCCTGTCATTGCAGCAGCAGGCGACGGCGCTAGGTATTCCGGCGGCATGGGCAGAACATTTCTTTCGGGCGCAGATCGAGGCTGCCAAACAATTGCAACGCGAATATTTCGTGCAATGGCAATCCCAACAACAAGGCCAGTTTGCTGATGTGCCCAATCTAGATACCGTGATACGCCCGCAATTGGATCAACTCACGACTCAGATCTTGCGACAATTGGCGATGAGTTGGCCTGCGCTGGCTGACAAAAATCAACAGTCAAGAATTGCCAAGACCATGCAATCAGCTGCGTTGTATCAATTTAGCGAAAAAGCAGCGCAAATGGCAGTGCAAGCATTACTCGATGGCAGTACTTGGGCTCAACCTTAAGCAATGGACATTGCGCCTGAATTTGATCAACAAATTTGGTCAACAAATTCGCCAGCAAATTAGCTGACAAGATCGAAGGTATAGCGTTTTCCGTCAAGCTCGAGCTGGTTCACTCTAGCAAGATTGGGGATCACTTGATCTGCGATAAATCCGGCCTTTTGCAACACACGTGACGAAGCCGGATTTCCATCAAGCACATACGCATGCAGGCGTTGCAAATGCCATTCAAATCGCGCACTCGCGATCAGGTGCAGTAATGCTGCCGAGGCAAAGCCTTTTCCCGGATGTTGATACGCGATGCGATAACCAACTTCGGCACTGCCTTCATCTTGATTGATGTTTTTTAAATTCGCACGCCCCAGAATTTCGCTTTCAGCATTGACCAACAAACACGGATGAAATTTGCCGGCAGCATAGTCCACTAGCAGTGCGGAAATATGCCGCTGCACACCTTCGAGGGAATAGAAAGCAGTCGGTCGTGCTTCAATTTGTGTCTCAAACCAAGCGCGATTATTGAGTTCAAATTGCAGCAACGATGCTGCATCCTCGCGGCTAAGTAGACGAATGTGTAAAGACTTTGAAGCGTCAATAATTTTGTCTTCCATAATTTTGGCTCCCGTAATTTCAGCGCTCATCATTTCTGCTCAAATATCAGCGCTTCAGTTTAAAATCAAACGCCGCAATCACCTTCAAAAATATCTGCAAAGCCGGATTCACATCGCCCTCGCGCCAGAGTGCTAACAGATCTGAAGTCGGTGGAATTTTGATGAAATGTACTTCATGCTTCATATGGTGAGAATAAGAAATCGGCATGATGGAAATGCCTAGTCCTTTCGCAACCAAGCCCAATAGTGTCACGCCAAAATCAGATTCAACGTGGATGATGGGATCAAATCCCGCCTCTTGGAAAATCGCCCTGAGCTGCGAAGCGTGTTCGCTTTTTCCAGTCAGCGCGGGGAGTACGAATTCTTCGTCCTTCAGCTTATATAAATCCTGCAATTTCAATTCACGTTTTCTGGCGAAGCGATGCTGCGCTGGCACGACTAGCGCAAAGTTTTCTGTCATCAAATGGCTGGAAATTAAATCCCTGGCTTTTGCAGTTTCACGATTAAAGGCGATATCAATACGATGCGATTGTAAGAAGGGTTCGACGTCAACAGCATCCACTTCTATCATTTGCGCCACGATATGCGGATGTTGTTGATGCAAGGCGAGTAGCAAATCGGGCAGTACCGAAAAAGTAATCGAAGCTGGGTGTCCAATCCGTATCGCGCCGATTTCACCCGAAGCGATTAAGCTGGCGCGGCGCGTGACGCTTTCATAATCCGCCAGCAGTTTGGCGTATTGGTCACGTAAGAATTCACCGGCTGGGGTGAGTTTGACATTCCGCTTATCACGTTCAAATAGATCGAAACCGAGTTCATCTTCCATGCTCTTGATGTGTCGGCTGAGTGCAGATTGGGTGATGAAAACTTTTTCGGAGGTTTTCCAAAAATGCAGTTCATCGGCTAGCGCCAGAAAGTATTGAATTTGTTGGAGGTTCATCGCTACACTACCTTCTCAAGTTGACACATTAACTCATATTTCGCATTAATTGACTCGAATTTAGCATTTTTACGCATTAAACAGAAGCGTAAATTACGTCTCTGGTGGGCACAATCCCCCCACAGCAGAAGACATTTAAAGGAATCAGTATGGAAATACGTCAAATGAAACAAGATAAGTACTTGGATAGCTTAGGCTGGGGCGGTGGGATTGTGTGCTTGATAGCTTATGGCTTGAATACGCAACAGATTTTGGCGAGTACCTCGCTTGCATTTTTGACGATGAACATATTTGGTTGTTGCTGCCTGATTTACTACACATACAAAAAGCAAGCGTTCGCAAATACTTTTCTGAACGGCGTCTATTTGTTCATGACTGTGCTGGCACTCGTAGAGAAATTTTAAGTTGGAGATCAAGAGATGATTACTTTAAAACGTACCGATTCAAACAATGCCGATTTTCAAGGACTTGTGGTGGAACTCGATCGTTATCTTGCCATCACGGATGGCGATGAGCACGCGTTTTACGCGCAATACAATAAATCCGACGGTTTGAAATACGTCATCGTGGCTTACGATGGCGATAAGCCAGTTGCTTGCGGTGCGATCAAAAATTATGCAGACGATGTGATGGAAGTAAAACGTATGTACGTCGCCCCAAGTGCACGCGGTAAAGGTGTTGCCTCATCTGTATTGAAAGAATTGGAAAGCTGGACTGTGCAGTTATCACGCAAGAAAATTTTGTTGGAAACTGGCGTGAAGCAATTGGAGGCGATACGCCTGTACCAAAGAAGCGGCTACCAAATTATTCCTAACTATGGACAATATCAAGGCGTAAAAAACAGCGTTTGTTTTGAGAAAACATTGGAAGTGCTAACGCAAGATAAGCGCGCTGAAATCAATATTCGTTACGCTAACGCGGATGATGCTGAGGTGCTCACTGCACTCGGCAAAGAAACTTTTCACGATGCGTTTTCTGTGTATCCACAAATGCCGCCTGCCGACCTTGCCAGCTATTTGATAGCAGAATTTACCGTCGCCAATCTCAAAAAGCAATTAGCAGATGAGAAGGCTTTCTTTCTGTTAGCGGAACATGCTGGTGAGGCAGTTGGCTATGCAAAGATGGAAGTCCATCAAGGCATGCCCGGCGTACAACTGAATAATCCTATCAAACTCAGGCGACTGTATTGTAAGCAGCGTTTTCTAGGATTGGGCGTCGGCGCCAGTTTGATGGAGCGATGTGTATTAGAGGCGGCAAACAGAAAGCACGATGGCATTTATCTCACGGTCTGGGAGCATAATCATCAAGCTCAGGGCTTCTATAAAAAATGGTCGTATGAGCCGTGCGCCATGATTGACATCATTTTGGGACAAGCGCCGTTGCGCGATGTGGTCATGCAGAAACGCATTACGTCTGTTTGTTAACGTCAGCTTCTTTTCGCATCACCTTCTCGCTGACATCGCAATCGATTAAAATCTATTGCGAAGATATTGAGAGGAAATCAACATGGACATGAAACGCATCAATGCTGGCAAGCTACGCGCCATTGGCTATGACACGCGTGAACGAATGCTGCGCGTGGAGTTAGGGCGTGTTGACATAATATTTGGGTATGCGAATGAGTCGAAATGGGCACAGGGCTAGGCGTCAAGGCGCGCCGCAGTGCGAGCACTGCAAGCGACTTGCAACGACGTCATGTGCCCATTTCGGCCATTCCCGAAGGGTTCCTGGTAAAACGCACGATGGACAGCGTTGCATCTCTTGCTGGGGCGGCCAGCCGCAGCGGCGAGATGCGCCTTGCCATCCTGCGTTTTACCAGGAACGCATTACCCAAATATTATGTCAACACGCCCTAAATGACGGCACGGCGATTGATTACGCTGGCGTAGGGCAAGAAGTCTGGCGACGTTTATCGACCGCGTCATCAAGCGCGGCCTGGAGTTTTTATCGCGATAATATTGAAGAAGAATTTCATGGTACACGTGGTCGGGCATCTGCATCGCCAACTTCTACTGCCAATCGTAGCGCTTTAGATGCCTTGTTTCAAACGCCTAGCGCTCATGACGATGAGGCTTGACCGCCTATGCTTCACAGATTTATTTCAATTTAAAAACCGCAATTAATTCCGTCAAGGTATCGGCTTGTTGATTCAGACTTTCAGCGGCAGCAGCGGCTTGTTCGACTAAGGCCGCATTTTGTTGCGTCATATCGTCCATGTGAGAAATCGCTTGATTGATTTGTTCTATGCCCGAGCTTTGCTCGCGTGATGAGTGCACCATTGCCGACATAATCGAAGTCGTGTTTTTAACGCTGGTAACAATTTCTTCCATCGATTTGCCCGCTTGCCCTGCGAGATTATTCCCAATATTCACTTTCTCTACGCTAGCATCGATCAAACTCTTAATTTCTTTTGCAGCACTGGCGCTGCGCTGCGCAAGACTTCTGACCTCAGAAGCGACTACCGCAAAACCACGCCCTTGCTCACCCGCACGCGCAGCTTCCACCGCGGCGTTCAACGCCAAAATATTAGTTTGAAAAGCAATCCCATCAATAACGCCGATGATGTCGACAATCTTCAGCGAGCGGTCATTGATATCTCGCATCGTATGCACAACCTCTGCCACCACTTTGCCGCCTTTGATAGCAACATCGGAGGCGTTATTCACCATGCTATTTGCTTCAATCGCGTTATCGTTGCCGACTTTCACGGTTGAGGCGACTTCTTCCATTGAGGCTGCGGTTTGCTCCAGGCTCGAGGCTTGTGATTCAGTCCGGCTTGATAGGTCTGCATTGCCGCTAGCGATATCATTGATCGCCATACACATATTGCGGATGCAGTCGCGAATATTGCTGACGATGATGAATAAGCTGTCGTTCATTTCTTTAAGTGCACGCATCAATTGCGCTGATTCGCTACGACCATCAACATCAAAATTGGCAGTCAAATCACCTGCTGCTACTCGTTGAGCGATATTGACTGCATTGGCGAGAGGTACGGTCACAGAACGTGCGATCAAATAAGCAATCAAGCCGGCACACAGCACCAAAACCGACATCATGACGATCATCATCCAGAGTTTGAAGTGCAGATCATCAACTCTATTGGCGAGGATTAAATCGATTTCTTTGCTTGCTTCTTCATTGACTTTGAATTGCGCGTCTATCGCCTGCGTCGTCAATTTCACATACTCAACAGAGGAGTAACTCAGCGTTTCCGCCTTAATAATATTGGTGTCCGCAATCAACATGACATTGCTAGTTAGCTCAAATGCTGCCCTTAAACTTTCATTGAGTTTTTCTTTAATCATGGGATTTGCATTTGCCGCTTTATTAAATGCACTATTGGTCTGTTGTAGGCGGTCATTGACACGACCTGCAATACTTGCCAATGCCGAACGATCGTCCGGAGTAGCTTCTTTTTTGGCCAAAAGACCCGCACCTTTGGCGCGAAGTTTTCCAGTTTCTTCTGTCAAATAGGGTAGTTGATAATACATCGATTGAATTAATTGATAGCTATCGGCATCTGGATCCAGACAAAGACCATAGTAGTCAGCAATGAGCGTGTTGACGACTAATAATTTGATGACGAGTTCGGTATGCGCGGTGTAACTTTGCGGTACGCTAAATGTGCCATTGCTGACACCGGTGCGGATAGCCTCCCAGTCTTGGCGTGACTTTTGCCAAGCCTCATCGATTGCTTTGTCATTGATGCTTTTGACGATGGCATCCAGTTTGACATAGGCTTGATCAGCATCTCGTTGCTTGGCTTCTCGATTTTCTTTAGCGCTTGCAATACCACCCAATACGAGCGCAGAAAGTCCTCGGTGTTGCTGGCTGAGTTGTATGGTTTTAAGGCTGGCAGCGGCTGGCAGCATGCCCTGTTTTTCGAGCTTGGCGGCCGCCAGGCTGGTTTCTGATAATTGCAAATACAATATGGTAGGTGTCGCTATCAACAAGAGGGCGACAATGCCAAGAATGAGGAGCTTCTCCCATAGCAGAAGTCGCTCTAACAAAGACTTGACCCGCATAATATTCTTTCGTGGTCACGTGTTTATTCAATGTGTCTATTCAATATAGACCACCACAGAAAAATCACCAGATACAAGCAAAAAAATCCAAAAAATTGTATAGATTGAAAAGACAATAATAAAAAATTGACTGATTCACCCCTTTACGCATTTCCTTCTTGAATTTTGTGTTTGTATCGTCCATATTGTGATGAAGCAACTTACTTTCTCATTCCTCGTTTGCTTACCTTGATTCTATTGCCACGTCGCGCAATTCCAGTTGTCACTAGCATTGCTCTATCTGATCGCCTTTTGTACTCAGTCTGATTTTTTCATTCACTATTCGAAAGGGTATTTTTATGGAACTTAGTAAATCTCCCGCCAACACAGGCACCACGACCGAAGACGATAAATCAGTTCCCATGTTGGAAATGAATATGACACCAATGATAGACGTCATGCTGGTCTTGATCATTATGTTTATCACGACTTTGCCGCTGTCCCAAAATGCCGTGAATATGGCGATGCCCGCCGCTTGCAAAGGGAATTGCCCTCAAGCTGATGTGGTGCGCGTTGATGTAGATTTTGATGGCACCTTGAGCTGGAATGGCGTAGTGCTGGATAAATCGCAATTGGACGCCAACTTTACCAGTTTGGCAGAGATGCGCAAACAACCCGAGGTGCAATTACTCGCGCACAGATTAGCGGCGTATAAAAATGTGGCGGCGGTTTTGGCGTCTGCCCAGAGTCGCGGAGTGAAATCTTTAGGCATTATTGGCAATGAACAATTCATGCCGAAATAGTCGGCATCTAAAGTTTACTGATGCTACCAGTGCGTCGACGCTGCGCTTATTTACGTTTAGTTGCATTTGACTTATGCGAGTCAGCGCAGCTTTTTTATTACCCCTTGATACGACAATTCGATACGGCAATTCTTATCGATGCCGCACAAATTGATCGCCCGACGATGCACTATCAAAACTTTTGTTACACTAAGCCCGCTGCGCATCTTTGTACGCCATCAGGCGTTAACTCTTTTTGTAGGAATTGACTATGCCAAAACTTAAGATCACCTATTTTGATAACCACGGTGGCCGTGCTGAACCAGTTCGTCTGGCCTTAGCAATAGGTAATATCGCTTTCGAAGATCATCGTTTTTCATTTCCAGAATTTGCTGAAGTTCGTAAGAGCACACCATTTGGTCAAGTACCTACATTAGAAGTAGACGGTGTGCAGGTAACACAATGTGATTCTATGTTGCGCTATGCAGGTAAGCTGGCTGGTTTATATCCTACAGATGCCTATCAAGCTTTGTTATGTGATGAAGTAATGTATGTGGTGGAAGAAGCTGGCGTAAAGATGGGGCCTACGTATCGCATGACAGGTGAAGAGCAAAAAGCTGCGCGCTTAGCTTTGGTGAATGGTTCTATCCCGGTTTTTCTGCGTTGGTTAGAGAAGCAATTATTGGCACACGGCGGCGAATATTTTGCAGACAATCGCCTCACCGTCGCTGATCTCAAAGTCTTTATCGAAATCCGTACCTTGAATTCTGGTCGCCTTGATCATGTGCCGACTGACTTGGTCGAGCAAGTCGCTCCTGCACTCAACGCACACGCTAAACGTATCGCGGAGCATCCAGCCGTCGTTGCCTATTATGCTAGCTTCGCCAAGTAAATTTGATTTGTGCGCATTGGCAAGCTGATGCTCGAAAATTGAAAATTACAAAAAACCCGGAGGTAGTCATCTCCGGTTTTTTTCAACCGTAAGTTCGAGCAGATTCAATTTTCCGTAGTTCCTGAAATTGTCGCACCTTCTGCGTTTATCACATCTTCAGCATTTACCACGATGGGCAGTGTGAACCAGAATCGGCTTCCCCTATCTGGCACGGATGAAAAATCAATTTCACCACCCATTGCTTCCACAATTTTCTTCGTAATATTTAAGCCAAGGCCGGTACCGCCTTGTTTTCTGGTGGTCGCGCTGTCTGCCTGCGAAAATGCCTCGAACACGCGCGCTTGAAACGCATTCGGCATACCGCAACCATAATCCTCAACTTCTATCCGCATCATCTTTCCTATTGCTTGTGCGCGAATATCCACATGCCCGTCTGGAACAGAGAATTTTGCCGCATTCGACATCAAATTCGCCATCACTTGCATCAGCCTTTGGTAGTCAGCTTGCACCAAAGCTAGTTGATCATTGATGGTGTAGCGATACTCGATTCTATAGTTTGCTGCATAGGGCGCGTTAACTGAAATCGCATCTTGGATCAATTCATTCAAATCAATTTTGTCCAGATGCAAGCTCATTTTTCCCGACAATAATTTATCCATGTCGAGGATGTCGTTAACGAGGGATAAAAGGCGCTGACTATTTCTATGTGCGACTTTCACAAAATCCATCGCCTTGGTCGGCAATTCGCCGAGCACACCCGCTTCCAGTAAACCTAAGGCTCCTCGTATCGAGGTCACTGGCGTACGTAATTCATGGCTGACTGTGGAGATCAATTCGGCTTTAATGCGCTCTAGCTCCTTGTGCTGTGAAATATCGGTGTGCGTACCGATCATGCGCAATGCTTTTCCTTCGGCATCGCGTGCTACCACCTTGCCGCGATCAAGTATCCACAAATAACTGCCGTCTTTACAAAGTATTCTATTTTCAACCGAAAACGACTCGGTTTTGCCATCAAGATTTGCCTGCACTTCATTCATCACGCGTGGCATATCATCGGGATGAACCCGTGACGACCATTCGATCAGTTCATCCCCAATTTCATGTTCTTCATGACCTAACATTGCTTTCCAGCGTTTCGACAATAGGACTTTATTGGTCTGTATATCCCAGTCCCAAACCCCATCACCACTACCATCAAACGCGAAAGCCAGGCGCTCCTCTACTATCCGCATTTCTTCCAATGCCGCGCTGGTAATCTCATTGGCGGCCCGCATTGCCAGTTCATTATTCTTACTGGTCGTGATATCGATCCGGATGGCAACGTATTTTTCTATCTCGCCGTGTATATTCGTAAAAGGAGCGATGAAGGTATCTACCCAATAAATGCTACCGTCTTTTGCGCTATTACATACTTCGCCACGCCATGGTTTTCCACTAGAAATCGTGCGCCACATCTCAGCCCAGAACGCGGCATCTTGCCTTCCGGAGTTCACCATTCTATGATTTTTCCCCAGCAATTCACTTCTGCTGTATCCGCTACGCTGACAAAAGGCCTCATTGACATCCAAAATATTTCCTGAAGCATCGCTGATTGATACGATGGCATGTAGATTGAGTGCATTCAGTAAAGCATCTTTGTCGCGCACAGCGCTGCTAAGTTTGTCCGCCATCGCATCAAAAGTGCGCGCCAGAGTCTCAATCTCGTGGTAGTTGGCGTCAACAAATTGCATCGTCGCTTGTGAACCCACCAAAGCAAGATCAAATTCCGCCATATTTTGCGTGACTTCTTCTATCGGTCTGGCAATTTTATTTGACAGTGCTAAGGCCAAAATGGCGCCAACGACGCTCAACAAAAACGAGATTAATATGATGACAGCACTTAAGCCCTTCACTGGCGAGAACGCCTCAGCTTGATCGACGTGTGCCATCACGCAACCACCTCCGATTGCCTTGACATAGCGAAAGCCATGAATAATTGGGATTTCGCGATAATCAAGGCCTAGCGACTCTCCACTTTCCAGCGACAAGCAGCGTTGCATAGCGGTGGAAGAAATCGGTTCAACGCCATGCCCTTGCAAGGATTTATAACGTGCGCTGGTAATGAAAAATCCTTTGGCGTCAGCCAAAAAAGTTTCACCGGAATTACCCAACTCTTTGGGTTTCACGAAAATATCTTGTAAGTTGCTGACTGAATAACTCAAATACAACTGCGCCTTCGCATCTTTGGTACTGGCTTTCATGAGAAAGCTTGGGATACGTCCTGTCTCGCGTGGCAAAAAATAGGCTAGTTGATCTTCTGCAAATTGAATACGACTAATGTCAAATGGACGCAACTCGCCGAGCTGAATCGGTGCTTCTGTTTGCATTAAAAAGAGCGCGCTCTCTGCTGCTTCAAAATGAATTAGATTGCGTAAATTTGACTCCACGCAAGCACGATTTTTTTGAACAGGAGCGCAGTTTTTTTCAAGATCAGCCAATCCAATCTCAAGTTGAGTCTGGTTTTGGTGTAGCAGATAGAGCAAATTATTGTATTGATTTTGCGCGGAGATACCCACCACTTCTATCGCATGATTGCGGGTGGTGATGTAATTGACGTAATAGGCTAGGCCAACGATGGTGCTACTGGGTAGCAGTAAACACAAAAAGATAATCAACGTCAGGCGCCAGCGCAGCGAAATCCTGCTTCTTTTCTCCACTAAAATCTCCGATTGAATGAGTAGATAGTAATCTAGATAAACACCGAAAGAAATATTTGCCCACGCAATTGCGAGATTTCAGGCGCAAAATTGAGACACTCACCGACACTCACCAACATTCACCGCAGCACCTTCATAGCCCCTCACAGCAGCGCAGGCGTAGCCAATTCTGTATAGCACATCGCGAATCGACTAAAATGCGGGATTAATTCTGTCTACAGCATCAGGTCACATGACATCACCTCTTCCGCAAAGCCATCCTCCACACGCCGTTTCACGCCTGCGTGCTGCACGATTAACACGCAGCACCCGCCCATTTCTGGCGCGTGGTGGGCCGAGTGGCGAACGTTGTGCCGGTTGTCGTTTGATTCTCAGTCATTGTTTTTGTGCACTGCGTACTATCGTCCCCACGCAAGCAGGCGTCTGCTTATTGATGGCAGAACATGAATCATTAAAGCCCAGCAATACTGGTTGGTTGATTGCCGACGTCGTGCCCGACACAGTCGCTTTTCCCTGGGCACGCACTACGGTGGAGCCGGCTTTATTAGAGCTATTAGCAGATCCGCAATGGCAACCTTATATTGTATTTCCCGGAGAATTCGTCGCGCCCGAACGTGTGGTATCGACAGTATTTGTCGCCGATGAAAATGCAGCGAACACCGCGGACACTAAACGTCCCTTATTTATCCTACTCGATGCAACTTGGCCAGAGGCAAGAAAAATCTTCAAGAAAAGCCCCTATCTGGATCGATTCCCGGTACTGAGTATCGAGCCTGAACAATTATCACGCTATCGCTTACGCCGCTCGCGCCGCGATGATCATTTATGTACGTCCGAAGTCGCGGCAATCTGCTTGGGTTTAGCAGGGGAAACACTGGCCGCCAAAACCTTAAGCGCCTATCTGGATGTATTCACCAATCACTATTTGAGTGCAAAACAACAGCTAAAAATTGATTGGGACGATGAGGTGCATCAGCAATTGCAGCGCTTACGATCACCATCAAAACCTACCTAAAATCGCTCAGATGCTGACAGAGCGTCAACCAATTATTTCGCAAAACCAGATAAACTAGCGAACTTCGCGCCGCAGACCGATTGTCAGACAATATCAAGTATGACAAGACAATTAGCACGGCACACAATTTGACCATGAATGATGAGTACAACATGACCGATATCAGCAAACCCGCCTTTCCAGATCGCCTTTCTGTAGATCCACGCAGCAAATATTATGTAGCTGAAATTTTTGATCACGAAGTAGGTATTTTGCTCAATGGCAAAGAGCGTTTAGGCGTAGAAGAATATTGCATCAGCGAAGGCTGGATCACCGTGCCTGCAGGTAAGACATTAGACCGTAAGGGCATGCCGATGATGATCAAAGTCAAAGGCACGGTTGAGCCGTTTTATCGTTAAATAAGCGTTGTGCATCGAGAAAATCATGCCAGTGAAACTTTTAACTAACAATGAACTAAACGCCTTCGAACAAAAGTGGCGACGGGTTTTTTCAGCTTATGGCACTGTATTAGCAAGTGCATTAGTGTATTTGGTTGCTTTCTATCCGAGAGGAAACGAAAAGAGTGTTTGTTATGTACTAGGTTCACTTTCGGCAATTGGTTGTCTTCATGCCGCGAAAAAACTCCGTGACACGGAAAGAGTTGATTCAGTTGTTGACGTCGAGAATTTAATAGGCGGGCATATGGATGGAGGAGTTGGCGACTTAGATGATTAAACTACGCCGCAAGAGGTTCGTAATGGACACTGCGCATGTAGGTATCTCAGCAATCGGCTCTTACTTACTTACTTACTTACTTACTCACTCATCACTCATTCACCCTTCGATTCTCTTGCAGCGCGCGCAGTTCCGGGTAGCTCAACATTAACTTATAAGCATCCACTAAATCTCAAGCCTATGTCCAACTACAGCAAAGTTCAATTCATTTCCTGGGAGTTGTACACCGGGCCTTTTAAAAATCCCGCAGATACGCCACAAGGTTTTTATAACGGTCTATCAAGTTCGACCGTGGATTTCCGCACTGACGTGTTAGGTCAATGTTGGGACATTGAAGCGCGTCTGGCATTTATCGCAGATGCGATCGCCAAAGCCTATGCCAGCGCCGATCTGTCATCAAGCACCTTAAAGATTTTTATGGCACCCGAGTTTTTATGTCGCGGTGCTGGTGGCGCTTATCTGCATGATCTTTTGAATGGCTGGGTCGGTCCGGCACCCAGCAGTTTTGCTTTGCCCGCACCATTTAATTATGCTTGGGATGGCTTATTTGGCGGATTGCAAGCCTTGGCGGCGGATGCGCGTTATGAGGATTTTTTATTTGTATTTGGCACCATGATCAGTGCCTCATTCCCCACGGCTGAAGCCATTGATGGTCAGTATTTACTCGATCCCACAAAACCTGGCGAAGTGTATAACACCGCATTAATACAACGAGGCGGTGTCAGCCATACCGCAGATAACTACGCAGCTCGCAAACAATACATTTCAGGGATAGATTTTCTGAAATGGAGCGGCAGTGTCGCCCAACATACTTATCATACGGTTTTACCTGCAGATCCAGAAGCTGTCATACCGGCCGACGTTTTGGGTGTGACTGAGGGCGGCGCGGTATTTCAAATTGCTGGGTTAAATGATGTCAACGGAGCAGTAATTGATTTCGGTATAGAGATTTGCTTAGACCATGCGCTCAGTGGCGGTAGTCGTGCCAATAGGTTTGGTCGTTTGCGTACCGCAAATCAATGGGTGAAAATCCAATTAGTACCGTCGGGTGGCATGGGCTTATATCCGGATTCCATTCGCTTATTACCTGCCGCTGGGCCTACGCCGCATGCCTATGCATTTAATTGCGATGGTTACACAACGCTGGATTCCAAAGTATTTGGTAGTCACACCCAAATCTGGAATGGTGCCAATGGTGCCAAAGTACCCGCTGCAAACAAATTAATCGAAGTCAGTGGCGGCGAAAGCCGTTCTGGCACCACACTGACCGCAGTGACGAATAGCGTCCTCACACGAAATGGCGAAGTACTGGCCAGCCAACTTTGGAATAATGGTAACGGCGTGCAAGGCGCCGGTCATGTGCGGGTAATAAACGCTATGCCTTTATAGGCATCGATTCAATTTGCAGACTACACCGATTCCGTATTGGAACTTTTTGATTCTTCATTAGTCACTAGATACATGTCTAGTCGCAATAAACTATAGTCGTCTTGAATTTACTTGAGACCTCTACACAACCGTAGCGAGCGGTCGAAGTTTAAATCGAGAAGCGCACCTGTGCTAGAGCACAGCGACGCATTGACAAATCCGCCGATTCAAAATTTGGTCGCGCAGTAGGTTGTGTAGAGGTCTCTTGAATTCACTTGTGATTTTGGCTTGCTTAGGGAATACTTCTGGCACTATTCTATGGTCCTCGCAGATGCTGCGGCCACAGCAAAGATACATAAAAATACCGTCATTTCACGCAACAATAATCAAAAACGAAAAAAGGAATACTTATGAAAGTCGCTTCAAGAGCTGTCTCATCCACACTAGTTCTGGCAGCCAGTTGTCTATTGCCACTCAGTACAACGCTGGCGCAAGACGCGCCCAAACCACCTGCAAAGACACCACAAGCGGCACCATCAAAGGGCAAAGCGAAAGCCGGACTAAAAGTCGACTATCAAAAATTCACTTTGGCGAATGGCCTGGAAGTGATTTTTCATGTGGACAGATCTGATCCTGTCGTCGCAGTTAATTTGACAGCCCATGTCGGCTCTGCCCGCGAAAAAACCGGGCGTACTGGCTTCGCGCATCTGTTCGAGCATTTGCTATTTTTAGAATCCGAAAATCTCGGCAAAGGTGGCTTGGATAAAATGACAGCACGCATCGGTGGTTCTGGTGCAAACGGTTCAACTTCTCAGGACCGCACCAACTATCTGCAAACCGTGCCGAAAGATGCCTTGGAAAAAATGATTTGGGCAGAAGCCGATAAACTGGGTTGGTTTATCAACACCGTCACCGATCAGGTGCTGGCGAAAGAGAAGCAAGTCGTCAAAAATGAAAAGCGTCAAAGTGTCGACAATAATCCTTACGGCCACACTTCGTACGTGATCGACAAAGCCCTGTATCCGGCCGATCATCCTTACAACTGGCAAGTCATCGGCTCGCTCGAAGATTTGCAAAACGCGACAGTCGATGATGTCAAAGAATTCTTCCGCCGTTGGTATGTACCGAATAATGTGACGCTGGTGATCGCAGGTGACTTCGATACTGCACAGGCAAAAAAATGGGTAGAGAAATATTTTGGTGAAATCAAACGTGGTGAAGAGATCAAGCCCATCGCCAAGCGCGCCGGCTTTGTCAAAGAAACCGTCAAGCTCTATCACGAAGATAATTTTGCCCGCGTCCCTGCACTGACCATGGTATGGCCAGCGGTTGAACAATTGCATGCTGATTCCTATGCCCTGGATGTTTTGAGTGAATATCTGTCACGCGGAAAAAAAGCACCGTTCTACAAAGTGTTAGTGGAAGATAAAAAGCTCACCTCGAATGTCAGTATCGGTAATCGCACTTCAGAAGTCGCCGGTCAATTCATGTTGAGTGTGCGCGCTTTTGATGGCAAATCATTAGATGAAGTCGCTAGCGCAGTCAGCGAAGCTTTTGCGAAATTTGAGAAAGAAGGTATCGCGGAAAAGGATCTGAATCGGATTAAGGCTGGACAAGAAACCCAATTTTATAATTCGCTTTCCAGCGTGCTTGGTAAATCATCGCAACTGGCGGAATACAACTACTTAACGGGCAATCCCGGCTTTGTCGAACAAGACATCAAGAATATACTCGCCGTAACGCCAGCCGATGTGATGCGCGTGTATGAGAAGTACATCAAGGGTAAAAATTATGTCGCCACTAGCTTTGTACCTAAGGGCAAAGTCGCACTTGCCTTGAGTGGTTCCGGCAAAGCAGAAGTGGTAGAAGAAAAAATCGTGCAAGGTGCGGAAGATGCGGTGGATCCTAGCATCAATGCGACCTATACTAAGACGCCATCCAAAATTGCGCGTGCTACCGAACCAGCGTATGGCGCTGCTGCCGAAGTCAAATTGCCAACCGTGTGGAACGACAAGTTGAAAAATGGTTTGCGCGTGTACGGCATACAAAATGATGAAGTGCCTTTGGTGCAATTTGAAATTCTGATCGACGGTGGTTTATTAATGGAAGACATCAATAAAGTCGGCGTGGCGAATTTAATGGCACGCATGATGACGCAAGGCACGGCGAAAAAGACACCACAAGAATTGGAAGAAGCGATTCAGCAATTGGGCGCGTCTATCAACGTCAGTGCCCGTACTGAAGACATCCGCATCACCGTCAATACGCTCGCACGCAACTATGCGGCGACCTTGGCTTTGGTTGAAGAAATTTTGTTAGAACCACGTTGGGATGAGAAAGAATTTAGCTTACTCAAGCAAAGTGTTTTGAGCCAGATTCGTCAACAAGATGCCAATCCAAATATGCTGGCGGCAAACGCGTATAGCAAGCTCATCTACGGTAATGAGAATATTCGTTCACGCAATATTTTAGGTAGTGCGGAAACCGTGAACGCGATTAACATCGACGACTTAAAAGCCTATTACAACAAAAATCTATCACCATCGGTAGCGCGCATGCATGTAGTCGGCGCCTTGCCAAAAGCGAGTATCAGTCATTCTTTAGGCGAGCTGGCGAAAAAATGGCAAGCCAAAAAAGTTGACTTACCTGCGCCTATGAAAGCCGCTAACTTGAACACGGCAAAAGTGTATTTTGTCGATGTGCCTGACGCGAAACAATCCGTGTTGCAAATCGGTTACCCGGCGCTCGCTGCAACGGACAAAGATTTTTATGCGGCCAATGTCATGAATTACATCTTAGGCGGTGGTGGCTTTGCTTCACGTTTAACGCAGCAACTACGAGAAGGCAAGGGCTATACCTATGGCATCCGTTCTGGTTTTTCGGGCAGCCGTAGCGTGGGCGATTTCAGCATCAGCAGTGGTGTACGCAGCAATGTGACGCTGGAATCAGCACAACTGATCAAACAGATTTTGCAAGATTACGCGGTCACTTATTCCGATGCTGATTTAGCGACGACCAAGAGCTTCCTGATCAAAAGCAATGCACGCGCTTTCGAAACCTTCACTGCCAAACTCGGCATGCTGGAAAACATCAGCAAATACGACTGGACCGCAAACTACGTGAAAGAGCGCGAACAAATCGTGAAAACCATGACGCTAGAGCAGATCAAAGCCTTATCGCAAAAATATCTGGATCCAAACAAAATGATCTGGTTGGTAGTCGGCGATGCCAAAACTCAATTGCCGCGTATGAAGGAGTTGGGATTTGGTGAGCCTGTGCTGCTGAGTAAGTAAATAAGTAAGTAATTATGTAAATAAGCACATCCCACCTAGATCAGTAGTTGAATGAGCCCGTCACGACGCCAGTTTTGACGGGCTTTTTTATAAGGAAAATAAATCTAAGGCTTACGCGAATTTGCACTGACTAGAGCTCATCGGGTAGGGTGCGCCGTGCGCACCACACTCATAGTCTGCGGCCTCGGTGCGCACGGCGCACCCTACCTTACCCCATCTATTCTTGTGATTCATTCTTAAGATCAATAGGCTTTCCCTTCTATCGTGGACTCCAAGGGAACACAACGACCTCAGCACTCATTCAGCGTAAATCCTACAACCAAAAAAATTATGTAAAGGATGCTTGACAAAGATTTTTTTTGGTTTAATATGTCAAACATGCTTTACACACATGCTCTATGCATCAAGTGCTTAGCAAATAACAAGCAGCTCAAACGGATATTCCAAGTGCTGCTTATTTTTTGAATTCACATGTCAAGCAGGCTTTACATAGCGAATGGCATGGGTTGTTAGTGAAAATACAGAACGGCAAGGCATCTACGGATTCCCTGCTTTTTTTATCGCCAAGTGTGTCAACTTTGCTTTACATAAAACTTCATCAAGGACAAGGAAATCATCATGAATATCAGCAAAACATTAACTTCCACTTTCTTCAGCATCGCCTTCGCCACCGCTATCGGTGCGGCGACCTATGAGACTGCCTATGCCGCGGCTAACACCACGATTAGTACCACTTCAGCCGCAGAGCAATTTCAAGTCGGTAGTATGTATGTAGAAAAGTATGCGAATCCACAAGCCAAAGGCGCACCGGTGATTTTGATTCCGGGCTTATCTAGCGGCGGCTATGTGTGGGATGAAACCGTCAAACAATTGCGCGCTGAACACGAACTGTATGTGATTACGCTGGCTGGTTTCAACGGCAAACCAGCGCTGCCTGGTGCCAAACTGCCTAAGGCAAAAGATTCGCTATTGGAATTAATTCAAACCCAAAAAATCAATCAACCGATACTGGTCGGTCATAGTTTGGGATCTGCGTTGTCAATCTGGTTCGCTGAATCTCACTCAAATTTAATCCGCGGTGTATTTGCGGTGGATGGCTTGCCGGTTTTCCCTGGTACGCAAAATATGACTCTGGAACAACGTACTGCAATGGCGGAAGCTGGCCGTCGCCAAATGGCGAGCGCGGATGCAAAAACGTTTTCCGAACAACAGTTGCAATACATGCGGATGATAGGTCTGGTCGATCAGGCACAAGCAGAAAAAATTGCGGTGCGTAGCGCCACCAGCGATCCTGTTGCAACAGCAGATTACATGGCAGAATTATTGATGATGGATACACGCCAAGATTTGCCAAAAATTAGCGTGCCAGTCGCCTTGGTGTCGCCTTACTATGCCACCGATTTCGCCCGCATGAATATGTCGGAAGACGCGAAAAGTGCTTACTACATGAGCTTTGTGCAAGGCATACCTAAACTGAATTTAGTCAGCATCAAGGATGCGCGCCATTTCGTGATGCTCGATCAACCTACAATTTTCCACGAAAAATTACTGAGCTTTATCAATCAACTGTAAGCCAAGCTAGCGGCAAAAAGCGAGCGTGAAGAAATTTCAGCTCGCTTTTTCTATACGGTTTTGGTTAGGGTCTGTTGACATATATTTTAGTCAAGCGTTTCACTCAAAACGCGGGATGGCAAGGCACATCTCGCCGCTGCGGCTGGCCGCCCCAGCAAGAGATGTAACGCTGTCCATCTTGCGTTTTGATTGAAACCCTCCGGGAATGGCTCAAATGGGCACTTGGCGTTGTTGCAAGCTGCTTATAGTGCCCGCACTATAAGCAGCTTGCGGTGCAGTCAGGGTTTCGGACAGCATGCTGTCCGCTGACGTAACGAAGTTCCCTTACAAGGGAACTTTCCCATAGCGATAGCCTAGCGCAGTGCCCATTTGCGCGCATTCGCTTGCCTAAAATATATGTCAACAGACCCTAGTTCAAGCATATTCAAAGCGGTAGGAAAATCCGGGCTTTGTGGACGCAATGTCCGAACTGAAATGCATCAAATTCGTATCTTCCATCGTCACAGGATCGTGTGCATAAAACTGGCCTTGTGCATGAAATAGCAAAGGCAATTTGCCACCTGCGATCACTGGTGCAGACAAGCTTGCTTCAGGGCGTAAATCTGGTGTCAGCAAATAGTATATTTCCAAGAGTCTTTCTTGCGCTGCCCCTGGCTGCAGTCGGCCAAGTATCAATGCATGCGGCAGTATGTGTAGTACTCGCAATTGCACCAAGCCTTTGAAGTTGGCACACAATTCTATCTGCATACCCGACAACAAAGGCATAGGCTGATGTTTTTCAAGAATGACCGAATTAAGCAAAGTGCCGTAGCGCGAGCTGTCTATTATCTGAACACCGCCTAAGCTCCGGCGAATGATGGCGTGCTGTGCGCTGATACGTCGCTCTGAGCTGAGATGGTGCAAAACGATATCCGCAGTCACTTTCGTCGTTTGACGTCCTAGCGTCCATTCTCGTCGCACTAATAGCTGAATCGGAATGTTGGTCGGGATGTTGGTTGGGATGTTGCTCAATTGGTCTGCAAGCGGCACAAGTCGGGCGCTTGTCAGCATGATTGTAGGTTGCAATGTTGGTTTAGCCACTGCAGCTGGTGCACCTAGCAGATTTTGATAGGTCGGCACGGCGACTTCGACCAAGTTTTCGTCCCAGGCTATGCTGCTTAATCCCATTGCTAAAGGTGCGGATGCATCCTCGCGCTGCCCGGTCGCTACTTCCCATTGCGCAATGGCGGCATCTTTGGCGTAAATATCAATATTCAACTGACGGTGTTGGCTCTCTTGCATACCCGATAGTCCACCAAGTTTAGCAATCGCACCATCCTCCGCATGCACACGCACGTTCTTTTGCGAAGCTAAAAAGACTTGATGAATTTCACTCAAACTAGCGTTCGCCCTGGGAATCAAGATCGTCGTCGTGCAAACCCATAAGCGCTGACAACCACTCGCATCAAGATAGCTAAGTTGCACATCCAAAGGATATTGCCCATGTTCTTTGCCCTTGCTCGAGAAGCTCAACAGCACGGCCTGCCAGGCACCAGACGGTGAGCGCTGTAAAGTTTGTTGCGATGTCTGTGGAAGCAGTAATTCCGAACGGAATTCAAAGCGTAATTCTTGAATAGCACGATCTAGTTCAGCACGTAATTCCAGCTTCAAAGTCTGACGCCCACCCGCAGCGCGCGGATCATAGCCACTAAAATGCAAAGAGCTCGCACTTTTCTCTGCCTGATATGACAACGACTCAGACACAGGCACGGTCAAAGCCTGAGGAAGCAGACTTTGCATGGTTTGATAAGCTTGACTTTTATTCATGACTGCACAAGGCCAGAGAACGCAAAAGAACACAAATGAGTTGAGTGGACTACAGCATTACTGTAACCAACTACGCGGCGAGCGAAACCTAGAATAGGCGGGGCTTTGTGAATCTACTCTGTGCTTAAGTTCTGTACCTAAGTTCTGTACCTAAGTTCTATGCTCGTACTTATCAAAAATAACAAAACCGCTAATTGACCCAACACCGACAGTGCAGTAACCTAGCCGCTCTCCGCAGTCGTGCTAAACAAAGTGCCGCAGCAATAGCGCACAGTCAGCAGCGCTGACATCTCATCCCATTGGAAACTGTCATGAAAAAGATCGTTGTAAAATTTGGTGGTTCTAATTTGCGTCAACCACAAGATATTGATCGTGTGATCAATGTGGTGCAAACCTATAATCGTCCTCTCATCTTAGTCGTCTCAGCGTTTTACGGCATTACCAATGCCCTGATTACTTGCGTACAAAATGCCAAAGAAGGTGCTGGCACCAAAGCGGCACTGGCGGAAAGTCAGGATTACACGCAGCACCTGCGTCGCCTTAAACGTGAAATCATAGAAGCTAATGTCACGAGCCCCGCTGACCGCGATCGCATAGAAAAAGCCTTAGCCGTACGCATCGATCAGCTAGACCGCTATTTAACTGGCATTCACTGCATAGGCGACGTGCCGACTTTTGTCTACGATGCGATTCTCAGTTATGGCGAACGCCTGTCGAGTTTGCTGCTCACCGAAGTATTGCTCAGCCGCGGCATTCAGGCGCGCGAAGCTTTACCGGAAGACATCGGTCTGATTACCGATGGCGTATTTGGAAATTCTGCTTGCGATTTCGAAGCGAGTGCAGCCTCGGTTGCGCAGGCCTTACAAGGCGATGAAGTCATCATCGTACCGGGCTTTTATGGTATCGACAAAGAGGGCAAAGCAACGCTATTTGGTCGTGGTGGTTCGGATTATTCCGCCGCCTCCATCGCTTGCTGTATAGGCGCAGAATCATTGGATGTGTGGAAAGATGTGGATGGCTTCTTAAGCGCGGATCCCGGCTCGGTCAGTGCGCCCCGTTCGATTTCTCAATTAAATTATTTAGAAGCCGCCGAGCTGTCCTATTTTGGTGCGAAAATCTTACATCCACGCACAGTCGAACCCTTGTTTAACCAAGACATTCCTATCCGTATCTTGAACATCACCAAACCCGAACGCGGCCTGCAGCCTTACACCGTGATTAACGCACAGCGCAAAGTGACCAAAGATGTGGTGAAGAGTGTGACCTCCACCGAAGACGTCGCAATTCTCAAATTACACGGTCCAGGCGTTGGATTTAAATCTGGCATTTTGGCGCATGTGACCAACGCACTCGACAGCAATGGCATCAATATCAAGAGCGTACTGACGGCACAAACTGCGATCAATATTTTACTGGCGCGCGATCATCTGGATGCCGCCTATGCGATCGTGGCAGAACATCATTTAGCAGGCGTGGTCGAAGTCTCACGCAACGCGGAAGTAGCAATCGTCGCAGTGGTCGGTGATGGCGTATTAGAAGCTTCTGACGTTGGCAGTGCAATTGCTAGCCGCGCCTTATCAGCGGCAATTGCCAGTGGCGTGCGAGTTTGTTTAGCCGCGGCCGGTGCGAGCGAAGTGGCGGCGTATATGCTGGTGCATCAGGATGACCGCAAGCTGGCTTTGCAGGCGGTGCATGCGGAGTTTTTTGGGGTTTAAATCCTAGTGCGTATTGATCAACAAAAGATCAATACGCATCTTGGCCACAACCATTATTTACGCAATCTAAGTTCGACTCACCACCTGGCATTTGTAACATCACTCCCAATGACGTTACCACAAGGGCATATGGCAGCGCGAGTTACATTGCAGCCTAGCTCTCACCACCAATCTAAAGCTTGTCATTTACCCAAATTAGATCTCATCAGAAGATTGATGAGTGACATAAATATCAATATATTTCACTGGTGAGCTTCATTTTTTGTGCTATAAACTCGCGTGCTTTTTTGACAAACAACGTTCCTACCTTTCTTCGCAAAATGACTCAAGCAAACAAAACACTTTATCTCAATTCGACCAGCCCATCGTATGGGAGCAACGTTGCGATCAATAGCAATATTACCTTCACGTTTAGCGAAGCGATTTTCGCCGGAGTTGGCTACATCACCATTAAAAATAGCATTGGCGAAGTGGTTGTATATGAAAGTGTTACTGGCCCGAATGTTTCTATTTCAGGCAATGTCTTGACACTCAACCCTAGCGTTGATTTTGCTTTTCTGACGGATTATCGCGTCACCTTATCGACCGGAATCGTCACAACGAAAGAAGGCTTGGCATATCAAGCCCCTTATTATGACGTGGCAAGTTTTAAAACAGAACTCAGTAATATCGCCATCAACTTCACCGGTACTGATAGCTCGGACACCATCCATGGGGGAAGCAAGGCAGATATTCTGAATGGCGCAGGGGGATCTGATTACATTAACGGCTATGACGGTGACGACATCATCAATGGCGACAATGAAACCGACACTTCGGCCTATGCGAATGACAATATTTATGGTGGTGCCGGCAACGACATCGTGCATGGTAATACCGGCAGCGACTACCTGTATGGCGATGAGGGGAATGATAGCTTATATGGCGATACGGGCAACGATACGCTATATGGCGGCAGTGGCAATGACACTTTGTCTGGTGGCGCTGGTGACGACTACCTCTATGACTACAGCGGAAGCAACATCTTTTTTGGCGGTGATGGAAACGACAGAATAATCTCCAGCGCTAACTATACACTGGGCGAGTTTAACCAGCTATCCGGCGGTACGGGCAACGATGAAATTAGCGCGAACGGCGCAGATGATGTTAACGGCGACGACGGTGATGACACCATCAATTTTCAACCCAATAATTATCAAACACGCACTGCCAATTTGGATGCGGGCAATGGCAACGATAAATTGACACTAGGGCTAGGAGGGCACAAAAATGTCATCAATATCAAACTCGGTGCTGGAACGGATACGATCGCCTTTGGGTATGGTTACGATTCTTCCCAAGGCACGCATTATATCGTGCAAGATTTTGCCGTCGGTGCGAATGGTGACCAAATAAAACTGAGTAATTTTGTACCTTGGAATTCCAATACCAATCCCTTTGCTGCCAATGGCACTATGCGCCTGCTCAAAGTAGGTACTGACACACAATTGCAATATAAGCCAACTACACAAGGCAATTCAGATTTTCTGACTTTGCTGACATTCGCAAACATCGCACCTAATCAATTAACAGCAGCAAATTTTGTGGGCGGCTTTAATCCAGATGGCAGCCAGGTTGGAATGACCATCGTTGGCACTAATGGCGCCGACACTTTAAGTGGCGATATCCTCAACGATCATATTTCTGGCTTGGCTGGCCCCGATACGCTTTACGGTGGTGCTGGTGATGATACTCTCATCGGTGGCAACGAAGATTCCGCACAAGATTCAGATACGCTTTACGGAGACGATGGTAATGATTTATTGAAAGGCGGAGCCGGTAATGACACGCTTTATGGCGGAAATGGAAACGACGTTTTAGAAGGTGGTAGCGGCGACGATATATTCTTCGACTCTAATGGTTTTAATACGCAACGTGGTCAGGATGGCGATGATCGCTTCAATATTGCATCCAATGATGCTTTGTCGTTTGAAGGAGGCATATATGAGGGCGGCAATGGCAACGACACATTTAGCATTAACTCTTATAGCAAACTAAAAAATATCAGCATTAATGGTGGCGCTGGTGTTGATACGATCATCTTCTATAGCTCCAATATTAGTGACGCAAAAGTAACTGATTTCTCCATCACAGATGGCGATATGATTGATCTTAATCCACTAATGCCGTCTTCTGTCGCGAGCAATCCTTTTGGTAGCCTTGGCTATTTTAAAGCGAGTCAAGACGGTAACAACGTCGTCATTTCATTTGACCCAGATGGAGCGGCGAGCAGCCTCTATGGAATGCGCACTCTCATTACTTTAGAAAATATTCTACTGCAGAATTTGAGCTCTAAAAACTTTGCCAAAGGCTGGCACCCAAATGGCAGTGAAATCGGGGAAGAAATTCGTGGCACCAATGGCGCCGATATTCTCGCGGGCAAAAATCTCAACGATACAATTTATGGTGTGGATGGCGATGACCGTATTCAGGGTGGTGCGGGCAACGATACATTGTATGGAGACGCGGGGAATGATGATTTAAATGGGGACAGTGGTAACGACGTCCTATCGGGTGGTACTGGAAATGATCGATTAGATGGCGGAGCTGGTGACGACACTCTAGATGGTGGTGATGGCGACGACAATTTAAGTGACGAATACGGCACCAACATTCTCCGTGGCGGCGCCGGTAAAGATCAAATTAACCTCAATGGCGAGGGAAGTATCGCAGAAGGTGGTGACGGGGATGACTTAATCCGCACCTCGGGTGGTCTCGTCACGATAGATGCTGGCTCAGGCAATGATCGTGTCGAGTACGGAGGCTACTGGGGAAATCCATCCAATAGCGGCATAGGGACAATTAATCTGGGAGTTGGCGACGACACTTTCATGTTTGCGCCACGGTCGCCAGACTCGATTGCTGTTGTCAATGGTGGTAACGGCAAAGATACTTTTGAAATAAGCTCAACAAGCATCAACGGACATCTCATCATCAACGATTTCCAATCAGGGAATCAAGGTGATGTCATTGAATTGGCTGACCTATTGAGCAGCTACAACTACAAAGGAGGCAATCCTTTCGGCGCTTCTGGTGTATTGAGAATTGTCCAAAAAGGCAGCGATGCCGTGATCGAATATGACTTCGATGGTCCAGATCATTTGATGTATAGCTTCCGACCTATCATCACACTCAAGAATCTACAGGCAAATACGCTCACACTCACTAACTTTACCGGTGGCATCAATCCGAATGGTTCGGAAGTTGGTATGACGCTCTACGGCACCACAAAAAATGACACACTTAACGGAAAAATCCTCAATGACACTCTATTTGGTGGTGCAGGAAACGATACATTATTCGGAGAGCGTGGTAACGATGAATTACACGGCGGTAATGGCAACGATGAATTAAACGGCGGCCTTGGGAATGACATTTTATATGGCGATGCTGGCAACGATAATCTCTACGATTCCGAATCAAGTGGCAACAATACCTTATACGGTGGAGAGGGTAACGATATACTCTCCACATCAGGAACCGGGTCCAATATTCTCAATGGCGGCAATGGAGACGACTTTCTTACTGCTGGGGCCGGTAATGATGTATTGAACGGTGATGACGGTAACGATAAGCTAGTGGTACGCTTTTATTACTCAAGCATCAACCAATTGAGCGATCATGTTGTGCGTGTTAACGGTGGTAATGGCCAAGACAAGATTAGCCTGCAAAATAATTACAGCTCCAACGACATAGCAAAACTCGAAATTAGCGGTGGCAATGGTATCGACACCTTTTCAATGGACTATGTCAACGGTAAGGTGCAGTACCTCATCAATGACTTTGTACCCGGTGTCAAAGGCGATTACCTTGACATCAGCAACTTACTTGATTATTCCATTCGAGAAAAAAATCCATTTGGCCAGACAGGTTATGCGCGCCTGTTACAGCGTGGCAACGATACCATCGTACAAATTGATCTTGATGGCCCAGAGGATTACAAGCAGTTTCAGGATACCTTCATTCTAAAAAATGTGAAGGCTAGCGATCTGATCGCCGCGAATTTTGTGAATTACTATTCACCAGATGGTATTTTACAAGGCATAGAACGCGAAGGCGACGAGCAAAACGATACTCTGCTTGGCACTAAACTCAACGATATACTCAGTGGCAATGGAGGCGACGACAAGATCAGTGGTTCAGCAGGCGACGATCAATTATTTGGTGGCTCAGGAAATGACTGGTTGGAAGATAACGCCGGTAACAATAGTTTTTCAGGTGGTGAAGGCAATGACATAATCGTCATCAATAGTATTGGCAGTAACAAAGCAGACGGCGGTGCTGGCGATGATACGATTAATATTAACAATGGTAGTGGCGTGCTTATTGGCGGTGACGGCAATGACACCTTCAATCTCAGCGCCCAATACATCAGCGGAACCTTCGGCAATTTGACACTCGATGGTGGTGCAGGTCAGGATCTGTTTTCCCTTGGAAATTATTCTTCTAATAAGATAGAAGTGAATATCACTGGCGGCAGTGGCTCTGATACTTTTGAAGCCGGCTGGTATTCAGAAAATGCCATGGTCGCTATTTTAGATTTTGATGTTGCCTCCAATGGAGACAAAATTTCATTGCAATCTATCGTCAACCATCTCAATTACTCCACCAATTCTATCCAAAATCCATTTACAAACGGCTATGTGAGTCTCCGACAAAATGGGAAAGATGTAGCACTCGTTCTTGACCTAGATGGTACAGGTCCGATTGCAGGTAAAACGATACTGACGCTAAAAAATACCGACATCAATTCCCTCAATCAAAATCACTTTGTAGATTTATATGATCCTAAGGGCTCCATCGAAGGGCTTACGCAGGTCGGTGACAGCGCATCCAATCAACTCCTCGGTAGCTGGGCATCCGATACCTTATCCGGACTTGCTGGCAATGATACTTTGGATGGCCGAAGCGGTGATGACACGCTTGACGGCGGTGCCGGCGATGATATTTTAATTGCTGGCGTTGGCAATGATAAATTAATTGGCGGTGCTGGTTTCGATACCGTACTCTTCAATGCAAGCTTTAGAGAATACAAACTCACCAAAACTGACGCTGGATTTAGTACTGGGGGAAGATACTATACAAACGGCGAAGGTACAGACAATCTCAGCGGAGTGGAGTATCTCAAATTTTCCGACCTGCAATTGAATCTGACGGTCAAAGAAAAGGCGAGTAGCGTTGCCGCCGGCGATGTGAAAACCCTCATCGAGTTATATATTGCTTTCTTCAATCGTACACCTGACGCCGATGGTATGTCGTATTGGATCGACCAATTGAAAGGCGGGCAGACGATGGCAAAAATTGCGGAGTCATTTTATTCAATTGGCTCATCCGATCAATTTACAGCACGCACCGGTTTCACGAAAACCATGACTGACGACGACTTCATCCATACTTTTTATCGCAACGTTCTTGGGCGTGATAACGGTGCCGACGAAGCAGGTCTCAGTTATTGGAAAAATAAACTAACGAATGGCACGTCAACGCGAAGTACTTTAGCGCAAGATATCTTAACGTCTGCCCATACGTTTAAAGGTAATGCAGATTTCGGCTATGTGGCCGATCTGTTAGACAATAAGTTTTTGGTTGGTAAAACTGTAGCGATTGATTGGGGTATCAACTTTGTCGATAATGCTTATGAACGAAGCATCGATATTGCTGGCGCAGTAACAGCCACCAGCACCCAGGCTGCATTGCAATTAGTCGGTGTGAATGCGGAGGATTTGCAGTTCTTTTGATTTTCAGACTTAAAATTCTTCGAATTTGAGAATTAGAAAGTAAGTGAAGCGCCACATGCAACAATGTGGCGCTTTTTTTATCTCAAAATTAATCAATAACGATCAATTACCGTCTTAAGGCATAGTCAAATACAAGGCAATCCGGCGTGATTCGCCAGGTGCCAAAGGCTTGCTAGTCGCTTTGTCGAAAGCGGCCATCGCTGCGCGGTTGCGTTTTTCGACTGCGTCCAGATGATTGCGCTGGGCTTGGCACTAATTGAAGCTTAATTCTCTGCCTTCCAATCTGTAGCTGTAGAGGGCTGTGCGCTGCTGACTGGTGTGTAGGCCATGATAGTTTTATCTTTGGCGGTTGCTTGCGGGCACACCGCCTAGATATAAGTCACTTTCCCACGGCTATCGGTACACTTTTTGACTTTCGCTTGTGCGGCAGTGCTTATAGCTATGCTTATAAATGCCAAGGCATAGCCAAAGATCAGACGTGGAATATTCATGGGGCAGGCTTTCATCAAAAACCCTTGCGATTTATGTGGTTGATAATAGTATTCCTCAATTCATTTTTTTGTAAAACCGGAAGTGGTGTAATGCATAGTTGCGCTGGGCAACAGAGTCACAGAATTTGCGCTAGCTCATGAATAGATCAAACTCTTCGGTTAGCTTTCTTTGTGCCATTTATGATGGAGCGCTGCTGGTAGAGTGAGAAGTTTTCGCTTAATTTTTCACCTAGGCCCAGCAACTATCAACGAATTTGGCAGAAGCGATCAACATGCAAACAAAAGATACGGGCGACTGGTTATCCGCGCAACAGGCGGTACAGCCCGATGGAACTGAATTGAGTAATCTTCCCTTAATTAACAAAAAGCTGCCGCCCTTAGTGCAGCAGCAAAGCGAAGTACCGGTGATTTCTAGCATCCAAGAAAATAGTTCAGAATTCCCTGCGTCAACGTAGTCGCTCATTCATAAAAACACGAAGGGCGATGTCACCTATGATGAAATCGCCCCTCTTTGTACAAGTCGGAATTATTGCAGCTTATTGCAACTTAATGATGCGACTTAACCTATCATGTCTCGTTGCAGGCGACGTGGCACTTCCCAATCCAATTCCCAATCGCGTTTCTTTTCTAAAGCATCGATATGTTTGAGTTTTTTGTCTTCTACGAATTTGCCGGACAATACCAATTTAGGTTTAGTCGGTGCAGAGACAAAGCCGCGTACTTCCCATAGTGAACGCTTAACTGTGGTCGCTGCCAGAATGCCGTAATCAGCACCACAAGTGATGCCTTTTTCTGCTACCAGAGCTTCACCGGCTTTAATGTATTTCGCGGCATAGATGGTGCCTTTCGTGGCAATCCAACGACCGCTATGGATTTCGCCGTTTAGGCTGGTGATTTGACCGACTGCGCGTATCGTTCCCCAAGCGCTGATGTCGCCGTGACTGTGAATCGAGCCCACGTTTAAGTTGCCCTGACAAATCACTTCGCCTGCGAACAAGCCGCCGTTAACCGCGATGTCGGTCTCACTAAAAACTTCACCTTTGACATTCACATCGCCATCGACGGCAATCGCAATCGCGCTTAAATGACCGCCGACGTATTGCACTTCGGCGACATCCAAGACGTCATCCAATTGCAAATTGCCGTGGCAATCAAGCACGTCGCATGACAGATAACCGAGCACTTGGATATCGCCGTAGCCACCAAAAGTTTCGTGACGTGCATCGCGCTTTAAGATGGCTGGATGAACTAACTTGTCCATGTAAGCACTACCGTCTTTGGCTGGCTTAGCTTGATCCAGTTCTAGCAAACGCGCCATCCATTCGGCATTGCAACCAGTCTTAAGCAAAAATTCGACTTCGATATCGCCCGCGCAATCGAGTGCTTGACCAACATACAGAGACTGCACTTTGATGTCGCCAGTGACGGTCAATTTGCCGAGACAAAATACTTCCTCGGCTTCGAGATTACCATCGACTAATAAATCGCCACCGATGATGACTTGATTCGTGATCTGCAAATCACCTTGAATATGGGCGTCGCCGGTGCTGGCGAATTGTTTGCGTTTAAGTTTTTTCGCCAGGAAAGGCGCGGGTGCTGTCGTCATCGTCATATTGGGCTCTTAGTCTTGGTGAAAAATCAGGTTGGCAAGGAATCTAAACGTCCGGCTTCGGCTAGTTCGCGGATCAGGCGTATGGTATCAACATCGGCTTCTTCATAAGCAGAACGACGATAAGCGTTATACATCTCATTCTCCGCATCTTGTTCGACGGTATGGCCGCTGTCATACACAAAGCGCACAAATAAGGCTTCGGGCACTGGCTCTTCTATGCTCATGCGCAGGGATGATTGTGGAATATCTTTTTGCGCAGGCACATCATAATGCACATGCTGCTGATGAACGAAACTAACTTGATCGGCAATACGCAAATCACCGTAACGCAAATTGCGTGACATGGTCACTTCGCTGCGCTCTGTGATGCTGCATTCATCAATGTAATCAACAAATAATTTGGGCGACTCTGCGCGCAAAATCAGGCCGCGCCATAACTGTTCACGCGTAATTACCAGTATCGCGGGATTGCTCAGGTCATTGATTTCGACCAGATGTTCAAATTTCATAGTAAATCCTTGTTGTATCGGTGTCGCACAAATGGCAGGCTCAGGTGGCACTTCACTCTATACACTTTCACCGCGCTTTGATCCCATTTTTCTGCGTTTTGGTGCCGCAAACTTATGCTTTCAGTTTATACCTCTTAGTGCCCGCGATTAAGTACTTTTCGTCGTCAACGCAATCCAAAAGAGGTTTGCCCATGCGAATAAAAAAGCCAAGCCGCCAATTGGCGTGATCGCGCCGAGTATGCGTATCCCGCTCAATGCCAACGCGTATAAACTGCCACTGAATAGCAAGATGCCCAGCAACATCGCGATCGCGCTGCGACGAATAGTGCGAGCAGGCCAAGGTTGCGACAAACTCGCCAAAGCAAATAATGCTAGACCGTGCAGCATTTGATATTGCACCGCGGTTTGCCAAATTGCGAGCATCTCACTACTTAGTTGGGATTTTAGGCCGTGCGCGCCAAAGGCTCCGGCAGCAATTGCGATAAATAAATTCAAGGCACCAAAAGCAAGCAGATGACGCTCTTGCAGCCATTTTTGCTGATCGTCTTGCATAAAAATCCCGAAAAAAGCGATACCACTGTGATCGCCGCAAGCGGCAGCGAACTAAGTAAACAAAATTGCAGGCGAAAAAAATGACCGGACGAGCCGGTCATTTCCCTTACACACCTACACTACACACACAAACATTTTAGCACGTACTTGATCAAGCTGCAGACTTTGCTGTCGTTGTGACTGTTGCAACCATACCAAATTCTGCTAATAATTTCGCTTCTTTCTCTTTTGCCAACTTGAAATGACGCTCTTTGACATGACCGTAACCGCGAATATCCTCTGGAATGCTCGCAATCGCGACCGCTTTTGATATATTGTCAGCATTCAATTGCGGTAATAATTTGCCAATTAATTGCTTGTACTCGATAGGCAAAGCACGCTCCATGCGACGCTCTTCAGTGTAGCCGAACACGTCTAAGGCGGTACCACGCAAAGATTTCAAGCCTGCCAATACGCCGAAGGCTTTCATCATCCATGGGCCGAATTGTTGCTTAATCAACTCACCTTTATCATTGCGCTTTGCCAACAATGGTGGAGCGAGGTGGAAATTGATCGCGTAATCACCTTCAAACATATCAGCAATTTTTTGCTTAAATTTGCCATCGGTGTACAGGCGTGCGACTTCGTATTCGTCTTTGTACGCCATCAGTTTAAACAAATACTTCGCCACTGCTTCGGTCAAACGTAAACCTTTGCCATCGACCAGTTCGCTTTCTGCCGCTTTTACTTGATTCACAAAATCGCTATAGATTTGCGCATACGCTGCATTTTGATAGTCGGTCAAGAAAGCCACGCGTTTCGCAATCGTATCGTCCAGGGTTGGTGCACGCTTGAGCTCGATGACTTGTGCTGGCGTGGTTAAGCGCTGTACCGCCGCCAAATCATTCGCAGCAATCCGCCCCCAGTTGAAGGCTTGTTTATTGAAGTCGATCTGCACGCCATTCAATTCAATCGCCCGCATCAAAGCCGCTTCAGTCAAGGGCACCCAAGCTTTTTGCCAAGAGTAACCGAGCATGAACATATTTGCCGCGATACTATCGCCCATCAAAGCGGTGGCGATCGTCGTCGCATCCACCATATCAACACGATCTTGACCACAAGCTTTACGGATCTCGGCTTCAGCAGAACCTGCTGGGAATTGCCAGTTAGGATTCTTAATAAAGGTCGCAGTCGGGCTGCTGCTGGCATTGATCGCGCCTTGAGTACGGCCTTCGCCCATACGGGATACCGCATCTTTACCCGCAGTCACGATCAAATCGCAACCTATGACCAGATCGGCCATGCCAGTACCAACGCGCGTTGATTGTATGTCTTCAGCTTTATCCGCTAAACGTACATGCGACATCACCGCGCCACCTTTTTGCGCCAAACCTGTCATGTCCAGCACAGAACAAGATTTACCTTGCAAGTGCGCGGCCATCGCCATGATCTGACCAATCGTGATCACACCTGTACCACCAACGCCCGTCACGATCACGCCATACGGCGTTGCGGTGCTTGGTAATACTGGTGCTGGCAAACTGCTGACATCAAATGCACCGCCTGCTTCAACCTTGGTCTTGGCTGGCTTTTTCAACTTGCCGCCTTCTACCGTCACAAAACTTGGGCAGAAACCATTCACGCAGGAATAATCTTTATTGCACGAAGATTGATTGATCTGACGCTTGCGACCAAATTCTGTTTCCAATGGCTCTATCGACAAGCAATTCGATTGCACGCCACAATCACCACAGCCTTCACAGACGGCTTCATTGATCACGGCACGTTTGGCTGGATCAGGGAAACCTGGCTTGCCGTCTTTGCCGATTTTTTTGCGGCGACGACGCTTTTCAGATGCACAGGTCTGATCATAAATCATCGCGGACACGCCTTTGCATTCACGCAATTCGCGTTGTACCGCATCGAGTTCGCTGCGATGACGGATCGTCACGCCCGCTGCCCATGGATAATTCGCTGGATACTTTTCTGGCTCGTCGGTCACCACGATAATCGGTGACACGCCTTCTGCCGCAATTTGGCGAGAAATCATGCCCGGATCGAGTGGACCGTCAAATTCCTGACCACCCGTCATCGCGACCGCATCGTTAAACAAAATCTTGTAAGTAATATTCACGTTACCAGAAACCGCTGCGCGGATCGCCAATAGGCCAGAGTGGTAATAAGTACCGTCACCCAGATTGGAGAAAATATGCTTCTCATTGGTAAACGGTGCCGCCCCAACCCAAGTCACGCCTTCGCCGCCCATGTGGGTGAAGGTCGTGGATTCACGGTCCATCCAAGTCACCATGTAGTGACAGCCGATACCGGCTAAAGCACGGCTACCTTCTGGCACTTTGGTCGATGTATTGTGTGGACAACCTGAGCAGAAATGCGGGATACGATCTTTGTTCGCATCTGGTTTGGATACGGAATTCAGAGCCGCTTCTTTCGCTTCTAAATAAGCGACGCGCTCTTTGACTTGTTGTTCGACTGGATGACCAGCGAAGTAACGGCTGATACGCGATGCAATCGCATGGGCGATCTGTGCTGGACTGAGTTCATACGTCGCTGGCAATAACCATTCGCCGTGACCGCTACCCTGAATATTGGTCCACTCACCGGTATCGTCAAACTTACCAACCACGCGTGGACGTGCTGCTTCTTCCCAGTGATAGAGCTCTTCTTTCAAAGCGTATTCGAGAATTTGACGCTTTTCTTCGACTACCAGAATTTCTTCCAAGCCAGTCGCAAATTCGCGCACGCCGTCGGATTCTAATGGCCAAGTCAAACCAATTTTGTAAAGACGAATGCCGATATCTTTCGCGACTTGTTCATCGATGCCCAAGTCCGCCAAAGCCTGACGTGTATCGAGGTAAGACTTACCCGCAGTGATAATACCGATCTTGGCTTTCGGGCTATCCCAAATAATTTGATTCAGTTTATTCGCACGGGCATACGCTAAAGCTGCATACCATTTGTAATTATTCATGCGCGTTTCTTGCTCCAGAATTGGGTCTGGTGTTCGAATATGCACGCCATCCGCTGGCATCACGAAATCAGTAGGAATCACTGGTTTAACACGATCAGGATCGATATCGACCACGCAGCCAGATTCCACGATATCGGTCACGCATTTCATCGCTACCCACAAACCGGTGTAACGCGACATCGCGATACCGTGCAGGCCGTAGTCCAGATATTCTTGGACTGAAGATGGGTACAGCACAGGAATACCGCAAGCTTTCAGAATGTGTTCACTTTGATGCGCAGCGGTAGAAGATTTCGCCGCATGATCATCACCAGCAATCACCAAAACACCACCGTGTGGCGAAGTACCTGCCAAGTTCGCATGTTTAAATACGTCACCGCAACGATCCACGCCCGGACCTTTGCCATACCAAATACCGAACACGCCATCGTATTTTGCGCCAGGGAATAAATTCACTTGCTGCGTGCCCCAGACCGAAGTCGCGGCTAAGTCTTCATTCACGCCAGGGTGAAATTTGACGTGATATTTGTCTAAATGCTTCTTAGCTTTGGCGGCTGTAGTATCAACCGCACCGAGCGGTGAGCCGCGATAGCCAGTTAAGAAACCAGCCGTATTCAAACCAGCTTTTTCATCGGCTTGACGTTGCAACATGGTCAGACGAATCAAGGCTTGCGTGCCAGTCATAAAGGCGCGACCACGCTCTAAAGTGTACTTGTCGTCGAGAGAGATATTCGTATTGATTGCGGCATCCGCTATAGCGGATTGCTCGTTTTTATTTGGGGAATTCATGCTGCCTCCGGGATTTTTTTGATTTGGCTTGAATATGCCTTCGCCCTGAAACGAAAAATGCGAGCTTGTGGCTGCATCATACGCTCAAAGCCTACTAATTTACGAGGCTCGCACAGTAACATGTGTCCTATTCGCCCCCCATGCACAGTCACCACCAAAAAGACCAGTACAGTATGACTGACAATTAAGTAAAGTGTACTGGTCAATCCATGGATTTCACTCTTTATATTGCTTAGACTAGCACTTCCCAAGCCATGCTTACTGGCTACGATTACAGGCTATAATCCCTGCATGAAACTTAAATTCACCAAAATGCACGGTGCGGGCAATGACTTTATTGTGATTGACGCCATCAATCAATCCATCCATTTTTCTGCCGAACAATGGCGCGCCTTGGCGGATCGCCGCTTTGGCATTGGAGCTGACCAAATTTTAGTGGTCGAAGCGCCACCGACACCCGATCTGGATTTTCGCTATCGCATATTTAATGCCGACGGCGGCGAAGTTGAGCAATGCGGCAACGGTTCACGCGCCTTTGTCCGTTTTGTGGTTGACAAAGGTTTGACTACTAAATCAACGATACGTGTATTGACCATGTCCGGCGTGATCGAACCAAGTATCGCCAGCGATGGCCAGATTACCGTCAATATGGGTGTCCCGAGTTTTGTCCCTGCAGATTCACATTTTGATGCCGAAGGTCTGACGACAGAAGAACAGGCGAATGCGACTTTGTATCTCTTGCCTTTGTCCGACCATGTAGTCGAAATAAGCTGCGTCTCTATGGGCAATCCACATGCTGTACAGATCGTCAAAGATGTTAAGCATCATGCTGTCGCCAGTGAAGGTCCGACAATCGAGCATCATCCTTTATTCGCAAAACGTGTGAACGCAGGCTTTATGCAAGTCGATGATGCTCAGCATATCCAATTGCGTGTTTATGAGCGCGGTGCTGGTGAAACACTGGCCTGTGGCACGGGTGCTTGCGCAGCGGTCGTTTCTGGGATTCAACGCGGCGTGCTGCAAAGCCCGGTTGAAGTACGGATGCGCGGCGGCGATTTGCAAATCGCCTGGGCTGGCGCAGGACAACCGGTCTATTTGAGTGGACCTGCCGTTGCCGTCTTTGAAGGTGAAATCGAGATCGCTGATTAAAATCGGGCGTCACGCAACACCATCCAACCATTAGATAACTAAGTTAGATCACCGAGTTCAATGATTATGAATAGCAATGACATCGCAGAATTTTTGAGTCAACATCCGCATTTCTTTGAAGAACATGCGGAACTATTGGCGCAAATAAAACTGACTAGCCCTGTCATGGGACGTACCATTTCTTTGCAAGAGCGACAAATGGAAGTCGTACGTGAAAAATTGAAAGTCATGGAATTACGCCTGTCAGACTTAATGCGTGTCGCGCAGGAAAACGATGTCATCACGGATCGTTTCCAACAATGGACGCGTGAACTTTTGTTAGCGCGCAATGATGTCGATTTGCCGTATATTTTAACGCGCAGCCTGCAAGAAATATTTAACTTGCCGCATGCCACCTTACGTCTTTGGCATGTGGGTGCAGACTTCAAACACACTTGGTTTGCCGCCGAAACAACGGAAGATGTGCAATTGTTCGCAAAAGGATTACGCAATCCATTTTGCGGCGCGAACAACGACTTCGAAGCGGCTGGCTGGATAGAATCTGAACAGGCAATCGCCTCCATCGCGATGTTGCCCTTACGCCTAAGTGCTGACGAAACCTGCTTTGGACTCTTAGTCTTAGGCTCACCCGATCCGGCACGATTCACCAAAGAAATGGCCACCGATTTTTTGACAAAAATCGCCGACACCTCAAGCGCCGCTTTGATGTGTATGATTGATCTCTAAACTTATAGAATCTCTCCTATGACTACCACCACGCAGAACGATTGGATACAACAGTATCTCAACGTTTTGCGGCAGCAGCGTCAATTATCTGAACACACCGTCAGTGCTTACGCACTCGATTTGGCAGAACTGCTAAGCTACGCGCAACACAAAGAATTGGCGAGTCTGACGTATTTTGATATCCGCCGCCTGACTTCACAACTGCATGCCCAAGAACTCAATCCGCGTAGTATCGCTCGCAAATTATCGAGCTGGCGCGGTTTTTATCGCTGGCTGGCAGAGCAAATATCTATGCCCGCCAACCCAGTTGAAGGTATCAAGGCGCCGAAGAAGGCCAAATCACTACCGAAAGCCCTGGGTGCCGACGATGCAGTACAGTTAGTCGCGCATCACGGCAGCGATGAAGCTTCACCTTTAGCCAATCGTGCGATGTTTGAACTCTTGTATTCCAGTGGCTTGCGGGTATCTGAATTAGTCGGCCTGGATGTGCGAGATTGCAGCGATGCCAGCTATCAAAGTTTGGGTTGGGTCGATTTCGCCCAAGCTGAGGTGCGTGTTACAGGCAAGGGCAATAAACAAAGAATCGTCCCGGTCGGCAAACCCGCGTTAGCGGCATTGCAAGATTGGCTAGCGATACGCCCCACGCTGGTGAAAACCGCTGAGCACGCCTTGTTTCTGAATGAACGTGGGAATCGCATGTCGGTGCGCTCTGTGCAACTACGGCTGAAGGCACATGCGCAAACTATCGGTATTCCGGCGGATGTTCATCCGCATGTATTACGTCATTCATTCGCCTCACATGTATTGCAATCTTCCGGCGATTTGCGCGCAGTACAAGAAATGCTAGGTCATCGCTCTATCGCTGCGACGCAGGTTTACACCGCACTGGACTTCCAACATTTGGCACAGGTCTATGACGCCACCCATCCGCGGGCAAAGAAATAATCCGATTCCAAGCGGATGACATTTGTCATACAAAATTGGTGGCAATCTGCTCTAAAAATTCAAGCGAGATGCCGCCATACTCTCTCCATCAACACTGACCAATGGAGACGACCATGCATATCAACACACAATTCAATCGGGTATCAAACGTAATGCGCACTGCGCTTTTTACAACAGGCTTGCTCCTGCTTAGTGCAGTACAAGCACAAACCCAAACACAAGCCCAAACCCAAGCAGCCACCCTAATTCAAAACGTAAGGGTTTTTGACGGCGAAAAAATGCTGACAACACGCCATGTCTTAATCAATCAGGGAAAAATCGTCAATGCTAATTTCAAAGGAAAGATCACAAGCGATATGCAATTAGTCGATGGTACAGGCCGTAGCCTGCTGCCAGGCTTGATCGATGCACATGTACATGCTTTTCAAGATCAAGACCTGCCTTTGCTATTTGGCGTTACCACCCAGATCGATATGTTCAGTCCGGTTGCAGCCATGCAGGATATGCACCAACGTCGCCAAAAGCCTAATAATCCGAACAATGCGAACAGTGCGAACGGTTCCGACGTATTTTCCGCAGGCATACTCGCCACGGCACCAAAAGGGCACGGCACAGAGTATGGTATGGAAATCGAAACACTGACTAAGCCAGAACAAGCACAAGCCTGGGTCGATCGCCGGATAGCCGAAGGCTCGCATTTCATCAAGATCGTGATGGAACAAGGCGGCATCGGCTTTCACTTCAATAGCCTCGATCTCGCCACAGTTCAAGCCTTGATCAAGGCCAGTCATGCACGCCATAAATTGGCGGTTGTCCATATCAGTACTTACGCTGATGCCAAAGCTGCATTAGCTGCGGGCGCAGACGGTTTGGTGCATTTGTTCAACGGCACCGCGATTACACCAGCGCAGATACAAGAATTGGTGCAGCTCGCCAAAACCCATCACGCTTTCGTGATTCCTACTTTTTCGGTCTTAGAAAGTATTGCTGGTATCAAAGCCAAAGACGTATTGGCTGACAACAACATGCTGCAGTTGCTGGGTAAAAATCAACTCATGCCACTCAATACAACTTACGGCATGGAAGTGAAACAAGAATTATTGAACGCACCAAAACAACTTACTGCGGCGCTACATCAAGCCAAGATTGCTGTCTTGGCAGGAACTGATGCTGGTAATCGCGGCACGCAATATGGCATCAGCTTGCATCATGAACTAGCTGCTTTAGTACAAGCTGGCATGTCTCCGAGTGCCGCCTTGCAAGCGGCGACCTCTGCACCTGCACGTGCCTTTCAATTGAAAGATCGCGGTCGTGTTCAAAACGGCTATAAGGCGGATTTGCTATTAGTCGATGGAGATCCCAGTGCGGATATCAGTTCCACTCGTCGCATCGTTGAAATCTGGAAGAATGGCAACATCGTATCCCCGCTACGCACACAAAAAATACAACAAGTCGCAGAAGAAAATTCGCGCAAAAAATCTGCCATTGACTTGCCCGCAGATGGCCGCATCAGCTTGTTTAGCGCCAGCAAATTTGCCAGTCCTTTTGGTTACGGCTGGATGGCATCTACCGATGCACCTATGGGTGGGAAATCCGCCGTGGAATTGAGTGCGGCAGACGCCGATATTGCTGGACAAACGTCCTTGATGATCAAAGCAACGATCAATCCCGGCTTTGCTTTTCCTTGGGCTGGTGTGGTGTTTTTTCCTTCAAGCCAACCTATGCAGCCAGCTGATTTAAGCAATGCCAACACCCTGAAATTTAAGGTGAAAGGTGATGGCAAGTCCTATAATGTAGGCTTCACCATGCAGGGCAGTTATATCCCTTTAAATCAGCGATTTACAGCGGGTGCAGAATGGCAAGAGATCAGCTTATCGTTTAAACAGTTTAAAGGATTAGATGCCAGCATCGTCACCATGCTTAGCTTCAATGCCGGACCCGATGCAGGCACTTACCAATTGCAAATTGCCGACGTACGTTTGCTCAAAGAATAGCGCATCGTATTTTGCATACTCATCGCGACTTTCGTAAGGATACTCAGATGTCACAGACAAACCAAGCAGGCCAAACCGAACCAGTGGGTTTTCTGGGAAAACTGCAAGGCCTATGGAGCAAACCATGGATACCAAGTCGCTATGGTAAGGCACCTTTTTTCTGGATGCTGTCGTTTGTGATTTTTGGCTGGAAGTATATCTACGAAGCACCAAGTACCTTCGAGTTGCTGATGATCATCGTGAGTATCAGCATCTTCCTGCCGATTTACATTTATAGTTTTTGGATCAGCGGCTGGCGTGCAGCACTTTGCATCATCGTCATTTTGAGCCTGGGCTTGGGTTGGGCGAATTATAATTTTGGTGGGTCTAGTTTCGTGATTTTTGCGGCGACCATGTGTTCGCGATTTCAGCAAAAACGTGATTCCTATCTGGGGCTATTTTTGGTATTGGCAGGAGCCGCGTTGGCCAGCTACGTGCTTAAATTTCCAACGTATTTTTGGATACCTGCCGTCATCTTTAGTATCCCCAGTGCGATGGGCGCGATCATCGGTGAGCGACTCGGTCGTGCGAACGAAAAACTCTTCAGAAAACAAGAAGAAATCGAACATCTCGCCGCACTCGCCGAGCGTGAGCGCATCGCCCGTGATCTGCATGATTTACTCGGTCATACTTTATCCGTCATCACGCTCAAAGCCGAGTTGGCGAAGAAACTGTTCGACAAAGATAATGCGGCCTGCAAAAAAGAAATTATCGACATCGAACAAACCGCACGCCAAGCTTTGGCAGAAGTACGTTCAGCCGTCTTAGGTTATCGCGATACCGGTTTAGCCCATGAATTACGCGGTGCGAAAAATACTTTAGATTCCGCCCAAGTCCAGTTAGAAAGCGAAGTCGATGTGGTGCAACTACCCGCTGCGATTGAAAATATTATTGCCTTGGCTTTACGTGAAGCCGTAACCAACATCATTCGCCATTCAAATGCCAGCGTGTGTCATTTATCGCTGAAGTTGCTAGAGCAGAACATACATTTTCATATTTCAGACAATGGCTTTAAAGATACACAAAAGACGCCCGAAATCGAAAAAGGCAATGGCTTGACGGGCATGAGTGAACGCGTGCGTGCCATGGGTGGGAAAATGCTTATTTCGGTCAATCAAGGTGTTGCGATTGATATCCATATTCCTCTACACGGTGCGCATTGAGAAACATTGGAAGGCATTAAGAAAGTTTGATGATGATAAAAATTATTTTGGCAGAAGATCAAGCACTGGTATCCGGCGCTCTGGCGGCACTCTTAAAATTGGAAGGCGATATTGAGATATTGGCATTGGCAAAAAATGGCAAAGAAGCCCTCACGCTTTGTCAAACCTTACAACCCGATGTGTTGATTACCGATATAGAAATGCCCATCATGACAGGCTTGGAATTAGCGGCCGAAATCGCGGAGCAAAAACTCGCCATCAAAGTCATCGTGCTCACCACTTTTGCCCGCTCAGGTTATCTACGCCGCGCGATGAGCAGCGGTGTACGTGGTTACATGTTGAAAGACTCGCCAGCAGAAGATCTGGCAAAAGCGATACGCAACGTACAAGCGGGTGGAAGAGCGATCGCACCAGAGTTAGCGATGGAGAGTTGGAGTGGTCAACAAGATCCGCTGAGTGAACGTGAACGCCAAGTATTGCGTCTGGCAGGGACAGGCTCGACCAGTACCGAAATTGCCAAAGTAATGCATCTCTCCGAAGGCACGGTGCGCAATTACTTATCGGAAGCCATCAGCAAATTGAATGCCAAGAATCGGGTAGAAGCATTTCGCTTGGCGCGTGATGAGGGTTGGTTGTAAATTGTCATCGCAGATTTGTCGATTTCAGTTTTCTGACAAACATAAAAAAACGCCGCAAATTTGCGGCGTTTTTCATTGCTGGAAATTAATTTCCGGCTTATTTCTTTTCAGACAAACCCAATACGCTATAACGACGGGCAAAAGCAAAGTAAGTTACCAAGCCCAATACTGCCCAAATACAGAAGTACTTAATAGTTGGATCCCAACCGAGGCTTACGAACAACAATGCACAACCACCCAATGCCAAAGGACCTACAACCCAGATCATTGGTGCACGGAATGGACGTGGACGATTTGGCTGAGTAACGCGCAAAATCATCACACCCAAAGCGACGACGAAGAAAGCGAACAAAGTACCGGAGTTAGAAATATCGGCCAATACACTGACTGGGAACACCGCAGAGAAAATCGCAACAAATACACCAGTCACAATAGTCACTACATGTGGTGTATGGAAGCGCTCATGCACAGCAGTAAATGCTTTTGGCATCAAACCATCACGTGCCATTGTGAACAAAATACGTGTTTGACCGTAGATCATCATCAAGATAACAGATGGCAAAGCCAAAATCGCAGCGATACCTACCAAATCACCTACGCGTGGGTAACCGAGTTCACGCAAAATGAAAGCTAAAGGCTCTTTAGATTGAGACAAAGCACCACCTGGTTGCGCACCAACAGCGCCAACTGCAGCATAAGCTACCAGCAGGTAGAACACAGTACAAATACCGAGTGAACCGATCAAACCGATAGGCAAGTTAACATTTGGATTTCTTGTTTCTTCTGCCGCAGTAGAAACTGCATCAAAACCAACATAAGCAAAGAAGATAGAAGCCGATGCCCCCAACACACCAACACCAGATAACGGTGTGCCCCAACCATTTGGCAGCATTGGTTCAAAGTTCATGCCTTTAACTGCTGGGAAAGCCAAGATCACAAAAGTGGTCAATGCAACGATTTTGATGATAACCAAAACGGAAGTCACTTTCGCGCTCTTAGAAGTACCGATCACTAATAACCAAGTCACCAACAGAGAGATCAAAAATGCGATCAGATTAAATGCACCATGGGCAGTCGTGCCGTCAGGTAAAGTGATCGTGTCTGCAGGACCTGCTGTCAATGCCAAAGGTAAGCCAGCGCCGATAGAGTGCAAGAAACCATTAGCATAGCCAGACCAACCTACTGCTACCGCACCCGCAGCGATCGCGTATTCGAGGATCAAGGCCCAACCTACTGTCCAGGCGATCAACTCACCTAACACAGCATAAGAATAGGTATAGGCGGAACCTGCAACTGGCACCATCGCAGCGATTTCAGCATAAATCAATGCCGTCAACGCGCACACAAAACCAGCGATGATGAAGCTATACATCATGCCTGGTCCTGCTTTATTCGCAGCAACCGAAGTCAAAACGAAAATACCCGTACCGATGATGGCACCAACACCCAGCATCATCAGGTCAAACCAGCCTAATTGGCGTTTGAGACCTTTCTTTTCCGCGGATTCCAGAATCTGGTCCAGCGATTTTACACGATCAAAAAACATAGTGTTTCCTTAAGGCAAATACGATAATTTAATTTCTTATTCCCTCTCAAACCGCTTTCATTCTCGTTGTGACGAGCGTTGTCCGCAGGCGAAAAGGATCTGTTTTGTCAAACCTGCGTAACATAAGCGATTTATAGCTAAACAGTAAAGAGCAAATACGCGAAAAAATGCCGAATCCGCACGTTTCCGACAAAATTTCTGCACTGCATAGCAACAATCTGACTTATTGTGGTAGCTGCGCAAATATTATTGGCAGCACTTGATTTGACGCAGGCTTTCGATCAAAAGCGGCATGTTTAGTTCCCAAAGAAAATTATATTTTCCACAAGGAAACTTAAACTAGGGTATTCACTAGCTTGTCTTCAAACATGATCGAAATATTCAAAGCCCTGTTTGCGATTGATCTGTATTGTTTTTACCGCAGGCTCTGACAATTCGCCCTTTGGTCGGCTTCGATAGTTTTGTTACTTTGCCAGCAGGCAATATGGTGTATATTCGGCCGATTGCGCCAGCCGCTACAGTATTCATTTCTACGTGCATCTCATTCATTTCATACCATCGTCATCAACGTAACTATCGTAATCATGTCTTCTCGCATTCACTTTTTTGATTGGACGCATCATGCGAAATAATTTGCCCCAAATCCCCTATCAAATTTGCCAACGCAGCATCGCCCTATGTTTTGGTAGCTTATTTAGTATCGTGATTTGCCTCGGTCTGGGACTGACGCAAACCGCCAGTGCTGCTGAAAAAACCATCAAGGCCGCAAAAGCTCCAAGCAAAGTCACAGGATTGCTGTATGAACTCAGTTTGCCACCAACTCCGGGATTAACATCTGTCCGAGATAGTAAGCAGAAAAAGACGGTCGCCTATCTCTATGGCACCATCCATATCGCGAAAAAAGACTTTTATCCCTTAGCCAAAGCGGTCAAACAATCTTATGCGAGCGCTGATACCCTAGTAGTCGAAACCGATATCACAGATGAAACCGCGAATCGTTCTATTATTGGCAAACTCAGCTATATCGCACCCGACCGCTTGGAACATCACCTGGGCCCTGGCACTTGGAATACTTTACGAGAAATGACGGGTCAGTCATTGGAACAATTTCAATTCTACAAACCAATTTTAGTCGCGATGGGGTTGACCGTCAGTGCGGGTATGCAACTCGGCTTCGATCCAGAACAAGGATTAGACCTACATTTCATTAAGGCAGCCCAGAAAGATAAAAAGAAGCTCATCGAACTAGATGGGATTGAAGTACAAGCCGATGTCTTAAATAGTTTAAGCAATGAAGAAGGTGATGCAATACTCATCAATACTTTGAATTCATTCAAAAATGGCGAAATTCGCAAAGAGTTTGAACGTATGAGTGAGGCCTGGCGTGCTGGCGATGCTGACAAACTGGCACAGATCTTTGTTGAGGCAGCAAACAAAGACATAGGCTCGAAAAAAATCACACAAAAACTCATCGATGAAAGGAATCCCGACACAGCAAAGAAGATTATTGAATTGATGTCGAGTGGTAAAAAATTATTCATCGCAATCGGCGCCGGGCATATGGCTGGTGAAAATAATCTGATCAAGCTACTGCAACAACAAGGACTGCAAGTGCAACAAATACGCTAATGACAGACTACGAAAATACTAAACTGGAAGTCGATCATCCATGGATCGCTTTTGAATCTATGGCCGAATTAGAAGCATGGATGGAATTGAACAATCAGGAATTACAAAAACTGATAGGTAATCGCGCCACACAAGGTCAGGGAATTTGTTTCAATTTGTTACTAGGTGGCGAAATCTACTTTCATACTAATGCGGATGGCGATATTCTGTTAGATGTGACTCCTGAGGCACAATGGGTGACGCCACTCATTTCCGCATGTACTCAGGTCGAGGCTCCACGTGGACAAATCTGGCACTTACCGCAACATGTACTGATCGCCATCATTATGGGATTAAACCCTCTGGTCGCGAGTAGCCGCTTAGTGACGCAACACGCATTCAGGATACAAAAGTTTTAGAACCGAATCTTGCTTTGAAATTTGCCTATGAGGTGCACCATGCGATTCCCGACACTGTTACAGTTTCCCCGACTATTTCTGTGTTTGCTCAGCGTGTCTATCATAGGCTGCGGTGGCAATCCTGAGTTTGCCACTAAGGACACGCCGAAAGCAATGTCTGCGACGCCAGCTGCCGCACCAGCGACGGTAGCCACTTTCGCTGGAATCAGAAACGCGTATAAAATCAGCAAAACCAGTACAGGTTTTAGCGTCAAAGAACTCAGTGGTGCGGGTACGACCGTCAATCTCAGCGGCCAAACCAGTGCTAAGTTTGCAGACGTCACCGTTAATTTATTGGTTGGCGACAAATCCAAAACCATACCAGCAGCGAGCCTTAAAACACTGATCGAACTTTACATCGCCTTTTTTAATCGCGTGCCCGACGCCGATGGTATGAGTTACTGGATAGATCAAATCAAAGCAGGCGTCAACGTCGATCAATTATCGGCCAGCTTCTATGATGCTGCGGTTCAATTCACGGCATTGACTGGCTACTCGGCGACCATGAGTAATGAACAATTCGTGCGCATCATTTATCAAAACGTTTTAGGTCGTAGCGGAGCTACCGCGCCACCCGATGCCGATGTCGCCTATTGGGCAGGTGAGCTGGCAAGTGGCAAACCCAAAGGATTTCTGGTCGCTACCATGCTGAACTCAGCGCATACTTTTGCGAATGACCCGGAATGGGGTTGGGTGCCACAATTACTCGATAACAAAGTGACGGTTGGTACTTTTTTTGCGATTCAACAAGGCTTGAACTACAACACCTCGGAAGAATCTATCAGCAAGGGCATGGATATCGCCAAAGCTGTCACGTCAACTGATATCTCGCTGGCGAAAACAAAGATCGGGATGACCGATGTGCTATTTGATTTGACTGCGGCGATCAGCAATTCTGAATTTGAAAAAGTACAGAGCATTATCAATGCACATTGCCTGACATGCCATTCGACTCAAAGAACTGAGGGCGGCATCGCCCTCCACACTGCGGACTTGATCCGACGCAATGCCGACGCTCTATATATCATGACCGTCGTTACCCGGGCGATGCCACAAGATGGTGTATTAAGTGCCGACGAAATTGCGACGATTAGCGCCTGGTATTTAGCTGGGGCGAAATGATGACTGCGTTTGGTGGTTTTAACCGACGACACATTCGACTATCGTGGTGGCAAATTGGGCTGAGCCTAATCTTGGCTTTTCCGCTGATTTCCCTCGCCCAAGAAACCTTAAAAATAGAACCGGTGTCAGCACCAGCATTTGAACTAACTGCCGAAAACAATAGCAAACACCAGCTCAAACACTATTTGGGCAAATTGGTGTATATCGATTTTTGGGCTTCATGGTGTGCGCCTTGTTTGCAGTCCTTTCCATTTATGAACAGCATGCAGCAGAAGTATCAAGCGGCTGGTTTACAAATTGTCGCTATTAATTTGGACAAAAAAATGGACGATGCGCAGATTTTTCTGAAGAAAAATCCTGCACAGTTTTTGGTACTGTTTGACCCTGAAGGAAAAACACCACTGCAATACGCCGTTAAGGGAATGCCAAGTAGTTATCTGCTAGATCGCAGCGGCAAAATCATCTTTACCCACAAAGGATTTAAGGCTGCAGATCAAGCGCTATTGGAAGCCAAAATAAGAACCGAATTGGGACTAAAGAACTAAGGGACTCCACATGAAAAGACCACACACGATAGGGCGCTCCTTGATGATCGCTGGTTTATTACCTCTCATTCTTATCTGCAGTGGCTGTAGCCACTTCAGTTCGGTCGCAGCTTGGGAGAAAGGCTATCTGGCCAAAGCTGAGATGCGTTTCGATCAAGATAAACTCGCGATGAAAAATGCCGATCACATTTACACCAGTAAAGAAGCGGCATCGGGCAGCGGTAGTGTGGGCGGTGGTGGTTGCGGTTGCAATTAAATTCCGCAGCATTATTACTGCCAATCTTATGACCACTCCTATCGCCACAAGATTGACCATCGAGCAGCATGCCTCACAGACAGCAACTATTTAGTGACGAATTTTTAGTAGATTGAACTCATGAGCGACAACATCAAAGCAAGTCCAAGCATTTTGCTAGCCGCCCTGAGTCTCAGCGGCGTCTTACCTGCCGTCACAAGTACTGCGCATGCGGAAGATGCCCCCGACAAGGCGGAAGTCAGCGTGAAATATTTGCGCTATCGGGATCAACAACCTGGGCTTGATCGTCTGACCGTCAATTCACCATCGCTGTCGCTGAGTGTACCGCTAGCTGGATTGTGGAGTCTCGATGCTGGCCTGATCGCGGATCAAGTTTCCGGTGCGTCGCCGCGCTATCACACTGCGGTGTCGAGCGCGTCAAAAATGAGCGACTCACGCCGTGCTGCCGATTTAAAACTACATCGCTATTTTGAACGCGTCAAACTATCGGCTGGAATCGCCTATTCGACCGAGCATGATTACGATTCGACCGCGCTATCGTTGAATGCCAGCATCGCATCGGAAGATAACAATACCACCTGGAATCTGGGCGTCGGCAATGCCAGCGACAAGATCACGGCCACTGGTCGCGTTTTGAAAGAAGAGAAAAACGGCCATGATTTTCTCATCGGCGTCAGTCAGGTTTTGTCACCGGTCGATATCGCACAATTGACTTTTACGCATACGAATGCGCATGGCTATTTTTCGGATGCGTATAAATCGCTTGATATCCGCCCACGTGAGCGCCAGCAATCCGCCATGCTGCTCAAGTATCATCATTACTTTACACAGGTCGATGGCACTTTACGACTGAATTATCGTCACTACCACGATAGTTTTGGCATACGTTCGCACACTATCAATCTGGAATATGCGCAAAGTTTAGGTGATGAATGGACGATCACGCCCATGCTCCGTCTATATTCACAAAGCGCGGCAGATTTTTATTTTGATCCGGTTTATACGTTTTTATTTATCCCAGTCGGCTATAAAATTGGCGGCACACAATTTGTCAGCGAAGATCAGCGCATGTCAGCATTTGGTGGTCGCAGCTTTGGTCTCAAATTAAGTAAGCAAGTTGATCAGCATTGGCAAGTCGATGCCAGTCTGGAGCGATATCGCCAACGCAGTGATTGGACGTTTTTTGAGAATCACCGTCCAGCCTTGGCGTCACTAAATGCCAGCATGTTACAAATAGGTTTGCGCTATCGGTACTAAAATCATTACCCCGATCGTCGTGTAAATCTGAATATTGAGCCTCTTCGTGCAACTATTTTCATTCTCATTTCAGGCAATGGGCAGCCGTTGCGAGTGCCGTTTGACGGCGACCACGGAGTCGCAAGCCTTCATTTTTGCGCAGATGGTGATGAATGAGGTCGGTCGGATTGAACACAAATATTCACGCTACCGCAACGACAGTATTCTCAGTCAGATCAATCAGCAGGCCGGGCTCAAAGCCGTCAACATTGATCAAGAAACTAGCGAATTACTCGATTACGCCGATGTCTTATTTCGTAGCAGCGACGGCCTGTTTGATATCAGCTCCGGCATCCTGCGACGCGCCTGGAATTTTAGTAATCCAGTGCTGCCCGCGCCATCTCTGATTGAATCCTTACTCGACAAAGTTGGTTGGAACAAAATTGAGCGCGATCGCCAACACATCTACTTACCAATACCGGAGATGGAAATCGATTTTGGTGGATTTGGTAAAGAATATGCAGCAGATCGCGTCGCTGCGCTATTGTTAAATGCTGGCGTAAGGCACGGCTTAATCGACTTGGGTGGGGATCTGCGCATATTGGGGCCGCAGACAAATGGCGATGCCTGGCAGATAGGCATACAAAACCCGCGTGATACCGAACAGCTGATCGCCACCATCCCTATACATAGCGGTGCTTTGGCGACCAGCGGTGACTACGAACGTTTTTTTGACATCGATGGACAACGCTATTGCCATATTCTCGATCCACGAACTGGTTATCCAGTCAGACATTGGCAATCGGTGAGTGTGTTAGCGCCCTTAAGTATTGCAGCAGGTAGCTATTCTACCATCGCGATGTTGAAACAAGACGCAGCTCAAGCATGGTTGGCTGAGAGCGGCTTAGCTTACTTATTGGTAGATGCGCTCGGTCAAATTCAGCAACACAATTCGCAAACATCCGTCGCATAAGTGGGCAACACACGCCAATTAATAGCTTATGCGTCAAAAATGAAATAAATACAGGCCTTAAGTTTCTTGATATCGTTGAACGACCAGAAGTACAAATGGCAATAGTGGCAAATACAATCGCATCTCACCAATGATTGCGACTGTGCATAAAGCAATCAAATAAAGTACAAAAATACCGAAAATATGTTTTCCGGCAGGGCATTTCTGCCATACCCACTTCATAAAACGAATTGACTGCTCTAAGTACAGTAGAAATAGAGCGCTCAAAAAAATTACTGTTGGCGTTTTTATTAATGATAGTAATTTCACGTTCTCGCTTATCATTACTACGGCAACATAATAAGTGGCGTCTGGAAAAATGACATACTTTAGAACAGCTTGTATCAAAATCGGAATGGCAAGAATAAGCATCCACATACCATGTCTGAAGAAATTTCTATGAAACAAAAAGCTAAAAAGAACGGCGAACAAGGCCACGTCCGCACGTGCAAAACTCATACAAACAACGCTTATAACAAACAATGACTTCTTACCTAAATTTAAAAAATGTACGATCAAAATCGACAGTAGAAGAATAAAAGCACTGTCACCACGAGGTCCATTAAACATCAATACTGGGTAAAGTAACGCGAGTATCAGTGCTAGAAGAATTCGATATTTTTGATTAATTTTTAAATAGACGACTTCTAAAATTAAATAGATAGACGCGGTCAAACTAAGCGCTGTAAATAGCATCACTGCAAGATACAAATTGAGGACGCGAAACAATAGACCAATCAAATGATTTTGCAAAAGTCGATATTGGTCAGGCGCCGGCCCTTGACCATTGAGTATTTGAATGAAAGACGGTTCATGCATCTTTAAAGTTTCTGGAGGCAAATGTATATGCATGAACAACCAGGCACCGAGATAGCCTAACAGCAGAGAAGCTAGTAAGTTAATAAACTTTGACGATAGCAAGGTTTTTTCCATATTAAGAAATTTTAAACTTTTAGGTTACTAACGAATTAATTTCAAATTGTTGAAAATCTAAATTTCGTTGAATTTGGGTTAACAACATTAACTTCAGAACTTTATCTTATAGAGGATTTTTATGCTGAGAAAATTTTTACCAATACTTTTTACCGTACTTATTTCGTCAAATGTGTTTGCAACAGCCACAATGCCTCCTGTTGCTGCCGCATATCCAGCACCAAGCACGCAGCAAATGTATGTAGCACGTGCATATTTCATGCTATTTGGTAGGATTCCGGATACAAGTGGACTAAATTATTGGGTATCGCGGGTCGCGGCAAATAATGGTACTACGTTCATTGATACAGTAAATGTAATAAGCCGGGAAGCTGCTGGTGCAAGGTTAGCGCCGATAGTAGGGTATGTTGATAGTACTGGCACTGTAACAGACCCTAATATAGGAACATGTTCAACAAGCACACCAGGCCCTTGGGATGAACTTGTTGAATATGTTTATGCCAATGCGCTTGGACGAGCAGCCGAGGATGAGAATTTGGCTAGTTCAACTGAAGGTATTCGTTACTGGCAATGTCAAGCAAGATTCGGCGCATACGGAAAGAACACAGGCCAAATGCTGGATGCAATTAGTAATTCAGCAGCATCAGACCCTATTTATAGCAACCGACTTGTGTTTCTTGAAGCAGCTGTGCGATTACAGTTAGGTAGAGGCAGATCACTCAATTATCACGACTCCAATACCATATTGGTGCGTGTTCGGGGAACAAACAATTCGTTCAATGACGCGTTTGATGTATTAAATCAATTAACAAATGGTATGCCCGTTAGTGCCAATGTACATTGGGAAATTCCAACAAGTGGAGCATATACCCGATCAAACATCTCCACCAATTCAAGCCCATTGCCTCGTCTTGAAAAATCTATTGATGACGGTCTCACTTCAATTTCAGGCGGCTCTGTTCACAAGTATTTGGTCTGGTACAACCGCAGTGGTCGCATGATGCTTGCACACGCATTTTTGCCACAAAATTATCAACTCTCAGGTGTTTACTATCCTACAATCGTAAGTGTCTTTGGCGGAGCTTGGAGAGGGGGACTGATTGAAAAACTTCAGCGATTTAACACTTCGTTTATCAGAACCACTCCATTAGCAGGTGGAACTGCAGGAAACAACTTCATAGTATTGGCACCTAGTTATCGTTTAACATCAAACCTGTATTATTCATCTACCGATTCTGCAAAAAATAACATGCCACAAGAGGATATTGATGACTTTATAAGCTTGGTTAAAAGACCAGAAACTATGACTATGCTCGGTGTGGACACTTCAAAAGTAAGTTTATTCGGGCACTCTTCGGGGGGGCACATTCTAAATTTGCTCGGCAGCACAAAAAATATGGGAAGAATAGCGACATTAGCACCAGTTAGCAATTTGGCGATTACAAATAATACCAATACAAGTGCATTAATTCCGTATATTAATTACTATACCGACGCTCAACAATATGGTACTTGGGGTGGTACGACTTCACCAATAAATGCATGGTTATTAAATAAGCCATTAACATCCTTTTTTATTCAGCATGGCACTGATCAATTGGTCTATCAAGCACAATCAAAGGCGTTTAGAGATCAAGCCATTAGTAATAACAGTAATAATGTTCAAGCATGCAACTCTAATTCAGGTCACATTTTCTTTGAGTCTTATAGCGACCCAAATGTTAATAACGCAATTTATAAAACCACGGCCTTCCGGGCGTTTCAATACTTGAGTGGAATTACCCCTGTTTGCACGTCACTGTAATTAGATTTCGTATTACATTACTCTGTAAATTTTGATATAAGCCTTAAAAAAGGAAAGCTCAACACATCGAGCTTTCCAAATTTCAAATGTAAATCAACTTCTTCAAAGAAAGCTCATTAAATAAAACAAAAGCGAGGAGGTCACAACACCGGTGACAATACCACCGATAATTTCAAAATTACTATGTCCGACTTTTTCACGAAGAACCGTTTGTTTTTGCGTAGTAAGTTGGTTAATTATAGTTGCATGCTTTCCGATTTCATTACGCAGACCATGAGCATCGATAATCACGATGATCGCAACACATAAAGACACACAAAAAACCGCAGATGAAACCCCTTCCTGTATTGCAATTATTGTGGCCGTCCCTGAAACAATACAACTATGATTACTTGGGAAGCCGCCATAACCAATCTTGTGAAAAGCCAGTTGCCTAGCTTTAAAACTATTGATCACAAATTTCAGTCCACCACCGACCAACCAGCATATAGGAGGGGTCATCAAGTATAAAAATTTCATTTCGCTCCTAACTTGGCCACAACGCCCACATACAAATCAATATCCAAACACAAATGGTGATAATAAGCGGCACGTCAGAAAGTACAACCTCAGTTGGTGCTTCACCGATTGTTGAATCTTCAATGACAAACCAGTATCTAAAAATACCAAATAAGACAAATGGTATCGTCAACAACAATCGAGGCTTACTCGACATCACAAACATCCCGTAAAAAACTAAAGCACCTGTCGCAGACATTTCAGCATAGCGATTGACTAGGCTAATGGAATAAGACCGCAAAACTTGTCTGCCTGAATCTTTTGCTATATTTTGTTCCAGTTCCTTCTTTCTTTTAATTGAAGCCAGATAAATTGCAAGGCACAAACTGGTAATAAACATCCATCCAGACATCTGCACCGAGAGCGCTACTGCACCTGAAAATACGCGCAAGACAAATCCTATTCCGATAGTGAAAATATCAATGACAGGTTGATGCTTTAAATAATAAGAGTAGGCGATATTGAGTAATAGATAGGAGAAAATGACCAACATCACCGAGCTTGAAAAAAGCCATCCGCTAAGTAATATAAGGTACAAAATCGCAAGAAAAATCAAAGCTTCATTACTTGAAATAAAGCCGGCAGCAATCGGACGGGTTTGGGACTTTTCAGGATGCAATCTATCTACTACTTGATCTTTGATATCATTCACAATGTATGCTGCGGAAGAAGCGACGCAAAACAACAAGAAAGTGATTAGCACGTTACGATTGGCAGTCCAATTTAAAAATGATCCCGTAAACAATAGAGGCGCGAAAACAAAAATATTTTTGACCCATTGCTTTGGGCGTAATAATTTGACGAAAAAATGTAATTTATTTATTTGCATTTAAATAATTATTTGTTATTGAGATAATGCTTTGGCTGGAAGAGTATAAATTAACTTTCTACCTAAAATAAATTTGGACTAAGATTTGTTTCAAATTAATTCAAAAAACAAAGAATTTACTTGGAGAAAAATTAATTTCAACTCCAATAAAGCAAATATAAATCTACTAATGCTCTACTCTATATACTCGGCGAATAAAAAAATCCCAATAGAAAATTCGCATTCAATTTCAAATCATGGAAAAAATCTCATCGTGGGGACGCCTGTCCGCGGAAAAACATCAAAGTATTTATTTGACCGACCGCGATTCCGTGCTGGCACAAATCCAATCGAGTGGGGTGGGAATTAGCTATGGTGCGGGACGAAGTTATGGCGATGTGTGTTTAAACCCGGGCGGGGTAATTTGGCGCACCAACAATTTGGATCACTTTATCCGCTTCGATTCAAGTACAGGACGCTTAATCTGTGAGTCAGGTCTTCGCCTTCAGGAAATTCAAGATTTGTTTGTTCCCCTTGGATGGATGCTAGCGGTGACACCTGGAACAGAATTAATTACTGTCGGAGGGGCGATTGCGAACGATATACATGGAAAAAATCATCACCACTGTGGCACATTCGGCGAATGGGTTCATAAAATTTGCCTGCAAAGAACCGATGGGGAATTAATTGAATGTACTCCTGAAAGTAATTCGGACTGGTTTGCCGCAACTGTTGGGGGCATAGGCTTAACCGGAGTAATTGTTTGGGCTGAACTACAACTAGTCGAGATCCCAAGTGCTTTCCTGCACGTTGAAAATATTGTGCAAGCTAATTTGAAAACCTTTTTTGAATTGAGCCAAAACTCTCAAAATGAATGGCAACATTGTGTCTCTTGGATAGACTGTACACAGAATAGGCAAAAGGATCTCACCGGCATTTTCTCCAGAGCCAATTTCGCGCATGGTGAATACCCGTTGAAAGTTCAAAAGCACAATCTCACTTTCCCCGTAACCCCTCCCATATCGTTGATTAATGCTTACTCCATGAAGTGTTTCAATTTACTTTATTTGTGGATGAAACAGCAGGGCAAAAAGCAGACGACTGAACACTATAAAACATTTTTATACCCACTAGACGCCATACAAAACTGGAATAAGGCATACGGGGCAAAAGGCTTTTACCAATACCAATGTGTCCTACCGGGCGACGCAGCCGCCATCGCGCTCACCGAGATGTTAGAGCAAATTCGAAAGGCAAATGACGGCTCGATTTTGACCGTATTAAAGTCATTCTCAGAGAGACCCTCTGTTGGAATGTTGAGTTTTCCGACTGCAGGAATTACCTTAGCCATAGATTTTCCGAATCGTGGACAAAGAACCATGAAACTATTTGACAGCTTAGATGCTATTGTTCGAAACGCAAAAGGACGCCTATATTTGGCGAAAGACGCACGCATGCCTAGAGATCTATTTGAATCGTCTTACCCGCGACTGAATGAATTTCTTCCATATCGTGACCATGGAATTAGTTCGGCGTTATCTCGCCGTTTGATGGGATATTAAGTGGAAAATTTAAGTACTATGAAAAGAAAACGACGAATATTAATCATTGGTGCCACTTCTTCTATAGCTGAACATTGCGCTCGATTATGGATAGAAAAGTCATCTTGCGATTTCGTTTTCGTGGGTAGAAATTTGGAAAGATTGAAAATTATCTCAGACGATATTCTTATCAGGGATTCTCAATCAAGTATTAAATTAATTACGATGGATTTCTATGACCCGAAAAAAATTGCTACAGGGATTGATCAAATTATGCAGGAAGCACCGGTGGACATTGTCTTGGTGGCACATGGTAGTTTGCTTGCGCAACCTGAGTGTGAAGACAATTTGACCACGTGTCGCGATAGTCTGCTGATCAATTTGATCTCGCCTATCCTTTTTATAGAAGCCTGCGCAAAACATTTTGCAGTTCAAAATTCTGGAACCTTAGCAATCATAGGATCTGTTGCTGGGGATCGCGGTCGAAAATCAAACTATATCTATGGCAGCGCAAAATCTGGTTTGTGGCGTGTAGCACAAGGATTACAACATCGCTTTGCGAATACTAAAGTGCAAATCACTTTCATCAAACCTGGTCCGACAGACACGCCAATGACGGCGAAATTGAAAGTAAACGGTACGAAATTAGAACCGGTGAAAAATGTAGCGCGACAAATCGTTTTAGGCATCGACCGTGGTGACCGCATTATTTATACTCCGCCGAAGTGGCGTGTAATCATGTGGGTTATTCAACATCTGCCGTCTGTGATTTTTAATCGACTCAATATTTGATCTGATTTAACACATACCAACAAAAAAGCGACCATTGAAATCAGTGGTCGCCTTTATGTTAACTTTATTTCTTTGCTCAATCGTTCTTCATAATTTTATTAATCAAGTGCTTGAAGAAGTTGTTCATGAATATTTATTGAACTACACCATTACGATCAATCGTCACCACGCGTGAGCCATTTTTGATCCGGCTTTCATGGGCGTTTGCTTCACCTGCCGCTTTCACATTGACGCTGGCTTCACCGGGTCCATTTACTTTGACTGAAGCGAGTTCGAGTAATAATTCAGTCGCATGCAAATCACCAGAACCGTTTAAATTCGCGCTCAGTTTTTTTGCTGTGCCGTGCAAAGTGATACTACCTGGGCCATCAGAGCTGATTTCTATCGTCGTCGCAGAAGATAAATCCGCTTCGATGTCACCCGAACCAGAGGCATCAATCATCACGTTGCCCGTCAAGGTCTTAAACTGCAAATCAGCAGGGCCTGAATTACGAATGTCCGCGTCACCCACTTTTAAACGTGATGCATCAACACTACCAGAACCACTAACACGCAATTTCAAAGACTTCGTTTCGCCAGAAATAGTCAACTCACCTGGACCGGACATTTGTATATCGGCCTTCTCTGCCTGAATTTCATCGACTGAGACATCACCAGAACCTGACATATCGATGTCGAGGTTTTTACTCACTCCGCGTAAGCTGATGCCGCCTGAGCCTTCCACAGTTAATGTGGTTTGTTCGCTTTGTAATTTAGCCACGTGCAAATCGCCGCTACCAGTCAATTTCGCATTCAGGCTTTGCATCACTTCACCAAATTCAATATCGCCAGAACCATGCATTTCTACTGTCAATTTTTTGGTATTCAATTGACGCAAGCTAACGTCACCGCTGCCACTGGTGCGGAAGTTCAATTCTGTCGCGGAACCCGCCGCTTTGATGTCGCCAGAACCTTCATTCACAATTTCCAGCTTGTCATTTTTCAAATCACGCAAGCGCATGTCGCCGCTGCCTGAATTCATCGCTTTTGCCAAAGCGGCTGTACTGATCTTGACGGTCGTTGGAGCTGTCTTCCAAGAGAAGTGGAAGCTGCCTTTGCGTTTATTGCGCACCACCAGCGTATGACCTTCGACTACTGTCTCAACTTCTTTGACAAAATTATCATCGCCTTCAACAACAACATTGTTTTTGCCATCTACGACTAATTCGATATCGAATGGCGATTGGTTATCGATACTGTCAAAAGTAGTCGCGTCACGTTTCTCGGTGATGATGTGACCACTGCCTTTGATGCTGTCGTCATTGATACTGATTTCGCAGCCACTCAGGCCAAGTACCATAGTTGATGCGACTGCTGCCGCGATAGCTATTTTTGTAAACATGTCCGCCCCCTGAAAATTAAGAACCAAAATTTGAAACCGATAACTAAAAAAAGATGAAAATTCTTTGGAATTTCTATGTTCACAGTTTACGTCAAGCCGATTTTATCCGCCCATGGTTAACGACAGAACGCAAAAATCATCGACTCAATGGTCGAATTGGAGCCAAATCGGTCGTAATTTGCGCTAAGTTTGAACTCAGTATGTGGCGCAGAGGCGATAAAATGCAGGCTTACTATTCACCTCATCGCTATTTCAGCAGAAAGTTCTAGTCGCATGGATAAAGTCATACTTCAAGCAAGAGATGGTGCCCGCGCCGAAATCGTCACGCATGGTGCACATGTCTGTTCGTGGGTGCCGGCGCAGGGTAGCGAGCAATTGTTTATGAGTCAGGCCTCAGAATGGAAGGAAGGCGTGGCGATCCGTGGCGGTGTGCCCATCGTCTTTCCGCAATTTTCTAATTTGGGCAATTTGCCTAAGCATGGTTTTGCCCGTACCGCGATTTGGCGCCTGGTGCGCTCTGGTCAATTAGAACAAGGAGCCGCGCAAGCTGTGTTTGAATTACAAGAAAGCGCGGCGAGTTTACAGATCTGGCCACATGTATTTAGAGCAGAAATGATGGTCACCGTGGCAGAGCAGAGTTTGCAACTAGACTTCTCAGTAGTAAATAACGGCGACAGCGAACTGCGCTTTCAAGCTGCCTTGCATAGCTATTTCCGCGTGCAGGATATTCAGCAAACCCGCGTCCATGGTTTGGGTGGCCTCAACTATCGCGATACCGTGACAGGTGAGGACAGCTGCCATCAATCCGATCAGATGCTACAAATCGTCGGGGAAGTCGACAGCATTTATACCGATGTGGTGTCAGATATCGTGATCAAGCAGCCACACCAAGTACTGCAATTGCGCCAATCGGGCTTCACCGATGCCGTAGTATGGAACCCAGGTGCGGAAAAAGGTGCACAACTCGCCGATTTAGAAAGGGACGGATTCCGTCGCATGCTTTGCGTAGAAGCCGCTAGCATCATGCAGCCCGTGGTATTGGCACCAAGTCAGGTGTGGTCGGGTATGCAGTTGATGAGTATATTGACGAAATAGTTATCTGCAACTTCATTCTTGCTCACTAAGCCTCTTATATTGACCCAAATAGGACGCAAAGATTAAGAGCGGGTGCAGCTCGCGGCACTAGAATACAGCGTCTGCATGCTTTGAAACGGCCAGCGCGCTCGCTTTACTTCTTCCCCTTCAAGAAATAGGTATCTATACAAGTCCAAGTAACTCAAAAAAACCCTGCACATACTTCCTTCCCGCAAGCGGCGAGTCGCAAATGCCGGATTGTGGATGGGGATCGTTGAGTAGGTGAAATGATGTTTCATCCGTACATTTTCGATATAGACAACGACTTTAAGTAAGCATTTTGCCAATCTGAACGCCCCTCACACCACCCCTCTCCCGCTTGCGAGAGAGGGTGTTTTATCCCTTCCTCGACTTGTGTAGATGCCTATGCCTTGAAAACGCGGGAACCTAGTGCCCATGCGGTTTAGGTTAATTTTGAATTTGCTTAGCGCCTATGCAATTGCACCCACCGTACAAATACCACTCTGGAATTTCGCCGTTTGCCCATCAAAAACAAATAATAAAGAGACAAAAATAAGCCTCCCTCTCGCTACCAAATCTTGATTTAAAACAAAAATCCGACCTAATTTTAATTGCAAATGATAATAATTCGCATTTATAATTGCGACTATTCAGTTATTTTATCTTTGTGAGAATTTTATGCAACGCACTACACCACGATTTGCTTTAGCAACGCTGCCGGCTTTATTGGCATTGATCAGTTTCCCGGCACTGGCGCAAAACAGCACGACGACCGCTACAACCAACTCAACAACAAACACTACAAGCACAAACAGCAAGCAAGAAACCAAGCTGCCAGAAGTACAAATCGTCGGTGCCAGTGAGCAAAAGTATGCGACCAAGATCAGCGGTACGGCGACTAAAACCGATACTTTGCTGCGCGATACGCCGCAGTCAATTACGGTTGTCACCAAAGAATTGATCAAAGATCAGGCGATGCAAAGCATGGCTGATGCAATCCGTTATGTGCCTGGCGTAGTCACTGCCCAAGGCGAAGGCAACCGCGATACCGCCGTATTCCGTGGCAATAGCTCGACTGGCGATTTCTTCGTTGATGGGATTCGTGATGACGTGCAGTATTACCGTGATTTCTACAATATCGAAAGCGTCGAAGCCTTGAAAGGCTCAAATGCAATGATCTTTGGTCGCGGTGGTTCTGGCGGCATTATCAATCGCGTGACTAAGCAAGCACAATGGTCGCCAGTGCGTGAAGCATCGATTACGGTCGGCTCTTGGAGCAATCGCCGCGCCACAGCTGATATTGGTCAGGCAATTGATCAAAACATGGCTTTCCGTGTCACTGGCATGGTGGAAAATTCTGACAGCTACCGCAATGGCGTGAATATCAAGCGCAGTGGTATCAATCCGACTTTCGCGATTCGCGCTGGTCAAGACACCAGCATCGTACTCGGCTACGAACATTTCAAAGATGATCGTATTGCAGATCGTGGTATTCCTTCTTACCAAGGCAAGCCACTCAATGTAGATAGCAGCGTGTTTTTTGGAAATGCCGCTTTGAGCCCGACGTCTTCACGCGTTGATGCCTTCACCGCTTTAATCGACCACGATTTAGGTAATGGCTTTAGCTTACGCAACCGTACTCGCTATGCGGATTATGATAAGTTTTATCAGAATATTTTTTCTGGCGCAGTCAATAACACCGCCACCAGCGTGGCCTTAAGTGCGTATAACAATGCGACCCAACGCAAAAATTTGTTTAATCAAACTGATCTGACTTTTGATATTCAAAGCGGTGGCATCAAACACAAGATTTTGACAGGATTAGAACTCGGTCAACAAACGACCGACAACTTACGCAACACCGGCTATTTCCCTACGGTTTCTGCAAATGCGACTAGCATTAACGTTCCGGTTAGTAATCCCATCACCAGTTCCGTCGTATTCCGCCCATCGGCGACAGATGCGAACAATCATGGCGTTGCCACAACGGTCGGTGTGTATGTGCAAGACCAGATCGAGTTTTCACCGAATTGGCAGGCAATCGTTGGCTTACGTCGCGACAGCTTCGGGGTCGATTTTACGAATAATCGCACGGGCGAAAAGATAGAAATTACGGATACACCAGTCTCGCCGCGCGCAGGTTTGATTTACAAGCCATTCACAGAAATGTCTTTGTACGCCAGCTATAGCCTGGCATTTGCCCCCCGCGCAGGTGATCAATTGTCATCGCTCACTGCCAGCAACAAGGCTTTCGACCCTGAAAAATTTAAGAATTTTGAATTGGGTGCGAAATGGGATGTGTCACGTGACTTAAGCTTAAGCGCCGCGGTATATCAATTAGATCGCAGCAACGTCGCGATTACCGATCCTAGCGATTCAACGAAATCCATCTTGATTGATGGTCAACGTACCAAGGGCCTGGAATTAGCCGTCAATGGCAAACTTGCCGCGGGTTGGAGCATCATGGGTGGTTATGCTTACCAAGATGCAAAAATCACTCGCACGCTGTCCACCACAGCCTTAGCGGGTGCAACTTTGGCACAAGTGCCGACCCATAGTGCATCATTGTGGAATCGCTACGACGTCAACAGTCAATGGGGTTTTGCCGCTGGTGTTGTGTATCGCGGGGCAATTTATCCATCGACTGACAATACTGTGGAATTGCCGGGCTTCACCCGCATTGATGCGGCACTCTACTATGCTTGGGATAAGAATATTCAAGTCCAGTTGAATGTAGAAAACCTAGCGGATAAAAAGTACTACGCTTCAGCAAATAGTAATAACAACATCACACCAGGCTCACCACGCGCCGTGAAATTAGGGATTAATTTTAGATACTAATCTAGATTCTGATTCGCTTTAGATTGGAAACACAGCGAAAACCACAGCCCCGACAACAAGTTCGGGGCTTTTTTTTGCCTCAGCGCGAATGAACTGCAAAAAATATTGCATTGCAGCATCATTAGTCCCGACTTTGTGTCATCAGGTGGGAACCATTTCGGGTCAAAGCTTATCCAAACCGCTTCGATAGCAGATGCATCAACATCTGTCCGAATCTACGGTACTAAGCAATCGTCATTAATCAAAAACTTAATCACTAAGATTAATCACTAAAACTACAAGGAACAATAAGATGCGTTTGATCAGCCTTTTGGTGTGTTCGCTGTTTGTCAGCTCCACACTCCCTGCACTAGCCGCCGATGAAAAAGTCGATTTAAATCTCGTGAATAAAATTCGTGATGAAGGAACAAATCGTTCCAAAATCATGGAAACTTTAAGCGTACTGACCGATGAAATCGGTCCGCGCCTGACAGGATCACCAGGCTTACGCAAAGCGGGTGACTGGACTAAATCACAATTAACGGACTGGGGTCTGCAAAACGCCCAAATCGTCAGCATCGCGCCTTTCGGTCGTAGCTGGGTATTAGAAAAATCCTCCATGCGTTTGGTCGCACCATCGAATCTGGTATTAGATGCAATCCCTAAAGCTTGGACGCCAGGCACAGACGGCGTGAAACGTGGCAAAGTAGTCTACGCTAAACTCGAAACTGAAGAAGACTTGGCCAAGTGGAAAGGCAAATTGAAAGGCGTGATTCTGTTGCGTGACGCCATGACCCCAACCAAATTGCATACGGCTGGCGATGCAAAGCGCTACACCGAGCAAGAATTGCAAGAATTAGAAAACTTGGATTTAGGTGGTGCAACTGGTCGCCCACCTATGGATATGGCAGAAATTGCAAAACGTATCGCCTTCGGCAAAAAAATCAATCCTTACCTGACTGAAGAAGGCGTGATTGCAACGGTGAATGTCTCACGTGGTGATGACGGCACAATCTTTGTACAAGGCGGCGGTTCTTACAAAAAAGACGAGCCAACTGGCCCGGCAGCATTGGTCATGTCGACGGAACAATACAATCGCATTTTCCGCCTGATCGAAAAGAAAAAAGATCTTGAAGCAGAAGTCGAAGTCGCTGTGAATTTTGGCGATGAAGACCCAGCTAATTCCATTAACGTATTTGCAGAAATCCCAGGCAGCGACAAGAAAGATGAAATCGTCATGCTCGGCGGCCACTTAGATTCATGGCATGCAGGCACAGGCGCGACCGACAATGCAGCGGGTGTCGCAGTCGCCATGGAAGCAGTGCGCTTGTTAAAAGCCATCGGTTTCAAACCACGCCGTACCATTCGCATCGCCCTGTGGGGTGGTGAAGAACAAGGCTTGTTAGGTTCCCGTGACTTCATCAACAAAAATGTCGCATCACGCCCAGAATCAACTGACCCTAAAGAAAAAGACTTGCCAAGCTTTATGCGTCGTCCAGCCGGACCACTGAGCTACAAACCTTTGCACGGTAAAATTTCTGCTTACTACAACCTCGACAATGGCGGCGGCAAAATCCGCGGCATTTATGCAGAAAACAATTCCGCTGCGAAAGTCATCTTTGATACCTGGTTAGCGCCATTCCATGACTTAGGTGCCAAGACTTCTACTTTACGCAAAACTGGTAGCACCGACCATGTGTCCTTTGATACTGTCGGTGTACCTGGCTTCCAATTCATCCAAGAACCGATGGACTATTTTGCCCGTACTCACCATAGCAATATGGACGTCTACGACAAACTGCAAAAAGGCGACATGATGCAAGCTGCCATGATCATGGCGAATTTTGTTGCCCACACAGCAAATCGTGATGAATTAATGCCACGCAAACCTTTGCCAGTAGAGCCTACACGTCCTGCAGCACCGGCTAGTCGCTAAGTTATTCAGGGTTAGTTGCAATAACTAAGTTGCCATAGCTAAGTTATTGCAACGGAGATGTGATAGTCGACCAGCAATAAACACTTATCACAATCCGACACCAAACCAGCATGTTGATATAAACAGCATGCTGGTTTTTTTACATCCTTTGTTCGAAAAACGCATAAGCAAATCGCCACTGATTATTTCAATCTCAGCCGCATCAATGTTAAGGTAGCTCACCTCATCACAGCTCACCGATTATCCTCATGTGCCAACTCTTAGGAATGAATTGCAATACCCCGACCGACATCGTGTTTAGTTTCACGGGTTTTGCCACGCGTGGCGGGCGCACCGACGAGCATAAAGACGGCTGGGGCATCGCATTTTTCGAAGGTAAGGGCGTGCGGCATTTTGTCGATCATCAGGCTGCGATTGATTCGCCGATTGCAGAATTAATTAAACGTTTTCCGATCAAATCCACAAATGTCATCGCCCACATACGCAAAGCGACACAGGGCGTGATTGCTTTAGAAAACTGTCACCCATTTGTGCGTGAGGCCTGGGGCTATCAATGGGTATTTGCGCACAATGGTGATCTGAAAAATTTCGACCCACAACTCAACGGTAGCTATTTGCCTATTGGTACTACCGATAGCGAACGGGCATTTTGTTATCTGATGCAAAGTCTGCGCACGCGCTTCGGCGCGCAGTTGCCAGAACTCAGCGCCTTGCGCGAATTCTTAAGCGAAATTTGCCGCGAAATCGCCAGCCACGGCACTTTCAATATGATGCTCTCCAACGGCAGCGCCCTATTCGCGCATTGCTCAACCAAATTGCATTACATAGAACGCCAACATCCATTCAACACGGCTGCCTTATCCGATGAAGACGTGTCGGTCGATTTCGCCCAAGTAACAACGCCACAAGATCGGGTGGCAGTGATTGTTACTGAGCCGCTGACGACCAATGAACAGTGGACTGCTTTGCAGTCCGGTGAATTGAAATTATTTGTAGATGGGCGCGCCTTGGATTGAACGTAGTTTTGTTGAGGGTAAAAAAGGTAGAAGCAATCCACGACGCTTAAACGCCGTGCACATGGAGAGCTCTACAAACACCTTCAAATATTCGGCGAACCGGAATACCGATAGAGCTTATGGCCCCGCCCTACATGTTTTATCCTTTTAGTGTAATAGTATCCGCGCTCTCAAAAATCAAGTTTGATGCTGAATCGACCTCGACTGCGCATAGGCACATTTGTGAATTCTTCCACTTAGCAACGTCAAGGAATCTGCAAACTACTAATCGTTTGCGCCACAAAATCCACCGATGTCGCCGGTGGCGCAACGATATTTTTCGCCGTAGTTGGCAACACATAAAAGCTATCCGTGACCCGTACTGTCATACTTGCAGGTGCCTGATCTTTGGCGATTTGTAAGTATAAATTGACTCCCTCGGTGGGCATCGCATGCACACTGGTCGTCCATTTTTCTTTTGCTTCTTTTGTCAATACCAAGCCTTGTAGGCGTGCCGATAAAACGCTGCCACCTTCCACTTGTATTCTGGCGTGATTCGCTCTATCCGGGCTACTGATATGGAGTGTGATTTCACGGCTATCACCGACGACCTGATCGGATACCAACTGCAATACTGGTGCCGCAATGCCAGCATCAGGCGCTGGCTTGAGCCAATAAACCCATTCGCCGCGTGGCATGTTTTTACCGAACAATTCCGGTACGGTGCGATGTTCTGGATTGTCAGCCAACATAGGCAAAAGCTGGGCGTTCACTGCTTGTTGTGGCGTCAACCAATAACTAAGCTGGCTTTGTGGCATAGCGACATACACCAGTTGCGGTGGAATCGGGAAATCACGATGAAAGGCTGCGGTCGCGAATGCACCAACAACGACAGCAACGACACTGATCAGTAAAAAATAACGTGCTCGACATTCTTGCAATATCCATAGCCAAAGCGGTGTCAGCAAGCTCAACAAGATGAGAAACAAAATCACGGGAACGCCGAGAGAATGGAAACCCAAGGCAATATTGAACAGCAAAACCAAAGGAGAAAACAAGACGATGCCGACTACGCTGCCAGCACCGATGAGCCAGATATAAGTCGCGCTATCCTCACCGATCTTGCGTAAGCGAATGAGTAACCATGACAACAACACCGCACATAGAGGCCAGGCAAATAAAAAACTGGCTCCCGGAAAACGTGCACTGGTCATCAGCAATAACACGATCCAGATGAGCGCCGCGCCATGGGCCCATTCTTGTACGCGTATCCAGCGATTTAGCACTTTTTGCAAAAATCCAAATCCCAATGCACTTAGCAGCAACACGCCTAGCAAATAGAAATGCCCCGTATCTTGATCATGCATTTCCAAGTACGCAGGATAAAACTTAAACACCAGATTCCACGCTTGCTGCACTAGATAACCTATCGCTATCAGCCCAAGCAACAAAGCAAAGGATGCCCCAAGTGTTGCTAAGGCGCGCACTTGCCCATGCTTGCGCGCCAACCAGAAACAGGCGATGCCCAGCGCGCTGATCAACAGCGCAATCGGCAAAGCATAACCGACCGGATAATGCACCAAGCCCAGTAAGGGAAAACTAAAATACACATGGTCGTCCGCTGTAAGCTGAGTCAAATCCTGATTACCAAAATGGCGCACCAAAGCCAGCATCATTGCCCCTTGCTGCTGTTGTGAAGCGGGGCTGATTAATTCGGAACGATCATAACGCGTGTGATAGCTGGAGATATTTTGTATCATCGCAAAATTCAAACCCGGTATTCCTTGCTTGCGGAACACGGTGAAGTCGGTATCGTTTGGCAGAGCCTTATACACTTCATACATCATAGAATTACTGATCACGCCCGGCACCGCTTGCGCCAGACCTGTGATTAATTGCCCATTGCCCGCCGTTGGTTCAAACATCAACACCGGCCCCGCATTGCCACGGTTATCAAAATTGAGCAACATGCCCACGTCTTTCATCCACGTGTGGTCTTTCGCAAAACCAGCCGCGCCTAGCAGGCCAACTTCTTCGGCATCGCTCAACAGGCAAATCACATCATTGGCTAAGGGAGCTTGCGATTTCAATACACGCAAAGTCTGCAAGATAGAAATCACCGACACGCCATCATCGCCCGCACCAAAACTATTTGGCACCGCATCGTAATGCGCAACCAGCAGTAAGGCTTTCTTGTTTTGGTCTAGCGCTGCATTGCGACCAGACAGCCGCACCACAATATTTTGTACCTGACCACTCGCTGTGCCTTTTTCAAAGCTGGCGAAACTGTTGTGGATTTGCGGCTCTAAACCCATGGCTTTGATTTCTGCCACCAAATAGTCGCGCACGGCATCGTGTGCAAGGCTACCGACCGGATGCCGTTCGCGTGTGATCTCGCGCAATTGGGTTTGCGCTGCAATGAGAGAGAATTGACCCGCAGCTGGTGTCTGTGGTGTCAGAGCGGGTGCTGGTGGTTGCACGCTGGATAAAGCCAAGCTGATCAACAAAAACAAGGCCAGTAGCAAGGCGATCAAGGTGTACTTGTGTTTGGCTGTAGCCGGAAAGAAGAATGACATGAAAGCTCCCGAAGAGTAGTGCATGCATTCTGACCCAATTCACTTCGCTTGCAAATCAAGATCAAGCGCGCAGTTAATCTTCGAGGATTTCTAACAACAGATCAGCTTGTTGGTTTTGTAGCTGTGTCGGTGCTTTGATGTCGGTCGACATCGCCGCTGCAATCAAGGCCATGTCATGTGCACTAATTTCAAATAAACCAAAGCGCAACTGATAACCCCAATTTTTCTTACCGCGTGAAAATTCTAATTGATCTAATAAGGACAAAATCGACGTCGGCGGTGCGTTAAGCCAATCGACGTCACGCCTGAACGGGCAAAAACCCGGTGCCATTTCGACTTGATACGGCACGCTTTCTCGCACCGTCCCTATCGCTGTAAAATTTTGCAATTTGTTTTTGCTACTAAATGACGAAGCTGACGAAGCCATGGTCTGCGTCGGTGAATAATAGACGACGCAGTCACCCGCCTGAAGGCGACGTAGAGGAGCCACCTTACCGTGGCAGACCTGCATAAATCCCTGCGCGTGACCGATGGCGACATGATCGGCAGAAGCGACTGCAATCCAGTTTTTCATAATGGTTCTTAGTTGGTTCTTAAATGGTTCTTAATGGGAGCCAGGTGCAAATACACGCAAGCGATGCCCGTCAGGATCGAGTCCAACAAAGGTATAGCCAAAGTCCATTACGGTAGGTGTTTGTGCTAAATGGATGCCGCGTTCTTGCCAATCTTGCGCCATCGTATCGACGAGGTGATTATTCTCGACGGCGAACGCCAACTCATTGCTACCTGCCGCCGCGACTGCAGTTGGTAACACCGTGTGCTTCGCCCACAGGCCGAGCATGACACCAGAATCTAAAGCAAACATGGCAAAAGTGGCGGAAGCTTCAATGGCTTTTGTGCCCAGCAGATCGGCGTAAAATTGCGCGCTCAAAGTAGGACTCTCAACGTAGAGTAAGATGAAATTTGGATGTGGCATGGTTTCCCCAATCATGGATTTAAGTCCACACAGCAAGTGGTGTGAACGAGCTTTCATCATATTGGGCACTACTGTCAGATTCTGTCAGTAGTGATGCCTTCTTTTGCGCGCCATTCTTTCAACAGTGCTTGGCGGCGTTTTGGATAACGCAAGTCATAGACTTCAAATGCTTCAATGCGGTCACTGCGAAAGTGTCGTATCTCTTGCCGCAGTTCGCACCAGGCAATCAAGACTCGTACGTGTTCAAAATAACCTAGCGCAAATGGCCAGATCATGCGTTGGCTTATTTGACCTTTACCATCTTTATAACTTAGGAAGATCTTGCGTTCATTGCGAATCGCCGAACGCAACAATGGCAAACCGGTATCGATGTCCGCTTTGGACTGATCGGGGCCAGCGAGCAGGGTGGTCGTATCTAGGGACTCGCGCAAATCAGCGGGCAAAACCGCCGCAATTTTATGTAAAGCATTACGCGCCGCGGCTGCCAGCCTGTCATCACCACGATCCGCTACCCAACGCGAACCCAGCACCAGCGCTTCGATTTCTTCTTCAGAAAACATTAAAGGCGGCAACATAAAACCAGGTTTCAGCACATAACCCAAACCCGACTCACCAGCAATACTCGCCCCTTGCTCTTGCAAAGTTGCGATATCACGGTACAAAGTACGCAAACTAATCCCCAATTCTTCCGCCAATTGCGTACCAGTCACCGGAAAACGATGACGACGTAAGATTTGGATCAGATCAAGCAAGCGTTGTGCGCGGGACATGAGGTTGATGGGTATTTAAATGGCGTGGTAAGGATGAGTTTGGCGCATTTGCTGTCAAAAAATGGCAGTATTGGTAGCTAAAACTTTCCGTTCATGTGGCATTAGTGACATACCTTGCTTGATCTAACTGAGCGATAAATTTCGACTTTAAATCGCCTATGAAGACGTTATAGCAGACGCATACGAGGAAATTATTTTAAAGGCTAAAAAAGGTGTGACAATTTTCTATGCAAGTTACAGGCTAGAAGATTTGATCACCTAACTAAGCTAAAAAACTTATGTTTATGCTGCCATTAATGGTTTAGGAAGACCCTTGTCGGTTATTTTTAGCTTCTGACTGAAAAACATTACTTCCGATCCAATATATCTTGTTTGTGCTGTGTAGCTCAGACCATAATCTAACGACCGTGTATTCACATACATATCTTTTATTTCTTCAACGTTATCATACGACACGAGCCATTTTCTACCGAAGCGCGAACTCTGCAATAATTTGGCGATATTTTCATGGTCGATTCGCTCATAAAAATTACGGTATAGTCCTTGACCTTTTACAAAATATGGAGGGTCTAAATAAATTAGAGATTTTGACGGTAGAAATGAAGCACAGCGTTTTAAGAGTGAAAGAGCATCTTCACAATAAACGGAAATATTTAAAGCATTTAAGGCGATTCTTGCGATGCGATCCGACAATACTTTTTTATTCAATCGCGCATCCATTTTATAAACACCAGCTTGTTCTTTCCCGCCAATAACACCTGCTTTCAGAATCCCAGAACGATTCGTACGATTTAAAAAGAGCGTTGCAAAGCCTCTTTCAACCTGGCTAACTTCAATTTTTCCTCGTAAGACATCACGCCAAAAATGCCATTGTTCCATATCTATTGGAGTGTCTTTTAGAAGCTTAAGTAGTTCTTCAGGATATCTGGTAACGCTAATCCAAAAATCATAAATCGCAGTGTCATAGTCATTGATATGAATGTGCTTAGCAACTCCGTGGAATAACAAATCCAATGCAACCGCAGCTCCTCCAGCATAAGGTTCCAAGTAGTGTCCATCAACGAGGTTGTTTTCAACCATTAAATTTGTGACTAACGGAGCAAAGGCGGATTTGCCACCTGGGTATCGTAATGGAGAATAAAGTCTGTTTGAGTACATGTTGTGAACGTTATCATTTCATACTAGTCTTGGCCAGTTTTTTTTGGGATTCGATTTGAGTTTCGATATGTTTTACAGCTTCAACGATTTTATCAATAAAAAGATTAACATTTAATTCGTTATCGGCAACCCAACCTTCAATTAATCTCAAATTATTTATGTTTTCTAGTCGACGATTAAACCATGTCTTTGCATGGTCGCGGTCTGCTGCGACAGTTTTCTCTGGTTTCGCTTCATTGCCTTGAAGATTCAAGACGTGCTCTTGAATATGATCAGTAGTATAGCTTTTTGCCCTAAGTAATTTACGCGTTTCTGGATAAGAGTTCTGATCGCTTACAAGCAATTGACACATTCCTTCAATAATTGGTTCTGGAGCTTGTTTTATCGTTAGACGCGGATCTACTGGAAGTCGAACAATATTTTTTACATTAGGAATCCCTCTTGACTCAGTATCTCCATCAACGACGACAATTACTGTTTTAAAGTAATCGTCTGTCTTGTGCAAAGCCATCAAATTTGAGCACCCTAAGTGACAAGAAAGAACTTCAATCCTCTGATTTGTCGCAACTTGAATTTTGTTCAGTCGAGTTCTCGTTAATATTTTTTTGAGAAACAAAGCCGCTTCATCATCTTCAACATAAATTTTTATTGGCTTCTTTTTTTCCTCTGAAGAAAAACGTAAAAACATATCGTCATGTATCTTTTGATATTCCGTGACGTCTAATAACTCTACTGGATTTCCACCTTGTAGATAGACGATTGAATCTTCGCGTTTTGAAATTTGAGGAACTTTTGAAATCTCAAAATGAACTTCAGAAAGTAACGTTAGTGAATGTGTCGTTGCGATTATTTGCAAATCTAGTCTACGTGCCTCCGTTTTCAATTCTTGAAATAATTTTTTTTGCGCTTGCGGGTGGAAGCCAGCATCAATTTCGTCAATTACCAATAAACCACCTGGATAATCATTTCCCATACTCGTCTTTATTTTTTGAAATGATGCCAATGCGGTGGCAATTGAACTTAAAGAGTCCTGACCGAGAGACACTCCTTTGCTGTCATACCCAGCATAAGGCGGGTGTAATGATCGTTTCTTTGTCCCCTTTACCCATTGGTTGGTAATTTCTGGTTGTTCACTTGAAGAGCCTGTATGGATTATTCGTTTTGTAAATTCGTCTATAAACATAGCGTCGGCAATATGCTCAGTCGTGAAAGCACTACTTTCCAGCGTTCCAGGTTCGGTTTCACCGACAGGCATCATTCGAATCATTCCTAAGTAAATAGTTGGTAGCGGTACCTTACCTGCTGCTTTTATAACGATATCACCTGCAACTATTTCGGTTTTAGGTTCATTTCTAGGAACTATACGAAGACCACTTCCCTTTCTCAAAGTTATATTGCACTTCTTTACTACAGGAGTGTCATTTGCAACATATGCTAAGAACACGTTTGGTTTCTCGGCTTCATTTTCAACGTAATCATTTTCCATTGATAGATGAATTATCTCGTGCAAATTACCTTGCGGAAGCTTGCCAAAAAATGTGAAATTTTGACCTCTAGTGATTCCTGACGCGTTAGCGATAAGTCCGAGTAAAGTCGATTTACCTACGCCATTTCGACCAGCAATCAAAGTAAATCTAGGAGCAATATTAATTTTTAAACTTCCTAATTTCCTAAATGGAATTTCAGAAAAATTTATCGAAGTGAGTTGAATTCTATTTAATATCTTTTTGCTTACTTCAGATACAGTTTTCTTATTGGTTTTCGTCGCCATAGATTTTTCTCAATTTTTTAGGTTTGTCTGCTTCTTTTAGCAATATTTTATTTTTTATAAATCATACATAGAATTAGTAGGCGAGTTACCGAGAGGTAAGTTTTATTTCTATAGACGACGTGTTGAAAATCAAAAAACAACGTTCTGAAAGGGAAAATCAAAGCATAGGTTAAGCTCAGCATCGCATTCTCTTAACTATCCACTTAAATCTTAAACACAGATTCCATACGTTTAATTTCAGCCGCTGTTATTTGCAAACTCTTCGCTTCTTCCCGCCAAGTCTGCACCGCACCGAGCACTTCATCAAGAATGATCGCCGCTTGTTGTTCGTTCAGGCGGTAAAATTCATAGGTAGAAATAACTGCCTCTAGCGCATTCTCAGGTGTCGTTGCGATGCCTAGATGCAAGCTGTGTTCGCGCTTTGCTGGATTAGGATTCACATCGAAGGCAGGAGCGAGTCGCCAGCCTGAATCGTCTCTCAAGAAGCCGTGATTGCGCAGATGATCGTCTCTGTTTCCGATGGTGACATTAAACAAGAGTCGTCTAAATAGTTGCGCTAAATCGGTTTCGATAAAGCCGCGTGATCCATGTTCTGTGAGGACTTGAGCGATGTCTAAATAGCTGCCGGATTCACCATCTTGTTTGCCCGTCATGGTCATGGCAGAGGCATACATGCGGCGTCGATGATTAAGTCTGTCAAACCGTTGCACGCAGAAGGTGTGGTAATGGGAATTGAGTTGTTCGACTTGGGCATTGGGAACGTGAATGCCAGCCTTTTTTGCCAGATGGTGTGCCAGATATTCCCATTTTCCTATGTCGTAGCGATCTTCCTGTGCGGGAAACTTGGCGATCCACAAGCTACCATCGATGTTTTGAAAATTGGCTTTTGGTCGCGCTCCACCGAGCGATGAGCCTGGTGCCATCAGCATCGCCAGCCATTGCTCGTATTCTGGTAAAAATTCAATCCCAACTTCTTGTATCCGTGTTGCCAATGCTTGTAATTCACGTAGTTGACTGACAGGTGGAACGGCAAATTCTGCGGCGGCAATAAAGTGGCCTTGATTGTTCTGAAATTGTAAACCGCCCATACGAGAGGTATCTTGTACAGCGAGTAAAAAATCAATATCAAATAATGTCTTGCTGGTTCTATTTTCTTTGATAGCGCTTAAAGATTCTCGACGTTCTATCAAGACGCGGCCCCATCGATCTGGTGCAGAATCCCGAAAGATGCCTGCGAGTGTGCCGCGTACTGGATATTGATGTCCATTGACTAGTGGGAGATAAGGATCAATCGCATAGGCATCTTTATGCTGCAGCCATGTGCTTTCATAACTAAATGAGGCCGGCGCTTCATTGCGATCAGAAATCCGCAACTCTCCTATCAATACTGGCTGTATGAAGCCAATATCATCTAACCAGACTTTTACAAGAGTAGACGGACGTGCCATGTTTACCCCTGTTTGTCTGATGGGGGCTTATTTTTATATTTCGCCATGACCTGATTGATTAACGATGGCGCATTTACCTGAAAAGTATTCTCAGTCACGCCAGTTTTGCGTGGTAGTTTTAACGTTGAGCTGATGCTGTTTCGCTTAGATTTTGTAGCCAAGCTTGCATCCTGTAGTTTGCGCCCCAATACATCTTCATTTGCCAGATGATCGATATCGTTTGCTAAACCTAAAGTTTGTAGTGCACTCAGATACGAGCCAAATGCCACTGTAGGATCACCATTTTCAACTCGACGCAGGGTTTCTCTTGAAACACCCATACGCTCAGCGAACAAGCTTGTAGTGAGCTTACGCCGTAGTCGGGCAAGACGAATGCGTTCACCCAATGCCACCATCTGAGTGGTTTGATTTGGATAAAGAGTGAGAGATTTTTTTACCATGGTGACTTATATCATAGGCAAAGCATTTAATTTTGTCAATTATATGAGTCAATTAATGAGATTTCTTGAATGTCTTAATAAAATAAAGCCACATAAATAAGGCAATTAAATAGCTATTGCTTGATTTATGTGGCACGTTTGCCGGAAGATTTACACTGGCAATTTATCTGCGAGCACAGGGTTTTCAGGTGTAGCTGCTACCGTACTCGGTTTCCCCAACTCTCTATGCATAACATCATGCTGCAATTCACCTTCCCAATGCGATACCACGACCGTCGCGATGCCGTTACCGATGAAGTTGGTGAGGGCGCGGGCTTCTGACATGAAGCGGTCGATGCCGAGGATGAGCGCCAAACCTGCGACAGGAATTGTTGGCACAACCGCCAAAGTTGCTGCGAGGGTGATGAATCCTGCACCGGTCACGCCAGATGCACCTTTGGACGTCAGCATGGCGACCCCTAGCATGGTGAGTTGTTGCGTCAGAGTGAGTTCGATGTTTAATGCTTGTGCTACGAATAAAGCCGCCATCGTCATGTAGATATTGGTGCCGTCCAGATTGAAGGAGTAACCGGATGGAACGACCAAGCCAACCACGGATTTTGAGCAACCCATTTTTTCCAGTTTATTCATCAAAGGTACTAAGGCAGATTCTGAAGACGACGTGCCCAATACCGTCAGCAATTCTTCTTTGATGTAGACAATGAAGCGGAAGATATTAAAACCGACTAGCTTGGCGATAGAACCGAGCACGATGATGATGAACAAGATACAGGTTAGATAGAAACTACCCATCAACGCGGCTAAAGGTTTTAAGGAAGCGAGGCCGTACTTGCCGATGGTGAAAGCCATCGCCGCGCCAGCACCGATTGGTGCTAATTTCATGATCACATTCATCATGCCAAAGAAAATATGCGAGGCTTCTTCTATGAATAAATGTACAGCCTTGCCAGTTTTACCCATGCGCATCATGGCGTAACCGAACAAGACAGCAACCAATAAAACTTGTAATAAATCGCCAGAACCCGTGAAGGCATCGGTGAAGGTTTTAGGAATAATGTGGAGTAAAAAGTCGACTGTACTTTGGTCATGTGCAGCTTTGGCATAAGTTGCCACCGCTTTCGCATCGAGTGTGGCAGGGTCAACATTGAAACCCGCACCAGGGCGTATCAGATTGACGACGATTAAGCCTATGGCTAGAGCGAGCGTCGAAACCACTTCAAAATAGATTAAGGCTTTGCCGCCAACGCGACCGACTTTTTTCATATCGCCGGCACCCGCGATACCCAATACCACGGTGCAGAAAATCACGGGACTGATCAGCATCTTGACCAGAGCGATAAAACCATCGCCAAGCGGTTTTAGTTTGACGGCATTGGTCGCATCGAGAAAACCAAATAGACCGCCACAAAAAATGGCGAGTAAAACCCAAAAGTAAAGATGTCCGGTAAAGCGTTTCATGTTTGTCTCCTGATAATTTTTTGACCATTGCAGCTAAGGTAGCTAAGACTGCTATGACAGCTCTGATAGCAATGGCGAAACTGGATGATCCGTTACATGAATATGGCGTATGAGCGAACTATCCTTGTGCCCATTATCAAGAGTGGCGCGGGCAGCGTCTATTGTGGATAACCGCAATGGGGTTTTCCCTTAGGGTTCATATTTTCGCAGTTCAAGCCCTCGACTCAACAGTTCATCGCTTTGCTATGGAGACAAGATGACGGTTTCGATACAGTGCACTCCTCAACGCAATTTCTGCATACGATTAACTTAATTAGGAAGACCTACCATGCGTACTATTTTTGCACTTTGTTCAATTTTGGCTTTCTCTGGCTGCGCTATCATCATCGCTCCAGACGGTAATGATGCTCGCTTTGAAACTGCCTGGAGTAGCAATGCAATTAAGGGAAATGGCGATGTCACAAGTGATAAGCGTCAAGTGAATGGCTTAGCCGCCTTAAGTGTCAGTGGCCCTATGCAAGTCGAAGTCAGAGTCGGTGCTGCGCCTGGATTAGAAATTATTGGCGATAGTAATTTACTTAATCTGGTGCAAACGCAGGTGAGTGGTGATACACAAAAAATTTGGATAGACGAAAAATTCAATAGCAACAATCCTATTCGCGTGGTGTACACAGTGCCAGCCGTGACGGAGATTACTTCTAATGGCTCGGGTCGTTTGATGGTGAATGGCTTGAACGGCGGGAATTTGAGCGTACGCAACTACGGTTCACGCAGCGTGAATTTGGATGGTAACGTGAGTCGCATCGACATCGTGAATACTGGCTCTGGCAGCATCAATGCATTGGGTTTGATGAGTAAGGATGCAAAAGTCAACTTGCAAGGTTCTGGCTCTTTGAATCTGGGCGCCGTGAACGGCAATGAATTGGCAATCACCGTGAATGGCTCCGGTTCAGTCCATGCGAGCGGTAACGTGCGCAATCTGGTAGCACAGACTCACGGTTCTGGCTCGGCAGATCTCTCCGCAGTGAAGAGCTTGAGCGCCGATTTAAATAGTTATGGTTCAGGCTCAGTGACGGCAGCTGTTTCACAAAACGTCAACGCGCAAAGTAATGGATCTGGTAGCGTGAATGTGTATGGCAATCCGGCACAGCGTAATGTGAATGGACGCCGGGTGAATTTTATCAACTGATGAAGAAATTTTTCAGGCAAGTTAAAAAGGCGACAAAATTTTGTCGCCTTTTTTCGTCTTTTTTTGTTTGTCATTTACCTACGCAAATTTGCACTAACCAGAGTTTCATCGCGTAAGGTGCGCCGTGCGCACCACACACGTTGACCTAGGCTTCGGTGCGCATGGCGCACCCTTGTATTATGAATGAAGAGTCGGTATTTTCACGGACTCGATGTTTTAACAGTTTTTGATAGGCATATCAGAAACGAGCAACTGGATGCCGTGCGCACCCTTTGGTTAAA
>NZ_JACOGA010000040.1 GCF_014284175.1 Affinundibacterium flavidum
AGCGGCTTAGGGTGTTGCCGCTGGTGTCGCTGTCCTGGAAGGCGTGACGGCCGTTCCAGAGGGTGCGGAAGATCGCGGGCGGGGCATTCGGTTGTAAGGGGTCTTTGGCTTCTTTTTCGACACGCAGGCCTAGGTGGTTATTGCTGTAGTTACCAAGCACCGTATTGTTTTTGCGAACGCTGATCAGGTTGTCTCTGGCGTTGTAGCTGTAGTACGTACTATCACCGCCTTGGGTCTTTTGGCTGAGGTTGCCTTGGTTGTCGTAGCTTAATGTGGTGTTGCCTGCGGCTGTGTCGGTGATGGCGGTGAGTTGGTTGCGACCGTCGTAGGTGTAAGTTTTGGTGATGCTTGTTGGGCTGCTTGCGCTGCCTGTGCTGGCTGTGCCTGCTGGTTTGGTGCTGATGATTTCTTTGGTGCGATTGGCGACGCCATCTAAGGTATAAGCGGTGGTGACAGTTTGGTTGACGTCGATGACTTCGGTTTGGGTTAGGCGGTCGGCTTTGTCGTAGCTGTAGTTGGTAACCTGTGCGGCGGCGTTGCGGTTGATGGTTTCTTTGGTACGATTGCCGTTTTGGTCGAACACATAGTCGGTGCGCGCATGGATGATGTTGCCTTTGGCGTGTGTCACTTGTTGCATGCGCAGCGCGGCGTCGTAGCGCATGTTGCTACTGGTGCCGTTGCTGTGTCGGTAATGGCGGTGAGTTGGTTGCGACCGTTGTAGGTGTAGGTTTTAGCGACCGCGTTGGTGCTGGCTGTGCCTGCGGGCTCGGTAGTGGTGATTACGGCCCTTAATCATTTAAAAACGAAGGTCTTGATGGATCTGCTGGACTCCAACTTGATGCAGCTTCTCCTTTATCAAACTTTTCTATACCGCCGTCTCTAATTGCTTCATATTCATTCTTATAAATAGGAATTATCCAAAAAAGCTTCACAACTTCAGAACCAAGTTTTATTTCAGAAAGCGATTCTGGTTCAGCCCTTGGCTCATCAATTAAAAATGCCCTTGAGCGCCATTGCTGAGGCATCAAAGGTGACTCTGCAAAAGCCATTCCTATTTTGAATGGTACGTCTTTACGCTGTGAGAACGCCATAACATCAAGTATAAAAAAGATAATTTCATCTATAGTTGCACCTGCATTATCACTTGGCACAGCCATAAAAAGTTCCCAATCTAAGACTTTCCCAGTATCCGAAACGTGTCCAGATAAGCCAATCGTTGCATATCGATTGATCACGTCATCATCTTTTGATGGAAAAAAATAAACTTCGACACGGTGATTCCCTTTTTCTGAAATGGTTCGAGAATGCGGCATCCCCCATGCCTGGATATATGATGCAAGTAGAACTGTCCTTCGCACATCAAAAGCAAGTGCACCATCATCATTCATTAGATTTCTCCTCCCTTTTCTTTGTTTTCTGACGCGATTGTCTTGCCTCATAGTTTGGCCCCACGTCTCTACGATAACGTGCTGTTGTGGATCCGCCCTCTCCATGCTGACAATCTAAACAATGTAATTCTTTTGCTGTCTCATTATATAGGTCATTCCGTATGCGTTGGTTGGTGTCGTAACCAATCCTATTGTGCGTATCGACCAAACTAGGAATATGTTGTGGCGTACCTTCACCCGGCGCTAATTCTCTGCCTCCTTGTACTTTGCAATTTTGGCCTTGACAACGAATAACACCATCCGATCCGGTCGCTCCCTCTTCAAGCCTCTTAGTTGTCGCCTTACGTTCTCGGGTAGGGTAATCGGTACTGCGAACACTCTTTCTATCAATTCGGGTAAAACGTACATCGCTAACATCCGGCTCTACAGACTGATTTTTGGGCGCAGCATCTCGGGCAGGCTTTGCAATCGTCGTACCCGGTCTACTTACTGGCTCCGCAGTCGTTACGATCTCAGGGACAACAACCTCAGACTTTGGCAACGGAGGCGCGTTCTCCACAGCCCGATTAATTGGGAAATTAATTCGTTCTCCACTTACTCCAAGAGCTTTCGAAAGCGTAGGAACTCTCCCTGAAGCAATACCTGCAACAATCGGTGCCGCAATTTCAAATCGTGCGTATGCGCGAGAAAAAGCAGCACCGGAATAATTTCCGTTCTGTTCTTTTTGAGCCGCTTCAACATCGGCTTGGGCGACTTGCTGTTTCATTGCTGCCCAAACGACTTGCGGTTGGAGGAGAAGTGTCGCTACAGCTTTGCCATTTTCATCCATCCTAGCTTTAGCATTCTCATTACCCGCCATTGCCGGTATTGCATCATAAACAACAAATTTTCCAGTCGCATAGATGGCTTTACCTATCCCTACAACACCACCTACTACCGCACCTACCACTTGACCGTTGGCTTCTTGCGTTTCGCGCCGCTTCTGTTCGAAGTAGCCCGCAATACTATTTGCGTACCCATGCAAATCCACATAAGTCGTCGGATTCCCATAAGCATACAAATAGTGATGCAAAGACAGTGGTGTGTTCCAGTCACCCTCATACGGATCTTGGGTGATGAAGCGGCCTGTTTGTGGGTCGTAGTAGCGGGCTTGGAAATAGATCAGTCCCGTCTCTTGATCCATCTGGTGGCCGGTGTAGCCGAACTTATTGGCGCTTTGTCCGCTTTGGCTGACGATGTTGCCGAAGGCGTCGTAGACGGTTTCGCTTTTGAGCTGGCCGCTGGTGTCCGTAGTAGCGGTGATGCTGCCTAGGGCGTCGTGGTGGAGGGCTTGGCTGCCGTCGCTTTTGCTCCACAGGCTGACGGTGTGGCGTCCGTCGTTTTCATAGCGGCTTAGGGTGTTGCCGCTGGTGTCGCTGTCCTGGAAGGCGTGACGGCCGTTCCAGAGGGTGCGGAAGATCGCGGGCGGGGCATTCGGTTGTAAGG